>NZ_FZNJ01000012.1:0-4537 GCF_900198535.1 Klebsiella sp. 2680 | reverse complement strand
TTTGTCGGTGAGCGCTCTCCTGAGGAGGACAAATCCGCCGGGAGCGGATTTGAACGTTGCGGAGCAACGGCCCGGAGGGTGGCGGGCAGGACGCCCGCCATAAACTGCCAGGCATCAAATAAGTGAAGAGCCCGTCATAAGGACGGGCTTTTTGCGTTTCTAAGAACGTTTGATATTTCCCGCGATAACGTGGCTGTAAGCGCTATGTCACCCGGCTCTGGGTCCGACAATCAGGCAAGCCTTCCCTCACTATATACGGTAAACTACTGCTGATTTAGCATCAGGAAGCCACTATGAGCCACTCACTTAAACCCTGGAATACCTTTGGTATTGATCGTTCTGCCAAAGCGATTGTACGTGTCGAAACAGAAAAACAGTTACTGGCTGCCTGGCAAAGTGCCATCGCAGAACGCTCCCCTGCTATGATTCTGGGTGAGGGGAGTAATGTCCTGTTCCTGAATGATTATTGTGGCACGATCATTATCAACCGGATTATGGGAATAAAAGTGAGTGAAACACCCGATGCCTGGCATTTACATGTTGGTGCGGGAGAAAACTGGCATCAACTGGTACGGTTTACACTGGACAATGGAATGCCCGGCCTGGAAAATCTTGCGCTGATCCCCGGCTGCGCCGGCTCCTCGCCGATACAAAATATTGGGGCGTACGGTATTGAATTACAAAAAGTCTGTCAGTACGTTGATTGTATTGAGCTGACTACTGGCCAGAAGCAGCGCTTTTCTGCCGCTGAGTGCTGCTTTGGTTATCGAGACAGTATTTTTAAGCATGAATACCAGAACCGCTACGCCATCGTCGCTGTTGGTTTGACGTTAGCAAAAGAGTGGCAACCGGTTCTGAGCTATGGTGATCTAACCCGACTTGATCCGCAAACCGTCACCCCTCGTCAGGTATTTGATGCCGTATGTCATATGAGAATGACCAAACTCCCCGATCCAAAAGTGAATGGCAATGCGGGAAGTTTCTTTAAAAATCCAGTCATTAGCGCAGAAACAGCGCAAGAGTTACTGGCGACCTATCCAAATATTCCGCATTATCCGCAGCCTGATGGCAGTATGAAGCTTGCTGCCGGATGGCTTATCGATCAATGCCAGCTTAAAGGTAAACTTATTGGCGGCGCAGCCGTCCATCATCAGCAGGCTCTGGTATTAATCAATTATAGCGAGGCAACAAGCGAGGATGTGGTGAACCTGGCGCGCTATGTACGCCAGCAGGTTGGCGAGAAGTTCAATATCTGGCTGCAACCAGAAGTGCGTTTTATTGGCGAAATGGGTGAAGTTAACGCTGAAGAGGCTATTGCATGAAAGATTATACCGTTCCTCTGACGCTGATATCTATCCTGGCTGATGCTGAGTTTCATTCTGGTGAGCAACTCGGTGAGCGTTTAGGGATGAGTCGGGCGGCAATAAATAAGCATATTCAAACGTTGCGTGACTGGGGAATCGATGTCTTTACTGTTCCCGGTAAGGGCTACAGTTTATCTGAGCCTGTCCAGTTACTGAGCGAAGAACACATTTCTAAACAGGTTGAATATGGTCGCGTGACTGTACTGTCAGTCATTGGTTCTACGAATCAGTATCTTTTGGACAGACTGAGCGAGCTGCAATCAGGTGATGCCTGCGTGGCAGAATATCAGCAAGCTGGCCGTGGACGCCGCGGGCGTAAGTGGTTCTCGCCGTTTGGTACTAACCTTTATCTTTCTATGTACTGGCGCCTGGAGCAGGGGCCAGCTGCTGCTATTGGTTTGAGTTTGGTCATTGGAATCGTCATTGCCGAGGTACTGCAGCGCCTCGGTGCTGAAAAAGTACGGGTTAAATGGCCGAATGATCTTTATCTGCAAGACCGAAAACTCGCAGGCATCCTTGTGGAGCTGACGGGAAAAACCGGGGATGCAGCACAAATAGTCAGTGGGGTTGGTATCAACTTGATGATGCGTCATGTAGAGTCCGATATTGTCAATCAAGGCTGGATCAGTTTGCAGGAAGCAGGGATCTCTATCGATCGCAATACGCTGGCTGCTTGTCTGATTAATGAATTGCGTGCTGGTTTTCGGCTTTTTGAGCATGAGGGATTAGCACCTTACCTGCCCCGTTGGGAGAAGTTAGATAACTTTATTCATCGTCCAGTCAAACTCATTATTGGTGATAAAGAAATCTTTGGTATTTCCCGAGGTATTGATGCTCAGGGGGCTTTATTACTGGAACAGGATGGGGTAATAAAACCATGGATTGGCGGTGAGATATCACTACGCGGTGCTGAATGAAAAAAGGGAGTTAAAGCTCCCTGTTTTATTTCCGTAACCGTACCTGATTTACCGAATGATTGGTACTTTTGGTCATAATAAGGCTTGCTCTTTCGCGAGTGGGTAGGATGTTTTCTTTTAAATTCAATAGGTTAATTTCATTCCATAAAGACGTCGCAACATCAGTCGCTTCGTCTTTAGAAAGTTGAGCATAATTATGAAAATATGAATCTGGATCGGTAAAAGCCCCTTCGCGAAATTTTAAAAAACGATTGATATACCATGTTTTTAGTAACTCCTCTGGCGCATCAACGTAAATTGAAAAATCCACGAAATCGGATACAAATACATGATGTGGATCGTGCGGATAATCCATTCCACTCTGCAAAACATTTAGTCCTTCAAGAATCAAGATATCAGGCTGAGTGACAGTTTTATCACCATCTGGAATAACATCATAAATCAGGTGTGAATAGACCGGTGCAGAGGTGCTCGGAACGCCAGATTTCAGATCGGAGACAAATTTAACCAGGCGATGCATGTCGTAAGATTGCGGGAAACCTTTCTTTTTCATCAGGCCACGCTCTTTCAACACCGCATTAGGATGCAGAAAGCCATCAGTCGTAATGAGTTCTACATGCCGATGTTCAGGCCAACGACTGAGCAAAGCCTGCAATACACGCGCAGTAGTGCTTTTACCCACAGCAACACTACCCGCAATGCTGATGATATAAGGAATACGTTGCCCATTGGTGCCAAGGAATTGTTCCAGCACGGCCTGGCGGCGTAAGTTAGAACTGATATAGAAATTGAGTAAACGCGACAGGGGCAAATAAATTTCTGCAACTTCTTCCAGAGAAAGATCTTCGTTGATGCCTTTTAACCGCGTGATTTCTTCTTCTGTCAGCGTCATCGGAACGGAATCACGCAGTGCAGCCCATTGGTCACGGTTAAATTGTAGATACGGTGTCATTAACGTTTGCTCTTTTAGGCTCATAAGCATGCTCTTGCAACCGCCGAATTATATGAAAGCGGAGGTGCTTCACACTAGTTAATCAGGACAATGGGCAGGAGGGTAACACCAGATTGCGAGGAATAATAAGAAAAAAACTCATTGAATGATGCTTTCTAAAGGTATCATCACAGAGATGAATGATTTGTCATACCGTGTAAAAGCCCAGCGTAGAACGGACAGGGTTATTTTGTGAAGCTCTCCGGTAGCGTTGACAGGATACATGCAGTGCCAGAATCACGGCTGTACGTTTCCTTTTTTGCGCTGCTTTTTACACCTGGTGATGTATTTTTGTTCTGTGTTGTTTGAAATTACACCATTTTCTCTTGTCAGAGCACAAAATGTGAGCAATAGAACATTTTATGCAATTTTTTAGTTGCATGAACTCGCAGGTCTCCCTAGAATGCGCGCTACTTGATGCCGACTTAGCTCAGTAGGTAGAGCAACTGACTTGTAATCAGTAGGTCACCAGTTCGATTCCGGTAGTCGGCACCATCAAGTGCCTGGTGGGGTTCCCGAGCGGCCAAAGGGAGCAGACTGTAAATCTGCCGTCATCGACTTCGAAGGTTCGAATCCTTCCCCCACCACCATCTTTCGGCGATGCTTTGCGGAGCCAGAGTTGATTGGTTAAACTAGTTAGCTCAAACCAAAAAAGAGATTCTTCTCTTTTTTGTTATAGAAAGAACTGGGTAGCCGAGTTTCAGGATGCGGGCATCGTATAATGGCTATTACCTCAGCCTTCCAAGCTGATGATGCGGGTTCGATTCCCGCTGCCCGCTCCAAACGTGCTGATATGGCTCAGTTGGTAGAGCGCACCCTTGGTAAGGGTGAGGTCCCCAGTTCGACTCTGGGTATCAGCACCACTTCTTTATCTCTCCTTCCCTGCTTCTCTCTTGTTTATTGGATTCAACAATTCAGGTATGTTGCCTGGTTGATGTGGTGATATCACCGATTTATCCGTGTCTTAGAGGGACAATCGATGTCTAAAGAAAAATTTGAACGTACAAAACCGCACGTCAACGTCGGTACTATCGGCCACGTTGACCATGGTAAAACTACCCTGACTGCTGCCATCACTACCGTACTGGCTAAAACCTACGGCGGTGCCGCTCGTGCTTTCGACCAGATCGATAACGCGCCGGAAGAAAAAGCACGTGGTATCACCATCAACACTTCTCACGTTGAATATGACACCCCGACTCGCCACTACGCGCACGTAGACTGCCCGGGCCACGCCGACTATGTTAAAAACATGATCACCGGTG
>NZ_FZNJ01000011.1:0-36621 GCF_900198535.1 Klebsiella sp. 2680 | reverse complement strand
CACCCGATCGCGATGGACGACGGTCTGCGTTTTGCAATCCGTGAAGGTGGCCGTACCGTTGGCGCAGGCGTGGTTGCGAAAGTTCTCGGCTAATTGCTGATAACATTTGACGCAATGCGCAATAAAAGGGCATCATTTGATGCCCTTTTTGTACGCTTTCACAGCAGAACCTGGCTCATCAGTGATTTTTTGGTTCATAATCATTGCTGAGACAGGCTCTGAAGAGGGCGTTAAGTCCGAAACGCACAGAGCATTTCGGTTTGGATTGCCTCGCATACGCGGGGTGAAAATGTTTGTAGAATACTTCTGACAGGTTGGTTTATGAGTGCGAATACCGAAGCTCAAGGAAGCGGGCGCGGCCTGGAAGCGATGAAGTGGGCGATCGTTGCCGTGCTGCTGATTGTGGCCATTGTTGGCAACTTCCTTTATCGTGACATTATGCTGGCAATACGCGCGCTGGCGGTAGTGATTCTGATTGCTGCGGCAGGCGGTGTCGCGCTGTTGACGACAAAAGGTAAAGCAACGGTTGCTTTTGCCCGTGAAGCGCGTACCGAAGTCCGTAAGGTCATTTGGCCGACTCGCCAGGAAACATTGCACACCACGCTGATTGTGGCTGCGGTTACCGCAGTAATGTCACTGATCCTGTGGGGACTGGATGGTATTCTGGTTCGCCTGGTATCTTTTATCACTGGCCTGAGGTTCTGAGATGTCTGAAGCTCCTAAAAAGCGCTGGTACGTCGTTCAGGCGTTTTCCGGTTTTGAAGGCCGCGTAGCAACCTCGCTGCGTGAGCATATCAAATTACACAATATGGAAGAGTTGTTTGGTGAAGTCATGGTGCCGACCGAAGAAGTGGTCGAAATCCGTGGTGGTCAGCGTCGCAAAAGCGAGCGCAAATTCTTCCCGGGTTACGTGCTGGTCCAGATGGTGATGAACGATGCAAGCTGGCACCTGGTGCGCAGCGTACCGCGTGTGATGGGTTTTATCGGTGGTACGTCTGACCGCCCGGCGCCAATCAGCGACAAAGAAGTCGATGCGATTATGAACCGGCTGCAACAGGTTGGTGATAAACCGCGTCCGAAAACGTTGTTCGAACCGGGTGAAATGGTACGCGTTAGCGATGGCCCATTTGCCGACTTTAACGGCGTAGTTGAAGAAGTCGATTACGAGAAATCCCGTCTGAAGGTATCCGTTTCTATCTTCGGTCGTGCGACGCCAGTTGAACTGGACTTTGCCCAGGTCGAGAAAGCTTAACTGCCGATCAAAAAAGCAGCGATTTAATCGTTGCATGAGGCGCGGAATTGATATACAATTTCGCGCCTTTTGTTTTTATGGGTCTGGCCCATAAAACGATTTTTTATATCACGGGGAGCCTGTTTTCAGGCGTTATACCCAAACGAGGAAATTGCAATGGCTAAGAAAGTACAAGCCTACGTCAAGCTGCAGGTTGCAGCTGGTATGGCAAACCCGAGCCCGCCGGTTGGTCCAGCACTGGGTCAGCAGGGCGTGAACATCATGGAATTCTGCAAGGCGTTCAACGCTAAAACTGAATCCCTGGAAAAAGGTCTGCCGATTCCGGTTGTTATTACCGTTTATGCTGACCGTTCTTTCACTTTCGTTACCAAAACGCCTCCGGCAGCCGTTCTGCTGAAAAAAGCGGCGGGTATCAAGTCTGGTTCTGGTAAGCCGAACAAAGACAAAGTGGGTAAAATTTCCCGCGCTCAGCTGCAGGAAATCGCGCAGACCAAAGCTGCCGACATGACAGGTGCCGATATTGAAGCGATGACTCGCTCCATCGAAGGTACTGCACGTTCCATGGGCCTGGTAGTGGAGGACTAAGAAATGGCTAAACTGACCAAGCGCATGTCCGTGATTCGCGAGAAAGTTGATGCGACCAAACAGTACGATATCAACGAAGCGATCGCGCTGCTGAAAGAACTGGCTACCGCTAAGTTCGTTGAAAGCGTAGACGTTGCCGTTAATCTCGGTATCGACGCACGTAAATCTGACCAGAACGTCCGTGGCGCAACTGTACTGCCGCACGGTACTGGCCGTTCCGTTCGCGTAGCCGTATTTACTCAGGGCCCGAACGCTGAAGCCGCGAAAGCTGCTGGCGCGGAACTGGTAGGTATGGAAGATCTGGCTGACCAGATCAAAAAAGGCGAAATGAATTTTGACGTTGTTATTGCTTCTCCGGATGCAATGCGCGTTGTTGGCCAGTTGGGCCAGGTTCTCGGTCCGCGTGGCCTGATGCCAAACCCGAAAGTAGGTACCGTAACGCCGAACGTTGCTGAAGCGGTTAAGAACGCTAAAGCCGGTCAGATTCGTTACCGTAACGACAAAAACGGCATCATCCACACCACCATCGGTAAAGTGGACTTTGACGCTGACAAACTGAAAGAAAACCTGGAAGCTCTGCTGGTTGCGCTGAAAAAAGCAAAACCGACTCAGGCGAAAGGCGTGTACATCAAGAAAGTTAGCATCTCCACCACCATGGGTGCTGGCGTTGCCGTTGATCAGTCCGGTTTGACTGCGACTGTTGCGAACTAATATTCGCCTTTACGTGGGCGGTGGATTTGTCTACAATCTTACCCCCACGTTTCTGCAAATAGCAGATATCTATGCGAGTCATAGAAAGAATTTTGTCGTTGGCCTATCCAGGCCTCCGTCGAAGACCGCAGGTGTTTCGTAAGAAACTTAATGCCCTGCGTAGACGGTGACAGAACGCTAAGATTATTTTTTTATACTCTGGCTTGTTTCTGCTCACCGTATTAAGACGCTCTTCTCGTTGAGGAGAGTGAAGTGAGTTCCGGAACATGAGTTCCGGCAAACATCCAGGAGCAAAGCTAATGGCTTTAAATCTTCAAGACAAACAAGCGATTGTTGCTGAAGTCAGCGAAGTAGCCAAAGGCGCGCTGTCTGCAGTAGTTGCGGATTCCCGTGGCGTAACTGTAGATAAAATGACTGAACTGCGTAAAGCAGGTCGTGAAGCTGGCGTTTACATGCGTGTTGTTCGTAACACCCTGCTGCGCCGCGTCGTTGAAGGTACTCCATTTGAGTGCCTGAAAGACACGTTTGTTGGTCCGACCCTGATTGCATACTCTATGGAACACCCGGGCGCTGCTGCTCGTCTGTTCAAAGAGTTCGCGAAAGCGAATGCAAAATTTGAGGTCAAAGCCGCTGCCTTTGAAGGTGAGCTGATCCCGGCGTCGCAGATCGACCGCCTGGCAACTCTGCCGACCTACGAAGAAGCAATTGCACGCCTGATGGCAACCATGAAAGAAGCTTCGGCTGGCAAACTGGTTCGTACTCTGGCTGCTGTACGCGATGCGAAAGAAGCTGCTTAATCGCAGTTATCTTTGTAAAACGCTCGCTTACGTATAAACTTATTCTGATATTCAGGAACAATTTAAATGTCTATCACTAAAGATCAAATCATTGAAGCAGTATCCGCTATGTCCGTAATGGACGTTGTAGAACTGATCTCTGCAATGGAAGAAAAATTCGGTGTTTCCGCTGCTGCTGCTGTCGCTGTAGCTGCTGGCCCGGTTGAAGCTGCTGAAGAAAAAACTGAATTCGACGTAATTCTGAAAGCTGTTGGCGCTAACAAAGTTGCTGTTATCAAAGCAGTACGTGGCGCAACTGGCCTGGGTCTGAAAGAAGCTAAAGACCTGGTAGAATCTGCTCCGGCTGCCCTGAAAGAAGGCGTGAGCAAAGATGACGCTGAAGCACTGAAAAAATCTCTGGAAGAAGCTGGCGCTGAAGTTGAAGTTAAATAAGCCAACCTTTCCGGTTGCAGCCTGAGAAATCAGGCTGATGGCTGGTGACTTTTTAGTCACCAGCCTTTTTGCGCTGTAAGGCGCCAGTAGCGTTTCTCACTGTTTGACTACTGCTGTGCCTTTCAATGCTTGTTTCTATCGACGACTTAATATACTGCGACAGGTCAGATTCCTGGGCTGTGTAAATCGCAATGAAATGATTTAAGCGTGATAGAAACAGGTATTGCGGAAAGTGTTCCATTTTCCGGTCAACAAAATAGTGTTGCATAAAAAACTGCCTTATGTAGGCAGATGGGTCGACTTGTCAGCGAGCTGAGGAACCCTATGGTTTACTCCTATACCGAGAAAAAACGTATTCGTAAGGATTTTGGTAAACGTCCACAAGTTCTGGATGTACCTTATCTCCTTTCTATCCAGCTTGACTCGTTTCAGAAGTTTATCGAGCAAGATCCTGAAGGGCAGTACGGTCTGGAAGCGGCTTTCCGTTCCGTATTTCCGATTAAGAGCTACAGCGGTAATTCTGAGCTGCAATACGTCAGCTACCGTCTGGGCGAGCCCGTTTTTGACGTTAAAGAATGTCAGATCCGTGGCGTGACCTACTCGGCACCGCTGCGTGTCAAACTGCGTCTGGTGATCTACGAGCGCGAAGCGCCGGAAGGCACCGTTAAGGACATTAAAGAACAAGAAGTCTACATGGGCGAAATTCCGCTCATGACCGACAACGGTACCTTTGTTATCAATGGTACTGAGCGTGTTATCGTTTCTCAGTTGCACCGTAGTCCGGGCGTCTTCTTTGACAGTGATAAAGGTAAGACCCACTCTTCCGGTAAGGTCCTGTATAACGCGCGTATTATTCCTTACCGTGGTTCCTGGCTGGACTTTGAGTTCGACCCGAAAGACAGTCTGTTTGTGCGTATTGACCGCCGTCGTAAGCTGCCAGCCACCATCATTCTGCGGGCGCTGAACTACACCACTGAGCAGATTCTGGATCTGTTCTTTGAAAAAGTGGTCTTTGAGATCCGCGACAACAAGCTGCAGATGGAACTGGTGCCGGAACGCCTGCGTGGTGAAACCGCCTCCTTTGATATTGAAGCCAACGGCAAAGTGTACGTCGAAAAAGGTCGTCGCATTACTGCGCGCCATATTCGTCAGCTGGAAAAAGACGATATCAAACATATCGAAGTTCCGGTTGAGTACATCGCGGGTAAAGTGGCGTCTAAAGACTACGTTGATGAATCCACTGGCGAACTGATCTGCGCAGCGAATATGGAGCTGAGCCTGGATCTGCTGGCGAAGCTGAGTCAGTCTGGTCACAAGCGCATCGAAACCCTGTTCACCAACGATCTGGATCACGGCCCGTACATTTCTGAAACGGTACGTATCGACCCGACCAACGATCGTCTGAGCGCGCTGGTAGAAATCTACCGCATGATGCGCCCGGGTGAGCCGCCGACGCGTGAAGCGGCTGAAAGCCTGTTTGAGAACCTGTTCTTCTCCGAAGACCGCTATGATCTGTCTGCGGTTGGTCGTATGAAGTTCAACCGTTCTCTGCTGCGCGACGAAATTGAAGGTTCCGGTATCCTGAGCAAAGACGACATCATTGACGTGATGAAGAAGCTCATTGATATCCGCAACGGTAAAGGCGAAGTCGACGATATCGACCACCTCGGCAACCGTCGTATCCGTTCCGTAGGCGAAATGGCGGAAAACCAGTTCCGCGTTGGCCTGGTGCGCGTTGAGCGCGCGGTGAAAGAGCGTCTGTCTCTGGGCGATCTGGATACCCTGATGCCTCAGGACATGATCAACGCCAAACCGATTTCTGCGGCAGTGAAAGAGTTCTTCGGCTCCAGCCAGCTGTCTCAGTTTATGGACCAGAACAACCCGCTGTCTGAGATTACGCACAAACGTCGTATCTCCGCTCTCGGCCCTGGCGGCCTGACCCGTGAACGCGCAGGCTTTGAAGTTCGAGACGTACACCCGACTCACTACGGTCGCGTGTGTCCTATCGAAACGCCTGAAGGTCCGAACATCGGTCTGATCAACTCCCTGTCCGTGTACGCACAGACTAACGAATACGGTTTCCTTGAGACGCCGTATCGTAAAGTTACCGACGGCGTGGTGACTGACGAAATTCATTACCTGTCTGCTATCGAAGAAGGTAATTTCGTTATCGCTCAGGCGAACTCCAACCTGGATGATGAAGGCCACTTTGTAGAAGATCTGGTTACCTGCCGTAGCAAAGGCGAATCCAGCTTGTTCAGCCGCGACCAGGTTGACTACATGGACGTTTCCACCCAGCAGGTGGTTTCCGTCGGTGCGTCCCTGATCCCGTTCCTGGAACACGATGACGCCAACCGTGCATTGATGGGTGCGAACATGCAACGTCAGGCGGTTCCAACTCTGCGCGCCGATAAGCCGCTGGTGGGGACCGGTATGGAACGTGCTGTTGCCGTTGACTCCGGTGTAACCGCGGTTGCGAAACGTGGTGGTACCGTTCAGTACGTGGATGCGTCCCGTATCGTTATTAAAGTTAACGAAGACGAGATGTACCCGGGCGAAGCAGGCATCGACATCTATAACCTGACCAAATACACCCGCTCTAACCAGAACACCTGCATCAACCAGATGCCGTGCGTTTCTCTGGGTGAGCCGGTTGATCGCGGCGATGTGCTGGCTGACGGTCCGTCCACCGACCTCGGTGAACTGGCGCTGGGTCAGAACATGCGCGTCGCGTTCATGCCGTGGAACGGTTACAACTTCGAAGACTCCATCCTCGTTTCTGAGCGTGTTGTCCAGGAAGACCGTTTCACCACCATCCATATTCAGGAACTGGCCTGTGTGTCCCGTGACACCAAGCTGGGGCCGGAAGAGATTACCGCTGATATCCCGAACGTGGGTGAAGCTGCGCTCTCTAAACTGGATGAATCCGGTATCGTTTATATTGGTGCGGAAGTGACCGGCGGCGACATTCTGGTCGGTAAGGTAACGCCGAAAGGTGAAACCCAGCTGACGCCGGAAGAGAAACTGCTGCGCGCGATCTTCGGTGAGAAAGCGTCTGATGTTAAAGACTCTTCTCTGCGCGTACCAAACGGTGTTTCCGGTACCATTATCGACGTTCAGGTCTTTACTCGCGATGGCGTAGAGAAAGACAAACGTGCGCTGGAAATCGAAGAGATGCAGCTGAAGCAGGCGAAGAAAGACCTGTCTGAAGAATTGCAGATCCTCGAAGCTGGTCTGTTTGGCCGTATCTACGCGGTACTGGTCGCTGGCGGCATTGAAGCTGAGAAGCTGGACAAACTGCCGCGCGATCGCTGGCTGGAACTGGGCCTGACCGACGAAGAGAAACAAAATCAGCTGGAACAGCTGGCTGAGCAGTATGACGAACTGAAACACGAGTTCGAGAAAAAACTCGAAGCGAAACGCCGCAAAATCACCCAGGGCGACGATCTGGCACCGGGCGTGCTGAAGATTGTTAAGGTATATCTGGCTGTTAAACGTCAGATTCAGCCTGGTGACAAAATGGCAGGTCGTCACGGTAACAAGGGTGTTATCTCTAAGATCAACCCGATCGAAGATATGCCTTACGATGAAAACGGCACGCCGGTAGACATCGTACTGAACCCGCTGGGCGTACCGTCTCGTATGAACATCGGTCAGATCCTGGAAACCCACCTGGGTATGGCTGCGAAAGGCATCGGCGATAAGATCAACGCGATGATCAAGCAGCAGCAGGAAGTCGCGAAACTGCGCGAATTCATCCAGCGTGCGTACGATCTGGGCGCAGACGTTCGTCAGAAAGTTGACCTGAATACCTTCAGCGATGAAGAAGTTCTGCGTCTGGCTGAAAATCTGCGTAAAGGTATGCCGATCGCAACGCCGGTATTCGACGGTGCGAAAGAGTCTGAAATCAAGGAACTGTTACAGCTGGGCGGCCTGCCGACCTCCGGTCAGATCACCCTGTTCGACGGTCGTACTGGTGAGAAGTTCGAACGCCAGGTCACTGTTGGCTACATGTACATGCTGAAACTGAACCACCTGGTCGATGACAAAATGCATGCGCGTTCTACCGGTTCTTACAGTCTGGTTACTCAGCAGCCGCTGGGTGGTAAGGCGCAGTTCGGTGGTCAGCGCTTCGGGGAGATGGAAGTGTGGGCGCTGGAAGCATACGGCGCAGCATACACCCTGCAGGAAATGCTCACCGTTAAGTCTGATGACGTGAACGGCCGTACTAAGATGTATAAGAACATCGTGGACGGCAACCATCAGATGGAACCGGGCATGCCGGAATCCTTCAACGTATTGTTGAAAGAGATTCGTTCGCTGGGTATCAACATCGAACTGGAAGACGAGTAATTCTCGCTCAAACAGGTCACTGCTGCCGGGGTAATACCCGGCAGCGGAATGTGCTAACTCCGACGGGAGCAAATCCGTGAAAGACTTATTAAAGTTTCTGAAAGCGCAAACTAAAACCGAAGAGTTTGATGCGATCAAAATTGCTCTGGCTTCGCCAGACATGATCCGTTCATGGTCTTTCGGTGAAGTTAAAAAGCCGGAAACCATCAACTACCGTACGTTCAAGCCTGAGCGTGACGGCCTTTTCTGCGCCCGTATCTTCGGGCCGGTAAAAGATTACGAATGCCTGTGCGGTAAGTACAAGCGCCTGAAACACCGTGGTGTGATCTGTGAGAAGTGTGGCGTTGAAGTGACCCAGACTAAAGTACGCCGTGAGCGTATGGGCCACATCGAGCTGGCGTCTCCGACTGCTCACATCTGGTTCCTGAAATCTCTGCCGTCTCGTATCGGCCTGCTGCTCGATATGCCGCTGCGCGATATCGAACGCGTACTGTACTTCGAATCCTATGTGGTTATCGAAGGCGGTATGACTAACCTGGAACGCCAGCAGATCCTGACTGAAGAACAGTATCTGGACGCGCTGGAAGAGTTCGGTGACGAATTCGACGCCAAGATGGGTGCGGAAGCTATTCAGGCCCTGCTGAAAAGCATGGATCTGGAGCAAGAGTGCGAAACGCTGCGTGAAGAGCTGGAAGAAACCAACTCCGAAACCAAGCGTAAAAAGCTGACCAAGCGTATCAAACTGCTGGAAGCGTTCGTTCAGTCTGGTAACAAACCAGAGTGGATGATCCTGACCGTTCTGCCGGTTCTGCCGCCAGACCTGCGTCCGCTGGTTCCGCTGGATGGTGGTCGTTTCGCCACGTCGGATCTGAACGATCTGTATCGTCGCGTGATCAACCGTAACAACCGTCTGAAACGTCTGCTGGATCTGGCTGCGCCGGACATCATCGTACGCAACGAAAAACGTATGCTGCAGGAAGCGGTTGACGCCCTGCTGGATAACGGTCGTCGCGGTCGTGCGATCACCGGTTCTAACAAACGTCCTCTGAAATCTTTGGCCGACATGATCAAAGGTAAACAGGGTCGTTTCCGTCAGAACCTGCTCGGTAAGCGTGTTGACTACTCCGGTCGTTCTGTTATCACCGTAGGTCCATACCTGCGTCTGCATCAGTGCGGTCTGCCGAAGAAAATGGCGCTGGAGCTGTTCAAACCGTTCATCTACGGCAAGCTGGAACTGCGTGGCCTCGCCACCACCATCAAAGCCGCGAAGAAAATGGTTGAGCGTGAAGAAGCTGTCGTTTGGGATATCCTGGATGAAGTGATCCGCGAACACCCGGTACTGTTGAACCGTGCGCCAACACTGCACCGTCTGGGTATCCAGGCATTTGAACCGGTACTGATCGAAGGTAAAGCTATCCAGCTGCACCCGCTGGTTTGTGCGGCATATAACGCCGACTTCGATGGTGACCAGATGGCTGTTCACGTACCGCTGACGCTGGAAGCCCAGCTGGAAGCGCGTGCGCTGATGATGTCTACCAACAACATCCTGTCCCCGGCGAACGGCGAACCTATCATCGTTCCGTCTCAGGACGTGGTATTGGGTCTGTACTATATGACCCGTGACTGTGTTAACGCCAAAGGCGAAGGCATGGTGCTGACTGGCCCGAAAGAAGCTGAGCGTATTTATCGCGCTGGCCTGGCCTCTCTGCATGCGCGCGTTAAAGTGCGTATCACTGAATACGAAAAAGATGCTAACGGCGAATTCGTTGCGCACACCAGCCTGAAAGACACGACCGTTGGCCGTGCCATTCTGTGGATGATCGTACCGAAAGGTCTGCCTTTCTCCATCGTCAACCAGGCGCTGGGCAAGAAAGCGATCTCCAAAATGCTGAACACCTGCTACCGTATTCTGGGCCTGAAACCGACCGTTATTTTTGCGGACCAGACGATGTACACCGGCTTTGCTTATGCAGCGCGTTCAGGTGCATCCGTTGGTATCGACGATATGGTTATCCCGGAGAAGAAACACGAGATCATCTCCGAAGCGGAAGCCGAAGTTGCTGAGATCCAGGAACAGTTCCAGTCTGGTCTGGTCACCGCGGGCGAACGCTATAACAAAGTTATCGATATCTGGGCTGCGGCGAACGATCGTGTATCCAAGGCGATGATGGACAACCTGCAAACCGAAACCGTGATTAACCGTGACGGTCAGGAAGAGCAGCAGGTTTCCTTCAACAGCATCTACATGATGGCCGACTCCGGTGCGCGTGGTTCTGCGGCACAGATTCGTCAGCTGGCTGGTATGCGTGGTCTGATGGCGAAGCCAGATGGCTCCATCATCGAAACGCCAATCACCGCGAACTTCCGTGAAGGTCTGAACGTACTCCAGTACTTCATCTCCACGCACGGTGCGCGTAAAGGTCTGGCGGATACCGCACTGAAAACAGCGAACTCCGGTTACCTGACTCGTCGTCTGGTTGACGTTGCGCAGGATCTGGTGGTGACTGAAGACGACTGCGGCACGCACGAAGGTATCCTGATGACGCCGGTTATCGAGGGGGGCGACGTTAAAGAGCCGCTGCGCGATCGCGTACTGGGTCGTGTGACTGCTGAAGACGTACTGAAGCCGGGCACCGCAGATATTCTGGTTCCGCGCAACACGCTGCTGCACGAACAGTGGTGTGACCTGCTGGAAGAGAACTCTGTTGACGCCGTTAAAGTGCGTTCCGTTGTATCCTGTGACACCGACTTTGGTGTATGTGCGCACTGCTACGGTCGTGACCTGGCGCGTGGCCACATCATCAACAAAGGTGAAGCCATCGGCGTTATCGCGGCACAGTCCATCGGTGAGCCGGGTACACAGCTGACGATGCGTACGTTCCACATTGGTGGTGCGGCATCTCGTGCGGCTGCTGAATCCAGCATCCAGGTGAAAAACAAAGGTAGCATCCGTCTGAGCAATGCGAAGTCGGTTGTGAACTCCAGCGGTAAACTGGTTATCACCTCCCGTAACACCGAGCTGAAACTGATCGACGAATTCGGTCGTACCAAAGAGAGCTATAAAGTGCCTTACGGCTCTGTTATGGCGAAAGGTGATGGCGAGCAGGTTGCCGGCGGCGAAACCGTTGCAAACTGGGACCCGCACACCATGCCGGTTATCACCGAAGTCAGTGGTTTCGTCCGCTTTACTGACATGATCGACGGCCAGACCATTACGCGTCAGACTGACGAGCTGACCGGTCTGTCTTCTCTGGTGGTTCTGGATTCCGCAGAGCGTACTAGCGGTGGTAAAGATCTGCGTCCGGCGCTGAAAATCGTTGATGCTCAGGGTAACGACGTTCTGATCCCTGGCACCGATATGCCTGCGCAGTACTTCCTGCCGGGTAAAGCGATTGTTCAGCTGGAAGATGGCGTACAGATCAGTTCTGGTGACACCCTGGCGCGTGTTCCGCAGGAATCCGGCGGTACCAAGGATATTACCGGTGGTCTGCCGCGCGTTGCTGACCTGTTCGAAGCGCGTCGTCCGAAAGAGCCGGCAATCCTGGCTGAAATCAGCGGCATCATTTCCTTCGGTAAAGAAACCAAAGGTAAACGTCGTCTGGTTATCACCCCGGTAGACGGTAGCGAGCCGTACGAAGAGATGATTCCGAAATGGCGTCAGCTCAACGTGTTCGAAGGTGAACGTGTAGAACGTGGTGACGTGGTTTCCGACGGTCCGGAAGCGCCGCACGACATTCTGCGCCTGCGTGGTGTTCATGCTGTTACGCGTTACATCGTTAACGAAGTACAGGACGTATACCGTTTGCAGGGCGTTAAGATTAACGATAAACACATCGAAGTTATCGTTCGTCAGATGTTGCGTAAAGCCACTATCGAAAACGCAGGTAGCTCCGACTTCCTGGAAGGCGAGCAGGTTGAATACTCCCGCGTCAAGATCGCTAACCGCGACCTGGAAGCGAACGGCAAAGTGGGTGCAACGTTCTCCCGCGATCTGCTGGGTATCACCAAAGCGTCTCTGGCAACCGAGTCCTTCATCTCTGCAGCATCGTTCCAGGAGACCACGCGTGTCCTGACCGAAGCAGCCGTTGCGGGTAAACGCGACGAACTGCGTGGCCTGAAGGAGAACGTTATCGTGGGTCGTCTGATCCCGGCCGGTACCGGTTATGCGTACCACCAGGATCGTATGCGCCGCCGTGCTGCGGGTGAACTCCCGGCTGCACCGCAGGTGAGCGTGGAAGAAGCGTCTGCTAACCTGGCAGAACTGCTGAACGCCGGTCTGGGCGGTTCCGATAACGATTAAGCGTTGATTCGCTAATCCCTTAAAAAGCCAGTCAGGTTTCCTGACTGGCTTTTTTTATTGCTGCACGTTTTTAACGGTGTTGATGCAGTAACCATACTGACAGCGGCATGCAAGAACAGCACATGAAACCCGCCACCTTTTCTATTCTACCGATTAGCGTCTTTATTTATTTTATCTACCTTTGAATTACATTTTATTAATATGGTTAATGCAATTAATTAGCAAATAAAACATATCCAATAATTATCTATACGCTAAATAATTCGAGTTGCAGGAAGGCGGCGACGCAGTGAATCCCCGGGAGCGTACTCCAGTACGTGACTGGGGTGAACGAGGAACCAACGCACATGCAACTTGAAGTATGACGGGTATATACGCTAAATAATTCGAGCGGTCGGAAAGGGATTAATTATTTGCACGGTGATTGCGTAGGACTGAAGGGGCTGAAGCTCAGGGATGAGACGCAGTTAACGCATACGCAACATGAAGTGTGACTGGCATATTGTCTATTTCTTTAGACCGTTGCTCATTAATAGATAAAAATTCTACATGTATCAAAAAACAAGTTTTGCAAACTCTATATAGTTAAAAAAATTAAATAATCACGTGATTACTTTTCCTCATCCTTTTCAGTTTACCGCAACTGAGGGGGATTGCTGTGCCTGTAGGCTGGAGGAGGTGAGCAAATAAAAACAAGGCGGAAAATGGAGTACTGTCGTTATTTAATGGATATACGCGTTATCGTTCGAACGGTGTCATTAGTGACTGCCCATTGAAATCCCAGTCACCTGGTTATCTTATGCTGGCGCGATTAAATGGGAGATTGCTTGCCTCTCACGGGAGGCGAGCTTCTGGTCGGTCAAATTCGTTGCGACGAATTTGTTACTTGCTTTGCGGTCACGATGCATCTTGAAAGGTCTTGTGTATAGCCATAGCCTCTGGGGGATGCATGGAATTTACTATACAACTCATTATTATCTTAATCTGTCTGTTCTATGGCGCGAGAAAAGGCGGCATTGCGCTCGGCCTGTTAGGCGGCATAGGGCTGGTTATTTTAGTCTTTGTCTTTCATCTAAAACCGGGTAAACCACCCATCGATGTCATGCTGGTGATTATCGCAGTGGTGGCCGCGTCGGCGACGCTACAGGCTTCCGGTGGTTTAGATGTTATGCTGCAGATTGCCGAAAAGCTTCTGCGACGCAACCCAAAATATGTCTCGATCGTGGCGCCATTCGTCACCTGTACGCTGACGATACTCTGTGGTACCGGGCATGTGGTTTATACTATCTTGCCGATTATTTACGACGTTGCGATTAAAAATAACATTCGCCCGGAGCGGCCGATGGCGGCAAGCTCGATTGGCGCCCAGATGGGCATTATTGCCAGTCCGGTTTCCGTTGCGGTCGTCTCGCTGGTGGCTATGCTTGGCAATTTTACTTTTAACGGCAGGCACCTTGAGTTTCTCGATCTGCTGTCGATAACCATTCCATCAACGCTGCTGGGCATCCTGGCGATTGGTATCTTTAGCTGGTTCCGCGGTAAGGACCTGGATAAAGACGAAGCTTTCCAGGCCTTTATTGCTGTGCCGGAAAATCACCATTACGTATATGGCGATACGGCTACGTTGCTGGATAAAAAGCTGCCGACCAGCAACTGGATTGCAATGTGGATTTTCCTTGCGTCTATCGCGGTTGTCGCCTTACTCGGCGCTTTTTCCGAACTGCGTCCGGCGTTCGATGGCAAACCGCTGTCGATGGTTCTGGTGATCCAGATGTTCATGTTGTTCTCCGGGGCGCTCATTATCATCATTACCAAAACCAATCCAGCGTCGATTTCGAAAAATGAGGTCTTCCGTTCGGGGATGATCGCCATTGTCGCGGTGTATGGCATTGCGTGGATGGCGGAAACCATGTTCGGCGCCCATATGAGCGAAATTAAAGGCGTGCTCGGAGAGATGGTTAAAGAGTATCCGTGGGCCTACGCTATCGTTCTGCTGCTGGTGTCCAAGTTTGTTAACTCCCAGGCGGCGGCGCTGGCGGCGATTGTTCCGGTCGCGTTGGCGATTGGCGTTGACCCGGCCTATATCGTTGCTTCCGCGCCCGCCTGCTATGGCTACTATATTTTGCCGACCTACCCAAGCGATCTGGCGGCAATTCAGTTCGACCGTTCAGGTACGACGCATATTGGCCGCTTTGTGATTAACCATAGCTTTATTTTGCCCGGGTTAATCGGCGTCAGCGTCTCTTGTGTCTTTGGTTGGGTGTTTGCAGCGATGTACGGCTTTCTTTAGGAGAATGCAGGCGCCGTTTGCGGCGCCTGTTAAAGAACAGGGATTATTGGGGGGGCGGCAGGCGGCGATAGAGCTCAATCATATCGGTCGCCAGATCCTGAATGACCATCGCATTCATCAGGTGGTCCTGAGAATGCACGGTAATCAGGTTGACCGGAAGCTTACCGCTGCCTTCGTCGAGGCCGATGAGCTGGGTCTGAATTTTATGCGCCTGTTTGACAAACTCACGGGACTCCGCCATGGCCTGCTCTGCTGCGGCAAAATCGCCTTTACGCGCCAGTTGCAGCGCGGTTAAAGCAGAACTGCGCGCTGCGCCTGCGTTGACCAGCAGCTCCATGATTATCGTCTCTAAATCTTCCATCGCTTATTCCATCAGCTTCAGGGCTTTATCAAGCACCGCATCACCTTTCATCATGCCGTAATCCATCATATCGATAACGGCGACTTTTTTTCCTAACGGGTCCGCCAGCGCCTGTAGTTTGGCTTGCTCGTACTTCACCTGAGGGCCGAGCAGGATAATATCGGCTGCCGCAAGATTATCTTTAAACTCGGCGACCGGTACGGCTTTGATGGAGACGTCAACACCTTTTTGTTGTGCAGCCGCCTGCATGCGTTGCACCAACATGCTGGTGGACATACCTGCGGCACAGCATAAAACGATATTCTTCATAATGGGTGGCCCTTATGTTCCTTGATGAATCATGTTTATCGCGGGCTCGCAGGACGGACAACCGCTTTACGGTGATTGTGTGTAAGTCATCACAAAATAATGAAACCGGTTTCTTTTTGCGACTAAAAACAACGGAACGCCTGGAGCAGTACGAAGGGGCTGCCATTCATCAGAACTCTTTTTGGTAAGACAGTTTGCATTGTGCTCTGCGTAAGGCTGGCTGAGTCTGTCGGCATCGCTTCTTTGCTAACATCAGAAGTATCCGAGCCCTTTCGCTGAATGGCTGTCACTATCTCTGCAGAGAACATCTGCGATATCACGGGGTTATTGCAAGGGGGCAGGGCGAAAATGAGGAAGAGAGGTATTTCGCCCTGGACAGCATCCGTTGCTGACGAGAACACCATAGAGAAACGGGCATCTGGTCACCACCGCCCGTTTCTCTTATTACGACCTGGCACGGAAAGATTTCAGTCAGTTACATCACGCTTCATGATGACTGGGAAGCGCGTCCCAGCCAGCTATCCCAGTCTTTCCATACCGGCTGCAGTCCGCTGGCAACCAGCGCCCTGGCGACCTCTTCAGGGCGGCGCTCATCGTGGGGGGCGAACTGCTCCAGTTCAGGATGGTTATCAGCATAACCGCCGGGCTGAGTTTTCGAAAAGGCGCTGACATTGTTAATCGCCAGCGGGATGACCCGATCGCGGAACCAGGAAGACTCACGGGTCGAGAGCGAAAGCTCAATTTCCGGGGCCAAAAGGCGAAAAGCGCAAATGGTTTGCACCAGTTGACGTTCATCCATCAGAGACGCGGGTTCGATACCGCCGGCGCAAGGGCGTAATCGCGGAAAAGAGATGGAGTAACGGCTGCGCCAGTAGTGCTGCTGCAGCCACAACAGGTGTTCCGCCACCATAAAGCAATCCACGCGCCAGCTGTCGGAAAGACCAATCAATGCGCCGATGCCAATTTTGTCAATTCCCGCTTGTCCGAGCCGGTCCGGCGTATCCAGCCGCCAGAAGAAATCCTGTTTTTTCCCTCGCAGATGATGTTTCGCATAGATACTTTCATGGTAAGTCTCCTGATAGACCATTACCCCATCCAGTCCAAGCGTTTTCAGCTCGGCGTACTCTTCCGTCGCCAGCGGCTGTACTTCCATATGCAAAGAGGCGAACTGGCGGCGAATGGCGGGCAAATGCTGTCGAAAGTAATCCATGCCGACTTTGCCCCGGTGTTCACCGGTGACCAACAGCAGATGCTCGAAGCCCATTTCGCGGATCGCCGCACACTCACGAGCAATTTCTGCATCGTCCAGGGTTTTGCGCTTGATATGGTTGCTCATTGAGAAGCCGCAGTAGGTGCAGTCATTGGCGCACAGATTGGAAAGATAGAGCGGGACATAGAAACTAACGGTATTGCCAAAACGTTGGCGCGTAAGGCGCTGGGCGCGCTGGGCCAGAGGCTCAAGATAGCCAGCGGCGGCAGGGGAGAGCAGGGCCATCATATTGTCGCGACTGAGTTGTTTCGCCGCCAGCGCGCGTTCAACGTCGCGCGGTGTTTTACTGTTGATACGCAGGCGAATGTCGTCCCAGTTCAGTTGCCGCCAGCGGTCAGTGAAAGTTTTCATGCCAGCGCCTCCAGAAAGCCGGTTAGCGGGCTGGTGGCCTGTGCCAGGGCACTGCGGGCACCCGGACCTGCTTGTCGCGCCAGCAATCCGGCATCGATCGCCAGGCGGAACGCGCGGGCCATCGCCACCGGATCGTCGGCGACGGCGATGGCGGTATTCACCAGCACCGCGTCGGCACCCATTTCCAGCGCCAGCGCCGCATGGCTGGGGACGCCGATACCGGCATCGACCACCACCGGAACCGTGGCCTGCTCAATAATAATCTCCAGCATGGCTTTGGTTTCCAGTCCCTGATTGGAGCCGATAGGGGCACCGAGCGGCATCACCGCTGCACAACCTGCCTCTTCCAGACGTTTACACAATACCGGGTCGGCACCGCAGTAGGGCAGCACGACAAAGCCTTCACGCACCAGAATTTCCGCCGCTTTCAGGGTTTCAATTGGGTCTGGCAGCAACCAACGGGCATCCGGGTGGATTTCCAGTTTCAGCCAGTTTGTTGCCAGCGCTTCCCGTGCCAGACGGGCGGCGAACACGGCTTCTTCCGCCGTTTTCGCCCCGGAGGTATTGGGCAACAGGCTGACGCCTGCCGCCAGCAGCGGCGCGAGGATAGCGTCATTATGCTGGCGCAGATCGACGCGTTTCATCGCCAGCGTGACCAGCTGGCTGCCGGAGGCGCGTATCGCCTCCACCATCACTTCCGGTGTGGCGAACTTACCGGTGCCGGTAAGAAGATGTGATGTAAAAGTTTTATCTGCAATACGTAACATGTCAGCCTCCAGCGATGACCTGAAAAAGCAGGATTTGGTCGCCTTCCTGCAGAAGATGATGTTCCCACCGATCGCGCGGCAGGATCTGTTGATTGAGCGCCAGCGCGACGCCTGGCTGTTGTTGTTCCAGTTGAGCAAGCAGGGCGGCGACGGAGGTCGCTTCGGCGCACTGCAACGGCTCATCGTTAAACCACACCCGCATGCTGACCTCCACATACCGGACATCCATGGGCACGCTGTAATGCGAGAGTGCGCCAGTTACCGGTGCGGGCATCGAACAGGCGCAGAATATTACGCGGCGCTGCCATACCGCTGAGCAGCTTAATGGTCTCCAGCGCCTGTAAGGTGCCCATCATGCCGACAACCGGGCCAATGATGCCCGCTGTCCGACAGTTGCGTTCGGGTTCGGCTGCATTAGGCCATAAGCAGCGATAACAACCCTGTTCCCATGGCGGCGTCAGCACCATCAACTGGCCTCCAAGCCCGACGGCGCTGGCGGTAATCAGCGGTGTTGCAAGGCTGACGCAGGCGGCATTGATGGCCTGTCGGGTGACCATGTTATCGGTGCAGTCCAGCACGACATCGGCTTTTGTTACTTCATCCCGCAGCGCCGGGCCGCTTAATCTCTGCTGTAATGCCACCAGCGCAATGTGCGGATTGAGCTGCGCCAGCCGCGCCCTGGCGGCAGAGGTTTTCGGTTGGGCGATATCATCGCTGGTGAACAGAATTTGCCGTTGTAAGTTACTGACGTGTACTTTGTCGTCATCGGCCAGTACCAGCGTGCCGACACCGGCCCCGGCCAGATAGAGAGCGGCAGGTGACCCCAGCCCGCCGAGGCCGACGATTAACACCCGGCTGGCGAGCAATTTTTGCTGCCCTTCAATGGCGATATCCTCCAGCAGCAACTGGCGGCTATAGCGCATAAAATCGCTGTCATTCATCTCCGGCTCCCGCTATCTCCAGCAATTGTGCCGTTGCCTGACACCAGTCAGCAGCCTGAGTAATGGCGCTGACGACCGCGATACTACCAACACCGGTTGCCAGTACCGCCGGAGCGCGTTCGAGGCCGATCCCGCCGATGGCAACGGTGGGGTAATCGCCAAGACGTTCAATATGGCGCGCCAGTTGTTCCAGTCCTTGTGGCGCGGACGGCATCTGTTTGGTTTGCGTCGGGAAAACATGACCGAGGGCGATATAGGAGGGGCGAGCCGCCAGCGCGATGTCAATTTCCATGTCATCGTGGGTGGAGACGCCAAGACGCAGCCCTGCCTTGCGGATTGCGCTGAGGTCAGCGGTTTCCAGATCCTCCTGGCCGAGATGCGCCCCATAAGCGTTGTGTTTGATCGCCAGTCGCCAGTAGTCATTGATGAACAGGCGGGCATTGTAGCGGCGGCCCAGCGCGATAGCGGCTGATACATCGTCCTCCACCTCTTCGTCGCGCCTATCCTTGATACGTAACTGGATAGTGCGAACGCCTGCGCTCAGCAAGCGCTCGATCCACTCTACGCTATCAACAACCGGGTAGAGCCCTAAACGAAAAGGGACGGATGGGAAATCGGGCTGATACATTATGCTTCCTCCTTCCTGAGATAGATTTCACCGCCTTTGGCGCGGAAGTTTTCTGACATATCCGCCATTCCGACCTCGATGGTCTGTGTCGCCGCGTAGTCGCGGACTTCCTGGCTGATCTTCATTGAACAGAATTTTGGCCCGCACATGGAGCAGAAGTGCGCCACTTTACCGGACTCCTGCGGCAGCGTTTCGTCGTGGTAAGCGCGGGCGGTGAACGGGTCAAGCGCCAGGTTAAACTGGTCTTCCCAGCGAAACTCAAAGCGGGCTTTCGACATGGCGTTATCGCGGATTTGCGCGCCAGGATGGCCTTTTGCCAGGTCGGCGGCATGCGCCGCGATTTTGTAGGTGATCAGCCCCTGTTTCACATCCTCTTTGTTCGGCAGGCCGAGGTGCTCTTTTGGCGTTACGTAGCAGAGCATGGCGCAGCCAAACCAGCCAATCATTGCCGCGCCAATACCGGAGGTGAAGTGGTCGTAGCCCGGCGCAATATCGGTGGTCAGTGGCCCTAAGGTGTAGAACGGCGCCTCAAAGCAGTGTTCCAGCTCTTCGGTCATGTTACGGCGGATCATCTGCATCGGTACGTGGCCTGGGCCTTCAATCATCACCTGCACGTCGTACTCCCAGGCAATTTTGGTCAGCTCGCCCAGCGTGTGCAGCTCGGCAAACTGCGCTTCGTCGTTCGCATCCTGAATCGATCCCGGACGCAGGCCGTCGCCCAGCGACAGCGAGACATCGTAAGCGGCGCAGATCTCGCAGATTTCGCGGAAGTGCTCGTAGAGGAAGTTTTCTTGATGGTGAGAGAGGCACCATTTCGCCATGATCGAACCGCCGCGCGAGACGATACCGGTCAGACGTTTTGCGGTCATTGGCACATAGCGCAGCAGTACGCCCGCGTGGATGGTGAAGTAATCGACACCCTGTTCCGCCTGCTCCAGCAGCGTGTCGCGGAAGGCTTCCCAGGTGAGATCTTCGGCGATCCCGTTCACTTTCTCCAGCGCCTGATAGATTGGCACGGTGCCGATCGGTACTGGGCTGTTACGCAGTATCCACTCGCGGGTTTCGTGAATATAGCGACCGGTTGAGAGGTCCATCACCGTATCTGCGCCCCAGCGTGTTGACCACACCAATTTTTCCACCTCTTCTTCAATGGAGGAAGTGACCGCTGAGTTGCCGATATTGGCATTGACCTTCACCAGGAAGTTGCGTCCGATGATCATCGGTTCGGATTCCGGGTGGTTGATGTTGGCCGGGATAATCGCGCGACCGGCGGCCACTTCGTCACGAACAAATTCCGGCGTGATGTTTTCCGGCAGGCGCGCGCCAAACCCAACGCCCGGATGCTGCTGGCGTAACACATCGCCGCGAATGCGCTCACGCCCCATGTTTTCACGGATAGCGATGAACTCCATTTCCGGGGTCACAATCCCCTGACGCGCATAATGCAGTTGCGTTACGCACTTGCCCGCTTTGGCGCGCTTCGGCGTGAGCAGCCCCGTAAAACGCAGCTCGTCCAGCCCATCATCGGCCAGACGTTCTTTGGTGTACGCCGAGCTACGGTCGGTCAATTCTTCGCTGTCTGCGCGAGCGTCAATCCAGGGCTGACGCAGTTTTGCCAGCCCCTGCTGAACGTTAATGGCGATATCAGGATCGCCATAGGGGCCAGAGGTGTCATAGACCGGGATGGCTTCGTTCTCTTCGTATTGCGGATTATCTTTGCTGCCGCCGATGAGCGTGGGGCTTAGCTGGATTTCACGCATCGGAATGCGGATGTCCGGTTGTGAGCCGGTAATATAAATACGTTTTGAGTTCGGAAAGGCGGTGCCTTCCAGGGTGTCGATAAAGTGTTGGGCCTGGGCGCGTTGTTCGCGGCGAGTCAATTTTGTTGCAGACATAGCTCATTCCAAAAAGTGAAGGACGTGGCTTGTCAGACGACGGATGGAGTAATGGATGCGCGTTGCCCGTACAGGCTGACGCATAAAGCAGTTTACTCTTGTTCCCTTCGCAGGTATTAGCCTGATCAGGTTCCGCGGATCCCGAATTAACGGTCTCAGCCTGTGTTTTCACACACGGCACTCCGACAAGATGTAACCCCGGCGACGGGGCAATGGATGTAAATTACTCGTTACTGATTCATAACTCAAGCAGGCCGTGCAATTCCGCTTTCATCCTGGGCATTAAGCGTTAGATTATTGTCGAAGGCCAGCAGGATGAGTTTATCTTCCAGCGTAAACCGCGCTTCCAGCGCTTCGCCGATGTCGGAGAGCACTTGCTGAAACTCCGCATAATTATCGTGATCGATCGCGTTCTCCAGGCTGGAGTCGTAATATTCCATGATCTGTTGAGTATTGGCTTCCAGCAATGAATGGAGGCGCGTTGCTGTCGAACGCGGGTTTCCCTCTTCCATTTCACGGATAATGTGTTCATAAATACTGAAGTGTCCGGCGGAAAGGTAGTCGACCAGGCCCTGACAAAAATCATCCAGCGCTTTTTCATTCAGCCGCATGTACGATTCTTTGCCAGGCTTAATGCCAACCAGATTGTAGTAAGCCACGAGCAGGTGCTTACGTACATGTAGCCAGCGATCAACCAGTTTATTACTTCCTTCGACGTGTTCCGTCAGGCTTTCCAGCTGGTTTAGCATGATTGACTCCGCAAGTTTAGATTTAAAACTGCTCACCTGAAAAATGTAAATATAATGTTAACAACATGCCAGTGAAGCAAAGGTAGTGCAAGAGCTATGGATCGTATTATTGAAAAATTAGATCACGGTTGGTGGATCGTCAGTCACGAGCAAAAATTATGGTTGCCTCGTGGAGAATTGCCATATGGCGAAGCGACAAATTTCGATCTTGTGGGGCAGCGCGCACTCCTGATTGGCGAGTGGGAAGGGGAGCCTGTCTGGCTGGTGTTACAGCATCGTCGGCATGATATGGGGTCGGTACGGCAGGTCATCGATCAGGACGTTGGCCTGTTTCAACTGGCGGGGCGGGGCGTGCAGCTGGCGGAATTTTATCGCTCGCACAAATTCTGCGGTTACTGCGGCCACCCCATGTCCCCAAGCAAGACCGAATGGGCGATGCTGTGCAGCCACTGCCGCGAGCGTTACTATCCGCAGATTGCTCCCTGCATTATTGTCGCCATCCGGCGCGCCGATTCCATTTTACTGGCCCAACATACGCGCCATCGTAACGGTGTTCATACGGTGCTGGCCGGGTTTGTGGAAGTGGGGGAGACCTTAGAGCAGGCGGTCGCGCGCGAAGTGATGGAAGAGAGCGGCATCAAAGTGAAAAATCTGCGTTACGTGACCTCACAGCCCTGGCCGTTCCCGCAATCGCTGATGACGGCGTTTATGGCGGAGTATGACAGCGGCGAGATTGTCATCGACCCGAAAGAGCTGCTGGAGGCGGGCTGGTATCGCTATGACGATCTTCCGTTATTGCCGCCGCCGGGCACGGTGGCGCGTCGTTTGATCGAAGATACTGTGGCAATGTGTCGGGCTGAGTATGAGTGATGGTACACTGGCACTCTGACGCAATGAAGGAACTGCAAAATGACCGAACTGAAGAACGATCGTTATCTGCGTGCGCTGCTGCGCCAGCCCGTTGATGTTACCCCGGTATGGATGATGCGCCAGGCAGGCCGCTATCTGCCAGAGTACAAAGCCACCCGCGCACAAGCAGGCGATTTTATGTCGCTGTGCAAAAACGCTGAGCTGGCGTGCGAAGTCACGCTGCAACCGCTGCGGCGCTACCCGCTTGATGCGGCGATCCTCTTCTCGGACATTCTGACCATCCCGGATGCGATGGGGCTGGGACTCTATTTTGAGGCCGGGGAAGGCCCGCGCTTTACTTCGCCAGTCGCCTGTAAAGCGGATGTCGATAAGCTACCGATTCCTGACCCGGAAGACGAACTGGGCTACGTGATGAACGCGGTGCGTACGATTCGCCGCGAGTTGAAAGGTGACGTTCCGCTGATCGGTTTTTCCGGCAGCCCGTGGACGCTGGCGACTTACATGGTGGAAGGCGGCAGCAGCAAAGCCTTTACCGTCATCAAAAAAATGATGTATGCCGATCCGCAGGCGCTGCATGCGCTGCTCGATAAGCTGGCGAAAAGCGTCACTCTGTATCTCAACGCGCAGATTAAAGCGGGCGCGCAGTCGGTCATGATTTTCGACACCTGGGGCGGCGTGCTGACGGGGCGCGATTACCAGCAGTTCTCGCTGTATTACATGCATAAAATCGTTGATGGTCTGCTGCGGGAAAACGACGGCCGCCGTGTACCGGTCACGTTATTCACCAAAGGTGGCGGCCAGTGGCTGGAGGCGATGGCGGAAACCGGGTGTGATGCGTTAGGTCTCGACTGGACAACCGATATTGCCGACGCGCGCCGTCGCGTGGGCCATAAAGTGGCGCTACAGGGCAATATGGACCCGTCCATGCTCTATGCGCCACCGGCGCGCATTGAAGAGGAAGTGGCGACGATTCTCGCCGGATTCGGCCAGGGTGAAGGTCACGTCTTTAATCTTGGACACGGCATCCACCAGGATGTGCCGCCGGAGCACGCGGGCGCATTTGTTGATGCGGTACACCGCTTGTCCGAACAGTACCACCGCTAAGGAGTCATTATGGATCTCGCGTCGCTACGCGCTCAACAAATTGAACTCGCCTCGTCGGTGATCCGCGAGGATCGCCTTGATAACGATCCGCCGGATCTGATCGCCGGGGCGGATGTTGGGTTCGAGCAGGGCGGGGAAGTGACGCGAGCGGCGATGGTGCTGTTGACGTATCCAGCGCTTGAGCTGGTGGAATACAAAGTGGCGCGTATCGCCACTACCATGCCGTATATCCCCGGCTTCCTCTCCTTTCGCGAGTATCCTGCGCTGTTGGCGGCGTGGCAACAGCTGTCACAAAAACCGGATTTAGTCTTTGTCGATGGGCACGGTATCTCTCACCCGCGTCGTCTGGGGGTGGCAAGCCACTTTGGATTGATGATGGATGTACCCACCATCGGCGTAGCGAAAAAACGGCTGTGCGGCAAGTTTGAGCCGCTTTCCGCCGAACTTGGCGCGCTGGCCCCGCTGATGGACAAAGGCGAGCAGTTAGCCTGGGTCTGGCGCAGCAAAGCGCGCTGTAACCCGCTGTTTATCGCCACCGGGCATCGCGTGAGTACCGACAGCGCGTTGGCGTGGGTGCAGCGCTGTATGCAAGGCTACCGTCTGCCGGAACCGACGCGCTGGGCGGATGCGGTGGCATCAGAGCGTCCGGCGTTTATGCGCTGGCAAGCAAATCACGACTAATTCAGGTACACTGCGGCTCATTTCTGACTTCGAGAATTCATCATGTTACAAAACCCGATTCACTTGCGTCTGGAGAAGCTGGAAAGCTGGCAGCACGTCACCTTTATGGCCTGCCTGTGCGAGCGGATGTACCCCAACTACGCCATGTTCTGCCAGCAAACAGCGTTCGCTGATGGTCAATTGTATCGCCGAATCCTCGATCTGATCTGGGAAATGCTGACGGTGAAAGATGCAAAGGTCAATTTTGACAGCCAGCTGGAAAAGCTGGAAGAGGCAATTCCGGCTGCTGACGATTTTGACCTGTACGGCGTTTACCCGGCGATTGATGCCTGCGTTGCATTGAGCGAGCTGCTTCATTCGCGGCTGAGTGGGGAAACCCTCGAACATGCCGTTGAGGTCAGTAAGACATCGATTACCACGGTTGCAATGCTGGAAATGACCCAGGCGGGTCGTGAAATGAGCGATGAAGAGCTCAAAGAAAATCCGGCGGTGGAACAAGAATGGGACATTCAATGGGAGATTTTCCGGCTTTTGGCCGACTGTGAAGAACGCGATGTTGAACTCATCAAAGGGCTTCGTGCAGACCTCCGCGAGGCCGGTGAAAGCAATATTGGTATAAATTTTCAGCAATGAGACCAGAAAACGTGATTTAACGCCTGAATTGTAGCGTCTGAAGGCTTCCATTCCGCCCCCCGTCTGGTCTACATTTGGGGGGCGAAAAAACGTGGCTATCGGTGCGTGTATGCAGGAGAGTGCTTTTCAGGCATTTCCGTCGCACTCGATGCTTAGCAAGCGATAAACACATTGTAAGGATAACTTATGAACAAGACTCAACTGATTGATGTAATTGCGGACAAAGCTGACCTGTCCAAAGCACAGGCAAAAGCTGCCCTGGAATCTACCCTGGCTGCAATTACTGAGTCTCTGAAAGAAGGTGATGCTGTTCAACTGGTTGGTTTCGGTACCTTCAAAGTGAACCACCGCGCTGAGCGCACTGGCCGCAACCCGCAGACCGGTAATGAAATCAAAATCGCCGCAGCTAACGTACCGGCGTTTGTTTCAGGCAAAGCACTGAAAGACGCAGTTAAGTAAGACCGCGTGGCAGTGTACAGTTTTATCGAAGGGGCTTGTCAGCCCCTTTTGTCTGCCTGGCGTCGTGTGTCGGCGCTGGTGGGGATATTGCTGCTCACTGCCTGCAGCCACGACACTTCTCTCCCGCCGTTTACTGCAAGCGGCTATGCGGATGATCAGGGGGCGATGCGTATCTGGCGCAAAGATTCTGATGGCGAGGTTCATCTTCTTGCCGCTTTCAGTCCGTGGCGTCATGGCAATACCTCAACCAGCGAGTACCGTTGGCAGGATGGTCGGCTCGCGCTGATTGAACTCAACGTCTATGGTAAACCTCCGGAACATATTCGTGTCCGTTTTGATGCGCAGGGTGAACTCAGCTTTATGCAACGTGAAGTCGACGGGCAAAAGCAGCAGCTTTCCAGCGAACAGATCGCGCTATACCGCTATCGTGCGGAACAAATACGCCAGACCAGCGATGCGCTGCGTCAGGGACGCGTGATATTGCGCCAGGGGCGCTGGCATGCCAACCATACGGTAACGACCTGTGAAGGTCAGACCGTGAAGCCTGACCTTGATAGGTGGGCGTTAGCCCATATTGAACGCCGCCAGAATCACTCATCCGTGCCGGTCAACGTGGCATGGCTGGAAGCACCGGAAGGATCTCAGCTGTTGCTGGTGGCAAACGAAGACTTCTGCACCTGGCAGCCGACGGAGAAACACTTCTGAATTTTACCAGTTGTACATTCCTCTGTGACCGTGAAAACCGCCGTAGCAGCCACCACTACTCGCCATACCTTCCCCACGAGAAATACCTGCCTGCGCCAGGGCGACATCAAATTTAGCCCGTTGCTGGGCGAGCTGCTGACCAAGCGTCTCCATCTCCTGGGAGACGGATTCAATTTTTGCGCTGTCCGGTTTATCCGAGGTTAATAACGCGTTGTATTCGTAACGTTTTGAGAGGAGCTGCTGCCGTAGCGCGCCGGTTTGCGTATAAAAATCGTTATAAAGTTTCTGCACAGTAGCCTGCTGTTCGTTAGTTAACTGACTGTAGTCCTGTGGGCCCATACCGTATCCCTGTGGGCCCATACCGTAGGCCTGCGGACCCATACCGTAACCGTCATTCCAGTGTGCCCAGGCGGTACCGCTGCCAAAAGTCAGGGCAGCGAGAGCGATGAGCGTCAGAGTCAGTTTTTGGTTCCGTTTCATGGTTTATTCCCCTCTTGTTTTATGGTTAATTCCGTATTTGCATCTTCCGTGCCGAACCGAGAAATCCACGGGATATAAGACCTTTCCGAGCATCCGCAGATGATTAACGAGTAAAAATGACCCGCAACGCCTTTTGCCATGCGTCATTTTTACTCGGCTGTCTTGCCGGTTTATGCCTGAAAGCAGGTTTGCCCCGCCGGGAAGATGGCATGATTTCTGCTGGGATAATCGGTATCTGAGGAGAAGGAGTGGCAATGATCGTGATGCGGTTATCAAAGGATTCCGTCGCCGTTGGGCTAAGCTGGTTATTGACGGGCCTTATTTTTTTGCTGGTGAGCCTGTTTTCCGTGCTAATCGTGCGTGATTATGGACGTGAGAATGAAACCGCGTTGCAGACCATTCAGGAAAAGGGCAGCGTACTGATTCACGCTCTGGAGTCCGGCACCCGTGTTGGCATGGGAATGCGTATGCATGATACCCAGCTCCAGACGCTACTGGAGGAGATGGCCTGGCAGCCCGGCGTTCTCTGGTTCGCGTTGACGGATGAGAACGGCAAAATTATCGCCCATAGCGATCCGCTAAGGGTAGGTGAATCGCTGTATTCCGCGAGCGTGATGCGTGAGTTGCATATTAGTAATGAGCCGCGCTGGCGGAGGCTTCAACAGCCGGAACCCGCGGTGGAAATTTATCGTCAGTTTCGCCCGCTTAACGATGATGGCGGGCATCATATGCGCATGATGATGCAACGCGAATCTGCCGATCAGGCGATTAAAACGCCTCAGGTTATTTTTATTGCCTTTGATGCGCGTGAACTGGATACCGCTGAGGCTCGCGGCCTGCGTAATATGATCATAATGCTCTGCGCGGCAGGCGTGGTGATGGCGGCAACGGTACTGGCGCAGTTCTGGTTTCGTCGCTATCAGCGTTCGCGTAAGCAACTGCAGGACGCGACGGCACGTAAGGAGAAACTGGTGGCGATCGGGCATCTGGCGGCGGGCGTCGCACATGAAATTCGCAATCCACTGTCATCCATCAAAGGGCTGGCAAAGTATTTTGCTGAACGTACTACGCCTGACGGCGAAGCGTACCAGTTAGCTCAGGTGATGGCGAAAGAGGCCGATCGCCTGAACCGGGTCGTCAGCGAGCTGCTGGAGCTGGTGCGTCCCGCCCATTTAAAATGGCAGTCGGTAGATCTTAATGAGGTGATCGCCCATTCGTTACAACTGGTTAGCCAGGATGCCGCCAGCCGGGCGATAAAGCTCCAGTTCGCGGCGCAGCCTGCCCTATGCCGTATCCAGGCCGATCCGGATCGTTTGAATCAGGTTCTGCTGAACCTGTATCTCAATGCGCTTCAGGCCATGGGGCGCGATGGCGTAATGACGGTGACGGCGAGTGAATGCGGCGACGGACGAGTGAAAATCAGCGTCGCGGATAGCGGCAAGGGGATGACGGCGGAGCAGCTACAGGCCATCTTTACCCCGTATTTCACCACTAAAGCTGATGGCACCGGGCTTGGCCTGGCGGTAGTGCAAAACATTGTTGAGCAGCACGGCGGAACGATTCACGTCGAGAGTAGCCCTGGTAAGGGCGCGGTATTTATTCTCTATCTGCCGGTTAACGGGCAACAGAAGGATGAGCAAGGATGAGTGGCAAGCAGGTCGATATTCTGGTGGTGGATGATGATATCAGCCATTGCACTATCTTACAGGCGCTGTTACGGGGCTGGGGATACCGGGTTGTGCTGGCCCATAATGGCGTACAGGCGCTGGAGCAGGTACGCCAGCGGGTATTTGATTTGGTGCTTTGCGATATCCGTATGGCGGAGATGGACGGCATCGAAACCCTGAGAGAGATCAAAGCCTGGAATCCGTCGATTCCGGTGTTGATCATGACCGCGTATTCCAGCGTTGGTACCGCAGTGGGGGCGCTGAAATCCGGCGCACTGGACTATCTCATCAAGCCGCTGGATTTTGACAGTCTGCAACAAACGCTGGTGCAGGCGCTGGCGCACACGCGCCAGCCAGAAAACGCGTCTTCTCCCGCTCCGGCGACGCAGTTTGGCATGGTGGGCGACAGTCCGGCGATGCGGACGGTGTTGAATAATATCGTGCTGGTTGCGCCGTCGGATGCCACCGTGCTGATTCAGGGGGAATCGGGCACCGGGAAAGAACTGGTGGCGCGGGCGTTGCATGCCGCCAGCGGGCGCAGCCACAAACCGCTGGTGACGCTCAACTGCGCGGCACTTAACGAGTCTGTGCTGGAGTCAGAGCTGTTTGGCCACGAAAAGGGCGCCTTTACCGGCGCCGATAAACGGCGCGAAGGGCGCTTTGTGGAGGCTGACGGCGGTACGCTGTTTCTTGATGAGATTGGCGATATCTCGCCGCTGATGCAGGTGCGCCTGCTTCGGGCGATTCAGGAGCGCGAAGTGCAGCGTGTTGGCAGTAACCAGACACTTTCTGTCGATGTGCGGCTGATTGCCGCTACCCATCGCGATTTGGCTCAGGAGGTGAACGCGGGGCGTTTTCGCCAGGATCTCTACTACCGTCTGAATGTCGTGACCATCGATGTGCCGCCTCTGCGCCAGCGGCGTGAAGATATTCCGCAACTGGCGCACTATTTCAGGCAACGTTACGCTGAACGAAACCGCAAGACGGTGCAGGGGTTTACGCCGCAGGCGATGGATCTGCTCATTCACCACGACTGGCCGGGAAATATTCGCGAGCTGGAAAACGCAGTGGAGCGGGCGGTGGTTCTGCTTACCGGGGAGTATATTTCTGAACGCGAGCTACCGTTGGCGATTACTGGTGCGTCGATCCCAGCATCGTCGCTATCTGAGGAAGTTATTCAGCCGCTGGTGGACGTGGAGAAAGAGGTGATTCTGGCTGCACTGGAAAAAACGGGCGGCAACAAAACTGAAGCCGCCCGCCAGTTGGGCATTACGCGCAAAACGCTGCTGGCAAAACTCAGCCGCTAGTTCTGCTCACGCTCAATGGCGCGCCAGCCGATGTCTTTGCGGCTAAAGCAGTTATCCCAGTGGATATCTGCCATCAGCGCGTAGGCACGCTGCTGTGCTTCGGCAACGGTATGGCCTAGCGCAGTGGCGCACAGTACGCGACCGCCGCTTGTAACGACCCGGTCATCTTCCGCCAGTTTGGTTCCGGCGTGGAATACCTTACCGTCCGCCACCTCTGCCAGCGGCAGACCGTGGATCACATCGCCTGTGCGGTAGTCACCCGGATAACCGCCAGCCGCCATCACCACGCCGAGCGATGCGCGCTCGTCCCACTCGGACGTTTTCTCGTCCAGCTTACCGTCGCAGGCGGCCAGACAAAGTTCAACCAGATCGGATTTCATACGCAGCATGATTGGCTGGGTTTCCGGATCGCCAAAGCGGCAGTTGAATTCGATAACTTTCGGGTTGCCCTGTTTATCGATCATCAGCCCGGCGTACAGGAAGCCGGTATAGGTATTGCCTTCCGCCGCCATGCCTTTGACGGTTGGCCAAATGATACGCTCCATCGTGCGCTGATGAACCTCGTCGGTCACCACCGGCGCCGGAGAGTAGGCGCCCATACCGCCGGTATTCAGCCCGGTATCGCCATCGCCGACGCGTTTGTGATCCTGGCTGGTGGCCATTGGCAACACATGTTCGCCATCGACCATCACGATGAAGCTCGCTTCTTCACCGTCGAGGAACTCTTCGATCACGATACGGTGTCCCGCGTCGCCAAACGCGTTACCCGCCAGCATGTCATGAACGGCGGCTTCGGCCTCGTTCAGCGTCATGGCGACAATCACGCCTTTTCCGGCGGCCAGTCCGTCGGCTTTAATGACGATCGGCGCGCCTTTCTCGCGCAGGTAGGCCAGTGCGGGCTCAATTTCCGTAAAGTTCTGATACTCCGCCGTCGGAATTTTATGACGGGCGAGAAAATCCTTGGTGAAGGCTTTGGAGCCTTCCAGCTGTGCCGCGCCTTCGGTTGGGCCGAAGATTTTCAGCCCTGCGGCACGGAACGCATCCACTACGCCAATCACCAGCGGCGCTTCCGGGCCGACGATGGTCAGGTCAATTTTTTCGCTCTGAGCAAAGTTCAGCAGCGCGGGAATATCCGTGACGCCAATAGCCACGTTCTTCAGCGTCGGTTCCAGCGCGGTCCCCGCGTTACCTGGGGCGACAAAAACGGTATCAACCAGCGGCGACTGCGCCGCTTTCCACGCCAGGGCGTGTTCGCGCCCGCCGTTGCCGATTACTAATACTTTCATTGTCTGCTCCGTGAATTAATGGCGGAAGTGACGCATGTTGGTGAAGATCATCGCGATGCCGTGTTCGTCAGCGGCGGCAATGACTTCATCATCACGGATGGAGCCACCGGGCTGGATCACGCAGCTCACGCCAACAGCGGCCGCAGCATCAATACCGTCGCGGAACGGGAAGAACGCGTCAGAGGCCATTGCGGAACCTTTTACTTCCAGTCCTTCATCGCCCGCTTTAATACCGGCGATCTTCGCGGAATAAACGCGGCTCATCTGGCCCGCGCCAATACCGATAGTCATATTCTCTTTCGCGTACACAATCGCGTTGGATTTCACAAACTTCGCTACTTTCCAGCAGAACAGCGCGTCACGCAGCTCTTGTTCGGTCGGCTGACGTTTGGACACTACGCGCAGTTCGCCTTCGGTCACCATACCCAGGTCACGATCCTGAACCAGCAGACCGCCGTTGACACGTTTGAAGTCCAGGCCCGGCACACGCTGTGCCCACTGGCCGCAGGTCAGGACGCGCACGTTCTGTTTGGCGGCGGTAATCTTCAGGGCGTCTTCAGATGCGGAAGGCGCAATGATCACTTCGACAAACTGACGGGAGATGATGGCCTGTGCCGTTTCGGCATCCAGTTCGCGGTTAAACGCGATGATGCCGCCGAATGCGGAGGTCGGGTCAGTCTTGTATGCGCGATCGTAGGCGTCGAGAATAGAAGTGCTTACCGCCACGCCACACGGGTTAGCGTGCTTCACGATGACGCAGGCGGGCTCGCTGAACTCTTTCACACACTCCAGCGCCGCGTCGGTATCGGCGATGTTGTTGTAGGAGAGCGCTTTGCCCTGTACCTGCTGCGCGGTCGCAACAGATGCTTCTTGCACATTCTCTTCTATATAGAAGGCTGCCTGCTGGTGGCTGTTTTCGCCGTAGCGCATATCCTGCTTCTTAATGAAGTTCAGATTCAGGGTACGCGGGAAGCGGCCAGCGGCCTCTTTGCTTTCACCGTGATATGCCGGAACCATGCTGCCGAAGTAGTTGGCAATCATGCTGTCGTAGGCGGCAGTGTGTTCGAAGGCTTTAATGGCGAGATCGAAACGGGTATCAAGGGTCAGTGAACCGTCGTTGCTATCCATCTCTTTAATAATGGCGTCGTAGTCGCTGCTCTTTACAACGATAGCGACATCTTTATGGTTCTTGGCAGCGGAGCGCACCATGGTCGGGCCACCGATATCAATGTTCTCTACGGCATCTTCCAGCGAGCAACCTTCACGAGCGACGGTCTGGGCGAACGGATAAAGGTTAACAACAACCATATCGATTGGCGCGATACCGTGTTGTTGCATAATGCCATCATCCTGACCACGGCGACCGAGAATCCCGCCGTGTACTTTCGGATGCAGGGTCTTCACGCGTCCATCCATCATTTCCGGGAAACCGGTGTAATCGGAAACTTCGGTCACCGGCAGACCTTTATCTGCTAACAGACGGGCAGTGCCCCCTGTAGACAGCAGCTCCACACCGCGTGCGGAAAGTGCCTGGGCGAATTCGACGATACCGGCCTTGTCAGAAACACTGAGCAGAGCGCGGCGGACTGGACGACGTTGTTGCATGGTAAATCCCCTGGATTTGACTATTACAGAGAGAGCGTTAGCTGAATTCTTCATGAAAAACTCAGCTAACGCCCCTTACGGGGCATCCTTGTTTTGCGGTGGCATTGTAACGAAAACGTTTGCGCAACGCTCGCGAATTTTTCTTTTTCCATTCGATACCCTTTTATTCCTGTATTGAGCGCGTCTTTATTAAGGAGAGATTCAGGAAATGATCGCCAGGATTGTGGATAACTCTGTGTGTAAAAGGGTATAAGGCGGGGTTTTGCTGGGGAATGCAGCAGTCAGTCATTTTTCTGTCATTTTTCTATTGCGGCCTGCGGAGAACTCCCTATAATGCGCCTCCATCGACACGGCGGATGTGAATCACTTCACACAAACAGCCGGTTGATTAAAGAGAAAAATCCTGAAATTCAGGGTTGACTCTGAAAGAGGAAAGCGTAATATACGCCACCTCGCGACAGAGCGCTAAAGCGCGTCGCAACTGCTCTTTAACAATTTATCAGACAATCTGTGTGGGCACTCAAAGTGACATGGATTCTTAATGTCTTCGGACAATAAATGAATATCAAGTCTCTGAGTGAACACGTAATTCATTACGAAGTTTAATTCACGAGCATCAAACTTAAATTGAAGAGTTTGATCATGGCTCAGATTGAACGCTGGCGGCAGGCCTAACACATGCAAGTCGAACGGTAGCACAGAGAGCTTGCTCTCGGGTGACGAGTGGCGGACGGGTGAGTAATGTCTGGGAAACTGCCCGATGGAGGGGGATAACTACTGGAAACGGTAGCTAATACCGCATAACGTCGCAAGACCAAAGAGGGGGACCTTAGGGCCTCTTGCCATCGGATGTGCCCAGATGGGATTAGCTTGTTGGTGAGGTAACGGCTCACCAAGGCGACGATCCCTAGCTGGTCTGAGAGGATGACCAGCCACACTGGAACTGAGACACGGTCCAGACTCCTACGGGAGGCAGCAGTGGGGAATATTGCACAATGGGCGCAAGCCTGATGCAGCCATGCCGCGTGTATGAAGAAGGCCTTCGGGTTGTAAAGTACTTTCAGCGGGGAGGAAGGCGGTGAGGTTAATAACCTTACTGATTGACGTTACCCGCAGAAGAAGCACCGGCTAACTCCGTGCCAGCAGCCGCGGTAATACGGAGGGTGCAAGCGTTAATCGGAATTACTGGGCGTAAAGCGCACGCAGGCGGTCTGTCAAGTCGGATGTGAAATCCCCGGGCTCAACCCGGGAACTGCATTCGAAACTGGCAGGCTTGAGTCTCGTAGAGGGGGGTAGAATTCCAGGTGTAGCGGTGAAATGCGTAGAGATCTGGAGGAATACCGGTGGCGAAGGCGGCCCCCTGGACGAAGACTGACGCTCAGGTGCGAAAGCGTGGGGAGCAAACAGGATTAGATACCCTGGTAGTCCACGCTGTAAACGATGTCGACTTGGAGGTTGTGCCCTTGAGGCGTGGCTTCCGGAGCTAACGCGTTAAGTCGACCGCCTGGGGAGTACGGCCGCAAGGTTAAAACTCAAATGAATTGACGGGGGCCCGCACAAGCGGTGGAGCATGTGGTTTAATTCGATGCAACGCGAAGAACCTTACCTGGTCTTGACATCCACAGAAGTTTTCAGAGATGAGAACGTGCCTTCGGGAACTGTGAGACAGGTGCTGCATGGCTGTCGTCAGCTCGTGTTGTGAAATGTTGGGTTAAGTCCCGCAACGAGCGCAACCCTTATCCTTTGTTGCCAGCGGTTAGGCCGGGAACTCAAAGGAGACTGCCAGTGATAAACTGGAGGAAGGTGGGGATGACGTCAAGTCATCATGGCCCTTACGACCAGGGCTACACACGTGCTACAATGGCATATACAAAGAGAAGCGACCTCGCGAGAGCAAGCGGACCTCATAAAGTATGTCGTAGTCCGGACTGGAGTCTGCAACTCGACTCCACGAAGTCGGAATCGCTAGTAATCGTGGATCAGAATGCCACGGTGAATACGTTCCCGGGCCTTGTACACACCGCCCGTCACACCATGGGAGTGGGTTGCAAAAGAAGTAGGTAGCTTAACCTTAGGGAGGGCGCTTACCACTTTGTGATTCATGACTGGGGTGAAGTCGTAACAAGGTAACCGTAGGGGAACCTGCGGTTGGATCACCTCCTTACCTTAAAGAACCTGCCTTTGCAGTGCTCACACAGATTGTCTGATGAAAAGAAAGAAGCAAGGCGTCTTGCGATTGAGACTTACACGTCCCCTTCGTCTAGAGGCCCAGGACACCGCCCTTTCACGGCGGTAACAGGGGTTCGAATCCCCTAGGGGACGCCAGCGTTCAACTGATGAGGTCAGACCTCCCAGGGGACGCCACTTGCTGGTTCGTGAGTGAAAGTCACCTGCCGTAATATCTCAAAACTCATCTTCGGGTGATGTTTGAGATATTTGCTCTTTAAAAATCTGGATCAAGCTGAAAATTGAAACGACACACGTAAAGTGTGTATGAGTCTCTCAAATTTTCGCAACACGAAGTGTTTCACGAAACATCTTCGGGTTGTGAGGTTAAGCGACCAAGCGTACACGGTGGATGCCCTGGCAGTCAGAGGCGATGAAGGACGTGCTAATCTGCGAAAAGCGCCGGCGAGGTGATATGAACCCTTGACCCGGCGATGTCCGAATGGGGAAACCCAGTGTGACTCGTCACACTATCGTTAGCTGAATACATAGGCTAACGAGGCGAACCGGGGGAACTGAAACATCTAAGTACCCCGAGGAAAAGAAATCAACCGAGATTCCCCCAGTAGCGGCGAGCGAACGGGGAGGAGCCCAGAGCCTGAATCAGCTTGTGTGTTAGTGGAAGCGTCTGGAAAGTCGCACGGTACAGGGTGAAAGTCCCGTACACAAAAATGCAGGTGCTGTGAACTCGAAGAGTAGGGCGGGACACGTGTTATCCTGTCTGAATATGGGGGGACCATCCTCCAAGGCTAAATACTCCTGACTGACCGATAGTGAACCAGTACCGTGAGGGAAAGGCGAAAAGAACCCCGGCGAGGGGAGTGAAAAAGAACCTGAAACCGTGTACGTACAAGCAGTGGGAGCCCCACCACCAAAGCGTTTCGCTTTGTGTGGTGTACAAAGAAGCGTAACGACAGCACTGAATGACGGTTAACGGCGCGTAAGCGACGTTCAACACAAAAATCAGGCAGTGGAGCGCTTTGGGGTGGGGTGACTGCGTACCTTTTGTATAATGGGTCAGCGACTTATATTCTGTAGCAAGGTTAACCGCATAGGGGAGCCGCAGGGAAACCGAGTCTTAACTGGGCGTTAAGTTGCAGGGTATAGACCCGAAACCCGGTGATCTAGCCATGGGCAGGTTGAAGGTTGGGTAACACTAACTGGAGGACCGAACCGACTAATGTTGAAAAATTAGCGGATGACCTGTGGCTGGGGGTGAAAGGCCAATCAAACCGGGAGATAGCTGGTTCTCCCCGAAAGCTATTTAGGTAGCGCCTCGTGAATTCATCTCCGGGGGTAGAGCACTGTTTCGGCTAGGGGGCCATCCCGGCTTACCAACCCGATGCAAACTGCGAATACCGGAGAATGTTATCACGGGAGACACACGGCGGGTGCTAACGTCCGTCGTGAAGAGGGAAACAACCCAGACCGCCAGCTAAGGTCCCAAAGTCATGGTTAAGTGGGAAACGATGTGGGAAGGCCCAGACAGCCAGGATGTTGGCTTAGAAGCAGCCATCATTTAAAGAAAGCGTAATAGCTCACTGGTCGAGTCGGCCTGCGCGGAAGATGTAACGGGGCTAAACCATGCACCGAAGCTGCGGCAGCGA
>NZ_FZNJ01000010.1:0-58114 GCF_900198535.1 Klebsiella sp. 2680 | reverse complement strand
CAGGAAACCTGAAACTGTCTGGCCGCTGAAGATGATAAAAAACCGGGAGAAATATCTGCCACATCTGAAAGACTGACAGTGAGTAGGCCGGGTAAGGCGTAGCCGCCACCCGGCAAAAATGCGGGCATGATAGCTAAATGGGCTTGTTATCCCCCGGTGGCGCTGCGCTTACCGGGGCTACGGGTCCTCAGCCGCCTGAAGGAGGGGGCCTGGTATTCATCAATTTCCAGGTCAGGTAAGGCGTTAACTGCCACCTGACAGGAATACGGGCATAATAGCAAAAACTCGCCCGTTATCCCCCGGTGGCGCTGCGCTTACCGGGGCTACAGGTCCTCAGCCGCCTGAAGGCGGGGAGCCCGGTATTTATGGGTTTCCAGGTCAGGTAAGGCGCCAGCCGCCACCTGACAGGAATGCGGGCATGACAGCTAAATGGGCTTGTTATTCCCCGGTGGCGCTGCGCTTACCGGGGCTACGGGTTCTCAGCCGCCTGAAGGAGGGGGGCCTGGTATTCATCAATTTCCAGGTCAGGTAAGGCGTTAACCGCCACCTGACAGGAATTCGGGCATGGTAGCTAAAATTTGCCTGCCATCCCCCGGTGGCGCGGCGCTACCCGACCCGCGCCCCTCGCTGCATTACCTGAAAAAGACCTGACGTCACTCACCAAACACCACCTGCGCCCAGCGGGCCAGCCCGGCGGTTACCGAACCAAAATCATCGCCACCGGCAACGGGAATTCCCGGCAGGTGGGCCGCCAGCGCCTGTTTAATCAGCGGAGAACGGGCGCTGCCGCCGGTCAGGTAAATGACATCCGGTTTGTCATTGCCGTTATCCAGCGCCAGCTGAACTTGCTCCATAATACGGGCCAACGGCTGACTCAGGGCGGCTTCCAGCCCCTGCTGACTAATGGCTGTCGCCAGATCTTCGCTGATAAAGGGGAGGCCAGTCGTAACGCTCGGCTGTGCGGAAAGGGCGATTTTGCTCTCTTCCGCGCTACGCACCAGACGATAGCTCAGACGCTGGCGCCAGACCTTCAGCAGCAGCGCGACCTTCTCGCTATCGCGGGCGCTGCGCAGCAAATCGTTCAGCAAGCGGCCATTGGCGGCGCTGTAAAAATCAGTCTGCGCTGGTACGTCGTTAATCGCCACCGCGTTCCACCACGGCAGAATTGGCAGCGCGATACCTTTTTCGCTGTCGCCGCCCATCCCCAGCAGCGGCATCAGGCATTTAAACGCCAGCGCGATATCCAGGTCGTTACCGCCGACGCGGCAGCCGCTGTGGCCAAGCAGGCTTTGCTGGCGATCGGCCTTTTGCCGCCACGGCGGCCCCATCAGCAACAACGAGCAGTCGGTGGTGCCGCCGCCGATATCGACAACCAGAACGCGTTTTTCCTCCGTGAGGGTCGCTTCGAAATCCAGCCCGGCGGCCACCGGTTCAAACTGGAACACCACGTCGCGAAATCCGGCGCGCTTTGCCGCACGTTCCAGTATCCCCTGAGCCTGCGCATTGGCCACATCGCCGCCGAGCCCCTGGAAATTTATCGGTCGCCCGATAACCGCCTGGTCGATAGTTTCCGTCAGCTGCGTTTGTGCCTGCAGCTTAATATGCAGCATCATGGCGCAGACTAAATCTTCGAACAACGCCACCTGCTGAGGCTTGAGCCCGCTGGCGCCGAGGAACGATTTTGGCGACTTGATAAAGTAGACCTCTTCCGGGTCATCAATGTACTGATGCAGAGAGGCGAGGCCAAACTGCACGCTATGACTGAGTACGTCGATATCTTCATCGCGGTTGTAACTGATGGCGCGCCGCAGCAGCGCCTGGTTCTCATCACCGTGGGTCGGGACGTTATGATGGCGATAAAGCCATTCGCTGACCGCTTCGCGCGTGGGGGCTGAAAGCATTGATGGCAGCAAGGCACTGCCATTCTCCAGCGTCAGCAGTTGCGGCGTATTTTCGCGCATTACCGCCACTGAACAGTTGGCGGTACCGTAGTCAAAACCAATAAACATAGCCTGCAAAATCCCCATGCCGGTGAAGAAGGGGGGCGACTTTAGCGGATTGGCGCGACAGCGACAACTGGAATTTAAAAGCAAGGCACCTCTGGCGCGAAACCGCTATCATTGACGTGCAGAAAAAGGAGCAATGATGACGCTGTTACCCTGGCACTCTCCCTATGACTGGCGGTGGATGTTTCGTTTTCTTGGCGCCCGTGCGGTGCAGGGCGTTGAAACCTTTACCGACGGGCGCTACATCCGCAGCTTCGCCCTGAAGGGGCATGCGGGGCTGATTACCGTCGTCCCGGATGACGCCGCGCAGGGGATGCGGGTGACGCTTTCCGCGGGATTACAGCCGGTAAAGGACCAATGCCTGGCGCGGATTGGGCGCTTGTTTGATTTATCCTGCGAGCCGCAGCAGATTGTCACGACGCTGGGTCCGCTTGCGCAGAACGGGCCGGGGTTGCGCCTGCCTGGCTCCCTCGATGCTTTTGAACAAGCGGTTCGCGCGGTACTGGGGCAACTGGTCAGCGTGGCGATGGCGGCCAGGCTGACCGGCAAAGTGGTGGCGCTTTGCGGCCAGCCGCTGCCCGATGCGCCCGGTTTTTCTCTGTTTCCGCGACCGCAACAGCTGGCAGCGACCGATCCGCTGGCGTTGAAGGCGCTGGGGATGCCCCTACGGCGCGCGCAGGCGCTGATTCATCTGGCGCAGGCAGCCATCAGCGGCGACCTGCCGTTGGTCGCGCCGGATAATATTGAGGCCGGAATAAAGCAGTTACAGACGCTACCCGGTATTGGCCGCTGGACGGCGAACTATTTCGCGCTACGCGGCTGGCAGGCGCGGGATATCTTTCTGGCCGATGATTATCTGATTAAACAGCGTTTCCCCGGCATGACGCCAACGCGGATTGCGCGCTATGCCAGCCGTTGGCAGCCGTGGCGTTCCTATGCATTGCTGCATATATGGTATAGCGAAGGCTGGCTGCCGGAGGCGGAATAGGACCGGGCTGCGTTGCCTGCCACACGGCGGTTTACAGGATGAAACCTATAGCACTGGTATCAACGCGCTGAAATCCCTATAATTGCGGCGTTTGGCGGTTAACCGCCACCCTTCATATACGCAAAATCATTCAAGATGCGCCCCAGGCGCGTTAGCGTTTTGAACCGCGCTGGCCCCGAAAATGTGAGGCGGCAAGCGGTGTAACGCGGCGGGGACGTGAGCCCCGGAACTGACGAACGTCAGGGAACTGAGCGAGCAACGCCGCCGACAACAAGGCAGCTTGAACGGTCGAGTGTATACATTTCCAGGTTAATCAGGTCGCAAAAAAGTTATGACTGATACGTCTCATCAGTGCGTCATCATAGGCATCGCCGGCGCATCGGCTTCGGGCAAAAGCCTTATCGCCAGTACGCTTTATCGTGAATTACGTGAACAGGTCGGCGATGAACATATCGGCGTTATTCCGGAAGACAGTTATTATAAGGATCAAGGTCATCTGTCGATGGAAGAGCGGGTAAAAACCAACTACGATCACCCCAGTTCGATGGATCACAGCCTGCTGTTGCAGCATTTACAGATGCTGAAGAACGGCGAGCCGATTGAACTGCCGGTATATAGCTACGTTGAGCATACCCGAATGCCGGAAACCATCCATATTGAGCCGAAGAAAGTGATCATCCTTGAAGGGATCCTCCTGCTGACCGACGCCCGCCTGCGCAATGAACTCAGCTTCTCTATTTTTGTCGATACCCCGCTGGATATCTGCCTGATGCGCCGTATCAAGCGCGACGTGAACGAGCGCGGGCGTTCAATGGATTCGGTGATGGCGCAGTATCAGAAAACGGTGCGCCCGATGTTCCTGCAGTTTATCGACCCGTCCAAGCAGTATGCGGATATTATTGTGCCGCGCGGCGGTAAGAACCGCATTGCTATCGATATTCTGAAGGCCAAAATCAGTCAGTTCTTTGAATAACCCCAACGAATTGTGTAACGTGCAAAGAGAAGACAACCTGCCCTTATCCCCGGAAGGCGTAAGGGCGCAATGCCTTAAAGGAGAACGTTCATGCGTCTGTGCGACCGAGATATAGAAGCCTGGTTGGATGAAGGGCGGCTGGCGATTAATCCGCGCCCGCCGGTTGAGCGCATTAATGGCGCGACGGTCGATGTGCGTCTGGGGAATAAATTCCGCACCTTTCGCGGCCATACGGCGGGCTTTATTGACCTGAGCGGGCCGAAAACGGAAGTGAGCGCCGCGCTGGATCGCGTAATGAGCGAGGAGATCGTCCTGCAGGATGGCGACGCGTTTTTCCTGCATCCGGGCGAGCTGGCGCTGGCGGTGACGTTTGAATCGGTGACGCTACCGGCGGATCTGGTCGGCTGGCTCGATGGCCGTTCTTCGCTGGCGCGGCTGGGGTTAATGGTGCATGTGACCGCCCACCGTATCGATCCTGGCTGGTCCGGCTGTATTGTGCTGGAGTTCTATAATTCAGGTAAGCTGCCGCTGGCGTTGCGCCCGGGAATGCTTATCGGGGCGTTAAGCTTTGAACCTTTATCCGGCCCGGCGGCGCGGCCTTATAACCGCCGCGAAGACGCTAAATACCGCGACCAGCAGGGTGCGGTGGCGAGTCGTATCGACAAGGATTGATAATTTTAGTGGTTTGCTGAGGATGTCATGAGACGAATTCTGACCACGCTGATGATCTTGCTGACGGTGGTTGTCGCCGGTCTTACCGCGCTGGTATTGCTGGTTAATCCCAACGATTTTCGCGCCTATATGATTAAAGAGGTGGCGAATCGTAGCGGCTACCAGCTGGCGCTGGATGGCCCCTTGCGCTGGCACGTCTGGCCGCAGCTCAGCATCCTCTCAGGCCGTATGACGTTGACCGCGCCCGGCGCCGAAGAGCCGATCGTGCGTGCGGATAATATGCGCCTTGACGTCGCGCTGTTCCCGCTGATTACCCATCAGTTGCAGGTAAAGCAGGTGATGCTGAAAGGCGCGGTTATCCAGTTGACATCCAAAACCGCAGCCGTGCGCAGCCAGGATGCGCCGGTGGTCCCGCATGAAAATACGCTGCCGCAGGCGCCTGAGGATCGCGGCTGGTCGTACGATGTCCGGCAATTGCAGGTTGTCGATAGCGTGCTCTTCTTTCAGCATGAAGATGGCGAACAGGTTACGGTGCGAGATATCCATCTGCAGATGGAGCAGGATGAAAACCATCGTGCCGGGCTTGAATTTTCAGGGCGGATTAACCGCGATCAGCGGGATCTGGCGCTCTCTTTATCCGCGCAGATTCAGGGCGGGGATTATCCTCACTCCCTGAAAGCGGAGATTTCGCAGCTAGACTGGCAACTGCGTGGAGCGGAACTGCCTGCGGAAGGGATTAACGGCCAGGGTAGCATGCAGGTAAGCTGGCTGGAGGATGCCAAAAAGCTTAGCTTCGACAAGCTGAATTTATCGGCTAACGGCACGACGCTTGCCGGGAATGCCAGCGTCGTGCTGGGGGCGCAGCCCGACTGGACGCTGAACCTGCAGGCGGGGACGCTGAACCTTGACCGTCTCCTCAGCCATACCTCAGCGGCCAGGGATAACGGCGTTAATCAGCAAGGGCAAAATCTGAGCCCGCCGTTACGTCCGGTGATCGCGGATAGCGGTATGCAGCAGGATTATAATGCCCTGCGTGGTTTTAATGCCCGCATGACCCTGAAGGCCGATCAGTTACAGTGGCGGGGCATGCATTTTACGCAGGTGAATGGCGATATTCGCAATCAGCAGGGGCTGCTGACGATCGCGAAGCTACAGGGGAATCTGGATGGCGGACGGCTGTCGTTGCCCGGTTCTCTGGATGCCCGCGGCGGGACGCCGCAAGCGTCGTTTCAGCCGCAGCTGGACAATGTTGAGATCGGTTCGATTCTGCGGGCCTTTAACTATTCGCTAAACCTTAGCGGCAAACTCTCTCTGAACGGCGAGTTCTCTGGCGAGAAGATTGATGCCGATGATTTCCGCCGCAACTGGCGGGGAGAGGCGCAAATTCAGATGACGGATACCCGCGCGGAAGGGCTCAACTTCCAGCAACTGGTGCAGCAGGCTATTGCGCGCAGCGCTAATCTCCAGACGGAGGATAACGTCGGTGATAACGCCACCCGGCTGGATACGTTTAACACCTCTCTGGCGCTGGCGAAGGGCGTGGTCACCTTAAGTCATATGCAGGGGCAATCCGCGCTGCTGGCGTTGACGGGGCAGGGTGAGCTTAACCTGCTGAAAGAAGCATGCGATATGCGCTTCAACGTGCAGGTGCTCGGCGGCTGGAAAGGGGAGAGCAAGCTGATTGAGCGGCTCAGACAGACCGCGATCCCGCTGCGTATTTATGGCAACTGGCAGGCGATGAACTACAGTCTGCAGGTTGACCAGATTCTGCGGAAACAGCTGCAGGATGAAGCGAAAAAGCGGCTTAATGAGTGGGTCGAGCGCAATAAAAATAGCCGGGACAGCAAGGATGTGAAGACGCTTCTGGATAAGCTGTAAGCGCGTCAACGCGCGTTATGCCGGCATTCCGGTTCGCCGGGCCCGGCAACAGACGGGCACGGTAGCAACATCAGGCCCGGTGATTTGTAGGCCGGGCAATCACCGTTTATCGGCAATCTGATTCTTTGGTAGAGATGTCTTCTCTATACCAACGCCTTGGGGATCAGCACCAGAGCCATTTCTTCGGCCAGAGCTGTGAGTTCGTTATTAACGTCTGTTGATATTGAGGCCGGTTCGGAATCGACAGTCACGTCGAGATCGCGAATATCTACGCGATCTCCAAACAACATAATGGCTTTATCGCCATGCTGTTTAGAAGGCCACTGGATTCCGTGGGCCTCAGGATTATCATTATGGATTTTTTCGGCCCATTTACGCGTTTCCGGGTAATTATCCGCGGAGGACCCGAGTAAATCGCCCTGCGTGATGCCAACTCTCTTCATAAACCGGGGATTGAGGTCAACAAGTTGAATATCTTTTTTGGCGGAAATCTGGCTTCGGGCAAGGTTGTCGAGAGTGGACAGCTCCACAGGCGCGTCTTCGCAGGGAATGGGGAGATCGTGTAACACCGTTTCCATTAGGGCGACAGGCAGGGTTTCCCCACCATATAATGTAGGGATGTTGCTGCCTTCGCTTTTAATAATTGGGCTGAACCTGCCTTTCCCTTTTCCTGGATTAAACTCTGTCGCGCCAAACTGTGATGAATGGATTCGTTCAATGGTTTTTCCTTTTGGCCAGGTTGTCAGCCTGGTCGAAAGATTATCAGTTTCTTTGGGGGTTTTGATTTTTTTAACCATGAACAGGCCCTTCCTTAGCCCTTAATGCGGCTTCCAATACCTGCTCTGGTGCTGAGATCAGGAGATCTTTGGGTTTTTTATTACCCAACCAACTGTTAGGGGTGCCAAACCAAACGGCCAGCGACCAGGCTGTTTTTGTTTCCCCGAACAGCGCTATAATCTTTCTCATCTGTGGCAGGGGCTGCCCGCCAATATCCAGCGCATATGCTGGATACAGGTCCCTCCCTTCCGATGTTATGGCGAAAATCTTTCCTGTCCGTTTCCAGCGATTGGGTAACCCACTGGGGTTTTTCACACTGGCGCTGGCCCCTCCCCGGCGTGAAACTTCCTGAGCAGGGAGCCATTCGCTATCATCCAGGATGTTCTTTTTAAGTTTCTCCAGACGTTCTGTATTAGTTGTGCCTGCGTTCTTTTGTCTGCCTTTGGCCTTAGCCTGTGCCGAAGCCGTTTTGTTTTGTGCAGTCGTGGGAAGTTGGCTCAACCCTGTTACCGCATGGAGAGCGGCTTCAAGTGCAATTTTAAAGGCGACGTCATTAATTGATGGGGGGTGTTTCAGTACATAGTACCGGTCTTCCTGTCCATCATGAAGATCCGGCACCGTAATAGTAACGTCGGCATGCCCGTCATGAGTCTTAACATACGAAATATTGCCTTCCGGGACTGCAATGATTTCAAAATCAGCGTCTTTGCCTCGTGTGATCATGATCTGATTCCTCGCCGTAGCTTAACCATATATCGTATATACCCTAAATAATTCGAGTTGCTTAAAGATGGTAAGGGAGTGAGTCCCCGGGAGCATAGATAGCAATGTGACTGGGGCGAATGAGCGAAACCAACACATAAGCAACCTGGAGTATGACGAGTATATATACAATATATTCGATATTCCGCTAGTACGCCATGTGCAGAAGGTTCTGTTACATCGGATTATCGATTTTTTGGCAAAGTGTGGTGGGTTTACACTACCCGCTTGCGCGGGCCTGCGGTAAATTGGCAGAACATTGAGATCGTCGCTTTTGTAGGCCGGGCAAGGCGTTAGCCGCCGCCCGGCGTAATCAGACTGGCGCAATAGCTAAAACAGGTTTGCCACCCGTCGTCGTCCGCAAGATTCTTACGCTGCCTCTCCGGCGGCATTACACATCATAATCCAGCTCTGCTTCTTCCTGCACCGGCGGGACTATCTGGACTTTTTGCACCCGATGGCTTTCAACCTGCAACGTGCGCAGAACATATCCGTCAATTACCACCTCTTCGCCCTCCTGCGGGACATGCTGCAGATACTCCATCAGCAGACCGGCAACCGTGTGGTACTCGCGTTTTTCATCCAGCGGCAGAGGAACGTACTGAACTAAATCCTCCAGCGGCATATGGCCATTGACCGTCCAGCTGCCGTCGCTGTTGCTGTGAATATCATGGCGGGCATCAATCTCTTCCGCTTCATTAGGCATATTACCGGCGATGGTTTCCATCACGTCGCTGAGAGTCACAATTCCCTCAACGGAGCCAAATTCATCGACGACAAAGGCAAAGTGGGTTCTGGCGTTGCGGAACTGCTCCAGTGCCGGCAGCAGCGGCAGCGTTTCCGGGAATACCAGCGGCTGGCGAATCAGGGCCTTGAGATTGAGCGGCTGGTTATGGAGCGACTGCTGCAGCAGGTCGATAATATGCACGACGCCGAGCATATCATCATCGTCATTACCGCCGGTGACCACCAGACGGGTATGCTGATTTTTATCCAGCAGGGCGCGGATCTCTTCTTCCGGGGCGCTGAGGTTAATGTGTTCAATATCATGACGCGAGGTCATGATGCTGCTGACCGTACGTTGATTGAGATTCAGTACCCGCTCAATCATCCGCCGTTCCTGAGGGTTAAACAGCGGGGTGTCGTCATGCTCCGCAACCAGCGAGGCGCTGTCGCTGTCCAGCTCATTATTGTCCTTACGTCCGCTTAACAGATTCATCACCGCTTCGGTAGTTCTTTGCCGCAGCGTCATATTGGCGGAAAGAAAGCGACGGCGGTTGAAAATCGCCAGTTGGTTAAAGGATTCAATCATCACCGAGAAGCCGATTGCCGCGTACAGGTATCCTTTTGGAATCGGGAAGCCAAAGCCTTCGGCTATCAGGCTAAAGCCAATCATTAACAGGAAACTCAGACAGAGAATAACGATCGTCGGGTGACTGTTCACAAAGCGGGTGAGGGCTTTGCTGGCCATCAGCATCAGGCTAATGGCAATGATCACCGCGGCCATCATCACCGCCAGATGGTCAACCATGCCGACGGCGGTAATCACCGAGTCGAGTGAGAAAATGGCGTCAAGCACCACGATTTGCGCGACCACGCCCCAGAATTTCGCCCCTCTGCGCTGGGTGGGGTTATCGCTGTCCTTCCCTTCCAGCCGCTCGTTAAGCTCAACCGTCGCTTTGAACAGCAGGAATAAACCGCCGAACAGCATGATCAGATCCCGGGCACTAAAGCTCAAATCATGCCAGGTCAACAGCGGTTTGGTGAGCGTGACCAGCCAGGAGATAGATGCCAGCAGCAGCAGGCGCATCACCATTGCCAGTAGCAGGCCGGTTATCCGTGCCCGGTCGCGCTGCGCAGGGGGGAGTTTTTCCGCGAGAATGGCGATAAAGACCAGGTTATCAATACCGAGTACCAGTTCGATGACGACGAGCGTTATGAGACCTGCCCAGATTGAGGGGTCGGCAATCCATTCCATAATCAGTTAAAACCTTTACAACCTAAAAGTACCATCAATCGATCATGAATAAGCCAGGGATGAAATGCAATGTTTTCTGCCTTCTCCGGCGCATCAGGTAAGGAATCGCCATTGCGATGATTGTGCAGATTGATTGCTGAATGATGGGCATCTGGCTGATGCCGATCGGTTAAGCGCGCCATCGGTGTTGTCGTTTGTTTGATTGGTTAATGGCAATCGCTATTTTGGCGGTTATGGCAAAGATGGTGCATTTTTCGTTTTTACCCATTTGATTCAGTGGGTTGTTCCGTTCACCGTCAGTTTCAGGCCAGGTAAGGCGCCAGCCGCCACCTGGCAGGAATGCGGGCATGGTAGCGAAAACCGGCCTGTTATCTCCCTGGTGGTGCTGTGCAAGCGCCTCATATTCCGGTTCAGCGGGCTGTTCCGTTCACTGTGAATACGGAGATAGTTTTTCTGACTCTTGCGTGTGAACGGGCAGGGGGACGTTTCGCCCGTCCCCCTGCACCCCCGGCATGGCGCTGGAAACCTGCCGCTGCGCGGTGCGCTCCACTCCGGCTTCATCTGGCGGACCGGGCGGGACTCGACGTCCCTGTCTCGACCCACCCTCTGGCCGCCGTCCTGGCGGCCAGTCCTGGATGTGCGCCTGCGTTCCCGCCAGGTTTCCCTGATGCGCCCAACCCCCCGGCGGTGAGCCCGCAGTAAACCTGCAACTGCCTGACCGCTGAAGGTGATAAAAAACTGTTTCTTTAATCAGCGACGAATACTCTGCTGAAATCACAAAACACACCCATTCACGGGCGACGGTAGACCGTGAGTAGGCCGGGTAAGGCGTAGCCGCCACCCGGCAAAAATGCGGGCACAATAATTTCATACAGATTCGGTATCACGCTTAAACCTGCTTCACATTCTGGTTCCGTGGGCTGTTCCGTTCACTGTCAGTACGCAGTCAGTCTTTCTGTTCGTTACGTGTGAACGGGCAGGGGGACGTTTCGCCCGTCCCCCTGCACCCCCGGCATTGCGCTGGAAACCTGCCGCTGCGCGGTCCGCTTCACTCCGGCTTCATCTGGCGGACCGGCTGAGACGCGGCATCCTTGCCGCGACTCAGCCTCTGGCCGCCGTCCTGGCGGCCAGTCCTGGATGCGCGCCTGCGTTCCCGCCAGGTTTTCCTGATGCGCCCAACCCCCCGGCGGTGAGCCCGCAGGAAACCTGCAACTGTCTGGCCGCTGAAGGTGATAAAAACTGGGGAAAATACCTCTGCCTCACCTGAAAGACTGACAGTGAGTAGGTCAGGTAAGGCGCCAGCCGGCAAAAATGCGGGCATGATAGCTAAATGGGCTTGTTATCCCCCGGTGGCGCTGCGCTGACCGGGAGGCGAACGCAGTGCCGGACTCTCATATTCCGGTCCCGTGGGCTGTTCCGTTCACTGTGAGTACGCCGATAGTTTTCTGACCCTTGCGAGTGAACGGGCAGGGGGACGTTTCGCCCGTCCCCCTGCACCCCCGGCATGGCGCTGGAAACCTGCCGCTGCGCGGTGCGCTCCACTCCGGCTTCATCTGGCGGACCGGGCGGGACTCGACGTCCCTGTCTCGACCCACCCTCTGGCCGCCGTCCTGGCGGCCAGTCCTGGATGTGCGCCTGCGTTCCCGCCAGGTTTTCCTGATGCGCCCAACCCCCCGGCGGTGAGCCCGCAGGAAACCTGGAACTGTCTGGCCGCTGAGGGTGATAAAACACAGAACCTCTCCTGAAAAAACGAACAGCGACGAATACCCTGCTGAAACCACAAAACTCGCAGCGATGCCCTGGTGCCCGCTGAAACCGGCGAACCGGAGACCCGAAGACAAGGGCTGGACGCCAGGGATGGCGGCCAGAGGCGAATCGAGACAGGCCGTCGAGTTGAGCCGACCGCAGGCTGAGGGTCGGGAGGTGAGCGCAGTGCGCAGCACCGGTTTCTTTGCGGGACCGCGGGGATAGTAAAGGGGGAGACGGTTTTCTCCCCCTTTACCCGTTCACGGGCGACGGTAGTTCATTTTCTGCGGGATTACGGTGAACGGAACCCGTGGCGTAGGGCCTGTATTTATGGGATTCCAGATCAGGTAAGGCGTCAGCCGCCACCCGGCAAAATGCGGGCACAATAATTTCATACAGATTCGGCATCACGCTCAAATCTGCTTCACATTCCGGTTCAGCGGGCTGTTCCGTTCACTGTGAGTACGCCGATAGTTTTCTGACCCTTGCGAGTGAACGGGCAGGGGGACGTTTCGCCCGTCCCCCTGCACCCCCGGCATGGCGCTGGAAACCTGCCGCTTCGCGGTGCGCTCCACTCCGGCTTCATCTGGCGGACCGGGCGCGACTCGACGTCCTGTCTCGACACGCCCTCTGGCCGCCGTCCTGGCGGCCAGTCCTGGATGTGCGCCTGCGTTCCCGCCAGGTTTCCCTGATGCGCCCAACCCCCCGGCGGTGAGCCCGCAGTAAACCTGCAACTGCCTGGCCGCTGAAGATGATAAAAAACTGTTTCTTTAATCAGCGACGAATACTCTGCTGAAAGCACAAAACTCACCCATTCACGGGCGACGGTAGACCGTGAGTAGGCCGGGTAAGGCGTAGCCGCCACCCGGCAAAAATGCGGGCACAATAATTTCATACAGATTCGGCATCACGCTTAAACCTGCTTCACATTCTGGTTCAGCGGGCTGTTCCGTTCACGGTGAATACGGAGATAGTTTTTCTGATCCTTGCGAGTGAACGGGCAGGGGGACGTTTCGCCCGTCCCCCTGCACCCCCGGCATTGCGCTGGAAACCTGCCGCTGCGCGGTCCGCTCCACTCCGGCTTCATCTGGCGGACCGGGCGGGACTCGACGTCCCTGTCTCGACCCGCCCTCTGGCCGCCGTCCTGGCGGCCAGTCCTGGATGCGCGCCTGCGTTCCCGCCAGGTTTCCCTGATGCGCCAAACCCCCCTGCGGTGAGCCCGCAGGAAACCTGCAACTGCCTGACCGCTGAAGGTGATAAAAACCGGGGGAAATATCTGCCACATCTGAAAGACTGACAGTGAGTAGGCCGGGTAAGGCGTCAGCCGCCACCCGGCAAAAATGCGGGCATGATAGCTAAATGGGCTTGTTATCCCCCGGTGGCGCTACGCTTACCGGGGCTACGGGTCCTCAGCCGCCTGAAGGCGGGGAGCCCTATATTTATGGGATTCTCAAAATCATAATGTGGCAATATAAATGGCAAAAAAACAGAGGTTAATTTTGTGCATCTAAAAAATAGACACAACAAGATAAAGTCACCAGGCGTGATGAATATCTGAACGGATGACTATAGCAGGCTATTCAGCGAGCGAAATTGAAGAACGCGTAGTGAGCGTAAAATGCATCAAGTCTGGCTTAATTTTGCGCATTTTATCATGAAATGATAAATATCAGTGATTATTCTGCCTGACCAGAGGTTAATGAGTGGTCTCTTATCCTGCACGGGTTCATATTGAAAGATAACCATGTGTCAAAAGCGTAATGAGGGACAAAAGATATGTATTATCGTTATATCTTATACGTTAAAATTACACCGTAAAATTATAACCTGTTGTAATTATTGAGGAATGCTGTTGGTTGGATACACATAAGAATTTTCTCAAATCTGGCTACTGATCTGCGAGTTTTGCGCCTATTCTTAAGTACTAATCTGTAATTTCAGAATTTGACTGACAGTAGGGGAGTGATCAACCGTGTATCATCATAGATAAATGCCAGTGATACAATAATCTGACAGGAATCGATAGATTAATAACCATATGGGTGGGAATGATAATGGTGAGTTTGAAAGCAGTTATACCGGTTGCAGGGTTAGGGATGCATATGTTGCCTGCCACCAAGGCCATTCCAAAAGAGATGCTGCCAATTGTCGACAAACCGATGGTGCAGTACATCGTTGATGAAATTGTCGCTGCTGGTATTAAAGAAATTGTACTGGTGACCCATTCTTCCAAGAATGCCGTGGAAAACCATTTTGACACCTCTTATGAACTGGAAGCGCTGCTTGAGCAACGCGTAAAACGCCAGTTGCTGGCGGAAGTGCAGGCCATCTGCCCTCCGGGCGTCACCATAATGAACGTGCGCCAGGGGCAGCCGCTTGGTTTAGGCCATTCAATCCTTTGCGCCCGTCCGATCGTCGGCGACAATCCGTTTATCGTGGTATTGCCGGATGTCATCCTTGACGACGCCAGCGCCGATCCGCTGCGCTATAACCTCGCCGCAATGGTGGCGCGTTTTAACGAGACGGGCCGCAGCCAGGTGCTGGCAAAACGTATGGATGGCGACCTTTCCGAATACTCTGTGATTCAGACCAAAGATGCGCTGGAGTCCGAAGGCCAGGTTGCGCGCATTATTGAGTTTATTGAAAAACCTGATGAACCGCAGACCCTGAATTCCGATCTGATGGCGGTTGGCCGTTATGTGCTGTCCGCTGATATATGGCCGGAGCTGGAACGGACGCAACCGGGCGCCTGGGGCCGTATTCAGTTAACCGACGCCATCGCCGAACTCGCGAAAAAGCAGGCGGTCGATGCCATGTTAATGACCGGCGACAGCTACGACTGCGGTAAAAAAATGGGTTATATGCAGGCCTTTGTAAACTACGGACTGCGTAACCATAAAGAAGGGGCAAAATTCCGCGAGAGTATTAAAAAGCTATTAGCGTAATTTTGTACCCGGCGTTTTCAGGCGTATACGGATACCCTGAATAATTTGCGTTACAGGGAAAAAATGCGTCAGGCGTTTTTGCTCAGTTTTTGTGTTTGCTCAAAAAGCGAAGCCCTGAGACGGGCCGGGTTATTGCCCACGCTCAGGAAACGGGCAGTATGACGGCTATATAAACATCAACGGTTGCCGCGGTTTGTTAATAAACCGCGGTGCGAATCCGTTTATTTGCCTGAATGGCCGTGACGATTTGTCTTAATAGATTAGTAATGTAAAACAATGGGTTACATTTATTTTGTTATGTTGTATCGCTCTGGCAAGGCGGAAAACGTTCGGAGGTTTCTGGTAGTCAAAAAGAGCGCCTCATGATGGAATGGTCGGACTAGCTGAATTTAATCTTTGCTGATAACCACTTACCAGGATTTTTCTTAAAAAATAAGTCCTGAATCGCATGCGGTAGCAAAATAAAACTTGACTGAGATCATGTTTGCACATTAAACAACGGATAAGGTATGCACAATAATGTGAAGTTCATGGATGTGTATGCCCGGACTGACGTCGCAGTATAGACATTACGGACAGGAGAGATCGTCAAAGGATGAAAAGTAAATGAACTGGCAGCTTGTCACTTTTTTTGGCGATAGTACCGTGCTGTTACCCAGTGCGGCCGTGTTGTTTATCGTCCTTTTATTGCGCAGGGATTCAACGTCAGTGGCCTGGCAGTGGGCGCTGGTGTTTGGCATTACTGGCGCAATAGTTTGCGCATCAAAACTGGCCTTTATGGGGTGGGGAATAGGGAACCGCGAGCTGGATTTCACCGGTTTTAGCGGGCACACGGCATTATCCTCCGCTTTCTGGCCCATTCTTTTATGGCTGCTGTCTTCACGCGCTGTACCCGTTGTGCGTCTTTTTTCGGTTTTGTTTGGTTATGCCTTAGCCGGGTTGGTGGGTTACTCACGATTAATCATTCATGCCCATTCACCCTCGGAAGTGGTTGCCGGTTTACTGTTAGGCGCGGCAGGAAGCGCCTTGTTCCTGGGGCTGCAATTGCGTGCCAGTGGCGTACATACCGCGCCTCTGTCGTGGGGAAGCCTGGCAAGCGTGCTGATCATTCCTGTGTTGCTGTTGAACACCGGAGCAAAAGCGCCAACGCAGTCTTTATTAGCGGAGATTGCGGTTAAGATCGGCCCGCTGGATAAACCCTTTACCCGGGCCGATCTGCATAAGCGTTTTTACTGACAGAAACGGACAACAGTGTGGGGAGTACGCTTCGCCACACGGTATGAATGGAGCCCCTCTATGGCGGGGCGTGCGGCGGTATCGCATTTCATATTCATGAAATAGATTGATGATATGACATTGTGCGCAACAATTAGCATAATGATAATCAACCAGGATGTATCCTAAATAATGTGTCAGGCCAGATATCGAATTTATTAATGAAAACAACAGTTGGATATAATTGTTTTTACTATTAAATCTTGTAGTTGACTAATTATAATTAATTTGCAAGTAAATCAACACAATTAATGTGGAAAAAAGATAGTAAAATCATGCTGTTGCGATTTTTTAAGCGATGATGGTTAGAATGTGTTTATAGGTATTTGACGGCAAACAATATTGTTATGAGACCCTTTGCTTATGCCGGTTGCATGGGAGTAAATAATCAAAATTACACTCCCAATTGACGGCAGAATCTCGTAAACTTATTGCCGAAAAATTGATTACCTTGCTGTATTAATTGCCGATTCGCTGACGCGATCGGTTGAATTTAAACGGAATTAAATGAACGAAGAAGTACAGTGCATTGGTAGCTGTTAAGCCACGGGCGGTAGCGTACCTGCTGACTGGGCTTTGCCGTTTGTTGTTACACTCATCTCATGCGAACAAAATTCTTAAAGTCGTCCCCCACAGGTGATTATCCCCACAAGCTGTATATACTAACGCCTTTGTCAGCAGGCCCGCTGTTGACTGTATAACGCATGCGGGAGAAATCTCTGTGCGCGCTCTGCTATGGAATGGCCTTTAATGATAATTTCGCTTACATTTATGTACGGCAGGCTCGCTGCTAAAAGCGGAGCAGGCATGATCCCTGGATGGCGTTCATGTCTGAGTTTGCTGCCGCCATAACAAAATTTGTCGCATGAACTTAGCAGGGGTGGCGCCAGAGAGCGCTGCGTCTATCAGTGTTTCCCTTGTTGTATCGGCTTGCGGAAACGGGGCTTAAATGGATCTTGTTCAATGATAAAAATTACGCGAATCGCACTGGCTCTGGGACTGCTTGCGTCTACCAGCTCACTTGCCTGGGCTTCCGGCCTGGTACTGAATGACAACGAGCTGCGTAACGACCTGGCATGGCTCTCCGATCGTGGCGTTATTCACCTCAGCCTGTCCACCTGGCCGCTGAGCCAGGAAGAGATTAACCGGGCGCTAAAAAAAGCAAAACCGTCCTACTCTTCTGAACAGATTGTTCTGGCGCGAATCAACCAACGTCTCGATGCTTTAAAAGCGGATTTTCGCGTAAGCGGCTATACCTCAACCGATAAGCCGGGTACGCCGCAGGGATTTGGTCAGAACCAGCCTGCCGATAGTTCTTTGTCACTAGCCTTTAACAACAGTGGCGAATGGTGGGATGTTCACCTGCAGGGGAATGTTGAAGGCGACGAACGCATCAGCAACGGCTCACGCCTTAACGCTAACGGCGCTTATGGCGCGGTGAAGCTGTGGAATCAGTGGCTCTCCTTCGGCCAGATGTCGCAGTGGTGGGGGCCGGGTTATGAAGGCAGCCTGATTCGTGGGGATGCCGCTCGTCCGATGACCGGCTTTTTAATGCAGCGTGCCGAACAGGCCGCGCCGGAAACCTGGTGGCTGCGCTGGATTGGCCCGTGGCAGTATCAGATTTCCGCCAGCCAGATGAATCAATATACCGCCGTGCCCCACACCAAGATTATCGGCGGGCGTCTGACCTTTGCGCCGTTCCAGTCATTAGAACTGGGCGCATCACGCATTATGCAGTGGGGCGGTGAGGGGAGACCGGAGTCGTTAAGCAGTTTCTGGGATGGTTTCACCGGGAAGGATAATACCGGGACGGATAATGAACCGGGTAACCAGCTTGCAGGCTTTGATTTTAAATTTAAGTTAGAGCCGACTTTAGGTTGGCCAGTGAGTTTCTATGGTCAGATGATCGGTGAGGATGAGGCTGGCTATCTGCCATCGGCGAATATGTTCCTGGGTGGCGTGGAAGGGCACCACAGCTGGGGTAAAGATGCGGTGAACTGGTATGTGGAAGCCCATGATACGCGTACCAATATGAGCCGGACCAACTATAGTTATACGCACCATATCTATAAAGATGGTTACTATCAGCAAGGTTATTCACTCGGGGATGCGATGGGCGGTGATGGTCAGCTCTTCGCCGGTAAAGTTGAACTGGTCACCGAAGAAAACCAGCGCTGGAGTGCGCGTCTGGCTTATGTAAAAGTGAATCCGAAAAATCAGTCGATTAATAAGGCCTTTCCGCAAGCAGATACCCTCAAAGGGATCCAGTTAGGCTGGAGCGGCGATGTGTATAAATCTGTGCGCCTGAATACGTCTCTCTGGTACACCGATGCAGATAACAGCGATAGCGATGATGTGGGTGCGAGCGCCGGGATTGAAATTCCCTTTAATTTATAGCCTTAACGCAACGGCGGGAAAACTTGCTGTCGTCAGGGGATTAAAAACTTTTGGTTTATTGATGATATGACATTATGACGAAAAAAATTGTTAGATTTTCTGCATTGGCATTAGCGATAGGGTTTTTATCCGGTTGTACGATTATGCCGGGCCAGGGGTTAAACAGCCTGCGAAAGAATGTGGTTGAGCTACCGGATAGCGATTATGACCTGGATAAACTGGTGAATGTTTACCCAATGACACCGGGGCTTGTGGAGCAACTGCGTCCTGAACCGGTGATTGCACGCTCTAATCCGCAGTTAGATAGCCTGCTAAAAAGCTATGAGTACCATATTGGTATTGGTGATGTGCTCATGGTCACCGTATGGGATCACCCGGAACTGACCACGCCAGCGGGTCAGTACCGCAGTGCCAGCGATACCGGCAACTGGGTGAACTCAGACGGGACAATTTTCTATCCGTATATTGGTAAGGTCCAGGTGGCGGGGAAAACGCTCAGTCAGGTTCGCCAGGAAATTGCCAGCCGTTTAACCACCTATATTGAAAGCCCACAGGTGGATGTCAGCATTGCCGCGTTTCGTTCTCAGAAAGCCTATGTGACAGGTGAGGTGACTAAATCTGGTCAGCAAGCGATTACCAATATTCCACTAACGGTCATGGATGCGATCAACGCAGCGGGTGGCTTGGCCGCTGATGCAGACTGGCGGAATGTAGTGCTGACCCATAACGGCAAAGATACCAAAATTTCACTGTATGCACTTATGCAGAAAGGCGACCTCACCCAGAATCGCCTCTTGTACCCCGGCGATATTTTATTTGTGCCACGTAACGATGATCTTAAAGTCTTTGTGATGGGTGAAGTGGGTAAACAGAGCACACTGAAGATGGACCGTAGCGGAATGACCCTGGCAGAAGCCTTAGGCAGCGCGGAAGGTATGTCACAACAATATAGTGATGCCACCGGAGTGTTTGTTATCCGTCAAATAAAAGGTGATAAGCAGGGTAAGATTGCCAATATCTACCAGCTTAATGCCCAGGATGCATCGGCGATGGTTCTGGGGACAGAATTCCAGTTGCAGCCGTATGATATTGTCTATGTGACTACTGCGCCGCTGGTCCGTTGGAATCGTGTCATTTCACAACTTGTACCGACCATTACGGGTGTACACGATATGACAGAAACCGTTCGTTATATTAAGAATTGGAATTGATTATGTTTGACTCGATTCTGGTGGTTTGTACTGGAAATATTTGCCGCTCGCCAATTGGTGAACGTTTTTTGCGGCAAGCGTTGCCTGATAAGAGAATAGATTCAGCCGGCACGGGGGCCTTGGTTGACGCTGGCGCTGATGAGAGTGCTGTAAAGATTGCGGAAAAGCATGGAATTTCATTAGCAGGACATCAAGGACGGCAGTTTACCTCAGCACTGGCCCGTCAGTATGATTTGATTCTGGTAATGGAAAGATCGCATCTTGAACAAATTGGGCGGATCGCGCCGGAAGTCAGAGGGAAAACGATGCTGTTCGGCCAATGGATAAATCAAAAAGAAATCCCCGATCCATATCGAAAAAGTGATGAAGCATTCGCTTCGGTATATCAGTTAATTGAGCAGGCTGGCTTACGTTGGGTTGAGAAGTTGGGCGCATAATTATCAGGAATAATGGCATGTCATCAGTGAAAAACAGAACCGTCGAGAAAGAAGCGGATGAAATTGATTTAGGGCGCCTAATCGGTGAGTTAATTGATCATCGGAAGCTGATTATCTCCGTTACCGCATTATTTACGCTTGTTGCGCTTCTGTATGCGCTATTTGCGACCCCGATCTATCAGGCCGACTCGCTATTGCAAGTGGAGCAAAAACAGGGCAATGCGCTCCTTAATAGCCTGAGTCAAATGTTACCGGATAGCCAGCCGCAGTCAGCACCGGAAATCGCACTATTACAGTCACGGATGATCTTGGGGAAAACAGTTGACGATCTAAATTTGCAGGCACGTGTCGAGCAAGACTATTTTCCCTTATTGGGCAAGGGGTGGTCGCGGTTAACCGGACAAAAACCAGGTCGTTTGGTCGTCAGTAGACTTTATTTACCGTCGGATAGTGATCTGGATATTCCAGAAATGAAGCTGATGGTTAAGGACAAAAAACACTATAATGTAACTTTTAACGATCAGGAGATGACGGGAGAGGTTGGTGTTTTACTGAATACCAAAGGTATTGCTCTTAAGATTGATAAGATTGAGGCAGAACCAGGTTCTAAATATATTATTTCTTATGTAAGTAAGCTCAAAGCAATTAATGACTTACAAGATGCATTCTCAGTTGCTGATCAGGGAAAAGATACCGGAATGTTAACTCTGTCATTAACAGGTCCTGATCCGTTGTTACTGGAAAAAATACTCAATAGCATCAGTAATAATTATCTGGCGCAAAATGTGGCGCGGCAGGCCGCACAGGATGCCAAAAGCTTGGAGTTTCTTAATGAACAGTTGCCTAAAGTACGCAATGAGTTAGATATTGCAGAAGATAAACTTAATCAATATCGGCGACAAAAGGATTCAGTGGATCTCTCTTTAGAGGCAAAATCAGTTCTTGAGCAGATCGTTAATGTTGATAACCAGTTAAATGAACTGACGTTTCGCGAATCAGAAATTTCACAGCTATATACCAAAGAACATCCTACCTATAAGGCTTTGTTGGAAAAGCGTCAAACTTTGCTTGATGAAAAAGCCAAGCTTAACCAACGTGTTTCGGCCATGCCGAAAACGCAACAGGATATCTTACAGTTAAGTCGGGATGTTGATTCTGGGCAGGCAGTTTATATGCAATTGCTAAACCGTCAACAGGAACTTAATATTGCTAAATCCAGCGCCATTGGCAACGTACGAATTATTGATACAGCTGTAGCCCAACCTAAGCCAGTAAAACCGAAAAAGGTAATTATTTTATTAGTTGGAATCATCTTAGGCGGGGTGATATCGGTAGGATTAGTTCTGCTGAGGGTGTTCTTACGTAGAGGGATAGAAAGTCCGGAACAACTGGAAGAGGTAGGCATAAATGTTTATGCAAGTATACCTGTTTCGGAAACGTTTGCTAAAAGAAGCACACAATCTCTTAGATTGAGTAAAAAATCAGGAAGTGAATTTCAAAGCTTTTTAGCCGTTGAAAACCCGGCAGATTTGGCAATTGAAGCTATACGTGGTTTGCGAACCAGCTTACATTTTGCGATGATGGAGGCGCGGAACAATATACTGATGATTTCCGGAGCCAGTCCTAATGCGGGGAAAACTTTTGTCAGTTCTAACCTTGCGGCAGTAATAGCGCAAACTAGGCAGAAGGTCTTGTTTATTGATATGGATATGCGAAAAGGTTATACCCATAAATTATTTAATTTAAACAATGATAATGGGCTTTCAGATGTTCTGTCTGGCAAGGTTGAAATTAATAAGGCAATAAAAACTTTTTCGATTGCAGGATTTGATTATATTTCACGTGGCGTGGTCCCACCTAATCCAGCTGAGTTATTAATGCACCGTCGTCTAGAAGAACTGCTAAACTGGGCAAGTGAAAATTATGACATTGTTATATTAGACACACCACCTATCTTAGCAGTAACGGATGCAGCCATTATTGGACATTATGTTGGCACAACACTATTGATCGCTAGATTTGAGCAAAACACAATTAAAGAAATAGAGGTTGGTGTTAAACGCTTTGAACAAAGTGGTGTTGTCGTTAAAGGCTGTATACTCAATGGCATGGTGAAAAAAGCAAGTAGTTATTACGGTTATGGTTATAATCACTATGGCTATTCTTATTCCGATGATAAGTAATCCAAATGCCGGGAAACCGGCATTATTATAAATGGTCAAAAATGAAAGCATATATAGCAATACCCGTTTATAATGGCGGTAATATCTGGGCACAGACTGCGGAACAAATTAGCAAATATACCCCTAATGATACATTGGTTGAAGTGGTGGATTCAGGAAGTAAAGATGAGTCCGTAGCTATAGCCAATAAATATGGGTTTAATGTGTCACACATTAAATCATCCGATTTTAATCATGGTGGTACAAGAAATTTCTTAGTTAATTTACATAAAAATGACTATGATATAATTATTTTTATGACTCAAGATGCCATACCAGAACCTGAATTTTATGAAAGAATAATAAATGCATTTAATAATCCATTAGTTTCCTGTGCATATGGTAGGCAACTTCCACATTATGATGCAAATTCCATATCTCAACATGCAAGATATTTTAACTATCCTCAACTAGGTTATATTGCATCTAAAGCTGATGTGCCAATAATGGGGTTAAAAACGGTATTTACATCAAATTCTTTTGCAGCATATAGAATATCAACATTTATAGAGCTTGAGGGATTTCCAGATAGTACAATATTAAGTGAAGATATGTATTTCGCAGCAAAGAGTGTAATGGCAGGCTATAGTGTTGCATATGTATCTGGTGCAATTGTACGCCATTCACACAATTATTCCACACTAGAAGAGTTTAAAAGATACTTTGATATTGGTGTCTTTCAAACGGACGAATCGTGGATTAGACAAAAATTTGGTGGTGCAGGTGGAGAAGGAAAAAGATTCTTGCTATCTGAATTTAAGTATTTACTTAAAAATAATCCGTTGTATCTTCCCATATCAGCCGTACACAACTTTGCAAAGATCTTAGGATATAAATTAGGTCAAAATTATAAAAAACTACCCATCAGTTTTGTCAAAAAATTTAGTATGCACAGACGTTTTTGGGACTAATACAGTTATAAAATTAATTGCATAACCGTTTTGTTATGCTTCAAATTAGAGAGCGGAATATTAGCCATGACAAGTTTGAATCATCGCGGACGCTCAAAGCCAAACGCATCTTTGATATCAATAGTACAACGCTTTACAGATATATCAATTATATTCGTTGGTCTTTATGCTGTCTGCTTAATAAATAATAAATATTTTGGGTATAACCAAATATTAGTATGTTTGATCGTATTATCTGCTTTCCAGATGATCGGTGGTATATCAGACTTTTATCGCTCCTGGCGTGGAGTGAAATTGTCAGCCGAACTAAGTTTGGTTCTGAAAAATTGGACTTTAAGCCTTCTGTTGGTTATGGGGATAACTACTTATTCTGACGTGTTAGGCTTGCCTTTTAAGATCATGCTGGAATGGTACTTATTTGTTTGTTTGGGCGTAATAGCTTGCCGGATGTCGATTAGGGCTGGTGCGAGATTTATTCGTACTTTGGGCTATAATACGCGAAGAATTGCGATAGCGGGCTCAATGCCTGTTGCAATAAACTTAGCAAAAAGTTTTATAGATGAGCCATGGTTAGGTTTTGTTGTCGTGGGGATTTATGATAATAAAATAGTTGATCATACTGAAATAGAATATAAAGGTGATTTTTCAAAGCTTATTGTAGATGCTAAAGCAGGTAAATTAGATAGGATTTACCTGGCAATGAGTATGAGTGATGAGCTTGAAATGAAAGAATTAATAAGAAATCTAACAGACACAACCTGCTCTGTTATTTTGATACCAGATATTTTTACCTTTAATATTCTACAGTCGCGGACTGAAGAGGTTAATGGTGTTCCTGTTGTACCTCTTTTTGACACACCTATAAATGGTATAAATATGGTCTTTAAAAGACTGGAAGATATATTTGTATCATTGCTGATAATTATTTTAATATCACCACTTCTGTTAATTATTGCTATAGCTGTAAAGATATCATCTCCTGGCCCTGTTATATTTAAACAAACAAGATACGGTATGGATGGAAAAGCAATCAAGGTCTGGAAATTCCGTTCAATGACTGTAATGGAAAATGATACTGTCGTAAAACAAGCAACCAAGAACGATATACGAGTTACTAAAGTAGGCAGTTTTTTGCGCAAAACATCACTGGATGAACTTCCTCAATTCTTTAATGTTCTGGGCGGAGGGATGTCCATTGTCGGGCCAAGACCACATGCGGTTGCTCATAATGAGCAATATAGAAGTTTAATTGAAGGTTATATGTTAAGACATAAAGTCAAACCTGGAATAACAGGGTGGGCACAAATAAACGGTTGGCGTGGAGAAACTGATACTTTAGATAAAATGCAGAAAAGAGTTGAATATGATTTAGAATATATCAGGGAGTGGAGTATTTGGTTTGATTTAAAAATAATACTATTGACAATATTTAAAGGGTTTATTAATAAGTCAGCATATTAAGACGCATATTTGGTGACTATGATGCAATAAATAATAATATATTGGTTTGTGATGAAAAGTTTTATCTGTTGTTACGAGCTAATTTGTTATTCACATTCAAATGACCATAGCATAGTTAACTCAAACCTTTAGGCGTTATCTTAAGCATTGAGTGAGTGTTTAAGTGTATGTTTTCCACGTAGTTGTTATTTTTTAGGAAGGGGGAAAAATGTCAAAGGTGAAAAAAAATATAGCTTGGCTAATGTTAACGCAAATATCAAGCTATATTTTTCCTTTGTTAACGTTGCCTTACCTTATTCGTGTTTTAGGTATTAATAATTATGGGGTTTATGCATTAATATTGGCATACTCCCAATATTTTTTGCTGCTTGTGGATTTTGGATATAATTTAACAGCAACTCGAGATGTTGCATTAAATAAGCATGATCCTATAAAGCTAAGCAAGGTGTATTGGATTACGATGTCTTCAAAATTAGTTCTATGTATTTTGGGATTCACTCTAAGTTTTCTTATGGTCTTGGTGTATAATGAAAAATATATATGGATTATGTTTGTTGCATATTTTTCGATAATTGGTAATGCTTTTTTCCCTGTATGGTTATTTCAGGGGTTAGAAAAAATGCGATATTTGTCGATTATATCGGTTATAAGTAGAACTGTAGTACTGATCTGTACTTTCTTATTAGTGAAAGGGAAAAATGATATATATATGGCTCTTGCTGTGTATAGTCTTACTTTTCTTGTGCCATCTATTATTCTGAATTTTAAGGTTTGGCACATGAAACTTGTCTCCTTTTACTCCCCAACATTTATGGATATTACAACAAGTTTAAAATTAAGTTTTCCTGTGTTTATATCTAACTTTGCAATTAGTTTTTACACTAATTTTAATTCAATCTTATTGAGCAAATATGAACCTATTGCAATTGTCGGTAGTTATTACTCTGCAGACAGGGTAAGAATTGCTGCTCAAACATTATTAACACCTATATCACAAGCAATTTATCCAAATGTATGTGATTCACAGCGAAAAAAAAATAATATCCAACTTATAAAGTTTGGGTATGCATTCATGATCGTAGGATTTCTAATATCACTTGGAACATTTATATTTTCTTTATATTTTTCTGATTATTATTTTGGCATCGAAAATAAAACAGCATCTTACTATCTTGGCGTTATGTCACCGATAATATTCATAGTGTCTATTGCAATGGTTTTTGGTCATTGGTTTATGGCTGGAAATGGCTATAATAAAGAATTAAGTGTGTTATATACAGTTTGTTCTATTTTTCATTTGTTTTATTCAATACCTATTGTAAAATATTTCGGTGTTATTGGTCTTATTTTGGCCTCGATGTCAACTCAGTTGATCATAGCTCTAATGATGGTTTTATTCTATATAAAAAAGAGGAGGGTATAATGTGAAAAAAAATATAGATGTGATAATATTACATGAATATGGTGCGCATAATCATTATGCTGGTTTGGAGTATTTTTTAAAAAGTAGTGAGATATATAATAAGCCGCAATATAAAGAGTTTAGTATAACTAGACGATTGTTAAGAGGTATCAAAAATAAGAACGGGGCGCTTATACTAAAAACAATTAAAAACTTTGTGTGGTTGCTTATATCCTTTTTATTTCCTAGAACGAACAAGAATAAATTTGTAATATTGGGGATGGCTCCATTAGATTGGAGGGTGATTTATTTAGCAAGAATACTAAAATATTCAACTATTATATATCATTCATCATGGATAGATTGGTCAGGTAATAATTTTCCGAAAAATAATTCTATATCAAAGAAATTAATTACCAATAAATGGAAGTGTTTTTTATCAAAAAGAGTAAGTTCTATTGCAGCAGTGACAAATAAAACTGCTGATGAAATTAGAGCGTTTTTGCCGGGAGATAGTAGGAATAAAATAAATGTAGTATATCATGCATTTGATGATGTATTTTTAAGTAATGAAATAAAGTTTAAAACAGAGGATTTACATATTCTGTTCGTAGGACGTCTTGTAAGGCAAAAAGGAATCGATAAAATTATTGAGTTAAGTATTAGATATCCTAACTGCAAATTTACATTTGTTGGTAGTGGAGAGCATTATAGAAAAATTTTAGAAAATGAGAGGGGGAATATTCACGTGGAAGGATATGTTGAATCTAAATCCGAGCTTGCGAGAATTTGCTCTGCAAATGATATAATTCTATTGCCATCGGTTAAAATAAATGGGTGGGAAGAACTATTCGGCATCTCTTTAATTGAGGCTATGGCTACGGGTTGTATTCCTATAGTAACAGACCATATGGGGCCCAAAGAGATACTTAATCATAGTAATGAGTTAAAACAATTAATTTTCTCAGAGGAACAATTTATTAATGGTGCATCTTCTATTCTTGATAGATTTTATTATGATAAAACTTATCTTCGGGAAATGAAGCAATTCTCACGCAATTGTGCAAAAAATTTTTCTATTAAATCTATAAGCATTTGTTGGAAAAATGTCTTTGATATAGCTAAAAGCAATTTTTGACTTGGTGGACGTTGATATGGTATATGGAATAATTCTTATTTATTATGAGAACTATGCTGATAAATCTATTCATGAATTCTATGATTTATTAAAAAAAATAGAACCGGATTCAAAGCTTATAGTAATAAATAATTCAAGTAATAAGTTTTCTAATAATTTTGATGTGGTGATTGGTAATAATAAAAATTGGGAGTTTAGTGGTTGGGATGTAGGACTATCCACTATTGAGGATATTAATAGTTCAGATATTTTTATTTTTTGTAATGATACATTCTGCCACCATAATCCATGGAATGAAAATATAAAAAGAAAATTTATTAGAACTTTTTCAAATGTTATAAAAGAAAATAATAGGCATGCTTTTATTGGTATTGCTGGGACGACAGATAGTGTATGGAAAGAATTTTCAATTGAAGATAAGACATTTAGCCATTGGATAAGTTCATATCTTTTTTTGATGACCGGTAGTTTACTAGAAAAAATGGGGGGTAGTATTTGTATTGATGAAAATACATTAGATAATTATGTAAAATTAGATCGATTAAATCATCTTCGATGGAATGAATGTATCTCGAGTGATTTACAGTTGCATTTAACTGGCTGGATGTATGGTAACGGAAATGGATGGTATAATAAAGATAATATATCTCCAGAAAAAAAAATCAGGAAGATAAAAACTATCCTCAATGAAAAGTATTTAACAGCAGTTTGTAATTATAATGATGGAAGAGTTATTGAGGTTAAATTTATTAAACGGTTAAAGTTTTTCTTTTGGAGCTTGATTTTCTTTTCTAGAAAAAGGAAATATCATGTTCAATAAACATATTTTGGCTACTCATTTCTTAGGTATTACTCTTTTAGGATCATTTATTCCTTTCAAAATATATCCAGTTATTTATATGATATCCGCAGTTGTAATATTTTTTATGGGGTTAACTAGAAAAAATATTTCTGTCTTTCTGTTCGCATTTTTATATGGCTCGTATTGTGTACTGAGTTTTTTAGTTAATGGCCTCGGAAGTGATGAAGCCGACCTTGCCATTATTAAATTGATTTTTAATTGTGGTTTTTTTTTGGTTATAAGTATATCTTCTGTTTTTTCTAAAAAGTCAGTCGAAAATGACTTTCATGCACTTGAGATTATAGAAAAATATCTTGCGGTTGTAGTCATTCTTTCCTTTTTACAAATATTACTACTTCAAATTATGTCAGGTGGAATCAAATTTAGCGCAGATAATTCTTATACTGCCGGGTTAATGTTCACTGAACATACTATGTTTTGGGGAGTGCAAGATAAAAATATTATGGGAGCAAAAATATCGCTTTTTGGCTTCTTGCACTCATACGTATATTTTCGTTTAAAAGGTAAGGTTAATTATTTTTTTGGATTCATATATATAGTATGTTCCGCATTAACACTGTCTAGAACTTCATTGTTACTATCCGCATTTACTTTTTTATTGCTGGTGTTTTTTACAATAAGGCCAGTATATCGTTATTACATAATATTGCCTTTAATGTTTTTTATAGGTATAGCAACTTTCCCTATAATTGCTAATCTAGTCCGACTTGATAGCATTACTAATGTAAGTCGTGATGACGGGATGGGAATTCGGGTATTGTATTGGAGTGCTTTTTTTTCTAGGATATCAGATATCTCTATTTGGGGGGATGGATTGTTAAGTGCCAGTAAATTCCTTGGTCAATATAGTATAACTGGAAGTGCTAATAACATGCATAATTTATATATAAATAATTATCTTGATCTCGGTATACCTGGTTCTCTATTTTACTTAGGATTTCTTATCTCTATTTTTACAAAAATTTGTCACAGGAATAGAAATACAATACATTCAATATTAATGATAGTCCCTATATTAGTAATTACAAATACTCTTTATACCGGTTATGACAATGATACATGGATATATTACTCACTAGTTTTTGTTATTAGTGGGTTAGACTTTTTGGGTAGAAAGAAAAAAAGTTTATACAATCAATCGACAGTTATGGCTACTATCAAATGAACCGTGAATTAATATTTATCTCTATGCATTTGCCGTCACCTGATTTTCCTCAGGCAGGACAAAAACTTGCATATACTAGATTGAAAAAATTTACTGAAGAGTACAGTGTTCATCTAGTGTCTTTCGTTAATGATGCAGAATATGAATATATACGCGAAGAAAACTATACTTTTTGTAAGTCTGTGTCATTTATCTCACTGTCAAATTTTAATAGGTTAAAGAACTTTATTTTCAGCTTTTATCTTCCGGCAAAAGTAGCGATTCGGAATGATAGGCGAATGAAGAGAAAACTAAATTTATTATTAGAAAAATATCCTGTTGCTCACATCCATATTGAATTTGAGCAAGGAGCTGTGTATTTACAGGATAAAATGAATAATGATACTACTGTTGTTTTTCATGATGTTATATCTCAATCCTTAGCAAGATTCGCCGAATTAAACACTTCGTTTATTAAAAGTTTTTTTTATAAAACTCAACATAAGAAAATGTTTCGTTGGGAGCAAGTTATTATAAAAAAAATAACAAATAAAATAGTTTTGAATGAAAAAGATGCTAAACTCATTAGAGATATTTCAGATTCAGTATCTAATGTTTATATTGATTATCCTGTAGTTTCGGATATATACAAAAAAATTTCAAGGGATAAGGTGATACCTGGTTGCCTTTTATTTTGGGGAGCAATGAGCAGATTCGAAAATATTGATGCTGTTCAATGGTTCGTTAACGATATATTCCCTATCATAGTAAATGAAGTTCCTGAAACTAAATTGTTTATAGTCGGTTCTAATCCTACTGAAGAAGTTAAATTACTTGAAAGTGATAAAATAGTTGTTACGGGATATGTTGATGATCCTGTTCCATTTTTCGAAAAGGCGCACATAGCAATCGTTCCTTTGAGATATGGTGCAGGTATAAAAATAAAAGTTATCGAGGCATTAGCTGCGGGATTAGACGTTGTTACTACTGATGTAGGGGCTGAAGGAATAATTGATCAAGGACAAAAGTTATATATCGCAAATAGTACTGCGGATTTTGCCGAAACTATAATTAACATAATTAATGGAAAGTTAACCTTAACTGCTAATAATGTTGATATGAATTTGTAAGCATGTCTATTAATGGATTCAACTTGATAAAATAAAAGTCAGTATTAACCAGTAGAAATCTTTCTATATAGACATGTTTGAATTCAATCGAGAAGACTTCAAATATGCAGGGTATAATATTCTTCTGCAACATTTCTGAGTTCACCTATAATTGATGTTCTAAACAGTTATAACAAATGGATATGGCAGAGTGAGCATGCGCGCTGTCTCTGATAATACCACTTGATGCATTAAAAAATCCTTTATAGAAAGATATAAGGTTTAGTCTCAAGTAGAATCAAGGCCATGTATGATGTGCTATGAATTGTTGATTATATGTATTTGATTTATCACAATTGACATAATTATACCAGTATAATTAGGGCCTATGATGTGCCTGTCAATAAGGACATACAGTAGTAAACAGTGGCAAGATATCCCGTACTGCCAGAGTAACCTTCTGCGGCAGGAGTTGCCTCTCTTTGAAAAATTAGTCTGTGGGTGATGTCGTGAAAAATAAAATGAATTTCACCTGAACATGGTTTTTTTATTCTAGCATACCTGAAAAGTCTTACAGTTAAACAATAGATTGCGAGATCACGAGTGAGTAATGATAATCCGTATGCTGAAGAGTTGTTCAGGACGCTGAAATATTTGTGCTGGCCGTTCTTTGCTCTAAATTGCCACCGAGTGGTTCGTACCATGATGAAAGGAACGTCATCGGCTCGCTAGTCCTGTGTGACAACATCGTTGACATTTATTGGTACACGCAAATTGATAGCAAATGTTGTTGATACAGTTCTTTCTATGTTGTCTTGTCGACTTAATATATATGGAGGCATTCAATAAATATTTCTACTGTGCAGGCTATTTAGAAATCGATTTTGAGTTTACGTGTTTATTGTGCGAAGAAATCTCTTAGCTAAATAACTGCTCGGAATAGTAGATCACTCAGGGGGAACTCAGTCCGGTTTATGCGATCTGATCAATCGCTGAATATCCCAAATCACCAACCGGACTGAGCGATGCCGATCATAGCACCAATACCCCGTGGCGAACGACGCCTGATGCAGAAAGCTATCCATAAAACTCGCGATAAAAATCATGCCCGCAGGCTAACGGCTATGCTGATGCTTCATCGGGGTGAACGGGTCAGCGATGTTGCCAGAACACTCTGTTGTGCCCGTTCATCCGTTGGTCGCTGGATTAACTGGTTTACGCACTCAGGTATTGAAGGCCTGAAATCCTTACCCGCAGGACGCTCCCGACGCTGGCCGTTCGAGCATATTTGTGCATTGCTGCGTGAGCTCGTTAAGCATTCTCCCGGCGATTTTGGTTATCAGCGTTCCCGCTGGAGTACCGAACTGCTGGCGATAAAAATCCGTGATGTCACCGGTTGTCCGCTACATGCTTCAACCATCCGGCGATGGTTACCTGCTGCCGGACTGGTATGGCGCAGAGCAGCGCCAACACTGCGTATCCGGGACCCGAATAAGGAAGAAAAAATGGCAGCGATTAATGTGGCGTTAGCCAGCTGTAGCACAGAACACCCGGTGTTTTACGAAGATGAAGTGGATATCGACCTCAATCCCAAAATCGGCGCTGACTGGCAGTTACGCGGGCAGCAAAAACGCGTTGTCACGCCGGGGCAGAATGAAAAGTACTATCTTGCCGGTGCGCTGCACAGTGGTACGGGCAAAGTCAGCTACGTGGGTGGAAACAGCAAAGGTTCATCATTATTTATCAGTATGTTAAAACATCTGAAGGCGACATACCGGCGGGCAAAATCGATAACGCTCATTGTCGATAACTACATCATCCACAAAAGCCGTGAAACGTTGCGCTGGCTGAAAGCAAACCCAAAGTTCAGAGTGATTTATCAGCCAGTTTACTCGCCGTGGGTCAATCATGTTGAACGGTTGTGGCAGGCGCTTCATGAAACAATAACCCGAAATCACCAGTGCCGTTCAATGTGGCAACTGTTGAAAAAGGTTCGTCACTTTATGGATACCGTCAGCCCATTCCCCGGTGGAAAGCATGGGCTGGCTAAAGTGTAGCGGTATTAGGATCAGTTATTTAGCTGAGATGTATGAAAATTTCAGCTTTGAGCTGTAATGTAAAACCTTTTTGATTTGTTAAAATATTTTGCGATCTGACAACTGCAAGATTCAAACAGGCAGTAAAAAGAAAGTGCAATAGAGGAAGAAAGCGGTTAGCGCAATTCCGATGGAAATGTAATTATTGTACCTAAATAGTGATGAGTGGTGTTTCATGGTGCGATAAGTCGAGCACTAAATGAAATTATTTGAAAACAGTGAGACTGGTAAAAGTCTGTATTGAAAAAGTGGAATGCTATGCCGAGCATATCCATATTTTTGTGGATATTCCACCGAAAATAAATGGACTGGGCATTATGGAATATCTGAAGTGTATAAGTAGCCTATGACCGTATGCCGATTCATAAGTAATTCATAAATGTAATTATGTGATTGGTGATGCGCTTTTTAGGGCGCTATTGAGTAACCTCTAGTTATGTCAGATTATGTTATTCAAAGCTAAGAAAGAGTTTGCAACTTATTCATGATTTTCATATGTCGTGATTTCCTTTGAAAGGAGTTTGTCATGCGTTTTGTTTATTTATCATTGCTTTTTCTTTCTTTTTTTGTACGAGCTCAGATATCTATAGACTTAGATGGTAATCGTGAGATTTCTGCTTTTTCTGAACAAGCATATTCTAATAACTCTTTAGGAATAGCATTAGGAGGAGGAAGTCAAACTTTACTTCAATACAAATTTTATTCTCCTCTGAAAAAAATGATGCCTACGGGTATTAGACTAGAAGCGGTTACCGCAGATTATCGTTCCCTATATGATCCTATATTAAATAAATGGAATTATGATTTATTGGATAAAGAGTTAGATCATGTTAATATTAATAAAGCTAGCTCAGTAATTGCAAATGTATTTTATACTCCTAGGTTTTTATCATCATGTCCCAACAGCAAAAATTATGCTTACTGCCCTCCAAATGACATGAATGCATGGACTAATTACGTTAAAAATATCGTTAGACATGTTTATTCAAAGTATGGTGTTAAATATTGGGAAATTGGTAATGAACCATCAGGTAAGAATTTTTTCAGGGCTCCAATGAGGGATTTTTTAAATTTTTATCTTCTAACGGCAAAAGCAATTAAAGAAGTCGATTCTAATATAATGGTTGGTGGTTATGCTGATAATGCTTATTACATAGATGCTTACTACGATTTTTTCAAGAGTATTAAAGAACATGATTTGGACTTGCTCAATTTTGTAACTTTTCATTGGTATGGAGATTGGGGGAAGGGACATAAATACGATCCCAGTGATCTTGGCTCTATTTCAAGTAACATACAAAATAAGCTTGCAGTTTTGGGTATGAAAAATGTGCCTATTTTTTTAACTGAATGGAATTTGAGTGCAGAGGGAAAACCACCACATGGCAAGAAACAGGTTGTCTCGTATTTTATTGCGGCGCAATACTGGATTAATCTATCAAAAATAGATAGAGCCTTTTTTTTTAGAGTCGAACCGTATTTAAATACAAATTCTTCGTTATTGGATTCAAATGGCGGAATAACTAGTGTTGGAGATGTATTTACTGATATGGGGAATATATTAAAAAGTAATAAATTTTACTTTAAAAAAATTGATGATATATATATATTCTTTTCCCCTACTCAAAGAAAATTGATTTTTTCTCGATACAATTTATTTTCTGATGGTATTGAAAAGGTATTTATAACGATTAAAAATATAAATTGCGTTAACACACCACTTTTTTATGATTATTCAGATGGTCTATTTCCCAAACCGTTAAAAAAGACATCCTGTCAAAAGAATAATTTACTTATTCCGTTAACATTAAGTAATTATCAGTCTGGGAGCATTAATTATTAAGTGTTATGTCCGATTTCAATGTTTTTTTGATTTGATTAGGTTTAGTAAATAAATACAGTGCAGGCAATGTCAAAACCTTGTCGTTATTATTCTGTGAATTGCTTATATAACTATAATTAATCTATTTTTAAATCAGTATAAAAATGTCTACATCGTGTTTTTCAAAAAATAATAAAGCATAATTTTTGTCTTTATGCTTTATTATGTTTGAGTTAACATAGCTTAACGCATAGAACACATTGCGAATAACGAAATCGTGGTGAAAATACCTGACAGGAGTATGTAATGTCCAAGCAACAGATCGGGGTTGTCGGTATGGCAGTGATGGGGCGCAACCTTGCGCTCAACATCGAAAGCCGGGGTTATACCGTCTCCGTTTTCAACCGCTCCCGTGAAAAGACCGAAGAAGTGATTGCCGAGAATCCGGGCAAGAAACTGGTCCCGCACTATACGGTGAAAGAGTTTGTTGAATCGCTCGAAACTCCACGCCGTATCCTGTTAATGGTGAAAGCGGGTGCAGGCACTGATAGTGCCATCGATTCCCTGAAGCCCTATCTGGATAAAGGTGATATCATCATCGATGGTGGCAATACCTTCTTCCAGGACACGATTCGCCGTAATCGTGAGCTTTCAGCAGAAGGCTTTAACTTTATCGGTACCGGTGTGTCCGGTGGTGAAGAAGGCGCTCTCAAAGGGCCATCGATTATGCCTGGCGGGCAGAAAGATGCTTATGAACTGGTCGCACCGATTCTTAAGCAGATTGCTGCAGTCGCAGAAGACGGTGAGCCATGCGTAACCTACATTGGTGCGGATGGCGCAGGTCATTATGTGAAAATGGTTCACAATGGTATTGAGTACGGCGATATGCAGCTTATTGCTGAAGCGTACGCTTTACTGAAGGGCGGTCTGGCACTTTCTAACGAAGAACTGGCGCAGACCTTTACCGAATGGAATGAAGGTGAACTGAGCAGCTACCTGATTGACATCACCAAGGATATCTTCACCAAAAAGGATGAAGAGGGTAAATACCTGGTTGATGTGATTCTGGATGAAGCGGCCAACAAAGGTACCGGTAAATGGACCAGTCAGAGTTCTCTGGATCTTGGTGAACCGCTGTCCCTGATTACTGAATCCGTTTTCGCTCGCTATATCTCTTCCCTGAAGGAGCAACGTGTGGCCGCTTCGAAAGTGCTGACTGGGCCGCAAGCGCAAACTGCGGGTGATAAAGCTGAGTTTATTGAGAAAGTTCGTCGTGCTCTGTATCTGGGCAAGATTGTTTCTTATGCTCAGGGTTTCTCCCAGTTGCGTGCAGCATCCGATGAATACAACTGGGATCTGAACTACGGTGAGATCGCAAAAATCTTCCGTGCTGGCTGTATTATTCGTGCTCAGTTCCTGCAGAAGATCACGGATGCCTATGAACAGAACGCGGATATCGCTAACCTGCTGCTGGCGCCATACTTCAAGCATATTGCTGATGAGTATCAGCAGGCGTTGCGTAATGTGGTTGCTTACGCGGTGCAGAACGGTATTCCGGTCCCGACTTTCTCTGCGGCGATCGCTTATTATGACAGCTACCGTTCCGCGGTGTTGCCAGCGAACCTGATTCAGGCTCAGCGTGATTATTTTGGTGCTCATACCTATAAGCGTACCGATAAAGAAGGTGTATTCCACACTGAGTGGTTGGATTAATTTAGTTCTGCAATAGCCAGACTCTTGGTCTGGCTATTTCCTCCGCATATTTTTATGCATGCTATGCATCTGTTGGTATTTTATTTTCTGAATATATAATTTTATTGCTCTTTTTTCGGATTCCTTAGTATATCTGCTTTCTGTATTTATATATTACTCTTCTTCTGTCTTCAGTATTTTTCTGGGTGTTTAATCACAGGGTTTAATTAAAGGATATTAATATGTTGCTTCCTGTAATTATGGCTGGCGGGACAGGTAGTCGTCTCTGGCCGATGTCTCGTGAACTTTATCCTAAACAGTTCTTACGGCTGTACGGGAAGAATTCAATGCTGCAGGAAACTATTTCTCGACTGTCGGGGCTTGAAGTTTATGAACCGATGGTTATCTGCAACGAAGAACACCGTTTTCTGGTGGCTGAACAGTTACGGCAGCTCAATAAACTGTCAAACAATATCATCCTTGAGCCGATTGGCCGCAATACCGCACCAGCTATCGCGCTTGCTGCATTGCAGGCGACGCAAAATGGTGAAGATCCGCTGATGCTTGTACTCGCAGCTGACCACATCATTAATAATCAGAAGGTCTTCCACGATGCCATTCGTGTAGCGGAGCAGTACGCACAGGCTGATCATTTGGTCACGTTTGGTATCGTACCGGATTCCCCGGAAACCGGGTATGGCTATATCCAGCGTGGCGAAGCGCTGAGTGAAGGGGAGCAAATACCATATAAAGTCGCTCGTTTTGTGGAGAAACCGGATCTGGAGCGCGCACAGGGCTACCTGGCTTCCGGTGAATACTACTGGAACAGCGGAATGTTTATGTTCCGGGCCAAAAAATACCTTTCTGAGCTAGAGAAGTTTCGTCCCGACATCCTTGAGGTGTGTACAGCAGCAGTCAGTGCCGCTGATAGCAGTAGCGATTTTATTAGCATCTCGCACGATATTTTCAGCATCTGTCCGGATGAGTCTGTTGATTATGCCGTGATGGAAAAAACTGCCGATGCTGTCGTGGTAGGGTTGGATGCAGACTGGAGCGACGTGGGATCCTGGTCTGCCCTCTGGGACGTTAGCCCGAAAGATGATCTGGGTAATGTACTGATGGGGGATGCCTGGGTACACAATAGCCAGAACTGTTATATCAACAGCGACGAAAAGCTGGTGGCGGCCATTGGTGTTGAGGATCTGGTGATTGTCAGCACCAAAGATGCAGTTCTGGTGATGAACAAAAACCGCTCTCAGGATGTGAAAAAAGTAGTGGAGTACCTGAAGCTTAACCAGCGTAGCGAATACAAACGCCATCGCGAAATTTACCGTCCCTGGGGGCGCAGTGATGTGGTGGTGCAGACTCCACGCTTTAACGTTAACCGGATTACTGTTAAACCGGGTGGTGCGTTTTCCATGCAGATGCATCACCATCGTGCTGAGCATTGGGTGATTTTGGCAGGTACCGGGCAGATTACGGTTAATGGCAAGCAGTTCCTGCTCACTGAAAATCAGTCGACGTTTATTCCCATAGGTGCTGAGCACTGCCTGGAAAACCCGGGACGTATTCCTCTGGAAATACTGGAAATACAGTCTGGCTCATATCTGGGCGACGATGACATTATTCGTATTAAAGATCAGTATGGCCGTTGCTAATTTGTATTTAAGGATTAAATAGATGGCAAAATTAAGCTGTTTTAAAGCCTACGATATTCGTGGTGAACTTGGCGAAGAATTAAACGAAGATATTGCCTACCGAATTGGTCGTGCTTACGGCGAGTTCCTGAAGCCAAAACAGATTGTGGTAGGTGGTGATGTCCGCCTGACCAGCGAATCCTTGAAGCTGGCGCTGGCCAATGGCCTGATGGATGCGGGTACTGACGTACTGGATATTGGCCTGAGTGGTACAGAAGAGATTTACTTTGCCACATTTCATCTCGGCGTAGATGGCGGTATCGAAGTGACGGCTAGCCATAACCCGATGAACTATAACGGTATGAAGCTGGTACGGGAAAATGCGAAACCAATCAGTGGTGATACCGGTCTGCGAGATATTCAGCGTTTAGCGGAAGAGAACCAGTTTTCAGCGGTAGAACCATCCCGGCGCGGTACACTGCGTCAGATTTCTATTCTGCAGGAATACGTAGACCATTTGATGGGTTACGTGAATCTGGCAAACTTCACCCGTCCACTGAAGCTGGTGGTGAACTCCGGCAACGGTGCTGCGGGGCATGTAATTGATGAAGTAGAAAAACGTTTTATTGCTGCAGGCGCACCAGTGACCTTTATTAAAGTGCATCACCAGCCGGATGGTAATTTCCCCAACGGTATTCCTAACCCACTGCTGCCGGAGTGCCGTCAGGATACTGCCGATGCGGTGCGTGAGCATGCTGCTGATATGGGGATCGCATTTGACGGCGACTTCGACCGCTGTTTTCTGTTTGATAACGAAGCAGAATTTATTGAGGGTTATTATATTGTTGGTTTGCTGGCAGAAGCTTTTTTACAGAAGCAACCGGGGGCAAAAATCATTCACGACCCGCGCCTGACATGGAACACGGTAGATATTGTGACCCGTAGTGGTGGTACGCCGGTGATGTCGAAAACCGGGCATGCATTTATTAAAGAACGTATGCGTCAGGAAGATGCCATTTATGGTGGCGAGATGAGCGCGCACCACTATTTCCGTGATTTCGCTTATTGCGATAGCGGGATGATCCCGTGGCTACTGGTAGCAGAACTGTTGTGCCTGAAAAACAGCTCTCTGAAAGCGCTGGTGGCGGATCGTCAGGAGGCATTCCCGGCTTCCGGGGAAATTAACCGTAAGCTTGAGAATGCTGCAGCGGCGATTGATCGCATCCGGGAGCGCTACGAGCTGGATGCAGCGAATGTAGACACGACTGACGGTATCAGCATTGAATATCCGGAGTGGCGTTTTAACCTGCGTAGTTCAAATACCGAGCCTGTGGTCCGTCTCAATGTCGAATCGAAAGCGGATGATGCTTTAATGCGGGCTAAGACTGAAGAGCTATTAGCACTTCTTGTGTAGCTAATTCTGAACGCAATTAGATATTAATTTATATAATTCCTTTGCATTTTTTTAAATTATAAGTTTTGTTTATTTTGGATTTGGGTAAAGGGATTTTAGAGTTAATTATAGTTGCGGGTTAGATGATTAATAAATAACCAATTTGGAATAATAAGTATGAAAATTCTCGTTACAGGTGGTGCTGGTTTTATTGGTTCTGCTGTTGTTCGTCATATTATTGACAATACCAATGATGAAGTTCGCGTAATAGACTGCCTCACTTATGCAGGTAACCTTGAGTCCTTGGCTCCGGTGTCTGGTAACGAACGTTACTCTTTTTCGCAGACGGATATCACTGATGCCAAAGCTGTAGCGGAGCAGTTCAGCGATTTCCGTCCGGACATCGTGATGCACCTGGCTGCGGAAAGTCATGTTGACCGTTCCATTGATGGTCCGGCGGCCTTTATCCAGACCAACCTGATTGGTACCTTCACCCTGCTGGAAGCAGCCCGTCACTACTGGTCAACGCTTGATGAGGCGCAAAAGCAGTCTTTCCGCTTCCACCATATCTCGACTGATGAAGTTTATGGCGATCTGCACGGTACTGATGATCTGTTCACCGAAGAGACCCCATACGCGCCGAGCAGTCCGTATTCGGCCTCCAAGGCGGGCAGCGACCATCTGGTCCGCGCCTGGAACCGTACCTACGGTCTGCCGGTGGTGGTGACTAACTGCTCTAATAACTACGGCCCGTATCACTTCCCGGAAAAGCTCATTCCGCTGACCATCCTCAACGCTCTGGCCGGGAAACCGCTGCCGGTATACGGCAATGGCGAGCAGATCCGCGACTGGCTGTATGTGGAAGATCACGCCCGTGCGCTCTATAAGGTAGCGACTGAAGGTCGTAGCGGGGAAACCTATAATATCGGTGGTCACAACGAACGTAAAAATATCGATGTTGTGCGGACCATCTGCGCCATCCTCGATAAAGTGGTTGAACAGAAGCCAAATAATATTAGCCAGTTTGCCGATCTGATTACCTTTGTGAAAGATCGTCCGGGCCATGACCTGCGCTATGCCATTGATGCCGCCAAAATTCAGCGCGATCTTGGCTGGGTGCCGCAGGAGACGTTTGAAAGTGGGATTGAGAAAACGGTCCACTGGTATCTGAACAATCAGACCTGGTGGCAGCGCGTTCTGGATGGCTCCTATGCCGGTGAACGTCTTGGCCTGAACAATTAAATAAGGAAACAACGATGAAAGGTATTGTACTGGCAGGTGGCTCCGGCACGCGTTTATATCCGATCACTCAGGGCGTCTCCAAACAGCTTTTGCCGATTTACGATAAGCCGATGATTTATTACCCGGTCTCTGTGCTGATGCTGGCGGGGATCAGGGATATCCTGATTATCACCACGCCGGACGATATGCCTGCTTTCCAGCGTCTGATGGGGGATGGTTCTCAGTTTGGGGTGAATTTCTCATACGCTATTCAGCCTTCCCCGGACGGTCTGGCACAGGCCTTTATTATCGGCGAGAAGTTTATTGGTAATGATGCCTGCGCACTGGTCCTGGGCGACAATATCTATTTTGGTCAGAGTTTTGGCCGCAAACTGGATGCCGCAGCCAGCAAAACATCGGGCGCTACCGTGTTCGGTTATCAGGTTCTCGATCCGGAGCGTTTTGGGGTGGTGGAGTTTGATGAAAACTTCAAAGCGCTGTCCATCGAAGAGAAGCCACTGAAGCCGAAATCAGACTGGGCGGTGACCGGCCTCTATTTTTACGATACCGATGTAGTGGCGATGGCTAAGGAAGTGGAGCCTTCCGCACGGGGCGAGCTTGAAATTACCACCCTTAATCAGATGTATCTTGATCGTGGCGACCTGCAGGTCGAGCTCCTTGGACGTGGTTTCGCCTGGCTGGATACCGGGACCCACGACAGCCTGATTGAGGCCTCACAGTTTATCCATACCATCGAAAAACGTCAGGGCATGAAAGTTGCTTGCCTGGAAGAAATTGCTTACCGCAATCAGTGGTTAAGCGCGGAAGGCGTGGCGGTACAGGCAGAACGCCTGAAGAAGACGGAATATGGCGCTTACCTGAAACGTCTGCTCAACGAAAAGTCGTAGCGACTGGTCATCAACAGGGTATTAACGTATGAAAATTTTACTGATTGGTAAGAATGGTCAGGTTGGCTGGGAGCTGCAGCGCGCACTGTCCACGTTAGGTGAAGTCGTGGCTGTGGACTTTTTTGATAAAGAGTTATGCGGCGATCTGACAAACCTGGAAGGGATTGCACAGACGGTTCGTACGGTAAAACCGGATGTAGTAGTAAACGCCGCGGCGCATACCGCGGTGGATAAAGCGGAAAGCGAGCGGGAACTGTCCGATCTGCTTAATGACAAGGGGGTCGCTGTGCTGGCGGCTGAGTCGGCGAAACTTGGTGCGTTGATGGTCCACTACTCAACGGACTATGTGTTCGACGGTCAGGGTAGCCATTACCGCCAGGAAGATGAGGCTACAGGGCCGCTGAACGTGTACGGTGAAACCAAGCGAGCAGGGGAGATAGCGCTGGAGCAAGGCAATCCGCGACATCTGATTTTCCGTACCAGCTGGGTGTATGCTACTCGCGGGGCCAACTTCGCCAAAACCATGCTGCGCCTGGCGGGAGAGAAAGAGTCGCTGTCGATTATTAACGATCAGCACGGTGCGCCAACCGGCGCGGAGCTGCTGGCGGACTGCACGGCGATAGCCATTCGTGAAGAGCAGCGTAATCGCGCGGTAGCCGGGACCTATCATCTGGTGGCCAGCGGTGAAACCAACTGGTTTGAATACGCCAAATTTGTCTTTGATGTGGCGCGTGCGCAGGGAACGGAACTGGCGATTAAAGAGGTCAGCGGTATTCCGACCACGGCCTACCCGACACCGGCAAAACGCCCGCTGAACTCACGGTTGTCGAATGATAAATTCCAGCGGGTATTTGGCGTAACGCTGCCGGACTGGCGTCAGGGTGTAGCGCGTGTGGTAACAGAAGTTCTTGGCAAGTAAACGGGCAGGCAAGACATGAATATTATTAAGACAGAGATCCCTGAAGTACTGATTTTTGAGCCACGTGTGTTTGGCGATGCGCGAGGTTTTTTCTTCGAAAGCTTCAGCAGCAAAGTGTTTGATGAAGCCGTCGGACGGAAAGTGGAGTTTGTGCAGGATAACCACTCCCAGTCGCAGAAAGGCGTCCTGCGTGGTCTGCACTACCAGCTTGATCCACATGCACAGGGGAAACTGGTGCGCTGCATCGAAGGTGAGGTTTTTGACGTAGCCGTTGATATCCGCCGTTCATCACCGACGTTTGGTAAGTGGGTTGGGGCGGTACTGAGTGCGGAGAACAAGCGTCAGCTGTGGATCCCGGAAGGGTTTGCTCACGGTTTTGTGGCGCTGAGTGAAACGGTGCAGTTTGTATATAAAGCGACTAACTACTATGCACCGCAGTCCGAGCGTAGCATCATCTGGAATGACCCACAGATCAACATCCAGTGGCCTGAGCTTTCCGGTTGTTCGCTCTCTTTGTCTGACAAGGATTTGCAGGCGCATACTTTAGAAACTGCAGAAGTCTATAAATAGCGTCTAAATATATCTATACCCGAAATAATTCGAGTTGCAGGAAGGCGGCGACGCAGTGAATCCCCGGGAGCGTACTCCAGTACGTGACTGGGGTGAACGAGGAAAGCCAACGCACATGCAACTTGAAGTATGACGGGTATATACCCGAAATAATTCGAGTTGCTTAAAGGCTGCAAAGGAGTGAGTCCCCCAGGAGCATTAATAGCTATGTGACTGGGCTGAATGAGCGAAGCCAACACATAAGCAACCTGAAGTATGACGGGTATAAATACTGGTCAGGTTCTTTATAAACCAGGCCAGTATTTAAACATCTGGTCAATACTTTTATTCCCTGGTCAACCTGGCTTGACTTACATTCTTCCTGAGAGTAGAAACATCCACAGTTTTGTTTAATTAGCGGCTAATAAGCCGCCATCCAGTTAACTGATTAAAGTGTGATCGAATGAAAATAACAATTTCCGGTACCGGCTATGTTGGTTTGTCGAACGGCATCCTGATTGCGCAAAACCACGAAGTGGTTGCGCTGGATATCGTTCAGTCCAAAGTGGATATGATTAACCAAAAGATTTCCCCGATTGTCGATAAAGAAATTCAGGAATATCTGGCGGAAAAACCGTTGAATTTTCGTGCGACAACGGACAAGCATGATGCATATCGTAATGCGGATTATGTCATTATCGCCACGCCGACTGATTACGATCCGAAAACTAACTACTTCAATACCTCGACCGTTGAAGCCGTTATTCGCGATGTCACGGAGATTAACCCCAACGCGGTAATGATTATCAAATCAACCATTCCTGTTGGCTTCACGCGTGAGATTAAAGAGCGCCTTGGTATTGATAACGTTATTTTCTCGCCGGAATTCCTGCGTGAAGGTCGTGCGTTGTATGACAACCTGCATCCATCCCGTATCGTGATTGGTGAGCGCTCAGAACGCGCGGAACGTTTTGCCAGTCTGCTGAAAGAGGGGGCAATCAAGCAGGATATCCCGACGCTGTTTACTGACTCGACGGAAGCCGAAGCCATTAAGCTCTTTGCCAACACCTATCTGGCCCTGCGCGTAGCGTACTTTAATGAGCTGGATAGCTATGCAGAGAGCAATGGGCTGAACAGCAAACAGATCATTGAAGGGGTATGCCTCGATCCGCGTATCGGCAATCACTACAACAACCCCTCCTTTGGCTACGGCGGCTACTGCCTGCCGAAAGATACCAAGCAACTGCTGGCGAACTATGCCTCTGTGCCGAATAACATCATTGGCGCGATCGTCGATGCTAACCGCACGCGCAAAGATTTTGTCGCCGACTCTATCCTGGCACGTAAGCCTAAAGTTGTCGGGATTTATCGCCTGATAATGAAGAGCGGCTCAGATAACTTCCGAGCCTCCTCTATTCAGGGGATTATGAAGCGCATCAAGGCCAAGGGGATCCCGGTCATTATTTATGAGCCGGTGATGCAGGAAGATGAGTTTTTCAATTCCCGCGTTGTGCGTGATTTTGACGCTTTCAAACAAGAGGCTGACGTGATTGTCTCTAACCGTATGGCGGATGAGCTGGCCGACGTGGCTGATAAAGTCTATACCCGCGATTTGTTTGGCAGTGACTGATCTTTTCTCTGGCCGGGGGCGTTGCTCCCGGCCAGACCTTCTCTTCAACCATCACCCGCCTGAACTCTGTCCAACTATTCATCCTGCAAATCTTCCCGAGCTTCCTTTCCGTTCTCTCCGCATAAAAATGTGACTCCGATTAAATTCCTGAATTGCGCATCTTGTCCTAATCATTCAGGTCGGATATGTTAAATCCACCTTGTGAAGAGCTACCGTCACTGAGATGTGGACGCTGGAAATAAGCGCCGGAAGGTAAGACAAAGCCTGCTTGCAGGCTTTTGTTATTTCTGAAGCCGCCCAGGGGAAGAGACCGTCAGTGCCATGAGATTCGCGCTGGCTTACACTGAACGGCCTGTGCGGGAGTGTTTCTGTGCAGACTCGTATGGTCGATGAAAAGATCAGTTATGTCGTCATACGAAGAAAATATTAATACCAGATCCGTGCTAAAAATTTCTTATCATTTTTTATTGGCTAATCATAAGGCCATTCAACGTTAACCGAAAGGCGTGTTAATTTTCTTGCCGCAAATAGCTATTAATACAATTAATTATATTAAGTTCTTTCTTTTTACCACTTATGCTTATTAAACGTTAATTTGTTCTTTCGTTGATCCCTGATATAAGAAACCAGCGAAAAAATAGAAATGATCAACAGAATAGCAGCGACGATCAGGAAAATTACGTTTGCCATAATTCGTCCCCCAGAGAAAGTGATGGTATAAATCCATTCGCTCGTGAGTGAATACTGCATCGACAACAATATGAACTACATGTTTAACATACCCTGGGTTTAAGAAATTTCCTAGATTTGTTTTTATGTAAGGAAATATATAAATATTCTTCTATTGAGTTATTTTCTGGGTTGTATTTGTGGATTTTATTATGATTATGGTAATATCATCTAAAATTTGTTGTTTTTGTGGAATAATACTCCATAAAAAATTAGATGAAAAAATGTACAAATGATGCTTTCTGGTATGAATTGTTGTTGTTTTGTTAACAAGTTGCGCTTTTTGTCGTTGTGATGGCTGAAAAAGTTATCCATAACCGCGCTACGCCTGATACAGAACTTCTGGCAACCATCGCAGAATAGACAACCGCAGTGCTTGCACTGCGGTTTATCATGAGCGATCTGGCAATCGCGATTAGGCTTTGTAATAGGCTTTATACCAGTCCACGAAATTTTTCACGCCCTGTTTGACGGTCGTTTGCGGCCTGAATCCCACCATATCATACAGCGGTTTGGTATCGGCGCTGGTTTCCAGCACATCGCCGGGCTGGATTGGCATCATATTCTTCTCCGCGACCATCCCCAGCGCCTCTTCCAGGGCAGTGATGTAGTCCATCAGTTCAACAGGCGAGCTGTTACCGATGTTATACACGCGGTAGGGCGCGGAGCTGTCTGCAGGAGATCCTGTTTCAACGGTCCACTCAGGGTTCGGCTGCGGGATAATATCCTGCATCCGCACAATCGCCTCAACGATATCGTCGATATAGGTGAAGTCGCGCTTCATCTTGCCGTAGTTGTAGACGTCAATGCTTTTTCCTTCCAGCATCGCTTTAGTGAACTTGAACAGCGCCATGTCCGGGCGCCCCCACGGGCCATAGACGGTAAAGAACCGCAGTCCGGTGGTCGGGATACCGTACAGGTGAGAGTAGGTATGCGCCATCAGTTCATTGGCTTTTTTGGTGGCGGCATACAGCGAAACCGGGTGGTCAACCGAGTCGTCGGTGGAGAAGGGCATTTTGCGGTTTAAGCCATAGACGGAACTGGATGAAGCATAGAGCAGGTGCCCGACTTTATTATGGCGGCAGCCTTCGAGAATATTCAGGTAACCGATCAGGTTAGCGTCGGCGTAAGCAAAGGGATTTTCCAGGGAGTAACGGACGCCAGCCTGGGCGGCAAGATGGATCACCCGGTTGAATTGCTCCTGGGCAAAAAGCCGGGCAATTCCTTCACGATCCGCCAGATCGATTTTGTGAAAGCGGAACTGGGGGGATTGCAGCAAATCCAGGCGGGCCTGTTTAAGATTGACATCGTAGTAGTCGTTCATATTGTCGATGCCGACGACGTCATGACCTGCCTCAAGCAGGCGTTTACAAGCATGAAAGCCGATAAATCCTGCGGCTCCAGTCACTAAAAACTTCATATTTATCCTCCGGGCTCGCTGTGTCCCGCATTATATAATGATTGATTTTACACTGGCTTGCTGTGTGGATCACCTGCTTTACCATTGCGCGGGGATCGCGCCTGCATAAAAGCATGGCCGGGGCGCGTTTGAGCGTGGAGGTGAATCTGTATCAGCGATTGTGCCCGCATTTTTGCCGGGTGGCGGCTGACGCCTTACCCGGCCTACACGACCTTCAGCATTCGGCGACGCAGGCCCGCGCAGGCGGGCGATCCCGGAACAACGCTGTGAAATGGGTTAGTGCGTTTGAGCGTGGAGGTGAGTCTGCATCAGCAACTGTGCCCGCATTTTTGCCGGGTGGCGGCAGACGCCTGACCCGGCCTACACGACCTTCAGCATTCGGCGACGCAAGGCCGCGCAGGCGCAGCGCCGCCGGGCGATTCAGGAACAACGCCCATTGTCAGCAGTGTGAAGTGGGTTGGTGGGTTTGAACGTGGAGGCGAATCTGTATCAGCAACTGTGCCCGCATTTACGCCGGGTGGCGGCTGACGCCTGACCCGGCCTACACGACCTTCAGCATTCGGCGACGCAGGCACGCGCAGGCGCAGCGCCGCCGGGCGATCCCGGAACAACGCGCGGTGTCAGCAGTGTGAAGTGGGTTGGCGGGTTTGAGCGTGGAGGCGAATCTGTATCAGCAACTGTGCCTGCATTTACGCCGGGTGGCGGCTGACGCCTGACCCGGCCTGGAATTTCAATACAATCAATACAATCAACACAACGGCAAAAACAAAGGGAGGCGCCGGGCCTCCCTGTCATCATCAGGCTTTAGTGTGCCTGCTACGCAAATTCTCCACCACATCCGTCAGGCTCAGTCCCTGATCCTGTAGCAGCACCAGCAGGTGATACATCAAATCCGAGGCTTCATTTTTCAGCTCGAACTGGTCATGCACCGTTGCCGCCAGCGCGGTCTCCACGCCTTCCTCGCCTACCTTCTGCGCAATACGCTTGGTGCCGCTGGCGTACAGCTTGGCGGTATAGGAGCTCGCCGGATCGGCGTGTTTGCGTTCCGCCAGCAGTTGCTCCAGTTGATAAAGGAACAGCCACTGATGGCCGGTTTCCGCGAAGCAGCTGGAAGTGCCTTTATGGCAGGTCGGGCCAATGGGATTGACCAGCACCAGCAGGGTATCGTTATCGCAATCCGGGGTGATGCTCACCACGTTGAGGAAATTACCGGACGTCTCGCCTTTGGTCCACAGACGCTGTTTGGTCCGCGAATAAAAGGTCACTTTGCCGGTTTCTTCGGTTTTTGCCAGCGCCTCCTGGTTCATATAGCCCAGCATCAGCACTTCCCCGGAAATGGCGTGCTGCACGATGACCGGCATCAGGCCGTCGGTTTTTTGCCAGTCCAGTTGTTCAGTTAACATACCCTAATCTCCACGCCCTGTGCTGCCAGGTACGTTTTCAGTTCACCAATATTAATAATTTGCTTATGGAACACCGAAGCCGCCAGCGCGCCGTCGACGTTGGCGTCGCGGAAAGCCTCCAGGAAGTGTTCCATGGTGCCCGCGCCGCCGGAAGCTATCAGCGGCACATGGCATACGGCGCGCACTTTGCTTAATTGCTGCAGATCGTAGCCGTTACGCACGCCGTCCTGATTCATCATATTAAGGACAATCTCTCCGGCCCCGCGCTTCTGTACTTCCTGCACCCAGTCCAGCGTTTCCCACTGGGTCACGCGCGTGCGGCTTTCATCGCCGGTATACTGATTGACGTGATACTTACCGCTGTCGGCGTCAAACCAGGTATCGATACCCACCACAATGCACTGCACGCCGAAACGGTCCGCCAGACGCGTAATCAGCGTCGGGTCCGCCAGAGCAGGGGAGTTGATGGAAATTTTATCCGCGCCGAAAGAGAGGATCTGCGCCGCCTCTTCCAGCGACTTAATGCCGCCCGCCACGCAGAAAGGAATGTCGATCACTTCCGCCACCCGCGATACCCAGCTTTTGTCCACCACGCGGCCATCGCTGGAGGCGGTGATATCGTAGAACACCAGCTCATCCGCGCCCTCGTCGGCATAGCGTTTTGCCAGCGGAACGATATCGCCGATGATCTCGTGATTACGGAACTGCACGCCTTTCACTACCTGGCCGTCGCGAACGTCGAGACAGGGGATTATCCGTTTTGCCAGCATTGAATGGCCTCCGTTACGTTGAATTTACCTTCCAGCAGCGCGCGGCCGACAATCACCCCGCGCACGCCGGTGCCGCGCAGGGCGGCGATATCATTAAGATCGCCGATGCCGCCGGAGGACTGAAACGCCACCTGCGGATAACGGGCGCAGACTTCTTCATACAGCGAGACGTTAGAGCCCGCCAGCGTTCCGTCGCGGGAAATATCGGTGCACAGCACATGCTGCAGGCCCACTGACTGATAGCTCTCCACCAGTTCCTCCAGCGTCACCCCGGAGTTCTCCTGCCAGCCGCTGACCGCCACCTGCTTAGTGCCTGCGGCGTCAATGCGCACGTCGAGCGCCAGCACCAGATGCTGCGGGCCAAAACGGTTAAACCAGCCTTTCACCACGTCCGGGGATTTCACCGCCGTTGAACCGACCACCACCCGCGCCACGCCCGCATCGAGCAGGGTGGCCACATCTTCCTCGCTGCGTACGCCGCCGCCGACCTGTACCGGCACATCGACACCGGCAACCAGCGTTTTCAGCAGCGGGATCTGGCGCTTCGCCGGATCTTTCGCGCCGGTCAGGTCCACCAGATGCAGGACTTCAGCCCCCTGCGCGGCATAGGCTTGCAGGCGCGGCAGCGGATCGTTGCCGTAGTCGCGCTGCTGGCCGTAATCGCCCTGATGGAGACGGACAACCGTGCCGTCAATTAAATCTAAAGCAGGAATGATCATCACATCTCCAGGAAGTTTTTCAGCAGCTGCGCCCCGGCGCTGCCGGAGCGTTCAGGGTGGAACTGGACGCCAAAAAAGTTATCTTTTTGCACCGCGGCGGTAAACGGCTCGCCATAGTTGCACTGGGCGATGGTATAAGGATTCACCGGCATCGCGTAGCTATGGACAAAATAGAAATAAGCCCCGTCTTCAATGCCGCGAAACAGGCGATCCCCGGCTTTGGCGGACACCCGGTTCCAGCCCATATGCGGCAGCGGCAGGCCGTGGTCGTGCATTTTCGGCACATCCTGATCGATGATGCCCAGCAAATCGACGCCGTTATTCTCTTCGCTGCGCTTGCCCAGCAGTTGCATGCCAAGGCAAATGCCCAGCACCGGCTGGGTACAGGCCTTGATCAGTTCGATTAATTCGCGCTCACGCAGCTGGTCCATCGCCGCCTGCGCGGTGCCGACGCCAGGGAGAAACAGTTTATCGGCGCGCAGCACCACATCCGGGTCGCGGCTGACCACTGGCGTATAGCCGTGGCGGCTCACCGCCGATTTCACCGAATTGAGGTTGGCGCAGCCGGTATCGAGGATCACCACGTTCATCACAGTACCCCTTTTGAAGACGGCAGCGTATCGCCCTGGACGCGAATCGCCTGGCGCAGGGTGCGGCCAAAGGCTTTAAACAGGCTCTCCACGCGGTGATGGTCGTTTTTGCCCTTGGTTTTCAGGTGCAGCGTGACCGCCATGGTGTAGGAGAGCGAGCGGAAGAAGTGCTCGACCATTTCGGTGCTCAGATCGCCAACGCGCTGATAGCTAAACTCGGCTTTATATTCAAGATGCGGGCGACCGGAGATATCCAGCGCGCAGCGGGCCAGGCACTCATCCATCGGCAGCACAAAGCCGAAACGGCCAATGCCACGCTTGTCGCCCAGCGCCAGCTTCAGCGCTTCGCCCAGCGCAAGGCCGGTATCTTCCACGGTGTGGTGATCGTCGATATAGAGATCGCCGCCGACCTTAATTTCCATTCGGAAGCCGCCGTGAGTGGCGATTTGGTCGAGCATATGATCGAAGAAGCCGACGCCGGTGGAGATTTTGCTGCCGCCTTCGCGGTCCAGCCACACTTTGACGTCAACCTGCGTCTCTTTGGTGTTGCGCTCCACGTGGGCGTAGCGGTCGCGGCGGGTCAGCTGTTCGCAAATGGCCGGCCAGTCCAGCTTTTCACGGTCATAGCGCAGGCCCGCGATGCCCATATTGTCCGCCAGCTGGATATCGGTGGCGCGGTCGCCAATCACGTAGCTGTGTGCGGTATCCATAACGCCCTGTTCCAGCCACGGCAGCACCAGCCGGGTTTTCGGCTTGCGGCAGTCGCAGTTATCAGCCGGAAGGTGCGGGCAAATCAGCACCTCCTCGAAGTTAACGCCCTGCGAGGAGAAAATCTGCATCATCAGATTGTGCGGGCCGTCGAACTCGTCCTGCGGCAGGCTGGCGGTTCCCAGACCGTCCTGATTGGTGATCATCACCAGCTTATAGCCTTCCTGCTGCAGCTTCAGCAGGGCCGGGATCACCTGCGGCTCAAAGGCCAGCTTATCAAAGCGGTCTACCTGAAAATCAACCGGCGGCTCGGCAATCAGCGTGCCGTCACGGTCAATAAAGAGAAACTTCTGAGTCATACATTCTCCGCATTCAAAGCGTCAATTACGCGCTGGCTCTCTGCACGGGTACCGATAGTGATACGCAAACAGCCGCTTAATGACGGTTGTTTATTCTGGTCACGTAAGATAATGCCCTGATCCCACAAAGATTTAAATACCGCGCTGGAGGCGGTGATCCGCACCAGAACGTAGTTGGCTTCGGAATCGAACACCTCTTCAACGCAGGCGATGTCGCGTAGCTGGCTGACCAGATAGTCGCGCTCGCTGAGGATCTGCGCCACCCGCGCCCGCATGGCGGCGATCCCTTCCACGCTGAGCGCCTGGGCGGCAATATCGGCGACCGGCGTCGAGAGCGGGTAAGGGGCGATAACCTTCAGCAGCACGTTAATCACTTCCGCGTTGGCCAGGGTAAAGCCGCAGCGCAGGCCCGCGAGGGCAAAGGCTTTCGACAGCGTGCGCAGCACCACCAGGTGCGGGTACTCGTTCAGCCAGCCCGCCAGCGTCGCCTGCGGGCAGAATTCAATATAGGCTTCATCCGCCACCACGATGGCTTTCCCGCGCGCCATTTCCAGCAGAGTGCGGAAATCTTGCGGGTTGATGATCTGCCCGGTCGGGTTATTCGGGCTACAGACGAAAATCACCTTCACGCCGTCGAGATTCGCCGCGATGCCCGGCAGATCGAGCTGCCAGTCGGCGAGGGTCGGCACCGTGCGGCAGGTAACGCCGATGGTTTCGGCGCTGACGCTGTACATGCCGTAGGTCGGCGGGCAGTAGAGCACCGTGTCCTGGCCCGGCTCGCAGAAGGCGCGGATCAGCAGTTCGATACCTTCATCGGCGCCGCGGCTGACCAGCACCTGCTCCGGCTTCACCCCCGCATACTGCGCATAGCGTTCAATCACCGCTTTCGGCTGCGGTTCCGGGTAGCGGTTCAGCGTCTGCGCGGTTAACTGGAACTCGACCGCCGTCGGGAATTCATTGGCGTTCAGCCAGACGTCGCCTTTACCGCCCAGGCGGCGAGCAGACTGATAGGGCGTCAGGGCGCGAACGTTGGCGCGGGCTAAATCTTCGATGCTCATGCTTGCTCCTTAAGGGCTGCGACGCGCAGCGTAACGGCGTTTTTGTGGGCGTCAAGGCGCTCGGCGGCGGCCAGAACTTCAATGGTGGACGCGAGGGCGGCAAACCCTTCCCGCGACAGTTCCTGTACGGTCATGCGTTTCTGGAAATCCGCCAGGCCGAGGCTGGAGCAGGTGGCGGTGTAACCGTAGGTCGGCAGCACGTGGTTGGTGCCGGAGGCGTAATCGCCAGCGGACTCCGGCGACCAGTCGCCGAGGAACACCGAACCGGCGCTGGTGATGTTGCTGACCAGTTCCCGGGCGTTGCGGGTCTGAATAATCAGGTGCTCCGGGCCATACTGATTGGAGATCGCCACGCACTGCGCAAGATCGCGGGCCACGATGATCCGGCTGGCGGAGAGCGCTCCACGGGCGGTTTCCGCGCGCGGCAGGGCCGCCAGCTGGCGTTCCACCGCTTGTGCGACGCGCGTGCCCATTGCGGCATCCGGCGTCAGGAGGATCACCTGCGAATCCGGGCCGTGCTCCGCCTGGGAAAGCAGATCCGAGGCGACGAAGTCCGGGGTGGCGCCGCTGTCGGCGATCACCAGCACTTCCGACGGCCCGGCGGGCATGTCAATCGCCGCGCCGTCAAGACGCTGGCTCACCTGGCGTTTCGCTTCGGTGACAAAGGCGTTGCCCGGGCCAAAGATTTTATCCACTTTCGCCACCGACTCGGTGCCGAAGGCCATCGCGGCAATGGCCTGCGCGCCGCCGACGTTAAAGATATTGCGCACGCCGCAGAGCTGGGCGGCGTAGAGGATTTCATCGGCGATCGGCGGCGGCGAGCACAACACCACCTGCTGGCAGCCCGCGATGCGCGCTGGCGTCGCCAGCATCAGCACCGTCGAGAACAGCGGCGCCGAACCGCCGGGAATATATAAGCCGACGGAGGCGATAGGGCGGGTCACCTGCTGGCAGCGCACGCCGGGCAGGGTCTCCACGTCAACGGCCTGCAGTTTCTGCGCATTATGGAAGGTTTCGATATTTTTCACCGCCACCGCCATCGCCTGCTTGAGCTCATCGCTCAGGCGCGCAGCGGCGGCGGCGATCTCTTCTTCGCTGACTTTCAGCGCCTTAACGTCGGTTTTATCGAATTTCGCGCTGTATTCACGCAGCGCCGCATCGCCGTTGTCTTTAACATTATTCAGGATCTCCGCCACCGTTCTGCTGATGCTGGCGGAAGCGGAAATCGCCGGGCGCATTAAGAGTTGCTGTTGTTGTTCTGCGCTACAGCCGTTCCAGTCGATGATTGTGTTGAAGCTCATGATTGTTTCCCCTGTTTGTCCTGTGACCGACCCGCCGGATTACTCCATCATCTTCTCAATCGGCAGCACCAGAATGGAGCTGGCGCCCAGCACTTTCAGTTTTTCCATGGTTTCCCAGAACAGCGTTTCGCTGCTTACCATGTGCATCGCCACGCGCTGTTTGTCGCCGGCCAGCGGCAGAATGGTCGGACGCTCGGCGCCCGGCAGCAGGGCGATCACTTCTTCCAGGCGCTCGGTTGGCGCGTGCATCATGATGTATTTCGATTCGCGGGCCTGAATCACGCCCTGAATACGGGTCAGCAGGCGGTCAATCAGTTGCTGTTTGGCATCCTCCATTTCACCGTCGCGCTGAATCAGGCAGGCTTTGGAGCGGAACATCACTTCCACTTCGCGCAGGCCGTTCGCTTCAAGGGTCGCGCCGGTGGAAACCAGGTCGCAAATCGCGTCGGCCAGACCGGCGCGTGGGGCAACTTCAACAGAACCGTTCAGCAGACAGGATTTAAACGAAATTCCTTTCTGGTCGAGGTAACGCTTCAGCAGGTGCGGGTAGGAGGTGGCGATGCGTTTACCGTCCAGCGCCGCCGGGCCGTTCCAGCTTTCGTCTACCGGGGTGGCCAGCGACAGGCGGCAGCCGCCGAAGTCGAGACGGCGCAGGGTGAAGTAGCGCGGATCTTCTCCCTGGGCGCGACGGCTCAGCAGCTCTTCTTCCAGCACGTTTTCGCCGATAATCCCCAAATCCACCACGCCGTCCATGATCAGGCCGGGGATATCGTCATCACGCACGCGCAGAATATCGATCGGCATATTTTCCGCCAGCGCAATCAGGCGCTGGGTGTGCAAGTTCACTTTGATGCCGCAGCGGCTGAGTAATTCGCGTGAATCTTCGCTTAAACGCCCCGATTTCTGAATAGCTATGCGTAAACGGCTGTTGTCTGACATGCTTGTTTTCCTCTGTATACCTGTCTGAATTTGTCTAAATTACGTCTAAAAAAAAGCCCCCGGAAGTGAATCTTCCGGGGGCTCTCATTGCGTTCATGCACCACTGGAAGATCCAAACGTCTTCCAGCACACATCGCCTGAAAGACTAGTCAGGATGATGGTGATGATGGTGGTTGTTAAATTGAACGCTGTTCATAAAATTCTCTGCGAATGGCTATGCATTTGATGCCTTTTAACCTAAACCACTTGAGCGGCATAAAGCAAGGGCTTTTTTCTATCATTAATTCATTTCATATTCACTGAAGAAATTGTCAGTTGCCGCTGGCTGGCGTAGCCTTAAGTCAGCACAGCGAAAAGTCAGGAGCGAGGGGATGAAAAAGGTCGCAATCGTGGGTTTAGGATGGCTGGGTATGCCGCTTGCGCTGTCGTTGATGTCACGCGGATGGCAGGTTACCGGGAGTAAGACAACGCAGGATGGCGTTGAAGCGGCGAGGATGTGCGGCATCGACAGTTATCCGCTTCGTCTGGAGCCGCAGCTGGTCTGCGATAGCGAAGATCTGGATGCATTAATGAACGTTGATGCGCTGGTCATTACCTTACCGGCGCGCCGTACCGGGCCGGGGGAGGATTTTTACCTGCAGGCGGTGCAGGAAATTGTCGATACCGCGCTGGCCTATCATGTGCCGCGCATCATCTTTACCAGTTCGACCTCGGTATATGGCGACGCCAGCGGGACGCTGAAAGAGAATTCGCCGCGCAACCCGCGAACCGCCAGCGGTAAAGTGCTGAAAGAGCTGGAGGACTGGCTGCATAATCTTCCCGGCACGTCGGTGGATATTTTGCGCCTTGCCGGTCTGGTGGGGCCCTCCCGCCATCCGGGGCGCTTCTTTGCCGGTAAATCCGCGCCGGATGGTCAGCAGGGCGTCAATCTGGTGCATCTCCAGGATGTGATTGCCGCGATTGAACTGCTATTGCAGGCACCGAAGGGCGGGCACATCTACAATATCTGTGCGCCAAAGCACCCGGCGCGCGGCATCTTTTACCCGCAGATGGCCCGCGAGCTTGGGCTCCCGGCACCGGTTTTTGCCGATAATCCGCAGAACGGCGCGGGCAAGATCGTTGACGGAAGCCGTATTTGCAACGAACTGGGGTTTGAATATCAATATCCCGATCCGCTGGTGATGCCAATGGAGTAACGGGCGTCAGGAAACCTGGTGAACATAATCTGATTTTTTCGCCGGGCGATAATAAAACCGTATGAATATTAGGCTGTTGAATAAGGCAATGAACTATTTAGCCATGTAACGTCTTGTCATCGTGCCGGAAGTTGTTGCAAAATACGCGCCCTGAAAATCAGAAACTGGCCGACGCTTTTTTAAAGCGTCGGTTATTTTTTTGGTTGAAAGATACATCATTCAATACCAAGAGGCCGGGCTTCGTACCGGATAGATATTTACTAAAAACCGACAGTCGTTGTCGCTGAGGAATACAAAGAAATGGGGCTATTTTTTGCTTACGCGCTGGCGTTCACCGTAAAAGGGGATAACTATGTCGCTTAACGCTACTCCAAAGACCTCTCGCGTGGAATTACGTAAAACGCTTACGCTGATTCCGGTTGTAATGATGGGCCTCGCCTATATGCAGCCAATGACGCTGTTCGATACGTTTGGTATCGTCTCTGGTTTGACCGGCGGTCACGTCGCCACGGCGTATGCCTTTGCGCTGATCGCTATCCTTTTTACGGCACTGAGCTACGGTAAACTGGTGCGTCGTTTTCCGTCCGCCGGTTCCGCCTATACTTACGCGCAGAAGTCCATTAATCCGGCGGTCGGCTTTATGGTGGGCTGGTCGTCGCTGCTGGACTATCTGTTCATGCCGATGATCAACATTCTGCTGGCGAAAATTTACTTTGAAGCGCTGGTGCCTTCTGTTCCATCGTGGATTTTTGTTGTCGCGCTGGTGGCTTTTATGACCATCTCCAACCTGCGCAGCATCAAGAGCGTGGCGAACTTCAACACCCTGATCGTGATCCTGCAACTGGGGATCGTCGCGGTGATTGTCGGCCTGATTATTCACGGTGTGATGCACGGCGAAGGCGCGGGTACGCTGACCAGCACCCGTCCGTTCTGGTCCGAAGGCGCGCACGTGGTGCCGATGATCACCGGTGCGACGATTCTGTGCTTCTCGTTCCTCGGCTTTGACGGTATCTCTTCTCTGTCGGAAGAGACCAAAGACGCAGAGCGCGTGATCCCGCGGGCGATTTTCCTGACCGCGCTGATTGGCGGCCTGATCTTTATCGGCGCGTCCTACTTCCTGCAGCTGTACTTCCCGGATATTTCTCGCTTTAAAGATCCGGATGCGTCACAGCCTGAAATCATGCTGTATGTTGCCGGTAAAACCTTCCAGTGGGGCGTGCTGATTTTTTCCAGCGTCACCGTTCTGGCATCCGGTATGGCCGCGCACGCGGGCGTTTCCCGTCTGATGTACGTTATGGGCCGCGACGGCGTGTTCCCGACCCGTTTCTTTGGTTACGTTCATCCGAAGTGGCGTACCCCGGCATGGAACGTGCTGCTGGTGGGCGCGATTGCGCTGCTGGCGATTAATTTTGACCTGGTTACCGCGACGGCGCTGATTAACTTTGGTGCGCTGGTGGCGTTCACTTTTGTTAACCTGTCGGTGATTTCTCAGTTCTGGATCCGTGAAAAACGCAACAAGACGCTGAAAGACCACTTCAACTACCTGGTGCTGCCGGTGTGCGGCGCGTTGACGGTGGGCGCTTTGTGGATCAATCTGGAAGAGAGTTCAATGATTCTCGGCCTGATTTGGGGGGCGATTGGTCTGGTGTATCTGGCCTGCGTGACCAAAAGCTTCCGTAACCCGGTGCCTCAGTACGAAGATGTTGCTTAATCACTTTTTGTGATGAGAAAAGCCGGAGGGAAACTTCCGGCTTTTTTGTTTCTGGCTCTTGGGGTTTTCCCCGGAGGCGCTGCTCTTGCCGGGGCTACGGGTCCTCAGTGAGTAGGCCGGGTAAGGCGTAGTCGCCACCCGGCAAAAATGTGGGCATGATATCTAAATGGGCTTGTTATCCCCCGGTGGCGCTGCGCTTACCGGGGCTACAGGTCCTCAGCCGCCTGAAGGCGGGGAGCCCGGTATTTATGGGTTTCCAGGTCAGGTAAGGCGCCAGCCGCCACCTGACAGGAATGCGGGCATGGTAGTGCAAACAGGCCTGTTATCTCCCTGGTGGTGCTGTGCAAGCGCCCCACATTCTGGTTCAGTGGGCTGTTCCGTTCACTGTCAGTACGCGGTCATTTTTTCTGTTCGTTACGTGTGAACGGGCAGGGGGACGTTTCGCCCGTCCCCCTGCACCCCCGGCATTGCGCTGGAAACCTGCCGCTGCGCGGTCCGCTTCACTCCGGCTTCATCTGGCGGACCGGGCGGGACTCGACGTCCCTGTCTCGACCCGCCCTCTGGCCGCCGTCCTGGCGGCCAGTCCTGGATGCGCGCCTGCGTTCCCGCCAGGTTTCCCTGATGCGCCCAACCCCCCCGGCGGTGAGCCCGCAGGAAACCTGCAACTGTCTGGCCGCTGAAGATGATAAAAACTGGGGAAAATATCTGCCTCACCTGAAAGACTGACAGTGAGTAGGCCGGGTAAGGCGTAGCCGCCACCCGGCAAAAATGTGGGCACAATAATTTCATACAGATTCGGCATCACGCTTAAACCTGCTTCACATTCTGGTTCCGTGGGCTGTTCCGTTCACTGTGAATACGGAGATAGTTTTTCTGACCCTTGCGAGTGAACGGGCAGGGGGACGTTTCGCCCGTCCCCCTGCACCCCCGGCATTGCGCTGGAAACCTGCCGCTGCGCGGTCCGCTCCACTCCGGCTTCATCTGGCGGACCGGCTGAGACGCGGCATCCTTGCCGCGACTCAGCCTCTGGCCGCCGTCCTGGCGGCCAGT
>NZ_FZNJ01000009.1:0-62206 GCF_900198535.1 Klebsiella sp. 2680 | reverse complement strand
GACGTTGATAGGCCGGGTGTGTAAGCGCAGCGATGCGTTGAGCTAACCGGTACTAATGAACCGTGAGGCTTAACCTTACAACGCCGAAGATGTTTTGGCGATTTGAGAGACAATATTCAGCTTAGATTCAGAGTCCGAAGGATTTTGCGCTGAGACAAGGCGGCAAACGAAGGAAAGGAAGGAGCATACTGAGGTATGTGACTGACTTTCGCCAGAGCAGCCAACGCAGTATCAGTGCAAAAGACACAGGACAGAGCACAAAGAATTTGCCTGGCGGCCGTAGCGCGGTGGTCCCACCTGACCCCATGCCGAACTCAGAAGTGAAACGCCGTAGCGCCGATGGTAGTGTGGGGTCTCCCCATGCGAGAGTAGGGAACTGCCAGGCATCAAATAAAGCAAAAGGCTCAGTCGAAAGACTGAGCCTTTTTGCGTTCATGTGTCCGGGTGTGCCGGATGTCGGCTGCGCCTTATCCGGCCAACGTATGAACCAGATTCAATAACGGATACGGTCTGCCAAGATCGTCTACCTCTGAACGTCCCGTCACTTTAAATCCCATCTTTTTGTAGAACCCAACCGCTTGTTCATTCTGTTCGTTAACGTTGGTTGTTAACTCGGGAGCCAGCGTAAACGCATGCTCAACCAGCAATTTCCCTACGCCGCAGCCACGAACGTCGGGATCGACAAACAGGGCATCCATGTGCTGCCCGGTCAGCAGCATAAACGCGATGGGCTCATCCTGCTCTGTCACTGCCACCCATAACGGCGCTTCTGGTAAAAAAGAACGCACCAGATCTTCCAGCTCGCTCCTATAGGATGCAGACAGAAAATGGTGCGTAGCATCAACAGAACGACACCAGATAGCAATCAGTTTTTCCCCTTCATCCTGCCGCGATCGGCGAATGCTAATAACCATATTATCTCCTTTTCTTTGTGCTTATATTCTATCGTAAACACCGCCGTGAAACTTTCTCACCTTCAACATGCAGACTCGACATTTACCTCATTCCTGGGTATCTTCAGCTATCTGGATGTCTAAACGTTTATACGTATGCTATGAGGTAATAAAGTTATGCCAATTCGGGTGCAGGACGAGCTACCAGCCGTCAATTTCTTGCGTAATGAAAACGTCTTTGTCATGACGACGACTCGTGCGACGACTCAGGAAATCCGCCCGCTGAAGGTGCTTATTCTTAACCTGATGCCAAAGAAGATCGAAACGGAAAACCAGTTCCTGCGCCTGCTGTCAAACTCACCGCTTCAGGTTGATATTCAGCTTTTACGGATTGATGCCCGTGAATCGCGTAATACACCGGCAGAGCATCTGAACAACTTCTATTGTAACTTCGAGGATATCTGCGATCAGAACTTCGATGGACTGATTGTGACCGGTGCGCCGCTGGGTCTGGTGGAGTTTAATGATGTAGCATACTGGCCGCAGATTAAGCAGGTACTGGAGTGGGCGAAAGATCACGTCACCTCAACGCTGTTTGTCTGTTGGGCGGTACAGGCCGCGCTTAATATTCTCTATGGCATTCCGAAGCAAACCCGCGCTGACAAGCTTTCCGGCGTCTACGAACATCATATTCTTCATCCCCATGCTTTACTGACCCGTGGTTTTGATGACGCGTTCCTTGCTCCACACTCACGCTATGCGGACTTTCCTGCGGCATTAATTCGCGATTATACCGACTTAGACATTCTGGCAGAAACGGAAGAGGGAGATGCTTACCTGTTCGCCAGCAAAGATAAACGCATCGCGTTTGTCACCGGTCATCCGGAATACGATGCCCATACGCTGGCCAGCGAATATTTCCGCGATGTTGAAGCGGGTTTAAGCCCGAATGTGCCGTACAACTATTTCCCTCAGAACGATCCGCAGAACAAACCGCGTGCGACCTGGCGCAGTCACGGTAATTTGTTGTTCATCAACTGGCTCAACTATTACGTTTACCAGATCACGCCATATGATCTTCGTCACATGAATCCAACACTGGATTAATCTTCTGGCGCTGACGATCCTAAAGCGTTTCAGCATGTCGAAACAGGCACCTTCGGGTGCTTTTTTTATTTCCGAAATGCCACTCATCTTGTAATTGAACTTTATTCTTTATGTTATCAATCGGTTATATTTAAATTAAATTAAAAATGGAAATTATTTTTGATTTAAATTCTTAAGCGAGTAATCTTAAATGTGCTGAACGAAAAGCGTACAACGATCTTTCGTTCGCATTGGGGGATGTATTCGGATCGATGATGAGGAGCTTCATGATGAATAAACAGGCAACAATCGCCGATGAGTTGGCCTTTATCAGGCCCTGTGGAGAGCAAGAGAAGCAAATTCTGACCGCAGAGGCGGTGGCGTTTTTGACCGAACTGGTGACGCGATTTACACCCGCACGTAACAAACTCCTCGCTGCTCGCATCCAGCAACAGCAGGACATTGACGATGGTAAGCTGCCTGATTTTATTTCGGAAACCGCTTCCATTCGTAATGGCGACTGGAAAATCCGAGGTATTCCCGCTGACTTACTGGATCGTCGCGTGGAAATTACCGGCCCGGTTGAGCGTAAAATGGTGATTAACGCGCTGAATGCTAATGTAAAAGTATTTATGGCCGACTTTGAAGACTCGCTGGCTCCCGAATGGAGCAAAGTCATTGATGGTCAGATCAACCTGCGTGATGCGGTGAACGGCACCATCAGCTACACCAACGAAGCCGGGAAAATCTATCAACTCAAGCCAGATCCGGCGTTACTGATTTGTCGCGTACGCGGCCTGCATCTGCCGGAAAAACACGTCACCTGGCGCAGGGAAGCCATTCCTGGCAGCCTGTTTGATTTCGCTCTCTACTTTTTCCACAACTATAAAGCGTTGCTGGCAAAAGGTAGCGGCCCTTACTTCTACCTGCCGAAAACTCAGTCCTGGCAGGAAGCCGCATGGTGGAGCGAAGTCTTCAGCTATACCGAAGACCGCTTTAATCTGCCGCGCGGCACCATCAAAGCCACCCTGCTGATTGAAACGCTGCCAGCCGTCTTCCAGATGGACGAAATTCTGCATGCGCTGCGCGATCATATCGTCGGTCTGAACTGTGGCCGCTGGGATTACATTTTCAGCTATATCAAAACCCTGAAAAATCACCCGGATCGCGTCCTGCCGGACCGTCAGGTGGTGACGATGGATAAACCGTTCCTCAGCGCCTATTCACGCCTGTTGATCAAAACCTGCCACAAGCGCGGCGCATTTGCGATGGGCGGCATGGCGGCGTTTATCCCGAGCAAAGACGCCGAGCGCAACAATCAAGTGCTCAACAAAGTGAAAGCGGACAAAGCGCTGGAAGCCAATAACGGTCATGACGGGACCTGGATCGCGCATCCAGGGCTGGCGGACACCGCGATGACGGTCTTTAACGAGGCGCTGGGCGAAAACCAGAACCAGCTGTTTGTTACCCGCGATGAAGATGCGCCCATTACTGCCGAACAGCTGCTGGCGCCCTGTGAGGGCGATCGTACTGAAGAGGGAATGCGCGCCAATATTCGCGTGGCGGTGCAGTACATCGAAGCATGGATTTCCGGCAATGGCTGCGTACCGATTTATGGCCTGATGGAAGATGCGGCCACGGCCGAAATCTCCCGAACCTCTATCTGGCAGTGGATTCATCACCAGAAAACCCTGAGCAACGGCAAACCCGTCACGAAAGCGCTATTCCGCCAGATGCTGGCCGAAGAGATGCTGGTGATCCAGGACGAGCTGGGAGAGCACCGCTTCAGCAGCGGGCGCTTTGATGAAGCCGCGCGCCTGATGGAGCAGATCACTACTTCCGATGAGTTAATTGACTTCCTGACCCTGCCGGGCTACCGCTTCCTGGCGTAATTCACCACATAACAATATGGAGCATCTGCATATGAAAACCCGTACCCAACAAATCGAAGAGTTACAGAAAGAATGGACGCAACCGCGCTGGGAAGGTATCCGCCGCCCGTATAGCGCGGAGGAAGTGGTGAAATTACGCGGCTCGGTCAACCCGGAATGTACGCTGGCGCAGCTTGGCGCGGCCAAAATGTGGCGTCTGCTGCATGGCGACGCGAAAAAAGGCTACATCAACAGCCTCGGCGCACTGACCGGTGGTCAGGCGCTGCAACAGGCGAAAGCGGGCATTGAGGCGGTCTATCTGTCCGGCTGGCAGGTGGCGGCGGACGCTAACCTGGCCGCCAGCATGTACCCGGATCAATCGCTGTACCCGGCAAACTCTGTTCCGGCGGTTGTGGATCGGATCAACAACACCTTCCGTCGTGCGGATCAGATCCAGTGGGCCTCCGGCGTTGAGCCTGGCGATCCGCGCTTTGTCGATTATTTCCTGCCGATCGTGGCCGATGCGGAAGCCGGTTTTGGCGGCGTACTGAACGCGTTTGAACTGATGAAATCGATGATTGAAGCCGGTGCAGCGGCAGTTCACTTCGAAGATCAGCTGGCGTCGGTGAAGAAGTGCGGCCATATGGGCGGCAAAGTGCTGGTGCCGACGCAGGAGGCCATTCAGAAACTGGTGTCGGCGCGTCTGTCGGCTGACGTGATGGGTGTACCGACGCTGCTGATTGCCCGTACCGATGCGGATGCGGCGGATCTGATAACCTCGGACTGCGACGCGTACGACAGTGAATTTATTACCGGCGAACGCACCAGCGAAGGCTTCTTCCGCACCCGTGCCGGTATTGAGCAGGCGATCAGCCGTGGGCTGGCGTATGCGCCTTACGCAGACCTGGTGTGGTGCGAGACCTCCACGCCGGATCTCGCAATGGCACAGCGCTTTGCCGATGCTATCCATGCGAAATATCCGGGTAAACTGCTGGCCTACAACTGCTCGCCGTCATTCAACTGGCAGAAGAATCTGGACGATAAAACCATCGCCAGCTTCCAGCAGCAACTGTCGGATATGGGCTACAAGTACCAGTTCATCACCCTGGCGGGTATCCACAGCATGTGGTTCAACATGTTCGACCTGGCACACGCTTACGCGCAGGGCGAGGGGATGAAGCACTACGTTGAGAAGGTTCAGCAGCCGGAGTTTGCGGCGGCTAAAGATGGCTATACCTTCGTCTCTCATCAGCAGGAAGTCGGCACCGGTTACTTTGATAAAGTCACCACCATCATCCAGGGCGGCGCATCATCCGTGACCGCACTGACCGGCTCCACAGAAGAATCGCAGTTCTGAACCATGCCGGATGGCGCTGACGCTTATCCGGCCTACCCTGAACCGTAGGCCGGATAAGGTGCCTGCGCCGCCATCCGGCAACCGATGAGGGCAAACCATGTCGCGTGGCCTGGAATTACTGATTGCTCAAACAATTTTGCAGGGCTTTGATGCCCAATACGGCCGTTTTCTTGAAGTGACTTCCGGCGCCCAGCAGCGCTTTGAGCAGGCTGACTGGCATGCGGTCCAGCAGGCGATGAAACAGCGCATTCACCTCTACGATCACCATGTCGGCCTGGTCGTTGAGCAGCTACGCTGCATTACCGATGGCAAAAATACCGATAGCGATTTTTTGCTGCGGGTAAAAGCGCACTATACCCGGCTGCTGCCGGATTACCCACGCTTTGAAATTGCCGAGAGCTTTTTTAATTCCGTTTACTGTCGGTTATTTGACCATCGATCGCTCACTCCTGAGCGGCTTTTTATCTTTAGCTCCCAGCCTGAGCGCCGGTTTCGCACGATTCCGCGCCCGCTGGCGAAAGACTTTTTCCCCGATCGCGGTTGGGAGACGTTATTGCGCAAGGTGTTATCCGATTTGCCATTCCGCCTGCCGTGGCAAGATAAAGCGCGTGATATCGGCTATATCACCGCCTGCTTACAGGAGGCGCTCGGCAGCGATCTGCTTTCCCGCTCGCATTTACAGGTTGCGAACGAACTGTTTTATCGTAATAAGGCTGCCTGGCTGGTGGGGAAACTGGTGATGCCAATGGCGACGCTGCCTTTTCTTTTGCCAGTCCATCGTAGCGATGAAGGTGAGTTATTTATTGATGCCTGTCTGACCACCCATGCTGAAGCGAGCATTATTTTTGGCTTCGCCCGCTCCTATTTTATGGTTTATGCGCCGCTGCCCGGCGCGCTGGTGGAGTGGCTGCGCGACATTCTGCCAGGTAAAACCACCGCCGAATTGTATATGGCGATTGGCTGCCAGAAGCATGCGAAAACAGAGAGTTATCGAGAATATCTGCACTATATCTCCGGCAGCGATGAGCAATTTATTGAAGCGCCGGGGATCCGCGGCATGGTGATGCTGGTGTTTACTCTGCCGGGATTTGACCGGGTATTTAAGATCATCAAGGATACGTTTGCCCCACAAAAAGAGATGTCGGCCGCCCATGTGCGCGCCTGCTATCAACTGGTCAAGGAACACGATCGCGTGGGGAGAATGGCTGATACCCAGGAGTTTGAGAACTTTGTGCTGGAGAAGCGGCGAATCGCGCCAGCGCTGATGACGCTGTTGCGCCAGGAGGCGCCGGAGAAAATTATCGACCTGGGCGATCAGATAGTGATTCGCCATCTCTACATTGAGCGTCGTATGGTGCCGCTGAATATCTGGCTGGAGCAGGTGGAGGGCCAGCAACTGCGTGACGCGATTGAAGAGTACGGCAATGCGATTCGCCAGCTTGCCGCCGCCAATATCTTCCCCGGCGACATGCTGTTTAAAAACTTTGGCGTTACCCGCCACGGTCGGGTGGTGTTCTACGATTACGATGAAATTTGCTATATGACAGAAGTAAATTTCCGCGATATCCCGCCAGCGCGCTACCCGGAAGACGAGCTGGCGAGCGAGCCGTGGTACAGCGTGTCGCCGGGCGATGTTTTCCCGGAAGAGTTTCGCCACTGGCTGTGCGCCGACCCGCGTATCGGGCCGCTGTTCGAAGAGATGCACGCCGACCTGTTTCGTGCCGACTACTGGCGGGCGTTACAGACGCGTATCCGCGAGGGACATGTGGAAGATGTGTATGCTTATCGTCGCCGCCAGCGTTTTAGCGTGCGCTACGGCAACCTTCAGCAGGCAGGGTAAACCGGCAGCCTGGCTCAGGCTACCTCAATAACCGTAAATTCTTCGTACACCAACTCCATATCTGGCGCCCATGTGCCTTCACGTTCAAAAAACGCCTGATGCGCCGATTGCCAGTAAGCGAGGCTCAAATCACCTTCTCCTTCCAGCGCGGCGAGCTCAGGACTCATTTCGTTAAAACGGATGAGCCTGAGCGTGAGGGTGCGTATCACGCATACGGCTTTACCTTTGCCATCCAGCACTATGTGATATGCCCCTGGCGTTACGGGAGGCTGCTCTTGCTGATAGCTGGCAAGTGAGCCGCAGGTACCGCGCTTCTTTCCCTTGACGACCAGGGCCGCCAGCTCGTCGGCAAGCTCAGCTGAATCGCCGAAAGACCAGCAAAAAGCTGAAGGGTATTTATCCTGCCAGTAGGATTTCAGATCGCTCATTTATCGCACTCCACCATATGCCAGCGTTACCTCTTTTGCCGCCTTAATCACCATCGCGCCAAATTCGGTCACGCGGTCGTCGGTAATCCGGGAAATTGGCCCGGAGATAGAAATCGCGGCAAACGGCTCGCGGTGTTCATCATAAATACATGACGCTACGCAGCGCAGGCCAAGCGCGTGTTCTTCATCATCAAAGGAGTAGCCGCGCTTGCGCGTCTGGGCCAAATCCTCTTTCAGATGCACCGGTGAGACCAGGGTCGCATGAGTGTATGCGTGCAGGCCTTTACGGTGCAGCAGGTCGGTAAGCTGATTTTCACTCAATTGCGCCAGAAAGGCTTTTCCTGCCCCGGATGCGTGCATGGGCAGCTTACCGCCAATCGGCGCCGACATACGCATCAACTGCGTACACTGCACCTGGTCGATAATAATCGCCTGGTGATCGCTTTGATCCAGCACCGCCAGATTGACCGTCTCGCCGGAGTCTTCCATCAGTTTGCGCAGAACAGGATGGACAATCGCCAGCAGATTACGGCTCTGCAAAAAACTGCTGCCGACGACAAAAGCGTGAGCGCCTACCGACCAGTGCCCCAGATCGCCAACCTGGCGAACAAACCCCAGTTGCTGCATAGTGGTCAGCAGGCGGTGAGTTGTCGAATTAGGCAAACCGGCCTGTTGCGCCAGTTCGGTCAGCGCGACGCTGCCGTGAGATTCAGCAATCCATTCAAGCAGTTTCAGACCGCGAGTCAGGGACTGAACTTGTCCGCCAGCCTGAGCGGCCGCGGGAGCGGCAGGTTTTCTGCCGCGTTTTGCGGGAGCGGGAGTCGCCATCGCAGTCTCCTTTTTTCTGTATCGTGGAAATGATTTTCGTTTTATTTGGCGATAATGCAATCACTACCCGACTGATCGGATGAGTGAAGCTGAACATGTCTCATCTTATCCGCTGTTCTCTTTTCCACCTGCCATGTTTATGCCAGTATGCTTTGTTGGCCTTTTACGGTCCAGGTTGAGTGTTGTCGGGAGCAAGTCGTGAGTAGCAAAGTTGAACAACTGCGTGCGCAGTTAAATGAACGCATTCTGGTTCTGGATGGTGGCATGGGTACCATGATCCAGAGCTATCGTCTGAGTGAAGAGGATTTCCGCGGCGAGCGCTTTGCCGACTGGCCCTGCGATTTGAAAGGCAATAACGACCTGCTGGTACTCAGCAAGCCGGAGGTGATTACCGCGATTCATGACGCCTACTTTGCGGCGGGGGCGGATATCATTGAAACCAACACCTTTAACTCGACGATCATTGCGATGGCGGATTACCAGATGGAATCCCTGTCGGCGGAAATCAACTTTGCCGCAGCAAAACTGGCCCGCGCCTGCGCCGATGAATGGACGGTGCGCACGCCGGAAAAACCGCGCTACGTTGCGGGGGTGCTTGGCCCCACCAACCGCACCGCGTCCATCTCGCCGGACGTGAACGACCCGGCGTTTCGCAATATCTCCTTCGATCAGCTGGTCGCGGCCTATCGCGAATCCACCAAAGCGCTGGTGGAAGGCGGGGCGGACCTGATTCTGATTGAAACCGTGTTTGATACGCTGAACGCGAAAGCCGCCGTTTTTGCAGTGAAAGAAGAATTTGACGCGCTGGGCATCGAGCTGCCGATTATGATCTCCGGCACGATTACCGACGCCTCCGGACGCACGCTCTCCGGCCAGACCACCGAAGCGTTCTATAACTCGCTGCGCCATGCCGAAGCGCTCACCTTCGGTCTTAACTGCGCGCTGGGGCCGGATGAACTGCGCCAGTATGTGCAGGAACTGTCGCGTATTGCCGAATGTTATGTTACCGCGCACCCGAACGCCGGTCTGCCTAACGCATTTGGCGAATACGATCTTGATGCTGATACGATGGCAAAGCAGATCCGCGAGTGGGCGGAGTCGGGCTTTCTTAACATTGTCGGCGGCTGCTGCGGCACCACGCCGGAACACATTGCCGCCATGAGCCGCGCGGTTGATGGCTTAGCGCCGCGTAAACTGCCCGATATTCCGGTAGCCTGCCGCCTTTCCGGCCTTGAGCCGTTGAATATTGGCGATGACAGCCTGTTTGTAAACGTGGGGGAGCGTACTAACGTCACCGGTTCCGCTAAATTTAAGCGGCTGATCAAAGAAGAAAAATATAACGAAGCGCTGGATGTCGCCCGTCAGCAGGTGGAGAACGGCGCGCAGATTATCGATATCAACATGGATGAGGGGATGCTCGACGCCGAAGCGGCGATGGTGCGTTTCCTCAACCTGATTGCCGGTGAGCCGGATATCGCCCGCGTACCGATCATGATCGACTCCTCGAAGTGGGAGGTTATCGAAAAGGGCCTGAAGTGTATCCAGGGCAAAGGTATCGTGAACTCGATCTCGATGAAAGAGGGCGTTGCGCCCTTTATCCACCATGCGAAGCAGCTGCGTCGCTATGGCGCGGCGGTGGTGGTGATGGCCTTTGATGAACAAGGGCAGGCCGATACTCGCGCGCGTAAGATCGAGATTTGCCGCCGGGCGTACAACATTCTCACCAAAGAGGTGGGTTTCCCGCCGGAAGACATTATCTTTGACCCGAACATTTTTGCCGTAGCGACCGGGATTGAAGAGCACAACAACTACGCGCAGGACTTTATCGGCGCCTGTGAAGATATCAAACGCGAACTGCCGCACGCGCTGATCTCCGGCGGCGTCTCTAACGTCTCCTTCTCGTTTCGCGGCAACGACCCGGTGCGCGAAGCGATTCATGCGGTGTTCCTCTACTATGCCATTCGTAACGGCATGGACATGGGGATCGTCAACGCCGGGCAACTGGCGATTTATGACGACCTGCCCGCCGAACTGCGCGACGCGGTGGAAGATGTGATCCTTAACCGCCGCGACGATAGCACCGAGCGTCTGCTGGATCTGGCGGAAAAATACCGTGGCAGCAAAGCTGATGATTCCGCCAATGCGCAACAGGCGGAATGGCGTACCTGGGAAGTGAAAAAACGCCTCGAGTATTCGCTGGTCAAAGGCATTACCGAGTTTATCGAACAGGATACTGAAGAAGCCCGTCAGCAGGCGACGCGCCCAATTGAAGTGATTGAGGGGCCGCTGATGGACGGTATGAACGTGGTGGGCGACCTGTTCGGCGAAGGCAAAATGTTCCTGCCGCAGGTGGTGAAATCGGCCCGCGTCATGAAGCAGGCGGTGGCGTATCTGGAACCGTTTATTGAAGCCAGCAAAGAGCAGGGCTCCAGCAACGGTAAAATGGTTATCGCCACCGTGAAGGGCGACGTGCATGACATTGGCAAAAACATTGTTGGCGTCGTTTTACAGTGCAACAACTATGAAATCATCGATCTTGGCGTGATGGTGCCGGCAGAAAAAATCCTCAAAACTGCGAAAGAAGTGAATGCGGATTTGATAGGCCTTTCCGGCCTGATTACTCCGTCGCTGGATGAAATGGTCAATGTGGCGAAAGAGATGGAGCGGCAGGGTTTCACCATCCCGCTGCTGATCGGCGGCGCGACCACCTCGAAAGCGCACACGGCGGTGAAGATCGAGCAGAACTACAGCGGCCCGACGGTCTATGTCCAGAACGCCTCGCGCACCGTTGGAGTAGTGGCGGCTCTGCTCTCCGATACCCAGCGCGATGAGTTTGTCGCCCGTACCCGTAAAGAGTACGAAACGGTGCGCATCCAGCATGGGCGTAAAAAGCCACGCACGCCGCCGGTGACGCTGGCCGCCGCGCGCGAAAACGATCTGGCTTTTGACTGGCAAAGCTACACGCCGCCGGTTGCTCATCGTCTGGGCGTGCAGGAGGTTGAAGCCAGTATCGAAACGCTGCGCAACTACATCGACTGGACGCCATTCTTTATGACCTGGTCGCTGGCGGGCAAATATCCGCGCATTCTCGAAGACGAAGTGGTGGGCGAAGAGGCGAAACGCCTGTTTAAAGACGCCAACGACATGCTGGATAAGCTGAGCGCGGAGAAGACGCTCAACCCGCGCGGCGTGGTGGGTCTGTTCCCGGCAAACCGCGTTGGCGATGATATCGAAATTTATCGCGATGAGACGCGTACCCATGTGCTGGCGGTCAGCCATCATCTGCGTCAGCAAACGGAGAAGGTGGGGTTCGCCAACTATTGCCTGTCTGACTTTGTTGCGCCGAAACAGAGCGGCAAAGAGGATTACATTGGCGCCTTCGCCGTCACGGGCGGTCTGGAAGAGGATGCGCTGGCAGAGGCATTCGAGGCGCAGCATGATGATTACAACAAGATTATGGTCAAAGCGATTGCTGACCGTCTGGCGGAAGCCTTTGCGGAATACCTGCATGAGCGGGTGCGTAAAGTCTACTGGGGCTATGCAGCGAATGAGAACCTCAGCAACGAGGAGCTGATTCGCGAAAACTATCAGGGGATTCGTCCGGCACCGGGCTATCCGGCCTGCCCGGAGCACACTGAGAAGGGCACCATCTGGCAACTGTTGGAGGTGGAAAAACACACCGGCATGACGCTGACCGAATCCTACGCCATGTGGCCGGGCGCGTCGGTCTCCGGCTGGTATTTCAGCCATCCGGACAGCAAGTATTTCGCGGTAGCGCAAATTCAGCGCGATCAGGTGGAGGATTATGCGCAGCGTAAAGGGATGACGGTCGCGGAGGTGGAACGCTGGTTGGCTGCCAACCTGGGCTATGATGCTGACTAATTCATAAAACTGTCATTTTTTCTTACAACAAACAGGGCGCTCATCGGGCGCCCTGTCTCTTTATTGTGCCGGAACCCTTATACTGAAGGTTCATGGGGCTGCTTGCCGGATGTGACGTAAACGCCTTATCCGGCCGACAAATATCTCCGTAGGTCGGATAAGCGCAGCGCCATCCGGCAAAAAAGGCTGAACATCATAATAATGATAAGGAGTACCTGATTCTGTGCTAACTCTGCTACACCTGCTGTCTGCTGTTGCTCTTCTGGTATGGGGTACCCACATTGTGCGTACCGGCGTGATGCGTGTTTACGGTGCTCGTCTGCGAAGCGTGCTGAGCAGTAGCGTGGAGAAAAAGCCGCTCGCCTTCTGCGCGGGGATTGGCGTTACCGCGCTGGTCCAGAGCAGCAATGCCACCACCATGCTGGTTACTTCTTTTGTCTCCCAGGATCTGGTGGCGCTGGCCCCGGCGCTGGTGATGGTGCTGGGGGCCGACGTCGGTACCGCGCTGATGGCGAGGGTGCTGACTTTCGACCTGTCATGGCTTTCGCCGCTGCTGATTTTTATCGGCGTGATTTTCTTTCTTGGGCGTAAGCAGACGCGTGCGGGCCAGCTTGGACGCGTGGGGATTGGCCTTGGGCTGATACTTCTGGCGCTGGAACTGATCGTCCAGGCGGTGCATCCCATCACTCAGGCCAGCGGCGTACAGGTTATTTTCGCTTCACTGACCGGCGATATTTTATTGGATGCGCTGATCGGCGCGGTGTTTGCGATCATCAGTTATTCAAGCCTGGCGGCGGTGTTGCTGACCGCAACCTTAACCGCAACCGGCGTGATTTCATTTCCGGTCGCGCTGTGCCTGGTGATTGGCGCGAACCTCGGCTCCGGGCTGCTGGCGATGCTTAACAATAGCGGCGCTAATGCTGCGGCGCGGCGCGTCGCGCTGGGTAGCCTGCTGTTTAAGGTGGTGGGTAGCCTGATTATTCTGCCATTTGTCCATGTGCTGGCGGCGGTCATGCAGAAACTGCCCCTGGCGGAATCTGAACTGGTCATCTACTTCCATGTTTTTTACAACCTGATTCGTTGTCTTGCCATGGTGCCGTTAGTCGGGCCGATGGCGCGATTCTGTAAGCGTTTAATTCGCGACGAGCCGGAGCTGGATGCTCGTCTGAAGCCGAAGCACCTTGACACCTCGGCACTCGATACCCCTGCGCTGGCGCTGGCTAATGCCGCCCGCGAAACGCTGCGTATTGGCGATGCCATGGAGCAGATGCTGGCCGGTTTGCACAAGGTGATGCACGGTGAGCCGCGCGAGGAGAAGGCGCTGCGGCGAATGGCGGACGATATCAACGTACTGTATACCGCCATTAAGCTCTATCTGGCGAGGATGCCGAAAGAGGAACTGGCGGATGAGGAATCCCGTCGTTGGGCGGAGATTATCGAAATGGCGCTTAATCTTGAGCAGGCGTCGGATATCGTTGAAAGAATGGCCAGTGAAATCGCCGACAAATCTCTGGCGGCGCGTCGGGCGTTCTCTATGGAGGGGTTAAAAGAGCTGGATGCGCTCTACGACCAACTGCTCAGCAACCTGCAACTGGCGATGTCGGTATTTTTCTCCGGCGATGTGCCCAGCGCCCGCCGTCTGCGCCGCAGCAAGCACCGTTTTCGCATTATGAACCGTCGTTACTCTCATGCCCACGTTGACCGCCTGCACCAGCAAAACGTGCAGAGTATTGAAACCAGCACGCTGCATCTGGCGTTGCTGGGAGATATGAAGCGTCTGAATTCGCTGTTCTGTTCGGTGGCCTATAGCGTGATGGAACAACCGGATGAAGATGATGAGCGGGATGAGTATTAGGCTGTGCTCCGCACCAGGTCGTGACACAGCCAGGGTTGATAGCCTGAACCGGGAGGAAGCGCCGCTGCCGGGAAAAATCCCCGGGCGATGGCTGGCGCCTTACCCGGGGGTTATGCTTACGCTCTGGCAAATGCGGCCGCTTCAGCGACCAGCGCATCATCCGGGCGCACGCCGGTGTAGAGTACGAACTGCTCCACCGCCTGCAGGGCAATCACTTCCGCGCCGCTGATAACCTGCTTATCCAGCTGCTGCGCCAGTTTGATCAGCGGCGTTTCCGGCGGCAGAGCGACCACGTCAAATACCACGCTGGCCTGTTCCACCATCGTCTGGCTGAAAGCCAGCGTTTCGCTTTCCGCACTGCCCGCCATGCCGAGCGGGGTGACGTTGACCAGAATATCCACCGCATTTCCTTCCGGCTGCGGCTGCCACTGGAAGCCGTACTGGTTCGCCAGCGTCAGGCCATTATCGCGGTTGCGGGCAGCGATAATGACGTCGCGGAAACCGGCATCGCGAAAGGCGGCGATCACCGCTTTGCCCATCCCGCCGCTGCCCTGGATCATCACTTTCGCGGAGGAATCGAGCTGGTTGCTGTCAATCAGGCTTTTCACTGCGATGTAGTCGGTATTCAGCCCGGTCAACCTGCCGTCGTCATTAACGATGGTGTTGACCGAGTCAATCACTTTTGCCGAAGGATCGATAGCGTCGAGAAACGGCATGCAGCTCTCTTTAAACGGCATTGATACCGCGCAGCCGCGAATACCTAACGCGCGCACGCCTTTTACCGCCGCTTCAATATCCTTTGTTGTAAACGCTTTATAGATGTAGTTCAGTCCCAGCTTCTCATATAAATAGTTATGAAAGCGGGTGCCGAAGTTGCCGGGACGACCGGCCAGGGACATGCACAGTAGCGTATCGCGATTAATCATGGGTAATATCCTCTGTATGGGCCAGAAGATACTCTTCCGCCTCTTTTGACCAGATACCGTGATGGCGTTCCATTATCGCCGCCAGTTCCGGGTCGGTAATTTCCCCCAGCGGTGTTAACGGTATGTTTTTCCCGGTATACACTAATTTTTTACCGCCGCCAACCTTCGGTAAATCCAGCGTCGTCTCGCCCGCCGCGTTCAGCCCCAAAATATGGGTCACCACTTTCGCGGTCTGAACTTTTTTCGCCTGCATTATTTCACTGGGTAAAGTTGCCTCCGGTTTAATGGCTCACTTTTGTGTTGAAAGGCGCGATAGATCACATTTAGCGTGAAGCGGCGAGAACGCGATTATTTTTTATTGTCCGCAAGGTAGGATATATTTCGCGTTTTAAACATAAACGCATTCAAGTTTTATCAGGGCGGCATGCGCGTAAATTCCTGGAGGTATAGATTTCTATGCCTCCGGGATGAGTGAACGTAGCCAACACAGAGACAACTTGAAGGATAATCTGTTTCAGGAGAGTTATGCTGCCCGATCCATCAACCCGACTTAACAAATACATCAGTGAAAGCGGAATCTGCTCGCGCCGCGAAGCGGACCGCTTTATCGAACAAGGTAACGTTTTTATCAACGGCAAGCGCGCCACTATTGGCGATCAGGTTAAGCCGGGCGATGTGGTTAAGGTCAATGGCCGATTGATTGAGCCGCGTGAAGCGGACGATTTAGTACTGATTGCGCTGAATAAACCCGTCGGTATTGTCAGCACCACCGAAGATGGCGAACGCGACAACATCGTTGATTTCGTTAATCACAGCAAACGCGTTTTTCCGATCGGTCGTCTGGATAAAGATTCCCAGGGGCTGATCTTTCTGACCAACCATGGCGATCTGGTTAACAAGATCCTGCGTGCCGGCAACGATCACGAAAAAGAGTATCTGGTGACCGTGGATAAGCCGGTAACCGATGAATTTGTGCGGAGTATGGGGGCGGGTGTGCCGATCCTCGGAACGGTGACCAAAAAGTGCAAAGTCAAAAAAGAAGCGCCGTTCGTGTTTCGCATTACGCTGGTGCAGGGGCTAAACCGCCAGATCCGCCGGATGTGCGAACACTTTGGCTATGAAGTGACGAAGCTTGAACGTACGCGGATTATGAACGTTAGCCTGACCGGCATCCCTTTGGGCGAATGGCGCGATTTGACCGATGATGAGCTGGTTGATCTGTTTAAGCTGATTGAGAATTCATCATCGGAAGCGAAACCGAAGGCAAAAGCCAGGCCGAAAGCGACCGGTATTAAACGCCCGGTGGTGACGCTCGAAAAAACCAGCGGGAAACCCGCTCGCCCGGCAACGAATGGCAAGCGCTTTACCGCGCCGGGGCGTAAAAAGAAAGGGCGTTAACGCCTGCCGCGCGTTGATGTATTTGCCGACCAGGAAAACGACGCTTCAGTATCCGGTTTATAAGCCTGCTTTTTCTTTAGCTGGCGGGCCTTTTTGGCTTCGGCTTCGCGTAGCGCCATCAGTTTATCGATGTACTCTTTTTTCACGCTGTTGGTTTCCGCATTGGTCAGCGGACGCCCATGAGCGATGCGCGCGCGGTCGAGCAACGTTTTCAGTTCGCGCTGCTCGCGCTCGGTCATCTCTTTTTGGGTGATGCGGGGGAGTGCCATAATGGTGCCCTCAGGTAGCTGATGGCTTCAGTGTACGGTAAAGAGGCAGACGTCTCACTGTAAATCGTCGTGCGTCGAGGAAAATTCCGGCGGCGCTGCGCCGCCGGGGGTTGTCGATTCTCTACCGTTATTCGCGTTCTTGTGCCCTGTTGCGCGCTTTATCAGAAATCGGTTTCCCTGACCAGTAACCGGCCAGCAACGACCCGGAAAGGTTGTGCCAGACAGAGAACAGCGCGCCTGGTAGTGCTGCCAGCGGGCCAAAGTAGATTTTCCCCAGCGCGGCGGCAAGCCCGGAATTCTGCATCCCAACCTCAATCGCCAGCGTGCGGCAGGTGGATTCGTCAAAGCCAAACAGACGCCCGCCCCAGTAGCCGCCGAGCAGGCCAATGGTGTTGTGCAGGATCACCGCGATAATCACCACCAGGCCGACGGAGGCGATATGCGAAGCGGAACCCGCCACCACGGCGCAGATAATCGCCAGAATACAAACCATTGAAAACGCCGGGAGGAATGGTTCCACCGCCCTCACCACTTTTGGCAGTAGGTGATGCACCACCAGCCCCAGCGCAATCGGGATCACCACGATTTGCAGAATACTGAGCAGCATCCCCATCACATCCACCTGAATATGCGCATCCACGTACAGACGCGTCAGCAGCGGCGTCGCCACCACGCCGACCAGCGTGGAGACCGATGAGATAGTCACCGAGAGCGCGACATCGCCTTTAGCCAGAAAGATCATGACGTTGGATGCCGTACCGCTGGCGACGCTACCGACCAGCACCATCCCGGCAGAAAGCTCCGGCGGCATCTGAAAAATCAGCGCCAGCAGCCAGGCGGCAAATGGCATCACCAGATAGTGCAAAAAAATCCCCGCCGCGACCGGCGCGGGACGGGAGAGAACGCGTTTAAAGTCATCCACTTTCAGGTGCACGCCCATGCCGAACATAATCAGCATCAGCAGCGTGGGAACCCACGGACCAACGGGAGTGAAAGTGGCGGGTGTGTAATACGCGATAACGGAGAGCAGTAGCGCCCATAATGGGAACAACCGCGTAAGCGTGGCGAGCATAGTGTTTTCCTTGCGATTGACTTGCCATACTCAGGAAAACCCAAGTGATGGTGAGTCCGTTGTGTTGATCTTGTTATAAATAGGCCGGGTCACGCCCGGCCAGAGGTATTGTTTATCGTGAGAAGGGAGATTATTCAAATAAATTATGGTGAAGTTTCTGCACCACTTTCTCTGCATCCGCCCCCGGCACCAGGAAGCACAGGTTATGGCTGGAGGCGCCGTAGCAAATCATACGAATGTTGAACGGCTCCAGCACAGAGAAGACCTCTTTACCAACGCCGCAGGCTTTTGACAGTTCGTTACCAATCAAGGCAATCAGCGCCAGGTCCTGCTCGACCTCTACGCGGCACAGGGACGACAGTTCGGTCAACAGCGCCTGGGTCAGCAGCGTATCGCCAACCGAGGTTGAGCCGGTGGTATCCAGGGTTAGCGCCACGCTGACTTCTGAGGTGGTGATCAGATCCACGGAGATATTATGCCGCGCCAGAATACTGAAGACTTCGGCGAGAAATCCGCGTGAGTGCAACATATTCAGGCTGTGCAGCGTCAGTAGCGTCTGTCTGCGACGTAGCGCCAGAGCGCGGAATAGCGGAGGGTGTTCGGTGGTTTTGCACACCAGCGTGCCGCCGGCCTCAGGCGCTTTGCTGGAACCGACAAATACCGGAATATCGCTGCGCACGGCGGGAAGCAGGGTCGCCGGATGCAGCACTTTCGCGCCGAAGGTCGCCATTTCCGCTGCTTCTTCAAAGGCGATAACGTCAATGCGCTTGGCTGCCGGAGCGACGCGCGGATCGGTGGTGTAGATGCCCGGAACATCGGTCCAGATATCAACGCGGGTCGCCTTTAACGCTTCGCCCAGCAGAGCGGCGGTATAGTCGCTGCCGCCACGGCCCAGGGTGGTGGTACGGCCTTTGGCCTCGCTGCCGATAAAGCCCTGGGTGATCACCAGCCCTTCCGCAAGACGCGGAGCCAGCAGTTGCTGAGTTAATTCAGCAAGCGCGGCGATATCCGGTTCCGCACGACCAAAGCGATCGTTGGTGCGCATTATTTTACGCACGTCGAACCACTGGGCGGCGATACCGCGCTCACGCAGGATTTCGACAAACAGCAACGTGGACATCAATTCACCGTGGCTGACCAGTTCATCCGTCAGCGCGGTCGAACTGGCCAACGATGCGGCTTCCGCCAGCGCGGTGATATTTTCCAGCAGGCGCTCAATTTCCTCGCGAATTACGTTCGGATAGCGCAGGCGTTCCAGAATATTGAACTGGATCTGGCGTATGGCATCGAGCTTTTCGAAGCGTTCGGTCGGCTCCAGCCCTTCCGCCAGCGCGACCAGAAGGTTGGTCACGCCCGCAGAGGCGGAAAGCACCACCACGCGGGTACTGGCATCGAGCAGCGCGACCTCTATGCTGCGGTTCATGGCATCGAAATCGGCAACGCTGGTGCCGCCGAATTTGGCTACAACTAAATCTGTCATAACAACCTCGTGTCAGGGGCCTGACTTATTAAAACGCTTCCTGACAATTCATACTGATGGGGCAGGAGGCCGCCGGATTGCAAAAAATGTCTTAATAAGTCAGGCCAAATTATTCAGCCATGGCACAAGGGAAGAGCGAAAAACAGGGTGGGCGCAGAGCGATAAACAAACTACGATGTCACCCAGAAGTGCTCCACCTTGTAGACTCGCATCGCTGATGCGGCGAGTATGAAACGCCCGACTGCGAACGTTTCTGGTGACAACCCAGGGGATTCAGCCCCTGCGGCCGGTGATGGGCGTAACCAGACGCTTTTCACCTCGGCGTTGCTCCCCCTCACGTATTTTCTCCGGACTGGTTCCTCCAATACGGTTACCTGGGCAACGCACCTCTTCTGGCAATTACCGACGTCTTTCACTTTGCCTGGGGTCATCCCCCTGCAATACTCTTTCGCTGTAGCGTGAAATTCGCGATCGATACATACCGACGTCTTGTCGGTACTGCCGTTATATAAAGGCTTCAGACGAAGTATGTCAATGTCAGGGTTATGCGGATTTTTCATGCTCAAGTTACTGACAGAAAAAAGCCTTATGATGGCTATACTGGCAGAGACATTTTGCGCCAAATAGCCTCTGTTCCTGACGCGTATCATAGGCATAACACAAAAATCATCACAATTTTTCGCCACCGGCGCTACAATCGACCGCAGTCACAATTCTCAAATCAGAAGAGTATTGCTAATGAAAAACATCAACCCAACGCAGACTTCTGCCTGGCAGGCATTACAGAAACATTTTGATGAAATGAAAGACGTTACTATCAGCGATCTTTTCGCCAAAGATAGCGACCGTTTCTCTAAATTCTCTGCGACCTTCGACGATCTGATGCTGGTGGATTTCTCTAAAAACCGCATCACCGAAGAGACGCTGGCAAAATTGCAGGATCTGGCGAAAGAGACCTTCCTGGCCGACGCCATTAAATCAATGTTCTCCGGCGAGAAGATTAACCGCACAGAGGACCGCGCGGTGCTGCACGTTGCGCTGCGTAACCGTAGCAATACGCCGATTCTGGTTGATGGCAAAGATGTGATGCCGGAAGTGAACGCGGTGCTTGAGAAAATGAAAACCTTCTCAGAGGCCATTATCTCCGGCAGTTGGAAAGGCTATACCGGCAAAGCCATTACCGATGTGGTTAACATCGGTATCGGCGGATCTGACCTTGGTCCGTTTATGGTGACCGAAGCGTTGCGTCCGTACAAAAACCACCTCAACATGCACTTTGTCTCTAACGTCGATGGTACCCATATCGCCGAAGTGCTGAAGAAAGTGGACCCGGCAACCACGCTATTCCTGGTGGCTTCCAAAACCTTTACCACGCAGGAAACCATGACCAACGCCCACAGTGCGCGCGACTGGTTCCTGGCGACCGCGGGTGATGAGAAACACGTGGCGAAACACTTCGCTGCGCTTTCCACCAACGGTAAAGCGGTTGGCGAGTTCGGTATTGATACCGCCAATATGTTTGAGTTCTGGGACTGGGTCGGCGGTCGCTACTCTCTGTGGTCGGCGATTGGTCTGTCTATCATCCTGTCTGTCGGCTTTGACAACTTCGTTGAACTGCTTTCCGGCGCGCATGCGATGGACAAACATTTCTCCACCACCCCGTCTGAGAAAAACCTACCGGTGCTGCTGGCGCTGATTGGTATCTGGTACAACAATTTCTTCGGTGCCGAAACCGAAGCGATTCTGCCGTACGATCAGTATATGCACCGTTTCGCCGCCTACTTCCAGCAGGGCAATATGGAATCCAACGGCAAGTATGTTGACCGTAACGGCAATGCCGTGGATTACCAGACGGGCCCAATCATCTGGGGCGAGCCGGGCACCAACGGTCAGCACGCGTTCTACCAGTTGATCCATCAGGGGACCAAAATGGTGCCGTGCGATTTTATCGCCCCGGCGATGACCCACAACCCGCTGTCTGACCACCATCAGAAACTGCTGTCTAACTTCTTTGCGCAGACCGAAGCGCTGGCGTTCGGTAAATCCCGTGAAGTGGTTGAGCAGGAATATCGCGATCAGGGGAAAGATCCGGCGACGCTGGAGCACGTGGTGCCGTTCAAAGTGTTTGAAGGCAACCGCCCGACCAACTCCATCCTGCTGCGTGAAATCACGCCGTTCAGCCTGGGGGCGCTGATTGCGCTGTATGAGCACAAGATCTTCACCCAGGGTGTGATTATGAACATCTTCACTTTTGACCAGTGGGGCGTTGAGCTGGGTAAACAGCTGGCTAACCGCATTCTGCCGGAGCTGAAAGATGGCAGCGAAGTGAGCAGCCACGACAGCTCGACCAATGGCCTGATTAATCGCTACAAATCCTGGCGCGTATAATCAGACGGATGCCTGAATGCCGGCCCATGTGGCCGGCATTTTTGTTTAGAGTCGTCGCAACAGTTTCGCCGGATTTCCTGCCCACACGCCTTTCTCGGTAATTGACCGGGTAACCACGCTGCCCGCGCCTATCACTACGCCATCGCAAATGCTGATCGCCAGAATGGTCGCGCCGCTGCCGATCGACACATCGTTGCCAAGGACAATTCTTCCCCAGCTTTCGCGGTCGGCATTCGGTTTGCCATCGCGGAACATATCGTTGGCGAACATCACTCCGTGACCGATAAAGCAGCGTTCGCCGATGGTGACATACTCGCAAATAAAAGTATGGGACTGAATTTTGCTGTCTCTGCCAATATGAGTATGGCCCTGAATTTCAACGAAGGGACCAACAAAAACGTTATCGCCGAGCGTGCAGTCGTAGAGGTTAGCGGGTTGGTAAATCACCACATTCTCTCCGCTGGTGACGTTGCGAATAGCGGTTTCACGAAAGGTATGCATGTTGCCTCTCAGAGTGGTTTGGCCAGAATATGTAGCGTGCTGTGTTGGGTAGCGGAATGAAAAACGGTGTCTTTGATGTGCCGCATTCCCTGACGTTCATAAAAACGTCGGGCACCGGGATTTGCCGCGAGCACCTCCAGCCATAGCCAGCTTTCGCCGGCCTCTTTTGCTTGTTTTTCGATGGCGCTAAAAAACTGCTCGCCATAGCGTAGCCCCGTCGCGCCAGGCATCAGGTAGAGCTTATGCAGCAGCGTGCCGGATGGACCCCCTGGGTTAATATCCTGGCGGCAGGTATATTTAGCGAAGCCGATGGGCTGCTCTGCCTGCGCAATCAACCAGCGGGACTTCTTATCGGAGAGGCTGCGCGCCAGCGAGGCGACGGAATACTCCTGCTCCAGGAAAAGCGCCAGTTCGTCGGCGTTATGCCAAAGGTGAGCGAAGTGGTGGCGGTAGCTGGCGTTGCCCATTTGATTGAGCAGGGCTGCGTCTTTTGGTCGCGCAGTGCGAATTTTCAGCATGATTATTTCCTTTTTAACCCGCAAACCTGACGAACGATTGTTACATTTACGCCAACGGTGGCAAAAATCTAACGAATAATGTCGATCTTGATCACATTTTTACGTTATACAGGTTACATGGAATCATGATGATGAGGTGTGTATATGGCGCCGGTTTATCGTCCGTTGGTCAATTTTATCGCCACGGCAATGCAAACGATTTTGAATCTTGGCCTGGTATGTCTCGGGATCATTCTGATCGTTTTCCTGGGCAAAGAGACGCTGCATCTGGCGCACGTATTGTTCACCCCCGATCCGGTCAGTAAGTACAAGCTGGTGGAAGGGCTGGTGGTCTATTTTCTCTATTTCGAGTTTATTGCGCTGATTGTGAAGTATTTCGAATCGGGGTTTCACTTCCCGCTACGCTATTTCGTCTATATCGGGATCACCGCTATCGTGAGGCTGATTATTATCGATCATGAGTCGCCGATGGCGGTGCTGATTTACTCCGCGGCGATCCTGATTCTGGTGATTACGCTCTGGCTGTGTAACTCCAACCGTCTGAAACGCGAGTAAAAAAAAGCGGCCACAAGGGCCGCTGACCAACAGTCACAAATATCATTTATGTCGGGTCCAGTTGAGGGTCGCAGTGGCATTTGCCTTACTTTTTCAGATGAGGGCGGTGGCTGCCGTACCCGGTTGGGGGCGCGTACGGCGACTGAACCACCGACCCTCTTCTGAAATTTGGGGCGGTATACTCGTCATACTTCAGGTTGTTGATGCATTGACCGCTCCCGTTTGCCCCGGTCACATAGCGCTCTATGCTCCGGGGATAAGCGGGGGGTATCGCCTTCCCGCAACCTGAATTATTTAGAGTATCTAACAATAAAACTTAACCTTTCACTCCGCCTGCCGTCAGACCGTTAACTAACCAGCGCTGGGCCAGCAGGAACACCACGGTAATCGGGATGGCGGAGAGTACCGCGGCGGCGGCGAAGTCGCCCCACAGATAGTTCTGCGGGTTGAGATACTGCTGCATGCCGACGGCCAGGGTGTAGCTGTTCACATCGCGTAGCAGTAGCGAGGCGACCGGCACTTCAGTAATCGCAGCGATGAACGACAGAATAAACACCACCGCCAGAATCGGCACCGACAGCGGGAGCAGCACCAGGCGGAACGCCTGCCACGGGGTGGCGCCATCCAGTGCCGCCGCTTCTTCCAGAGAGCCGTCGATGGTTTCGAAGTAGCCTTTAATCGTCCAGACGTGCAGCGCAATACCGCCCATATAGGCGAAGATTACGCCGCCGTGGGTATTCAGACCGACGAACGGAATATACTGACCGAGACGGTCAAACAGGGCATACAGCGCGACCAGCGACAGAACCGCCGGGAACATCTGGAAAATCAGCATCCCTTTCAGCAACGTGGCTTTACCCGGAAAGCGCATGCGGGCAAAAGCGTATGCGCAGGTGGTAGAGAGCGCGACGATGCCAATGGCGGTAATACCGGCCACCTTGATGGAGTTCCACAGCCACAGCAGGACCGGGAAGGGGGGCGGCGTAACCCGGCCATCAGCATGTTCAACGCTAAAACCTAACGCCAGCCGCCAGTGCTCCCAGGAGATACGTTCCGGGATCAGGCTACCGGTGGCGAAGTTACCTTCGCGCAGAGAGATAGTGATAACCATCAGCAGCGGGAACATAATCGCCGCGATAAAAATCAGTAGCAGGAGATGCGTGATGAACAGGCGCAGCTTCTGAGATTTGGGTTGAACCATAGCCATAATATTTTTACTCCCCTTGATACCGCTCCAGGTTATTTTGCTTGCCATTTTGAACTCAGGCAGTGCTCAGACAAAAGTCACCGCGTTTTGAACGTCCTTCAGGACGACCCGAAGGGTGAGCGTAGCGAATAATCCTCACGTACTACCTGTACGCGCCGGTTCTTCCACGCTGGCCGAGCTCTGGCTGGCCGCGCCAATGACGTCTGGTTATTCCAGTTAATCAAACTTCATACGTGTGGCTTTCAGGTTAACAATCGCCAGCGCGCCCACCAGCAGGAAGATCAGCGTGGCGATGGCCGCAGCCAGGCCGAAATCCTGACCACCGCCGCCTTCAAAGGCGATACGGTAGGTGTAGCTCACCAGCAGGTCGGTATAGCCCGCAGGCGTGGTCGTGCCGAGGCGATCCGGTCCGCCGTTGGTTAACAGTTGAATCAGCACGAAGTTGTTAAAGTTGAAGGCGAAGCTGGCGATCATCAGCGGCGTTAGCGGTTTAATCAGCAGCGGGAACGTGATCTTAAAGAAATTCTGCAACGGGGTTGCGCCGTCCATTGCCGAGGCTTCATATAAGTCTTCAGGAATCGCTTTCAGCAGGCCCATGCACAGGATCATCATGTATGGATAGCCCAGCCAGGTATTGACGATGATGATCATGGCGCGCGCGGTGGTCGGGTCGCTAAACCAGGCCGGTTTGATGCCGAACAACGCGCTGAGCATCATGTTGATCTCACCGAAGCTCTGGTTGAATAACCCTTTGAAAATCAGAATCGAGATAAATGACGGTACGGCGTAAGGCAGAATCAGCAGGACGCGATAAATCGCTTTGCCTTTTAAGGCTTCCCACTGGACGAGGCAGGCGAGCACCATGCCTACCGCCACGGTCAGGATAACGGTCAGGAGGGAGAAGACCACTGTCCAGACGAAAATGGCGAAGAAGGGTTTCTGGATACCTTCATCCTGGAACACGCGGGTGAAGTTGTCCCAGCCAATGGCGACGGTATAGCCAGGACTCAGCTTCTCACTCCCCCAGCTACCGTCGGCGTTAATCGCCTGGTAGAAACCGATTCCGGCGTTAGGGCGATATTTCACGCCATTCTGGTTATTCGTCAGCGTACCGTCCCCGGAGAGCGTATACAGCGGCTGCGTGCCGGAGAACTGACGCAGGGAGCTCATAATGACTTTGCTTGCGTCCGGCAGTACGGCGGTCAGTTGGTTCAGGGCGATACGGTTTTGCGTAATGATGCGCAGGTTAGCGCGTTCGCCTTCTGGCAAGGTATCGGCTTCTTTAAGGGCAAGCTTCTGCTCGCCACCGAATTTAAAGACGTCGGAAAGATAATGTTTACCGCTTTCGCTATCGGTCAGCGCCAGCTTCCACTCCTCTCCCGCCGGGTAAAGCGCGAAGTTGTAGGTTTTACCCGCCTGGAAGGTGCGATCCATCAGTACCTGCTGCGCGCGTTCGAAGGTCAACTGGTTGGTGCTGCTGTAGTTGGTGAAGGCGATGGCGATGGTGCAGACCAACGGGAACAGAACGAACAGCCCCATCCCGGCGAGACCCGGATAAACGTAGCGCCAGGCATAGGTCTTGCGGTTTGAAAAAATGTACAGGCCAACCGAGCTTAAAATCAGCGTCATGATGGCAAACAGGTACTCCCCCTGGGCATACATCAAAACAACAAGGTAACCTATCAACAGGCCAAGCAAACCAATCACAGACCATGTCAACTGCGGGCTTTGCCACCAGTGTTTCTTTTTTACGACATCCATGGGGATCTTCCTCTTTACACTTTTTCTTTCGTGCTACCTCTTTGTTGGCTGCGAATGCGCACCCCAGTCACATACTTATGTAAGCTCCTGGGGATTTGCATCCTTGCCGCCTCGATGTAGCGCGAATGATTTCGTGTAACAACGTATTCAATAAACCTTATTTCTTAAGAAATAAGAGAAACTGTATTACTTGGTGATACGAGCTTGTGCATCTTTCAGCGCGGCGTCGACGGTCTGACGACCGCTGGCGGCGTTGATCACTGCGGTACGAACGGCATACCAGAACGCGGACATCTGTGGGATGTTCGGCATGATTTCGCCTTTCTGGGCGTTCGCCATGGTGGCGGCGATACGCGGATCTTTTTCCAGTTTCTCCTGGAAAGATTTCAGAGCGACGGCGCCCAGCGGTTTATCCTTGTTCACTGCGTCCAGGCCCTGGTCGGTCAGCAGGTAGTTTTCGAGGAACTCTTTCGCCAGTTCTTTGTTCGGGCTGGAGGCGTTAATACCGGCGCTCAGTACGCCAACGAACGGTTTGGACGGCTTGCCTTTGAATGTCGGCAGCAGCGTCACGCCGTAATTGATTTTGCTCTTGTCGATGTTTGACCACGCCCACGGACCGTTGATGGTCATCGCGGTTTCGCCTTTATTGAATGCCGCTTCCGCGATGGAATAATCGGTGTCGGCGTTCATGTGTTTGTTTTTGATCAGGTCGACCAGGAAGGTCAGGCCCGCTTTCGCGCCAGCGCTGTCCACGCCAACGTCCTTCACGTCATATTTGCCGTTTTCAAATTTGAATGCGTAGCCGCCGTCGGCAGCAATCAGCGGCCAGGTGAAGTACGGTTCCTGCAGGTTGAACATCAGCGCGCTCTTACCTTTCGCCTTCAACGTTTTATCTAGCGCTGGAATTTCTTCCCAGGTTTTCGGCGGATTCGGCACCAGATCTTTGTTATAAATCAGCGACAGCGCTTCTACGGCGACCGGATACGCGATCAGTTTGCCGTTATAGCGAACCGCATCCCAGGTGAACGGATAGAGTTTGTCCTGGAAGGCTTTATCCGGGGTGATTTCCGCCAGCAGTCCGGACTGCGCATAGCCGCCGAAACGGTCGTGGGCCCAGAAGATGATGTCCGGACCGTCGCCAGTCGCGGCAACCTGCGGGAATTTCTCTTCCAGCTTGTCCGGATGTTCTACGGAAACGTGAATACCGGTATCTTTTTCAAACTTTTTACCCACTTCAGCGAGGCCGTTGTAGCCTTTGTCGCCGTTAATCCAGATAACCAGCTTACCTTCTTCAATTTTTGCGAGGGCAGAGGCGGAAAACATCATCGTGGTCAATGCAGACAGCGCGAGGATGCGAGCGCCAGTTTTGATTTTCATATACCCGTCCTATTTGGTGATGTGCTCGTGGATACACTTAAGTGGCTTGACGATAATGAGTGTCCTTTTTTAACAACCTCTTTCCATCCTCCCCATCTCTACGCCCCTTCCTTCGTTTATGTGATCTCCATTACAGAAATGCCATTTATGCGCTCTGGAGCACATAAAAATGCTGCTCATTTTGTCGTCCATATCACGAAATGAACCGCATCCCGTTCTCCCAACCAGCGAGATGGCATCTCTCATCCTCCCGCCTCCTCCCCCATAAAAAAGCCGGGGGTGGAGGATTTGCCGGATTCACGAATGCCGCATAGTCAGCCCATCTTGAATGTGTCGTTAAGTGACAGGTTGTAACGAAGGGAGAAGGGCATGGCGAGCGTACAACTGCGGAATGTAACGAAAGCCTGGGGCGAGGTGGTGGTCTCGAAAGACATTAACCTTGAGATCCAGGATGGGGAATTCGTCGTGTTTGTTGGCCCATCGGGCTGCGGTAAATCCACTCTGCTGCGTATGATTGCCGGGCTGGAAACGGTGACCAGCGGCGATCTGCTGATTGGCGATACCCGCATGAATGATGTCCCGCCCGCCGAACGTGGTATCGGGATGGTGTTCCAGTCCTATGCGCTTTATCCCCACCTTTCCGTCGCGGAAAACATGTCTTTTGGCCTGAAGCTGGCCGGCGCGAAAAAAGAACTTATTAACCAACGTGTTACTCAGGTGGCGGAAGTCCTGCAACTGGCCCATCTGCTGGATCGCAAACCGAAAGCCCTTTCCGGCGGTCAGCGGCAGCGTGTGGCGATTGGTCGTACCCTGGTTGCCGAACCACGGGTTTTCCTGCTGGATGAACCGCTTTCTAACCTCGATGCCGCGCTGCGCGTGCAGATGCGTATTGAGATTTCCCGGCTGCATAAGCGCCTCGGGCGCACGATGATTTACGTCACCCACGACCAGGTCGAAGCGATGACCCTTGCCGACAAGATTGTGGTGCTGGATGCCGGTCGCGTCGCGCAGGTCGGCAAGCCTCTTGAACTCTATCACTATCCGGCGGATCGCTTTGTCGCCGGTTTTATTGGCTCGCCAAAGATGAACTTTCTGCCGGTTAAAGTCACCGCCACCGCCATTGAGCAGGTGCAGGTGGAACTGCCTAACCGTCAGCAAATCTGGTTGCCGGTGGACGGCGCCCGCGTTCAGGTCGGCGCCAATATGTCCTTAGGTATTCGCCCGGAACATCTGCTGCCCTGCGATATCGCCGATGTCACCCTCGAAGGTGAGGTTCAGGTGGTCGAGCAGCTTGGTCACGAAACGCAAATTCATATCCAGATCCCATCCATCCGTCAAAACCTGGTGTACCGCCAGAACGACGTGGTGCTGGTAGAAGAGGGAGCCACATTCGCCATCGGTTTGCCGCCTGAGCGTTGCCATTTATTCCGTGAGGATGGCACCGCCTGTCGTCGGTTGCATAAAGAGCCGGGCGTGTAGGGCTTCTAATTAAAAAAAACGTGCACCCTGGCGCGCCGCTAAACCGGCGCAACAACAGGTGAAGCGTTCAAAGAAAAGCAATGATCTCAGGAGATAGAATGATGATGACTCTGCGCAAACTTCCACTGGCGGTCGCCGTTGCGGCAGGCGTTATGTCCGCCCAGGCGTTGGCCGTTGATTTCCACGGCTATGCGCGTTCCGGTATCGGCTGGACCGGCAGCGGCGGTTCACAGCAATGTTTCAAAGCCACGGGCGCTCAAAGTAAATACCGTCTCGGTAATGAATGTGAAACCTATGCTGAGCTGAAGCTGGGCCAGGAATTATGGAAAGAGGGTGACAAGAGTTTTTATTTCGATACTAACGTCGCTTATTCCGTAGACCAACAGGATGACTGGGAAAGCACCTCTCCGGCGTTCCGTGAAGCCAATATCCAGGGTAAAAACCTGATTGACTGGTTACCCGGTTCAACCCTGTGGGCCGGTAAGCGCTTCTACCAGCGGCATGACGTTCATATGATCGACTTCTACTACTGGGATATCTCTGGCCCGGGTGCCGGTCTGGAAAACGTCGACCTTGGCTTCGGTAAACTCTCTCTGGCGGCCACGCGTAACTCAGAAAGCGGCGGTTCGTATACTTTCTCCAGCGATGACACTAAGAAATACGCATCTAAAACCGCGAACGATGTTTTCGACGTGCGACTGGCAGGTCTGGAAACTAACCCGGGTGGTGTTCTGGAATTAGGTGTCGATTACGGTCGCGCCAACCCGCAGGATGACTATCATCTGGCCGATGGCGCGTCGAAAGATGGCTGGATGTTCACCGGTGAACATACGCAGTCTCTCTGGGGTGGCTTTAACAAGTTTGTGGTTCAGTATGCTACTGACTCGATGACTTCTTCGGGTAACGGTCACTCTCAGGGCACCAGTATTGATAACGATGGCAGCATGATCCGCGTTCTGGATCACGGTGCGATGGACTTCAATGACGACTGGGGCCTGATGTACGTTGCGATGTATCAGGACGTCGATCTGGACAGTAAAAATGGTTCGACCTGGTACACTGCGGGTATTCGTCCAATGTATAAATGGACGCCGATTATGAGCACCCAGCTGGAAATCGGTTACGACAACGTGAAATCCCAGCGAACCGGCGAACGCAACAACCAGTACAAAATTACCCTCGCTCAGCAATGGCAGGCAGGTAGCAGCGTTTGGTCCCGCCCGGCGATCCGTATTTTCGCCACCTATGCCAAATGGGATGAAAACTGGGGTAACAGCACAACCACAGGTCTGCAAACGAAAGATAGCAGCGGTAATGGTCTCCTGACCGACAGCCGTGGCAGCGATAGCGAAGTAACCTTCGGCGCGCAGATGGAAGTCTGGTGGTAATACCGTCGTAATCACGTAGTGACACGGAGGGGCTTACACCCCTCCTGATTATTCAGGATTAGCGCGCTATTGCCTGGCTACCGCTGATCCGATGCTATCCGAGGTGAAAACAATGAAAATGAAGAAAACGCTCGTCGCCCTGTGTTTATCCGCAGGAATGTTGGCCTGCGTGCCGGGGATGAGCCTTGCCGATGTCAACGTTGTCCCGCAAAACATCAGCGCCGCCCCGGCCATTCCCGGAACGGCTCTGCAGAAACTGGTCTGGACGCCAGTCGATCAATCTAAAACGCAATCCGTCGATTTGCTTACGGCAGGGCAACGGCTGGATGTCGCCGGTATCTCCGGCCCGGTTGCGGCCTGGAGCGTGCCGGCGAATATTGGCGAACTGACCCTGACGCTCAGTAGCGAAGTGAATAAGCAAAAACAGATTTTTGCGCCGAACGTGTTGATTTTAGATCAGAATATGACCCCGTCTGCGTTTTTCCCCAGCAGCTATTTTACCTATCAGCAGCCCGGCGTCATGGCAGCGGATCGGCTTGAGGGTGTGATGCGCCTGACGCCAGCATTGGGGCAGCAGAAGCTCTATGTGCTGGTCTTTACGACGGAAAAAGATTTGCAACAAACGACCACCCTGCTGGATCCGGCGAAAGCCTATGCCAAAGGCGCGGGCAATGCCATCCCGGATATTCCAGACCCGGTTGCGCGACACACCACCGAGGGTGTACTGAAGCTGAAAGTGAAAACCAGTAGCGGCTCCAGCGTGCTGGTCGGCCCGCTGTTTGGCTCTTCCGGACCTGGCCCTGTCACCGTAGGTAATACGGCGGCGCCAGCCTATAGCGCACCCGCCCCGGCTTCCGTTCCGGCAGCGAAAAGCGAACCGATGCTCGATGATACTGAAACCTATTTCAACAACGGCATTAAACAGGCGGTCGCGAAAGGTGATATCGATAAGGCCCTGAAATTGATGAACGAAGCTGAACGTCTCGGTTCGAAATCTGCTCGTTCCACCTTTATCAGCAGTGTAAAAGGCAAGGGGTGACCGTCTCCCCACAATGCTGATGTTTAGGCTCAGCCTTTCGGTGCGTCCATTGGGGCGCACTTTTTTTATCGCGCGGCGGCGTCTGTTGCATGGCTGTTGCGTGGATGATCGGATATTGACGTTTGCCCGCCCTCAGTGTCTCATTCTGCGATACAATACTGTCATGTTATGTACCGGAGATTCAGGCATGCCACATCCTGCGCTTACGCAACTGCGTGCGCTGCGTTATTTTGCTACGATGCCCTCGTTGGATTCGCCTCTGCGCGACTGGTTATTGCTGGAAGACTCAATGACCAAACGCTTTGAGCAACAGGGGAAAAAAGTCAGCGTAATGATGGTTAACGAAGGTTATGTTGGCCGCGAAGCGCTGGCGGATGAAGCCTCTTTGTTGCCGGATGAACCGCGCTACTGGCTGCGGGAAATTATACTTTGCGCCAATGATACGCCCTGGCTGGCGGGCCGCACTCTCGTCCCTGAGTCGACGCTCAGCGGCCCCGAAATGGCGCTACAACAGTTGGGGCAAACGCCGCTGGGCCGTTATCTGTTTACGTCATCTACGCTAACCCGCGATTTTATTGAAATTGGTCGCCATGCTGGTCTTTGGGGGCGGCGTTCCCGTCTGCGGCTGAGCGGCAAACCGCTGTTGTTAACGGAACTGTTTTTGCCTGCATCACCGTTGTATTAAGAGGAAAAATAAAATGGAGTGGAGTCTGACGCAGAATAAGCTGTTGGCGTTTCACCGCTTGATGCGTACTGACAAACCGATCGGCGCGCTGCTGTTGCTGTGGCCGACGCTGTGGGCGCTATGGGTCGCGACGCCGGGAATGCCGCCGCTGTGGATCCTCGTGGTTTTTGTTGCGGGTGTCTGGCTGATGCGCGCCGCAGGTTGCGTGGTAAATGATTATGCCGACCGCAAGTTTGACGGCCACGTCAAGCGCACCGCTCACCGTCCGCTGCCGAGCGGGGATGTCACCGAGAAAGAGGCGCGTACGCTATTTATCGCGCTGGTGCTGGTCTCGTTTCTGCTGGTGCTGACCCTCAACACCATGACTATCCTGCTGTCGATTGCGGCGCTGGCATTAGCCTGGGTCTATCCGTTTATGAAACGCTACACTCATCTGCCGCAGGTGGTGCTGGGCGCGGCGTTCGGCTGGTCGATTCCGATGGCATTCTCGGCGGTAACGGAATCGCTACCGCTGAGCTGCTGGCTGCTGTTTCTCGCCAATATTCTGTGGGCGGTGGCCTACGACACCCAGTATGCGATGGTCGATCGCGACGACGACGTAAAAATCGGTATTAAATCGACGGCGATTCTGTTCGGCGATAGCGATCGTTTAATTATTGGTATGTTACAGGTGGCGGTACTGGCGTTGATGGCGACGGTTGGCTGGCTGAACGGGTTGGGCTGGGAATATTACTGGTCGTTGTTTATCGCCGCGGCGCTGTTTGTCTGGCAGCAGAAGCTGATTTTCAGGCGCGAACGCGATGACTGTTTTAAAGCGTTTTTAAATAACAACTACGTTGGGATGGTGCTGTTTCTTGGCCTGGTGATGGGATATATGCGCTAGATTCGACGCTCTACCCGGCTTGCTGGCATCGTGCGCAAGCCGGGCGCTTTCTTCACGCGTTACGCTTCATCCTGGGTAACGCTTTCAATCGTTAAACGCACATCGGACGTAACCAGCGCAGCCAGCATACGGTAGATCTTCAGCGTCTCTTCCGGTTCCGCATCCCCGGTATCGCTGATATAGCCTTCGTCGCGCAGGGTCAGCACCAGCGTGCTAAATACCGCCTTATCGAAGAACTCCGGCGCATTGATGCCGTGCAGTACCGACAGACGTTGCGCGACGGTACGGCTCTCTTTCTCCAGCGAACTGCGGTTGATTGCCGGGTTGGCGCTCAGCAGCCAGAAGGTAATCGCGTAGCGCTGTAGCGTTTCGCGCGCGCCTGCGGCCAGCAGTTGTAGCGCGCGAGCATGAGAAGGGTTCACGCTTACATCATCGCCATTCACGACGATCAGGCTCTGACGCTGCATTTCGGCAATCAGCGCATCGACAACGCCCGCCAGCTCGGCTATCTCCCAGCGCAGGAACAGCTCGGCCTTGAGGAACGGATAGAACATCTCGACGTGGCGCAATATTTCTGCGCGGGTAATATGACGATGCTGGGTGACGATGGCGGCTAACAGCGACGGCATAACCAGCATATGGGCGATATTGTTACGATAGTAGGTCATCAGTACCGCCTGCTCGCGCGGCAAAATGATGATATCGCCAATGGTGTCTTTCTCGACTTCAAACTTGTTCATTTGCAGCGCGTGGTCGATAAGAGCGCTGGCCGAGACCGCAGGCGTGGTCGCATCCGTTGAATAGGGCACATTGCGCAGCAGGGCAAGATAGCACTCCAGCTGTTCGGTTAGCTGCTTGCGGGTCAGGGAACGCTGACGCGACGCGAGCAGCGCGGTGCAGCACAGGTTCATGGCGTTTGCCGCACCGGCATTGTTAATCCGCACCATCAGATCCGAAGCGATGTTATTCACCGTCGGTGTGAGCCACGATGGACGAACGGCTTCGATAGGATCGATAGACTCGCGCCATTCAGGTACATGCTGGTTCAGGTAGCTCATCAGCGGCAGCGGCTCGCCGAAGTTCACGTAACCCTGACCGAGATTACGCAGTTTGCTTAATCCGCGTAGCATCTGCGGCAGGTTTTCTTTCTCTTTCGTCGCGCCGCGCAGCTCTTTGGCGTAGGTCCCGACCTCCATCACATGCTCGTAGCCGATATAAATCGGCACCAGCGTGATAGGACGATTACCGCCACGCAGCATCGCCTGGATGGTCATCGACAGGGTGCCGGTTTTCGGATCCAGCAGACGACCGGTACGCGAACGACCGCCCTCCACGAAATATTCCACGGAATAGCCGCGGCTGAACAGCTCGCCCAGGTATTCGCGAAAGACGGTGGAGTAGAGCTTATTGCCCTTAAAGGTACGGCGAATAAAGAACGCGCCCAGGCGGCGGAAAATCGGGCCCGCAGGCCAGAAGTTCAGGTTGATGCCGGCGGCGATATGCGGCGGCACCAGCCCCTGGTGATACAGCACGTAGGAGAGCAGCAGATAGTCCATGTGGCTGCGGTGGCAGGGCACATAGACAATTTCATGCCCGTCGTGCGCCAGCTGACGAACGCGCTCGGCGTTATGGACGTTAATCCCTTGATAGAGACGGTTCCAGGTAAAGCCCAGAATACGGTCGGTCAGACGGATCATCTCGTAGGAGAAGTTGGCGGCAATCTCTTCCATCAGCGCGATGGCGTTTTGCTGCGCTTTTTCATGGGAGATTTTCTTGCTGCGTGCTTCATCTTCCACCGCGCGGGCAATGGCTTTTGACGCCAGCAGTTTATTGAACAGATCCTGACGGGCTGGCAGACGCGGCCCGACGGCTGCCAGACGCTGGCGGGCAAAGTGCATGCGCGCCACGCGGGCCAGTTTCTGAGCGATAATTTTGTCGGTGCCGTGCTCGTCCGCCATCTTACGTAGAGAGACCGAAGGCGAGAAACGCACAAAGCTGTCGCGTCCCAGCCAGGAGACGGCAAAGAATTTCTGCACGCCGTTGAGCATACGTAAAGGCGGGTTTTCTTCTCCCTTTTCGCGCCCCGGAGCACGACCGAACATCACTGAAACTGGCACCATCTGTACATCCAGATCGGGATGATTACGGTGCAGGTCCAGATAGTCATGGAACAGCTTGATGGACTCTTCCTTTGGCGTGTAATAGGTAAATACGCGCGGGCCGCCGTGGATAAATACATAGCGCGGAAGCAGAGAGCCATCGATTTCCAGCGGCTCCAGAGGATCGGGTAACTCATGTGCCAGACACTGAGCGCGTAGCGTCAGCAGGTCCGCCTTCGAATTGTAAGGCAGGACGTACATAATAGGGCGCGAGGTATCCAGGCCTAATTCCTCGGCAGGTTGCGCCGGAATAGACTTGCTTTTTACCAGCACCCTTAATGGTAAATTCAGTAATTTATAGTAAATTCGTTGCCAGCCAGACATAGACGATATGAAGCCCCTGGTTAATCATGCAAATGCGCGGCAAGAATAACAGAAAGTGCGCAAAATTTCCGGTGTAACGCGGCAAACGCGTACACTCATTGGCGTTATTTACATTAAAAGGTTCGTTTGATGGCCAATAATACCACCGGGTTAACCCGAATTATTAAAGCCGCAGGGTATTCCTGTAAAGGATTTCGCGCGGCGTGGATCAACGAGGCCGCATTTCGTCAGGAAGGTATCGCGGCCATTATTGCCGTGGCAATAGCCTGCTGGCTGGACGTCGATGCCGTCACCCGGGTTCTGCTGATTGGTTCGGTTCTGCTCGTGATGATAGTTGAAATTATCAATAGCGCCATTGAAGCCGTCGTCGACCGTATTGGTCCTGAGCGTCACGTCCTTTCGGGACGGGCGAAAGATCTGGGGTCCGCGGCGGTTCTGCTGGCGATTATTATCGCGCTGATGACCTGGGGAATGCTGTTGTGGGCGAACTATCGCTGACTCTTGCCGTATCGGTTCGCAAAATGGAAAGAAACTGCTGATTTTTGTGTGAAATATGGTTCCAAAATCACCGTTAGCTGTATATACTCACAGCATAACTGTATATACACCCAGGGGGCGGAATGAAAGCGTTAACGACCAGGCAGCAGGAGGTGTTTGATCTCATTCGGGATCATATCAGCCAGACGGGCATGCCGCCGACGCGTGCGGAGATTGCTCAGCGCTTGGGGTTTCGTTCCCCAAACGCGGCGGAAGAACACCTGAAGGCGCTGGCGCGTAAAGGCGCAATCGAGATCGTTTCTGGCGCTTCTCGCGGTATTCGCTTGCTGACGGAAGAAGAGAGCGGTCTGCCGCTAATTGGCCGCGTTGCCGCAGGTGAACCGCTGCTGGCGCAGCAGCATATTGAAGGCCACTATCAGGTGGATCCATCCATGTTTAAGCCGAGCGCCGATTTTCTGCTGCGCGTCAGCGGTATGTCAATGAAAGACATCGGGATTCTGGATGGCGATCTGCTGGCGGTGCATAAAACGCAGGATGTGCGCAACGGTCAGGTGGTTGTGGCGCGCATTGACGAAGAAGTCACCGTGAAGCGGCTGAAAAAGCAGGGCAACGTCGTTGAGCTGCTGCCTGAAAATAGCGAATTTTCCCCGATCGTGGTCGATCTGCGCGAACAAAGTTTTACCATTGAAGGCCTGGCTGTCGGCGTTATCCGCAACGGCAACTGGCAATAACCTCGCCATTCCGCAGCATTATCCTCTGATGCATGATGCTGCGTCGTTTACTTCCATTCAGGCTCCTCTTCCATGCTTTTTAACTCTGCTGACAGAGCCCTGTGGCGCTTAGCGTTACCGATGATCTTCTCCAATATCACCGTTCCGCTGTTGGGACTGGTGGATACCGCCGTTATTGGTCACCTCGACAGCCCGGTTTATCTGGCAGGCGTGGCGGTTGGCGCAACGGCCACCAGCTTCCTTTTTATGCTGCTTCTGTTTCTGCGCATGAGCACTACCGGACTGACGGCGCAGGCATTTGGCGCAAACGATCCGCAGCGGCTGGCGCGCGCGCTGGTGCAGCCGATTGTTCTGGCGCTGGCCGCCGGGGTAGCGATCGTCCTCTTCAGGGGGCCGTTAATCAATCTGGCGCTACATATTGTCGGCGGCAGTGAATCTGTGCTCGTACAGGCCCGGCACTTTCTTGAGATTCGTTGGCTAAGCGCGCCCGCCTCGCTGGCGAATCTGGTCCTGCTGGGCTGGCTGCTTGGTGTGCAGTATGCCCGGGCGCCGGTGATCCTGCTGGTGGTCGGCAATGTTCTTAACATTGCGCTCGATTTATGGTTGGTGATCGGCCTGCATATGAATGTTCAGGGAGCGGCGCTGGCGACGGTCACGGCAGAATACGCCACCTTCTTTATTGGACTGTTAATGGTGAGACGCGTGCTGGCGCTGCGTGGCGTTCCCCTGTCGATGTTGAAAAACGCCTGGCGTGGCGACATACGCCGTTTGCTGGCGTTAAATCGCGACATCATGCTGCGTTCGCTGCTGCTACAGCTTTGCTTCGGGGCGGTGACAGTATTCGGGGCCCGTCTCGGCGCCGATGTGGTGGCGGTCAATGCGGTACTGATGACTATGCTGACCTTTACCGCCTACGCACTGGATGGTTTTGCCTATGCCGTTGAAGCGCATTCCGGGCAGGCCTACGGCGCGCGCGATGACGGTCAACTGCTTGTCGTCTGGCGTGCGGCCTGTCGCCAGTCAGGGATGGTGGCGCTGGCGTTTACGCTGATTTACAGCCTTGCCGGTGAGCAGATCATCAGCGTGTTGACGTCTCTGTCTTCATTGCAGCAACTGGCCGACCGCTATCTCATCTGGCAGACGATACTGCCGGTGATTGGTGTCTGGTGCTATTTGCTGGACGGTATGTTTATCGGCGCGACGCGCGGGGCGGAGATGCGTAATAGTATGGTTGTGGCGGCGGCGGGATTTGCCCTGACGCTGTTAACGCTACCGGTTCTCGGGAATCACGGCTTGTGGCTGGCGCTGACGGTTTTTCTTGCCCTGCGCGGGGCGTCGCTGGCGCTCATCTGGCGGCGACACTGGCGGTATGGAACCTGGTTTTCGTAGCGGGTTTTATTTATCTGCTGGTTAAAGATTCTGAATAATAAATTCTACTCAGAATACTCATCTATAGTTAAGTCATGCCCGGCCCATAATGGGCTGTTCATTCACCGAACGATGAGGATTGCATGATGAATAAAGACGAAATCGGCGGTAACTGGAAACAGTTGAAAGGTAAAGCAAAAGAACAATGGGGCAAACTGACCGACGACGATATGACCGTCATCGAGGGTAAACGTGACCAGCTTGTCGGTAAGATTCAGGAACGTTATGGCTACGCCAAAGACCAGGCCGAGAAAGAGGTCACGGAGTGGGAAACCCGTAACGATTATCGCTGGTAGCGAAAGCGTCGTGTTTTAACCCACTGTTAGTGCCTGCCTTGACGGTATCCGGAGGTACCGTTAGCCTTGATTCCCGCTGCGGCTCCCCCTCAGCGGGCTTTCTTTTTAATCTGTATGGTGTGATCGTGATGGCAGTGCCCCGGCGTGCTGCAGGCTTCGACTTCAACGCAGGCTGCACACAGGCCGTGAGCTTCAATCACATTGTGGCGCAGAGCGAAGCCCATCTTCGCCGCCAGGGAATGCATAATATCTTCTACACCTTCCGCACACTCTTCTTTGACGCCACCGCAGCGGTCGCAGATAAACATCGCTGAGCTGTGGGTTGGCTGATCGAAAAGGTGACACAGCACATAGCTGTTGGTGGATTCCACCTTGTGCACGAGTCCCTGCTCCAGCAAAAACTCCAGCGCCCGGTATACCGTTGGCGGTTTGGCCTGCGGTTCTGTTTCCCGGAGCAGATCGAGCAGATCGTAGGCGCTGATAGCCCCTTGCTGCAGGCTCATCAAACGCAACACTTCAAGGCGCTGAGGGGTCAGGCGTACGCCACGTTGTGCACAGAGCTTTTCAGCATGCGCTAACATTTGTTGCGAAGTAGTCTTATCCATGGCGTCCTCTGGTCGCGTGAATGTGAAACTGTTACTTTATCACGTTCCAGATAAAACACCGAGTCCCTGGGACTTATACCGGTCACACTTCACGTTGCCCGTGCTCGCCGGAGGCGCCTTTCTGGCGGGACAAATTTGTTTCTGACGAATTTGTCGCTCACTTTCCGCTGTCTGCAACGCGAATTATTTAGGGTTATGCTATATCCGATGCATCTCATTTTCGGGAGAAAACGATGAAACGACCTGATTGCATTCGACACTGGCGTGAACTGGAGGGGGCGGATGATTCCACCTATCCCGATAGCACAGAGCTGTTCTCCATCGGTGCGCCGCTGGCGCGCGGCCTGCGGTTGAATCGTCTGGGGATCCATCACGAACGTCTTCCGCCCGGGCGTCGTACCTCCTATCCGCACGCGGAAAGCGACGAAGAAGAGTTTATCTATGTGCTGGAGGGGTATCCGGACGTGTGGATTAACGGCTATCTCTGGAAGCTGGAGCCCGGTGATAGCGTCGGCTTTCCTGCCGGAACCGGCGTTTGCCACACCTTCCTCAATAATACCGACCACGAAGTTCGCCTGTTAGTCGTCGGCGAGGCGAACAACAAATTCAACCGTATCTACTATCCGCTTAATCCCGGCTATGCCGCTACCCGTCAGGATCGTTGGGTTGATCATCCGCCGCAGTTTTTCGGCCCGCACGACGGCAAGCCGCGGAGAAAGTAACGTTTGTTGTCCGATAGAAAAAGCCCGCGCCGGGGCGATGCGCCAGTGATGTATCTTTGTGCTATAGTAGCGCCCCTTTTTACCCGGATGCTTATTTATTCGCCATGATGTCAGAATCAACGCCAACTGCTTTTGCCGCCCACCGTTTTTCCATCGCGCCGATGCTCGACTGGACAGACAGACACTGCCGCTATTTTCTGCGCCAGCTCTCGCGCCATACGCTGCTGTACACTGAAATGGTGACCACTGGCGCGATTATTCACGGTAAAGGCGACTACCTGGCCTATAGCGAAGAAGAGCATCCGGTCGCTCTGCAACTGGGTGGCAGCGATCCGGCGGCGCTGGCGCACTGCGCAAAGCTGGCGCAGGCGCGCGGCTATGATGAAATAAACCTCAACGTTGGTTGCCCGTCCGATCGCGTGCAAAACGGCATGTTCGGCGCTTGCCTGATGGGCAATGCCCAACGGGTTGCCGACTGCATTAAAGCGATGCGCGACGTGGTGTCGATTCCGGTAACGGTAAAGACCCGCATCGGTATTGATGACCAGGACAGTTACGAATTTCTGTGTGATTTTATCGAAACGGTTTCCGGGAAAGGCGAGTGTGAGATGTTTATCATCCACGCGCGTAAGGCGTGGTTATCCGGCCTGAGCCCGAAGGAGAATCGTGAGATCCCGCCGCTGGATTATCCGCGCGTCTACCAGCTTAAACGCGATTTCCCGCATCTGACGATGGCGATTAATGGCGGCATTAAGTCGCTGGCGGAGGCGAAACGGCATCTGGAGCATATGGATGGGGTGATGGTGGGCCGCGAGGCTTATCAGAATCCGGGCATTCTGGCCTCGGTCGACCGGGAAATTTTCGCCGTGGACGGTATAGATGCCGATCCGGTTGCCGTGGTCCGCGCGATGTATCCCTATATTGAACGTGAACTCAGCAACGGAACATACCTGGGACACGTGACGCGCCACATGCTGGGACTGTTTCAGGGGATTCCGGGCGCGCGCCAGTGGCGCCGCCATCTGAGCGAGAATGCGCATAAAGCCGGTGCGGATATCAATGTGCTGGAGCAGGCGCTGCGATGGGTTGCCGACAAGGGTTAATTTTTCACTAAAACCTGGTCAAATTCACCACTTTACGTATAAGTGATGTGATAAATTTTGTTTATATTCAATAAGTTATATTTGGCATAGTTCTTGTAATACCCAGGAAGTGATAGAAAAATTTCTTTGGGGAGAAGATGATGCTGGAACTCTTATTTGTGATTGGCTTTTTTGTCATGCTGTTGGTCACCGGCGTGTCATTATTGGGTATTATCGCCGCCATCGTGGTGGCGACAGCGGTGATGTTTGTCGGCGGACTCTTTGCTTTAATGATTAAATTACTGCCGTGGCTGCTGTTGGCCGTTGTCGTGGTGTGGGCGATCCGGGCGATAAAATCGCCGACTGAGAGTCGTTATCGGAGTAATAACCGCTGGCATTACTAAGGTATTGAGCGCTATGTCACAACCTGAAGATTTTTGCCTAAAACAGCGTAGGCTTTGCTAATTAAATCTGCCACTATTAACAAGTTAATGAATTCATCGAGCTGTACCCTACATACAGCCGAAACAAAAAAAGTAAGGGCTTCCTGTGTGGAAGCCCTAAACTTTTGAGGCTGATGACAAACCGATATTAGATATGTCTCGTATTTCCGCCAGGTGGCGTCTGGCACCTGATTAGACCTATAAATCATTTAATATTAATATGTTATGAATTTCCTGCAAGCCTGCGTAAGCGAAGCGCCGCCGGGAAATTTCAGAAAAACGCGCTTTGTCAGCACGCTGAACCTTTTCTGCTTATTCCGGCATACGACAGGCTACAGGGGCGCTGGCTGTGGTTGCCCGGCTTTTATCCATCACTCCAGGCAACACATCCGAACTACGGCAACAACAAACTTGAACCCTGCGTCGCCCGGCTTTCCAGTACCTCATGCGCGCGTCTGGCCTCGGTTAAGGCATATTTCTGATTCTCTGCGACATCCACTTTTATCACGCCGCTGGCGATCAGCGAGAATAGCTCGTTGCTGGCTTCCGTCAGCTCTTCGCGCGTGGTGATATAGCCTTGCAGCGAAGGGCGGGTGACATACAGCGAACCTTTCTGGTTGAGGATGCCAAGATTGACGCCGGTTACCGGGCCTGATGAGTTGCCGAAGCTGACCATCAGCCCCCGCCGCTGCAGGCAGTCAAGGGAGGACTCCCAGGTATCTTTGCCCACGGAATCATAGACCACATGGACTTTCTTGCCGTCGGTGATCTCCTTCAGACGTTCGACGATGTTCTCTTCGCGGTAGTTAATGATTTGCCAGGCCCCGGCCTGTCTGGCGCGTTCAGCCTTTTGCGCGCTGCCGACGGTGCCGATCAGTTTAGCTCCCAGCGCTTTTGCCCACTGGCAGGCAATCAATCCCACGCCGCCAGCCGCCGCGTGAAACAGGAACGCTTCGCCTGCTTTGATTTCATAGGTTTTACGCAGCAGATACCAGACCGTCAGGCCTTTCAGAAATGAGGCTGCCGCCTGCTCGAAAGTGATCGCCTTGGGTAAAATGGCGACTTTATCGGCGGCGACGTTATGCACGGAACTATAGGCGCCCAGAGCCGATTGGGCGTAAACCACCCGATCGCCGACCTTGATATGGGTTACGCCGCTGCCGACCTGGCTGACCACGCCAGCGGCTTCGGTACCCAGGCCGCTCGGTAATGAGGGCGGCGGATAGAGGCCGCTACGGATGTAGGTATCAATGTAGTTGATGCCTATAGCTTTATTTTCTACCTGAACGTCGTATTCTGCGGGAGGCTGCGGCGTGAACTCCACCGTTTGCAGAACGTCAGGCCCTCCGTGCTTGTGAAATTCAATACGTGTTGCCATGCTCCCTCCATTAAATAATGTGGTAATCTTTCGAACCATTCACTATCTCGGTAACTCCATTCACTATGGCAGGAAATAAACCCTTCAACAAATCACAGACTGAACCCAGAGAGCGCGATTATCAACTCGACGGGTTGAAAGTCCCGCCGCACTCGATTGAAGCGGAACAGTCGGTGTTGGGCGGTTTAATGCTGGATAACGAACGCTGGGATGATGTTGCCGAACGCGTCGTTTCAGACGATTTTTATACTCGTCCGCACCGCCATATTTTTACCGAAATGGCGCGTCTGCAGGAGTCGGGGAGTCCGATTGACCTGATTACGCTCGCGGAATCGCTGGAGCGTCAGGGGCAACTGGATAGCGTCGGCGGATTCGCCTATCTGGCGGAATTATCGAAAAATACGCCAAGTGCGGCGAATATTAGCGCCTATGCCGATATCGTGCGGGAACGTGCGGTTGTGCGTGAAATGATCTCGGTGGCTAACGAAATCGCCGAAGCCGGTTTCGATCCGCAGGGCCGCACCAGCGAAGATCTGCTGGACCTGGCCGAATCGCGAGTTTTCAAAATCGCCGAAAGCCGCGCCAATAAAGATGAAGGCCCGAAGAATATCGCTGACGTGCTGGATGCCACCGTGGCGCGCATCGAACAGTTATTCCAGCAACCTCACGACGGCGTCACCGGCGTGAATACCGGTTATGACGACCTCAACAAAAAGACCGCCGGTCTTCAGCCGTCGGATCTGATTATTGTCGCCGCGCGTCCGTCGATGGGTAAAACGACATTTGCGATGAACCTCGTTGAAAATGCGGCGATGTTGCAGGATAAACCGGTATTAATCTTTAGCCTTGAGATGCCCTCGGAACAGATTATGATGCGTTCTCTGGCTTCCCTGTCTCGCGTTGACCAGACCCGCATTCGTACCGGTCAACTGGATGATGAAGACTGGGCGCGCATTTCCGGCACCATGGGGATTTTGCTGGAAAAGCGTAATATCTATATTGATGACTCCTCCGGCCTGACGCCAACGGAAGTACGCTCCCGCGCGCGGCGTATCGCGCGTGAGCACGGCGGGATTGGCCTTATCATGATCGACTACCTGCAACTGATGCGCGTGCCGTCGCTCTCCGATAACCGTACCCTGGAAATCGCGGAAATATCGCGTTCCTTGAAGGCGCTGGCGAAAGAGCTGCAGGTGCCGGTGGTGGCGTTGTCGCAGCTTAACCGCTCCCTGGAACAGCGAGCGGACAAACGCCCGGTGAACTCCGACCTGCGTGAATCCGGCTCCATCGAGCAGGATGCCGACTTAATCATGTTTATCTATCGTGACGAGGTGTATCACGAGAACAGCGATTTAAAAGGCATCGCTGAAATTATTATTGGTAAACAGCGTAACGGCCCCATCGGGACGGTGCGCCTGACGTTTAACGGTCAGTGGTCGCGCTTTGATAATTATGCTGGGCCACAATACGACGACGAATAAATAATTTGGCTATTTTATTTGCGATTTTGGGATTGGGCAGTGCTCGCCATCCTCACGTACTTCAGTACGCTCCGGTGGCTGCGCGCTGGCCGCACCCAAACTCGCTGCATCAATAACGCCAAATTTGAGATAAATAATTCAAGGAATTTAAATGCAAGCGGCAACTGTAGTGATTAACCGCCGCGCTCTGCGACACAACCTGCAACGTTTACGCGAACTGGCACCTGCCAGCAAACTGGTTGCGGTGGTGAAAGCGAACGCCTACGGACACGGTCTTCTTGAGACCGCGCGAACGCTCCCTGACGCCGATGCTTTTGGCGTCGCTCGCCTCGAAGAAGCGCTGAGTCTGCGCGCTGGCGGTATCGTCCAGCCGATTCTGCTGCTGGAAGGCTTCTTCAATGCCGCTGACCTGGCGGTGATTTCCGCCCAGCGTCTGCACACGGCGGTACACAGCCCGGAACAGCTGGCGGCGCTGGAAGAGGCTGATTTACCGGAGCCGGTAACCGTATGGATGAAGCTGGATACGGGCATGCATCGTCTTGGCGTGCTGCCGGAGCAGGCCGAAGAATTTTATCAGCGCCTGAGCCAGTGTAAAAACGTCCGCCAGCCGGTAAATGTCGTCAGCCACTTCGCCCGTGCTGATGAGCCTGAGAGCGGGGTTACGGAACGTCAGCTGGATATCTTTACTTCCTTTACGGAAGAAAAACCGGGGCTGCGCTCTATTGCTGCCTCCGGCGGGATTTTGCTGTGGCCGCAGTCGCATTTCGACTGGGTGCGCCCGGGGATTATTCTTTACGGCGTATCGCCGCTGGATAACCGCTCCACTGGCGCGGATTTTGGCTGCCAGCCGGTGATGACTCTGGCCTCCAGCCTGATTGCGGTTCGCGAACATAAAGCCGGCGAACCGGTTGGCTACGGCGGGACCTGGGTTAGCGAGCGCGATACGCGTTTAGGCGTGGTGGCGATGGGCTACGGCGATGGTTACCCGCGCGCCGCGCCGTCCGGAACGCCGGTGCGGGTTAATGGTCGCGAGGTGCCGATTGTCGGGCGCGTGGCGATGGATATGATTTGCGTCGATCTTGGGCCCGAAGCGCAGGATAAATCTGGCGATCCGGTGGTGTTCTGGGGAGATGGTCTGCCCGTGGAGCGTATTGCCGAAATTACAAAAGTAAGTGCTTACGAACTTATTACGCGCCTGACTTCAAGAGTGTTGATGAAGTATGTGGATTAACCGGCGTTCAGCTGGCTGCGACACCTCCTGATGCATTTATACCCAGAATAATTCGAGTCGCAAGGCGGGGCGAATGACTGGCTGCGCATACTGAACTTGAAGTGCGGCGGGGGCATCAGGCTTTGTCCCCGCCGGGGAGGAGCAACACTCCAGATTATCCGCTGCACCGGCCAGCGTGACGCCACATCCGCTCTGTTTTGTTGAATCCGCTAACATCCTCTCGATCTTCTTTCACATCCAGTTTATTGTGTTATGACTAGCCTCATGTAAATCCGGAGAAACATCTCGTGTTTCAAAAAGTTGACGCCTATGCCGGCGATCCCATTCTCTCCCTGATGGAGCGTTTCAAAGAAGATCCGCGCAGCGACAAAGTAAACCTTAGCATTGGCCTCTTTTACAACGAAGACGGCATTGTTCCTCAACTTCAGTCGGTTGCCGCAGCGGAAGCGCGCCTGAATGCCCAGCCCCACGGCGCTTCGCTCTATTTGCCGATGGAAGGGCTGAACACCTACCGTCAGGCGATCGCGCCGCTGCTGTTTGGCGTCGATCATCCGGTACTGGCGCAAAATCGCGTCGCATCGATTCAAACTCTGGGCGGTTCCGGCGCGCTGAAAGTGGGGGCTGATTTCCTGAAGCATTATTTCCCGGCGTCGCGGGTATGGGTTAGCGATCCGACATGGGAAAACCACATTGCTATATTTGAAGGGGCTGGATTCGAAGTAAGGACTTACCCCTGGTTTGATGATGAAACCAATGGCGTGCGTTTCGAAGCCTTGCTGGAAAAACTCAATACGTTGCCGGAGGGCGACATCGTGCTGTTGCATCCGTGCTGCCACAACCCGACCGGAGCCGATCTCAGCAACGCGCAATGGGATGACGTGGTTGAGGTATTACAAACGCGTAATCTGATCCCCTTCCTCGATATCGCCTATCAGGGATTCGGTGGCGGAATGGACGACGATGCCTATGCCATTCGCGCCATTGCCCACGCCGGCATGCCAATGCTGGTCAGTAATTCCTTCTCAAAAATTTTCTCCTTGTACGGGGAGCGGGTTGGCGGGTTGTCGGTGGTGTGTGAAGATGCGGAAACCGCGAGCCGCGTGCTGGGGCAACTGAAAGCGACCGTGCGTCGTAACTACTCCAGCCCGCCGAATTTTGGCGCGCAGGTGGTTGCGGCGGTATTGAACGACAGCGCGCTGAAAGCCTGCTGGCTGGCGGAAGTTGAAGGGATGCGTACCCGCATTTTGACCATGCGTCAGGCGCTGGTTAACGTACTTAAAGAGGCGGTGCCGGGCGGCGATTTTGAGTACCTGCTTAAGCAGCGCGGGATGTTTAGCTATACCGGTTTTAGCGAGGCCCAGGTTGACCGTCTGCGCGATGAATTCGGCGTCTACCTGATTGCCAGCGGCCGCATGTGCGTGGCGGGGCTGAACCCACGTAATGTGCAGCGCGTGGCGCAGGCTTTTGCTGCGGTGATGTAAGTCACGCCTTCAAGGCCTGGCGTCAGCGCCAGGCTGGTAACCAACCCACTCTGAATATTTTGCCAGCATTTCTGGACTGGCTTGATGTCATCACCTCTGTTAATCCGAACGGCTGTGCCTGATGCCGGACATCTTCTTATTACCTGTTCCTGTTTCCGCCCAGATTTACGCATCAAATTATTGATAACCATTTGAATATAAAGATTTATCCTTGTTGGTATGGATGCTGCATTACTCCGGCAGGTTATTAACCACAAGGAGAATCATATGGAAAACACGACCTCGCCCGGTGCGCTGCTCAGCGGCGAGAATGCGGCCTGGCTTGAAGAGTATTACCAGACCTGGCTGCACTCCCCCGAGCAGATCCCGGAAGACTGGCGGCGTTTTTTTCTTTCTCAGGAACAGGATCCCGGCGTTGAACCGTCAACGGTAGCGACCACAGGCACGACCTTAAAAAAACAGGCTGCCGTGACGCAGTTGATTTACGCCTGGCGAAATCTCGGACACCTGCGCGCGAAACTGGATCCGCTCGCGCAATCGGCGGTTGCGGAAGTGCCGCAGCTGACGCTGGCATTTTGGGGATTGAGCGAAGAGGATCTGACCCAGGAGTTCAGCGTCACCTTCGGCGAACATACAACGCTGATGCCGCTTAAACAGCTGCTTACGATGCTGGAGCAGAGCTGGGCGGGAAGCCAGGGGTATGAGCTGGCCCATCTGGATAACCGTGAGGAAGTGGCCTGGCTACTGGCGCGAATTGAACGCAACGCTCCGCAGCCGGATGCGCAGACCTGTATAGCGCGTTTTACAAAGCTGGTGGCGGCGGAGACGCTGGAGCGTTACCTGCATACGCGCTATGTCGGGCAGAAGCGCTTTTCTCTGGAGGGAGGAGAGAGCGCGATCCCCGCGCTGCATACGTTGGCGCAGCGCCTGCGTGAACAGGGCGTGGAAGAGTTAGTGATCGGCATGGCGCACCGTGGGCGGCTGAATGTGCTGGTCAATCTGTTGAATAAAGATCCGGCCCGGTTGTTTGCCGAATTTGAAGGGAAACTGCCTGTTGGCCACGGTTCCGGCGACGTGAAATATCATATGGGTTACTCCAGCAATCTGGAGACACCGGCTGGGTCGCTACATGTGGCGCTGGCCTATAACCCGTCGCATCTGGAGATTGTCAATCCGGTCGTACAGGGACAGGTGCGCGCGCGGCAGAACCGGCGTGGCGAAAAGGGACGGGAGCGGGTCGCTGGCGTGCTAATCCACGGCGATTCAGCGCTGGGCGGCCTCGGGGTCAACCAGACAACGCTTAATCTGTCGCAAACGGAGGGGTATGGTACCGGGGGCACGATTCATCTTGTTATTAATAACCAGATTGGCTTCACCACCTCCCGACAGCAGGATATGCGTTCATCGCGTTACTGTACCGATATCGCCAAAATGGTTGCGGCGCCGGTGATCCACATCAACGGCGACGATGTGGACGCGGTATGTCAGGCGATAGCGCTGGCCTGCGACTGGCGCAATACTTTCCACCGCGACATCATGGTCGATCTGGTTTGTTTTCGTAAGCACGGTCATAACGAAAGCGATGAACCGCGCCTGACCCAGCCGCAGATGTATCAGGCTGTTGATGCTCATCCCGGTACGCGTACCCGCTATGGTGAAGTGCTGATGCGTCGCGGCGTTTTGACGGCGGAGCAACAGGAGCAATTGATTGGCCGTTACCGAGACTGGCTGGATGCCTGCCATGAGCGTGAGCCGCTTCCCGTACCGTGTGCAAAACACGCATTCAGCGCCAACTGGGAGGGGTTATCCAACCCACAGTGGAGCGCGCCGGTTTCCACCGCGCTGCCTCGTGAGACGCTGACCGGCTACGGCGAGATCATTGCCACGCTGCCGGAAGATATCGTCGCGCATCCTACTATCAAGCGGCAGTTGGCTTTGCGCAAGAAGATGGCGGCAGGCGCGCAACCCGTCGATTGGGGGATGGCGGAAATGTTGGCCTATGCCTCGTTGGTCGATTACGGATATGGCGTGCGCCTGTCCGGAGAAGATTCTGGCAGGGGAACATTCAGCCACCGCCATGCCGTCATTCATCATCAGACGCAGCCGATTTGCTACTCACCTTTGCAACATATCCGCGCGGGACAAGCGCCTTTCGAGGTATTTGATTCGGTTCTGAACGAAGAGGCGTTGCTGGCCTGGGAGTACGGTTATTCCACCTCCGCGCCGCAGCAACTGGTGATCTGGGAGGCGCAGTTTGGTGATTTCGCCAACGGTGCGCAGGTGGCGATCGACCAGTTTATCTCGTCCGGTGAAACCAAATGGGACCGCTATAGCGGGCTAACGATCCTCCTGCCGCACGGTTACGACGGTCAGGGCCCGGAACACTCTTCCGCTCGTCCTGAGCGCTGGCTGCAACTGTGTGCTGAAAACAATATGCAGGTGGTGATACCCAGCGAGTCGGCGCAGATGTTCCATCTGCTGCGTGGACAGATGTTGCGACCGATGCGTAAGCCGCTGGTCATCTTTATGAGTAAACGTTTACTTCGTCTTAAGGGCGCGATGAGCGAGCTTTCACAACTGAGCGAAGGCGCTTTCCGGCCGGTGATTAACGATCCGCTGGCGCAGGATCCGGCGAAGGTTAAGTGCGTCATTTTGTGTAGCGGCCAGGTGTATTACGACGCGCTGGACGCGAGGAAGCAGCGTGGCCTTGATGACAGCGTGGCGATCGTACGTGTTGAACAGCTTTATCCGTTCCCGGCGGACGAACTGAACGCTTTGCTGGCGGTATGGCGGCATTGCCCAAATTGGGTCTGGCTCCAGGAGGAACCGGAGAATCAGGGCGCGTGGCGGCAGATTTGCCAGCAACTGGCCGCACTGGCGCTTGATAACCCCGTCTGGCGCTATGTCGGGCGACCTGCCGCCGCCGCACCGGCGACGGGTTACGGGCGAGTGCATAAACAACAAATTGACGACTTTCTGACGGATGCGTTCGCAGATATCCCGTTATCACAAGGAAAATAAACAATGATGGAAATTACAGTCCCTCAGCTTCCCGAGTCCGTGGCGGAAGGTACCTTGACGACCTGGTGCAAGAAGGAAGGCGATTGGGTGAAACGTGATGAGGTTGTGGCGGAGCTGGAAACCGATAAGGTGATCCTCGAAATTCCCGCACCGCAGGATGGCATCCTGACGCATATTCTGGTTGACGAAGGCTGTACGGTGACCTCGACTCAACTGCTGGCCCATCTGGAGCCGCAGGCTGCCGCCGTTGTGGAAGCCGCTTCCGCGCCAGTCGAAGCGGCAGTGATGCCGTCGGCGAGGCTGGAAGCGCAACGTAGCGAGGTGGCGCTCGCCGATGTGTCGGGAAGCGGCCGTCAGGGGCGGATCCTGAAAGAAGATGTGTTGCGATTTGTTCCCGCTTCAGCGCCGGAGCCCGTCCGGACGCCAGAAACCGTGCGTCCGGCCCCTGCACTATCTGGCTCCAGGGAAGAGCGTCGCGAGCCGATGTCGCGCCTGCGTACACGCATTGCCGAACGTCTGCTGGCATCGCAGCGGGATAACGCGATTCTCACCACCTTCAATGAAGTGAATATGCAGCAGGTCATGGAGCTGCGCGCTCGCTGGAAGGAGCGCTTTGCGGAAAAACACGGCGTGAAGCTTGGTTTTATGTCGTTCTTTGTTAAGGCGGTGACGCGCGCGCTGGAACGCTTCCCAATCGTCAATGCCAGCGTTGATGGTCACGATATTATCTGGCGCGATTATTGCGATATTGGCATTGCGGTGAGCAGTAATCGCGGGTTGGTGGTACCGGTACTCCGCAACGCGCAAAATCTCTCTTTGGCCGATATTGAACGGCAAATCGCAGAATATGCCACTCAGGCCCGCGCCGGGAAGCTGCCGCTTGAGGCGCTTCAGGGCGGTACTTTCTCGATCACCAACGGCGGTACGTTCGGTTCGATGATGTCAACGCCAATTATCAATCCACCGCAATCAGCCATTCTCGGTATGCACGCCATTACGCCACGCCCGGTGGCGGAGAACGGCCAGGTGGTGGTTCGCCCGATGATGTATCTTGCGCTGAGCTATGACCATCGCATTATCGATGGCCAGGAGGCAGTGCAGACGCTGGTGACGATCCGCGAGCTGCTGGAAGCGCCGGAACAACTGCTGCTTGATCTGTAAGGAGAGCGTTGATGAATACGATTTTTGACGTAGCGGTGATGGGGGGCGGTCCCGGAGGCTATGTGGCGGCCTTGCGGGCGGCGCAACGCGGGCTGTCGGTGATTTGTATCGATGATGGCGTTAACGAGCAGGGCGAACCCTCACCGGGCGGCACCTGCCTGAACGTTGGCTGTATACCGTCGAAGTCGCTGCTGCAATCATCCGAACTGTATGCACAGATTCAGCATGAAGCGAGCGTCCATGGGGTTAAGGTCGAGAGCGTCGCCTTTGATGTCGCCGCCATGATCCGACGTAAGGACGCCATCGTACATCGCCTGACTCAGGGGATTCGCCTGCTGTTTGATAAAAACAAAGTCACCTATCTTTCCGGGCTGGCGACGCTGTGCGGGCAACAAGACGGTCTGTGGCAATTGGCGGTCAATGAGCAACGGATTGGCGCCCGGAATGTGGTGATCGCCACCGGCTCGCAGCCACGGCAACTGCCTGGCGCCATCGTGGACAATGTGCAGATTCTTGATAACCGCGGCGCCCTGGCGTTAGGCGAATGCCCGGCACGTCTGGGAGTGATTGGCGCCGGGGTGATAGGTCTGGAACTGGGGTCTGTCTGGAACCGGTTGGGCGCGCAGGTCACGTTGTGGGAAATGGCGGAAACCTTCCTGCCCGCGCTGGAGCCGCGACTGGCTGGCGAGGTCCGTAAAGCGATGACCGCCAGCGGCATGGAGATGCAGTTCGGTGTGGCGATTGACGCTGTTGAACCACAGGAGAATGCGGTCGTCATTCGCTGGCGGCAGGGCGATGAGGTACAGGAAACCCGCGTCGACAAGCTGATTGTCGCGATTGGCCGGGAGCCGCGCTTGTCCGGCGTCGATCTGACCGCGTTGGGTCTGACGTCTGATGGCCGGGGAGGCATTGAGGTGGATGCGCTATGCCGGACGGGTCAGACCGGCCTGTGGGCAATCGGCGATGTGGTACGCGGGCCAATGCTGGCGCACAAAGCGATGGCGGAAGGGGTGGTTGTCGCCGATCAGATTGCAGGGTTACCGGTGGAGCCCGTTAATTTCGCGCTGATCCCGTCCGTTATCTATACCCAGCCGGAAGTGGCGTGGATTGGCAACAGCGAAACCGCGCTTAAAGCAACGGGGATTCCCTTTACAAAAGGCCATTCGCTGTTTGTCGGCAACGGACGGGCGCTGGCCCTGGGGCAGGAGGGGGGCCGCTGCGTATTGTATGCGGATAAGCACACCGATCGCCTGCTGGGCGGGGCAATCGTCGGTCCACAGTCCTCTGAATTAATTAATGAAATTGCGTTAGCGATGGCGTTCAGCGCGGCGGGTGAGGATATTGCCTGCGCGGTACATGCCCATCCGACGCTCAGTGAAGTGATACACGAAGCCGCGATGGCGCTGAATAAACAGGCGCTGCATGGATAACGTTGAGGGACATTATGAATTTACATGAGTATCAGGCCAAATCCTTACTGGCCGGCATGGGAATGCCGTGCCCGCAAGAAGTGGCAATCCACGATAAAGCGCAATTGCCGGAGGCGTGGCGGGAGATTGCCAGCGAAAGCAAAGGTGCGGTACTGAAGGCGCAGGTCCATGCGGGAGGCCGCGGCAAAGCAGGTGGTGTGAAGGCGTTGACGCAGTACGCACAGGCGGAAACGTTTGTTGAGCAGATGCTGGGATCGCAACTGGTGACTTACCAGACCGGACCGGAAGGCCAGTATGTGAGTCATATCCTCGTGTGCGAGAACATCTATCCGGTACGCCAGGAATTGTACTTCGGCATGGTGATTGATCGGGAAAGCCAGCGCGTGACGTTTATCGTCAGCCCGGAAGGCGGCGTGGAGATTGAGAAAGTCGCCCACGAGACGCCGGAGAAGATAGGTAAAGTGAGTGTCGATCCGCTCACCGGTGTTCAGCCCTGCCATATCCGTGAGCTGTTTGCGGTGCTGCAGCTCGATCATGCCCTCTTCCCGGCTTTCAGTAGTCTGGTGAATCAGGCATGGAGAGCCTTTAACGAACTGGATTTCTCGTTGCTGGAGATCAACCCGCTGGTTTTGCGCGAAAGCGGCGATTTTATGTGCGCCGACGCTAAAGTGACTCTGGATGACAACGCGCTGTATCGTCACCCGGAATTACAAGCGCTGCGCGATGAAACTCAGGAGGATGAGCGGGAAAACCAGGCGGCCAGACTCGATCTTAACTATGTCTCGCTGGATGGCAATATTGGTTGCATGGTCAATGGCGCGGGCCTGGCGATGGCGACGATGGATATTATCAAACTCTACGGTGCGCAACCCGCTAACTTTCTCGACGTTGGCGGCGGCGCGACCCAGGCGCGCGTGAGCGAGGCCTTCCGCCTGATTGTCTCCGACAACAAAGTACGGGCGATTTTGATCAATATTTTCGGCGGGATTGTCCGCTGCGACATGATCGCCCGCGCCATCATATGTGCGCTGCAGGAAGAAGAGATCGCGCTGCCGGTGGTGGTGCGCTTGTCAGGTAACCGTGCGGCTGAAGGACAGCGTCTGCTGAGCGAGAGCGGCCTGGCGGTGGAAGCTGTTGATTCTCTGGATGATGCCGCGAAGCGCATTATCGCATTGCTAAATTAAGGAGGTTAGCGTGAGCGTTTTGATAGATAAGCACACCAGGGTTCTGGTCCAGGGGATCACCGGTAAAAATGGCTCGTTTCATACCGAGCAGGCGATCGCCTATGGTACGCAAATCGTCGGCGGCGTGACGCCGGGTAAAGGCGGGCAGCAGCATCTGGGGTGCCCGGTGTTTAATTCCATGAAGGAGGCGATGCGCCAGACAGACGCAGATGCCAGCGTGATTTATGTTCCCGCTCCGTTTGTCCTTGACTCTGTCGTGGAAGCCGTTGAGGCTGGCGTGAAGCTGATTGTGGTGATCACCGAAGGTGTGCCGACGTTAGATATGGTTAAAGTGCGCCGCCTGCTGGATTGCCATCCCGAGGTCCGGTTAATTGGGCCTAACTGCCCCGGTATTATTACCCCGGAAGCCTGTAAGATTGGCATTATGCCGGGCGATATTCATCGTGCGGGGCGCATCGGCATTATTTCCCGTTCCGGGACGTTGACCTATGAAGCCGTCGCGCAGACCACCGCGTTGGGGCTGGGACAATCGACCTGTATTGGTATCGGCGGCGATCCGGTACCAGGGACGAATTTTATTGACGCATTACGTTTATTTGCCGACGATCCGCAAACGGATGCGGTCATTATGATCGGGGAAATAGGCGGCAATGCCGAAGAACGTGCCGCAGAATTTATTCGTTACGAAATGAATAAACCCGTTATTGGTTATATTGCTGGCGTGACTGCGCCGAAAGGAAAACGTATGGGGCATGCCGGGGCGATTATTTCCGGGAGCAGCGGCAGCGCGGAAGATAAATTCCGTGCCTTCGATAAGGCAGGAATGACGTGGACGCGAAACCCGGCAAAAATTGGCGAGACGCTGTGGAACGCGATTAAGTAATCAATATTAAGGGGAGCGATGGCTCCCCTTAGAGCCTATCCCATTAGGGCTATTTTGCTTGTCATTTTGAACCTGGGCAGTGCTCAGAATCCTCACGTACTACGTGTACGCTCCGGTTCTTCCGCGCTGGCCGTGTTTAAACTGTCTGCGCCAATAACGCCTGGTGGGATAGGCTCTTAATCGTGTTGATGAAAAGTAGAGCGTATTTTCCCCGAACGTTATTAGCCAAAATTTATCTGGCGTAACGATTATTCCTGACCATGTTATCCTGCCTTTACCGTCTCTGACCGCCTGTCCTCGATGCATATCTGTTTTTTCACTAAAATCACCTGCAAAGATATTTCCGCTGGTAAATGAAAATGCATAACATTTTCAATGTGTTGTGCAGCGAGTTAATATTAAACCAATGACGCTTTAGCAGGTGTGCGGTTTTATATTCACTTTTTTACCACTGTGCGGTAAACCGCGCATTATCGAAGGCCAGTTTTTAAATAAATCAATAAACAACAACGAGTTATATTTTAAAGATAGTTGGCATAGCAACTGCAATACCGGAGCAGGTCTTTTATCCTTCACAGTGAGGTGAATATGTCTTCAGTCTCTAATGACGCTCCGCACAAGCGTCAAATTATTCCTAACCCCGGTTTATGGTTGGCTATTATTGCCGGTCTGATTATTACTTTTTTGCCATTGGGTGATGCATTACCGGTCGCCGGTCAACATATGATCGCCATTCTGGTCTTTGCGATTATCGTGTGGATCAGCGAAGCGATGGATTATACGGCAAGCGCGATCGTTATTTCCGCGCTGATTATTTTTATGGTGGGATTTGCGCCGGATATTCATCATCCGGAAAATATGTTAGGCACCTCGAAAGCGCTTAAACTGGCGCTATCCGGTTTTTCTAATTCCGCTCTGGCGCTGGTTGCCGCGGCAATGTTTATCGCCGCGGCGATGACCATCACTGGACTGGATAAACGAATTGCGCTGTTTACGATGTCGAAAATTGGCGCCAGCAGCCGCAGCATTATTATTGGCGCAATTGCCGTCACCATCGTGCTGAGCCTTGTGGTGCCGAGTGCCACCGCGCGTACCGCCTGCGTGGTGCCGATCATGATGGGGGTTATCGCAGCGTTTAAGGTTGATAAACAATCCCGCCTCGCGGCCTCAATGATGATTGTGATTGCACAGGCGACCAGCATCTGGAATATCGGCATCCAGACCTCCGCCGCGCAAAACCTCCTCGCTATCGGTTTTATCAATAAAACCTTCGGTGCGGATAATACGATTAGCTGGCTTAACTGGCTGCTGGCTGGCGCGCCCTGGAGCCTGATGATGTCGGTGATCCTCTATTTCCTCGCCCGGAAATTGTTGCCGCCGGAAACGGAAAGTGTTGAAGGGGGCAGTGAAGCCATTAAAAAGGCGCTGGCGGAGCTGGGACAAACAACGGGCAAAGAAAAACGCCTGATCGCGATTTCTCTGCTGTTGCTGGTGTTCTGGGCAACGGGCGGAAAACTGCACAGCATCGATACCACCTCGGTGACGTTGGCCGGGCTTGCTGTGATGTTGCTCCCTGGCATCGGCGTGATGAAGTGGAAAGAGGTTGAGAAGCGGGTACAGTGGGGAACTTTGCTGATGTTTGGTATTGGTATCAGTCTGGGCTCAACTCTGCTTGATACCCAGGCTGCTTCCTGGATGGCCAACTATGTGGTGCAGGGCTTTGGTCTTGACGCGTTACCGCCGCTGGCAATCTTTGCTATTCTCGCCGCCTTCCTGATTTTGATCCATCTCGGATTCGCCAGCGCCACGGCACTGACCGCCGCGCTACTGCCGATTTTGATTAGTCTGCTCAGTAGCCTGCCGCCTGAGCTGGGCGTAAATCCTATCGGAATGACCATCATGTTGGCTTTTAGCATGAGTTTCGGCTTCATCCTGCCAATTAACGCGCCGCAAAATATGGTGTGTCTGGGAACGGATACATTCACACCGCGCCAGTTTACCCGTGTGGGGATTTGGCTCACCGTAATTGGCTACCTATTGCTGCTGCTGTTTGCCTCCACCTGGTGGAAGCTATTGGGCCTGATGTGAGGAAGCATACGATGTCATTACAAATCGCAATAGAGAAGGTGCGCTGGTTAGTCGCCGGTCTTCTGGAGCTAAATGGTTGTGATGCCGATATCGCCCAGGATGTGGCTGAACATATGATTGAGGCTGAGCGTTATGGTTTTACCAGCCACGGCGTCACGTTACTGCCGAAGTATCTTGATAACATCGCCAGAGGCGATGTGACCGTTAACGCCCGACCGAAATGTACGGCGAATGAAGGTAACTTGCTGCGTTTCGATGGCTGCAATGGTTTCGGGCAATATGCCGGGAAGATTGCGTTAACGGCGGCGATAGAGCGGGCGCGGCAGCAGGGATTTTGTCTGCTTACCTTGTGCCATGCACACCATCTGGGACGTCTCGGACACTACGGACAGATGGCGGCGGATAAGGGGCTGGCTATGCTGGCGATGAGCAACGTGACCGGTCGACCCGCGCTCGTCGCCCCCTGGGGAGGGGCCGAAGCGCGTATGACCACGAATCCGTTCTGTTTTGCCTGGCCGTTTAAAGATGGACGTCCGGCAATTCTGGTGGATTTCGCCACCAGTAGCATGGCGTTAAATAAAGCGCGCGTCTTGTCAGCGCAGGGCAAGACGGTCAAACCGGGACAACTGATTGACGCACAAGGCCATCCCAGTCTTGATCCTGGTGTACTGTTTACGTCGCCCGCGGGGGCGCTGCTGCCGTTTGGCGAACATAAAGGTTTCGGCCTGGCGCTGGCGATCGAGATGATGGCGGGGATCCTCTCCGGCGGCGAGACAATCGCTGAAGATCACCGTCCGGATGGATCGGCGCATAACCATCTGTTTGCTCTGCTGATCGATCCGGATAAATTCTCGGTTCTGGCGGACGAGAAAGGGCAGTTCTTTGCCGATTATCTGCTGGCGACGCGTCCGCAGCCGGATGGAAAAGGCGTAATCTATCCCGGAATGCCGGAAGCGGCCATCCGGGAACGTAATGACAAAACCGTTCCCATTCCGGCGACATTCTGGTCCTGGGTGGTGGAACATTATGCTGAAAAAGGGATCGATCTTCATTTACACGCTCAGCCTGCCGCGCTAGCTGGTTGATTCCGTAAAGCGGAAGACTTGTGGGTGAATATGGTGCTTATTCAGTTTGTCGTATAACGTCTTGCGCGGCAGTTGTAATAGCCGCGCAGTTAAACTGACCTGCCCCCCTGTTTGCCGCAGCATATCTTCAATCAGCTTTTTCTCGAATGCGTCGATACAGGCGGTCAGACCGCGCTCTTCCTGCTGTGTCATAGGCACGGTCTGATGTTGGGCCAGCAGCCCCAGAACAAAGCGCTCGGCGGTGTGTTTCAGCTCCCGCACGTTGCCGGACCAGCTCTGTGATTGCAGCCAGGCGAGCAACATGGGAGAGATATCCGGCAGGGGACGGTTATATTTTTGCGCCGCCTGGCTGGCAAACCAGTAAAAAAGCTCGGGAATATCTTCCCGCCGCTGCCGCAGCGGGGGGATGTTCAGGCTGACGACGTTCAGGCGGTAATAGAGATCTGAACGAAAATGATTTTCTTCACTCCGGCGCAGCAGATCTTCTTTGGTCGCCGCAATAACACGGCAGTTCACCGGGATTAACTGATTGGCTCCCAGACGCTCAATAGTACGCTCTTGTAATACGCGCAGCAGTTTGGCCTGCATGCCCAGCGGCATCCCTTCTATTTCATCGAGGAACAATGTGCCGCCGCTGGCGTGTTCTATTTTTCCGATGCGTTTTTTGACTGCTCCGGTAAATGCGCCGGCTTCATGACCGAAAATTTCGCTTTCGAACAGGGTTTCCGGCAGCCCGGCGCAGTTCAGTGCGACGAAGGGGCCGCCGCTGCGTGTGCTCCAGTGGTGAAGCATACGCGCGACAACCTCTTTACCACTGCCGGTTTCGCCGTAAATCAGCACGTCCACGTCGGTGTCGGCCACGTTCATTATCGTCTTGCGCAGTTGCTGCATTGCCGCGCTGCGGCCAATCAATAGCGGACCTCTTTCTTGCTGTAACTGCGCGAGAAGCTGATGATTGTCTACCACCAGACGGCGTTTTTCCGCGGCTCTGGCGATAATATCGAGTAATTTCTCACTGCTGCACGGCTTTTCAATAAAGTCCCACGCGCCGTTGCGCATGGCCTCCACGGCCATCTCGACATCACCATGTCCGGTAATTAAGATAACCGGAATTTCGGCATCTATTTCAATAACATGTTGAAGTAAATCCAGACCGGATAAGCCGGGGAGCCGCACGTCGGTCAGGACGATGATATTTGTTCGGCGGCGGATTTCCGCCAGGCTTTGTTCGGCATTTGAAAAGGAAATAACGTGATAGCCTGATAACATTAGCGTTTGTTCACAGGCAAAACGAACATCGTCACTGTCTTCAATATAAATAATGGACACATCATTATTTATTTTCATTGTCGCTTCCTCGCCATTCTGGCCATGAGAGCGTAATAATCGCGCCGCCTTCCGGGTGATTATCGGCTCGAATTATTCCATTAGAATTCCTGATAATTTCGCTGACGATCGCCAGACCTAACCCAATACCTCTGCGTTTGGTGGTGAAAAAAGGTTCGAATACGCGATCGATCGCCTGGGAAGAGAAACCCGGACCGGTGTCTTTTAACGTGACGATGACCCGGTGTTCCAGACAATATATCGCGATATCCAGGCGTTTATTCTGCTGCTGCTCCATTGCATCAAGGGCGTTAGAAATCAGATTGCTGAATATTTGCTCTAACCCCAATTCATCGCAGCCGACGAAAAGCGGTATTGAAGGCGCTTTGATACGCCGCTCGACATGATTTTTTTCCATACTGTGATTCAGCAGAGCGACGGCGCTGTACATCACTTTGATGACATCGGCGGATCCCTTCGGTACCCGGTGACGAGAGGCGAACGTTTTCAATTCCGACATCAGTTGCGTCATGCGTTCGATGACGGAAATGGTGTATTTAAGGTTTTGATCAACCTGCGAATACATCCCTTTAGCCAGCATTATACGCGCATTGTCAGTCAGCGAATGGATGGCTGCCAGCGGTTGATTTTGCTCATGAGCGATTTCGGTAGCCATTTGCCCCAACGCTGCCAGTTTACTGGATTCCGCCAGTTTGCTACGAGTGAGTTGCAGCACCTGCTCAGCCTGATTGCGTTCTTTCATTTCCCGAATCAGTTTTTGGTTAATTGATTCCAGTTCCTGAGTTCGTTCCTTAACCTGCTTTTCCAGTATTTCATTTGCCTGTGCGAGCAACTGTTGGTTTTTCAGACGCATCCGCCAGTATTTAATAAATATCAGCACCAGCAGGTATGTGGCGATGGTGATCGCCAGAGTCACGCCAAACGTCCAGTAGGCATTTTCTAACGGCACGATGATCATCATATTCCAGTTAAATTCCGGGATAGCGATCTGTTGAGTGTAAAATACCGGGAAAATGCATGATTGATGCGCCTCATTTTTTAAAAAAACAAAGCCCCCTAATGTAAAGCAGGGGTAGTAATCTGCGGGCGCCAGATTGTTGATGCTGTACTGACGGGTAGATTGTAGTTTTTTCATAATATTTATCGGTAGCGGCTGCAAAGATTTCAGTCGCCAGTGTGGCTGTGAGCTGAGAAATATAATACTGTGCTCATCGGTTACGATAATATTTTCTGGCCCCTCTGACCAGATATTCTCAATTTCATTAAGGCTAATTTTAACGACAATGACGCCAATAATTTCGCCATTTTGTTTGATGCTGGTGGAGAGAAAGAAACCAGGCCTGTTGGTCGTATTGCCGATGCCGTAAAATTTCCCGTTTAGCCCGGCCATCGCCTGTTTATAGTAGGGGCGATAGCTGTAATTATGACCGACATAGCTGCCTGCTTCCTGCCAGTTGCTGGACGCGATGGCTTTACCCTGTGCGTCCAGGATAAAAATAGCGGCGGTTTTCAAATGACGGTTAAGGTATTCAATTTTTTTATTTAACGAGTTTTTTTGTATATCGTTACTGTCTGCTATTGATTGTATTATGTCTTTATCAATAGATAACATATAAGGCAGGATGTAATATTGTTCGATAGTGGAGTTTAGTGTTGATTTATACATTTCAAGGCGCATTCTGTCCGTGCCTGATAATGTGATAAATCTTTCGTGCAGGAATAGTGTGGAAATAGCCAATAATACCAAAAATAAAATAACGCTGGCCGTTCGGTATGGCCATTTGCTGTCGGTGTTATTTGTATATGATATTATCATTTGACATCCATGCGACTATGTAAAAATTTAGTATATTATCATCGTCTGGATCGCGAGAAGGAGAACGATACAATACTGTGAATACGGATACAGAATGATGACCGGGGTGTGTGGTTTATCACACAAGATAATTAGTTCAAGAAATATTACAAAATGTAAACATGCGCGCTGAGAAGATTAATAAGCCAGTTATAACAATGTGATCATGATTGTTTCCTCTGATAGTTTTGCAAAAGATGTTTATGCGGCACGACGCACGGTGTATGGTGCATAATGCGTTTAATCTGTTGCGCTATTAGCGATAATAATTAACTGATGATTTAAGGATAAATATGCGTAAGATCACCCTTGCCTTTGGCGCCGTCTGCTTACTGTTTACGCTAAATAGCGCCGTTGTTGCTCGTGCCTCCACACCGCAACCGCTGTGGGTGGGCACAAATATGGCGAAACTCGCCGAACAGGTGCCCATCCACTGGGTCTCCGTCGCCCAGATCGAGAATAGCCTGTTGGGGCGCCAGCCGATGGCCGTCGGCTTTGATATTGACGATACCGTCCTGTTTTCCAGCCCGGGCTTCTGGCGCGGGCAAAACACCTTTTCTCCTGGCAGCGATGATTACCTGAAAAACCCGGAATTCTGGGAAAAAATGAATAACGGCTGGGATGAATTCAGTATGCCGAAAGAGGTGGCCCGGCAGTTGATCGCCATGCATGTCAAACGTGGCGACAGCATCTATTTTGTCACCGGCCGCACGCAGACCAAAACAGAAACGGTGTCAAAAACGTTACAGAATGATTTCCACATCCCGGCGGCGAATATGAACCCGGTTATTTTTGCCGGTGATAAACCGGGTCAGAATACCAAAACGCAGTGGTTGCAGGAGAAAAGAATTAAAGTTTTCTATGGTGATTCAGATAACGATATTTCTGCTGCCCGGGAGGTAGGGGCGCGCGGGATCCGTATTATGCGCGCCTCAAACTCTTCTTATAAGCCTCTGCCAATGGCGGGCTCTCAGGGAGAAGAGGTGATCGTGAATTCAGAATATTAAGCGGTCGTCATGCATTGCTAAAACGGCAGTCACTACGCTGTAATGCTTGTCAGTTAAGGGCTGTCAGTTGCGTTTATGGCTGGCTGAGCGGTTCCGTTAATCGGTGGTTCTGGCGAGCATGACGCATTTTTCGTTTTCACCCATTCAGATTCCGTGGTCTGTTCCGTTCACGATAAATACGCGGATATTCGTTATATCCACAGCGTGTGAACGGGCAGGGGGACGTTTCGCCCGTCCCCCTGCACCCCCGGCATTGCGCTGAAAACCTGCCGCTGCGCGGTCCGCTCCACTCCGGCTTCATCTGGCGGACCGGCTGAGAC
>NZ_FZNJ01000008.1:0-90745 GCF_900198535.1 Klebsiella sp. 2680 | reverse complement strand
GTGGGGTCTCCCCATGCGAGAGTAGGGAACTGCCAGGCATCAAATTAAGCAGTCACACCGGGGCATAAAACCGGTGGTTGCAGAAGTATTCGGTGGAGCGGTAGTTCAGTCGGTTAGAATACCTGCCTGTCACGCAGGGGGTCGCGGGTTCGAGTCCCGTCCGTTCCGCCACTTATTAGAAAATTAAGCCTGCTATTTAGCAGGCTTAATGATAAGAAATTTAGGGGCGTAGCTCAGTTGGTAGAGCACCGGTCTCCAAAACCGGGTGTCGCGAGTTCGAGTCTCTCCGCCCCTGCCATATAATAATCCTTTGCTCAGGCAAAGGATTTTTTTTGATTTAAATTTCCCTGCCCGATAATCCCCCGTCCGTGGAGGATTAAATCTATCCCAATATGTTATTTTTCAGGATATCGCGAATCTGCGCTTGTTTGTCACTGTTTTGCAGCCAAATCGCAAAGAGAGGCCTTGAAAGCATCGTACTATCCGTCACTGCATGTAGGTTATTTTTCTCCTGCGCCCAGCGTACCGGTAACCATGTACATCCTTTGAGCAAACTGAGCTGCCGGTATGCTAATTCAGCGGAACTGGTGGTGAGTAGAGGAATATCATCATTACCAATCAACCCGACTTCATTTTGTTGAAAGTCAGGTCCCCATTCCAGACGCAAGTAATTCAATTCATTTTTATTTTTAGCTGGTGATGTACAAAAAAGTCCCAGTGTGAAATGCCCAAGCAACTGGCTGCTTAGTTCATCCATCTTCGGTGATTCTGTCGTGATCAGTAGATCAAGCTGACGTTCATGTAATTGTTTTACCAGCGACTGGCGCTGTGCGATCCGTGCTTCGAACTGCAGTCCATCGGATTCGGTATAAAGTTTTCCCAGCCACTCGTTAAGCAGGCATTCCCAAAGAGAGGCGCTGGCACCGATCGAAAATTCATTATGTCGGGAAGAATTTGCCACCTCTTTACGCGCAGCCTGCCAGGTATTCATCAGGGTTTCGGCATACGGCAATAGTTTCTCTCCGGCTGGGGTCAGGCGGATATTATTGCGATGACGAGTAAAAAGATTCACTCCGAGCTGGTTTTCCAGTTGACGAATACGAAAGCTAACTGCTGACTGCGTCAGATAAAGCGCCTCCGCGGCTCGGCCAAAGTGGCGAGTTCTGCTCACCTCAAGGAAAGTTTTGAGCAATTCCGTATCCACACTTTTCTCCGCAAAATTATTTGTCGTGATGATTTAAATGTTTTGTTTGACGCTCTGTCAAGCGTAACTAATACTCCGCGCCATAAATAGCTCGGCCAAAAATCAGGAGCGTGTAGGATGGCGGAAAGCTTTACGACAACTAATCGTTTTTTCGACAATAAAAATTATCCGCGCGGGTTTTCCCGTCATGGAGATTTCACCATCAAAGAGGCGCAACTGCTGGAACGTTATGGTTATGCCTTTAATGAACTGGAACTGGGTAAACGCGAGCCTGTTACCGAAGAAGAAAAACAGTTTGTTTCGGTGTGCCGTGGAGAACGTGAGCCCGCAACGGAAGCAGAGCGCGTCTGGATTAAGTATATGGCACGTATTAAGCGTCCGAAGCGTTTCCACACCTTATCCGGCGGTAAACCGCAGGTGGAAGGCGCGGAAGATTACACTGAAAGTGATGATTAAGAAAAAAGGGCGAAAGCCCTTTTTTAGACCATCAATTTTTGTAGATGGCCTAACATCCGATCTATCGCCCGGTAACTCAGAGCCTCCTGTAAATGAGGGCGTTCGATATGTTCCACTTCTCCAATATCAGCAATGGTTCGGGCAACTTTAATAAGCCGTTGCCACGCTCGTATAGAAAGCCCAAGTTGCACTAAAGTTTGTTCCAGCCAGATAGCGTCATCTTTATGGAGACGACACCAGATTTTCATCTCGTTATTTCCCAGATGTGCATTAAGTTTATTCTGTCGGGATAGTTGCTTTTTGCGTGCAATCAGAACCCGCTGTCGTACGCTGGCACTCTCTTCCTCTTTGCTGGTTCCCTGGCTTAGTACTCCCGGCGGCGGTAAAGGTATTTCCAGAGAGAGATCGAAGCGGTCAAGAAACGGGCCTGATAATCGCGCGAGGTAACGCAGGATTTGTTCTGGCGAAGTTCGGTTATGATGACCCTGATAATGTCCTGTCGGGCTGGGATTCATTGCTGCAATAAGTTGAAAACGAGCGGGGTAATCGATCTTTGCACGTGCGCGCGCGATATGAATTATTCCTGACTCGATCGGCTCTCGCAATGCATCCAGCACCCTGCGCTCGAATTCTGGCAATTCATCAAGGAATAAAACCCCGTTATGGGCAAGGGAAATTTCACCGGGAACCGGAATTGAGCCGCCTCCCACCATAGCTGCAAGCGATGCACTATGATGTGGCGCTCTGAACGGCCTGCGACGCCACTGTTTTGTCGCATTACTGGAATTGACCAGGCTGAGTATTGCCGCACTCTCCAGGGCTTCCTGATTACTCAATGGCGGTAGAAGGCCAGGGAGCCGGCTGGCGAGCATTGTTTTGCCTGTTCCGGGAGGGCCAATCAATAGCAGGTTATGCCCCCCCGCGGCGGTGATTTCCAGCGCTCGTTTTCCCTGTTGTTGACCAATAACATCACGGAGATCTGACGATACTTCGTTTGAATACTCGACTTCTGATGGGGGATGATTTAACGCGGTTCGACCTTCAAGAAAAGCGCAAACTTCCTGCAGATGCCCGGCAATAAAGCAGTCATCACCACCGATTAATCCGACCTCAACGGCGTTTTCATCGGAGACAACGATCTTTCGGCCTGCGTTGATTGCCTCCATTGCGCTGGATATCGCCCCAGGAACGCCACGCAGAGCGCCTGTAAGCGCCAGTTCGCCGACAAACTCACATTGACTTAACCTGGTGGCATTAAGCTGCTCTGATGCCACCAGAAGCGCGAGAGCGATAGGTAAATCATATCTTCCCCCTTCTTTGGGAAGATCGGCTGGAGCCAGATTAAGCGTGATTTTTTTCGCCGGCCAGGTGTAACCACTATTAATGATCGCACTACGTACCCGGTCACGCGCTTCTTTGACCGTTGTTTCCGGAAGCCCGACCATTGTCAAACCAGGAAGCCCGTTACTGATATGAACTTCGATAGTGATGAGCGGGGCGCTGATTCCGAGAGCGGCGCGTGTGTAAACAATGGCAAGTGACATAAAACCTCCTGAGAGCAGGAATTATGTCGGGGAATTTTCATCGAGTAATTTGGCAATATTAAATTTTAGATGCCTCCTCCCGGCCAACTTTTTGTCGATCGCCATGTTTCACTCATTCCGGAAGCTGATTTGCAGTGGGCAACTGTAGGTTGGCGGTAATCAGAAAGTGTTGTGGTTCATGCCGCAAATTGAAATATTTTCATTTCATGTTTTTCTTATTAAAAACAATTGTTTTTTCATAAATAGTTAGCACGATAACAAAATGGCTCATAAAAAAATCTTGTGTTAACAGCAATATCTATGGTAACTCTTTAGGCATTCCTTCGAACATGAAGTCAGAAAGAACATAAAATGACAGTCCTTCTACGAGTGATTAGCCTGGTCGTGATTAGCGTGGTGGTGATTATTATCCCACCGTGCGGGGCTGCACTTGGACGAGGAAAGGCTTAAAAATCAAGCCTTAACGAACTAAGACCCCCGCACCGAAAGGTCCGGGGGTTTTTTTATAACTGAAAAACAGAAATGGGGAGCAGATAATGAGTTTTAGCATAAAATTCTGTTTCCCTCGATCTACGACGGGGAAGTAACTATGAATGGGGCGCAATGGGTAGTGCATGCTTTGCGAGCACAGGGAGTTGATACTGTTTTTGGCTACCCGGGTGGCGCAATTATGCCGGTTTATGATGCATTGTATGACGGTGGTGTGGAACATTTATTGTGTCGGCACGAACAAGGCGCAGCAATGGCAGCTATCGGCTATGCGCGAGCCACTGGCAAAACTGGCGTATGTATCGCTACCTCTGGCCCTGGTGCGACCAATCTGATCACCGGCCTGGCTGACGCACTGCTTGATTCTGTTCCTGTTGTTGCTGTTACTGGTCAGGTTGCCGCTCCGTTCATTGGTACTGATGCATTCCAGGAAGTGGATGTCCTTGGGTTATCGCTGGCTTGTACTAAACACAGTTTTTTGGTGCAGTCTCTGGAAGAGCTGCCGCGCGTTATCGCTGAAGCTTTCCATGTGGCAAATTCAGGCCGTCCTGGGCCGGTGCTGATTGATATCCCGAAAGATATCCAGCTGGCTCAGGGGGAACTCGATCCGCATTTCTCGATGGTTGCCGATGATGTTGACTTCCCGAGTGCGGATATTGAATGCGCGCTGCAGATGCTGGCTCAGTCGCAGAAGCCAATGTTATACGTTGGCGGTGGTGTGGGTATGGCTCAGGCTGTACCGGCGCTGCGCGAATTTCTTGCCGTCACGCAAATGCCAGTGACCTCCACCCTGAAAGGGTTGGGCGTTGTGAATGCGGATTATCCGTACTATCTGGGAATGCTGGGAATGCACGGCACCAAAGCGGCTAACATCGCGGTACAGGAATGTGACCTGCTTATCGCAGTCGGCGCCCGCTTTGATGACCGCGTGACAGGTAAGCTGAATACTTTTGCTCCGCATGCCAGCGTTATTCATATGGATATCGATCCTGCCGAGCTGAACAAGTTGCGTCAGGCGCATATTGGCCTGACCGGCGATCTGAATGTGATGCTACCTGCGTTGCAGCAGCCGCTGTCTGTTGATATCTGGCGTCAGCGTATTGCAGCTCTGCGTGCTGAGCACGCCTGGCGCTACGATCATCCTGGCGAGACTATCTACGCTCCGCTGTTGCTGAAGCAGCTTTCCGAACGTAAACCGGCAGATTGTGTTGTCACAACCGATGTCGGGCAACATCAGATGTGGTCAGCGCAGCATATGACCTATACGCGTCCGGAGAATTTCATTACCTCCAGCGGATTAGGCACCATGGGCTTTGGCCTGCCCGCGGCGGTCGGTGCGCAGGTGGCTCGCCCTAATGATACGGTTATCTGTATCTCCGGTGACGGTTCCTTCATGATGAATGTACAGGAGCTGGGCACCGTAAAACGCAGGCAGTTGCCACTGAAGATTGTTTTACTCGATAACCAGCGGTTAGGAATGGTACGACAATGGCAGCAATTGTTTTTTCAGGAACGATACAGCGAAACCACCCTTACTGATAACCCCGATTTCCTTACTCTGGCCAGCGCCTTTGGCATCCCTGGTCAACATATTACCCGTAAAGACCAGGTTGAAGCGGCACTCGACACCATGCTTTCGAGCCAGGGGCCTTATCTGCTTCATGTCTCAATCGACGAACTTGAGAATGTCTGGCCGTTGGTGCCGCCCGGTGCCAGTAACGCAGAAATGCTGGAGAAATTATCATGATGCAACATCAGGTCGCCTTGCAGGCTCGCTTTAATCCCGAAACGTTAGAACGTGTACTGCGCGTTGTGCGCCATCGCGGATTCCAGGTTTGCGCTATGAATATGGAAGCCGCCGCGGATACCCGGAATATTAATATTGAACTGACCGTTGCCAGCCAGCGGCCAGTCGAATTACTGTTTAGTCAATTAAGCAAACTGGTGGACGTTGCCTGCGTCGAGATCCAGCAACCAACATCACAACAAATTCGCGCCTGAGCGCAAAGGAAGAAAAATGACGACGAAAAAAGCTGACTACATTTGGTTCAATGGTGAGATGGTTCCGTGGGGCGAGGCGAAAGTTCACGTGATGTCCCATGCGCTGCATTACGGAACTTCTGTATTTGAAGGTATCCGCTGCTACGATTCTCATAAAGGGCCGGTGGTGTTCCGTCATCGTGAACATATGCAGCGTTTGCATGATTCAGCCAAAATCTACCGTTTCCCGGTTTCTCAGAGCATTGATGAACTGATGGAGGCCTGCCGCGAAGTTCTTCGTAAAAACAATCTGACCAGCGCCTATATTCGTCCGTTAATTTTTGTTGGCGATGTTGGCATGGGGGTTAACCCGCCGGATGGTTACAATACTGACGTCATTATCGCCGCCTTCCCGTGGGGAGCTTATCTGGGAGCTGAAGCGCTGGATCAGGGGATCGATGCGATGGTTTCTTCCTGGAACCGCGCTGCGCCAAACACAATCCCAACCGCGGCCAAAGCGGGTGGTAACTACCTGTCTTCTTTGCTGGTCGGTAGTGAAGCGCGCCGTCATGGCTATCAGGAAGGTATCGCGCTGGACGTAAATGGCTATATTTCTGAAGGCGCAGGTGAAAACCTGTTTGAAGTGAAAGATGGCATATTATTTACCCCGCCGTTCACCTCTTCCGCGCTACCGGGCATTACCCGTGACGCGATTATCAAGCTGGCGAAAGAGCTAGGTATTGAAGTGCGTGAGCAGGTTCTGTCTCGCGAGTCACTGTACCTGGCTGACGAAGTCTTTATGTCCGGCACTGCCGCAGAAATCACGCCGGTACGCAGCGTTGATGGTATTCAGGTTGGTGAAGGTCGCTGTGGTCCGGTCACCAAACGCATTCAGCAAGCATTTTTTGGCCTCTTTACCGGTGAAACCGAAGATAAATGGGGCTGGTTGGATCAGGTTAATCAAAAAGCATAAAAAGATGGGGCGATACGCAGCGCCCCATTTAACAAAAACTGGGAGTAACTAAAGCATGCCTAAGTACCGTTCCGCCACCACCACTCATGGTCGTAATATGGCGGGTGCCCGCGCGTTATGGCGCGCCACTGGAATGACCGATGCTGATTTCGGTAAGCCGATTATCGCTGTTGTGAACTCCTTCACCCAGTTTGTGCCGGGTCACGTACATCTTCGCGATCTCGGTAAGCTGGTTGCTGAGCAAATTGAAGCCGCGGGGGGTGTCGCTAAAGAATTTAACACCATTGCGGTGGATGATGGGATCGCTATGGGTCACGGGGGCATGCTTTATTCACTGCCGTCTCGCGAACTGATCGCCGACTCGGTGGAGTATATGGTGAACGCCCATTGCGCTGATGCGATGGTCTGTATCTCCAACTGCGATAAAATCACCCCGGGGATGTTGATGGCGTCTCTGCGCCTGAATATCCCGGTGATTTTTGTTTCCGGCGGCCCGATGGAAGCCGGGAAAACCAAACTTTCCGATCGGATCATTAAGCTCGATTTGGTTGATGCGATGATTCAGGGCGCAGACCCGAAAGTCACCGATGACCAGAGCAATCAGGTTGAACGTTCCGCCTGTCCGACCTGCGGCTCCTGCTCCGGGATGTTCACCGCAAACTCCATGAACTGCCTGACCGAAGCGCTGGGTCTGTCGCAACCCGGTAACGGCTCATTGCTGGCAACCCACGCTGACCGTAAGCAACTGTTCGTCAATGCCGGCAAGCGCATCGTTGAGCTGACTAAACGTTACTACGAGCAGGATGATGCGTCCGCGCTGCCGCGTAATATCGCCAGCAAAGCGGCATTTGAAAACGCGATGACGCTGGATATCGCTATGGGTGGTTCCACCAATACCGTACTGCACCTGCTGGCAGCAGCACAGGAAGCAGAAATTGACTTCACAATGAGCGATATCGATAAGCTTTCCCGTAGAGTACCGCAGTTGTGTAAGGTTGCGCCAAGTACGCAAAAATACCATATGGAAGATGTCCACCGTGCGGGCGGTGTGCTGGGTATTCTTGGCGAGCTGGATCGCGCCGGGCTGATGAATCGTGATGTGAAAAACATTCTTGGCCTGACGCTGTCGCAGACGCTGGAGCAGTATGACGTTATGGTCAGTCAGGATGACGCGGTGAAGCAGATGTTTCGTGCTGGGCCGGCGGGTATCCGCACAACTCAGGCCTTTTCCCAGGATTGCCGCTGGGACACGCTGGATACTGACCGCGCCGAAGGCTGCATTCGTTCGCTGGAGCATGCCTACAGCAAAGATGGCGGTCTGGCGGTGCTCTACGGTAACTTCGCTGAAAACGGCTGTATCGTAAAAACCGCAGGTGTGGATGACAGCATTCTGAAATTTACCGGCCCGGCGAAAGTCTATGAAAGCCAGGATGATGCCGTTGAGGCGATTCTTGGCGGTAAAGTGGTTGCCGGTGATGTGGTGGTTATTCGCTACGAAGGGCCGAAAGGTGGCCCGGGCATGCAGGAGATGCTCTATCCGACCAGCTTCCTGAAATCAATGGGCCTGGGGAAAGCTTGCGCGCTGATTACCGACGGTCGTTTCTCTGGTGGGACATCAGGCCTCTCTATCGGTCATGTCTCACCGGAAGCGGCCAGCGGCGGCAATATTGCGATTATTGAAGATGGCGACACCATTGCTATCGACATTCCCAATCGTAGTATTCAGCTACAACTGAGCGATGCCGAGATTGCGGCGCGCCGTGAAGCTCAGGAGGCTCGCGGTGTTCGGGCCTGGACGCCGAAAGATCGCAATCGTCAGGTTTCCTTCGCCCTCCGCGCCTACGCCAGTCTGGCGACCAGCGCTGATAAGGGCGCCGTGCGCGATAAATCGAAACTTGGGGGTTAATGATGGCCGAGTCACAACCCCTGTCTGCCGCCCCTGAGGGGGCGGAATACCTCAGGGCGGTACTGCGCGCGCCAGTATATGAAGCGGCACAGATCACGCCGCTACAAAAAATGGAAAAGCTCTCATCGCGTCTTGATAATGTTGTCCTGGTGAAGCGTGAAGATCGCCAGCCGGTACACAGCTTTAAGCTGCGTGGGGCGTATGCCATGATGGCGGGGCTGACTGAAGAGCAAAAATCTCATGGCGTGATTACCGCGTCGGCGGGGAATCATGCTCAGGGTGTGGCTTTCTCCGCTTCTCGTCTCGGCGTGAAGGCGCTTATCGTGATGCCGGTGGCGACAGCGGATATCAAAGTCGACGCTGTTCGCGGTTTTGGTGGTGAAGTGCTGTTGCACGGGGCTAACTTTGACGAAGCAAAAGCGAAAGCGATTGAGCTGGCGCAGCAGCAGGGGTTCACCTGGGTTCCGCCGTTCGACCATCCGATGGTGATCGCCGGGCAGGGGACGCTGGCGCTGGAACTGCTGCAGCAGGATGCCCACATTGACCGTATATTTGTGCCGGTCGGTGGTGGCGGGCTGGCGGCGGGCGTCGCGGTGCTGATCAAACAGTTGATGCCGCAAATCAAAGTCATCGCTGTCGAAGCCGAAGATTCAGCTTGCCTGAAAGCCGCGCTGGAGGCCGGGCATCCGGTTGATTTACCTCGCGTCGGGTTGTTTGCCGAAGGCGTGGCGGTTAAACGCATCGGCGATGAGACTTTTCGTCTGTGTCAGGAGTATCTGGACGACATCGTGACCGTGGATAGCGATGCGATCTGTGCCGCGATGAAAGATCTGTTTGAAGATGTGCGTGCGGTGGCGGAACCTTCCGGTGCGCTGGCGCTGGCGGGAATGAAAAAATACATCGCTCAGCATAACATTCGTGGTGAACGTCTGGCGCATGTGCTTTCCGGCGCTAACGTCAATTTTCACGGCCTGCGCTACGTTTCCGAGCGTTGTGAGTTAGGGGAACAACGCGAAGCGCTGCTGGCGGTAACCATCCCGGAAGAAAAAGGTAGCTTTCTCAAGTTCTGCCAGTTGCTGGGCGGTCGATCTGTCACCGAGTTCAACTACCGTTTCGCTGATGCGCAAAACGCCTGTATTTTTGTCGGGGTGCGCCTGAGTCGCGGTCTGGAAGAGCGTGAAGAGATTCTCGATCTGCTGCGTGAAGGCGGCTACAGCGTGGTTGATCTCTCTGACGATGAAATGGCGAAACTGCATGTGCGCTATATGGTCGGTGGGCGTCCGTCAAAACCGTTGCAGGAACGTCTGTACAGTTTTGAATTTCCGGAATCCCCCGGCGCGCTGCTGAAGTTTCTTCACACGCTGGGCACTCACTGGAATATTTCCCTGTTCCACTATCGCAGCCACGGCACCGATTATGGGCGCGTACTGGCGGCATTCGAACTTGGCGATCATGAACCTGATTTCGAAACCCGTTTGCATGAACTGGGCTACGATTGCCACGATGAGAGCAATAATCCGGCGTTCCGCTTCTTCCTTGCGGGTTAGTGATTTGGCAATATCTGCCAGAACGCCTCTATAAGCGGCTCATGCAGCCGCTTTTTTTGTGCGCAGACGCCCAGTTCAAACGGCGTTTTCTCATCGCTGCGCTCTAATATCATCACGCGATTACGTACGGGTTCCGGGCTGTTTTCCAGTACCACTTCCGGAATCAGAGCCACGCCGCAGCCGAGTGCGACCATCGAAACCATTGCCTCATGGCCGCCTACGGTGGCGTAAATTGACGGGTTGCTGATCTTATTGCGTCGGAACCAGAGTTCGATGCGGCGGCGAACCGGGCCCTGATCGGCCATGATAAACGGCACCGTTGACCAGTCGGGTTTATCCAGTGAAACCTGATTGCGTACCGGGCAAGGCAAGGCGGGGGCTATCAGCACCACGGCCAGATTCTCCAGCATTGAGAAGGCCACCGCGCCGGGCAGGGTTTCCGGCTTACCGGCGATCGCCAGATCGGCCTCGCCCGTCACCACCTTTTCCATCGCATCGGCGGCATCGCCGGTGGTGAGCTTAATTTCCACTGAGGGATGTTCGGCGCGGAAGCGATCGAGAATCGGAGGAAGGTGGCTATAGGCGGCGGTGACTGAGCAGAAGATATGCAGTTCTCCCGATAGCGACGGGCCCTGCTGGTCAATGGTGTGGCGTAACTGTTGATACTGCAACAGCGTCTGTTGGGCAAAAGTACGCAACTCTTCTCCCGCTTCGGTAAGCGTGACCGTGCGGTTATCGCGAACAAACAATGGCTGCCCGAGGTCTTCTTCGAGGCGCTGAATTTGCCGGGAAAGTGTGGAAGGGCTGACGTGTATCGCCCGCGCGCTGCGGCCAAAATGGCGGCTTTCCGCCAGATGCAGGAAGGTTTTCAGATCGCGTAAATCCACAGATTTTGCTCCAGATTTCTACGTTGCAAAAATTGCAATGTGATGTTGTGAATATATCAATTTCCGCAATAAATTTCCTGTCATATAGTGAGTTCATTCTCTCTTGCACAGACACGGCAAGCGAACCGAACAATATACTCGTTGTCTTTCAAGTCGCAGATGCGTTGCCTTGCCACCTTCCTGCAACCCGAAATTCTTAGAGTAATAACGCACAACATCACGAGGTATCACCATGGCTAACTACTTTAATACACTGAATCTGCGCCAGCAGCTGGCGCAGCTGGGCAAATGTCGCTTTATGGGGCGCGATGAGTTTGCCGATGGCGCAAGCTACCTTCAGGGTAAAAAAGTGGTCATCGTCGGCTGTGGTGCTCAGGGGCTGAACCAGGGCCTGAACATGCGTGACTCCGGTCTGGATATCTCTTACGCGCTGCGTAAAGAAGCGATTGCTGAGAAGCGCGCTTCATGGCGCAAAGCGACTGAAAATGGCTTTCAGGTGGGGACTTACGAAGAACTGATCCCCCAGGCTGACCTGGTGGTTAACCTGACGCCGGACAAACAGCACTCTGACGTGGTGCGTTCCGTGCAGCCGCTGATGAAAGACGGCGCGGCGCTGGGTTACTCTCACGGCTTCAACATCGTTGAAGTGGGCGAGCAGATCCGTAAAGACATCACCGTGGTGATGGTAGCGCCGAAGTGTCCGGGTACCGAAGTACGTGAAGAGTACAAACGTGGTTTCGGTGTTCCGACGCTGATCGCGGTTCACCCGGAAAACGATCCGAAAGGCGAAGGCATGGCGATTGCTAAAGCCTGGGCTGCAGCGACCGGTGGTCATCGTGCGGGCGTGCTGGAGTCTTCCTTCGTTGCGGAAGTGAAATCTGACCTGATGGGCGAGCAGACCATTCTCTGCGGTATGCTGCAGGCGGGTTCTCTGCTGTGCTTCGACAAGCTGGTGGCAGACGGTACCGACCCGGCTTACGCCGAAAAACTGATTCAGTTCGGCTGGGAAACCATCACCGAAGCGCTGAAGCAGGGCGGCATTACGCTGATGATGGATCGCCTGTCCAACCCGGCGAAACTGCGCGCTTACGCGTTGTCCGAACAGTTAAAAGAGATCATGGCGCCGCTGTTCCAGAAACATATGGATGACATCATCTCCGGTGAATTCTCCTCCGGCATGATGGCAGACTGGGCCAACGACGATAAGAAACTGCTGACTTGGCGTGAAGAGACCGGTAAAACCGCATTCGAAACCGCGCCGCAGTTTGAAGGTAAAATCGGCGAGCAGGAGTACTTCGATAAAGGCGTGCTGATGATCGCGATGGTGAAAGCAGGCGTTGAGCTGGCGTTTGAAACCATGGTGGATTCCGGCATCATCGAAGAGTCCGCTTACTATGAATCACTGCACGAACTGCCGCTGATCGCCAACACCATCGCCCGTAAGCGTCTGTACGAAATGAACGTGGTTATCTCCGATACCGCAGAATACGGTAACTACCTGTTCTCTTACGCTTGCGTACCGCTGCTGAAAGAGTTTATGACGACCCTGCAGACCGGCGATTTGGGCAAAGCGATTGCTGAAGGCGCGGTAGACAACGCTCAGTTGCGCGATGTGAACGAAGCGATTCGTGGTCACGCTATTGAGCAGGTTGGTAAGAAACTGCGCGGTTATATGACCGATATGAAGCGTATTGCGGTAGCTGGTTAAATAGGTTGTCGGGTGGGGCTAGCGCTTACCCGACCTACAAAAAGCCATTATTTCGTAGGCCGGATAAGCGCTAGCGCCATCCGGCAAAAAAAGCCCGGTGTTCAGATTCACCGGGCTTTTTATTAGTTGCGATACAGCACTTTAATGATGTGATAACCGAACTGCGTATGCAGCGGGCCGGTGGGTTCCAGCACCGGGCAGGAGAAGACCACTTTGTCGAATGCCGGTACCATCTGGCCCTGGCGGAATTCACCTAAATCGCCGCCGCGTTTACCTGACGGGCAGATTGAATGCTTCTTCGCCAGTTTGCCGAAATCGGCGCCATTTTTGATTTGTTCGAGAAGATCCAGCGCCAGCTTCTCTTCTTTTACCAGGATATGCAGTGCTGCTGCGGTTTTCGCCATTATTTCACTCTCATGTCTCAAAGGTTGCCCGCCACTTTATCATTCCTTAGGGCGTCGGACATATACTCTTCGCCATCGCAGGACAGATGTCCCTCCGGGTTGAATGAACCGGGAGATGAGCAACACTTTTATCAAATATATTTCCTCTTTCACAGGACAGCCGTCCTGTCCCTGCCGTCATGGGGCGAGATAACATGAATACAATGAAAAAAACGGAGTTTTCCGTCGGCTGGTTATCCGGGTTAAGTGAGATTGTTGGCGATCCGCTGCTGTATGAATTACTGAAATACTGTCCTCTGGAAATCATGCAGCGCTGGCGTTTTGAAGAGATCCCGCGTGGCGCTTTTATCTGCCGCCAGGGGGAAGTGTGTCAGCGGTTTTCGCTGATTATTGCCGGTGAGGTTGACGTTTTTTACGAAGCTGAAGATGGGCGCCGCTATCGGCAGGCGCGTTACCGCAAAGGCGACATGCTGGGTGAGCTGGAGATCTTTGAGTCGCGACATTATATCTGCTCTGTTGTCGCGATGGGGCATGTGCGGCTCCTGAGTTTGTCGCAAGAGCATTTCTGCCGCTGGCTGGCTTTAGATAATCATTTTAATCAGCGGATGCTGCGCTTCTTTAGCCAGCAATATTATCAACTGTCGAAAAAGGCCAGCAGCGACAATCTGTACTCGCTATATCAGCGGGTATGTCAGGCATTATGGTTGCGTTATCAACAGGATGGATCGAATAAAATCGTGCTGGACAAGCAGAATCTCAGCCAGGAGTTCGCGGCGACGACCCGCAGTATTAACCGTATTTTGCATGATCTGAAAGCGCTGAGAATTATTGATACCGACGGTGAACGTATTGTGTTGTTAGCCCCTGAAAAATTAAAGCAGGAGGCTGATAACGGATAATCACGAAGAATTAAGGAGACGGGAGAATGTCGCTGCAACCCCATATTCAGTTGAGCAAAGAGATGATCGGTGCGCGATACGCGCTGCTGCCGGGCGATCCGCAGCGGGTCGATCGCATCATCAAATTTCTTGATAATCCCGAGCTGCTTGGCCAGAATCGGGAGTTTCGTGCCGCACGCGGCTGGTATCAGGGCGTTGAGATTTTGGTGCTTTCTACCGGAATCGGCGGGCCATCGACGGCGATTGCGATTGAAGAGCTACGTCAGATCGGCGTAACGACCCTGATTCGTATCGGTAGCTGCGGGGCATTGCAGGATAATCTTGCGCTCGGTGACGTGATTATCGCTCACGCCGCGGTAATGGACGATGGTACCAGCCGAACCTATGCGCCAGAGGGCTACCCGGCCTGCGCTGACCCGCAGCTTACCTGGGAATTGATGGCGCAGGCGCGTCAGATGAATATCCCCGCAGTATGCGGTGTGGTGCGCAGCCATGACAGTTTTTATACCGATCGTGAGGCGGAACTGGATGCACAGTGGTCGGCGCGTGGCATTCTTGGCGCGGATATGGAGAGCGCCGCCCTGATGACCATCGGTTCACTGCGTGGCCTACGCACAGCATCGTTACTTAACGTGGTTGTCGCTCATAACGCCAGCCTGGAGAGCAGCATCAATGATTATGTCCAGCAAGAAGCGTTGTGTCAGCAGGGTGAAGAACGGCAAATTACGTTGGCGCTGCGCGCCATCTATTCCGCTAGCCAGCAAGGAGATCGATGATGGACTTTTTTAGCATTAACAATGTGATGGTCAACATTCCTCTTGGTGAAGGTGGTTATGCATTATCGTGGATTGAAGCCATCGGGACCGTTTTTGGTCTGCTGTGCATCTGGTACGCCAGCCGGGAAAAAATTATCAACTATCTGTTTGGTCTGATTAACGTCACTCTGTTTGCGGCGATTTTTTTCCAGATTCAGCTCTATGCCAGTCTGCTGCTACAGGTGTTTTTCTTCGCCGCCAACATTTATGGCTGGTATGCGTGGAGCCGACAAAACGAGGCGCAAGAGGCTGAACTCAAGGTACGCTGGCTTTCTCGTCAGCAAACCCTGGTGCTGGGCGGCGTCTGCGTGGTGGCGATTATTTTGCTCACGCTGTTTATCGATCCGGTGTTCGCGGCGCTAACCCGCATTATGCTGGCGTTGCTGCATACGGTGGGTATCCAGGTCGCGATGCCAGAACTACAGCCGGACGCATTCCCGTTCTGGGATTCCACCATGCTGGTATTGTCGATCGCGGCGATGGTACTGATGACCCGTAAATATGTGGAAAACTGGCTGCTGTGGGTGGTTATCGACGTGATTAGCGTGGTGATTTACGCGGTGCAGGGGGTCTATGCCATGTCGCTTGAGTATGTCCTGCTGACGGCGATCGCGGTAATGGGCTCGTACAGCTGGATCAAGAGCGCACAGCGTAACGGCTATACGCCGCTTTCCACCAGTGCTTCCTGATTAACGTTCCCCTGGCTGCCTGAAAGGGCAGCCTGTTGCTCCTTCGTCCCCGCTTTCTGCTACAATCTCCACCCCGTTCGAAGATTGAGCAAAATACTCCCATGCGTTTAAACCCTGGCCAACAACAAGCCGTCGAATTCGTTACCGGACCGTGCCTGGTGCTGGCGGGCGCCGGTTCTGGCAAGACCCGCGTTATTACCAACAAAATCGCCCATCTGATCCGTGGCTGCGGCTATCAGGCGCGTCATATCGCGGCAGTGACCTTTACCAATAAAGCGGCGCGTGAAATGAAAGAGCGCGTCGGGCAAACGCTGGGGCGCAAAGAGGCGCGCGGTTTGATGATCTCCACTTTCCACACGCTGGGGCTGGATATTATCAAACGCGAGTATGCCGCATTGGGGATGAAATCGAACTTCTCGCTGTTCGACGATACCGATCAGGTGGCGTTGCTGAAAGAGCTCACCGAAGGGTTGATTGAAGATGATAAGGTGCTGCTCCAGCAGCTGATCTCCACGATCTCCAACTGGAAAAACGATCTGAAGACCCCTTCGCAGGTTGCGGCGGGAGCAAAAGGGGAACGGGAGCGGATTTTTGCGCATTGTTACGGGCTGTACGATGCGCATATGAAAGCCTGCAACGTACTCGACTTCGACGATCTGATCCTGCTGCCGACGCTGCTGTTGCAGCGCAACGAAGAGGTACGGGAACGCTGGCAGAACAGAATTCGTTATCTGCTGGTGGATGAATATCAGGATACCAATACCAGCCAGTATGAACTGGTGAAATTGCTGGTGGGGCAGCGGGCGCGCTTTACGGTGGTAGGCGACGACGATCAGTCAATCTACTCCTGGCGCGGCGCGCGTCCGCAAAACCTGGTGCTGTTAAGCCAGGATTTCCCTGCGCTGCAGGTGATAAAGCTGGAGCAGAACTACCGCTCTTCCGGGCGTATTCTGAAGGCGGCCAATATCCTGATTGCCAATAACCCGCACGTTTTTGAGAAGCGTCTGTTTTCCGAACTGGGTTACGGCGCGGAGCTGAAGGTGCTCTCCGCGAATAATGAAGACCATGAAGCGGAACGCGTGACCGGCGAGCTGATCGCCCATCACTTTATTAATAAAACCGAATATAAGGATTATGCGATCCTTTATCGCGGCAACCACCAGTCGCGGGTTTTTGAAAAGATGCTGATGCAGAACCGCATCCCGTACAAAATTTCCGGCGGCACCTCGTTCTTTTCTCGCCCGGAAATTAAAGACCTGCTGGCCTATCTGCGGGTGTTGACCAACCCTGATGATGACAGCGCCTTCCTGCGTATCGTCAATACGCCGAAGCGTGAAATCGGTCCGGCGACGTTGCAAAAGCTGGGCGAGTGGGCGATGGGGCGTAACAAAAGTCTGTTTACCGCCAGCTTCGATATGGGTCTGACCCAGACGTTAAGCGGGCGCGGCTATGACGCGTTAACCCGCTTCACCCACTGGTTAAGGGAAATTCAGCAGCTTTCAGAGCGTGAGCCGATCGCCGCCGTCCGTGACCTGATCCGCGGGGTGGATTATGAATCCTGGCTATATGAAACGTCGCCCAGCCCGAAAGCCGCCGAAATGCGGATGAAAAACGTCAATACGCTCTTCTCGTGGATGACTGAAATGCTGGAAGGCAGCGACATCGATGAACCGATGACGCTCACTCAGGTTGTTACCCGCTTCACGCTGCGCGATATGATGGAGCGCGGCGAGTCGGATGAGGAGATGGATCAGGTGCAACTGATGACGCTTCATGCTTCAAAAGGGCTGGAGTTTCCGTACGTCTATCTGGTTGGCATGGAGGAGGGGCTGTTGCCGCACCAGAGCAGTATTGATGAAGACAATGTCGATGAAGAACGCCGTCTTGCCTACGTTGGTATTACCCGCGCGCAGAAAGAGCTGACTTTTACCTTATGCAAAGAGCGTCGCCAGTACGGCGAACTGGTGCGGCCTGAGCCGAGCCGTTTCCTGCTGGAATTGCCGCAGGATGACCTGATCTGGGAGCAGGAGCGCAAAGTTATTTCGGCGGAAGAGCGCATGCATAAAGGTCAGGCGAACGTCGCCAACATCCGGGCGATGCTGGCGAAAGCGCGTAAATAGCGGTTAACGGCTCTCTTCCTGTCGCAGCTGGAACTGGCGTAGCTGCTGGCGGGTGGGGGTGCCGTCAGAACCAGGTTTACTGACGACGATCGCCGCCACCTGGTTGCCCAGCAGCGTGGCCTGACGCAAATTCATCCCGCAGGCCAGCCCGGCGATCGCGCCCGCGCAGTGGCTGTCTCCCGCGGCAATGGTGTCGTGAACCTTCACACGACAGGCCGGGATCGGCTGCGGCTCCGCGTTGGGCTCGACTACCCAGGCGCCTTCCTTATCAAACCGACAAATCGCCCGCAACTGCCAGTCTCTGGCGAGCCGTGAGGCGGCGTCAGGCGTGGCGCCATCCAGGTCATACAAACGTGCGCATAGCGTTCTGAGTTCATCGCGGTTCAGGGTGAGAACGGGACGTTTTCGCAGTAACGCCTGAATAAAGTGAATATCCAGATCGTCCAGGCGGGGGCCAAAATCAACGAATAGCGTCTTATCCTCCGTAAGCGCGAGGATCCACTGGCGCAGCTCTGCGCTGGCCAGTTCGTAACCTGAAACATAAATGATAGCGCCCTTCGGCTGCGGGATTTGCGCCAGCAGGCCGGCGTTCCAGTGCTGCTCGCAACCCTCAATGGTGATAAACGTCCGCTCTTTGTTTGCCTCAACGAGAGCCAGACACCAGCCGTTATCGTGGTCAGGGTGACGTAAGAGTACGGGTAAATTTTCCTGCGCCATTTTTTGCGCCACGGCTTGCCCCCACTCGCCGTTGCCTACCGGTATGGCGTTAACAGGGGCCAGTTCAAGGCGCGAGAGCGCGCGGGCGACATTAAACGCGCAGCCGCCAATCTGCCGTCCACCGTCGCAAGCGGAGATATCGCCACCGCTTTGCGGCAGCGTATCGAGATGGAGAATCATGTCGACAAAAGCGGCGCCGATAACCACGATCGGCCGCTGCGGCGATAGCCGATCAGCCGTTATTATCATGATAAGCCCCCTTTTTGGCTCCGAACATGAGATACAGCATCAGGCTCAGAATAAAAGAGATGAACAGTCCGAGGCTGGAATCCGCGAAAATCCCGACGGCAAAGGGCCCGTCGATAAAGCCGGTTTTCGATACCATCAATCCAGCCAGCGCGCCGACAATCCAGCAGGCGAGCGCGATTCGGTTTGCGCCGCTTTCGCGGAATAAGTCCGCTTCGGCATATCCGCCATGGCGGCGCAGCCGGTAAAAATCGACGATAAAAATGGCGGCCCAGGCGGCCAGAAAGACGCCGCAGAAAATCAGGAATGCGATGAACGGCCCGAGAAAATCTTTCGAGACGAACAGCACGTAGAGGGCGATCCCCAGCACCAGCATGGCGTCCAGGGCGACGGCGGAACGTTGCTGTAGCTTGATCCCCATGCTTAACAGGTTAAGACTGGCGGAATAGAGGCTCAGGACGGCGATCGTCACAACCCCGGCGGTCGCGGCGGCCAGATAGGGGATTGCCATCCAGGAAGGCAGCAGTTTGCCGATCGCGGAAATCGGGTTCTCGCTGGACGCCAGATCGGGGATCTGGGCGGTAAGCAGTATGCCGGTGAGCATCAGCAGCAACAGGGGAACGGCGGCGCCGCTGACGACGGCGAGAAAAATGCGCTTTTCACCGGAACCAGGATGCTGATCCCGGCTATAGTCGGCGCCGGCGATAGCCCAGCTGATACCGGTGCCTGCGGCAATAATAGAGACTGCCGGGAGAAAGCCGGTCATCCAGTTGCCCGGAGGCAGCGCGAGGATGGCCTGCCAGTCTGCGGTAAACAGTAAATAAATCACCACCAGCAGCGTCATGGCGCCAAAGATACGGGTGATCCATTTTTGCATCATCAATACGGCATTCTGGCCGAGCACGCTGACCAGCACGGTCAATCCGCCAAACAGAAAAAGTGATAACGCGGTGGTGGTCAGACTCTCTGCAAACCCCATGGCGGCAAACATCGCGACGAGCGTGAGCGTGCCGGTAATCATATTCACCGATTCCCAACCCATCAGGTTGATCCAACAAAAGCTGGTGGGCGCGATATTACCGCGTTTGCCAAATATGATGCGGGAGAGCGTCAGCGTCGTGGTGCGCCCAATTTTTCCGGCGATACTGGTTACCCCAACCAGCGCAAAGGAGGCGACTCCCGCCACGGCGGCAAGTATCGACTGCCAGAATGAGAGCCCGAACGACACAATGACCGCGCCGTAAACGACCCCGAGAATGCCGATATTCGCCGCGCACCAGACGAAAAATAGCTGGATCGGTTTTTGGGTCTGGTGGACGGGAGGTACCAGACCGATTCCCAGCTCCGCCATGCCGGGGGTCTGGATGGTGCCATCGTATGAAGCTTTGCTGTCCATATAGATACCCTCTATGAATTATGCGAAGCGATAACCTGCAAGTTGCTGTGCGTAAGGCGTGAAGTCTATATTGTTGGCCTGATTAATCTGGTGTATTGCGTCTTCAGGGAAGGCGTCGATTCCATGAAGCGCGCCGCAGATAGCGGTTGCCATCGCGCCAATGGTGTCAGTGTCGCCGCCCAAATTTGCCGCCAGCATGGCGCATTTCATTGGCTGCGTTCCGGATAGATCGACCAGCGCAATTGCTGCGGGGACGGATTCGATGACATCCATACCAGCACCGATATCCGTATAAATACGATCAATGCCTTTCAGGTGATCTGTTTCCCCCGACATCTTTTCCAGCGCCAGCTGGATGCGATTACCGAGAAGTGGACTAAAAGTGGACTCATAATGGCGCTGAGTTTCGTTCGCCAGCGATACCAGCTCCGTTTTGATTAATGACCAGTCGGCACTTTCAATGGCGCGACTGATGGCCCAGGCAATTACCACCGCACCGGCAATGGCGATATCTGATTTGTGTGTAGGCAGGCAGGACAGCCGTACTTGCTCAATGAAAAAGGCTTTGTCCCGGGTTGGCAGCAGGCAACCCATCGGCGCCACGCGCATTGCCGCGCCGTTGGTCACGCCGTTGGCGGCGATGTCATCCAGCAACTGCCCCTGCTCAAGTGCAATCAGGGACGCTTTCGAGGTCGGGCCGAGGATATTTTTTTCAAATGCCTGACAGCCTCTGGCCCACAGCAGAATATGTCTGGCGATAAGCAGTGGATTGGTGACACCGTTGTTTTCATTCAGCGCATCCATCAGTGCGATACACTGATGGGTATCATCGGTGAATTCAGCGGCGTTAAATTCGCAGGCGGCGATATTTTCTTTCGGACCGGGAAGAAAGCGTTCTATCCAGCCAAAATAGTTAATGATTCGACGCTTAGCCCATAATTCAGAAGGCATTCCCATTGCATCGCCAGTGGCTTGCCCGTAAAGGCAGCCAAGAATGCGGCGTTCCGCGGTAGACGCAGGGCGAATATCAGACATCAATGACTCCCGGCAAGAAGTGAACAAAAGTTATACTGAAAATAGATCCAGATTAAGTCCAGTTAAAGTCCTTTATCATCACACTGTGATCGACGGGACATTTTGATGATAAGAAGGGAGGCGGGAGCGTGCCGGGAGATGCGATGATGGCGCTACAGATTCCAGTATGGATCCACTATGATAAATCCACAGCCACATAATTCTGGAAGGCCACGAAATGATGCCGCAACCGCTGCTTGAGTACATAAAAGCTCGCCTGAATGCAGAGGCGCCCGCGCCGCTTTATATGCAACTAAAACAAGCTATTGAAGCAGCGATGGCGGATCGGTTACTGACTCATGGCAGTATTTTGCCCTCTGAACGTAAAATGTCTCAGGCGCTTGAATTATCACGGGTGACGGTGGTGAAAGCGCTGGAGGCTTTGCAGGAAGGCGGGCGGGTTATCAAGCGGCACGGGAAAGGGACGGAAGTGAATCAGCCGGTAAGTTATAACCTTGCCAGCGGCGGATTTTCTGCCCAGCTACAACATGCCGGGACGCTGTCCGACCGCTGGCTGGTGAGGGAAAAACTGGCGGCGGATGACGTTCTGGCACGTGAACTGGAGATAGCTGTCGGGGAGCGCGTGGCGAAAATAAAACGCGTACGCCTGGTAGATTCCCTGCCGGTTTCTATCGAGACCATGTTTATCCCGGCGCGTTTCTTGCCACGCCCGGATTTATTCGAAGGTTCACTGTATGCTCACTGGGCTGAAAACGGAATTTTTCCCGATCTTCAGGATTACTCCCTGACGGTACATGTCCCTTCGGCAGAAGAACTGAGTTTACTGGATTTACCGCATGGGGTCCCATTAATGAAAATTACGCTGAAAAGCCGTAACGCTCAGGGAGACGTGCTGGAATACGGAACCGCGTTTTGCCTGAGCAATTACTTCAATTTTGATTTCAGGGTGAAGCTACAATAACGGGGCGTCGCACCAACGCACCCGCAACCTGAAATATGACGGATATCAACTCAGGATGGCTGTTCTTTGATCAACAGCGGCCAGTGAACGTAACTTTGCCACTGGCACTCCTGTTCTACCATTTCCTGGCCCAGCGGATGATTTTCCAGCCAGCTGTGCGGCAGCGTCAGCGTCAAACTTTCATCTTCGGCGGCCAGCGTAATCATCGGCAGCAAATCGTCGCGTCGGCGACTGGCGAACAGAATAGCCAGTCTCAGCAGGCGGCACATATGCTCCGCGACCTTCGGCGGAACCGCGTTTTGTTGATGAATTGAAGAGAGGTCGACAGCATTGGTCTGGTTTAACAGCAGCGTGGCCAGCAGCTTCTTTTGCGCAGGCGTAAAGCCGGGCAGGTCGAGATTGCGTACCAGCCAGGCGGAATGCAGCGGTGCTTGTTTGTATTCCACGCTCAGGCCGATTTCATGCAGCTGACAGGCACTTTGCAGCAGATCGAAGCACAATGGCTCAATTTCCCAGCGCTTTTCCACCTGGTGAACGAAATGGTCGGCCAGGCGGGCAACGCGTTGTGCCTGAGCGGTATCCACCAGAAACCGGCGCTGAATATTACGTAGCGTGCGGCTACGAATATCCTGATCGACCGACAAATGCAGCATACCGTAAACGAGGCCTTCGCGTAGTGCACCGCCCGCCAGGGTCATACTCTGTATGTTTAGCTCGCTGAAGATAGCCATCAGAATGGCCAGACCGCTGGGGAAAACGAGCGCGCGTTCGAGCGTCAGGCCTTCAATTTCCAGCTCTTCCAGACGGCCACACTGAATCGCGCGCTGTTTAAGCTGCCGGAGCTTATCCAGGGTGATGCGTTCATCCATCCCCTGGGCCATCATGATTTCCTGTAATGCCTGAACGGTGCCGGACGCGCCGACGCACACTTTCCAGCCGTGATAGCGCAGAACATCGGCGACGGGGCGTAATACCTCACGCGCGGCGGTTTCCGCAAGATCGAAATTTTCTTTGGTGAGACTACGATCGGCGAAGTAGCGCTCCAGCCAGGTGACGCAGCCCATCGACAGGCTGAAAAGCGAGGTGGTTTGTGCTCCGGTACCGGTAACCAGTTCGGTACTGGCGCCGCCGATATCCACGACCAGGCGCTGATCCGCGCCGCCGGTGGTATGCGCCACGCCCTGATAGATCAGGCGAGCTTCTTCTTCTCCGCTGATGACCTGCACCGGGCAGCCGAGGATCTCCTGCGCTTTCTCCAGGAACTCTCCGGCGTTAACTGCCAGACGTAATGTTGCGGTAGCAACCACGCGGATTTGCGCCGTAGGGATATCCTGCAAACGCTCGGCAAACAGGCGTAAACATTGCCAGCCGCGCTCCATGGCTTCCGCTGAGAGGGTGTTGTCATTACTCAATCCAGCAGCCAGACGGACTTTACGTTTGATACGATTGAGGGTCTGGATGCTCCCGGCCACCTCGCGTACAACCAGCATATGAAAGCTATTGGAACCAAGATCGATAGCCGCATAGAGCGAGGGGGAACTCATACATTTCATCCTTCAGGCTGCCTCAGTGTTGGCTGCGTTGATTATTCGGCCCGCTCCTGGGACCCAACCCGACGGGGCGTTGTAAGCGGCGTGCAAATCTGTTGCTGACAAATTTATCACCCGAATCACTTACCCGAAAAAGCCCGTCGGGATTCGCTTCTTTGCTGCCCTGATGCAACCTGAATGACGTTGTGTATGGCATATCGTTAACCTGAACGACGACGATTACGGGGCGGACCGTTACGACGCGGGCCGTTGCCAGGGCGCGTACGCGTGAGACGTAGCGGTTTAGGCAGTCCGGTCATCAGCGCATCTGAATTGTATTTGCTTACCGGAATCGAGTGGCCGATATAGGTTTCGATAGCCGGGAGGTTCAGCGCGTACTCTTCACAGGCCAGGCTGATGGAGTGACCACTGGCGCCAGCGCGACCGGTACGACCAATGCGGTGAACGTAATCTTCGCAATCGTCCGGCAGGTCGTAATTGAAGACATGGGTAACGGCCGGGATGTGCAGGCCGCGGGCGGCGACATCGGTTGCGACCAGAATATCAATATCGCCGCGGGTGAATTCATCGAGAATACGCAGGCGTTTTTTCTGCGCCACGTCGCCGGTCAACAGACCAACGCGATGGCCGTCCGCCGCCAGATGACCCCAGATATCTTCACAACGGTGTTTGGTGTTGGCAAAAATAATGGTGCGATCCGGCCACTCTTCTTCCAGCAGCGTCTGCAGCAGACGCATTTTTTCTTCGTTGGAAGGATAGAACAGTTCTTCCTTGATGCGGTGGCCTGTTTTCTGCTCTGGTTCAACTTCGACATATTCGGCGTTGTTCATTTGTTCGAACGCCAGTTCACGTACGCGATATGAAAGGGTGGCGGAGAACAACATGTTCAGGCGCTGATTTGCGGGCGGCATCCGACGGAACAGCCAACGGATATCTTTAATAAAGCCGAGATCGTACATGCGATCGGCTTCGTCAAGGACGACAACCTGAATGGCGCTGAGGTTGATATGGTTTTGTTTGGCATAGTCGATAAGACGACCGGTTGTGCCGATCAGAATATCCACGCCGCTTTCCAGCACTTTCAGCTGTTTGTCATAGCCATCACCGCCGTAGGCCAGACCAAGCTTCAGGCCGGTTGCCCGCGCCAGCGGTTCTGCATCGGCATGAATTTGCACCGCCAGTTCACGCGTTGGCGCCATGATTAGCGCGCGCGGCTGGTTGACCTGGCGGTCAGCGATAGCCGGGTGTGTGAGAAGATAATGAAACGTTGACGTCAGGAACGCCATCGTTTTACCGGTACCGGTTTGCGCCTGCCCGGCGACATCACGACCTTCCAGCGTTAGCGGGAGGGCGAGTGCCTGAATGGGTGTGCAATTATGAAACCCTTTTTTTTCAAGGGCCTCGACGACTGCAGGGTGCAGGGCGAAGTCGGAAAACTTCTGTTCTGTTAAATGTGTTTTGCTCATAGTGTGGTAGAATATCAGCTTACTATTGCATTAAGAAAGCGTATCCGGTGAAATAACGTCAACCTTTCGTTGGCTATGCATGAAATTATTCAAGGTACGTCTGCGGCAACAGAACGCATCCTCGAAAGCTTAGACGACTAAGCGAGCCGAGGGTGGTAAATCTGCGATAAGCCAGTTTGAGCGCAGGTTGCTTTAACGTCTGCCGGTGGGAAGCCTATGATGGGGCTTATCTCGCAGGCAGTGAAAAGATGCACCCTGAAGAACAGCGTGCGTAACGTAGCATTGACACGTCGTTGATGGCTGCGACACCAACACACCAGGCTTATTCCTGTGGAGTTAAATATGAGCGATAAAATTATTCACCTGACTGACGACAGTTTTGACACGGACGTACTCAAGGCTGACGGGCTAACCCTCGTCGATTTCTGGGCAGAGTGGTGCGGTCCGTGCAAAATGATCGCCCCGATTCTGGATGAGATCGCTGAAGAGTATCAGGGCAAACTGACCATTGCGAAACTGAACATCGATCAGAACCCGGGTACGGCGCCGAAATACGGCATTCGCGGCATCCCGACTCTGCTGCTGTTCAAAAATGGCGAAGTTGCGGCGACCAAAGTTGGCGCGCTGTCTAAAGGCCAGTTGAAAGAGTTCCTCGACGCCAACCTGGCGTAAGCGGTTTGTTATTCCGGCGTCCGGGCTCCTATTTTTTGTGGATCTCTGGACGCCCGGCCAGAGTCGTGCTAAGTTAATCCCAGACTTCGTTTTAAACATACCTTTTGTTTGAATCTTGTTTTACCCAAAGCGTCCCGCAGAAAATGCGCGTGAAGCTAATAATTCCTGGCTTATCACTCATTCCGTCTAGTCGTTTCAGTTCTGTGTTTTTTCCTGTGACCAGGCAACGTACAGACACGAGATGAAGGCCGTTAACAGGCATGGATGTTCCTGCCATACCATTCACAACATTAAGTTCGAGAATTACCCCGAGTTTAAGAACCCACATCATTATGAATCTTACCGAATTAAAGAATACGCCGGTTTCTGAGCTGATTACTCTCGGCGAAAATATGGGGCTGGAAAACCTGGCCCGTATGCGTAAGCAGGATATTATTTTTGCCATCCTCAAGCAGCATTCGAAGAGTGGTGAAGATATCTTTGGCGATGGCGTACTGGAGATACTGCAGGATGGATTTGGTTTCCTCCGCTCTGCAGACAGCTCCTACCTCGCCGGTCCTGATGACATCTACGTTTCTCCCAGCCAAATCCGCCGTTTCAACCTCCGCACTGGTGATACCATTTCTGGTAAGATTCGCCCGCCGAAAGAAGGCGAACGCTACTTTGCGTTGTTGAAAGTTAATGAAGTTAACTATGACAAACCGGAAAACGCGCGTAACAAGATCCTCTTTGAAAACCTGACGCCACTGCACGCAAATTCACGTTTGCGTATGGAGCGTGGTAACGGCTCAACGGAAGACTTAACCGCGCGTGTTCTCGATCTGGCATCGCCGATCGGTCGCGGCCAGCGTGGTTTGATTGTGGCGCCGCCGAAAGCCGGTAAAACCATGCTGCTGCAGAATATCGCGCAGAGCATTGCCTACAACCATCCTGATTGTGTGCTGATGGTCCTGCTGATTGACGAGCGTCCGGAAGAAGTGACTGAGATGCAGCGTCTGGTTAAAGGTGAAGTGGTTGCTTCAACCTTTGACGAACCTGCCTCCCGTCACGTTCAGGTTGCGGAAATGGTGATCGAGAAAGCGAAGCGTCTGGTTGAACATAAAAAAGACGTTATCATCCTGCTCGACTCGATTACTCGTCTGGCGCGCGCTTACAACACCGTAGTGCCGGCTTCCGGTAAAGTCCTGACCGGTGGTGTGGACGCCAACGCCCTGCACCGTCCGAAGCGTTTCTTTGGCGCCGCGCGTAACGTCGAAGAGGGCGGTAGCCTGACCATCATCGCGACCGCGCTGATCGATACCGGTTCTAAAATGGACGAAGTTATCTACGAAGAGTTTAAAGGCACCGGTAATATGGAGCTGCACCTCTCGCGTAAGATTGCCGAAAAACGCGTCTTCCCGGCTATCGACTACAACCGTTCCGGTACCCGTAAAGAAGAGCTGCTCACCACGCAGGAAGAGCTGCAAAAAATGTGGATTCTGCGTAAAATCATCCATCCGATGGGTGAAATCGACGCGATGGAATTCCTCATCAATAAACTGGCGATGACCAAAACCAACGATGACTTTTTCGATATGATGAAGCGCTCGTAATTTAAAAAAAGCCAGAGAACGCCACGCTATTGCGTGGCGTTTTGTTTTCCGGGTTTGTATGATCCATGCAGGGAAGAAAAGCGGGTGTAAACGAATGATGTATTCAGCACGATGGCAAAGAGAGTGCGGTGCTTTAACAGCCTAAAATTTCTACAATAAATTTGTAATGTTCTGCCTTTACCCCTTCTGGAGCTGAGATATCGTCGTTATACTTCCCGCATTAACTATGCTGAGAGCACTGCATTGTGAATTTACTCACTGCTATTACTGAATTAATCAGTATTTTCTTATTTACTACCCTGTTTATATTTGTTGCTCGTAAGGCGGCGGAAAAAATTGGGCTAGTGGATAAACCAAACTATCGCAAACGGCATCAGGGATTGATTCCGTTAGTCGGTGGTATCTCAGTATATGCAGGTATATGTTTTACATTTGCCATTGCCGATTATTATATTCCCCATGCCCGGCTATATCTTGCGTGTGCCGGGGTACTGGTGCTGGTCGGCGCGCTGGACGACCGTTTCGATATCAGTGTCAAAATTCGCGCGGTTATTCAGGCCGCGATTGCCATCATTATGATGACGGTTGGCCATCTTCATCTGAGTAGCCTCGGGTTTATTTTTGGCGCGTGGGAGCTGGTTCTCGGCCCCTTTGGCTTTTTCCTTACCCTTTTTGCCGTTTGGGCCGCGATCAATGCCTTCAATATGGTGGATGGTATTGATGGCCTGCTTGGCGGCCTCTCCTCTGTCTCATTCGCGGCAATGGGAATCATCCTGTTGTTTGATGGTCAATATAGCCTGGCGATGTGGTGTTTTGCGATGATTGCCGCCATTTTACCCTATATTTTACTTAACCTCGGCGTGCTTGGCCGTCGCTATAAGGTCTTTATGGGGGACGCCGGCAGTACCATGATTGGTTTCACTATCATCTGGCTGCTGCTGGAGACCACGCAGGGAAAAACGCATCCTATTAGCCCGGTAACCGCATTGTGGATTATTGCTATCCCGCTGATGGATATGGTGGCGATTATGTATCGTCGTCTGCGTAAAGGGATGAGCCCGTTTTCTCCGGACCGGCAGCATATTCATCACTTGATTATGCGTGCCGGGTTTACTTCCCGCCAGGCGTTCGTTCTGATTACCCTGGCGGCAGCGCTACTGGCGCTGGTTGGCGTGGTGGCGGAATATACCCGCTTTGTTCCTGAATGGGTGATGTTAATACTCTTTTTATTAGCCTTCTTTCTTTATGGCTACTGTATTAAACGCGCGTGGAAAGTGGCGCGCCTGGTTAAGCGCATTAGACGCAGAATACGGCGACACAGCGGCAATAATCCAAAATTAACCAAGTAAATCTGGGGACCTGATGAGTCAACCATTACCGGGAGTTCGTGCAGTGAATGTTGAGAATGAACTGGATATTCGCGGGTTGTTTCGCGCCTTATGGTCAGGGAAAAGCTGGATAGCCGGTATCGCGGTGCTTTTTGCACTGATTGTTCTGGTTTATACCTTTTTTGCTCGCCAGGAGTGGAGCGCGACGGCGATTACCGATAGGCCAACGGTGAATATGCTGGGAGGGTACTATTCGCAACAGCAGTTCTTACGTAATCTTGATATCAAGGCCAATCTTGCTTCGGTCGATCAACCTTCGGTAATGGACGAAGCCTATAAAGAGTTCATTATGCAGCAGGCGTCATGGGATACTCGTCGTGACTTCTGGCTGCAGACTGACTACTACAAACAGCGCCAGTCGGGTAATGCTCGCGCCGACGCCGCACTGCTGGATGACCTGATTAACGATATTCAGTTTATACCGGGCGATGCGCAAAAAAACGTCAACGATAGCGTGAAGCTGACAGCCGAAACGGCACCGGATGCCAATAATCTGCTGCGACAGTATGTCGCTTTTGCCAGCCAGCGCGCGGCGGGGCATCTCAATGACGAGCTTAAAGGCGCCTGGGCTGCCCGCACCATACAGATGAAAGCGCAGGTGAAACGTCAGGAAGAGGTGGCGCGCGCGATTTTCAATCGCCGCATGCATAGCGTGGAACAGGCGCTGAAAGTTGCGCAGCAGCATAACATCTCCCGCAGTGAAACCGACGTTCCGCCAGACCAGTTGCCGGATTCTGAACTGTTTTTGCTGGGAAGGCCGATGCTGCAGGCGCGGCTGGAAAATCTACAGGCGGTGGGGCCGGAATACAGTCTGGATTATGATCAGAGCCGCGCCATGCTAACGACCTTAAACGTCGGGCCGACCCTGGACCCGCGTTTCCAGACTTACAGGTATCTGCGCACGCCTGAAGAGCCGGTAAAACGCGACAGCCCGCGTCGCGTGTTTCTGATGGTGATGTGGGGGATTGTGGGCGCGCTCATTGGCGCAGGCGTTGCGTTATCGCGTCGCCGTGTCCAGTGAATGCAGCCCGCAGTGAGACCTTGTTGATGTCGAGTTATCCCTCGTCGGCGATGCAGATGCTGCTTGAAAGACGACGAGTATCGCCTTTATCGCCTAATCGAAGAGAGTTGATGTGAAAGTACTAACGGTGTTTGGCACGAGACCAGAAGCCATAAAGATGGCGCCTCTGGTTCATGCGCTGGCAAAAGACCCTCATTTTGAGGCGAAAGTTTGCGTGACCGCGCAGCACAGGGAGATGCTCGATCAGGTATTAAAACTTTTTTCTATTGTTCCGGACTATGATCTGAACATTATGCAGCCAGGTCAGGGGCTGACGGAGATTACCTGTCGTATTCTTGAAGGCATGAAACCGGTACTGGAATCGTTCCGGCCAGATGTGGTGCTGGTGCATGGCGACACGACCACCACGATGGCGGCGAGCCTGGCTGCGTTCTATCAGCGAATTCCGGTGGGCCATGTGGAAGCCGGGCTGCGCACGGGCGATTTGAGCTCGCCGTGGCCGGAAGAGGGCAACCGGATGTTAACCGGGCGTCTGGCAACGTACCATTTTGCGCCGACGGAAACGTCACGACAGAATCTGCTGCAGGAGAATATCGCTGACAGCCGGATTACGGTCACCGGTAACACAGTTATTGACGCACTATTCTGGGTGCGTGACCAGGCATTGCGTGATGAAGCGTTGCGCAATGAGCTCGCCCAGCGTTACTCCTTCCTCTCTGATGGCAGGAAAATGATTCTGGTTACCGGGCATCGTCGGGAAAGTTTTGGCCGCGGCTTTGAGCAGATATGCCATGCGCTGGCGGAGATCGCCGCCAACAATCCGCATGTACAGATTGTCTATCCGGTGCATCTGAACCCGAACGTTAGCGAGCCGGTTAATCGTATTCTTGGCCACGTTGATAACGTCATGCTTATTGAACCGCAGGATTACCTGCCGTTCGTCTGGTTGATGAATCACGCATGGTTGATCCTGACCGACTCCGGCGGCATCCAGGAAGAGGCGCCATCGCTCGGGAAGCCGGTTCTGGTGATGCGTGACATGACCGAGCGCCCGGAAGCGGTCAGCGCCGGTACCGTGTGCCTGGTGGGCACCGATAGCCAGCGCATCGTTAATGAAGTCACGCGCTTACTGCAAGATGAGTCTGCGTATCAGGCCATGAGTCGGGCGCATAACCCGTACGGCGATGGACAGGCGTGTCATCGTATTTTGTCCGCACTAAAAAATAATCAGGTAACGTTATGAGTTTTTCTACCATTTCAGTGATTGGCCTTGGATATATTGGCCTGCCAACCGCTGCCGCGTTCGCCTCCCGGCAGAAGCGGGTGGTCGGCGTTGATATCAATCAACATGCCGTGGAGACCATTAATCGTGGTGAAATTCATATCGTGGAGCCGGATCTGGCGAGCGTTGTCAAAGAGGCGGTCGAGCAGGGTTATCTGAGCGCCACCACCGCGCCGGTGGAGGCTGACGCGTACCTTATTGCGGTACCGACGCCGTTTAAAGATCTGCATGAGCCGGATATGGTTTTCGTCGAATCGGCGGCGAAGTCTATCGCCCCGACGCTAAAGAAAGGTTCGCTGGTTATCCTCGAGTCCACGTCGCCGGTCGGCGCAACCGAGCAGATGGCGACCTGGCTGGCGGAGATGCGCCCTGATCTGAGCTTTCCGCAACAGGTTGGCGAAGCGGCTGATGTGAATATCGCCTACTGCCCGGAACGCGTTTTGCCGGGGCAGGTCATGGTTGAACTGATAAAAAATGACCGCGTGATCGGCGGGATGTCTCCCGTATGCTCGGCCCGCGCCAGCGAGCTGTATAAAATTTTCCTCGAAGGCGAATGCGTGGTGACTAACTCGCGCACCGCTGAGATGTGCAAGCTAACCGAAAACAGCTTCCGCGACGTCAATATCGCTTTCGCCAATGAACTTTCGTTGATTTGCGCCGATCAGGCGATTAACGTCTGGGAGCTGATTCGCCTGGCGAATCGTCACCCGCGCGTTAATATCCTGCAACCTGGTCCGGGCGTCGGCGGCCACTGCATTGCGGTCGATCCGTGGTTTATCGTAGCGCAAAATCCGCAGCAGGCGCGGCTGATCCGCACCGCGCGCGAGGTAAACGACCATAAACCGGAATGGGTTATCGATCAGGTTAAAACGCGGGTCGCCGACTGCCTCGCCGCCAGCAACAAACGCGCCAGCGAGCTGAAAATCGCCTGCTTTGGCCTTGCGTTTAAGCCCAATATTGATGATCTGCGCGAAAGCCCGGCAATGGCGATTGCCCGGCAAATCGCCCTTTGGCATGGCGGCGAAACCCTGGTTGTTGAGCCGAATATTCAGCAACTGCCGAACAAACTTGACGGCCTGTGCGCTCTGACGCCGCTGGACGAGGCGCTGGCGAGCGCCGATGTGCTGGTGATGCTGGTCGATCATAAAGAATTTAAAGCGATAAGCGGCGACAGCGTGAGTCAGCCGTTTATCGTCGACACCAAAGGGGTCTGGCGGTGAGAACGATTCTGGTCACCGGCGGGGCCGGGTTTATCGGTTCGGCGTTGGTGCGTGAAATCATCACGGCAACTGCCGATAAGGTCGTGGTGGTGGATAAGCTGACCTATGCCGGAAATCTGATGTCGCTGGCCCCTGTTGCTCAGGACCCGCGCTTTGCCTTTGAGCGGGTAGATATCTGCGATCGGCCAGCGCTGGATCGCGTATTTGGCCACTACCAGCCCGATATCGTGATGCACCTGGCGGCGGAAAGCCACGTCGATCGCTCTATTGATGGTCCGGCGGCATTTATTGAAACCAATATTATCGGCACCTGGACGCTGCTGGAAGCGGCGCGGGCGTACTGGAATGCGCAGGCGCCCGAAAAAAAAGCGGCTTTTCGCTTTCATCATATCTCGACGGATGAGGTCTACGGCGATCTGCACGATAGCGGCGGCTTATTTACCGAAAACACCCCCTATGCCCCCAGCAGTCCCTATTCCGCCTCAAAGGCCAGCAGCGATCATCTGGTTCGCGCCTGGAAGCGAACCTATGGCCTGCCGACGCTGGTGACTAACTGCTCGAATAACTACGGGCCGTATCATTTCCCGGAAAAGCTGATCCCGCTGACCATCCTCAACGCGCTGGCGGGCAAACCGCTGCCGGTTTATGGCAATGGCCAGCAAATTCGTGACTGGCTATACGTTGAAGATCACGCCAGGGCGCTTTATCGGGTGGCAACCTGCGGCGAGCCGGGCGAGACTTACAATATCGGCGGCCATAACGAGCGTAAGAATATCGAGGTGGTGGAAACCATTTGCGAGCTGTTGGAAACCCTGGCGCCGCACAAACCTGATGGTCTGGCGCACTATCGCGATCTCATCACCTTCGTTGCCGACCGTCCCGGGCACGACCTGCGTTACGCCATTGATGCGACGAAAATTGAACGCGAGCTGGGCTGGAGGCCGGACGAAACCTTTACCAGCGGTATGCGCAAAACCGTTCAGTGGTACCTGGAGAATAGAGCCTGGTGGCAGCAGGTTCTGGACGGTAGCTATCAAGGAGAACGCCTGGGCCTGCAAGCCTGAGCGTCTGAGGGGGAAGATGAAAGGTATTATTCTGGCTGGCGGCTCGGGTACTCGCCTGCATCCGATCACACGCGGCGTTTCGAAACAGCTGCTACCCATCTACGATAAGCCGATGATCTATTATCCGCTATCGGTACTGATGCTGGCCGGTATCCGCGAGGTGTTGATTATTACTACTCCGGATGACCAGCGTGATTTTCAGCGTCTGCTTGGCGATGGTTCGGAATTCGGCGTGCAGCTAAGCTACGCCGTCCAGCCGAGCCCGGATGGACTGGCGCAGGCCTTTATCATCGGCGAGGCGTTCCTTAACGGCGAGCCTTCGTGCCTGGTGCTGGGCGATAATATCTTTTTCGGCCAGGGCTTCAGTCCGAAACTGCGTAGCGTGGCGGCCCGGACTTCCGGGGCGACGGTATTTGGTTATCAGGTGATGGATCCTGAACGCTTTGGCGTGGTGGCGTTTGATGATGCGTTCCGTGCGATTTCGCTGGAAGAGAAGCCAAAAAAACCTGAATCCAACTGGGCGGTCACCGGCCTCTATTTTTACGACGGTAAAGTGGCGGAATACGCCAAACGGGTCAGACCCTCGGCGCGCGGCGAACTGGAGATCACCTCTATCAATCAAATGTATCTCGACGATGGCGCATTGACGGTTGAGCTGCTGGGCCGCGGTTTTGCCTGGCTGGATACCGGCACTCACGATAGCCTGATTGAGGCCAGCATGTTTGTGCAGACGGTTGAAAAGCGTCAGGGCTTCAAAATTGCCTGCCTGGAGGAGATCGCCTGGCGCAACGGCTGGCTGGATGACGACGGCGTGAAGCGCGCGGCGAAACGGCTGGAAAAAACCGGCTACGGCCAATACTTACTGGATCTTCTCCGTGCCCGTCCGCGCCAGTATTGAGCCCCTGGAGTGGGAAAACCGCTTCTTCGGCGTTAACAGCGCTATCCTGCGCTTTGCCGATGACGCGCCGCTGCTGACGACGGAAGCGCTGGCTGGCTGGTCGCGAGTGCAGGCCAAAGTCGCGGCGGATGATGTCGCACGGCTGGATGCGCTACAGGCGTCAGGCTTCCGGCTGGTAGAGGGCGAAGTCGATCTCGCGCTTACGCTTACGGCTTATGATGACGTTGGCGCTGAGAGGGCAACAGAAGCGGATATTCCCCGACTGCGCGAGCTGGCAGCTCAGGCTTTTGCTCAGAGTCGTTTTCGTGCGCCCTGGTACGCCCCTGACGCCAGCGAACGTTTCTATGCCCAGTGGATTGAAAACGCGGTACTGGGGATTTTCGATCACCAGTGCCTGATTTGTCGCGCACCTGATGGTGAGATCCGCGGGTTTGTCTCTCTGCGCCAGCTCAATGAGCAAGAGGCAAGAATAGGTCTGCTGGCCGGGCGCGGACAGGGCGCAACATTAATGCAGGCGGCGCAACGCTGGGCCGCGCTGCGCGGGCTGACGACGCTGCGGGTGGCGACCCAGATGGGCAACGTTGCCGCGCTTAAACGTTACATTCTCAGCGGTGCCAGTGTGGAAAGCACCGCGTACTGGTTATACAGGTGACATGATGATTCCATTTAACGCGCCGCCGGTGGTGGGAACCGAGCTTGATTATATGCAGTCAGCGATGGGAAGCGGCAAGCTATGCGGCGATGGCGGTTTTACCCGCCGCTGCCAGCAGTGGATGGAGCAGCGTTTTGCAACGGCAAAAGCGCTGCTGACGCCGTCCTGTACCGCGTCGCTGGAAATGGCGGCGCTGCTGCTGGATATCCAGCCGGGCGACGAAGTGATTATGCCGAGCTACACCTTTGTCTCCACCGCCAACGCCTTTGTACTGCGCGGGGCGAAGATCGTCTTTGTTGATATTCGTCGCGATACCATGAATATCGATGAAACGCTGATTGAGGCGGCAATCAGCGAAAAAACCCGCGCGATTGTGCCGGTCCACTATGCGGGCGTGGCCTGCGAGATGGACACCATCATGGCTATCGCCAGCAAACATAATCTGTTGGTGGTGGAGGATGCCGCTCAGGGGGTGATGTCCACTTATAAAGGCCGCGCGCTCGGCACCATCGGCCATATTGGCTGTTTCAGCTTCCATGAAACCAAAAACTACACCGCCGGCGGCGAGGGCGGGGCAACGCTGATTAACGATCGCAAGCTGGTGGAACGCGCGGAGATCATTCGCGAAAAAGGCACCAACCGTAGCCAGTTTTTTCGCGGTCTGGTGGATAAATACACCTGGCGCGATATTGGTTCCAGCTATCTGATGTCCGATTTACAGGCGGCCTATCTGTGGGCGCAGATGGAAGCGGCGGAGCGGATTAACCAGCAGCGCCTGGCGCTGTGGCAGAACTATTATGATGCCCTGTTGCCGCTGGCGCGCGCCGGGCGGATCGATCTGCCGGTCATTCCCGCCGATTGCGGACACAACGCGCATATGTTCTATATCAAACTGCGCGATATTGACGATCGCAGCAAGCTGATTGCCTGGCTGAAAGAGGCGGAGATTCTGGCGGTGTTCCACTATATCCCGCTGCATAGCTGCCCGGCAGGGGAGAACTTTGGCCGATTCCACGGTGAGGATCGCTACACCACCCGGGAGAGCGAACGCCTGTTGCGCCTGCCGTTATTCTATAATCTGTCGGGCGTAAACCAGCGCACGGTGATTAACTCGTTGCTGAGCTATTTCTCCTGATATGTCGCTGGCTAAAGCGTCTCTGTGGACCGCCGCGTCCACGATGGTCAAAATCGGCGCGGGTCTGCTGGTGGTTAAACTGCTGGCGGTCTCTTTCGGTCCGGCCGGAGTAGGTCAGGCGGGTAACTTCCGCCAGCTGGTGACCGTGCTTGGCGTGCTGGCGGGAGCCGGGATTTTTAACGGCGTGACTAAGCTGGTCGCCCAGCATCATGACGATCGCCAGCAGTTGAATCGCGTCGTCGGTACTTCATCAACGATGGTGCTGGGGTTCTCCACTCTGCTGGCGCTGATATTCCTGCTGGCGGCGGCGCCGATAAGTCAGGGGTTGTTCGGTCATCAGCATTATCAGAATCTGGTACGGCTGGTGGCGCTGGTGCAGATGGGCATTGCCTGGGCGAACTTCCTGCTGGCGTTGATGAAAGGGTTTCGTGATGCGGCGGCAAATGCGCTGTCGCTTATTGCCGGCAGCCTGATTGGCGTCGTGGCCTACTATATCTGCTACCGTTTCGGCGGCTATCAGGGGGCGCTGCTCGGCCTGGCGCTGGTGCCCGCGCTGGTGGTGGTTCCGGCGGCCATTGTGCTATGGCGGCGCGGCAATATTCCGCTGCGCGCGCTGCGCCCGCGTTGGGATAACGGCCTGGCGGGACAACTGTCGAAATTTACCCTGATGGCGCTGATGACTTCGGTGACGTTGCCTGTCGCCTATGTGATGATGCGTAATCTGCTGGCGGCTCATTATGGCTGGGACGCGGTGGGGATCTGGCAGGGCGTGAGCAGCATCTCCGACGCCTGGTTGCAGTTTATTACCGCTTCGTTTAGCGTGTACCTGCTGCCGACGCTCTCTCGTCTGAACGCGAAAGCGGATATCACTCGCGAGATTGGCAAATCGTTAAAATTTGTCCTTCCGGCGGTGGCGGCAGGCGGCTTAACCGTGTGGCTGCTGCGCGACTTCGCCATCTGGCTACTTTTTTCCGACCGTTTTACGGCGATGCGCGATCTGTTTGCCTGGCAACTGGTGGGCGATGTGCTGAAAGTCGGGGCCTATGTTTATGGTTATCTGGTGATCGCCAAAGCCTCGCTGCGTTTTTATATTCTGACGGAAATCAGCCAGTTCACGCTGTTGACCGCATTTTCGCACTGGCTTATCCCGGCGCACGGCGCCATCGGCGCGGCGCAGGCGTATATGGCCACTTATGTTGTTTATTTCGCCCTCTGTAGCGGCGTGTTTTTACTTTGGCGTAGACGGGCATGACTGCACTGATACATGTACTGGGATCGGATATTCCGCACCACAACCAGACCGTTCTGCGGTTTTTTAATGATGAACTGGCGGTCAACGACCAGCAGGCGCGCCTGTTTATGATCGTTGGTGATGGGAAAGCGGTTCGCGAAGCGTATCCCGCACTATCCATTACTGGTTATCCGGGGAAAAAATCGCTGGCGCAGGCGGTTATCGCTCTGGCGAAGGCGAACCGGCAGCAGCGCTTTTTCTTTCATGGCCAGTTCAATACTGGTCTGTGGCTGGCGCTGCTAAGCGGCGGGATCCGTCCGGCGCAGTTTAACTGGCATATCTGGGGCGCGGACCTGTATGAGAACGCCGCCAGCCTGAAATTCCGCCTGTTCTATCCGCTGCGGCGTATGGCGCAAAGGCGAGTCGGCCGCGTATTTGCGACTCGCGGCGATCTGAGCTGGTTCACCGCCAGACATCCGGGCGTGCCCGGCGAGTTGCTCTACTTCCCGACCCGTATGGATCCGACGCTTAATGCGTTCGCCGATAGTTCCCCGCGCGGCGATACGTTGTCTATTCTGGTGGGCAATTCCGGCGATCGCAGCAACGAGCATATCGCCGCGCTGCGCGCGATCCACCAGCAGTTTGGCGATACGGTGAACGTGGTTGTGCCAATGGGATATCCGGCCAATAATCGTGACTACATCAACGAAGTTCGCGAGGCCGGAGCGGCGCTGTTTAGCCCGCAGCATCTCCAGGTGCTGAGCGATAAGCTGGGGTTCGATGATTACCTCGCCCTGCTGCGTCGTTGCGATCTTGGCTACTTTCTGTTTGCCCGCCAGCAGGGTATCGGTACGCTGTGCCTGCTGATTCAGGCCGGGATCCCCTGCGTTCTCAACCGGGAGAATCCCTTCTGGCAGGATATGTCGGAACAGCATATTCCGGTACTCTTTACCGGCGACCCGCTGGATACGGCTGTCGTGCGCGAAGCGCAGCGCCAGTTAGCCGCTGTGGATAAAAATCAGATCGCCTTCTTCCGTCCGAATTATCTGGCGGGATGGCGACGGGCATTGCGGATTGCCGCGGGGGTGGGCGAATGACATTAATGCAATTTTGCGGGCTGTTGATCGTCTGGCTGCTCTCGACGCTGTTTATCACCACCGTCACTTACTTTGAATTCCGCCGCGTGCGCTTTAACTTTAACGTCTTTTTTTCGTTGCTGTTCCTGCTGACCTTCTTCTTCGGCTTCCCGCTGACCAGCATTCTGGTGTTCCGCTTCGGGGTGGCGGTGGCTCCGCCGGAAATTCTGCTGCAGACCCTGCTGGTCTCGGTCTGCTTTTACGCGGTGTACTACGTCACCTATAAAACGTGCCTGCGCCCGGCGGCCAGGGAACGTCAGCATCGCCCGCTGTACACCATGAACCGCGTGGAGACGCACCTGACCTGGGGCATTTTACTGGGGATTGCGTTGCTCTGCCTGGGGATTTTCTTTGCGCACAACGGTTTCCTGCTATTCAGACTCAACGCCTATAGCCAGATCTTCTCCAGCGAAGTCTCCGGGGTGGCGCTAAAGCGCTTTTTCTACTTTTTCATCCCGGCGATGCTGGTGGTTTATTTTCTGCGTCAGAGTTATAAGGCGTGGCTATTCTTTCTCATCAGCACCGTCGCGTTTGGCTTGCTGACCTACGTTATCGTCGGCGGCACCCGGGCGAACATTATCATCGCCTTCGCCATTTTTCTGTTTATCGGCATTATTCGCGGCTGGATCAGCCTGTGGATGCTGGCGGTGGCGGGCGTGCTGGGCATTGTCGGTATGTTCTGGCTGGCGCTTAAGCGTTATGGCATGAACGTCAGCGGCGATGAGGCGTTTTATACGTTCCTCTATCTGACCCGCGATACCTTCTCGCCGTGGGAAAACCTGGCTTTATTGCTGCAAAACTACGACAAGATTGCGTTCCAGGGGCTGGCGCCAATGGTGCGGGATTTTTACGTTTTTATCCCCAGCTGGCTATGGCACGGTCGTCCGGGCATGGTGCTCAATACTGCCAACTATTTCACCTGGGAAGTGCTGAATAACCATTCCGGTCTGGCGATTTCGCCGACCCTGATTGGGTCGCTGGTGGTGATGGGCGGCATCTGGTTTGTGCCGTTGGGGGCGGTGGTGGTCGGGCTGATCATTAAATGGTTTGACTGGCTGTATGAGCTTGGCAACCGGGAGAGTAACCGTTATAAAGCGGCGATACTGCACAGTTTCTGTTTTGGCGCGATCTTCAACATGATCGTGCTGGCGCGCGAAGGGCTGGATGCGTTCGGTTCCCGCGTGGTTTTTTTCCTCGTTATCTTTGGCATCTGCTTACTGGCGGCAAAACTGCTGTACTGGTTCCTGGATAGCGTAGGGCTGATTCATAAGCGGATTAAGCCGCTGACGCAACCTCAAGTCTGATAAAGGGTGTACATGACTGAGACGACATCCGCGCCGTTGTACCTGCTGAGAGGGTTGCAACTCATTGGTTGGCGCGATATTCAACACGCTCTGGATTATCTGTACGCTGACGGCGAGATCCGCAAAGGTACGCTGGTGGCGATTAATGCAGAGAAGATGCTGGCGGTAGAAGACAATCCCGACGTTCGGGCGCTCATTGCAGATGCGGAGTTTAAATACGCGGATGGCATCAGCGTGGTGCGTTCAATACGAAAAAAATATCCTCAGGCGCGGGTATCGCGCGTCGCCGGGGCCGATTTATGGGAAGCGCTGATGGCGCGCGCGGGCGCGCAGGGTACGCCAGTGTTTCTGATTGGCGGCAAGTCAGAGGTGCTGGCGCAGACTGAGCAACAGCTTCGCCAGCGCTGGAAGGTGAATATTGTCGGTAGTCAGGATGGTTATTTCCCCGCCGATCAGCGTCAGGCGCTGTTTGAGCGCATTCGCGAGAGCGGGGCAAAAATCGTCACCGTGGCGATGGGCTCGCCGCGTCAGGAGATCCTGATGCGCGATTGCCGGAACGTTTATCCGCAGGCGCTGTATATGGGGGTCGGTGGGACCTACGATGTCTTTACCGGCCATGTTCAGCGGGCGCCTAAATTCTGGCAGGACCTGGGGCTGGAGTGGTTTTACCGCCTGATTTCGCAGCCGAGCCGGATAAAAAGGCAGGCTCGCCTTCTGCGCTATTTATGCTGGTATTATACCAATAAGCTTTGATATTCCACTGCACTTTCGCGGATTTTGCTGGGTATTCTGTGTAATGTATTCACTCACCTGATACTTTATTTGCCATTTCGCTAAAATTCATTAACCATTCGCAAGCTTAATACGCGACGGGTAAGTATTACCGTCGTGTTGGCAGGGTATGACTTCATAAAAATAACCGGCATATACACACCACAGCTTGCGGTGCGCTAAAACCGGAGCAGGGCAAATACAAGAGGCTATATGACTGAGAAAAAAGCGGAACTTCAGCGAGGACTGGAGGCGCGACATATTGAGCTAATCGCACTTGGCGGCACGATTGGCGTGGGATTATTTATGGGAGCAGGAAGTACGCTGAAGTGGGCCGGGCCTTCGGTTCTGCTGGCGTATATTATCGCCGGCCTGTTTGTCTTTTTTATCATGCGTTCGATGGGCGAAATGCTGTTTCTTGAGCCGGTAACCGGTTCATTCGCCGTTTACGCTCATCGCTATATGAGCCCGTTTTTCGGCTATCTCACCGCCTGGTCCTACTGGTTTATGTGGATGGCGGTTGGGATATCAGAGATTACGGCGATCGGGGTCTATGTCCAGTTCTGGTTCCCGGAAATGGCTCAGTGGATACCGGCGCTGATTGCAGTTGGCCTGGTCGCGTTGGCGAATCTGGCGGCGGTACGACTGTATGGCGAAATTGAATTCTGGTTCGCGATGATTAAAGTCACTACTATTATCGTGATGATCGTGGTTGGGCTGGGCGTTATTTTCTTTGGCTTTGGCAACGGTGGACACTCCCTTGGCTTTGGCAATCTGACCGCGCATGGCGGTTTCTTCGCTGGCGGCTGGAAGGGCTTCCTGACGGCGCTGTGTATTGTTGTCGCGTCCTATCAGGGCGTTGAGCTTATCGGTATCACCGCCGGTGAAGCGAAGAATCCGCAGGTCACTCTGCGCAGCGCGGTAGGCAAGGTGCTGTGGCGAATCCTGATTTTCTATGTCGGCGCGATTTTTGTTATCGTCACGATTTTCCCCTGGGATCAGATTGGCTCGAACGGCAGTCCGTTTGTGCTGACTTTTGCCAAAATTGGTATCACGGCGGCGGCGGGCATTATCAATTTTGTGGTGCTGACGGCAGCGCTTTCCGGCTGTAACAGCGGAATGTATAGCTGCGGACGTATGCTTTACGCGCTGGCCAGAAACCGCCAGTTGCCTGCGGCGATCGCTAAAGTCTCGCGTAACGGTGTGCCGTCGGTGGGCGTGGCGTTGTCAATAGTGATTCTGTTGGGCGGTTCGTGCCTGAACTACATTATTCCCAACCCGCAGCGGGTTTTCGTCTACGTTTACAGCGCCAGCGTATTGCCGGGTATGGTACCGTGGTTTGTGATCCTGATTAGCCAGTTGCGTTTTCGTCTGGTGCACAAAGAAGCGATGGCCAGTCATCCGTTTCGCTCGCTGTTTTTCCCGTGGGTGAACTATTTAACCATGGCATTCCTGGTTTGCGTGCTGGCAGGTATGGGATTTAACGACGATACGCGTATGTCGCTCTTTGTCGGGATGATTTTTCTGGCTGCCGTGACGTTTATTTATAAGGCGTTTGGCCTTGGGCGGCGCGGAAATGTTGATGATGTGACGGAATAAGCGACAAAACGCACAAAGCATAACCAAACGATCATTTTCTTTTAAAAGGCACTAGACAGCGGGGGAGGAAGTCCGTATTATCCGACCCCGCAACGGCGCTAAGCGCCCGTAGCTCAGCTGGATAGAGCGCTGCCCTCCGGAGGCAGAGGTCTCAGGTTCGAATCCTGTCGGGCGCACCATTCACCCGGTGCTGGAGCTGCGGTGGTTTCAATACCGCGTAAAAGATTTACAGTGGTGGCTATAGCTCAGTTGGTAGAGCCCTGGATTGTGATTCCAGTTGTCGTGGGTTCGAATCCCATTAGCCACCCCATTATTTAGAAAGTTGTGATATTGCGAAGGTGGCGGAATTGGTAGACGCGCTAGCTTCAGGTGTTAGTGTTCTTACGGACGTGGGGGTTCAAGTCCCCCCCCTCGCACCACGACTTTATAAAGAGTTGAACTAAAAATTCAAAAAGCAGTACATCGGCGAGTAGCGCAGCTTGGTAGCGCAACTGGTTTGGGACCAGTGGGTCGGAGGTTCGAATCCTCTCTCGCCGACCAATTTTGAACCCCGCTCCGGCGGGGTTTTTTGTTTTCTGATTTTGCAGAAAATGTTTCTCTTTCTGATTCCGCTAGAAAATATCCTGCCGATCGCGATGCGACTTATTGTCCAGAATACTCCCAATTCCTTATGCGGATAGATGCATTTTCTACAGGTCTTGTGCGATAATCGCCGGGTAGATGCTCATTCCACCTCTTATGTTCGCCTCAGGGCCTCATAAACTCAGGAATGATGCAGAGCCGTTTACGGTGCTTATCGTCCACTGACAGATGTCGCGTTTTTCGCCTCATCAAACACCATGGACACGACGTTGAGTGAAGCACCCAATTGTTGTCAAATAGATCTGTTTTAACGCCTGCTCTGGTTTCAGGGCAGGCGTTTTTTTATGGGGACGCGGAAGAGAACTGCCGGATGGCGGTTTCGCCTTATCCGGCTTACGGTGACCTGGTAGGCCCGGTAAGCGTAGCGCCACCGGGCAATGGGAAATTACTGCGGAGGATTGTTTTGCAGCGTCAGCAACAGGCCATCGCGGCGCATCGACGCGGCTTCTTCTGGCTGATGCAACCGGTCGAGGGTATCGGCAAGCCATGCGTAATCAAACGCATCCGGGCGCTGCTTGAGCGCGGCGCGGAACGCTACGCTGGCTTCCTGCCACTCGCCGTGACGCATGAGCGATTGCCCCAGCGTGCTCCACAGCAGCGGACGATCGCCGACCGTTTTAAGCTGCTGACGCAGTACTTTCTCTAATTGCTCCGGGTTATTGGTTTTCAGCCGCGGAACAGGCATCACCAGACGGTCGTCATAGTGCTTTTTCAGGCCATTAATAATAATTTGCTGAGCAGTGTCATGGTCGTCGCTTTCGATAAGCCGCTCGGCCATTGCCACCTGTAGCGTCACCTGGTTGCGGGTTTTACGGCTCTGATTTTTCCACCAGTCGCGCAAGCCTTCGCTGCCGCCGTCGGCCAGGGCTTTATCCATCAAACCAATCCACGCCATCTGTTCCAGTTCAGCACGATGCTCTTCATCGCTGACGTTAGCTTTTGCCATCGACGGGATGATATCCAGCAGCGAATTCCAGGCTCCGGTGCGGATGTAGGCCTGCTCAGCCAGCCGCAGTACTTCCGGATGACGCGGCGTGATCTCCAGCAGCTTGTCGATGCCGTGACGGGCGGCGTGGTTTTCATTACGCGCCAGCTGCAGGCGGACACGGGTAATTTCGACCGGGATCAGATCGTCGCCAGTCAGTTCGGTTGCGCGATCCAGATGCTGGTTCGCGCGGGCTTCATCTCCACGCTGCTGGGCCGCTTCCGCCGCCAGCAGGTAATTCACCACAGGCTGTTCCGCGTGATCGGCATTTTTCGCCATCAGTTTTTCAACCTGTTGATAATCGCCTTCCGCCAGTTTTAGCAACGCCTGCTCGGTTTGTTTGCGCGCACGGCGGCGCTTGCGGCCCACGAACCAGCCGCGGGTATGCGCACCGGTACGGAAAATACGCCGCAGCAACCATTCAATGGCAAACAACACCACCATGGTGAGGATCATGATAATCGCTAACCCGGTAACGCTGGTTTCAATGTTGTAATTATCCGTCTGGATCAGGACGTAACCCTGATGGCCGGCGATCATCGGGCCGACAACGATCCCGGCAATCAACAGCGCGAAGAGTAAGAGGATTTTCAGCATGCGTTACTCTCCTTGTGGCGCAGGTGCTGGCGCGGGGGCTGGCGTCGGGACGCTGGTCGGTGCTTCGGCCGGTTGCGCCATCAGGTTACGTACCCGCGTTTGCATAAGTTTCTCAAGCAGCGCCTGGCTCTGCAGGCTTTCCGGTACGTTCATGGTGATGCTTTGCTGGCTGAGCTTATCGATATCCTCAAGGAAAGCTTTAGTGGTCGCGTCGTCAGTATCGTAGTAGGCACGAACCCAGGTTGAGACGTTATCCAGCGCCTGCTTGTAGGTTTCTTCCTGATGGCGCGGTACCGCCTGCGCCGCAACGAGCAGCCGGGAGCGAATATTTTCGCGCAGGTAGACGTCCTGATTAGGGGCCAGCAGCGGTACGGCGGTTTCGTCACGGCGGCGGACGGTAATAAAGCTGTCCATAAAGTTCTGCCAGCTTTTTTGCAGATTGACTCGCCACTCGCTAATGGAGCTGGATAGTTCATCACTATCGGAATCCATTGGGGAGTCATCGTCGTTATTGTCCGCCAGACGTAAATTATCGACCTGGTTAGCGAGCTGGTTTACTTTCAGGATGATGCCGTCATAGTCCACCTGGTTAACGGCGGCAAGGGAGGCGATATCGTTAGTGATGGCGCGGCGAGCGCTAATCAGGCTCGGATCGTTCATATCCGCGAGGCTGGCGTCGGCGCTCTTCAGTAGCGCGGCGGCGGTTGTCACGTCCTGATCGCTCCACAGCTTACGCCCGGCCAGTTTCACCAGGAAATCGGCCTGGGCCAGCAGCCAGGTTTTGGTATCGCTACCGGAAATCACGGCGACTTTTTGCTGCACTTCATCCAGCTTCTTTGCCAGCGAATCTTGCTGCTGCCGCGCTTCCGTCAGCTGGTCGGCCTGCTGCTTAATAATGCTTTCAAGTTCGCTTTTTTGGCTTTCCTGCGCTTTTTGCAGCGCGGCGATCTGGCTGGATAGCCCGGCGCTGGTTTCGCTCTGGCGGGTCGCCTGGGTTTTCGTCAGGCCGTAAAGGCCGACGCCAGCAGCGAGGGCGATAGCGACGGCTATCGCACTCAGGGCGAGACTGACTTTACTGCCGCCACTTTTCTTTTCTACGCTATTTTCTGGCTGTGGTCTCTTTTCCACGGCCTCCCTGGTCTCTTCAACCACGGCGGATTGATTCTGTTGTTCCGTCATTATGGCTTCCAATGTTGAGAGTTATTGTAATGCGCGTAGCAGCGCATCGTTGTCGGCGCTATCGGCAACCTGGATATCCTGCCAGCCCAGTTCCCTGGCCTGTTCGGCCAGGCGTTCACTGACAACTAAAATGCGACAGCTAAGGAGCCAATGTTCACGATACCACTGCGGTATGAGCGTCCAGAGCTGCTGCAGCATCTCGCCGCTGGTAACCACCAGCGTCGACACCCCGCGAGACTGCCAGCGCATTGCTTCTTCTGCGCCATCATAGTGCCTTGCACTACGTTGATAACATTCACAAAAAGTGACATGCGCTCCGCGTTCACGGAGAGTGTCACCGAGTAGTTCCCGTCCGCCGTTTCCACGAAGGATGACGGCTTTTTTACCCGCAATATTTTGTAATTCAGGTAATTGTAGCAAGACTTCGCTGATTTCCCGATCTAACGGATAGCGAATATCATGACTGCTGACTTTGTGCAGGGCCAGCGCGGTAGTGCGACCAATTGCAAAATAATCGGGTGCAGAGGGCCAGAGCCCCCCCTGTTGCTGGAGGTGAGAATGAGCAAACTCAACGGCGTGCTGTGAGAGCGCGAAGAGTAAGTCACCCGCCTCAAGACTTGCCAGCTTGCCGCCCAGTTCCCGGAGCTGGCGACCCGGCGTAAACTCAATGAGTGGAAAGCTCCACGCCACGCGTCCCAGCGCGCGCAGGCGGCTAACTAACTCTTCGCCTTGCGGTAGCGGACGGGTGACCAGGATACTCATTGCGGTGCTTCTCCTGCGTAAACGACGGCGAGAATGTCACGAGCGCCATTTTCCAGAAGCTCTTCGGCAAGGGAGACGCCGAGGGTTTCGGCATCTTGCGGTCGACCGCGCCGCTCGCCGCGTACTACCTGCGAGCCATCCGGCATGCCGACTAGCGCGCGTAGCCACAGCTCGCCGTCGATAAGCTCGGCGTAGCTGCCGATAGGCACCTGGCAACCACCTTCAAGACGGGTATTCATTGCTCGTTCTGCCCGCACGCGTATTGCCGTTTCCGTATGGTTGAGCGGCGCCAGCAACGCTTTTGTCCATTCGTCATCAAGGCGACATTCGATACCGACTGCGCCCTGACCGACAGCCGGTAGCGACTGTTCCGGCGTCAACGGTTGACGAATACGCTCCTCCAGCTTCAGGCGTTTAAGCCCGGCAGCAGCAAGAATAATGGCGTCATACTCACCGCTATCGAGTTTCCCCAGACGCGTGCCCACATTGCCGCGCAGGGAACGGATCGTCAGATCCGGCCGCTCCGCAGCCAACTGGCACTGACGGCGCAAACTTGAGGTGCCCACGATGCTGCCATGCGGCAGCTCATCAAGGGAAGCATAGTGATTCGAGACAAATGCATCGCGCGGATCTTCCCGTTCGCAGATAGTAACCAGCCCCAGTCCTGCGGGAAATTCTACCGGCACATCCTTCATGGAATGGACGGCAATATCGGCGCGTCCTTCCAGCATAGCCAGTTCCAGCTCTTTCACAAACAGACCCTTGCCACCTACTTTTGCAAGAGGGGTATCAAGGATCACGTCACCGCGGGTGACCATTGGCACCAGTTCAACGGAAAGCCCCGGATGGCAGGACTCCAGACGTTCTTTCACATAATGTGCTTGCCATAGCGCAAGCGGGCTTTGCCGTGTGGCAATTCTCAAAACTTTGTCTAACATGCTTGTTACCGTCATCGTCGACCACTGACCATCCTAACATTGTTGTCTTAGGGATGTTAGTTTTGTGGCGTAAGGGGCGCGGCCATCTTTTTTTAGTCTTTCATGCGTTTGCTGGTTGCCACATACGTAGCGAAGAATTTACATGTAGTAAAGGGTGCTACACTGGTATGTAGCGCATCTTTCTTTACGGTCAATCCGCAAGGTGTTAGATTGATCACGTTTTAAACCATTTGTCAGTCCGCAGTTCATCACAACCCCACCGACGACGAATGGTGACGGTTTTTGTTGAAATACTGAAACTCTCCGTACTATTGTACGTCGGGTTTTTGAACATCAGGCGATATGTCTTGTACCTCTATATTGAGACACTGAAACAGAGACTGGATGCCATCAACCAATTGCGCGTGGATCGCGCCCTTGCTGCTATGGGACCTGCTTTCCAGCAGGTTTACAGTCTACTGCCGACACTATTACATTATCATCATCCGCTGATGCCGGGTTACCTTGACGGTAACGTTCCCCGCGGCATTTGCCTCTACACGCCTGATGAAACCCAACGCCACTACCTTGACGAACTTGAACTCCATCGTGGCATGCTGGCCCAGGAACCGCCGAAAGGCGAACTGCCGATTACCGGCCTCTACTCCATGGGCAGTACTTCTTCCGTCGGTCAAAGCTGTTCTTCCGACCTTGATATCTGGGTTTGCCACCAGTCCTGGCTGGATAACGAAGAGCGCCAGTTGCTACAGCGTAAATGCAGCCTGCTGGAAAGTTGGGCGGCGTCGCTGGGGGTTGAGGTGAGTTTCTTCCTGATCGACGAAAACCGCTTCCGCCATAATGAAAGCGGTAGTCTGGGAGGGGAAGACTGCGGTTCCACCCAGCATATTCTGCTGCTGGATGAGTTTTATCGCACCGCAGTGCGCCTTGCCGGGAAGCGTATATTGTGGAATATGGTGCCATGCGAGGAAGAAGAGCATTACGACGATTACGTCATGAGCCTCTATGCGCAGGGGGTGCTGACGCCAAATGAATGGCTGGATCTCGGTGGCCTGAGTTCGCTGTCGGCGGAAGAGTACTTCGGCGCCAGCCTCTGGCAGTTGTATAAAAGCATCGACTCGCCCTATAAGGCGGTGCTGAAGACGCTGCTGCTGGAAGCGTACTCCTGGGAATATCCCAATAACCGCTTGTTGGCGAAAGATATCAAGCAACGTCTGCATGATGGTGAGATCGTGTCATTTGGCCTCGATCCTTACTGCATGATGCTGGAGCGTGTGACGCTCTATCTGCAGGCCATTGAAGACGAAACGCGCCTCGATCTGGTGCGTCGATGTTTCTACCTGAAAGTTTGCGAGAAGCTGAGCCGGGAGCGCGCCTGCGTCGGCTGGCGTCGCGAAGTGCTGAGTCAGCTGGTGAACGAATGGGGCTGGGATGACAAGCGTTTAATGATGCTCGACAATCGGGCTAACTGGAAAATTGACGAAGTACGCAAAGCGCATAACGAGTTGCTTGATGCGATGATGCAGAGCTATCGTAATCTGATTCGTTTTGCGCGGCGCAATAACCTGAGCGTTTCCGCCAGCCCGCAGGATATCGGCGTACTGACGCGCAAACTGTATGCTGCATTTGAAGCGTTGCCGGGCAAAGTAACGCTGGTGAACCCGCAAATTTCGCCGGATTTATCTGAGCCTAATCTGACCTTTATCCACGTGCCGCCGGGCCGGGCCAACCGCACCGGTTGGTATATCTATAACCGCGCGCCGGATATGGATTCAATCATCAGTCATCAGCCGCTGGAATATAACCGTTATCTTAATAAACTGGTGGCCTGGGCCTGGTTTAACGGCCTCCTGACGTCGCGAACTCGCCTGTTTATTAAGGGCAACAGTATTGTCGATCTGGCGAAATTGCAGGAGATGGTGGCCGATGTGTCGCACCATTTCCCGCTGCGCCTGCCTTCTCCGACGCCGAAAGCGTTGTACAGCCCATGCGAAATTCGTCATCTGGCGATTATCGTCAACCTGGAATATGACCCGACGGTCGCGTTTCGCAACCAGGTGGTGCATTTCGACTTCCGCAAGCTGGATGTTTTCAGCTTCGGCGAAGAGCAAAAATGCCTGATTGGCAGTGTTGATCTGCTCTATCGTAATTCGTGGAATGAAGTCCGAACCCTGCACTTCAACGGCGAGCAGGCGATGATTGAAGCGCTGAAAACCATTCTTGGTAAAATGCATCAGGACGCCGCGCCGCCGGATAGCGTCGAAGTGTTCTGCTATAGCCAACATCTGCGTGGATTAATTCGTACCCGCGTGCAGCAGATGGTTTCCGAGTGTATCGAGCTGCGTCTTTCCAGCACCCGCCAGGATACCGGTCGCTTTAAAGCGCTGCGTGTTTCCGGGCAGACCTGGGGATTGTTCTTCGAGCGTCTTAATGTCTCGGTACAGAAGCTGGAGAACGCTATTGAGTTTTATGGCGCTATTTCGCATAACAAACTGCATGGGCTGTCGGTACAGGTGGAGACCAACCACGTCAGGCTACCGCAGGTGGTGGATGGTTTTGCCAGCGAAGGGATTATTCAGTTTTTCTTTGAAGATGCGGATAACGACAGCGGGTTTAACATCTATATTCTTGATGAGAGCAACCGCGCAGAGGTCTACCACCATTGTGAAGGCAGTAAAGAAGATCTGGTGCGCGATGTTAGCCGCTTCTACTCGTCATCGCACGATCGCTTTACCTATGGTTCCAGCTTTATTAACTTTAACCTGCCGCAGTTCTACCAGATTGTCGACATCGATGGCCGGGAGCAGGTGATTCCGTTCCGCAGCCAGGTGATTGCCGCCGCGACCATTCCTGCAAGTCAGGATCCTGCAACGCCGCAGATGTTGCAGCACTACTCCTGAATCCGTCTGGTCGCACAAGCCCGGATAAGACATTAGCCGCAATCCGGGAAAATTACATCGCGCGCGCCGTTAGCGAAAATTCACCGTTTCGCCAGCCTGATTTGTCGCCGCTTGCTCCAGCAGATCCCAGAAGGTTTCGCCGCTGCGGTCGCAGATCCACTCATCATCTTTTAAGTCGAAATGGTAGCCGCCTTGTTTGGTCGCCAGCCACACCTGATGCAACGGCTCCTGACGGTTGATAATGATTTTGCTGCCGTTTTCAAAACTGATAGTCAGCACGCCGCCGTTGATTTCACAGTCGATATCGCTGTCGCCATCCCAGTCGTCCAGACGTTCTTCGATGGTCATCCACAGGGTATCGGCCAGGCGATGGAATTCACTGTCGTTCATGGTTCTGTCCCGCTTTTTTGATCGTGGCGGCAGTATACCGCGAAACAAAAGCGCGCGCAGTGGGATGCTAAACGCTTGCTTTTACGTCTTCTCCTGCGATGATAGAAAGCAGAAAGAATGAATGACGGGCAACTATCCATGAAAAACGTTTTCCCTGTGCTTGCCGTTTTAGTTGCGGCCTGCAGCCTCGCTGGCTGTGGCCTGAAAGGGCCGCTGTATTTCCCACCAGCGGAAAAAACGGCATCTCCGCCAACCAAACCGGTTGATAGCGGTATTCAGAGCTCTACGCCGGATCGAAACGATCGCGGCGATAGCGATGGCCCGACTCAAGTGAATTACTGACAGTTCCGCGTAGCTGGAGTAGATGATGCAGTTCTCTAAAATGCATGGCCTTGGCAACGACTTTATGGTTGTTGACGCGGTAACACAAAATGTTTTCTTCTCACCGGAACTGATTCGCCGCCTGGCGGATCGGCATCTTGGCGTGGGGTTTGATCAACTGCTGATTGTTGAGCCGCCTTACGATCCTGAGCTTGATTTTCATTATCGTATCTTCAACGCCGACGGTAGCGAAGTGGCCCAGTGTGGTAACGGTGCGCGCTGTTTTGCCCGTTTTGTGCGTCTGAAAGGCCTGACCAATAAACGTGACATCCGCGTCAGCACGTCGAATGGCCGTATGCTATTAAGCGTAACGGAAGATGATCTGGTGCGCGTCAATATGGGCGAACCGAACTTCGAGCCGTCGCAGGTGCCATTCCGCGCAAACAAAGCGGAAAAGACCTATATTATGCGTGCCGCGGAACAGACAGTATTGTGCGGCGTGGTGTCAATGGGTAACCCACACTGCGTTATTGAGGTCGATGATGTGGAAACCGCGATGGTGGAAACGCTTGGCCCGGTGATGGAAAACCACGAACGTTTTCCGGAACGGGCGAACATCGGCTTTATGCAGGTGGTCAGCCGTTCCCATATCCGTCTGCGCGTGTACGAGCGCGGCGCGGGTGAAACGCAGGCCTGCGGAAGCGGCGCCTGTGCGGCAGTGGCGATAGGGATCCAGCAGGGATTACTGGGCGAAGAGGTACGGGTGGAGTTACCCGGCGGGCGTCTTGATATCGCCTGGAAAGGCCCGGGTCAACCGTTATTTATGACTGGCCCGGCGGCACATGTCTATGACGGATTTATTCATTTATGAAACAAATCGGGGAAGAACAGCAGGAAATCACCAGTGAGCTCAACGATCGCGCAGTGGTGGATTATCTGTTGCAACATCCTGAATTCTTTATTCGTAATGCGGCGCTGGTGGAGCACATGTCTGTTCCACATCCGGTGCGTGGTTCGGTCTCGCTGGTGGAATGGCATATGGCGCGGGCGCGGAATCATATCAATGTGCTGGAAGAGAACATGACGCTGTTAATGGAGCAGGCAACGGCTAACGAAAGCCTGTTTCAGCGCCTGTTTCATCTGCAAACGCGTCTGGCGGCGGCTGACAGCCTTGATGAAATGCTCAACCGGTTGCATCGCTGGGCGCGCGAACTGGGGCTGGCGGGGGCGACGGTGCGCCTGTTTCCCGATAGCTGGCGCCTTGGCGCACCATCCAAATTTACCCATCTGGCGATAAACCGTCAGGCGTTTGAATCCATACGCATCCAGCGTCTTGGGCAGCAACGGCATTATCTTGGCCCTTTAAATGGTCCGGAACTGCTGGTGGTGTTGCCGGAAGCGAAAGCCGTTGGCTCGGTGGCGATGTCGCTGCTGGGTGGCGATGAAGCGCCAGGCGTGATGTTGTTCAGCAGTCGCGATCCTCAGCACTATCAGCAAGGGCAGGGTACACAGCTGCTGCAGGAAATTGCGGCCATGCTCCCGGGCTTACTGGAGCGCTGGATTGAACGCGCATGACCGACTCACCTCTGTACGAATCCGTCGCGCGTTTTTTACGCTATCTCGGCGTAGAGCGCCAGCTTAGCCCGATAACGCTGCTGAACTACCGGCGTCAACTGGATGTGCTTATCGCGCTGGCGGAAAGCGCCGGGCTTAAAAGCTGGCGGCAGTGCGATGCCGCTCAGGTTCGCAGCCTGGCGACACGTAGTCGTCGTCAGGGACTGGGGCCAGCCAGTCTGGCGTTACGTCTCTCCGCTTTACGCAGCTTCTTTGACTGGCTGGTGAGCCAGGGCGAACTGGCGGCTAACCCGGCGAAGGGCATTTCCGCGCCGAAAACGCCACGCCATTTACCGAAAAATATCGACGTAGACGATGTTAACCGGCTGCTGGATATCGATCTTAACGATCCGCTGGCGGTGCGCGACCGGGCGATGCTGGAAGTGATGTACGGCGCGGGGCTGCGTCTTTCGGAACTGATCAATCTCGATATCAGGCATCTTGACCTGGAATCTGGCGAAGTGTGGGTAACGGGGAAAGGCAGTAAAGAGCGCCGCCTGCCGATTGGCCGCAATGCGGTGCTATGGATTGAGCACTGGCTCGATCTGCGCGGCCTGTTCGGTACGGATGATGACGCCCTGTTCCTCTCTAAACTGGGCAAGCGTATTTCAGCACGTAACGTGCAGAAACGCTTTGCCGAATGGGGCATTAAACAAGGTCTGAATAGCCACGTACATCCGCATAAACTGCGCCACTCATTCGCCACCCATATGCTGGAATCGAGTGGCGATCTGCGCGGGGTGCAAGAGCTGTTGGGCCATGCCAACCTCTCCACCACCCAAATCTATACCCATCTTGATTTTCAACACCTTGCCGCAGTGTACGATGCGGCGCATCCGCGTGCCAAACGGGGGAAATAATGCGTTTTTACCGGCCTCTGGGCCAGATTTCAGCACTGACGTTTGACCTGGACGATACCCTTTATGACAACCGCCCGGTGATTGACCGGACCCTGCATGAGTCGCTGAGCTTTGTGCGCAGCTATCACCCCCTGCTGAGCAAATTTGACGCCAGCCAGTTGAACCAACTGCGCCAGACGCTGCTGGCATCAGAGCCGGATATTTACCATGATGTCACCGAGTGGCGGCGGCGCGCACTGGAGCTGGGGATGCGCAATGTTGGGCTTTCTGCGGCGCAGGCGAAAGCGGGAGCGGATCAAGCGATGGCTAACTTTGCCCACTGGCGCAGCATGATTGATGTTCCGCAAGAGACGCATGATACGCTGGCGAAGCTGGCTGAAAAGTGGCCGCTGGTGGCGATTACCAACGGTAATGCTCAGCCGGAGCTCTTTGGGCTGAGCGACTACTTCCGCTTTGTGCTGCGCGCGGGCCCGGATGGGCGTTCTAAACCGTTTGCCGATATGTATCACCTGGCGGCGCAGCGGCTGGAACTGCCGCTGGAGCAGATTTTGCACGTTGGCGATGATTTGACTACCGATGTGGCCGGGTCGGTTCGCTGCGGAATGCAGGCATGCTGGATCAGGCCGCTGGACGCAGATCTGATGCATACCCCCGACAGCCGCCTGCTGCCGCACATCGAAATTTCACGGTTGGCATCTCTGACCTCGCTGATATAATCACCAGTAACTCTGTATATATTAACAGGGGTTCGTGGAACCCCTTTATTTCCGGCGGTGCCAATGGACGTTTCTTACCTGCTCGACAGCCTCAATGACAAACAGCGTGAAGCCGTTGCGGCATCACGCACTAACATGCTGGTTCTGGCCGGGGCGGGCAGCGGTAAGACGCGGGTGCTGGTACACCGTATTGCCTGGTTGTTGAGCGTCGAGAACTGTTCCCCTTATTCCATTATGGCAGTGACTTTTACCAACAAAGCAGCGGCGGAAATGCGCCAGCGTATTGGTCAACTGATGGGGACCTCTCAGGGGGGAATGTGGGTCGGTACTTTTCACGGGCTGGCGCATCGTCTGCTACGCGCTCATCACCTCGACGCGAATCTGCCCCAGGATTTCCAGATCCTCGACAGCGAAGACCAGTTGCGCTTGCTCAAGCGCCTGATTAAGGCCATGAATCTTGATGAGAAGCAGTGGCCGCCGCGTCAGGCGATGTGGTACATCAATAGCCAGAAGGACGAAGGTCTGCGTCCGCATCATATTCAAAGCTACGGCAACCCGGTTGAGCAAACCTGGCAGAAGGTCTATCAGGCCTATCAGGAAGCCTGCGATCGCGCCGGGCTGGTGGACTTCGCCGAGTTGCTGCTGCGTGCGCACGAACTGTGGCTGAATAAGCCGCATATCCTTCAGCACTATCGTGAGCGTTTTAGCAATATCCTGGTGGACGAATTCCAGGATACCAACAATATTCAGTACGCGTGGATCCGCCTGCTGGCGGGCGACACTGGTAAAGTGATGATCGTCGGCGATGATGACCAGTCTATTTACGGCTGGCGCGGCGCGCAGGTGGAAAACATCCAGCGCTTCCTCAAAGACTTCCCCGGCGCGGAAACTATTCGTCTGGAGCAAAACTATCGTTCGACCAGTAATATCCTTAGCGCGGCGAACGCCCTGATTGAGAACAACAGCGGGCGTCTGGGCAAAAAGCTGTGGACCGACGGCGCCGACGGCGAGCCGATTTCACTTTACTGTGCGTTTAACGATCTTGATGAGGCGCGTTTTGTCGTCAACCGCATCAAAACCTGGCAGGAGAACGGCGGGGCGCTGGAGCAGTGTGCGATTCTGTATCGCAGCAACGCCCAGTCGCGCGTGCTGGAAGAAGCGCTACTGCAGGCCAGCATGCCGTACCGTATTTATGGCGGCATGCGCTTCTTTGAACGTCAGGAGATCAAAGATGCGCTCTCTTATCTTCGTCTGATCGCTAACCGCAATGACGATGCGGCGTTTGAGCGCGTGGTGAATACCCCAACGCGCGGCATCGGCGATCGTACCCTTGATGTGGTGCGCCAGACCTCGCGCGATCGTCAACTGACGCTGTGGCAGGCCTGTCGTGAGCTGTTAAAAGATAAAGTGCTCGCCGGGCGCGCCGCCAGTGCGCTGCAGCGTTTTATGGAGCTGATTGACGCGTTAGCGCAGGAAACCGCCGATATGCCGCTGCATGTACAGACTGACCGGGTGATTAAAGATTCCGGCCTGCGCATGATGTACGAGCAGGAGAAAGGCGAGAAAGGCCAGACGCGTATCGAAAACTTAGAGGAACTGGTGACGGCAACGCGTCAGTTCAGCTACAACGAAGAAGACGAAGATCTCATGCCGCTACAGGCGTTTCTTTCCCACGCCGCGCTGGAAGCGGGCGAAGGGCAGGCGGATACCTGGCAGGACGCGGTACAACTGATGACCCTGCACTCAGCGAAAGGGCTGGAGTTTCCGCAGGTGTTTATCGTCGGTGTGGAAGAAGGCATGTTCCCGAGTCAGATGGCGCTTGATGAAGGCGGGCGTCTGGAAGAGGAGCGCCGTCTGGCCTACGTTGGCGTGACCCGCGCGATGCAGAAGCTGACCCTGACCTACGCGGAAACCCGCCGCCTGTATGGCAAAGAGGTTTATCATCGCCCGTCGCGCTTTATCGGCGAACTGCCGGAATCGTGCGTGGAAGAGGTACGGCTGCGGGCGACGGTGAGCCGTCCCGTCAGCCATCAGCGTATGGGAACGCCGATGGCGGAAAACGATACCGGCTATAAACTGGGCCAGCGGGTGCGCCACGCGAAGTTTGGCGAGGGCACCATTGTCAATCTCGAAGGCAGCGGCGAACACAGTCGGCTACAGGTTGCATTTCAGGGGCAAGGGATTAAATGGCTGGTTGCCGCTTATGCCCGGCTGGAAACAGTATAACGTTAAGAAAAATATCATTATTTTGTAATATTTTTCTCTCTTTATATCTTAAGGAGACTGATTTTTTCTTAAGCGTTCCGTTGCGTGTTGACGCCGTTTTTGCGCTGGCGTAACATGCGCGCACGATTACGCTAAGAGGACATTCGCCTTGGACACACCCAGTAGATGCTGGCTCAATTTCCTGCCCATCAGGAACAACTCCTAAGGCTATCCTCTTATGCTGATAGCCTTAGCGGTTGTCGGCGACTCGTTCTATTCCCGTCGCGCTGAGTCAGGCTTAATGGTCTGAAACCTAAATTGTTTCTGTGTGCCCATACGAACTGTCCAATAATTTTTTGCATTGGGAGTCCCGGTCATGCTGAGCGCATTTCAACTGGAAAATAATCGTTTAACGCGCCTGGAAGCCGATGAGATCAAGCACCTCGCCAGTTCGGTGTGGGTCGATCTTGTCGAGCCTGATGACGATGAACGAAGCCGCGTGCAAACGGAACTGGGCCAGAACCTGGCGACTCGTCCGGAACTGGAAGATATCGAAGCGTCAGCGCGTTTCTTTGAGGACGAAGACGGCCTGCATATCCACTCGTTTTTCTTCTTCGAAGATGCAGAGGATCACGCCGGTAACTCCACCGTGGCGTTTACTATCCGCGAAGGGCGACTGTTTACGTTGCGCGAGCGAGAGTTGCCTGCTTTCCGTCTGTACCGCATGCGTGCCCGCAGCCAGGCAATGGTTGACGGTAATGCTTACGAGCTGCTGCTCGACCTGTTCGAAACCAAAATTGAACAGCTGGCAGATGAAATTGAAAACATTTACAGCGATCTGGAAAAGCTCAGCCGGGTGATTATGGAAGGCCGCCAGGGCGATGATTATGACGAAGCGCTCTCTACGCTGGCGGAGCAGGAAGATATCGGCTGGAAAGTTCGCTTGTGTCTGATGGATACCCAGCGGGCGCTGAACTTCCTCGTGCGCAAAGCGCGCTTACCCACTGGCCAACTGGAACAGGCGCGTGAAATCCTGCGCGATATCGAATCCCTGCTGCCGCATAATGAATCGTTATTTCAGAAGGTTAACTTCCTGATGCAGGCGGCGATGGGCTTTATCAATATTGAACAGAACCGCATCATCAAGATCTTCTCGGTGGTTTCCGTGGTGTTCCTGCCTCCAACGCTGGTGGCTTCCAGCTACGGGATGAACTTTGAGTTTATGCCCGAGCTGCACTGGAGTTTTGGTTATCCCGGGGCGATTGTCTTTATGATGCTCGCGGGCCTGGCGCCGTATCTGTACTTTAAGCGTAAAAACTGGCTGTAAAAAAGTCTTTTTGACGCGAGGAAAGACGGTTTAACGTCTCAGCCGGGTGGCGGCTGTCGCCTTGCCCGACCTATGTGCCCCGAGATATCACCTGGCTCGTCTGCGCAAGCGAAGCGCCGCCCGGCAATGGCGGCGGATCGCATCCTGCCTGTCACCTGAAAGGCGCTTCGGTTCCTTTTTCATTATGGCCTACGCGTTCTGCGTATTGTGTAAACCGCATCCATCACAAAGATCGCCAGCGCGACCCAGATAAAGGCGAAGGTCACCATTTTGTCCGCATCCGGCACTTCGCCATAAAACATCACCGCCAGCAGGAACATCAGCGTTGGGCCGATATACTGGAAAAATCCCAGCGTGGAGAGACGCAGACGTGTCGCCGCGCCGGTAAAGCACAGCAGTGGAACGGTCGTGACAACACCCGCCGCCATGAGCAACAGGTTCAGGGACCATGGGTTCTGCCCCATATGGCTGGTCGGGCTATCGGCGAGGCCAAATAAATAAACAGCGGCGACGGGCAGCAGCCATAGGGTTTCAAATAGCATCCCGGTTTGTGCATCAACGGCGATTTTTTTACGCAGCAGCCCATAAAAAGCGAAGCTGAACGCCAGGCCGAGCGCGATTATCGGCAGCGAACCAAAGGTCCAGAGCTGCACCAGAACGCCGCATGCGGCCAGCAGTACTGCCAGCCACTGCATCCGGCGAAAGCGCTCGCCAAGGAAGATCATTCCCAACAGAATATTCACCAGCGGATTTATAAAATAGCCAAGACTGGCTTCCAGCATATGATGATTATTCACCGCCCAGATGAATAACAGCCAGTTACCGCCTACCAGCACAGCGGACAGCGCCAGCAGAAGCACCTTTTTCGGCGTTTTAAGCAGCTTTTTAACCTGCGGCCACTGGCGGCTGATGCTGATCAGCGCCACCATGAAGAAGAAGGACCAAATCACGCGGTGAGTCAGAATTTCATCGGCGGGAACATAGTCGATAAGCTTGAAGTACGCAGGCGCGATACCCCAGATAAGATAGGCGGCGAGAGCCAACAGAACCCCCACCCGCGTTTGTTTCGCATCCATCAGTACAAATCCATTGCCAAAGAGAGTGATGTTACTCGATTTATGGCAATCAACCCACCATATACGTTGCCGTGGCGCTGGCGATATAAACCTGTTCTTCGTTATGCAGCTCTACACGGGCGACCGCCACTTTGTTACCGGCGCGCAGCAGGCTGCTGGTGGCGGTAAAGCGTTCTCCGCGTCCCGGACGCAGATAGTCGACCCGTAGATCGATGGTGCCCATCCGCGACAGGCGCTGGCGCAGCTCTTCTTCATTGATGGTGTCGTGGCGCGTCAGCGTACTGCCTACGCAGACCAGCCCTGCGGCGACATCCAGCGCTGAGGCGATCACTCCGCCATGTAAAATGCTTTGTGCCCAGTTGCCGACCATCATCGGCTGGTTGTTAAAACTAAGTTGAGCAAACTCTTTTTCATAGCGCTCCAGTTCCAGCCCTAAAGCACGATTAAAAGGCATATGATAAACGAAGATTTCTCCCACCAGCTTAAGAGCGGCATCGGCGGTAAGTTCAGACATAACAACATCCCATAAGTTAACGAGATGTTGATTTTATGCTTCTGAAATATTGATTTCTACTTTAAGAACAGATAACGGCTCAGAAAGCGCCTAATCCAGGTAGAATACAGACAGGGTTAAACAGAAATAATAATTATCCATCCAGGAGAACAGCAATGCGTATCTCTTTAGCCTGCCTGCTGGCGCTTGTTGCGCTTCCGGTCGGCGTTCTGGCGCAGGACGCGCCGGCGAATGAACAGGTTCATGACACTCCGGCCGTTCGTGGGAGTATTATCGCTAACCTGTTGCAGGACCATGATAATCCGTTTTTACTTTATCCCTATGAGAGCAACTATCTGCTCTATACGTGGACCAGCGATCTTAACAAAGAGGCGATTCGCAGCTATGACTGGGCTGAGAATGCGCGGAAAGACGAAGTGAAGTTCCAGCTCAGCCTGGCATTTCCGCTGTGGCGGGGGATCCTCGGCGATAACTCGCTGCTGGGGGCCTCTTACACGCAAAAATCCTGGTGGCAGCTCTCCAATAGCAAAGAATCCGCGCCGTTTCGTGAAACCAACTATGAGCCGCAGCTGTTTCTCGGTTTTGCGACCGACTACACGCTCGCCGGCTGGACGCTCCGTGACGTTGAGATGGGTTATAACCACGACTCTAATGGTCGTTCCGATCCCACCTCCCGCAGCTGGAACCGGCTCTATACCCGGCTGATGGCGCAAAACGGCAACTGGCTGGTGGAAGTGAAGCCCTGGTACGTTATTGGCAGCACCGACGACAATCCGGATATCACTAAATATATGGGTTATTACCGCCTGAAAGTGGGCTATCAACTGGGCGATGCGATTTTCAGCGCACAGGGGCAATATAACTGGAATACCGGCTATGGCGGCGCTGAGCTGGGGGTGAGCTATCCGATAACCAAACATGTGCGCGTCTATACGCAGGTCTATAGCGGTTATGGTGAGTCGCTCATTGATTATAACTTTAATCAGACTCGCGTCGGCGTCGGGGTGATGCTCAACGATCTGTTTTAATCATTGCACTCTGCTGCTCAGGCGCTGAAAATAGCGCCTGTTTTCTTTTCTGGGATGTGGGGTCAACGTGGCGCAGGCGGAAGTATTAAATCACGAATCGCTGGCTAAGCAGGTTTTACAGCAAACCTTTGGCTACCAGCAGTTTCGCCCCGGCCAGCAAACCATTATTGATACGGCCCTGGCCGGACGGGATTGTCTGGTTGTGATGCCGACCGGCGGCGGAAAGTCTCTGTGTTATCAGGTTCCGGCGCTGGTGCTGGGCGGCCTGACCGTTGTGGTGTCACCGTTGATCTCGCTGATGAAAGACCAGGTCGATCAACTGCTGGCCAACGGCGTGGCGGCGGCGTGCCTGAACTCAACGCAGGGCCGCGAACAGCAGCAGGAGGTGATGGCGGGCTGTCGCAGCGGGCAGATTCGCTTACTGTATATCGCCCCGGAACGTCTGATGCTGGATAACTTCCTTGAGCATCTCACGCACTGGAATCTGGCGATGGTGGCGGTGGATGAGGCACACTGTATTTCCCAGTGGGGGCACGATTTCCGCCCGGAATACGCCGCTCTGGGACAACTGCGTCAGCGGATCCCGCAGATCCCGTTTATGGCGCTGACCGCCACCGCTGATGACACCACCCGCCGCGATATTGTCCGCCTGCTGGGGCTAAGCGATCCGCTGATTCAGGTCAGTAGCTTCGACCGTCCCAATATCCGCTATATGCTGATGGAAAAGTTTAAACCGCTGGATCAACTGATGCGTTATGTGCAGGAGCAGCGCGGCAAGTCGGGCATTATCTACTGCAATAGCCGCTCGAAAGTGGAAGATACCGCCGCACGTTTGCAAAGCCGCGGGATCAGCGCAGCGGCCTATCACGCCGGTCTGGAAAACAATATTCGCGCCAATGTGCAGGAGAAGTTCCAGCGTGACGACCTGCAAATCGTAGTGGCGACGGTGGCCTTCGGGATGGGCATCAACAAACCGAACGTCCGTTTTGTGGTGCATTTCGATATTCCCCGCAATATTGAATCCTACTATCAGGAGACCGGGCGCGCCGGGCGTGATGGCCTGCCTGCCGAGGCGATGTTGTTTTACGATCCGGCGGATATGGCGTGGCTCAGGCGCTGTCTTGAAGAGAAGCCCGTCGGGCCATTGCAGGATATTGAGCGACATAAGCTCAACGCGATGGGGGCGTTTGCTGAAGCGCAAACCTGCCGTCGTCTGGTACTGCTCAACTATTTTGGTGAAGGGCGTCAGGAGCCGTGCGGCAACTGCGACATCTGCCTCGATCCGCCGAAACAGTACGACGGCTTAATGGACGCGCGTAAGGCGCTATCGACGATTTACCGCGTGAATCAGCGTTTCGGTATGGGGTACGTGGTGGACGTGCTGCGCGGCGCTAATAACCAGCGGATTCGCGAGATGGGGCACGATAAGCTGCCGGTCTATGGTATCGGGCGCGAGCAGAGCCATGAACACTGGGTCAGCGTGATCCGCCAGCTTATCCATTTGGGGCTGGTGACGCAGAATATTGCCCGCCATTCCGCACTACAGCTTACCGAAGCCGCCCGCCCGGTGCTACGCGGGGACGTTTCGTTGCAGCTTGCGGTACCGCGTATTGTGGCGCTGAAGCCGAAGGCGATGCAGAAATCCTTTGGCGGTAATTACGATCGCAAGCTGTTTGCTAAGCTGCGTAAATTGCGTAAAGCCATTGCTGATGAAGAGAATATTCCGCCCTATGTGGTGTTTAACGACACGACGCTGATTGAGATGGCTGAGCAAACGCCGCTTAGCGCCAGTGAGATGCTTAGCATCAACGGCGTCGGCATGCGGAAACTCGAGCGTTTCGGTAAAGCGTTTATGGCTTTGATTCGCAGTCACGTGGATGGTGATGATGAGTAGTCAGCCAGGCGAAAAAGTGCAAATATAGTTTCTGTTCTGACTATTTTCCTGCGAGCCGATCATGTTGACACTCTTCTTCACCGTGGCGCTGGTGCATATCATTGCGCTGATGAGTCCGGGTCCGGACTTCTTCTTTGTCTCACAAACCGCTGTCAGTCGCTCCCGCAAGGAGGCGATGATGGGCGTGCTGGGGATCACCTGCGGCGTCATGGTGTGGGCGGGCGTTGCGCTGCTCGGCCTGAATCTGATCATCGAGAAGATGGCCTGGCTGCACACCATTGTTATGGTTGGCGGCGGGTTGTATCTGTGCTGGATGGGCTTGCAGATGTTGCGTGGTGCGCTTAAGAAAAGCCAGGCGGCGGCGGAACCTCAGGTTGAGCTGGCGCGTAGCGGTCGTAGCTTCCTGAAAGGGCTACTGACCAACCTGGCTAACCCAAAAGCGATTATCTACTTTGGCTCCGTTTTCTCGCTGTTTGTGGGAGATGACGTGAGTTCAGGCGTGCGCTGGGGCATTTTCCTGCTGATCGTGCTGGAGACGCTGGCCTGGTTTACGGTGGTTGCCAGCCTGTTTGCGCTGCCGGGAATGCGTCGCGGCTATCAGCGGATGGCGAAGTGGATCGACGGTATTGCCGGTACGCTATTTGCCGGTTTTGGTATTCATCTGATTATTTCGCGTTAGGCATCCTGCGGCCCACCCATGAGGGCCGGGTGGGCCTGATTTTATTGACGGAGCTGCTGTAAATACCGCGGTATCGTCAATGTCCCGTTCGGGATTCTGTACGACTTCCTCCGGCCACTTCTCAGGCGTGACGGGCGGAGGCCAGCAGCGCACCAACCAGCATAAATAGCGAACCGAATACCTTATTCAGCGCTTTCATCTGCTTCGGCCCTTTGATCCATGCGGCGATGCGTTGCGCCAGCGTCGCGTAGCCAATCATCACGATGATATCGACCACGATGGTGGTAACGCCAAGTATCAGGTACTGCATCATCTGGGGCTGGTGTGGCACGATAAACTGTGGGAACAGCGCCGCGAGGAACACAATACTTTTTGGGTTGGTCAGGTTCACGAATATCGCCCGTTTAAACAACTTCCCGCGGGTTTGCACTTTTGCCAGGGTATTCAGGTTGATAGCGCCCGCAGCCCGCCACTGCTGAATACCGAGCCAGATAAGATAGGCGGCGCCCGCCCATTTGAGGATTTCGAAAGCCAGTACGGAACGCGAAAACAGCGTCCCCAGGCCGACGCCGACCAGTACGATATGAATGCCCAGCCCGGTCTGTAGTCCGGCGATAGATGCCGCCGTGCCGCGGTAGCCATGGTTGATTGAGGTGGTCATCGTATTTATCGCCCCGGACCCCGGCGACAGGCTGAGAATAATTGATGTCAGCAGATAGGCAAACCACCACTCGAACGTCATGAGAAACTCCCTGATTGTCTGTTTTTATGCCACAATACGCTATTGTGTGAGCATTGTGTGATACACGATAAAAAAACGATTTTCAGCGGTTATCAGGGGTGTAAACCCGATGTTTTTGCAGCAAAAGGACTGGGAAACACGAGAAAACGCGTTTGCGGCCTTTACTATGGGGCCGTTGACCGATTTCTGGCATCAGCGGGAAGAGGCGGAATTTACGGGAGTGGATAATGTCCCGGTACGCTTTGTTCGTTTCTGCGCTCAACATCATGACCGGGTTGTTGTTATCTGCCCGGGTCGCATTGAAAGTTATGTGAAGTATGCCGAACTGGCTTACGATCTCTTCCTCAGCGGCTTTGATGTGATGATTATCGATCATCGTGGTCAGGGGCGTTCCGGACGGATGCTTTCCGATACCCATCGCGGGCACGTTGTTAATTTCAGTGATTATGTTGAGGATCTTGCCGCCTTCTGGCAGCAGGAAGTGGTTCCCGGACGTTGGCGGAAACGTTTTATACTGGCCCATTCAATGGGCGGAGCTATCGCGACGTTATTTTTACAGCGTTACCGGCAGCATTGTGATGCGATGGCGCTCTGCGCGCCGATGTTCGGCATTGTCATACGTTTACCTGAATGGATGGTGCGCCATATTCTGGATTGGGCTGAGGGCCATCAGCGCATTCGTGAAGAATACGCCATCGGAACCGGTCGCTGGCGGGCGTTGCCTTTTGCGGTCAATGTATTGACGCATAGCCGTCAACGCTATCGCCGCAACCTGCGTTTTTATGCCGATGAACCACAGTTGCGGGTCGGCGGGCCGACGTTTCACTGGGTGCGTGAGGGGATTCTCGCTGGCGAAGAGGTACTGGCCGGTGCGGAAAAAGACGTCACGCCCACGCTGTTGCTCCAGGCGGAGGACGATCGGGTGGTCGATAATCGAATGCACGATCGTTACTGTGCACTCCGCACCGCTGGCGGTCACCCTTGTGAAGGAAATAAACCATTTGTCATACACGGGGCATACCATGAGATCCTTTTTGAAAAGGACGCCATGCGCTCAGTTGCGCTGAATGCTATCGTCGATTTTTTTGGTCGACATCATTAATCCGGCGAAACGCTAGTCGCCCTGCTTAGAGGTTAAAATTTTTATGTACCAGGTTGTTGCGTCTGACTTAGATGGCACGCTGCTTTCCCCCGATCACCGCTTAACGCCCTACGCCAAAGAGACGCTAAAGCTGCTTACCGCCCGCGGCATCAACTTTGTGTTTGCGACTGGCCGTCATTACATTGATGTCGGGCAAATTCGCGATAATCTCGGCATTAAATCCTACATGATCACCTCTAACGGCGCGCGTGTGCACGATAGCGAAGGGAAGCAGATATTTGCCCACAACCTTGACCGCGATATCGCCACCGATCTGTTTGAGATGATGCGTAGCGATCCGGCGATTGTGACCAACGTGTATCGTGATGATGAGTGGTATATGAACCGCCATCGTCCGGAAGAGATGCGTTTCTTCAAAGAAGCGGTGTTCAGTTATAAGCTATATGCGCCGGGCGAGCTGGACCCTGAAGGGATCAGTAAGGTCTTTTTTACCTGCGACAAGCACGAGCATTTGTTGCCGCTGGAGCAGGCGATCAACGCCCGCTGGGGCGATCGCGTCAACGTCAGTTTTTCTACCGTAACCTGCCTTGAAGTGATGGCGGGCGGGGTGTCGAAGGGGCATGCGCTGGAAGCGGTGGCGAAAATGCTCGGTTATAGCCTCAAAGAGTGCATCGCCTTCGGCGACGGCATGAACGATGCGGAAATGCTGTCGATGGCGGGTAAAGGCTGCATCATGGCTGACGCCCACCAGCGTCTGAAAGATCTGCACCCTGAACTGGAGGTGATTGGCAGTAACGCCGATGACGCCGTCCCTCACTATTTGCGTAAACTGTATCTCGACTAAAAAAGATTGACGATTGCTCGGTGAGTGAACAGTTGTCAACCGTTCACTCCGCTACAATGAATGTTCTTTACTCTACGAGACATTTATTGTGGCGCTACTGATTATCACCACTATCCTGTGGGCTTTCTCTTTTAGCCTGTATGGCGAATACCTGGCTGGCCATGTCGATAGCTATTTTGCGGTGCTGGCGCGGGTTGGCCTGGCCGCTCTGGTGTTTTTGCCTTTCCTGCGCACCCGTGGGCAGAGCCTGGCAACCATCGGCCTGTATATGCTGGTGGGCGCGATGCAGCTCGGCATCATGTATATGCTGAGTTTCCAGGCCTATCTTTACCTGACGGTTTCTGAACTTCTGCTGTTTACCGTCCTGACACCGCTCTACATCACGCTGATTTACGATCTCATGAGCCGACGTCGTTTGCGCTGGGGCTATGCCTGTAGCGCGTTACTGGCGGTTATCGGCGCCGGAATTATCCGTTATGACCAGGTGACCAACCATTTCTGGACCGGTTTGATACTGGTGCAACTCTCCAACATCAGCTTCGCTATCGGGATGGTTGGCTATAAGCGGCTGATGGAAACGCGCCCTATGCCGCAGCATAACGCTTTTGCCTGGTTCTACGTCGGGGCGTTTCTGGTGGCGGCTATTGCCTGGTCTCTGCTGGGTAATACGCAGAAAATGCCGGAAACGTCGCTTCAGTGGGGAATTCTGGTATTTCTTGGCGTGGCGGCATCGGGAATTGGCTATTTTATGTGGAACTACGGCGCCACCCAAGTGGACGCCGGTACGCTCGGCATCATGAACAATATGCATGTGCCAGCCGGACTGCTGGTGAACCTTGCCATCTGGCAAGAGCAACCCCGCTGGCCGAGCTTTATTATTGGGGCTCTGGTGATCCTTGCCTCGCTGTGGGTCCATCGCCGCTGGGTCGCTCCGCACTCCGCACAAACGGCAGGTGGTCGCAAGCGTGGTTCCGTGCTGAGCGAATAAACGCCTCAGTGACCGGCTGGCGCTGCTCGCCATCGCGAACCGCGGCGTACAGTCGACTCCACAATCCTTCGCCCAGGGTTTTGGTTACCACCAGACCCTGGCGTTCAAAACTCTCCACTACCCAGTGCGGCAGGGCGGCAATCCCCATCCGTGCGGCAACCATTTGAATTAACAGCAGCGTATTATCGACGCTCTTTAACTGCGGGCTGATCCCGGCAGGTTGCAGGAAGTGACGCCAGATATCCAGGCGCCCGCGCTGCACCGGATAAATCAGCAGTATCTCCGTTGCTAAATCTTCAGGCGCGATGCGCGTTCTGGTTGCCAGCGGGTGATCCGGCGCCATCACCAGGCGCACTTCGTAATCAAACATCGGCGAATAGTGCAGACCGCTGCGCGGCAGGATATCGGATGTCATCACCAGATCCAGCTCGCCCTGCTGCAGACCGGGCTGCGGGTCGAAGGTGACGCCGGACTGGAAATCCACTTCCACATGCGACCAGCGGGCACGGAAATTCTCCAGCGCGGGGGTGAGCCACTGAATGCAGCTATGGCATTCAATGGCGATACGCAGACGGGTTTGCTGCGGTTCATTGCAATCCTGCAGGGCGCGACTGATTTGTGGCAGCACCTGATTTGCCAGCTGCAGCAGAATCTCGCCTTGCGGCGTAAAACGCAGCGGCTGGCTTTTACGCACAAAAAGACGGAAGCCAAGGCGCTGTTCCAGATCGCTGAACTGGTGGGACAAGGCGGATTGGGTCTGATGTAGGGCCATTGCGGCACCTGCCAAAGAACCGCTGTTCCGCAACGCCTGGAGCGTTTTCAGGTGTTTAATCTCGATCATGAAAGTCCTTCACTTCGGCATGAATAATTTGCGCTTGAGGAATATACAGTAACCGCCAATTATGGATGTGTAAACATCTGGACGTCTAAAAAATCCGTCGTCTTTTAAATTAATCGTGCGTTGGCTACGTTTCCTCATCCCGGTCACTTACTTATGTAAGCTCCCGGGGATAAGCAAACTTGCCGCCTTCTCTGAATTTAAAATCCTTAGGATTTGCACATTATGAGGTTATAAAAATGACAATTATTAATCATACCCTCGGTTTCCCTCGCGTTGGTCTGCGTCGTGAGCTGAAAAAAGCGCAAGAGAGCTACTGGTCGGGGAACATCAGCCGCGAAGAGCTGCTGGCAGTTGGCCGTGAACTGCGCGCCCGCCACTGGGAACAGCAGAAGCAGGCGGGCATTGACCTGCTGCCGGTGGGCGATTTCGCCTGGTACGACCATGTTCTGACCACCAGCCTGTGGCTTGGCAATGTGCCGGCTCGTCATCAGAACAAAGACGGCTCCGTCGATATCGATACCCTGTTCCGCATTGGCCGTGGCCGCGCGCCGACCGGTGAACCGGCTGCGGCGGCGGAAATGACCAAATGGTTTAACACTAACTATCACTACATGGTTCCGGAGTTCGTCAAGGGGCAGCAATTCAAACTGGCCTGGACCCAGCTACTGGATGAAGTGGACGAGGCGCTGGCGCTCGGCCATAAGGTGAAACCGGTTCTGCTGGGTCCGGTGACGTATCTGTGGCTGGGTAAAGTCAAAGGCGAACAGTTCGATCGCCTGAGCCTGCTGAACGATATCCTTCCGGTCTACCAGCTGGTGCTGTCTGAGCTGGCGAAACGCGGCATTGAGTGGGTACAGATCGATGAACCGGCGCTGGTGCTGGAACTGCCGCAGTCGTGGCTGGATGCCTTTAAACCGGCTTACGAAGCGCTCAGCGGCCAGGTTAAACTGCTGTTGACCACCTACTTTGAAGGCATTACCGACAATCTCGACACCATCGCCGCACTGCCGGTACAGGGGCTGCACGTGGATCTGGTACACGGCAAAGATGATGTCGCAGAACTGCATAAACGTCTGCCTGCTGACTGGCTGCTCTCCGCGGGCCTGATTAACGGCCGCAACGTCTGGCGCGCCGATCTCACCGAGAAATATGCGCAAATTAAAGATATCGTCGGCAAACGTGAACTGTGGGTGGCCTCTTCCTGTTCGCTGCTGCACAGCCCGATCGACCTGAGCGTGGAAACGCGCCTTGATGCGGAAGTGAAGAGCTGGTTTGCCTTCGCCCTGCAAAAATGCGCCGAGCTGGCTCTGCTGCGGGATGCCCTGAACAGTGGCGATACGACCGCGATTGCCGAATGGAGCGCGCCGATCCAGGCTCGTCGCCATTCAACACGCGTGCATAATCCTGCGGTAGAAAAACGGCTGGCGGCGATCTCCGCTCAGGACAGCCAGCGAGCGAATGGCTATGAAGTCCGCGCTGCCGCGCAACGGGCGCGCTTTAAGCTTCCGGCCTGGCCGACCACCACCATCGGTTCTTTCCCGCAGACCACCGAGATCCGCAGCCTGCGTCTGGACTTCAAAAAGGGCAATCTTGACGCGAACCGCTACCGTACCGGCATTGCTGAGCATATCAAGCAGGCGATTATTGAGCAGGAGCGCCTGGGCCTGGATGTACTGGTGCACGGTGAAGCCGAGCGTAACGATATGGTGGAATACTTTGGTGAACACCTGGATGGTTTTATTTTCACCCAGAATGGCTGGGTGCAGAGCTACGGTTCCCGCTGCGTAAAACCTCCGGTAGTAATTGGCGACATCAGCCGTCCGGAGGCGATTACCGTTGAGTGGGCGAAATATGCCCAGTCGCTGACCGACAAGCCGGTAAAAGGCATGTTGACCGGTCCGGTAACGATTCTCTGCTGGTCTTTCCCGCGTGAAGACGTGACTCGCGAAACCATTGCTAAGCAGATCGCGCTGGCGCTGCGTGACGAAGTGGCGGACCTGGAAGCGGCCGGCATCGGTATCATCCAGATTGACGAACCGGCGCTGCGTGAAGGGCTGCCGCTGAAGCGCAGCGACTGGGATGCCTATCTGGCGTGGGGCGTGGAGGCTTTCCGTATCAATGCCGCCGTAGCGCGGGATGAGACGCAGATCCACACTCATATGTGTTATTGCGAGTTTAACGACATCATGGATTCCATCGCCGCGCTGGATGCGGATGTCATCACCATCGAAACCTCGCGTTCTGACATGGAACTGCTGGAGTCGTTTGAAGCGTTCGACTACCCGAACGAAATCGGGCCAGGGGTTTACGATATTCACTCGCCGAACGTGCCGAGCGTGGAATGGATTGAAGCGCTGCTGAAGAAAGCCGCGCAGCGAATCCCGGCAGAGCGCCTGTGGGTGAACCCGGACTGCGGCCTGAAAACCCGCGGCTGGCCGGAAACCCGCGCCGCGTTAGCGAACATGGTTAAAGCCGCGCAGAATCTGCGCCAGGCGTAACTAAGCGGCATTCGGGTACGCCCGTCCTCAAGGCGTTGACCACAGATGCTCGCTACCCCGATCTGACGCAAACGCTTCCCCGGAAGCATACAATCACTCTGTGACCGGGGTAATGGCAGGTCGTCAACGTCGTTTGCTCAGAGGTAAGCGCTTTGACTACAGTTAAGCATCTGCTGTTAACTGTCCGGAGGTGAATGATGCGTGAACTCGACGAGCAAGAAGGGGATTTGCGGTTTGCCATTAATCTGGGTAACCCGGTTCTGGCGACAGTGTTACCGGATGGTTCTCCGGGCGGGATAACCGTCGAACTGGCGAAAATGCTGGCGGCAGAGTGCCAGCGCGAAGCGCGGTTTATTACCTGGCCGACGGCCGGACAGGTGGTCGATGTGGCGTTGAAAGGGGAGTGGGATATCGCCTTTCTCGCCATCGATCCGGCCCGGGAGGACAGGCTTTGCTTTACACCTCCCTACGTCACGATTGAAAGCTCATTAATCGTTAAAAACGGCAGTACGATACAGTCGGTACAGGAGAGGGATCGCGAAGGCGTGGTGATTAACGTCGGCAAAGGCGCGGCTTATGCGCTGTATCTGAGCCGCACATTAAAACATGCGACGTTGCGCCAGTACGCCACGTCCCAGGATGCTATCCGCGCATTTATTGCTGGCGAAGGCGATATGGCGGCCGGTATTCGCCAGCCGCTGGAAAGCGCCGTGCGAGACCATCCCCAGTTTCGCATTTTGCCCGACAATTTCAGTCAGATACGTCAGGCCATTTGCGTGCCGCGCAACGCTCCGCAGCACTATGAGTGGGTGTGCCGCTGTCTTTCTTTATGGATAGCGGACGGGACTATTGCCGGAATGGTGAGCCGCCATATCGGCAATCGCTAATCGTTAACTGCGCTTCCCGCTATACTGCGCGAACCATGCCAGCATTCGCTGCCAGCCCTCTTTCGCCGACTCTTCATGGTAGCTGGCGCGATAATCGGCGTTAAAGGCATGACCTGCCTGCGGATACACGACGATTTCCGCCGTGGCATTGGCGGCCCGTAGCGCCTGACGCATGGTTTCTACCGTGTCCTGCGGGATGCTGTCATCTTTCGCGCCGTAGAGCCCTAACACCGGGGCGTTCAGATCAACGGCGATATCTACCGGATGCCTCGGCGAGTTAAGCGACTTCTCGCCAACCAGTTTACCGTACCAGGCAACGGCGGCTTTGAGCTGCGGATTATGCGCGGCGTACAGCCAGGTGATGCGTCCGCCCCAGCAGAAGCCGGTAATGAGCAGGCGATGGGCGTCGCCACCGTTGCGGGAAGCCCAACTGGCGACGTGATCGAGGTCGGCCAGCACTTGAGAGTCCGGTACCTTTTGGACGAGTCCCTGGAATAGCGAAGGGATGTCGCTAAAATCATTGGGATCGCCCTGGCGGAAGTACAGCTCTGGCGCGATAGCCAGATATCCCTCCTTCGCCAGACGGCGGCAAATATCACGAATATGTTCGTGCACGCCGAAAATTTCCTGCACAACGATAACGACGGGCAGTGGGCCTTCGACCTTGTTCGGACGGGCATGGAATGCGGGCATGTTATCCCCCTGGGAAGGGATAGATGTCTCCCCGAAGACGATGTTCTCATCTGATGTGTGCACAGCGGTAGAGGCATGCGGCGTGGCTGCAGGCGCAAAGCCGGTTTGCTTGGTTGTCGTCATGGCATTCTCCGTACCCTTAATGTATTAGCGCATCAATAACTATAGCTGCTCTGGACAGGACGTTAGCCAAACACAGAGCCCGAAACCGACTATCTTTTGTTCAGGGTTCTGTGATTCAGTTTGTTAATGTGATGTTTATCACTATTTTGTGGAAAGTTATTGCAATGAGTTTAATTCATAGTGATAGGAATCACAAAAATGAACCAGCAGCTTCTGTAAAGTACCGTTTTGCTTCTGCTGATAATTCTACCCACAGAGGAGTTTTTTATGTCCAGGTCTGATGTCTTTCATCTCGGGCTCACCAAAAATGATTTACAAGGGGCTACGCTGGCTATCGTCCCTGGCGATCCTGAGCGTGTGGAAAAGATCGCCGCGCTGATGGATAAGCCAGTTAAACTGGCATCTCATCGTGAATTCACCACCTGGCGGGCTGAGCTGGAGGGTAAAGCGGTGATTGTCTGCTCTACCGGTATCGGCGGCCCATCGACCTCTATTGCCGTGGAAGAACTGGCTCAACTGGGCATCCGTACTTTTCTGCGTATCGGTACTACCGGCGCGATTCAGCCGCACATTAATGTCGGCGATGTGCTGGTGACTACCGCTTCCGTTCGCCTGGACGGCGCCAGTCTGCACTTTGCGCCTATGGAGTTCCCGGCGGTGGCTGATTTTGAATGTACCACCGCGTTGGTTGAAGCGGCGAAATCCGTTGGTGCGACAACGCATATTGGCGTAACGGCTTCCTCTGATACCTTCTATCCGGGACAGGAACGTTACGATACCTTCTCTGGGCGCGTCGTGAGCCGTTTTAAAGGCTCAATGGAAGAGTGGCAGGCGATGGGCGTGATGAACTATGAAATGGAATCCGCCACCCTGCTGACCATGTGTGCCAGCCAGGGTCTGCGTGCCGGGATGGTTGCCGGAGTTATCGTAAACCGTACCCAGCAGGAAATTCCGAACGCAGAGACCATGCAGCAAACCGAAAGCCATGCGGTGAAAATCGTCGTGGAAGCGGCGCGCCGCCTGCTGTAATTTTCTCTTTTCTACTCAGGGCTGGATGTTCTGGCCCTGCCTTTTACATAGAACTTCTCAGGAAAACCCTTCCCAACTGGACGTTTGTACAGCACAATTCTATTTTGTGCTGTATGTGGTTGCCGCAGGGGGCGTTGTGGATATCTCGATTCTTATTAGTGCTGTTGTGGCGCTGGCCGTGGGGATTATCGTGGGCTGGCTGGCAACGAAAGCGCACGCCGATCAAATTCGTGCCGATCTGACAGAAGAGCGGCGCGAGCTGGATATTGAGCTGAGCGCGGCCCGTCAGCAACTGGCGCAAGAGTCCCATTGGCGAGAAGAGTGCGCGTTGCTGAATAATGAGCTGCGCAGCCTGCGTGATATCAACACCTCGCTGGAGGCCGATCTTCGTGAAGTGACAACCCGCCTTGAATCCACACAACTGCATGCGGAAGATAAAATCCGCCAGATGGTTAACAGCGAGCAGCGGCTTAGCGAACAGTTTGAAAATCTGGCAAACCGCATATTTGAGCACAGTAATCGACGCGTTGATGAGCAGAATCGCCAGAGCTTGCACAGCTTATTGACGCCGTTACGCGAGCAACTGGATGGCTTCCGTCGCCAGGTGCAGGATAGCTTTGGCCAGGAAGCGCGGGAGCGCCACACCCTGGCGCATGAAATCCGCAATCTTCAGCAGCTAAATGCGCAAATGGCCCAGGAAGCGCTAAACCTGACCCGCGCGCTGAAGGGCGATAACAAAACCCAGGGCAACTGGGGCGAGGTGGTGTTGACCCGCGTACTGGAAGCATCAGGGCTGCGGGAAGGACATGAATATCAAACCCAGGTGAGTATCGAAACGGACAACCGCGCACGAATGCAGCCGGATGTTATTGTCCGTCTGCCGCAGGGAAAAGATGTGGTTATTGATGCCAAGATGACGCTGGTGGCCTACGAGCGTTACTTCAATGCTGAAGATGATTACAGTCGTGAGGCGGCGCTGCAGGAGCATATTGCCTCGGTGCGTAACCATATGCGCCTGCTGGGCCGTAAAGACTATCAGCAACTGCCAGGGCTGCGCTCGCTCGACTATGTTCTGATGTTTATCCCTGTAGAGCCCGCCTTCCTGCTGGCAATCGATCGTCAACCGGAGCTGATTAGCGAAGCGCTGAAGAACAATATTATGCTAGTGAGTCCGACGACGCTGCTGGTGGCATTGCGTACCATCGCTAATCTCTGGCGCTATGAGCATCAGAGCCGTAACGCGCAGAAAATTGCTGAAAGGGCGGGGCGTCTGTATGACAAAATGCGCTTATTTATCGATGATATGTCAGCTATCGGCCAGAGCCTGGATAGAGCTCAGGAAAATTACCGCCAGGCAATGAAAAAACTCGCATCCGGACGCGGCAACTTGCTGGTTCAGGCGGAATCATTCCGTGGTCTTGGCGTGGAGATCAAGCGTGGAATTAATCCGGAGTTAGTTGAACAGGCGACAGCACAGGATGATAAATATCGCCTTACAGGCGATGCTAACTCACCGGAAGATAATGAATGTTCATCAGAATCTGCTGCTGCGGCAAGGCATGAGAAGCGCGCTCAGACACGTTGAAGCGTATGGGAAGTGCGCTAAACCTGTTACACTCAACGTACATTTTCTTAATAAGCAAGCAGGCATTGAGATGGTTGAGGATTCACAAGAAACGACCCATTTTGGCTTTCAGACAGTTGCCAAAGAACAGAAAGCTGACATGGTTGCGCATGTATTTCATTCTGTCGCCGCAAAATATGATGTGATGAACGATCTGATGTCGTTCGGTATTCATCGTTTGTGGAAGCGTTTCGCCATCGACTGCAGCGGCGTGCGTCGAGGGCAAACGGTGCTGGATCTGGCCGGTGGTACGGGCGATCTGACGGCGAAATTCTCGCGTCTGGTCGGCGAAAACGGCCGTGTAATGCTGGCGGATATCAACGACTCTATGCTGAAAATGGGCCGTGAGAAGCTGCGTAATACTGGCATCGTCGGCAATGTCGAATATGTCCAGGCTAACGCGGAAGCGCTTCCTTTTGCGGACAATACTTTTGATTGCATTACCATTTCATTTGGCCTGCGTAATGTCACCGATAAAGAAAAAGCGCTGCGATCCATGTATCGTGTGCTGAAACCGGGCGGTCGCCTGCTGGTGCTGGAATTCTCGAAACCGATTATTGAGCCGCTTAGCAAGGCCTATGACGCCTACTCTTTCCATATACTGCCGCGAGTGGGGGAATTGGTCGCTAAAGATGCTGAAAGCTATCGTTATCTTGCTGAATCTATCCGAATGCACCCCGATCAGGACACCCTGAAAGCCATGATGCAGGACGCAGGTTTTGAAAGCGTCGATTATTACAACCTGACGGCAGGTATCGTTGCGCTGCACCGCGGTTATAAGTTCTGACAGGGGGACGCTATGCCTTTCAAACCACTGGTTACCGCCGGCCTGGAGACGGTTCTCAATACCTTTCTTTGGCGCGACAGGGCGCTTAAACCCGCCCGCCAGCGCCTGTTGGGGAAAGTGTTGCGCGTTGAGCTACAAGAACTTTCCGATCCTATTGTGTTGGTTTTTAGCGAACGCCAGGTGGATGTGCTGGGGGCATGGGAAGGTGAGTCTGACTGTACCGTAATGACGCGTTTTAGCGTTCTCCCGCAACTGCGCAACCGCCAGCAGCTCACGTCATTGATTCGTAGCGGCGATCTTGAAGTGCAGGGCGACCTGCAGGTTGTACAGAATACTATCATGCTGTGCGATCTGGCAGAGTTTGACCCGGCTGAACTGCTGGCGCCGTACACGGGCGATGTTGTTGCCGAAGGCTTTAGTAAAGTCTTCCGCGGCGGCGCTCGTTTTTTTCTTCATGGCGTTCAACGCCAGCAGCACTATATTGCAGAGGCGATTACCGAAGAGTGGCGCCTGGCGCCGGGCCCGCTGGAACTGGCCTGGTTTGCTGAGGAAAGCGATGCGGTAGAACGAGAGCTGGCCGTGCTGGAAAAACGGCTGGAAACGCTGGAGGGCAAATGACGCCAGGAGAATTACGGCGACTGTATTTCATCATCCACACTTTTTTGAGCTACGGGCTTGATGAGCTCATCCCCAAAATGCGAATCACGCTGCCGTTGCGAATCTGGCGGCGGATGTTGTTCTGGATGCCAAACCGCCATAAAGATAAACCTCTTGGCGAGCGTTTACGCCTTGCGCTACAAGAACTGGGGCCGGTGTGGATTAAGTTTGGCCAGATGCTCTCGACTCGTCGCGACCTGTTCCCGCCACATATCGCCGATCAGTTGGCGATGCTGCAGGATCGCGTCGCGCCGTTTGACGGTCATCAGGCTAAAAAGCAGATTGAGCAAGCGATGGGGGGGTTACCGATTGACGCCTGGTTTGATGATTTTTCCATCGAACCGCTTGCTTCTGCCTCTATTGCCCAGGTCCATACCGCCCGTCTGAAAGAAAACGGGAAAGAGGTTGTGATTAAGGTAATCCGCCCGGATATCGTGCCGGTTATCAAGGCAGATATGAAGCTCATCTACCGCCTCGCCCGCTGGGTACCCCATCTGTTGCCCGACGGTCGCCGCCTTCGCCCGCAGGAAGTGGTTCGCGAATACGAAAAAACGCTGCTTGATGAACTCAACCTGCTTCGGGAATCGGCGAACGCTATTCAACTTCGTCGTAATTTTGAAGATAGCCCGATGCTTTATGTTCCGGAAGTCTATTCCGACTACTGTAGCGAGGGCATGATGGTCATGGAGCGGATTTACGGGATCCCGGTTTCTGATGTCGCCGCTCTGGAGGCGCAGGGTACTAACATGAAGCTGCTGGCTGAGCGCGGGGTACAGGTTTTCTTCACTCAGGTTTTCCGCGACAGCTTCTTCCATGCCGATATGCATCCGGGTAATATTTTTGTCAGTCGTAGTCATCCGGAAAACCCGCAGTACATTGGTATTGACTGTGGTATTGTTGGTTCGCTGAACAAAGAAGATAAGCGCTATCTGGCAGAAAATTTCATTGCCTTCTTCAACCGCGATTATCGTAAGGTTGCTGAACTGCACGTTGATTCCGGCTGGGTTCCTCCGGATACCAATGTTGAAGAGTTTGAGTTCGCTATCCGTACCGTCTGCGAGCCAATTTTTGAAAAACCGTTGGCGGAAATCTCGTTCGGTCATGTGTTGTTGAACCTGTTTAACACGGCCCGACGCTTCAATATGGAAGTGCAGCCGCAGCTGGTGCTGTTACAGAAGACATTACTTTACGTAGAAGGGGTAGGCCGCCAGCTCTATCCTCAGTTAGACTTGTGGAAAACGGCGAAGCCGTTCCTTGAGTCGTGGATTAAAGAGCAGGTTGGCATTCCGGCTCTGGTTCGCGCGTTTAAAGAAAAGGCGCCGTTCTGGATCGAGAGAATGCCGGAAATACCTGAGCTGGTGTACCAGAGCCTGCAGCAAAGCAAGCAGTTGCAGAATAGCGTCGATGCCATTGCGCGCGACCTCCAGGGGCGACACGTGCGCCAGGGGCAGTCCCGTTATCTGTTTGGTATAGGCGCTGTTTTATTACTCAGTGGTACGCTGTTATTCATCTACCGTCCTGAGTGGGGCATGATGCCAGCCTGGCTGATGGCCGCTGGCGTTGTCACCTGGCTTATTGGCTGGCGAAAGACGAAATGACGGCTGTCTCCTTTATCATTACGCATAACGTGTATATTGCGTCCTAATAATTCATCATTTGTCATTGAGGAATGTGTATGGGTGGGATCAGTATTTGGCAGTTACTCATCGTTGTCGTCATCGTAGTCCTGCTTTTTGGGACAAAAAAACTGAGTTCGCTCGGCTCGGATTTAGGCGCGTCGATTAAAGGCTTTAAAAAGGCCATGAGCGACGATGATAAGTCCGAAAAATCAGCGCCTGATGCAGACTTCACGGCGAAAACCCTTGCCGATAAACCGGATGATGCCAGGAAAGATGAAACTAAACGCCACGACAAAGAGCAGGTGTAATTCGTGTTCGATATCGGTTTTAGTGAATTACTGCTGGTATTCGTGATTGGCCTCATCGTTTTGGGGCCACAGCGACTTCCTGTCGCGGTAAAAACGGTCGCCAGCTGGATTCGTACACTGCGGTCTCTGGCGGCAACTGTACAGAATGAGATAACCCAGGAATTAAAACTGCAGGAGTTTCAGGAAAGCCTGAAGAAAGTGGAAAAGGCCAGCCTGGATAACCTGACGCCCGAGCTGAAAGCGTCTATGGATGAGCTGCGTGAAGCAGCGGAATCTATGAAGCGCTCCTATTCTGTCCACGATCCTGAAAAAGCCAGCGACGAAGCCAACACTATCCATAACCCGGTAGTGAAGGCGAGCGAAGCGCTGCGCAAGGAAGTGACGCCGGCTACGGCTGAACATCAGGCCAGCGCGCCGGAGCATGCCCCTGAAAACGTTGCGGCAGAGCCTCTCGTCTCTGGGACTGAATTCCCGCCGGCGAAAGAAAAAGTGACTGTGCCAGTTTCCGACACCTCCTCCCCAGCATCGAGTGATAAACAGTAAAAATGGGCGTAGACGATACTCAACCGCTAATTACGCATCTGATTGAGCTGCGCAAGCGCTTGATCAACAGCATTCTTGCCATACTGGTGATTTTTCTGGCACTGGTTTATTTTGCCAACGATATCTATCAACTGGTTTCCGCGCCGCTGATTCGGCAGATGCCGGTTGGGGCGACAATGATCGCGACTGACGTCGCCTCGCCCTTCTTCACCCCGATCAAACTGACCTTTATGGTGTCGATAATTTTGTCGGTACCGGTCATTCTGTATCAGGTCTGGGCCTTTGTTGCTCCAGCGCTGTATAAGCATGAGCGTCGGCTGGTGATGCCGCTGCTCATCTCCAGTACGCTGCTATTCTACATCGGCATGGCCTTTGCCTATTTCGTTGTTTTCCCGCTGGCATTTGGTTTTCTGACCCACGCGGCACCGCAAGGCGTACAAGTTTCTACCGATATCCGTAGCTATCTCGATTTTGTTATGGCGCTATTTATCGCCTTTGGCGTCTCGTTCGAGGTGCCTGTGGCGATTGTGCTGCTGTGCTGGATGGGGGTAACCACGCCGGAGGACTTGCGTAAAAAAAGGCCCTACGTACTGGTCGGGGCGTTCGTCATCGGAATGCTGCTGACGCCGCCGGATGTGTTCTCGCAAACCCTGCTGGCGATTCCGATGTACTGTCTGTTTGAAGTCGGGGTCTTCTGTGCGCGCTTCTATACCGGTAAACGCCTGACGCGTGATGAAGATGCCGCCGCCGAAGAGGCGCAGGGCAAAGAAGAATAAAGACCAGCCGCCCGTCAGGGCGGTTGTCATATAAGGGTAATGATGTTTGATATCGGCGTAAATTTGACCAGCCCGCAGTTTTCACGCGACCGCGATGAGGTTGTTTCTCGCGCCCGGGCGGCAGGCGTTACCGGTATGCTGCTAACGGGAACCAATCTGCATGAAAGTGAACAGGCTCAGCAGATGGCGCGCCGTTATTCCGGATGTTGGTCAACTGCCGGTGTTCATCCCCACGACAGCAGCACCTGGACGGAGTCGATTGCGGCGTCGGTTTTTGCGCTGGCTCATGAACCGGAAGTCGTTGCTGTTGGTGAGTGCGGGCTGGATTTCAACCGCAACTTTTCGACGCCCCGCGAGCAGGAAGCGGCATTTAGCGCCCAGCTGGCGCTGGCGGCTGAGTTGTCGATGCCGGTATTTTTGCACTGCCGCGATGCGCACGAGCGCTTTCTGGCGCTATTAACCCCCTGGCTTGAGAAACTTCCTGGCGCGGTACTGCACTGCTTTACCGGCAGCCGCGAAGAGATGCGTGAATGCGTGGATCGCGGTTTATTTATTGGTATTACCGGTTGGGTGTGCGACGAGCGTCGGGGGCTGGAACTGCGAGAATTACTGGCCGACATTCCGGCAGCGCGTTTGCTGATTGAGACCGATGCGCCGTATCTGTTGCCGCGGGATATGCGGCCAAAGCCCTCTTCCCGCCGCAATGAACCCGCATACCTGCCGCATATTCTGACCAGTATCGCGGGATGGCGCGGGGAGGAAGCCCCGTGGCTGGAAGAGATGACCGATGCTAACGCCAGAAGACTTTTTGGCGTGCGCTTTTAAATAAACGAAACGGTGTCAGATTTTATAAAAATCCGTATTTTTGACGCTCTGCAGTACCTGTTTGTTCAGCAGGTTCAACAGCAGCATAGAACGAGATTCACCATCCGGTTCGGTAAAGATTGCCTGTAAGCCCTCAAATGCGCCGTCAGTAATCAGCACGTTGTCGCCTTCATACGGCGTTTCCGGGTCGGTAATGCCTTCCGGTTTGTAAATGGAAAGCTGGTGAATGACAGTGGACGGCACGATGGCAGGCAATGCGCCAAAACGTACAAAGCTGTTTACACCACGAGTCGCGCTGATGGTAGTGGTATGAATCACTTCCGGATCGAACTCGATAAACAGATAGTTTGGGAACAGGGGCTCGCTGACCATCGTGCGTTTACCGCGGATGATTTTTTCCAGTTCGATCATGGGCATCAGGCAATTGACAGCCTGCCGTTCAAGATGTTCCTGGGCGCGTTCAAGCTGCCCACGTTTGCAATAAAGTAAATACCAGGCTTGCATAATGACTCTTTCCATTCCACTGGCAGCAAGCATAGCAAAAGCCCGGGCGATCGCGAAATCATTGCGGATGAAAACTAAATATCAGCGTACTTTCACGCTAATTTAACAAAAGTGCAGCATCGCTCCGGCGAACACCGTATAATCAGTCGCCTGTACAGAGGCCAATAACAACGCCATGAAATACCACGATCTACGCGAATTTCTGACATTACTGGAGCAGCAGGGGGAATTGAAACGGATTTCCCTGCCAATCGATCCCCACCTGGAGATTACCGAAATTGCCGATCGCACTTTGCGCGCGGGTGGCCCGGCTTTGCTGTTTGAAAACCCTAAGGGGTATTCGATGCCGGTGCTGTGCAACCTTTTTGGCACGCCACGGCGTGTGGCGCTGGGTATGGGGCAGGAGGATGTGAGTTCGCTGCGTGAAGTGGGTAAACTTCTGGCGTTTCTTAAAGAGCCGGAGCCGCCAAAGGGGTTCCGCGATCTGTTTGATAAAATGCCGCAATTCAGGCAAGTGCTGAATATGCCGACTAAGCGTTTGCGCGGGGCGCCATGTCAACAGAAAATCATTCAGGGCGATGCCGTAGATCTGACGCGTATCCCAATCATGACCTGCTGGCCGGAAGATGCCGCGCCGCTCATCACATGGGGACTGACGGTAACCCGTGGTCCGCATAAAGAGCGGCAAAATTTGGGGATTTATCGTCAGCAACTGATTGGCAAAAATAAACTGATTATGCGCTGGCTATCTCATCGCGGTGGCGCACTGGATTTTCAGGAATGGTGCGCGGCGCATCCTGGTGAACGTTTCCCGGTTTCTGTGGCGCTGGGTGCCGATCCGGCAACGATACTTGGCGCGGTGACGCCTGTTCCTGACACCCTTTCCGAGTATGCGTTTGCTGGCCTCCTGCGCGGAACGAAAACCGAAGTGGTGAAATGCATCTCTAACGATCTTGACGTGCCCGCCAGCGCGGAGATCGTGCTGGAAGGGTATATTGAGGCCGGGGAAATGGCGGCGGAAGGCCCGTATGGCGACCATACCGGCTATTACAATGAAGTGGATAATTTCCCGGTCTTTACCGTGACGCACATAACCCAGCGTGAAGATGCTATTTACCATTCGACCTACACCGGACGGCCGCCTGATGAACCGGCGGTACTGGGGGTGGCGCTGAATGAAGTGTTTGTGCCGATTCTGCAAAAGCAGTTCCCTGAAATTGTTGATTTTTATCTGCCGCCAGAAGGGTGTTCCTATCGCCTGGCGGTCGTCACGATGAAGAAGCAATACGCGGGTCATGCGAAACGTGTAATGATGGGCGTCTGGTCGTTCCTGCGCCAGTTTATGTACACCAAGTTCGTCATCGTCTGTGATGACGATGTGAATGCCCGTGACTGGAATGACGTGATTTGGGCAATAACTACTCGCATGGATCCGGCACGTGATACGGTTCTGGTAGAAAACACGCCAATTGATTATCTGGATTTTGCCTCACCGGTCTCCGGTTTGGGTTCAAAAATGGGGCTGGATGCCACAAATAAATGGCCTGGTGAAACCCAGCGCGAGTGGGGGCATCCCATTAAGAAAGATCCTGAAGTGACGGCGCGCGTTGACGCCATCTGGGATGAACTGGCCATCTTAAAATAACAGGAAGCGGGGCTACGCCGCTGTTTTGCACAATAGACCCGATAGAGGGAAAGCATGACAACCTTAAGCTGTAAAGTGACCTCGGTGGAGGCGATTACCGATACCGTGTATCGTGTTCGATTAGTGCCGGAAGCGGCGTTTTCCTTCCGTGCGGGCCAGTATCTGATGGTGGTGATGGATGAGCGCGATAAGCGCCCATTCTCGATGGCTTCTACGCCTGCGGAACATGAGTTTATCGAACTGCATATCGGTGCATCTGAACTTAACCTGTATGCGATGGCGGTGATGGATCGTATCCTGAAAGAGCGTGAAATCGTGGTTGATATGCCGCATGGCGAAGCCTGGCTGCGCGACGATGAGGATCGTCCATTGATTTTGATCGCTGGCGGAACGGGCTTCTCATATGTGCGTTCGATTTTGCTCACCGCGCTGGCGCGTAATCCCAACCGCGATATTGCTATTTACTGGGGGGGACGGGAAGAGAAGCATCTCTACGATCTCGTTGAGCTGGAAGCGCTTTCCGTTAAACACCCTAATTTGCGCGTTGAGCCGGTGGTTGAACAGCCGGAAGAAGGCTGGCGAGGCCGCTCTGGGACGGTATTAACCGCAGTCTTGCAGGATTACGGTACGCTGGCGGAGCATGATATCTATATTGCCGGTCGTTTTGAGATGGCGAAAATCGCGCGCGACCTGTTCTGCAATGAGCGCAACGCGCAGGAAGATCGCCTGTTTGGCGATGCGTTTGCCTTTATCTGATTGTCGATATCAGCGCATCCGGGTTTTCGCCCGGATGCTGCGGTGATCCCCTGACAGGCGGGAAGAACGGCAACTACATTGTTATATACCCGTCATACTTCAAGTTGCATGTGCGTTGGCTTTCCTCGTTCACCCCAGTCACGTACTGGAGTACGCTCCCGGGGATTCACTGCGTCGCCGCCTTCCTGCAACTCGAATAATTTAGGGTATAGAGTGGCATTTGCGTTGTAGGCCGGATAAGACGCCTGAGCGTCGTCATCCGGCATGGTCGCCGGGGGCGCTTCGCTTGCCCGGCCTGCAATAAATAACGCTCTATGATTAAACTCGCTCAAATACTGTCGCGATACCCTGACCTAATCCGATACACATCGTCGCCAGGCCAAACTGGGCGTCTTTGCGCTCCATCAGATTCAACAGCGTGGTGCTGATGCGCGCCCCGGAACAACCCAGCGGGTGGCCCAGTGCGATCGCGCCGCCGTTGAGGTTGATCTTCTCGTCAATCTGCTCCATCAGTCCCAGATCTTTTATACACGGCAGGATCTGCGCGGCAAACGCTTCGTTCATTTCAAACAAATCGATATCGCTGGCGGCAAGTCCTGCTTTTTTCAGCGCCAGTTTTGACGCCGGAACCGGGCCGTAACCCATAATTGAGGGATCGCAACCGACAACCGCCATTGAACGAATGCGGGCGCGTGGTTGCAGGCCCAGTTCACGCGCGCGGCTTTCGCTCATTACCAGCATGGCGGCTGCGCCATCGGAGAGGGCGGAAGAGGTGCCTGCGGTCACGGTGCCGCTGACCGGATCAAACGCGGGGCGCAGAGTCGACAGCGCTTCGACGGTGGTCTCCGGGCGGATGACTTCGTCGTAGCTAAACTGCTTTAGCACGCCGTCGGCGTCATGACCGCCAGTCGGGATGATCTCGTTTTTAAACGCGCCGGACTGCGTGGCGGCCCAGGCGCGGGCGTGTGAACGTGCGGCAAACGCATCCTGCATTTCACGGCTGATGCCGTGCATACGGGAAAGCATTTCTGCCGTCAGCCCCATCATCCCGGCGGCTTTGGCGACGTTGCGGCTCAGGCCGGGATGGAAATCAACGCCATGACTCATTGGCACATGACCCATATGCTCCACGCCGCCAATCAGGCACGCCTGTGCGTCGCCGGTCATGATCATCCGTGCGGCATCGTGCAGCGCCTGCATGGAGGAACCACACAGACGGTTAACGGTGACCGCCGGAACGGAGTGGGGGATTTCAGCCAGTAGCGCGGCGTTGCGGGCGATGTTAAAACCCTGCTCCAGCGTTTGTTGCACGCAGCCCCAGTAAATGTCGTCGATAGCGGTTGCTTCCAGCGCGGGATTACGCGCCAGCAGACTGCGCATTAAGTGTGCGGAGAGATCTTCTGCCCGCACGTTACGAAATGCGCCGCCCTTTGAACGGCCCATCGGGGTGCGAATTGCATCGACAATGACAACCTGTTCCATTGTGACTCCTTAAGCCGTTTTCAGGTCGCCAACCGGGCGGGCTGGCTCAACCGGGGGATAGTACGGTTCGTTATGGCGCGCTTTGTTACGCAGACCTTCCGGCACTTCATAGAGTGGGCCGAGGTGCTGATACTGCTGCGCCATATCGAGATATTTTGCGCTGCCGAGCGTATCCAGCCAGCGGAACGCGCCGCCGTGGAACGGAGGGAAGCCCAGACCGTAAACCAGCGCCATATCCGCTTCTGCCGGACTGGCGATGATGCCTTCTTCCAGACAGCGCACCACTTCGTTAACCATCGGAATCATCATGCGGGCGATAATCTCTTCGTCGCTGAAGTCGCGCTTCGGCTGGCTGACCTCTGCCAGCAGGCTGTCCACGGCCGCGTCTTCTTCTTTCTTCGGCTTGCCTTTGCTGTCTTCTTTATAGCGCCAGAAGCCGAGACCGTTTTTCTGACCATAGCGGCTGGCGTCAAACAGCGCGTCGATGGCATCACGATAATCTTTCTGCATACGCTGTGGGAAACCGGCTGCCATAACTGCCTGCGCATGATGCGCGGTATCAATCCCGACCACATCCAGCAGATAAGCCGGGCCCATCGGCCAGCCAAACTGTTTCTCCATCACTTTGTCGACTTTGCGGAAATCGGCGCCGTCGCGCAGTAGCTGGCTGAAACCGGCGAAATACGGGAACAGTACGCGGTTAACAAAGAAGCCGGGGCAGTCGTTGACCACAATCGGCGTTTTGCCCATTTTGCTGGCCCAGGCGACGACTTTAGCGATGGTTTCATCCGAGCTTTTCTCGCCGCGAATGATTTCAACCAGCGGCATCCGGTGTACCGGGTTAAAGAAGTGCATGCCGCAGAAGTTTTCCGGGCGCTTCAGCACGCTTGCCAGTTCGCTAATTGGAATGGTGGACGTATTCGACGCCAGCACGGTATCCGGGCGGACGTTGTCTTCGGTCTCCGCCAGTACCGCTTTCTTCACTTTCGGGTTTTCCACTACCGCTTCGACCACCACATCAACGCGATCAAAACCGGCGTAGTCCAGCGTTGGGTGAATCGTTGAAATCACGCCCGCCAGTTTCAGGCCGTCGATCCTGCCGCGTTCCAGTTGCTTATTCAGCAGTTTGGCCGCTTCGGTCATGCCCAGCGTCAGGGATTTGTCGTTGATATCTTTCATGATCACCGGCACGCCTTTCCAGGCTGACTGGTAAGCGATGCCGCCGCCCATGATACCTGCGCCCAGTACGGCTGCCTGCTTCGGTGTTTCAACGTCTTTGGTCAGCTTTTTCGCTTTACCTTTCACGAACTGATCGTTGAGGAAGATGCCGACCAGCGCGCGGGCTTCATTGGTATGCGCCAGCGGGACAAAGCTTTTATTTTCCAGATTCAGCGCTTCTTCACGGCCAAAGCGTGCGGCGGCTTCGATCGTTTTCACGGCGGTCATCGGGGCGGGGTAATGCTTCCCGGCCGTCTGCGCCACCATGCCTTTGGCGATGGTAAAGCTCATCGCCGCTTCAATTTTACTGAGCTTCAACGGTTCCAGCTTCGGCTGGCGTTTGGCTTTCCAGTCCAGTGAGCCGTCAATCGCCTGACGTAATACCGCTATTGCGCCATCAAGCAGTTTTTCCGGTTTCACGATACCGTCAACCAGGCCGATTTTCAGCGCCTGCTCAGCGCCGATGTCTTTCCCGGCAGCAATAATTTCCAGCGCGCTGTCAGCGCCCAGCATACGCGGCATACGGACAGAACCGCCAAAGCCCGGCATGATGCCCAGCTTCGTTTCTGGCAGGCCAATGCGCAGATCCGGCGTCACCAGACGATAATCGGTCGCCAGTACGCACTCGCAGCCGCCGCCCAGCGCATAGCCGTTGATGGCGGAAAGCGTTGGCGCCGGTAAATCTTCGAGGCGATTAAAGACGCTGTTGGCAAAGTGCAGCCACTGGCTTAACTGTTCTTCAGGAACAAGGAACAGCGAAAGGAATTCGGTGATATCGGCACCGACAATAAAGGCTGCTTTGTTAGAGCGCAGCAGCAGCCCTTTTAAATCTGTTTGCTTTTCCAGCACGTCCAGCGCCTGGCCGAGGCTGGCGACGGTCGCAGTGTCGAGTTTATTGACCGATCCTGGGGCATCGAACACCAGTTCGGCGATGCCATCTTCCCGCCAGTCGAGGTACAGGGTGTCGCCTTTGTAAAGCATGTCAGTCTCCTGAATCCGCAAGGTGATCTGGTCATACCAGATGATCCGGAGTGTGGGATTTATGTTAAGAAATTGCAAATTAGTCTTTAAATAAATGCAGATCTGATCACATCCGGCGGAAATCCCCCCGCTTCAGGTCAATGTGCTAAGATGCGAAGCATCACGATCCAATAAAATCAAAGGATAAAAAGATGGAATCACTGGCCGGTCTCTATAAAAATCATATCGTTACTTTACAAGAGCGTACTCGCGATGTTCTGGCCCGTTTCAAGCTGGATGCGTTGCTGATCCACTCCGGCGAACTGTTCAATGTTTTTCTTGACGATCATCCCTATCCGTTCAAGGTCAACCCCCAATTCAAAGCCTGGGTACCGGTTACGCAGGTCCCTAACTGCTGGCTGTTGGTGGACGGTGTTAACAAACCGAAACTGTGGTTCTATCTACCGGTTGATTACTGGCATAACGTGGAGCCGCTGCCGACTTCATTCTGGACGGAAGAAGTGGAAGTGATCGCCTTGCCGAAAGCCGACGGTATTGGTAGCCAGTTGCCTGCGGCGCGCGGCAACATCGCTTATATCGGGCCGGTAGCGGAACGTGCGCTGGGGTTAGACATTGCCGCGGATAAAATCAATCCGAAAGGGGTTATTGATTATCTGCACTACTATCGCTCTTATAAAACGGACTACGAGCTGGCTTGTATGCGTGAAGCACAAAAGTCAGCGGTTAATGGTCATCGGGCGGCCGAAGAGGCGTTTCGTTCCGGTATGAGCGAGTTTGATATCAATCAGGCCTATTTGACGGCGACAGGCCATCGCGATATTGATGTGCCTTACGCTAATATTGTGGCGCTGAACGAGCATGCCGCTGTACTGCATTACACTAAACTGGATTCCCGCGCACCTGCGGAGATACGCAGCTTCCTGCTGGACGCTGGCGCAGAATATAACGGTTACGCGGCTGATTTGACGCGCACCTGGGCGGCGCATAGCGATAATGACTATGCGCAGTTGGTTAAAGACGTCAACGATGAACAGCTGGCGTTGATTAGCACCATGAAAGCGGGCGTTAGCTATGTGGACTATCATATCCAGTTCCATCAGCGCATTGCCAAATTGTTGCGTAAGCATCAAATAGTCAAAGATATGAGCGAAGAGGCGATGGTGGAAAATGACCTGACCGGGCCATTTATGCCGCATGGTATTGGTCATCAACTGGGCCTGCAGGTCCATGATGTCGCAGGCTTTATGCAGGACGATACCGGGACGCATCTGGCCGCGCCGTCGAAATACCCATATCTGCGCTGCACCCGCGTGCTGCAACCGCGGATGGTGCTGACCATTGAGCCGGGTATTTACTTTATCGAATCGCTGCTGGCGCCGTGGCGCGAAGGGCCGTTCAGCAAACATTTTAACTGGCAGAAAATCGAAGCGCTGAAACCGTTTGGCGGCATCCGTATTGAAGATAACGTGGTGATCCACGAAAACAGCGTCGAGAATATGACACGCGATCTGAAACTGGCGTAATGGAAAGCTGGTTGATACCGGCCGCGCCGGTCACCTTTGTTGAAGAGATCAAAAAGAGCCGCTTTATTACGTTGTTAGCGCATACCAACGGCGTAGCGGCGGCAAAGGCGTTTGTGGAGTTTGTCAGAGCCGGGCATCCGGATGCCCGCCACCACTGTGTGGCGTGGGTGGCGGGGCCGCCGAATGATTCACAACAGTTGGGTTTTTCCGATGATGGCGAACCGGCGGGAACCGCGGGGAAACCGATGCTGGCTCAGCTTATGGGCAGCGGCGTCGGTGAGATAACCGCTGTCGTCGTGCGTTACTACGGTGGTATTCTGCTGGGCACCGGCGGTCTGGTGAAAGCCTACGGCGGCGGCGTTCATCAGGCGCTTGCTCAGCTAACAACCCTGCGCAAGACGCCGCTGACCGCATATACGTTGCAGTGTGAATATGGGCAGTTAGCCGGGGTTGAAACGCTGTTGGCTCAGTTCTCAGGGAAAATTGTTGAAAGCGAATACCTGGCGTCTGTTCAGTTGCGCGTGGCGCTTCCCCAGGCTGAAGTGGCGCTATTTTCAGCAAAGCTGGCTGATTTTAGTCGTGGTTCGTTGCAATTACTGAAGATTGACGAATAATCCCCACCTGATTTTTTTTGCATATCAAAGGAAGCGCCAGAGATGCATTTTCGCGCGATAACCCGAATCGTTGGATTGCTGGTTATTTTGTTTTCGGGAACGATGATCCTCCCGGGATTAGTGGCTCTGATATACCGTGATGGTGCGGGGCGGGCGTTTACCCAGACCTTTTTTGTCGCGCTGGCGATTGGCTCACTATTATGGTGGCCTAACCGTAGTGAAAAAGGCGAACTGAAATCCCGTGAGGGATTTTTGATTGTCGTCCTTTTCTGGACCGTGCTGGGGAGCGTGGGGGCGCTGCCGTTTATCTTTGCGGAACAGCCGAATCTGACGGTCACGGACGCGTTTTTTGAATCCTTCTCAGGTCTGACAACGACCGGTGCCACGACCCTGGTGGGACTCGATTCCTTACCCCATGCTATTCTTTTCTATCGTCAGATGCTGCAATGGTTTGGCGGGATGGGGATCATCGTGCTGGCGGTGGCGATACTGCCCATACTGGGCGTCGGGGGGATGCAGCTGTATCGGGCGGAGATGCCGGGGCCGCTGAAAGACCATAAGATGCGGCCGCGAATTGCTGAGACGGCCAAAACGCTATGGCTTATCTATGTGTTACTGACAATTGCTTGTGCGTTGGCGCTGTGGTTTGCCGGAATGCCGGCATTCGATGCTATTGGCCATAGCTTCTCTACTATCGCGATTGGCGGGTTTTCCACCCATGATGCCAGCGTGGGCTATTTTAATAGCCCGACAATTAACTCCATTATTGCAATTTTCTTGCTGATATCTGGCTGTAACTACGGTCTGCACTTTTCATTGCTCAGCGGACGTAGCCTGAAAGTTTACTGGCGCGATCCGGAGTTCCGTATGTTTATCGGTGTGCAGTTAACGCTGGTGGTAATTTGTACTCTGGTGTTGTGGCTGCATAACGTATACGGGTCCCCGCTAACGACCTTGAATCAGGCGTTCTTTCAGGTGGTATCAATGGCGACAACGGCTGGCTTCACTACCGACAGTATCGCGCGCTGGCCGCTGTTTCTGCCGGTGTTGTTGCTATGTTCGGCTTTTATTGGCGGTTGCGCCGGGTCGACCGGCGGTGGTTTGAAAGTCATTCGTATCCTGTTGCTCTTCAAACAGGGCAACCGTGAGCTTAAACGGCTGGTACACCCTAATGCGGTATACAGTATTAAACTCGGGAACCGTGCGCTGCCGGAGCGTATCCTGGAAGCCGTCTGGGGATTCTTCTCCGCTTATGCGCTGGTGTTTATCATCAGTATGCTCGCGATTATCGCTACCGGCGTGGATGATTTTTCTGCTTTTGCTTCAGTCGTAGCGACGTTGAATAACCTTGGACCCGGGTTGGGCGTGGTAGCGGATAACTTTGCGACAATGAATCCAGTCGCGAAATGGATCCTGATTGCTAATATGCTGTTTGGGCGTCTGGAAGTATTTACCCTACTAGTGCTATTTACTCCGACTTTCTGGCGCGAATAACAGGAGTGTCTGTGAAAACTTTGATTCTATTCTCTACCCGTGACGGACAGACGCACGAAATAGCCTCTTTTCTGGCATCCGAATTAAAAGAGCAGGGGATTGATACGGATACGGTTGACCTGAATCGTACTCATGATATCGAATGGTCGCAATACGATCGCGTCGTGATTGGCGCATCAATTCGTTATGGCCACTTTCATCCGGCGCTAGGGCGGTTTGTGAAAAAACACCTCCAGTCTCTGCAGTCTCTACCGGGGGCCTTTTTTTCGGTTAATCTTGTGGCGCGTAAACCAGAGAAACGTACTCCGCAAACTAATAGCTATACGCGCAAGTTTTTGCTCAATTCGCCGTGGAAACCGCAGCGTAGCGCGGTGTTTGCCGGCGCACTCCGCTATCCGCGTTATCGTTGGTACGATCGCTTTATGATTCGTCTTATTATGAAGATGACTGGCGGTGAAACGGATGTCCGTAAAGAGGTCGTGTATACCGACTGGCAGCAGGTTGGGCGATTTGCGCAGGAGATTGCGCAAATGACCAGAAAATAGCATGCGAAATTCCCTGAGTGATGTAAATTTGAGCGAACGAAAAGTTTTTTGCAATTACCCCCTTGTCACACCGGAATTACTCCCTATAATGCGCCTCCACTGACACGGAACAACGGCACGCAAGCCGCCGGGTCAGCGGGGTTCAGCGGTGAAAAGTCATCGTGAAAACCGACAGAGAAAAGCAAAAATTAACGCTTGACTCTGAATGAGGAAAGCGTATTATACGCCACCTCGCGACAGAGCGCTAAAGCGCGTCGCAACTGCTCTTTAACAATTTATCAGACAATCTGTGTGGGCACTCAAAGTGACATGGATTCTTAATGTCTTCGGACAGTAAATGAATACCAAGTCTCTGAGTGAACACGTAATTCATTACGAAGTTTAATTCACGAGCATCAAACTTAAATTGAAGAGTTTGATCATGGCTCAGATTGAACGCTGGCGGCAGGCCTAACACATGCAAGTCGAACGGTAACAGGAAGCAGCTTGCTGCTTTGCTGACGAGTGGCGGACGGG
>NZ_FZNJ01000007.1:0-235149 GCF_900198535.1 Klebsiella sp. 2680 | reverse complement strand
TATGCGGTATTAGCTACCGTTTCCAGTAGTTATCCCCCTCCATCGGGCAGTTTCCCAGACATTACTCACCCGTCCGCCACTCGTCACCCGAGAGCAAGCTCTCTGTGCTACCGTTCGACTTGCATGTGTTAGGCCTGCCGCCAGCGTTCAATCTGAGCCATGATCAAACTCTTCAATTTAAGTTTGATGCTCGTGAATTAAACTTCGTAATGAATTACGTGTTCACTCAGAGACTTGGTATTCATTTATTGTCCGAAGACATTAAGAATCCATGTCACTTTTAGTGCCCACACAGATTGTCTGATAAATTGTTAAAGAGCAGTTGCGACGCGCTTCAGCGCTCTGTCGCGAGGTCCCGTATAATACGTTTTCCTCATTCAGAGTCAAGCGTTAATTTTTGCTTTTCCCTGTCGGTTTTCACGGTGACTTTTCACCGCTTAACCCCGCTGACCCGGCGGCTTGCGTGCCGTTGTTCCGTGTCAGTGGAGGCGCATTATAGGGAGTAATTCCGGTGTGACAAGGGGTAATTGCAAAAAACTTTCCAACTGTCTCTTTTTTCATCATTTTACTGTGTAATATGACAAAAACCGTTATTTTGCCGTTTTAACCAACCAGGTAAGCCGCCAGATGGCATACTGGCAGAGTCGAAAAGAAAGGAACTGCATTTATGTCTTTAAGCGCACAGCAACTGGCGGCACAAAAAAATATCTCCTGGGTTTTAGCGGAGAAACTGGCTCAAAAAATACTGACCGGTGAATATCAGCCAGAAAGCATTCTTCCGGGAGAGATGGAATTAGGCGAACAGTTTGGTGTAAGCCGTACCGCTGTGCGTGAAGCGGTTAAGACACTGGCAGCAAAAGGAATGCTTCTGCCACGCCCACGCATCGGAACCCGGGTTATGCCCCGCAGCAGTTGGAACTTTCTCGACAAAGAGTTACTGTCATGGTGGCTCACAGAAGATAACTTTGCAGAGGTTGTGAACCATTTTCTCATTATGCGCAGCAGCCTGGAGCCTCAGGCCTGCTTTCTGGCGGCAGCATCAGGCACTTCAGAACAAAAAGCGCAGCTCAATACCTTAATGGAGGAGATGGTTGAACTGAAAAGAAATTTTCAGCGTGAACGCTGGATTGACGTCGATATGGCCTGGCATGAACACATATATGAAATGAGCGGAAACCCTTTCCTGACCTCTTTCGCCTCCTTATTCCATTCGGTCTATCATACCTATTTCACGTCGATTACTCAGAATGAAGTAGTAAAGCTGGATCTTCATCAAGCAATAGTTGACGCAATTCTGGACAACGACGGTCCACGAGCATTTAACGCTTGCCAGGCGTTATTGAGCGCACCACCCCATTCAGGCAAATAACAAGGGCATCGAATGACCGGAAAAAAAGGGCACAGTATGGCCGGGCTGCCGTGGATTGCAGCAATGGCCTTTTTTATGCAGGCGCTGGACGCCACCATTCTGAATACCGCCCTCCCGGCTATCGCCCACAGTCTCAACCATTCTCCACTAGCGATGCAATCAGCTATCATCAGCTATACACTTACCGTAGCCATGCTTATTCCGATCAGCGGCTGGCTGGCCGACCGCTTCGGCACACGGAAAGTGTTTATCATCGCCGTGAGTCTGTTTATTCTGGGTTCGCTTGCCTGCGCCCTGTCGGGTTCACTGATGGAGCTGGTCATCTTCCGTGTCATTCAAGGCATCGGCGGAGCGATGATGATGCCGGTGGCGAGGCTGGCATTATTGCGCGCTTATCCACGTAGTGAATTACTGCCGGTATTAAACTTCGTTACGATGCCCGGACTGGTCGGCCCGATACTCGGACCGGTACTCGGTGGCGTCCTGGTCACCTGGGCCAGTTGGCACTGGATTTTCCTGATCAATATTCCCATTGGCATTATCGGGATTATTTACGCCCGCAAATATATGCCGAATTTCACCACCCCCAGACGCCGTTTTGATTTGTCAGGCTTTCTGCTATTTGGCTTCAGTCTGGTGCTGTTTTCCAGCGGAATAGAACTGTTTGGCGAAAAGCTCGTTGCGACATGGATTGCCCTGATTATCCTTGCCTTGAGTATTGTTTTACTGGTGATCTATATTCGCCACGCGCGCCATCATCCCACACCGCTCATTTCGCTTTCTTTATTTAAAACACATACGTTTTCCGTAGGCATTGCGGGGAATCTGGCCACCCGCCTCGGCACCGGGTGCGTTCCGTTCCTGATGCCTCTGATGCTACAGGTCGGCTTTGGCTATCCGGCGATTATCGCGGGCTGCATGATAGCGCCTACGGCTATCGGTTCAATTATCGCGAAATCAACCGTCACGCAGATTCTTCGCTGGTTTGGCTACCGGAAAACGCTGGTTGGGGTCACGGTATTTATCGGACTGATGATTTCTCAGTTTTCACTGCAATCACCGGATATGGCGCTCTGGATGCTGCTATTACCGCTATTTGTACTGGGAATGGCGATGTCCACTCAGTTCACAGCAATGAATACCATCACTCTCGCAGATTTGACCGATGAAAACGCCAGCAGCGGTAACAGTATGCTGGCGGTTACCCAACAACTCTCCATCAGCCTCGGTGTCGCCATAAGCGCAGCAGTACTGCGCTTTTATCAAGGATTCGATAGTGCAAATACTATTGAACAGTTTCACTACACCTTTATTACCATGGGGGCGATCACCGTGGTATCGGCGCTGGTATTTACCTTATTAAGCGCGAAGGATGGCCGTAATCTGATTAAGGAGCGGCACAAGCATTAGGCTGAGCCGCGAATCACCAGTTCCGGCGTCAATTGGACACGCTGTTGTTTTTGTTCTGGCTCGGCCATACGGTGGATTAGCACATCAATGGCCAGTTCGCCCAGTTCATCTTTCGGCTGATGAATGGTGGTCAGCGGTGGCGTCATGTAGCGCGCCAGTTCAATATCGTCATAACCCACCAGCGCCATATCCTGCGGAATATGCAATCCTCGCTGATAAAGGGCCTGATAGGCGCCCACCGCCATAGCGTCGTTACCGACAAATACCGCCTGCGGTCGCTCAGGCAGATCCAACAGCTTCTGCATGGCGCTAAACCCACCGCCAAATTCAAAATCGCTGCTAATCACATATCCTTCAGGTACAACTAACCCGGCGCGGGCCATCGCGGAGTGATAGCCTTCCAGACGTAGCCGCGACGGCGTTTTATCCAGCGGCCCGGCAATGCAGGCGATCCTTATATAACCTTGATCAATCAGATACTGCGTCGCCATATCGCCTCCCAGCAGAGAGTTATCCTGAATCAGGTCGCTATCGCCGTCGAATGGTGCCCAGTCCATCATTACTGTCGGTACAGAAGGATAGCGCTGCATAATCTCCGGGGAAGGTTGGTGAGTTTCAGTGCACAACAGCAGTAAACCATCGACGCGCTTTTGCATCAGCGTTTCCAGATTGCGGTTCATACGCTGCTCATCGCCTTCGGTATTACACAGCACGAGACTGTATCCGCGTTCAAAACAGCTACGCTCCACGCCGCGTACCAGCTCCGAGTAAAAGGGATTGGTACTGGCGGTAATGAGCATGCCTATGGTGCGAGTTTGATTTAATTTGAGGCTGCGCGCCAACGCAGAGGGCGCATAATTCAGGCTCTTAATCGCAGCATTAACTTTAGCGGTAATGGCGTCGCTGACGAAGCGATCTTTGTTGATGACATGAGAAACCGTCGAAGTGGAAACGCCCGCAATGCGGGCTACATCCTTCATGGTGGCCAAGCGTTACCCCTGTTGACGTAAAAATTCGTCTATCTCTTCTCGCCATGGCACGGAGGGCTGGGCGCCTTTACGGGTGACCGCGATCGCCGCAGCAGCATGGGCAAAACGAATCGCTTCAGACAGTACGCTGCCTTCAAGTAACGCGGTAACCAGGGCACCGTTAAAAGTATCGCCAGCGGCAATGGTATCAACTACCTGCACGTTAAAGCCAGGAACCCGGCGACCTTCACCGTCGCTGCTGGCCCAGACGCCACGGCTGCCAAGCGTAATAATCACTGTACCGATACCTTTATCATGGAGCACATTCGCCGCTTTTGCCGCATCATCGTCATTTTCCACTCGAACACCGGTCAGCTTTTCCGCTTCGGTCTCGTTAGGGGTAATAATATCCACCAGCGCTAACAGTTCATCAGGCAGTTCACGGGCTGGAGCAGGATTGAGTATCACTAAAGTCTGATTCTGGTGTGCGATTTTCGCCGCCGCCAGTACGCTTTCCAACGGTGATTCCAGTTGCATCAGCAATGCCTGTGCGCCGACGATACGATCTTTTTCTGCCTCAACCTGAGCAACGGAGAGCGCAGCATTAGCGCCGGCATGAATACCAATAGTATTTTCGCCTTCAGCGTTCACAAAAATCAGCGCCACGCCAGTTGATTCACCGGCAACGGCTCTGACTGGCGCGACATCGATGTTATCGCTTTTCATCTGGCGACAAATACGTTCGCCAATATCGTCATCGCCGGTACAGGCAATAAAGGAGATATTTGCTCCGCTACGCCCGGCAGCAACAGCCTGGTTTGCACCTTTACCGCCAAAGGCGACCTGATAATGATGACCAGTGACCGTTTCCCCCGGTGTAGGGAAATCGTCGAGGTTGAGGATATGATCGACGTTGATACTGCCAAGGACGACAAGTCTGCCTGCGGTTTTCATAATCAATATTCCCGGGAAGCGCGCCACCGGAACCCGGTGGCGCATGCCCTGCTTTTCTTTATTATGTTGTCCCTCGGACTGTCACCAGCCCGAATAACACATTATTGCTTAATGACCAGTTTCAACTCAACCGGGTAGCTGGCATCCACTTTTTCGCCCTTCAGCACTTTATCGGCAATCTCAACACCCTTCACGCCGATCTGTTCCGGTAATTGGGCGATGGTCGCAGCCAGTTTGCCACTTTTTACCGCTTTCTCGCCATCCGCAGTACCATCAAATCCAACAACCATCACATCAGATCTACCCGCAGTTTGCAGCGCACGCAGGGCGCCCAGCGCCATCTCATCATTCTGGGCAAATACCGCCTGCACATCCGGATGCGCCGTCAGCAGGTTTTGCATAACGTTCAGGCCCTTAGTACGGTCAAAATCTGCCGGTTGGCTGGCCAGAACGTTAAATTTATGCGCAGCAACGGCCTGCCGGAAACCTTCTCCACGTTCGCGTGCCGCAGATGTCCCCGCAATCCCCTGTAATTCAATGATTTTCGCTTTGTCGCCAAGTTTCTTCGCGATATAGTCACCGGCCATTTTGCCACCAAGCACGTTATCGGAAGCAATATGGCTAACCACTTCGCCTTTTGATGCCTGGCGGTCGAGAGTGATGACCGGAATTTTGGCCTGGTTCGCCAGCTTCACAGCGTTGCCAACCGCATCAGAATCCGTTGGGTTAATCAGCAGCAATTTCGTGCCGCGAACGGTTAAATCCTGAACGTTGGCCAGTTCTTTTGCCGGGTTGTTCTGCGAATCCAGCACCACCAGGTTATACCCCAGTTTGTCAGCTTCTTTTTGCGCGCCATCTTTCAGCGAGACGAAGAACGGATTGTTAAGCGTAGAGATAACCAGAGCGATGGTATCTTTGGCCATCGCGTTTGCGCTAATGGTCGCACTTAACGCGACAGCAGAGACCAGGGTCGCCAGTTTTTTCATATTCATAGTTAAGATGTCCTGTAGAGTTCTCAGTTACTGCTTCTTGTTATCTACCAGTACCGCCAGCAAAATGACCACCGCTTTCACGATCATCTGGTAATAGGATGAAACACCTAATAAATTCAGGCCGTTGTTCAGAAAACCAAGGATCAACGCCCCAATTAACGTGCCGACAATACGGCCTTTACCGCCAGAAAGACTGGTACCGCCGAGCACAACCGCAGCTATCGCATCCAGTTCATAACCGGTGCCCGCCGTCGGTTGCGCGGAAGAGAGACGAGCGACTTCAATAATTCCGGCCAGCGAGGCGGTCATGCCGCATAAAGAATAGACGATGATTTTAACTTTATTGACGCTGATGCCGGAAAGGCGCGTTGCTGCCTCATTACCGCCAAGCGCGTAAATATAACGACCGAGACGAGTCTGGTGCAGCATGTACCAGGCGGCGATAAAAACAATCGCCATAATCCATACCGGGGTAGGGATCCCCAGCGGGCGGCCAATCCCGAACCAGCCAAACAGATCGGCATTGTCGGTAAAGCCGGTATTTACCGGGCTACCATCGGTATAAACCATGGTCACACCGCGCAACAGCAGCATCATCACCAGCGTGGCGATAAATGCCTGGACTCGCCCTTTCGCCACAATCACGCCTGTGACTGCGCCGATGGCCGCGCCTAATGCCAGCGCAGCGACAACAGCCACCAGCGCGTTCACCTCAATCCCGACAATTGATGCGGCTACCGCCCCGGTAAGCGCCAGCAGGGAACCGACGGACAGGTCGATACCTGATGTCAGAATAACCAGCGTCATTCCCACCGCCATAATGGCGTTAACTGACGTTTGTTGCAGAATATTGAACAGGTTATTCACGGTAAAAAAGTTGGGGCTCATGGTGGAAACAATCGCGATCAGCACCAACAGGGCAATCAACGATTTTTGCTCCATCAGCCACGCTTTTGTGAAATAGCGACGACCAGAAACAGCCGGGTTATTCATCTTTTTTACTCCTGATTCACTCGGTTAAGCTTGCCCACGGCGGCAGCCATCAATACTTCCTGAGTGGCCTGCTCGCGTGTGAATTCACCGCCGAGATGCCCTTCATGCATCACGATGATGCGATCGCTCATACCCAGCACTTCTGGCATCTCCGAAGAGACCAGAATGATGCTCAGCCCTTCAGCTTTAAACTGGTTAATCAGTTGATATATTTCTTTTTTCGCGCCCACATCCACACCGCGAGTCGGCTCGTCGAGGATCAACACCTTCGGGCGGGTCATCAGCCCACGAGCTATCGCGACCTTCTGCTGGTTACCACCAGAAAGCAGTCCAATGGACTGCTCCATCGAGGGCGTTTTTACATTAAACAAACGGATAAAATCACTCACCGCCTGCTGTTCATCTTTGTGTTTGAGGCTCCCCCCACTGCGGCTGAAGTAACGCAGTGCGGTGAGGGACATATTTTCTTTGACCGACATGCCCAACACTAAGCCATCGCGCTTACGGTCTTCAGAAATGTAGACAATACCGTTCGCCAGGCCATCCTGCGGAGAACGAGTCACCACTTCGCGCCCATCAAGCGTGACCGAACCGCTGCTGCGTGGCAGAGCGCCGTACAGCACCTTCATCAGTTCAGTACGCCCCGCGCCCATCAGCCCGGCAACGCCAAGAATCTCGCCCTGATGCAACGTAAAGGAGATGTTTTCCACACCCGAACCACACAGGTTATCAACCTTCAGACGAACCGCACCTGGCGCTTTATCCAGATGCGGATACTGATCTTCCAGCTTGCGACCCACCATCATCTCAATCAGCAGATCTTCATTCAGACTGGCGACTTCGCGCTCGGCGATAAACTGCCCGTCGCGGAAAACCGTAACATCATCGCAAATCTCAAAGATCTCTTTCATACGGTGGGAAATATAGACAATACCGCGGCCCTGCGATTTCAGTTCACGGATCACACGGAACAGGGATTCGGTCTCGGTATCGGTCAGGGCGTCGGTCGGTTCATCCATAATGATGACCTTCGACTCGAAACTGAGGACTTTAGCGATCTCCACCATTTGTTGATCGCCGATTGACAGATCGCCCACCAGCTTTTGGCTGTTGAAGCGTAAATTCAGCTTTGCCAGCAGCTTGTCGGCTTCGGCATACATCATTTTCCAGTCGATTTTGCCAAAGCGATTGACGAACTCTCGACCGAGGAAAATATTCTCAGCAATCGTCAGTTGCGGGATAAGATTAAGCTCCTGATGAATGATGCCGATACCGGCTTCCTGAGAGAATTTGGGGCCGTTAAACGTGGTCTCTTTCCCCAACCACAACAACGAGCCCGCGTCGCGGGAGTAGATACCGGTCAGCACCTTCATCATGGTGGACTTACCGGCGCCATTTTCCCCGACCAGCGCCATCACGCGCCCTGGATAAACGTTTAGCGAAGCGCCGGAAAGCGCCTTGACGCCAGGAAAGGCTTTATCGATGCCTTTTAATTGCAATAAGGCTTCCATATTAACAGCCTCAGAACGTGACGCCGGCGCAGAGAATAATGTTCGCATACGGGGAACACTCCCCGCTGCGAATCACCGCCTGACTATCCGCGGTTTCTTTTTTGAACTGCTCATGACTGGTGTAACGAATTTCAATGGTGTTTCCCTGGTGTTGCTGCAGTTGCTCAAGATGGCTGAGCAACGTCGCGTGGAGCTGCGGATTAAGCGTTTTAATCTCTTCCGCGAGGATAGCCGCTTCAACCTGCATTTCGCTCGTCACAACCTCCAGAACCTGCATAAAGGAAGGCACCCCGTGAGTTAATGCCATATCAATACGCGCGCTGCTGCCGGGAATGGGTAACCCGGCGTCACAAACCACCAGCGTATCGGTATGACCCAGACGGGAAATGACCGACGAAATATCAGCATTAAGCACGACACCTTTTTTCATTTTCTCTTTTACTCCACGAGCGAAACGTTTCGCTGAGGTAAGTATGAGCACGACAAAAACAAAAAACCATCAGCAAGTGTGAGAATTGTGATCGCTATCGAAACGTTTCGCACACGGGAGAAAAGAAAGAGGGAACAGTTCAAATAAACAAAAACCCTTCATGAAGAAGGGTTTTAACTAATCAGATCTCAACCTGGGTTCCGAGCTCAATAACCCGATTAGGCGGAATTTCGAACTGGTCAGGCGCCCGCAAAGCATTGCGCTGCAGCAGAAGATACAGTTTGCCGCGCAGACGCAGATACCAGGGGCGTTTGCCGATGATCAGCGATTCATGCGACATAAAGAAGGAGGTCTCCATCATCCGGCAGCTCAAACCTTCCAGCCCGCAACGGTGGAAAACCTCTTCGACGTTCGGCGTTTCGCGCCAGCCATAGCTGGCAACCACCCGCCAGAATGAAGGCGACATTTGCTCGATTTGTACGCGGCGAACGTTATGCACGTATGGCGCATCTTCGGTACGCAGCGTCAGCAGAATGACTCGCTCATGCAGCACCTTGTTATGCTTCAGATTATGCAACAGGGCAAAAGGAATCACGTTCAGCGCCCGGGACATGTACACCGCGGTGCCGGGTACGCGCACCGGCGGCGATTTCTCAAGAGATGAGATCATCGCCTCCAGAGAATTACCATGCTCATGCATCCGGCGCAGCAGGCGAAAACGTTCGCTCTTCCAGGTGGTCATGATGATGAACATGATTAAACCAAGCGTCAGTGGCAGCCAGCCGCCGGAGACTATTTTATCCAGGTTGGCCGAGAACAGCGGGACATCAATGCACATAAAGGCCAGCAGCAACAGCGCCACAACAAACTTATTCCAGAGCCAGTTTTGCCGCGCCACCGTCGTGAACAGAATGGTGGTCAGCACCATCGTCCCGGTAACCGCAATACCGTATGCGGCAGCCAGATTCGACGAATGCTCAAAATTAACAATAACAATAACCACCGAGATATAGAGCAACCAGTTGATAAACGGGATATAAATCTGGCCCGACTCCATTTCTGATGTATGAATAATACGCATCGGCGACAGGTATCCCAGGCGCACCGCCTGGCGAGTCAGCGAGAAGACCCCGGAGATAACCGCCTGAGAGGCGATAACCGTCGCCAGGGTGGCGATAATCAGCATCGGAATCAATGCCCACCCCGGCGCCAGCAGGAAAAACGGGTTTTTAATCGCTTCCGGATGTTTTAACAACAGCGCGCCCTGGCCAAAATAGTTTAGTACCAGAGAAGGTAACACCACCGAAAACCACGCCAGGCGAATAGGTAATTTACCGAAATGCCCCATATCGGCATAAAGCGCCTCCACACCGGTAATCGACAGAACCACCGCGCCCAGCGCCACAAAGGAGACAGTTTTATATTCGAGGAAGAAGTGAACCGCCCAGTAGGGGTTTAGCGCCTGCAGAACGACCGGATTAGCAAAGATGCTACGCGCGCCAAGCACTGCCAGCAGCAGGAACCAGATTAGCATGATCGGCGCGAACAGCTTGCCCACCATACTGGTGCCGTGTTTTTGAATAACAAACAGCAGCGTCAGGACGATAATGGATATGGGGACAACCCAGGTATCCAGATCCGGGGCGATAATTTCCAGCCCCTCTATCGCCGACATCACAGAGATAGCAGGAGTAATCACCACCTCACCATAAAAAAAACTCCCACCGATAAGCCCGAGGATCACCAGAACGGATGTCGTTCGGGCAGACGTATTTCGTCCCGCCAAAGACATTAACGTCAGTATTCCACCTTCACCGGCATTATCCGCCCGCATAACGAAGGTAATATATTTGAGCGATACGGTGAGAATTAATAGCCAGAAAATGAGCGACAGGAAGCCAAAAACAGCATCATGCTCCACGCCGAAGCCAAACTGACCAGACAGACATTCACGAAGTGTATACAGTGGGCTGGTACCGATATCGCCGTATACCACGCCGATTGCCGCCAGCGTTATTGCCGACAACGATTGCTTATTATCAGAGCTCATAGACTAGTCTTTTCGTTTATACACAGCACTGTTCAGGCTGCCTCTGCGTTAGCTGCGCTCAGAAACCCGAGGTCATCTTTATGACGCTCCGAAGAATTCATCCCTTGCCGCCTTGACGCATCCTGAACAATTTTGTGTATATCAAACAGATGTGTTCCTGATCCCTTGGCCCACAAAAAGCGCACAGTATGCACGATTATTTGCTGAATCGTACCCCTAACCGACATCATCTTAACCTGAAGCAAAGAAAATAAATGGATTCTTCGGTCTATTACCACCCCTGATCAAGCATCTATACTCGACTCAACAACGACATCCTGAAAAGCACGCAACTCAATTATGGCTCAATCACATTTACTGGCAGAAAGAATTTCCCGTCTCAGCGCCGCTCTTGAAAATGGACTCTTTGAACGCAGCCATGCAATACGGCTTTGCCTGCTTGCTGCGCTAAGCGGCGAGAGCGTTTTTCTGCTGGGCCCGCCGGGTATCGCCAAAAGCCTGATAGCCCGTCGCCTCAAGTTTGCTTTTCAGCAAGCCCGCGCGTTTGAATATCTGATGACCCGCTTCTCGACGCCGGAAGAAGTCTTTGGCCCGCTCTCCATCCAGGCGCTGAAAGATGAAGGCCGCTACGAACGTTTAACCACGGGGTACCTGCCGGAAGCCGAAATTGTTTTTCTCGATGAAATCTGGAAAGCCGGTCCGGCGATCCTTAACACGCTGCTTACGGCGATAAACGAACGTCATTTCCGCAATGGCGCGACCGAGAAAAAAATCCCCATGCGCCTGCTGGTGGCGGCATCGAACGAATTACCTGAAGCGGACAACAGCCTCGAAGCTCTCTACGATCGTCTGCTCATCCGTTTGTGGCTCGATAAGGTACAGGACAAAACCAACTTCCGTTCAATGCTGATAAGCCAGCAGGATGAGAACAACAATCCCGTTCCGGCTAATTTGCAGGTCAGCGACGAAGAGTTCCGGCAGTGGCAACAGGATATCGGCAACGTCAAGCTACCGGACAGCGTTTTTGAACTGATTTTCCAGCTGCGCCAGCAACTGGATACGCTGCCAAATGCGCCTTACGTTTCAGATCGTCGCTGGAAAAAAGCCATCCGCCTGCTGCAGGCCAGCGCCTACTTTAGCGGCCGCGATGCGATTGCGCCTGTCGACCTGATCCTGTTAAAAGATTGCCTGTGGCACAATATTGAAACCATGAATCTGATGTCCGCGCAGCTGGAAACCTTAATGACCAGCCACGCCTGGCAGCAGCAGGCGATGCTTACCCGACTGGGGGCGATTCTCCAAAGGCGTATTCAGCTTCAGCAACAGCACAGCGACAAAACCGCGCTGAAGGTAACGCGCCTGGGCGGAATGTTTAGCCGTAAACCCCATTATGAACTGCCTGCGTCTGTGCAGGATGCCACCTTAACGCTGCTCCTCCAGCAGCCGCTCAAACTACACGATCTGGACGTTATTCATATTACATTTGTCCGTGACGAGCTATCCCATTGGCTGGAAAAAGGCGGTGAGATCCGCGGTAAACTCAACGGTATTGGTTTTGCCCAGCCGTTGAATATGGATGTCGATACCAGCCAGCACCTCGTCGTACGCGATGTCAGTTTACAGGGGTCGCGTCTCTCTCTGCCCGGCAGCGAATCGCAGGAAAATATGCCGACCGAAATCAGGCAGCAGTTAGAAGCACTGGATGACGAGTGGCATCAACAGCATCACCGATTCAGTGAACAACAAAAGTGTCTGTTTATTCCCGGTGAGTGGCTGGGGCGAATTGAAGCCAGCCTGCAGGACGTCCGGACGCAGATTAAACAGGCGCGCCAGTCATGACGCTGGACATGCTGAATGTCATGCTGGCAGTCGGCGAAGAGGGAATGATCGATGAGATGCTGTTGGCGCTGCTGGCGGCACCTCAGTTAGCCGTTTTCTTTGAAAAATTTCCTCGGCTTAAAAATATCATCGCGGACGACATTCCCCGCTGGCGTGAAACGATTAAATCGCGGCTAAAAGAAACTCACATTCCCGCCGAACTGGATGCGGAAGTTCAGTGTTATCAACAATCTCAACGACTTTCCACCTCGCAGTTCATCGTCCAGCTCCCGCAAATCCTGAACCAACTGGACAAGCTTCACTCCCCTTTTGCCGCCCAGGCGCAGCAACTGGTGGCGAACAACCCCACGTTTACCCCGTCATTACATACGCTCTTTCTCCAGCGCTGGCGTCTGAGTCTGGTGGTGCAGGCAACCTCTCTCAATCAGCAGTTGCTGGATGAAGAGCGCGAGCAACTGCTAAGCGAAGTTCAGGAACGAATGACCCTCAGCGGACAACTGGAGCCGGTGCTGGTGGAAAATGATAACGCCGCCGGACATCTGTGGGATATGAGCGCCGGAGAACTGAAGCGTGGGGATTATCAGTTGATCGTTCGCTATGGTGATTTTTTAACTCAACAACCTGAACTCATGCAGTTGGCCGAGCAATTGGGTCGCGCACGTGAAGCGAAAATGGTGCCCAAAAAAGATGCGCCGATGGAAACTTTCCGCCGTCTGGTACGCGAGCCAGCCACCGTGCCAGAGCAGATCGACGGACTTCAGCAGAGCGATGATATTCTGCGTTTGCTGCCGCCGGAGCTGGCGACGCTTGGCATTACCGAACTGGAATTTGAGTTCTACCGTAAGCTGGTGGAAAAGCAACTGCTGACCTATCGACTACACGGCGATGCATGGAAGGAAAAAATCACCGAGCGCCCGGTCACTCGCCAGGACGTCGATGAACAACCGCGCGGACCGTTTATCGTCTGCGTCGATACCTCCGGTTCTATGGGAGGGTTTAATGAACAGTGCGCGAAAGCGTTTTGCCTGGCGCTGATGCGCGTTGCGCTGGCGGATAACCGCCGCTGCTTTATTATGCTGTTTTCCAGCGAAGTAGTGCATTACGAACTCACCAGCCCGCAGGGCCTGGAACAGGCGATCCGCTTTTTAAGCCAGCGTTTTCGGGGGGGTACTGATCTGGCCAGTTGCTTGCGGGCCATTATTGAGCGAATGCAAAACCCGCAATGGGTGGACGCTGATGCGGTAGTCATTTCCGATTTTATCGCCCAGCGCTTGCCGGATGAGGTAATCAATAAAGTGGGAGAGCTACAGCGTAAATATCAGCACCGTTTCCATGCGGTTGCGATGTCAGTACACGGTAAGCCCGGCATTATGCGCATTTTCGACCATATCTGGCGCTTTGATACCGGGTTACGCAGCCGCCTGTTGCGACGCTGGCGACGTTAAGCCGTCATTAAAGAAGCGCGGTAACGCTTTGACGAACCTGCTGCGGCCATACGCCGCACTGGACCTGACCAATATGCTCAAGCTGCAGAAGCAGCATGGTCAGGCGAGACTGGCCAATGCCGCCGCCGATAGTCTGCGGCATTTCTCCGCGCAATAGCGCCTGATGCCAGTCCAGCAGCAGGCGATCCTCATCACCGGTGATGGCAAGCTGGCGTTTCAGCGCCTCAGCATCCACGCGAATCCCCATGGAAGAGAGTTCGAATGCATCTTCCAGAACCGGGTTCCACACCAGAATATCACCGTTCAGACCAGCAAAACCTTCCGTCGTCGGCGTACTCCAGTCATCATAATCCGGCGCGCGAACGTCGTGACGCTTGCCGTCAGACAGCTTACCGCCAATCCCCATCAGGAATACCGCCCCAAGCTCTTTGGCGATTGCCCGCTCGCGGCCTTTAGCGTCAAGCTCCGGGTAGCGGCTTAAAAGCTCCTGGCTATGGACAAACTGGATCGTCTCCGGCAGAAACGGCTTGAGGCCAAATTCTTTACTGACGGCGTCTTCGGTAGCTTTGATCCCGGCATAGATCGCGGCAACGGTTGATTTCAACGTTCCGCAGTGGCGTTCTTCGTCGCCCATTACGCGCTCCCAGTCCCACTGATCAACGTAAACGGAATGGATGGCGGTTAACCGGTCTTCATCGGGGCGAAGGGCTTTCATGTGCGTGTACAGCCCTTCTCCCGCACTGAAATCATGTTGTCCCAGGGTTTGACGCTTCCACTTCGCCAGTGAATGAACCACTTCAAACCGGGCATCTGGCAGCGTTTTCACTTTCACCTGCACCGCTTTCTCGCAACCAGAAAGGTTATCCTGGGTCCCGTCTCCCACACGGCTTAAGATTGGCGCCTGGACTTCAATCAGGCCGAGCTTCTCTTCAAGCTGACGGGAAAAGTGAGACTTAACGAAACTAATCTGTCGTTGTTTGGCGATATATGCGGTTTTCATTATTTATAACTCCTGCGTCCTGTTGCCACTGATTAAGCAACAAAAGCGCGATACAATTCAATAATCCAACAACAAAAAGGTCATCATAGTTTTAATCCATTAAAATATAGCGCTAAAATAGAGTGATCCATCAAACTTCATAAGAAAAAGCTATGGAAAATTATCAGATCGACAATCTGGATCGCGGCATCCTCGAAGCCTTAATGGCCAACGCGCGCACTGCCTATGCAGAACTGGCAAAACAGTTTGGCGTCAGTCCAGGAACCATTCACGTCCGGGTAGAGAAAATGAAGCAGGCGGGGATCATTACCGGCGCCCGTATAGATGTCAGTCCAAAACAGCTGGGTTACGACGTGGGTTGCTTTATCGGTATCATTCTGAAGAGCGCGAAAGATTATCCTTCCGCCCTGGCAAAACTGAATAGCCTGGATGAAGTAACGGAAGCGTATTACACCACCGGCCACTACAGCATCTTTATAAAAGTGATGTGCCGATCGATCGATGCCCTTCAGCATGTACTTATCAACAAGATCCAAACAATTGATGAAATTCAGTCCACTGAAACATTGATCGTCCTGCAGAACCCGATTATGCGTACCATTCGCCCCTGATCGGGCCTTTTAATCCCACATTTTTCCACAGGTAGATCCCAACTCTCACACAGCGTACAATACGCCACTCTGAATAGTTGAGGGGCGATCATGGCAGACATTACTCTTATCAGCGGTAGCACCCTGGGTAGTGCGGAATATGTATCAGAACATCTGGCGGAAAAGCTTGAAGAGGCTGGTCACAACACGACTATTCAGCACGGTCCATTGATTGAGGATCTGCAAGCAGAAGGGATCTGGCTGGTTATCTCTTCAACCCACGGGGCTGGCGATATTCCCGATAACCTGGTGCCATTTTACGAAGCGTTACTGGAGAAGCAGGTCGATCTTTCTGCGCTCCATTTTGGCGCGGTCGGCATCGGTAGCCGTGAATACGATACCTTCTGCGGGGCGATTGATAAGCTCGAAACAGCGCTCAAAGCCTGCGGAGCAAAACAGATCGGCGAAACGCTGAAGATTAACGTCCTCGAACACGAGATTCCTGAAGATCCGGCTGAGATTTGGCTGGGATCCTGGAAGAATTTGCTCTGAGAAATGTAAAGATCCTATTTTTTTTCTGTGGATAACCATGCTTAAAAGCTTGGATCAACCGGTAGTTATCCAAGTATAACCGTAGATTGTTTTTTGTGCTGTGTATAACCATTCATTTTGATCCCAGCTTATACGGACCAGGATCACCGATCATTCACAGATAGTGATCCTTCTTAAGCGTTTGATCTTAAATCGCGGATCTGACTTATCCACAACATGAGTCGATCCTAATAAGAGATCACAATAAAACAGATCTCTAAATAAAAGATCTTCTTTTTAATACTCAGGATCCCGGCGCTTTCTCCGAAGGTGAAAGTTGAGTAGAATCCACGGCCCGGGCTTCAATCCATTTTCAAACCGCTTTATGCGAGGCATACCACATGTTTTATCAGGATCCTTTTGACGTCATCATCATTGGCGGGGGTCATGCAGGCACTGAGGCCGCAATGGCCGCAGCGCGTATGGGGCAACAGACCCTGCTTTTGACACACAATATCGACACGCTGGGGCAAATGAGCTGCAACCCGGCAATTGGCGGTATTGGGAAGGGACACCTGGTAAAAGAAGTGGATGCACTCGGCGGGCTGATGGCAAAAGCCATCGACCAGGCGGGTATCCAGTTTAGGATACTAAACGCAAGCAAAGGTCCGGCCGTTCGTGCAACCCGCGCGCAGGCGGATCGCATGTTATATCGCCAGGCGATACGTACGGCACTGGAGAATCAGCCGAACCTGATGATCTTCCAGCAGGCGGTTGAAGATCTGATTGTTGAGAACGATCGCGTCGTGGGCGCCGTGACCCAAATGGGGCTCAAATTCCGCGCTAAAGCCGTTGTTCTTACCGTCGGGACGTTTCTCGACGGCAAGATCCATATCGGTCTGGATAACTATAGCGGCGGTCGCGCCGGTGATCCCCCGTCGATCCCGTTATCTCGCCGTCTGCGTGAACTTCCGCTGCGCGTCAGCCGTCTGAAAACCGGGACACCACCGCGTATTGACGCACGCACCATTGATTTCAGCGTTCTGGCGCAGCAGCACGGTGATAATCCAATGCCGGTTTTCTCGTTTATGGGGGATGCTTCCCGGCATCCGCGCCAGGTACCGTGCTACATCACGCACACTAACGAAAAAACCCATGACGTTATCCGCAATAATCTTGATCGTAGCCCAATGTACGCCGGCGTGATCGAAGGCATTGGCCCACGTTATTGCCCGTCGATCGAAGATAAAGTGATGCGTTTTGCCGATCGTAATCAGCATCAGATTTTCCTTGAGCCGGAAGGGCTGACCTCTAACGAAATTTACCCGAACGGTATCTCCACCAGCCTGCCGTTCGATGTGCAGATGCAGATCGTTCGCTCAATGCAGGGAATGGAAAATGCGAAAATCGTTCGCCCTGGTTATGCCATTGAGTACGATTTCTTCGATCCGCGGGACCTGAAACCAACGCTGGAGAGCAAATTTATCCAGGGTTTATTCTTCGCCGGGCAAATCAACGGCACGACAGGTTACGAAGAAGCGGCCGCGCAAGGCCTGCTTGCTGGTCTGAACGCCGCCCGTCTGTCCGCTGAAAAGGAGGGCTGGGCGCCTGTGCGTTCTCTGGCTTACCTCGGCGTGCTGGTGGACGATCTCTGCACGCTGGGTACCAAAGAACCGTACCGCATGTTTACCTCCCGTGCGGAATACCGCCTGATGCTGCGTGAAGATAACGCCGATCTGCGTCTGACCGAAGTAGGGCGTGAACTGGGTCTGGTGGATGATGAACGCTGGGCGCGCTTTAACGAGAAACTGGAACGCATTGAGCGTGAACGTCAGCGCCTGAAAGCAAGCTGGGTTAATCCGCAGGCGGAGAGCGCTGCGGAAGTTAACGCTCATCTGACAGCGCCTTTGTCTCGCGAAGCCAACGGCGAAGATTTGCTCCGTCGTCCGGAGATGACCTACGAACAGCTGGTGCAACTGTCGCCGTTTTCGCCGGGTCTTGACGATCAGCAGGCGGCTGAGCAGGTGGAAATTCAGGTAAAATACGAAGGCTATATCGCGCGTCAGCAGGATGAGATCGAAAAACAGCAGCGTAATGAAAATACTTTATTGCCAGCCACTCTTGATTATCGGCTGGTTAACGGACTGTCGAACGAGGTGATTGCTAAATTGAACGATCATAAGCCATCTTCGATAGGACAGGCATCGCGCATTTCCGGGATCACCCCGGCAGCAATATCCATTTTGTTGGTGTGGCTGAAAAAGCAGGGAATGCTGCGCCGCAGCGCCTGATCTTTCCCTGAACGATACATTAAGCGGATAACGTATCCGGTATCCGCCCGATTCATTTCTCAGCCCGGTCAGCGTATCGCCTCCGGGCTCATTATTTTTAGACAGGTACTGACCGTGCTCAATAAACTTTCTCGCCTGCTTGACGAAGCGAGTATTACGCTTACCGATCACCAGAAAAACCAATTGGTGGCCTACGTGGGCATGTTGAATAAGTGGAACAAAGCCTACAACCTGACATCCGTTCGCGATCCGAACGAGATGCTGGTGCGCCATATTCTCGATAGCATTGTCGTTGCACCCTACCTTAAAGGGACACGTTTTATTGATGTGGGTACCGGGCCTGGGTTACCGGGGATCCCGCTGGCTATTGTGCGTCCTGAGTCCCACTTTACCTTGCTGGACAGTCTCGGTAAGCGCGTGCGTTTCCTGCGGCAGGTACAGCATGAGTTAAAGCTGGATAACATCACCCCGGTGCAAAGCCGTGTAGAAGCCTTCCCGGCTGAACCGCCGTTTGATGGTGTGATTAGCCGGGCATTTGCGTCGCTAGCTGACATGGTGAGCTGGTGCAAGCATTTGCCTGCTGAGAACGGACTTTTCTATGCGCTCAAGGGATTAGCGCAGGAAGATGAAATGGCAAATCTGCCTCAGGGATATACCGTTAATGAGGTTCGTGAGCTACATGTTCCGCAACTGGAAGGGGCGCGTCACCTGGTCGTGATTCAGGCAAAAAAAATTTAATTTTTATCAAAAGATGTGACAAAAAGCCGGATTATGCATGTTACAGAAATACTGGTTTCGGCAGAGGATTACTGAAGACGCTTTAACCTTGCTTTTACTGCGCCTTTTCTTTCGGTTAACTTTGTCACCTGCTTTACACACTAAATAGTCAACATTGAAAATATCAGTATGCTAAAAATCAAGGAGATTGCAGCCCATAGTGATGTTAAAAAATTATTATGGATGTCAATGAAAGGTTTTTATTGTATATGGTGTTGTTTTAGAAAAAATACCTGATTTTTATGTTGATTATCAAAATGATGAAAAAATGCGTTTTATGTACAGAATTAATTCAACGATAAGCTCAATGTTTATTATGTGATCTAAAGCACGCTTTAATTGCCGTGTTTTCGCGTTGTTTGCGGTTTTGTACCCGTGCTCACAGATTGATGAAATTCAGGAAAAGTTGTCAGTCGGAAGATAATTAAACATTTATTCACTATTTTGCTACTTATTGTTTGAAATCACGAGGCGTCACCGTATAATTTGTCCGCTTTTTGATGCTTGACTCTTCGCCTCAAAGGACGTTTTATACGACACGCGACATACCTCAAAGGGAGCAGGAGTAAAAACGTGATGTCTGTGTCGCTCTTGAGTCGAAACGTTGCTCGTAAGCTTCTGTTTATTCAGTTACTGGCGGTAATGGCAAGTGGACTGCTGTTTAGCCTCAAAGACCCTTTCTGGGGCATCTCCGCCGTTAGCGGAGGTTTGGCGATTGTGTTGCCAAATGTAATTTTTATGATTTTTGCCTGGCGTCATCAGGCACATACACCTGTTAAAGGCCGTGTGGCCTGGACCTTCGCTTTCGGCGAAGCCTGCAAGGTGTTGCTGACCTTCACCCTTCTGGTGGTGGCGCTGGCGGTTTTCAACGTGGCATTTTTGCCGCTGATAGTGACGTGGGTTTTGGTGCTGGTGGTACAAGTTCTGGCGCCAGCTGTAATTAACAACAAAGGGTAAAAGGCATCATGGCTTCAGAAAATATGACGCCGCAGGATTACATAGGACATCACCTGAAGAACCTTCAGCTGGACCTGCGTACATTCTCGCTGGTGGATCCGCATAACGCCCCGGCCACCTTCTGGACGCTCAACATTGACTCCATGTTTTTCTCAGTGGTGCTCGGTCTGTTGTTCCTGTTTATGTTCCGCAGCGTGGCGAAAAAGGCGACAACCGGCGTTCCTGGCAAGTTTCAGACCTTTATTGAGATGATCATCGGCTTCGTCCATGGCAGCGTCAAAGATATGTACCATGGCAAGAGCAAGGTCATTGCGCCGCTGGCTCTTACCGTGTTCGTCTGGGTATTCCTGATGAACCTGATGGATCTGCTGCCAATCGACCTGCTGCCGTACATCGCTGAGCACTGGATTGGTCTGCCGTCATTGCGTGTCGTACCGTCCGCTGACGTCAACATCACTCTGTCGATGGCGCTGGGCGTGTTTATCCTGATTCTTTTCTACAGCATCAAAATGAAAGGCGTGGGCGGGTTCGTTAAAGAACTGACTCTGCAGCCGTTCAATCACTGGGCGTTCATTCCTGTCAACTTAATCCTTGAAGGGGTAAGCCTGCTGTCTAAACCTGTATCATTGGGTCTGCGACTGTTCGGCAATATGTATGCCGGTGAGCTGATTTTCATTCTGATTGCTGGTCTGTTGCCGTGGTGGTCACAGTGGATTCTGAATGTGCCGTGGGCCATTTTCCACATCCTGATTATTACGCTGCAAGCCTTCATTTTCATGGTTCTGACGATCGTTTATCTGTCGATGGCATCTGAAGAGCATTGATTTTTTACCAACATACTACGTTTTAACTGAAACAAACTGGAGACTGTCATGGAAAACCTGAATATGGATCTGCTGTACATGGCTGCCGCTGTGATGATGGGTCTGGCGGCAATCGGTGCTGCGATCGGTATCGGCATCCTCGGGGGTAAATTTCTGGAAGGCGCCGCGCGTCAGCCGGATCTGATTCCTCTGCTGCGTACTCAGTTCTTTATCGTTATGGGTCTGGTGGATGCTATCCCGATGATCGCTGTAGGTCTGGGTCTGTACGTGATGTTCGCCGTCGCGTAGTAAGTTGTTCGAAAGAAACCAAGCCACAGAGTAATTTTTTAAGAGGTATTGTGCTGTGAATATGAACGCAACAATCCTCGGCCAGGCCATCGCGTTTGTTCTCTTCGTATGGTTCTGCATGAAGTATGTATGGCCGCCTTTAATGGCAGCCATCGAAAAGCGCCAGAAAGAGATTTCTGACGGTTTAGCTTCTGCAGAACGCGCTAAGAAAGATTTGGACCTTGCACAGGCCAACGCGACCGACCAGCTGAAAAAAGCGAAAGCAGAAGCCCAGGTGATCATCGAGCAGGCGAACAAACGCCGTTCGCAGATTCTGGACGAAGCGAAAGCTGAAGCAGAACAGGAACGCACTAAGATCGTCGCACAGGCGCAGGCTGAAATTGATGCCGAACGTAAACGTGCTCGTGAGGAACTGCGTAAGCAGGTTGCTATCCTGGCTGTTGCTGGCGCCGAGAAGATCATCGAACGTTCCGTGGATGAAGCTGCTAACAGCGACATCGTGGATAAACTTGTCGCTGAACTGTAAGGAGGGAGGGGCTGATGTCTGAATTTGTAACGGTAGCTCGCCCCTACGCCAAAGCAGCTTTTGACTTTGCCGTCGAACACCAAAGCGTCGAGCGCTGGCAGGATATGCTGGCGTTTGCCGCTGAAGTGACTAAAAACGAACAAATGGCAGAGCTACTCTCTGGCGCGCTGGCGCCGGAAACGCTCTCTGATGCGTTTATCGCGGTTTGTGGTGAGCAACTGGACGAAAATAGTCAAAACCTGATTCGGGTGATGGCTGAGAATGGTCGTCTGAATGCGCTCCCTGATGTTCTTGAGCAGTTCATTCATCTGCGCGCTGCCAGTGAGGCAACCGCTGAGGTAGAGGTTATTTCTGCCACCCAAATGAGTGAAGAACAGCTTGCGAAGATCGCCAGCGCGATGGAAAAACGTCTGTCACGCAAAGTTAAGCTGAATTGCAAAATCGATAAGTCTGTAATGGCAGGCGTTATCATCCGTGCGGGTGATATGGTCATTGATGGTAGCGTACGCGGCCGTCTTGAACGCCTTGCAGACGTCTTGCAGTCTTAAGGGGACTGGAGCATGCAACTGAATTCCACCGAAATCAGCGAACTGATCAAGCAGCGCATTGCTCAGTTCAATGTTGTGAGCGAGGCTCACAACGAAGGTACTATTGTTTCTGTAAGTGACGGTGTTATCCGCATTCACGGCCTGGCCGATTGTATGCAGGGTGAAATGATTGCCCTACCGGGTAGCCGTTACGCTATCGCACTGAACCTGGAGCGCGACTCCGTCGGCGCGGTTGTGATGGGTCCGTACGCTGACCTTGCCGAAGGCATGAAGGTTAAATGTACTGGTCGTATCCTGGAAGTTCCGGTTGGTCGTGGCCTGCTGGGCCGCGTGGTTAACACCCTGGGCGCGCCAATCGACGGTAAAGGTCCGGTTGAGCACGACGGTTTCTCCGCCGTTGAAGCTATCGCGCCGGGCGTTATCGAACGTCAGTCAGTCGATCAGCCGGTGCAGACAGGTTATAAAGCCGTCGACTCCATGATCCCAATCGGTCGTGGTCAGCGTGAACTGATCATCGGCGACCGTCAGACCGGTAAAACCGCGCTGGCAATCGACGCCATCATCAACCAGCGTGATTCCGGCATCAAGTGTGTCTACGTGGCTATCGGTCAGAAAGCGTCCACCATTTCTAACGTGGTGCGTAAACTGGAAGAACACGGCGCGCTGGCTAACACCATCGTTGTGGTTGCTACCGCATCTGAATCTGCCGCACTGCAGTACCTGGCGCCGTATGCCGGTTGCTCAATGGGTGAATATTTCCGCGATCGTGGTGAAGATGCGCTGATTATTTATGACGACCTGTCGAAACAGGCTGTTGCTTACCGTCAGATCTCCCTGCTGCTGCGCCGTCCGCCTGGACGTGAAGCATTCCCGGGCGACGTATTCTACCTCCACTCTCGTCTGCTGGAGCGTGCTGCACGTGTTAACGTCGAGTACGTTGAAGCTTTCACCAAAGGTGAAGTGAAAGGGAAAACCGGTTCTCTGACCGCGCTGCCGATTATCGAAACCCAGGCGGGTGACGTTTCCGCGTTCGTTCCGACCAACGTAATTTCTATTACTGATGGTCAGATCTTCCTGGAAACCAACCTGTTCAACTCCGGTATTCGTCCTGCGGTTAACCCGGGGATCTCCGTTTCCCGTGTCGGTGGTGCAGCGCAGACCAAGATCATGAAGAAACTGTCCGGTGGTATCCGTACCGCACTGGCGCAGTATCGTGAACTGGCAGCGTTCTCCCAGTTTGCATCTGACCTTGACGATGCAACCCGTAAACAGCTTGACCACGGTCAGAAAGTGACTGAACTGCTGAAACAGAAACAGTATGCGCCAATGTCCGTTGCGCAGCAGTCTCTGGTTCTGTTTGCTGCAGAACGTGGTTATCTGGCGGATGTCGAGCTGGCGAAAATCGGTAGCTTCGAAGCCGCTCTGCTGGCTTACGTCGACCGTGATCACGCTCCGTTGATGCAAGAGATCAACCAGTCCGGTGGCTATAACGACGAAATCGAAGGTAAGCTGAAAGGCATCCTCGATTCCTTCAAAGCAACCCAATCCTGGTAACGTCTGGCGGCTTGCTTTAGGGCAGGCCGCAAGGCATTGAGGAGAAGCTCATGGCCGGCGCAAAAGAGATACGTAGTAAGATCGCAAGCGTCCAGAACACGCAAAAGATCACTAAAGCGATGGAAATGGTCGCCGCTTCCAAAATGCGTAAATCGCAGGAGCGTATGGCGGCCAGCCGTCCTTATGCAGATACTATGCGCAAAGTGATTGGTCACCTTGCGAACGGCAATCTGGAATATAAGCACCCGTACCTGGAAGAACGCGACGTTAAACGCGTGGGCTACCTGGTGGTGTCTACCGACCGTGGTCTGTGTGGTGGCTTGAACATTAACCTGTTCAAAAAGCTGCTGGCGGAAATGAAAGCATGGTCCGATAAAGGCGTTCAGTGCGAACTCGCAATGATTGGCTCTAAAGGCGTGTCGTTCTTTAATTCTGTTAGCGGTAATGTTGTCGCCCAGGTGACAGGTATGGGAGATAACCCATCCCTGTCCGAACTGATCGGTCCGGTAAAAGTGATGTTGCAGGCCTATGATGAAGGCCGTCTGGACAAGCTGTATATTGTCAGCAACAAATTTATTAACACCATGTCTCAGGTTCCAACCATTACTCAGTTGCTGCCGTTACCGGCATCAGAAGATGGTGAGTTGAAGCGTAAATCCTGGGATTACCTGTACGAACCCGATCCGAAAGCGCTGCTGGATACCCTCCTGCGTCGTTATGTGGAATCTCAGGTTTATCAGGGCGTGGTAGAAAACCTGGCCAGCGAGCAGGCCGCACGTATGGTGGCGATGAAAGCCGCGACCGACAATGGCGGCAGCCTGATTAAAGAGCTGCAGTTGGTATACAACAAAGCTCGTCAGGCCAGCATTACTCAGGAACTCACCGAGATCGTCGGTGGAGCATCCGCGGTATAACCAGGTTAATTCGTAGAGGATTCAAGATGGCTACTGGAAAAATTGTCCAGGTAATCGGCGCCGTGGTCGACGTCGAATTCCCTCAGGATGCCGTACCGCGCGTGTACGAGGCTCTTGAGGTACAAAATGGTAGTGAGAATCTGGTGCTGGAAGTTCAGCAGCAGCTTGGCGGCGGTATTGTTCGTACCATCGCGATGGGGTCTTCCGACGGTCTGCGTCGTGGTCTGGATGTCAAAGATCTTGAGCACCCGATCGAAGTCCCGGTCGGTAAAGCAACGCTGGGTCGTATCATGAACGTACTGGGTCAACCGGTAGACATGAAAGGCGAGATCGGTGAAGAAGAGCGTTGGGCTATCCACCGCGCAGCGCCTTCCTATGAAGAGCTGTCAAGTTCTCAGGAACTGCTGGAAACCGGCATTAAAGTTATCGACCTGATGTGTCCGTTCGCGAAGGGCGGTAAAGTCGGTCTGTTCGGCGGTGCGGGCGTAGGTAAAACCGTAAACATGATGGAGCTGATCCGTAACATCGCGATCGAGCACTCCGGTTACTCCGTGTTTGCGGGCGTAGGTGAACGTACTCGTGAGGGTAACGACTTCTACCACGAAATGACCGACTCCAACGTTATCGACAAAGTATCCCTGGTGTATGGCCAGATGAACGAGCCGCCGGGAAACCGTCTGCGCGTTGCGCTGACCGGCCTGACCATGGCTGAGAAGTTCCGTGACGAAGGTCGTGACGTTCTGCTGTTCGTTGATAACATCTATCGTTACACCCTGGCCGGTACGGAAGTATCCGCTCTGCTGGGCCGTATGCCTTCAGCGGTAGGTTACCAGCCGACCCTGGCGGAAGAGATGGGCGTTCTGCAGGAACGTATCACCTCCACCAAAACCGGTTCTATCACCTCCGTTCAGGCGGTATACGTACCTGCGGATGACTTGACTGACCCGTCTCCAGCCACCACCTTTGCGCACCTTGACGCAACCGTGGTACTGAGCCGTCAGATCGCCTCTCTGGGTATCTACCCGGCCGTTGACCCGCTGGATTCCACCAGCCGTCAGTTGGACCCGCTGGTTGTTGGTCAGGAGCACTACGACACCGCGCGTGGCGTACAGTCCATTCTGCAGCGTTACCAGGAACTGAAAGACATTATCGCCATCCTGGGGATGGATGAACTGTCTGAAGAAGACAAACTGGTGGTAGCGCGCGCACGTAAGATCCAGCGCTTCCTGTCCCAGCCGTTCTTCGTGGCGGAAGTATTTACCGGTTCTCCGGGCAAATACGTCTCCCTGAAAGACACCATCCGTGGCTTTAAGGGCATCATGGAAGGCGAATACGATCACCTGCCGGAGCAGGCGTTCTACATGGTCGGTTCTATCGACGAAGCCGTGGAAAAAGCCAAAAAACTTTAACGCCTTAATCGGAGGGTGATATGGCAATGACTTACCACCTGGACGTCGTCAGCGCAGAGCAACAAATGTTCTCTGGTCTGGTCGAGAAAATCCAGGTAACGGGTAGTGAAGGTGAACTGGGTATTTACCCGGGGCATGCGCCGCTGCTCACCGCCATTAAGCCTGGTATGATTCGCATCGTTAAGCAGCACGGTCATGAAGAGTTTATCTATCTGTCAGGCGGCATTCTTGAAGTGCAGCCCGGTAGCACGACTGTTCTGGCTGATACGGCAATTCGTGGCCAGGATCTCGACGAAGCGCGAGCTCTGGAAGCGAAGCGTAAGGCCGAAGAGCACATTAAGAGCTCTCACGGTGACGTGGATTACGCTCAGGCGTCTGCGGAACTGGCCAAAGCGATCGCCAAACTGCGCGTTATCGAGTTGACCAAAAAAGCGATGTAACACCGGCTTGCAAGTCAAAAAGCCAGTCTGGTTTCCAGGCTGGCTTTTTTTATGGAACCGTTTCATAAATAGCGAAACTAAAAAGCAGGTTTAAAATTTTGTGACTAATGTCTCATTTTTGTTGATCGATTAAACAATGAAGCGTAGACTTGTTTTTGTGATGTGAGTCACATAAAAATAATCCATCAAAACATAATCGCTATTCAGGAAGACATCATGAAACTGATCAATAAAATCGTCGCTTTCTTCAGTGCTATGAACATTACTTTTGGTACTTTCAACAACTAAGAAGCAAGCTCTCCAGACTGCACTTGCGCTGTACCGCTAACTAAAACGACAACACATGCGGTGTGAGGCAGGAAAGAAAGTGATAAGGTCGCCCTCCGGCGACCTTTGTTTTTTGTGGTGAGATTAGTTGCGGTTAAGAAAGTTACCGGTATTGAAACTCCCGTCCGCATTGCGTAGCAGCGGATCCGGCAGCGTCAGCGTCTGGTAATCGGCGCTGTTGATGCTTTGCCCTTTAGTATTGATACTGTTACCGCCGTGGATAAAGTAGTTGCTGTCGTCGATGTTACCGACCACGGCATCATCATATTTCCCCGGCTGAGTTCGTAGCGAAAGGTTGTCGCTAAACACGCCTTGCGTATCCGGTGCCCCATAAGGGCTTGGGCGGAAGATATAGTTGAAGCGCTGGTTATCCACCGCGACGTTATTTTCCACCACCAGCTTGCCGGGGTTAAAGTTGTCGGTAAAACCGTCCAGATGGTTGCCGATGGCGATGCTGTTACGTACCTCATGAGCAACCGGCTGCCCTTCTCCGCCGAGCTTAAAGCCGTTGCTGGTGTTATTGCGGGCAATTGAATTCTCGATCACCACAACGCCGTTAGCGCCGTCTTCAATCTTGTTAAACAGATCGAATCCGTCGTCGATATTATCGTGCGAATAACAACCCTCCAGCCTATTTCCCTCCCCTACGCGCATCTTCACCGCGAAGCCATCAGCGTTAATTTTCCCAGGATCTTCATTACTAAAGGACTCTGAATTGACCACCCGGTTATAGCTGGCCCATAGCGGTCGGCCAACATTTGCCGGAGAGGAAATTTGAATCCCGGTATCATCGTTACGATAAGTGACAACGTTCTCAATCAGGTTATGGTTACCCTGCACGCGCAGACTTTTGTCTGTAACCTCTATGCCATCAATATGCCAGTAACTGGCGTCCAGCAGCAGCCCGTGAATCACGGCTTTTCCTTCAACCTTCAGCGTCTTGACTTTATCTTTTAATCCACTGGCGCTAAGAGGAATTGTCGTTTGCGGATAATCTCCGGCAGCTAACAGAATTTGCCCGCCAGGCGGGATGAGTTCGACAGCGGAGGCTAAATCCAGCGGCGAATCTGCTGTTCCTTTCGCCTGGGGTTGTCCGTCAGGTGCGGCATAGAGCTTGTTCCCTGTCACATTGGTACTTTGTTCAACCGTCAGCGTTTGAGTTATCGCTTGTGCGCCGGAGGCTGGGGTAAAGCTGATTTCGAACGTGCTTTTATCTTTCAGTACGACAGGCTGGGTAAACATCTCTCCGGCTTTTACCGCTTTGTTCTGCCCGATCACCACTTCATCCTGGCGAACGGTTATGTGTCCGTCATCATTGGTACGAGCCTGTAACACGTAATCTTTGCTTTGGCTTTTTGTTCCAGAGGTTATTTGCATAACCGGTGGCCAGCTTTTGGCGACATAGGGTGCAGAAGGAACCGTTTTTGCCGTAGATGTGGTGAGCGAAGCATCGCTGATGGTGATTTTTGCGTTACGTGAGGCAAAGAAACCCACGTAGTAATGTTTTTTATCCTGCTGTGCGATCAGGTCGGCATGAGGAACCTTCAGGTCAACCCACTGATTGCTGTTCATCGGTGCCCACGCGGTTATAAACCCATCGTTAGTGCGCTCCAGCTTGAGCTGAAAAGTCGGTGTTTGCTGCAGGTCTATCTTCTCTTTATAGCTCTGGCGTTTTATTGTTGCGCCTGCGTTCCCCCAGGGGTGGATAATCCCCTCCCGGCTGATAGCCTGTAACTTGATATGTGAGTTATCTTTTTTATCCTGAGTCATAATGGCGTTCATCACCATATTGGATGCTGCCGGAAACTCTTCGTAGCCGACTTTTAGCGGTTGTTGGCGCGGATTGCCTTTCACGTCGCGGACCAGCAATCCGGCCCCTTCCTGAGCAGCCGGGCGAGCGCCATTTTCCGGTCCAAACTGATTGACGGTGACCGTCGCTTGCAGGATAAAATTCTGGCTGGTGGGCAGTTCGGTATAAAAGAAGGTCAACCCATCGTGGGAGTTGGCTATTTTACCGCCGCGGCTCTCAATGGTGATCGGTTGGCTAAGATCCGCGATATCGCTGGGCGTCAGCTTCTTCCCGGCGATCGTCACATCATTGACGCCAATTTTTTCTGGCAGGACGTTGGAGGAAAAATTGCTGTCGGTTGATTGTCCAAAGGTGATAGCCCGCCACTGATGCGCGTCGTTAGCCTGCAGCGGTAACGCAATCATCGTACTGCATAAGGTTAATGCCAGAGGTATTTTGTTCGTCATTTTTTTCTCCTGGGTAATATTTGAATGACATTATCAGGAAAATGAAATGGCGTTTCTATTTATTGCGTCACAATTAATGAATAGTAAAACCATGTTTTATTTTTATGGTTTTCTTTATTCATGCATCAAAAAAACAACGAAAGCAGTGGGATAGCCGTTATAACCCATCGTAAAATTGATGTTTTAGTGCCAAACAGGTTTGCGCCGGAGAAAAATCCCCCTCTAAAATGGAGTTGAGCGTGAAGCTTGTATGTTTTATCTCCGTCTCGTTTCATGATGAAAAATATGTAGATATTTCAACGTGAAAGGCTTTTACTTTTTGTTCTAACAGCTGTCAGGATGCGTATGTCAAATAGTGCGATGAGCGTGGTGATCCTTGCCGCAGGCAAAGGTACCCGCATGTATTCCGATCTTCCTAAAGTGTTGCATTCGCTGGCCGGGAAGCCGATGGTGCAGCATGTTATTGATGCGGCTAAAGACTTAGGGGCCTCAGCCGTGCATCTGGTGTACGGACATGGCGGCGATCTGCTTCGTCAGACGCTGCGCGAAGATAATCTTAACTGGGTCTTACAGGCGGAGCAGCTTGGTACCGGCCATGCAATGCAGCAGGCGGCACCGTTCTTCAGCGACGATGAAGATATCCTGATGCTGTATGGTGATGTGCCGCTGATTTCTGTTGAAACATTAACGCGTCTTAGAGAGGCGAAGCCGCAGGGTGGGATTGGTCTGTTGACAGTGAAGCTGGACGATCCGAGCGGTTACGGCCGTATTACGCGTGAGAACGGTAAAGTGACCGGTATCGTTGAGCATAAAGATGCTACCGACGAACAGCGTCAGATCCGGGAAATTAATACCGGTATCCTGATCGCTAATGGCGCGGACATGAAGCGCTGGCTGGCAAAACTGACCAACAATAACGCTCAGGGTGAATATTACATTACCGATATCATTGCGCTGGCGTATCAGGAAGGCCGCGAAATCGCTGCTGTACACCCGGATCGTTTAAGCGAAGTGGAAGGCGTAAACAACCGTCTGCAACTCGCTCGTCTGGAGCGCGTTTATCAGTCTGAGCAGGCCGAAAAGCTGCTGCTGGCCGGTGTGATGCTGCGCGATCCTGCGCGTTTTGACCTGCGCGGCGTTCTCACCCACGGGCGTGATGTTGAAATTGATACTAACGTTATCATTGAAGGCACAGTCATCCTTGGCCACCGCGTGAAGATTGGCGCGGGTTGCGTCATTAAAAACAGCGTGATTGGCGATGACTGTGAAATTAGCCCGTACAGCGTGGTGGACGATGCCCACCTGGAAGCGGCCTGTACTATTGGTCCGTTTGCCCGTCTGCGTCCTGGCGCGCAACTGCGGGAAGGTGTTCACGTGGGCAACTTTGTCGAAATTAAAAAGGCGCGCCTGGGTAAAGGCACTAAGGCCGGGCATTTGTCCTATCTGGGCGATGCCGAGATTGGCGATGACGTTAATATCGGCGCAGGGACCATCACCTGTAACTATGATGGCGCGAATAAACATAAAACGGTTATTGGCGATGATGTATTTGTCGGTTCGGATACGCAACTGGTCGCGCCGGTCACCGTGGGTAAAGGTGTGACCATCGCTGCGGGAACAACCGTTACCCGCGATGTTGCGGATAACGAACTGGTGTTAAGCCGCGTGCCGCAGGTGCACAAACAGGGCTGGCAGCGTCCGGTGAAGAAGAAGTAACTCTTTTTGCCGGATGGTGGCTTTGTCTTACCTGACCTACGTTCGATAATGTTCTGTAGGCCGGATAAGTGTAAGCGCCATCCGGCAGATGAGGGATGAGGCGATAAAGATATATCGCTCGCCCAAAAGCAGTACCTATAAAAATACCCCCACTCTCTACAAGGCTCGGGGCGCCCGAAATACGGGTATTAACAGGTCAGCGACAACGACAGGCATAATGCCAAAATCGGAATTAAAAACTATGTGTGGAATTGTTGGCGCAGTCGCGCAGCGTGATATTGCTGAAATCCTTCTCGAAGGTTTACGCCGTCTGGAATACCGCGGTTATGACTCCGCTGGTCTGGCGGTTGTGGATAACGAAGGCCATATGAACCGTGTTCGTCGCCTCGGGAAAGTACAAATACTGGCTCAGGCGGTAGAAGAACATCCTCTCCACGGCGGAACCGGGATTGCCCATACCCGCTGGGCAACGCATGGTGAGCCGTCTGAAGGTAACGCACATCCGCATGTTTCTGACCATATTGTGGTGGTGCATAACGGTATCATCGAAAACCATGAGCCGCTGCGTGAGCTGTTGCAGTCCCGGGGCTACGTTTTTGTCTCCGAAACGGACACCGAAGTGATTGCTCACTTAGTGCACTGGGAACTGGAGCAAGGCGGCACGCTACGTGATGCTGTTCTGCGTGCGATTCCGCAGCTGCGCGGTGCATATGGCACGGTAATCATGGATACCCGTCACCCGGATACGCTGCTGGCGGCGCGTTCTGGCAGCCCGCTGGTTATCGGTCTGGGTATGGGCGAAAACTTTATCGCTTCCGACCAGCTGGCGCTGCTGCCGGTAACCCGTCGCTTCATCTTCCTGGAAGAGGGCGATATTGCGGAAGTGACCCGTCGTTCGGTCTCCATTTTTGATAAATCCGGCGCGGAAGTGAAACGTCAGGATATCGAATCCAGTCTGCAATATGACGCGGGCGATAAAGGTATCTACCGTCACTACATGCAGAAAGAGATCTACGAACAGCCGAATGCGATTAAAAATACGCTGACCGGGCGTATCAGCCACGGTGAAGTGGATTTAAGCGAGCTGGGGCCAAAAGCGAACGAACTGCTGTCTCAGGTTGAACATATTCAGATTATCGCCTGCGGCACGTCGTATAACTCCGGTATGGTCTCTCGCTACTGGTTTGAATCGCTGGCCGGTATTCCGTGCGACGTCGAAATCGCCTCTGAATTCCGCTACCGCAAATCCGCCGTGCGGCGTAACAGTCTGATGATTACCCTCTCTCAGTCCGGCGAAACGGCGGATACCCTGGCCGGTCTACGCCTGTCGAAAGAGCTGGGCTATCTGGGTTCCCTCGCCATCTGTAACGTTCCGGGCTCTTCCCTGGTGCGTGAATCCGATCTGGCGATGATGACCAACGCCGGGACGGAAATCGGTGTGGCTTCTACCAAAGCGTTCACCACTCAGCTGACCGTTCTGCTGATGCTGGTGGCGAAACTGGCGCGTCTGAAAGGTCAGGATGCGTCTATCGAGCATGACATCGTGCACGGTCTGCAGGCGCTGCCGAGCCGTATCGAACAGATGCTGTCTCAGGACAAGCGTATCGAAGCGCTGGCGGAAGATTTTTCTGACAAACACCATGCCTTGTTCCTGGGGCGTGGCGATCAGTATCCGATCGCGCTGGAAGGCGCACTGAAGCTGAAAGAGATCTCTTATATTCACGCGGAAGCGTATGCGGCAGGTGAGCTGAAACACGGCCCGCTGGCGCTGATCGACGCAGATATGCCGGTTATCGTGGTGGCGCCGAACAATGAACTGCTGGAAAAACTGAAATCCAACATCGAAGAAGTCCGCGCCCGTGGCGGCCAGCTGTACGTCTTCGCCGACCAGGATGCCGGTTTTGTCAGCAGCGACAACATGCACATCATTGAGATGCCGCATGTGGAAGAGGTGATTGCACCGATCTTCTACACCGTTCCGCTGCAACTGCTGGCGTATCACGTTGCGCTGATCAAAGGCACCGACGTGGACCAGCCGCGTAACCTGGCGAAATCTGTTACCGTTGAGTAATCGTGACGATGCCCTGCGAAAGCGGGGCATTTTTTTCTGCGCTGTTCTGTTTTTAATCAATTATCCCGTCGTTTTAATGTGACAAACCGTCATCTTCAGCTACTGTTTTCAGTGTCATTAAAAGAAAATCTTCATGACATCTCAACGTCATAAAATGATTAAACATGTTGTTTATTAATGCTTTTTTTGGTGGTTTATTTCATCGTTTTTGATTGTCATAAAACTGTCATATTTCGTACATTTAACTGTCACCTGTTTGTCCTATTTTGCTCATCGTAGCCACTTAACAATGATTTACGAAAATCTTGCAGGAGACATTATGAAAGTCATGCGTACCACTGTCGCAACTGTTGTCGCCGCGACCTTATCCATGAGCGCGTTCTCTGCTTTTGCAGCAGCGAGCCTGACAGGTGCAGGTGCAACTTTCCCTGCGCCAGTGTATGCCAAATGGGCGGATACCTATCAGAAAGAGACCGGTAACAAAGTCAATTACCAGGGTATCGGTTCCTCTGGCGGTGTAAAACAAATCATTGCTAACACCGTAGATTTCGGTGCTTCTGATGCTCCTCTGACTGATGAAAAACTCGCTCAGGAAGGTCTGTTCCAGTTCCCGACCGTTATCGGCGGCGTCGTACTGGCGGTTAACCTGCCTGGTGTGAAATCCGGTGAGCTGGTGCTCGACGGTAAAACCCTGGGTGATATCTATCTGGGCAAAATCAAAAAATGGGATGATGCTGCGATTGCTAAGCTCAACCCTGGACTGAAGCTGCCTTCTCAGAATATCGCGGTGGTTCGTCGCGCCGATGGTTCCGGTACGTCCTTTGTTTTCACCAGCTACCTGTCGAAAGTAAACGAAGAGTGGAAATCTAAAATCGGTGCCGGTACGACCGTAAACTGGCCGACCGGTCTGGGCGGTAAAGGTAACGACGGCATCGCCGCTTTCGTTCAGCGTCTGCCGGGCGCTATCGGCTACGTTGAGTACGCTTACGCCAAACAGAACAACCTGGCCTACACCAGGCTGATTTCCGCTGACGGCAAGCCGGTTAGCCCGACCGAAGATAACTTTGCTAACGCCGCGAAAGAGATCGACTGGAGCAAATCCTTTGCCCAGGATCTGACTAACCAGAAAGGTGAGAACGCATGGCCGATCACCTCCACGACTTTTATCCTGGTTCACAAGACCTCGACTAAACCGGCGCAAACCACGGAAGTGCTGAAGTTTTTCGATTGGGCATACAAAAATGGCGGTAAAGAAGCTAATGCGCTGGACTATGCGACGCTGCCGGAAAACGTCGTTGAGCAGATTCATGCTGCATGGAAGACCAATGTGAAAGACAGCAGCGGTAAAGCGCTGTACTAATAGAATATCTTTAACGAACTGGCGGATGGCGCTACGCTTATCCGCCCTACAGTTCCGACTGTAGGCCCGATTTGTAGGCCGGATAAGCGTAGCGCCATCCGGCATGGGCAAACTTCGTAAACGCGTTTAATGAAAAGAGTAATTTATGGCTGCAACCAAGCCGACATTTAACCCTCCGGGGAAAAAAGGGGACATCATTTTCAGCGTGCTGGTAAAACTGGCGGCGCTGATTGTGTTATTGATGCTTGGCGGCATCATTGTCTCCCTCATCATCTCCTCCTGGCCGAGTATTGAGAAATTTGGTTTCTCCTTCCTGTGGACCAAAGAGTGGGATGCGCCAAATCAAATTTTTGGTGGCCTGGTACCGATTTACGGCACGCTGGTAACCTCTTTTATCGCACTGCTGATCGCCGTACCGGTGAGTTTCGGTATTGCACTGTTTCTGACGGAACTCTCTCCCGCATGGATGAAGCGTCCGCTGGGCATTGCCATTGAACTGCTGGCGGCGATCCCCAGTATCGTTTATGGCATGTGGGGCCTGTTTATCTTCGCGCCGCTGTTTGCCACCTGGTTTCAGGAACCGGTCGGGAATATTCTTTCCAATATTCCGTTTATCGGCGCGCTGTTCTCCGGCCCGGCATTTGGTATTGGTATTCTGGCGGCGGGCGTTATTCTTGCCATTATGATCATTCCTTACATTGCGGCCGTTATGCGCGATGTCTTCGAACAAACCCCGGTGATGATGAAAGAGTCTGCCTATGGCATCGGCTGCACGACCTGGGAAGTGATCTGGCGTATCGTCCTGCCGTTCACCAAAAATGGGGTGATTGGCGGCATTATGCTCGGGCTGGGGCGTGCGCTGGGGGAAACCATGGCGGTAACCTTTATCATCGGTAATACCTACCAGCTCGACAGCGCCTCGCTATATATGCCAGGCAACAGTATTACCTCTGCGCTGGCGAACGAATTTGCCGAAGCGGAGACGGGTCTGCACGTTGCCGCGCTGATGGAACTGGGCCTGATTCTGTTTGTGATTACCTTCATTGTGCTGGCGATTTCTAAGCTCATGATTATGCGCCTGGCGAAGAATGAGGGGGCACGCTAATGGCGACGCTTGAAATGCAAACCACCACAGAACTGGCGGAGTCCCGCCGTAAAATGCAGGCTAAACGCCGCATGATAAACCGCATCGCATTGACACTATCAATGGCGACGATGGTGTTCGGTCTGTTCTGGCTTATCTGGATCCTGATGTCCACCGTGACGCGTGGTTTCGACGGTATGAGCCTGGCGCTGTTTACCGAAATGACGCCGCCGCCGAATACGGCGGGAGGCGGTCTGGCGAACGCTCTGGCGGGGAGCGGGCTGTTAATTTTGTGGGCAACGGTACTGGGTACGCCGCTTGGCATCATGGCGGGGATTTATCTGGCGGAATATGGCCGTAAGTCCTGGCTGGCGGAAGTGATTCGTTTTATTAACGATATCCTGCTTTCCGCGCCGTCTATTGTGGTCGGTCTGTTTGTTTACACCATCGTGGTGGCGAAAATGCAGCACTTTTCCGGCTGGGCGGGCGTGATTGCGCTGGCGTTGCTGCAGGTGCCAATCGTCATCCGTACCACCGAGAATATGCTGAAGCTGGTGCCGGATAGCCTGCGTGAAGCGGCTTATGCGTTGGGAACGCCGAAATGGAAAATGATCTCGGCGATTACCCTGAAAGCGTCTGTTTCCGGGATCATCACCGGGGTACTGCTGGCGGTTGCCCGTATTGCCGGTGAGACTGCGCCACTGCTGTTTACCGCGCTCTCCAATCAGTTCTGGAGCACCGATATGATGCAGCCGATTGCTAACCTGCCGGTAACGATTTTCAAATTTGCCATGAGTCCGTTTGCAGAGTGGCAGCAACTGGCATGGGCCGGGGTATTGATTATCACCCTGTGCGTATTGCTGCTGAATATTCTGGCGCGCGTGATTTTCGCTAAGAATAAACACGGTTAATTTTTTGCGGCGTGGCGAAACGCGGCGCCGAATGAGGAAGAAAACGAGATGAGTATGGTGAATACGACCCCGGGTAAACTTTCAGTGCGTAACCTGAACTTTTACTACGGCAAATTCCATGCCCTGAAGAACATTAACCTGGATATTGCTAAAAACCAGGTGACGGCGTTTATCGGCCCGTCTGGGTGCGGTAAATCTACGCTACTCCGTACGTTCAACAAGATGTTTGAACTGTACCCGGAACAGCGTGCGGAAGGTGAAATTCTGCTGGATGGCGACAATATTCTTACCAATACCCAGGATGTCGCTCTGCTGCGTGCCAAAGTGGGGATGGTGTTCCAGAAGCCGACGCCGTTTCCGATGTCGATTTACGACAATATCGCCTTTGGTGTGCGCCTGTTTGAGAAACTTTCCCGTGCGGATATGGATGAGCGCGTGCAGTGGGCATTGACCAAGGCTGCATTGTGGAACGAAACCAAAGATAAGCTGCATCAAAGCGGATATTCTCTTTCTGGTGGTCAGCAGCAGCGTCTGTGCATTGCGCGTGGTATCGCCATTCGCCCGGAAGTTCTGCTGTTGGATGAGCCGTGTTCAGCGCTGGACCCAATTTCCACCGGGCGTATTGAAGAGCTGATCACTGAGCTGAAGCAGGACTACACCGTGGTGATCGTGACGCACAACATGCAGCAGGCTGCGCGTTGTTCCGACCATACGGCATTTATGTATCTTGGCGAGCTGATTGAATTCAGTAACACGGACGATCTGTTTACCAAGCCCGCGAAGAAACAAACTGAAGACTACATTACTGGCCGCTACGGTTGATTTGGAGCTAACCATGGACAACCTAAACCTTAACAAACATATTTCCGGCCAGTTCAACGCAGAACTGGAAAGTATCCGTACCCAGGTGATGACCATGGGCGGCATGGTGGAGCAGCAGCTTTCTGATGCCATTACCGCCATGCATAACCAGGACAGTGAACTGGCGAAGCGCGTTATTGATGGCGACAAACAGGTCAATATGATGGAAGTTGCCATCGATGAAGCCTGCGTGCGTATTATTGCCAAACGTCAGCCCACCGCCAGCGACCTGCGTCTGGTGATGGCGATTATCAAAACTATCGCGGAGCTGGAACGTATCGGCGATGTGGCGGATAAGATTTGCCGCACTGCGCTGGAAAAATTCTCCCACCAGCATCAGCCGCTGCTGGTGAGCCTGGAATCGCTGGGCCGCCATACCGTACAGATGTTGCATGATGTGCTTGACGCTTTCGCCCGTATGGATCTTGATGAAGCGGTGCGTATTTATCGCGAAGATAAGAAAGTCGACAAGGAATATGAAGGCATCGTGCGGCAACTGATGACGTATATGATGGAAGACTCGCGCACGATCCCAAGCGTCCTGACCGCGCTGTTCTGCGCCCGTTCTATTGAGCGTATCGGCGACCGCTGCCAGAATATCTGCGAGTATATTTTCTATTTTGTCAAAGGCCAGGATTTCCGTCATGTTGGCGGCGATGAGCTGGACAAACTGCTCGCCGGGAAAGACCCGAAAGAGTGATGCCAGTGCTGGCAGGCCCGATAAACATCCGCGCATCCGGTTGTCGGCCGGTAGCGTGAGCTTACCGGGCCGACAAAAATCTATCGTGTGATATCCCATCCGCGCGCTTTCCACAATTCTGGCAACTGCGCCAGATCGGTAAATGTCGTCACATGCGGATGATTGATTGGCTTGTTGTGCGGGTCGGCGCAGAAGTAGAACACCTCCATGCCTGCGTCAATCCCCGATCGGGCACCTGCGCTGGAATCATCGACCAGAATGCAGTTCTCTACGTTAACGTTCATCGCTTGTGCGGCATGCAACATCAGCGCCGGGTCCGGTTTCCAGCGCTGAATGTCGTAGCCGCTGTAAAGACGCTCGTGGAAATGGTGCAGCATGCCTGTTTTGCCCAGCGAGTGCGTCATTTTACTGACTGGCCCGTTGGAGACCACGCACATCGGCACGTTGACCGCATCCAGCAGCGCAGGCGCGCCAGAGATAACGTCCAGCTCAGTATCAAACAGGCGTGCGACTTCGGCGCGGTAAACTGGCTCAAGCGTCGCTTTTTCCAGATTAACACCGTACTCCGCATTAATGGTGTCGATAATCTCGTACAGCTTTACCCCTTTGAAGCGCTTAAAAATCTCGTCTAAATCCAGCGTAATGCCAAATTCTTTGAACATGTGAACGTAAGCACGGGAGCAGATCACCTCGCTGTCGACCAGCGTGCCGTCACAGTCGAAAAATACTGCTTCTGGTTGGGTCATATCGTTTCCATTTTAATAAGTTAACGTTTTCGTCATACTGATTTGTGAGACGCAATCGTTGCCGTATAAGCAAAATCGATGAAAAAAGTATCCCACAGCTGCCCTTATTGTCGCATTTTGGTATAGGATAGCGACGAATTTTCCCTCCTTTGTTCGGAAACCGATAATGAGTCAACAACAAACCAGCCAGTCTTCTGGCCAGGGACTGCTGGAGCGAGTGTTCAAACTACGCGAACACGGTACGACGGCACGCACGGAAGCGATAGCAGGGGTCACCACCTTCCTGACGATGGTGTACATCGTTTTCGTTAACCCACAAATTCTCGGCGTGGCGGGGATGGATACCAGCGCCGTGTTTGTTACCACCTGCCTGATTGCCGCATTCGGCAGCATCATGATGGGGCTGTTTGCTAACTTGCCGGTCGCGCTGGCACCAGCAATGGGACTGAACGCCTTTTTTGCTTTTGTGGTGGTTCAGGCGATGGGCCTGCCGTGGCAGGTTGGGATGGGTGCTATTTTCTGGGGTGCGGTCGGCTTGTTGCTGCTGACGATTTTCCGCGTACGCTACTGGATGATTGCGAATATCCCGGTCAGCCTGCGCGTGGGGATCACCAGCGGTATCGGCCTGTTTATCGGCATGATGGGCCTGAAAAACGCGGGCGTGATCGTGGCAAACCCTGACACCCTGGTAAGCATTGGCAAGCTGACTTCTCACAGCGTGCTGCTGGGCATTCTTGGATTCTTTATTATCGCGATTCTGGCTTCCCGCAATATTCATGCCGCGGTGCTGGTGTCCATTGTGGTGACGACGCTGCTGGGCTGGATGCTGGGAGATGTTCACTATACCGGTATTATTTCCGCGCCGCCGAGCGTCACAACAGTAATTGGGCATGTGGACCTGGCTGGTTCACTGAATCTTGGCCTGGCGGGCGTTATTTTCTCCTTCATGCTGGTGAACCTGTTCGACTCCTCCGGTACCCTGATTGGCGTCACCGATAAAGCCGGTCTGGCGGATGCGCAGGGCAAGTTCCCGCGCATGAAGCAGGCGCTGTTTGTCGATAGCGTCTCGTCGGTTGCAGGTTCCTTTATCGGTACTTCTTCCGTCACCGCTTATATCGAATCTTCTTCCGGAGTTTCCGTGGGAGGCCGTACCGGCCTGACGGCGGTCGTCGTGGGGATTTTGTTCCTGCTGGTTATTTTCCTGTCGCCGCTTGCCGGAATGGTGCCGGGCTATGCCGCCGCCGGGGCGCTGATTTACGTTGGCGTGCTGATGACCTCCAGCCTGGCGCGCGTGAAGTGGGATGATCTGACGGAAGCGGTTCCGGCGTTTATTACCGCCGTGATGATGCCGTTTAGTTTCTCTATCACCGAAGGTATTGCCCTGGGCTTTATTTCTTACTGCGTAATGAAGATTTTTACAGGCCGCCTGCGTGACCTCAGCCCGTGCGTGATTGTGGTTTCACTGCTGTTCTTGCTGAAGATTGTGTTTATCGACGCGCACTAAGCGCCGAATATCCGGAGGCCCGGTAAGACGCGTAAGCGCGCCGCCGGGCATTTCGGATTACGCTTTAACGCGCTGAATGTAATCGCCAAACGCGGTGAGCTGGCCGGTAAGATGATCAATCGTGCTTTGATCAACCACTTCCCCGGTTTGTGGGTCAACTTTATTCTGAATCACACCGCCCATAAACTCCGGTTTGTTCATTACCATCGCATCAAGGAATACCAGAATCTGACGCAGATGATACTGGCAGCGTGCACCGCCGATTGCCCCCATTGAGCTGGTCTGGATCAGTACCGGTTTCCCGGCTAACGGCTGTTCTGGCAGTCGGGACAGCCAGTCGATGGCGTTCTTCAGTCCACCAGGCACCGAGTAGTTGTATTCTGGTGTGACGATGACGACGCCGTCTGCTTTACGGATTTGTTCCGCCAGCGCTTCAACGCTTGCCGGGAAGCCCTCTTCCTGTTGCACATCAGCGTCATACAGCGGAATATCGCCAATCGAAGGTAATGCGCTGACCTCCATGCCTGCCGGGGCAATTTTCGGCAGCGTGCGGGCGACCATACCGTTAAATGAACCTTTGCGCAGGCTCCCCAGTAACGTAACAACATTCAACGTATCAGACATGATTGCTCCTTTGCATCATGATGGCCGGCAAAACCGGTCAGTTGAGAGATAAGGCCTTTTCTGGTGGTAAGCTGGTAAAGCGCATCAGTCGGGCGGACGGCGCTTTTGCACGCGCTTGCGCATCCGGCAGGCTACGCCAGCCCTCTTTTCCGTTATATTCCCATACTTTCAGTTGGCCAATATCCGGTGTTGCGGCGATAGACCATACCAGTACTGTTTCAGCATCGCAGACGGCTTCGATTGGCTCTGTTCCGGCCGTTCGCAGACGGCCGGACCCTGGAAGCAACTGCAGATGAAGCGGCGATTCGCAGGTGAGTTTCAGAACGCTTTTTCGCAATGCGATGAGCTGAGCGCGGGCTTCGTCAGGATCATGTTGATTGTTAATCCATAAATGCTCGTTGCTGTCAAAAGCATGGCACTCTGCGTCGTGCAAGGAATGTAAGCCGTGGGCAGCGTGCTGTAATTCCATATCCAGACCGCAATCGCCTTCGGTGGTTAATGCGACGCCAGCGATATTTCCGGCATAGGAGAGAGAAAAACGCGGAAGATGTTCATCGCGAAAAGCCGGTTTTCCATTCTCATCATCAATTATTTCGGGAAGTTCGCTGATGCCATACAACATAAAGAGTAGCTCGGCGAGTAACGATCGCGATGCATAATAGCGATTTTGACGGTATGCAGGCAGGTGTCTTGCGGACTGATGACAAGCCGCAGACAGGCGTGTTGATAGCGGTTCTCGCGTGTTAAGTATCCCTCTTGCAAAATGCGTTGCCATTCGTCGCTCCGTGATTAATGGTCAATGATAAAAACAGTGAATAACATTATCACTCAGAATTACCAGGTTTTACTGCGGAAATTCCCCCCTGGAAAGGGAAATAATGTGAATTTTACAATTTATTGCGTGAGACAATCAAAACAGGAGGATAGCGATTTGCCATGGGACTGTATGAGGAGGACAAAACCCGCTTTAGCGAGTGCTAAAGCGGGTTAGTCAATACTCACAAACTACACTTACTTACCGATACAAAAGCTGGAGAAAATCCGTCCTAACAGGTCGTCGGAAGTAAACTCGCCGGTGATTTCGCTTAATGCTTGTTGAGATAGCCTCAGTTCTTCCGCCAGCAGTTCGCCGGCCCATGCCCCCAGTAACTGCGCTTTACCCTGTTGCAGATGCTCTGCGGCCTCGGACAGCGCCTGAAGATGGCGACGGCGGGCAAGGAAGCCGCCTTCCATATTGGTTTCGAAGCCCATGCTCTGTTTAAGATGGTTGCGCAGTACGTCTACGCCCTCGCCGGTACGCGCGGAGAGGCGCACAACTGAGTGGCTATTTACTTCGCTTAGCCCCAGCGTCTCGCCGGTAATATCCGCTTTATTACGCACGACGGTAATCGGCAAGTTCTTTGGTAAACGGGCGATAAAGTCCGGCCAGATATTCACCGGGTCGGTGGCTTCAGTCGTAGTGCCATCCACCATAAACAGCACGCGGTCAGCTTGTTCAATTTCCTGCCAGGCGCGTTCGATACCAATGCGTTCCACTTCGTCGTTCGCGTCGCGCAGACCGGCGGTATCAATGATATGCAGCGGCATACCGTCGATATGAATATGTTCGCGCAGCACGTCGCGAGTAGTGCCGGCAATATCGGTGACAATAGCCGCTTCACGGCCCGCCAGGGCGTTCAGCAGGCTCGATTTTCCGGCATTCGGGCGGCCGGCAATCACCACCTTCATCCCTTCGCGCAGCAGGCTGCCCTGGCGCGCTTCGGCGCGGACGGCGTCGAGATCGGCGATCACTTCGTTGAGCTGCGCTTCGATTTTGCCGTCGGAGAGGAAGTCGATCTCTTCGTCCGGAAAGTCTATGGCCGCTTCCACATAGATGCGCAGGTGAGTGAGCGCTTCCACAAGATGGTTAACGCGGGTGGAGAACGCCCCTTGCAACGAGTTCAGGGCGGATCGTGCCGCCTGTTCGGAGCTGGCGTCAATCAGGTCGGCAATGGCTTCCGCCTGCGCCAGGTCAAGCTTGTCGTTGAGAAACGCGCGCTCGGAAAATTCGCCGGGTCTGGCGATACGTACGCCCGGTAGCGTCAGAATGCGTTTCAGCAGCAGATCGAGGATTACGGGGCCGCCGTGTCCCTGTAGTTCCAGCACATCTTCGCCGGTAAAGGAGTTAGGGCCGGGGAACCACAGCGCAATCCCCTGATCCAGCACGCTGCCGTCGCCGTCTTTAAATGGCAGGTAGTCGGCATAGCGCGGCTTTGGCAATTTGCCCAGCACCGCCTGCGCGACGTCGTGCGCTTTCAGGCCTGAGATGCGCAGAATGCCCACTCCACCGCGTCCCGGAGGGGTGGCCTGGGCGACGATAGTGTCGTTATGGCTCATAATGACTCTCTATGTAAATGTAAAAAAGGCGGTCTGTTGACCGCCTTCTCTGGCATTTAATTTACCGTAGACTCTCAAAATAATTCACGTTGCAGGACAAAACGGCTAATCGTTTTGAACCGCAGACGCGCTGGCTACGAAGCCTGCGCATCTGCTACCTGAAGAACAAAGAGTATCAGGTTTTTTTCTTCTCACGGCTATGCAGGCCGCGTTTTTCCAGACCACGGTAAATCAGCTGCTGCTGAATAATGGTGACCAGGTTGCTGACGATATAGTAAACCACCAGACCAGACGGGAACCACAGGAAGAACACCGTGAAGATGACCGGCATAAAGGTCATGATCTTCTGCTGCATCGGATCGGTCACGGTGGTCGGGGACATCTTCTGAATGAAGAACATCGTCGCGCCCATGATGATCGGCAGGATGTAGTACGGGTCCTGTGCAGACAGGTCGTGGATCCACAGGATAAACGGCGCATGACGCAGTTCAACCGAGGCGCTCAGCATGTAGTACAGCGCAAGGAAGATAGGCATCTGGATAATCAGCGGGAAGCAGCCGCCCAGCGGGTTAACCTTCTCCGCTTTATACAGCGCCATCATTTCCTGGCTTTGACGCTGTTTGTCGTCGCCCAGACGCTCGCGCATTGCCTGAATCTTCGGCTGTAGCATACGCATCTTCGCCATGGAGGTGTACTGCGCTTTAGTCAGCGGGTACATGATGCCACGAACGATGAAGGTGATAACGATGATGGAGAAGCCCCAGTTGCCGAGGAAGCTATGAATCCATTTCAGCAGTTTGAACAGCGGCTGAGAGATGAACCACAGCCAGCCGTAGTCAACGGTCAGATCAAGATGCGGCGCAACGGCGGCCATTTTATCCTGAATGGCCGGGCCAACCCACAGTACGCTATCCAGCTTATCGGTCTGGCCTGGCTGCACCAGGACCGGCTGCGATTTATAGCCGATAGCCACAAGACCGTTACCGAGGTTGGAGGTGTAGAAGCTGTTGGTACCGTTATTCTGCGGAACCCATGCGGTAGTAAAGTACTGCTGCAGCATGGCAACCCAACCGTTTTTGGTGCTGACGTTCAGGTTTTCGTTATCGAGAATGGTATCAAATTTGTATTTTTCGTATTTCGACTCGGAGGTTGAATACGCCGCACCACGGAAAGTGTGCATTGTCGTCAGGCCACCGGTCTGAGTGTCGCGATGGGTCGGCAGATTGGCGGTTTGTTTTAGTTGACCGAAAGTCGACACTTCCAGCGGTTTTTCGCTGGCGTTATGTACGCTGTAGCCAACGTTCACCGCATAGTCACCGCGCTTCAGGGTGAAGGTTTTAGTGAAAACGTTGCCTGATTTATCTGTGTACGTCAGTGGAATGACGATTTCGTTCTGGCCGTTAGCCAGCACAAACGCATCTTTATCGACGTTATACAGCGGACGTGGTCCGTTAGCCGGGTTGTCCGGGCCATCACGGCCGGTTAAACCGCTCTGTGCCTGATAGGTAAACTGCGGCGTGGTTTCCAGTAACTGGAACGGTTCAGTCGATTTCAGCTCTTTTGGATAATCCAGAAGCAGCGCTTGCTCAACATCTCCACCGCGGGTGTTAATGGTCAAATCAAGCACATCGGTTTTAACCGTAATCAGTTTCCCCTGGCCACTGGCCGGTACGCCCTGGTCGGCGGCGCTACCCGCTGCTGTGGTCGTTGTCTGCGTGGTCTGCTGCTGAGGCTGAGGATTGTTATCCTGCTCCCAGGCTTGCCAGATCATGAAAGACACGAACAACAAAGCGATGATAAGAAGATTGCGTTGCGAATCCATCGTTAGTGTTCTCTGGTATCAAATGGTCCAGGCGGGACGGGATCGTCACCACCAGGGTGTAAAGGGTGGCATTTTAATACGCGTTTCACCGTCAACCAACTGCCTTTTATCAATCCAAACCTGCGCAATGCCTCAATTCCGTATTGAGAACAGGTTGGCGTGAAACGACAGTGCGGCCCGAGTAGCGGACTAATCAGGCGTTGATAGACCCGAATCAGGCCTATCAGGACCCGCGAGCCAGGCGACAGTGGCGGCGCCATAATTTTTCCAACGCTTCCGAGAGAGCACGGTTATCGAGGTCGGCAACCCCTTTCTTTGCCACCACCACGAAATCCATCGGCGGGAGTTCGTGTTGACGTAAACGGAAGCTTTCACGCGTCAGACGTTTAATCCGGTTGCGTTCATGCGCGCGCTTAACGTTTTTCTTGGCGACCGTAAGACCGATGCGGGGATGCCCCAGCGAATTTTGGCGGCCGAGGATGGTGATTTGCGGCGTGCCAGCCCGTAATGGCTGCTGGAAGACGAAAGTGAAATGATTGGGAGTTAACAAACGTAACTCCCTGGGAAATGCGAGCTTAACCACTCAGGGTTAGCTTTATTACTTGGAAACGGTCAGACGAGCACGGCCTTTAGCACGACGACGTGCCAGAACCTGACGACCATTTTTAGTAGCCATACGAGCACGGAAGCCGTGAGAACGGTTGCGCTTCAGTACAGACGGTTGAAAAGTGCGTTTCATGGCGATTTCTACCTAAACTTGAATAATTTCACTGACTTTCACGTAAACCCGAACAAACTTTGCACGGCCTACGCCTCAGCGTGGGTGATTAAAGAGGCCGGATTGTAATAATTGTACACTCCGGAGTCAATTCTCTTTCCTTATTTCTCGCACCTTGCCGCACAAAAAATAAGCGATGACGCGTTGCGGAAAACGGTATTACGCGCCGGGTGGGGGATTATACGGCGTGATGAGTAAAGCGCAAGGATCGCAAAGGATCTTCGTTAGATCGATTAAGTCCAAAACGCGCGCAGGTCATTAATTTTTCCAATATGCGGCTGAAATCGTACTCTACTCCAGCCAGGATCGATTACACTTACCGGGCTTCGATCCTTCCTGTGGATAAATCGGGAAGAATCTGTTGAGAAACACAAGATCTCTTTCTCAGTTTAGGCTATGATCCCCGGTCCCGATCGGGATCCAGGGATCCGCATCGGGTAACAACCGCAAATAGCGGTTCGCACGTCACCCCTTTTGTGCAGGGGCTTTTCGGCTATGCAGGGTCTTGTCGACGTGTGCCAACAATCATGATTGTTTCAGTTTCTCTTTGTATATCGATTTTTGTTCGAGTGGAGTCCGCCGTGTCACTTTCGCTTTGGCAGCAGTGTCTTGCCCGATTGCAGGATGAGTTACCAGCCACAGAATTCAGTATGTGGATACGCCCTTTGCAGGCGGAATTGAGCGATAACACGCTGGCACTGTATGCGCCAAACCGTTTTGTGCTCGATTGGGTAAGGGATAAATACCTCAATAATATCAATGGGCTCCTCAATGATTTTTGTGGTGCGGATGCCCCGCAGCTGCGTTTTGAAGTCGGCGCTAAGCCTGCTGTTCAACCGCAGAGAGGCACGGTGAGCGTTGCGGCAGCCGCGCCTGCCGCGCAGATCCAGACGACGCGCGTTGAGCCAACTATCGTGCGGTCTGGCTGGGATAACGTCCCGGCGCCGGCAGAGCCGACCTATCGCTCCAATGTTAATGTAAAGCATACGTTTGATAACTTCGTCGAAGGTAAATCTAACCAGCTGGCGCGCGCGGCGGCACGCCAGGTTGCCGATAACCCAGGCGGGGCATACAACCCACTGTTCCTTTATGGCGGCACCGGTCTGGGGAAAACCCACCTGTTGCACGCGGTGGGTAATGGCATCGTGGCGCGCAAACCCAACGCGAAAGTGGTCTATATGCACTCTGAGCGCTTTGTGCAGGACATGGTAAAAGCCCTGCAAAATAACGCGATTGAAGAGTTTAAACGCTACTACCGTTCCGTTGATGCCCTGTTGATCGATGATATTCAATTCTTTGCGAATAAAGAGCGTTCGCAGGAGGAGTTTTTCCACACCTTTAATGCCCTGCTGGAAGGTAATCAGCAGATCATTCTGACGTCGGATCGTTATCCGAAAGAGATCAACGGCGTTGAGGATCGTCTGAAATCACGCTTCGGCTGGGGGCTGACGGTGGCGATTGAACCGCCAGAGCTGGAAACCCGCGTGGCAATCCTGATGAAAAAAGCTGACGAAAACGACATTCGCCTGCCCGGCGAGGTGGCGTTCTTTATTGCTAAGCGACTACGCTCTAATGTGCGTGAGCTTGAAGGGGCGCTGAACCGCGTGATCGCCAACGCCAACTTTACCGGCCGGGCGATTACCATCGATTTCGTGCGTGAAGCGCTGCGCGATCTGCTGGCTTTACAGGAAAAACTGGTCACCATCGACAATATTCAGAAGACGGTGGCGGAGTATTACAAAATTAAAATCGCGGATCTGCTTTCCAAGCGTCGATCTCGCTCGGTGGCGCGTCCTCGCCAGATGGCGATGGCGCTGGCAAAAGAGCTGACCAACCACAGTTTGCCGGAAATTGGCGATGCGTTTGGCGGTCGCGACCATACCACCGTCCTGCACGCCTGTCGTAAGATTGAGCAACTGCGTGAAGAAAGCCACGATATCAAAGAAGATTTCTCTAATTTAATCAGAACATTATCCTCGTGACGCTATGAAATTTACCGTAGAACGTGAACATTTATTAAAACCACTGCAACAGGTCAGTGGTCCGTTAGGTGGTCGTCCGACGCTACCGATTCTCGGCAACCTGCTGCTGCAGGTTACCGATGGCGCGCTGTCGCTGACCGGTACCGATCTGGAAATGGAAATGGTCGCGCGCGTCGCGCTGATTCAACCGCATGAAGCGGGGGCGACGACCGTTCCGGCGCGTAAATTTTTTGATATTTGCCGCGGTTTGCCGGAAGGTGCGGAAATCGCGGTGCAGCTGGAAGGCGAGCGGATGCTGGTGCGCTCCGGGCGTAGTCGTTTCTCGCTTTCCACGCTGCCTGCAGCAGACTTCCCGAATCTTGACGACTGGCAGAGCGAAGTGGAATTCACCCTGCCGCAGGCGACAATGAAGCGTCTGATCGAAGCAACCCAGTTCTCAATGGCGCATCAGGACGTGCGTTACTACTTAAACGGCATGCTGTTTGAAACCGAAGGGAGCGAACTGCGCACTGTCGCGACCGATGGCCACCGTCTGGCGGTCTGTTCGATGCCGCTGGAAGAGTCGCTGCCGAATCATTCGGTGATCGTGCCGCGTAAAGGGGTGATTGAACTGATGCGTATGCTTGACGGCGGTGAGACTCCGCTGCGCGTACAAATCGGCAGCAATAATATTCGTGCCCACGTCGGCGATTTTATCTTTACATCGAAGCTGGTTGATGGCCGTTTCCCGGATTATCGTCGCGTATTGCCGAAAAATCCGGACAAACACCTTGATGCGGGCTGCGATATTCTCAAACAGGCTTTTGCCCGCGCGGCGATTCTCTCCAACGAGAAATTTCGCGGTGTGCGCCTGTACGTCAGTGAAAATCAGCTGAAAATCACCGCCAACAACCCGGAACAGGAAGAAGCAGAAGAGATTCTGGACGTCACCTATGCCGGCGCTGAGATGGAGATCGGCTTTAACGTCAGCTACGTGCTGGACGTGCTGAACGCACTGAAGTGCGAGAATGTGCGTATTCTGCTGACGGACTCGGTATCAAGCGTGCAGATTGAGGATGCGGCATCGCAATCCGCAGCTTACGTCGTCATGCCTATGAGATTGTAGAATCTGCAAAGGGGCTGGTTTACTTGCCATTTCGCCTTCCGGCAGTGCTCGAAATGCTCACGTACTTCGTGTACGCTCCGCTTTCTGCGCGCTGGCGATAGACGAACTGGCTGCGACACCCACGCCCCTTGAATGATGACGAGCTGACTATGTCGCTATCCCGACTGCTAATCAAAGATTTCCGTAATATCGAAAATGCGGATCTCGCCTTATCTCCCGGCTTTAATTTTCTGGTTGGCGCCAACGGCAGCGGTAAAACCAGCGTGCTGGAAGCTATCTATACGCTCGGCCACGGTCGGGCGTTTCGCAGTTTGCAGATTGGTCGGGTGATCCGTCACGAGCAGCCGTCCTTTGTTCTCCACGGTCGTTTGCAGGGCGAGGAGCGTGAAGTCTCTATCGGCCTGACCAAAGATAAGCAGGGTGACAGCAAGGTTCGTATCGACGGCACCGACGGCCATAAAGTGGCGGAGCTGGCGCACCTGATGCCGATGCAGCTCATCACGCCTGAGGGCTTTACTTTACTCAACGGTGGCCCCAAATACAGAAGAGCGTTCCTTGACTGGGGATGCTTTCACAATGAAGCCGGGTTCTTCACCGCCTGGAGCAACCTGAAGCGGCTGGTAAAGCAGCGCAACGCCGCGCTGCGTCAGGTCAGCCGCTATGCCCAACTGCGGCCCTGGGATCTGGAACTGATCCCGCTGGCGGAACAAATCAGCCGCTGGCGCGCCGAATACAGCGCCGCTATCGTCGACGACATGGCGGACACCTGTCGGCAGTTTTTACCGGAGTTCGCTCTCACCTTTTCTTTCCAGCGCGGCTGGGAGAAAGAAACGGATTATGCCGAGGTGCTGGAGAAGAATTTCGAGCGTGATCGTATGTTAACCTACACCGCCCATGGCCCGCACAAAGCGGATTTCCGCATTCGTGCTGACGGTGCGCCGGTGGAAGATACTTTATCGCGTGGGCAGCTTAAACTGCTGATGTGCGCTTTACGACTGGCGCAAGGCGAGTTTCTGACTCGCGAGAGCGGGCGGCGTTGCCTGTACCTGATAGATGATTTTGCCTCGGAACTTGATGACGCGCGGCGCGGGCTGCTGGCCAGCCGTTTAAAAGCCACGCAGTCGCAGGTTTTCGTCAGCGCCATTAGCGCTGAGCACGTTATGGACATGTCCGATGAAAATTCGAAGATGTTTACCGTGGAAAAGGGTAAAATAGCGGATTAACCTAAGATGAAATGAGCGAGAAACGTTGATGTCGAATTCTTATGACTCCTCCAGTATCAAAGTCCTGAAAGGGCTGGATGCGGTGCGTAAGCGCCCGGGTATGTATATCGGCGACACGGATGACGGCACTGGCCTGCACCACATGGTATTCGAGGTTGTGGATAACGCTATCGACGAAGCGCTCGCGGGTTACTGTAAAGACATCGTGGTCACTATTCACAGCGATAATTCCGTCTCCGTACAGGATGACGGTCGCGGTATTCCGACGGGTATTCACCCGGAAGAGGGGGTTTCTGCTGCGGAAGTGATCATGACCGTGCTGCACGCGGGCGGTAAATTCGACGATAACTCCTATAAAGTCTCCGGCGGTCTGCACGGCGTGGGTGTTTCGGTGGTTAACGCCCTGTCCCAGAAGCTGGAGCTGGTTATCCAGCGTGATAACAAAATCCACCGTCAGATCTATGAGCATGGCGTACCGCAGGCGCCGCTGGCGGTAACCGGTGAAACGGAAAAAACCGGTACCATGGTGCGTTTCTGGCCAAGCTATGAAACCTTCACCAACGTCATTGAATTTGAATACGAAATTCTGGCGAAACGTCTGCGTGAGCTCTCCTTCCTGAACTCCGGCGTCTCTATTCGCCTGCGTGATAAGCGCGATGGTAAAGAAGATCATTTCCACTATGAAGGCGGCATCAAGGCGTTTGTTGAGTATCTCAACAAAAACAAAACGCCGATCCACCCGAATATCTTCTACTTTTCCACCGAAAAAGACGGCATCGGCGTGGAAGTGGCACTGCAGTGGAACGACGGTTTCCAGGAAAACATCTACTGCTTTACCAACAACATTCCCCAGCGTGACGGCGGTACGCACCTGGCGGGCTTCCGTGCGGCGATGACCCGTACCCTGAACGCCTATATGGATAAAGAAGGCTACAGCAAGAAAGCCAAAGTCAGCGCCACCGGCGACGATGCGCGTGAAGGCCTGATTGCCGTGGTTTCCGTGAAGGTGCCGGACCCGAAATTCTCCTCCCAGACCAAAGATAAACTGGTTTCCTCCGAGGTGAAATCGGCGGTGGAGCAGCAGATGAATGAGCTGCTGAGCGAATACCTGCTGGAAAACCCGTCCGACGCCAAAATCGTGGTCGGCAAAATTATCGACGCCGCCCGTGCCCGTGAAGCCGCGCGTCGCGCCCGTGAAATGACGCGTCGTAAAGGCGCGCTGGATCTGGCGGGTCTGCCGGGTAAGCTGGCGGATTGTCAGGAACGCGACCCGGCACTGTCCGAACTGTACCTTGTGGAAGGGGACTCCGCGGGCGGCTCTGCTAAACAGGGTCGTAACCGCAAGAACCAGGCGATTCTGCCGCTGAAGGGTAAAATCCTCAACGTGGAGAAAGCACGCTTTGACAAAATGCTCTCTTCCCAGGAAGTGGCGACGCTGATCACCGCGCTGGGCTGCGGCATTGGTCGTGATGAGTACAACCCGGATAAACTGCGCTATCACAGCATCATCATCATGACCGATGCGGACGTCGACGGCTCGCACATCCGTACGCTGCTGTTGACCTTCTTCTACCGTCAGATGCCGGAAATCGTTGAGCGCGGCCACGTCTACATTGCGCAGCCGCCGCTGTACAAGGTGAAGAAAGGCAAGCAGGAACAGTACATTAAAGACGATGAAGCGATGGATCAGTATCAGATCGCTATCGCTCTGGATGGCGCGACCCTGCACACTAACGCCAGCGCTCCGGCGTTAGCTGGTGAACCGCTGGAACGACTGGTCTCAGAGTATAATGCCACGCAAAAAATGATTGGTCGTATGGAGCGCCGCTTCCCGAAAGCGCTGCTGAAAGAGCTCATTTATCAGCCGACGCTGACGGAAGCCGATCTTAGCAACGAGCAGACGATTACCCGTTGGGTGAACGCGCTGGTTACGGAACTGAACGAGAAAGAGCAGCACGGTAGCCAGTGGAAGTTCGACGTTCGCGAGAACGCCGAACTGCAGCAGTTCGAACCGATTGTTCGCGTGCGTACTCACGGCGTGGATACCGACTATCCGCTGGATCACGAGTTTGTCACCGGCGGCGAATACCGTCGCATCTGCACGCTCGGCGAGACGCTGCGCGGTCTGATCGAAGACGATGCGTTCATTGAACGCGGCGAGCGCCGTCAGCCGGTTGCGAGCTTCGAGCAGGCGCTGGAGTGGCTGGTGAAAGAGTCCCGTCGAGGACTTGCGATTCAGCGCTATAAAGGTCTGGGCGAGATGAACCCGGATCAGCTGTGGGAAACCACGATGGACCCGGAAAGCCGTCGTATGCTGCGCGTCACCGTGAAAGATGCGATTGCCGCCGACCAGTTGTTCACTACGCTGATGGGCGATGCCGTTGAACCACGTCGCGCCTTTATCGAAGAGAACGCCCTGAAAGCGGCAAACATCGATATCTAATCAGCTTGTAGGCCTGATAAGCGAAGCGCCATCAGGCAGTTCATCAGCCTAAGCTGCCGGATGGCGGCTTAGGCCTTATCCGGCCTACAACCAATCTGCAAAAGGGGAATCCCGGTTCCCCTTTCTATCCCCCTTTTCGTTGCTGTTTTTTGAGCGGAATCGCGTTAGCATGAGGACGGACTCATTTAATCCGGGGAACTCATGGCTATCAAACTCATTGCTATCGATATGGATGGCACCCTTTTGCTGCCCGATCACACCATTTCACCTGCGGTAAAAACGGCGATTGCCGCCGCGCGCGCCCGTGGTGTTAACGTGGTGCTGACCACTGGCCGTCCGTATGCGGGTGTCCATAGCTATCTGAAAGAGCTTCACATGGAACAACCCGGCGACTACTGCATCACCTACAATGGCGCGCTGGTGCAGAAAGCGGGCGATGGCAGTACCGTTGCGCAAACGGCGCTGAGCTATGACGATTACCGCTTTCTGGAGAAGTTGTCCCGTGAAGTCGGCTCACACTTCCACGCGCTGGATCGCAACACGCTGTACACCGCAAACCGTGATATCAGCTACTACACCGTACATGAATCCTATGTCGCCACCATTCCGCTGGTGTTCTGTGAAGCGGAGAAAATGGACCCGGCAACGCAGTTCCTGAAAGTGATGATGATTGATGAACCCGTCATCCTTGATCAGGCCATTGCGCGTATTCCGGCGGAAGTCAAAGAGAAATATACCGTGTTAAAAAGTGCGCCGTACTTCCTCGAAATCCTGGATAAACGCGTCAATAAAGGCACTGGCGTGAAGTCGCTGGCCGATGCGCTGGGGATCAAACCGGAAGAAATCATGGCGATTGGCGATCAGGAAAACGACATCGCGATGATCGAATATGCAGGCATGGGTGTGGCGATGGACAACGCCATTCCGTCGGTGAAAGAGGTGGCCAATTTTGTCACCAAATCTAACCTGGAAGACGGCGTGGCATACGCAATTGAGAAATTTGTGCTGAATTAAGTGGCTGACCGGATTAATCCGGCAAAACAGACGTACCGTAACCCGCCTCTGCTGCGGGTTTTTTTACGCCATCATTTTCCCTTCATAACATTTCCATTACCGATTGTCGTTTTTGTGATCTAAATTGTAGTACAACACATTTATGTTGTACTACATTATCAACACAGCAACGATGAATGACATCACGTTAGTACTACAAAGTTGAGGCGAATTTCAGCGGTAACGGTAAAGTAGAGCGGTACATACAGAGCACAAGGACTCTCCATGACCCTCAATAAAACCGATCGCATCGTCATCACGCTGGGAAAACAGATTGTCAGCGGCAAGTACGTACCGGGTTCGGCACTGCCTGCGGAAGCGGATCTGTGTGAGGAGTTTGAAACCTCGCGCAACATCATTCGCGAAGTGTTCCGTTCGCTGATGGCGAAGCGACTCATTGAAATGAAGCGTTATCGCGGAGCGTTTGTCGCACCACGAAACCAGTGGAACTACCTCGATACCGACGTGCTGCAATGGGTACTGGAAAACGATTATGACCCGCGGCTGATCAGCGCGATGAGTGAAGTCCGTAACCTGGTGGAACCGGCTATTGCGCGCTGGGCGGCGGAACGCGCGACGTCGAGCGATCTGGCCGAAATTGAGTCGGCGCTCAATGACATGATCGCCAACAACCAGAACCGGGATGCCTTCAACGAAGCGGATATTCGCTATCACGAGGCGGTATTACAGTCGGTACATAACCCAGTTTTACAACAGCTTAGCGTGGCGATCAGTTCGCTACAGCGAGCGGTGTTTGAACGAACCTGGATGGGTGATGAGGCCAACATGCCAAAAACGCTCCAGGAACATAAGGCGCTATTCGATGCGATACGGCATCAGGATGGCGATGCGGCAGAGCAGGCGGCCTTAACGATGATCGCCAGCTCGACACGAAGGCTCAAGGAAATCACATGACAGCTCGCTACATCGCAATTGACTGGGGATCGACCAATTTGCGCGCCTGGCTTTACCAGGGCGACAAATGCCTGGAGAGCAGGCAATCAGAAGCAGGCGTAACGCGTCTGAAGGGTAAATCTCCTGAAGCGGTGTTAGCAGAAGTGACGCAAAACTGGCGCGACAGCGCCACTCCCGTGGTTATGGCGGGAATGGTCGGCAGTAATGTGGGCTGGAAAATCGCCCCCTATCTGCCGGTTCCTGCCCATTTCTCTGCCATAGGCGAGCAGTTAACCTCCGTTGGTGACAAGATCTGGATTATTCCCGGACTCTGTGTCTCACGCGACGATAACCGCAATGTGATGCGCGGCGAAGAGACACAGTTGCTTGGCGCCCGCACGCTTTCTCCTTCTTCTGTCTATGTGATGCCCGGTACGCACTGTAAATGGGTACGGGCTGATAACGCGCAAATTCACGATTTTCGCACCGTGATGACGGGTGAATTACACCATCTGTTGCTGCGTTATTCACTGGTTGGCGCAGGGTTGCCTGAACAGGAAACCTCGCCTGTCGCCTTTACTGCCGGGCTGGAGCGTGGTCTCGCTACCCCCGCCATCCTGCCGCAACTTTTTGAGGTTCGCGCCTCGCACGTCCTGGGAGCACTCCCGCGCGCACAGGTGAGCGAATTTTTATCCGGTCTGTTGATTGGCGCTGAAGTCGCCACCCTTAGCGAAAGCTTTGACGCCCGGCAGATCACCATTGTTGCCGGAGACGCGCTGGCGGAACGCTACCGGCAGGCGTTCAGCGCCATTGGCCGTCATGCAACCGTCGTTTCCGGTGAGAAGGCATTTCAGGCAGGAATAAGGAGCATCGCTCATGCAGTGGCAAACTGATCTTCCGCTTATTGCGATATTACGTGGCGTGACGCCCGATGAAGCGCTGGCGCATGTTGGCGCGGTCATCGAGGCTGGCTTTGATGCGGTGGAAATCCCGCTTAACTCCCCGCAGTGGGAAAAAAGTATCCCGGCGATAGTGGATGCGTATGGCGATAAGGCGTTGATCGGCGCGGGCACCGTACTTCAGCCCGATCAGGTAGACCTGTTAGCGCAAATGGGCTGCAAGCTGATCGTCACGCCAAATATTCAGCCTGAGGTGATTCGTCGCGCGGTGAGTTATGGCATGACCGTATGCCCTGGATGCGCGACCGCCAGCGAGGCCTTTACCGCGCTGGATGCGGGTGCGCAGGCGCTGAAAATATTCCCCTCATCGGCATTTGGCCCGGACTACATCAAAGCGCTGAAAGCGGTGCTTCCGGCTGATGTCCCGGTGTTTGCCGTGGGGGGCGTGACGCCGGAAAACCTGGCGCAATGGATTAACGCGGGTTGCGCAGGCGCCGGGCTGGGCAGCGATCTCTATCGCGCCGGGCAGTCCGTTGAGCGTACCGCGCAGCAGGCGACGGCATTTGTTAAAGCGTATCGAGAGGCAGTGAAATGAAGATAACCAAAATCACCACGTACCGTTTACCCCCGCGCTGGATGTTCCTGAAAATCGAAACGGATGAAGGCGTGGTTGGCTGGGGCGAACCGGTTATAGAAGGGCGTGCGCGTACCGTCGAAGCGGCGGTTCATGAGTTTGGCGACTATCTGATCGGTCAGGACCCGGCGCGTATCAACGATCTGTGGCAGGTGATGTACCGCGCCGGTTTTTATCGCGGCGGCCCAATAATGATGAGCGCCATCGCCGGTATCGACCAGGCGCTGTGGGATATCAAAGGCAAAGTGCTGAACGCGCCGGTATGGCAACTGATGGGCGGTCTGGTTCGCGACAAAATTAAAGCCTACAGCTGGGTGGGCGGCGACCGTCCGGCGGAAGTGATCGACGGCATCAGGAAACTGCGCGCTATTGGCTTCGACACCTTCAAACTGAACGGTTGTGAAGAGATGGGCGTGATTGATAATTCACGCGCGGTGGATGCGGCAGTCAATACCGTAGCGCAAATCCGTGAGGCTTTTGGTAACGAAATTGAATTTGGTCTCGACTTCCACGGTCGTGTCAGCGCCCCGATGGCGAAGGTATTAATTAAAGAGCTGGAACAATATCGTCCGCTGTTTATTGAGGAGCCGGTGCTGGCGGAGCAGGCGGAATATTATCCGAAGCTGGCGGCGCAGACGCATATTCCGATTGCCGCAGGCGAGCGCATGTTCTCACGCTTTGAGTTTAAACGCGTGCTGGAAGCGGGCGGGCTGGCGATTCTGCAACCGGATCTGTCGCACGCTGGCGGTATCACCGAATGCTACAAAATCGCCGGGATGGCGGAAGCCTACGACGTGGCGCTGGCGCCGCACTGTCCGCTGGGGCCGATTGCGCTGGCAGCCTGTCTGCACATCGACTTCGTATCGCGCAATGCGGTATTCCAGGAGCAGAGCATGGGCATTCACTACAACAAAGGCGCGGAGCTGCTCGACTTCGTGAAAAACAAGGACGATTTCAGTATGGAAGGTGGCTTCTTTAAACCGTTAACTAAACCGGGCCTTGGCGTGGACATTGACGAAGCTAAAGTCATTGAATTGAGTAAAAACGCGCCGGACTGGCGCAACCCGTTGTGGCGACATGAAGATGGCAGCGTAGCGGAATGGTAATCGCCATCCCGTAGACCCGGTAAGCCACCGGGCAAAAACCTTACATACAAAAATATAACCCTCTGTAAATTACAGGGCATGGTGAGCGGTCTCGCTATGCCCAAAATCTGGAGACAGATTGCGATGGATATTTCAGTTACAGCTGCAAAACCCGGGCGTCGTCGTTATCTGACGCTGATTATGATCTTTATTACCGTGGTTATTTGTTATGTTGACCGCGCGAACCTCGCCGTGGCGTCGGCGCATATTCAGGAAGAATTCGGTATCACCAAAGCGGAAATGGGCTACGTCTTTTCGGCTTTTGCGTGGCTTTATACGCTATGCCAGATTCCTGGCGGCTGGTTCCTTGACCGTGTGGGATCGCGACTGACCTACTTTATCGCTATTTTGGGCTGGTCTGTCGCAACGTTATTTCAGGGGTTCGCCACCGGATTAATGTCGCTGATTGGCCTTCGCGCCATCACCGGGATTTTTGAGGCGCCCGCATTTCCGACCAATAACCGGATGGTTACCAGCTGGTTCCCGGAGCATGAGCGCGCCTCCGCCGTCGGTTTCTACACCTCCGGGCAGTTTGTCGGCCTGGCGTTTCTGACGCCGCTGCTGATTTGGATTCAGGAGATGCTGAGCTGGCACTGGGTGTTCATCGTTACCGGGGGAATCGGGATTATCTGGTCGCTAATCTGGTTCAAGGTTTATCAGCCGCCGCGCCTGACCAAAAGCATCAGCCAGGCTGAGCTGGACTATATTCGCGATGGCGGCGGTCTGGTGGACGGCGATGCGCCAGTCAAAAAAGAGGCGCGTCAGCCACTGGCCAAAGCTGACTGGAAACTGGTGTTTCACCGCAAACTTGTCGGGGTCTACCTGGGGCAATTTGCGGTTACTTCTACGCTGTGGTTCTTCCTGACCTGGTTCCCGAACTATTTAACCCAGGAGAAAGGGATCACCGCCCTGAAGGCGGGTTTTATGACGACCGTACCGTTCCTTGCCGCTTTCTTTGGGGTGCTGCTCTCCGGCTGGCTGGCGGATAAGCTGGTGAAAAAAGGGTTCTCGTTGGGTGTTGCGCGTAAAACGCCTATTATCTGCGGGCTGCTGATTTCTACCTGCATCATGGGGGCGAACTACACTAACGATCCCGTATGGATTATGACTCTGATGGCGCTGGCGTTCTTCGGCAATGGTTTTGCATCTATCACCTGGTCATTGGTCTCTTCACTCGCACCGATGCGTCTGATTGGCCTGACCGGCGGCGTGTTTAACTTTGTTGGCGGACTGGGCGGCATCACCGTGCCGCTGGTGATTGGCTACCTTGCGCAGGATTATGGCTTTGGCCCGGCGCTGGTCTATATCTCCGCTGTTGCCCTGATTGGCGCGCTCTCTTATATCCTGCTGGTCGGCGACGTTAAACGGGTAGGCTAATTTCTTCCAATGCTATACCCTGATGCGAAAACCGCGCATCAGGGTATCTCCATGAAACAAATCACTTTCGCTTCGCGTCATCATCAGCTTACGAATACAAACACCTGGACGGCGGACAGCCAGTGGCTGGTTTTTGATGTGCGTCCGTCAGGCGCCTCGTTTACCGGTGAGACGATTGAGCGCGTCAACGTACGGACTGGCGAGGTTGAGGTCATTTATCGCGCTACGCAGGGCGCGCACGTTGGCGTGGTGACCGTTCATCCACAAGACGATCGCTATGTGTTTATTCATGGCCCGGAGAACCCGGACGAGACGTGGCATTATGATTTCCACCATCGTCGCGGCGTGATAGCGGCGCAAAATCGCGTGACGAATCTGGATGCAATGGATATCACCGTACCGTATACGCCCGGCGCGCTGCGCGGCGGCAGCCATGTGCATGTGTTCAGTCCGAACGGCGGGCGTGTCAGCTTCACCTATAACGACCATGTACTGCATGAGCGCGATCCGGCGCTGGACTTGCGTAACGTCGGCGTTGCGGTGCCGTATGGCCCGGTTACGGTGGCGGTTCAGCATCCTCGGGAGTACAGCGGCAGCCACTGGTGCGTGTTAGTGAGCCAGACCACGCCGGCGCCACGGCCGGGCAGTGATGACATTAACCGCGCCTACGAAGAGGGCTGGGTGGGCGATCATGCGCTGGCGTTTATTGGCGATACGCTATCGATAAAAGGCGATAAAGTACCGGAGCTTTTTCTTGTCGAACTTCCGAAAAGTGAACAGGGCTGGAAGCGGCAGGGAGATGCGCCGCTGGCAGGCACTGATGCCACAATGCCCGCCCCTCCGGCTGGCGTGATTCAGCGTCGCTTAACCTTTACTCATCAACGCCGTTATCCTGGACTGGTGAATATGCCACGCCACTGGGTACGTGCTAATCCACAGGCATCAGAAATTGCCTTTCTGATGCGTGATGATAGCGGCGTGGTTCAGCTATGGCTGGTTTCGGTGCCGGGGGGAGAAATGCGGCAGCTAACTTACAATCACTCAGACATCCAGTCGGCGTTTAACTGGCACCCGTCGGGAAAATTGCTCGGTTTTGTGTTGGAAAACCGCATCGCGCTGTGCGACGGGCAGAGTGGAGAAATCACCTTTTTAACTGTCGGACACAATAATCCTCCATCGGCGGATGCGGTCGTCTTTTCGCCAGACGGTAAACAGGTGGCCTGGATGGAGGAGGTGGACGGTTACCGGCAGCTATGGGTAACCGCAACGGGGCACGGCATTAAGGATTAGGCATTGGCGCGGGTGGGATCAATGAATTGGTCGCCAGCGTCTCTTTCTCGCTCTTTTCCACACGGGATTTGACTGAGCTATCGGTACGGAACATATCCCACGGCAGCAAGAGCGTATCCATTACGGCGGTGAACGGCATATCCAGTGCAACCAGAGACTTGACGCCCAAACTGGTATTGTCATCGCCCAGCATTTGCGCACTGGAACGGGTCCCTGGGTAGGTTCCTTCTTTGCCGCCGGTATGTGACATGACGCTGGAGCAACCACCCAAACTTATTATCCCGCTAAACAGGATTAGCTTTACCAGACTGCTTTTCATCATTCTTCCGTCATCGTTACGGGCGTTGATATAACTTTCTATCGGTTATATCGGGCCATTCCATGGATGCATAGTGTTATTGCGCCGCACTGTGGCAAGCATCGCACTTTGCCTTTGGTGCTGTCACTTCAGTCTAAGCAATAGATTGCAAACTGCAAAAAAAATCGCTGTCTTCGCCTTGAAAAAAACAGGGATATACCCATTTTAAGAGTGTAAACCGTTGAGAATATGCCGAATGGGTATTCCGGTGAATAACGGCCTGTCCAGTATGGAGGGCCAGATAAATCTCGCTGATTTCAGGAGCTAAGTATTATGCGTAATTTCGATCTCTCCCCATTATATCGTTCTGCTATCGGTTTCGACCGTCTTTTTAATCTGTTGGAAAATAATCAAAGTCAGAGTAATGGCGGCTATCCTCCGTATAACGTTGAGTTAGTAGACGAGAACAACTACCGCATCGCGATTGCCGTTGCCGGGTTTGCCGAGAGTGAACTGGAAATTACCGCCCAGGATAATCTGCTCATTGTGAAAGGTGCCCATGCTGCAGAGCAGAAAGAGCGCACATATTTGTATCAGGGAATTGCCGAGCGCAATTTCGAGCGTAAATTCCAGCTTGCGGAAAATATACATATTCGCGGCGCCAACCTGGTAAACGGTCTGCTGTATATCGATCTGGAGCGCGTTATTCCTGAAGCGAATAAACCGCGTCGTATCGAAATCAACTAATTAGGGTATTTACCCTAAAAATTGCCTGCCGTCAGGGGGCAATGCAAATCCACGGAATTTGCAGATATCTACTCGCTTCTTAGAAGGAGAAATACTATGCGTAACTACGATTTATCCCCATTGCTGCGTCAATGGATCGGTTTTGACAAACTGGCCAATGCCTTGCAAACCGCCGATGAAAGCCAGAGCTTCCCACCTTATAACATCGAAAAAAGCGATGATAACCACTATCGCATTACGCTTGCGCTGGCTGGTTTTCGTCAGGAAGATCTAGAAATTCAGCTGGAAGGCACACGTTTGACGGTAAAAGGTACGCCTCAGCAACCGGAAAAAGAGACAAAATGGCTGCATCAGGGACTGGTTAACCAGGCATTTAGCCTGAGCTTTACACTTGCCGAAAATATGGAGGTGACCGGGGCAACCTTTACCAATGGCCTTTTGCATATTGATTTGACCCGCAATGAGCCAGAACAGATAGCACCTCAGCGCATTGCAATCAGCGCACGTCCCGCGTTAACTCGCTAATTAAGCGAACAGTTATTAGCCCCGATTTTTCGGGGCTTTTTTTATGTGATTGAGAAAGCATTGTTCAGATTGCTGACATAGTGCGTTCTTCAGGAATTGCCCAACGGCGCTTTGGTTGATATTTAACCTATTGATATGTTAGATATTACAGGTTATATCAAACGTCGCCCGATACCCGGAATAAATGCGAACGCAGCATCTTATACAGATTTGTTATTTAATTTAATGCCGTGATTATTGTGCGCCAGGCGGCATACAGCCTGTCAGCTAGCAGTCATACTCCTCTTTGTTCGTAATGTTATTCACAGGGAATAGACGATGAGTGACATAGCATTGACTGTGAGCGTATTGGCGCTGGTGGCGGTAGTCGGATTGTGGATCGGCAATGTGAAAGTGCGCGGTGTCGGCTTTGGTATCGGTGGCGTGCTGTTTGGCGGAATTATCGTCGGTCACTTTGTGGACCAGGCAGGCGTTGCGCTCAGCGGCCCGATGCTGCATTTTATTCAGGAATTTGGCCTGATTCTCTTCGTATATACCATCGGTATTCAGGTTGGTCCGGGCTTTTTCGCTTCGCTGCGGGTTTCCGGTTTACGGCTTAATCTTTTCGCGATTTTAATTGTTATTCTCGGCGGTCTGGTGACGGCGGTCCTGCATAAATTGTTTGATATTCCTCTTCCTGTGGTGCTCGGTATTTTCTCCGGCGCGGTAACCAATACGCCGGCGCTGGGCGCCGGGCAGCAGATCCTGCGCGACCTTGGCGTGCCGCTTGATACCGTCGACCAGATGGGGATGAGCTATGCGATGGCCTATCCGTTCGGTATCTGCGGTATTTTGCTGACGATGTGGCTGGTACGGCTGTTTTTTCGGGTCAACGTTGAAAATGAAGCTCAGCAATTTGATAAGAACAGCGGCAATGGTCATGTGCATCTCCAGACTATCAACGTGCGGGTGGAAAATCCCAATCTGAACAATATGGCGATTCAGGATGTACCGTTGCTTAACAGCGACAAGCTGATTTGTTCGCGTCTCAAGCGTGAGGACATGTTAATGGTGCCGTCGCCGACTACCCTGATTCAGCTAGGCGACCTGCTCCATATGGTTGGGAGACCAGAGGATTTGCATAACGCCCAACTGGTCATTGGTAAAGAAGTCTCCACTTCGCTCTCGACCCGCGGTACCGATCTGAAAGTTGAGCGTGTCGTGGTCACCAACGAGAAAGTGTTAGGCAAAAAAATTCGCGATTTGCACTTTAAACAGCGCTATGACGTGGTGATCTCGCGCCTTAATCGTGCCGGGGTTGAGTTGGTCGCCAGCAGCCATTCCAGTCTGCAGTTTGGCGATATTCTTAACCTGGTCGGTCGCCCGGAGGCGATTGACGCCGTTGCCGCCGAGCTTGGCAACGTCCAGCAAAAACTGCAGCAGGTGCAGATGCTACCTGTGTTTATTGGTATCGGTTCAGGCGTGCTGTTGGGATCGATCCCCCTGTTTATTCCGGGGTTTCCGGTGGCGCTGAAACTGGGGCTGGCGGGCGGGCCGCTGATTATGGCGCTGATCCTCGGGCGGATTGGCAGTATCGGTAAGCTGTACTGGTTTATGCCGCCCAGTGCTAACCTTGCGCTACGCGAGCTTGGCATTGTGCTATTCCTGGCGGTAGTTGGGCTGAAATCCGGCGGCGACTTTGTGGCGACGCTAATTGAAGGCGACGGTATGCGCTGGATTGTCTACGGTATCTTTATCACGGCAATACCGCTGCTGACCGTCGGCATTCTGGCGCGTATGTTGGCGAAGATGAATTACCTGACGCTGTGCGGCATGCTGGCCGGCTCAATGACCGATCCGCCTGCACTGGCGTTTGCTAATAACCTGCATGCGACCAGCGGCGCGGCGGCGCTCTCTTACGCCACCGTCTATCCGCTGGTGATGTTCTTACGCATTATTACCCCGCAGCTACTCGCGGTGCTGTTCTGGGGGATGGGTTAACGGATTTTCCGCATGGACGCGGCGCAGATGGTAGTCCACCTGATACTCACTGGCGTTACGGAACATGACTGAATAGTTAAGAAACTCGCCGCTGTCGCTGTAGGAAAGGGAGGTAATGCGCAGCAGAGGCGTCTGCTCCGGTACATTCATGGACTGCGCCAGCTGCTTGTCGGCCAGCACCGGGGTTAGTGTTTCGTAGTTACCGCTGATCGTTATCCCGCATTCCTTCTCAATGTAGTCAAACTTTGACCCCTCCAGATGTACCAGCGACAGATTACGGAACAGCTTCACCGGCATATAACTGTCTTCCAACATTAGCGGTTTGCCCTCAACATAACGCACCCGGCGCGAGAAGTAGATCCGTTCATTAATTTGTATCCGCAACTGACTGGCGATAGCCGGGGGGGCGGGCATGACTTCGAAGACTAATACCTGACTTATAACCTCTTTACCCTGCTGGCGCAGCACTTCGGCCAGCCCGGTCAGATTGGTGGTTTCATGATGTACGTCTTTACGGGCGACATAGGTCCCGGAGCCGTGCCGACGTACCACCAGCCCCCAGTCGACCAGTAAATCAGTCGCTTTACGGATCGTCATGCGCGCGACGCCAAACTCTTCTGCCAGTTTCTGTTCACCAGGTAATGGGCTGCCAATGTTGTAATCAGATGAATTGAGCCGGATTCTTAGCCTTTCCGCTATTGATTTGTAGATCACTATCAGACCTCTTTTTCCCTTTAAATTCTGCGCAATGAGCCTTTTGATGTCTAATTTTTATGTAAAAAGTAGACATTATTGGTGGAATTAAAACCATGAATGCGATCACGAATCGAAGCGGCGCGTCATGTTCTCAGAATAGCAATTTCTTATTCTCGTCTCAGGCCAGCAATCACTACAAAAAAGGCCTCTCCCTACTGGTTGTTATATGAGGATGTAAAAATGCTCAGTCAAATACAACGCTTTGGCGGCGCTATGTTTACCCCGGTTTTACTCTTTCCTTTTGCCGGGATTGTGGTCGGTATCGCCATTATGCTGCGCAACCCGATGTTTGTTGGTGAAGCGCTCGCTGCACCGGATAGTTTATTTGCTCAAATCGTTCACATTATTGAAGAAGGCGGCTGGACGGTTTTCCGTAATATGCCGCTGATTTTCGCCGTTGGCCTGCCAATTGGCCTGGCCAGACAGGCTCAGGGGCGGGCCTGTCTGGCGGTACTGGTCAGTTTCCTCACCTGGAACTATTTCATTAATGCCATGGGGATGACCTGGGGCCACTTCTTCGGCGTCGATTTTTCTGTTGAACCGACGACTGGCAGCGGCCTGACGATGATTGCCGGAATTAAAACCCTCGATACCAGTATTATCGGCGCGATTGTCATCTCGGGGCTGGTGACTGCCCTGCATAACCGCTATTTCGATAAACCTCTGCCGGTATTTCTGGGTATTTTTCAGGGGTCGTCGTTTGTGGTTATTGTCGCTTTCCTGGTGATGATCCCCTGCGCCTGGTTAACTCTGCTCGGCTGGCCAAAAGTTCAGTCAGGTATTGAATCACTGCAGGCCTTTTTACGCTCGGCCGGGGCGCTGGGCGTGTGGGTCTACATCTTTCTTGAACGCATCCTGATCCCGACCGGATTGCACCATTTTGTCTATGGGCCGTTCATCTTCGGTCCGGCGGTTGTGGAAAGTGGTATTCAGGTCTACTGGGCGCAGCATTTGCAGGCGTTCAGCCAGAGCACCGAGGCGCTGAAAACCCTGTTCCCGGAAGGCGGATTTGCGCTGCACGGTAACTCGAAAGTCTTTGGTTCGGTGGGGATTGCGCTGGCGCTGTATTTTACCTCTGCGCCGGAAAACCGCGTCAAAGTCGCCGGACTGCTGATTCCCGCCACCCTGACTGCCATGCTGGTAGGCATCACCGAACCCCTGGAGTTTACCTTCCTGTTTATCTCGCCGCTGCTGTTTGCCGTCCATGCGGTTCTGGCGGCCACTATGGCGACGGTGATGTATATCTGCGGTGTGGTGGGCAATTTTGGCGGCGGTCTGCTTGACCAGTTCCTGCCGCAAAACTGGATCCCGATGTTTCATAACCACGCTTCAATGATGTTTATCCAGATAGGCATTGGCGTGTGTTTTACCGCGATCTACTTCGTTATCTTCCGCACTCTGATTCTGCGCCTGAACCTGAAAACGCCAGGCCGTGAAGAGAGTGAAATCAAGCTCTACAGCAAAGCGGATTACAAGGCTGCGCGTGGACAGACAACGACGCCCGCGCCGGACGCAAAACTTGGGCAGGCAGCCGGGTTCCTCCAGGCACTGGGCGGCGCGGACAATATCGAAAGCATTAATAACTGCGCCACGCGCTTACGTATCGCGCTCCACGATATGACGCAGACCCAGAGTGATGACGTCTTTAAAGCGCTGGGCGCGCACGGCGTGGTTCGCCGTGGCAATGGTATCCAGGTGATTGTCGGCCTGCATGTGCCCCAGGTCCGCGACCAGCTTGAAACCCTGATGAAAAATTCCCTACAGACCGAACAAACCACCATGACGGAGGCAGTATCATGAAAAAATTCTCAGTTGTTATCGCAGGCGGCGGTAGCACATTTACCCCGGGCATCGTTCTGATGCTACTGGCGAACCAGGACCGTTTCCCGCTGCGAGCGCTGAAATTTTACGACAATGACGGTGCGCGCCAGGAGATTATCGCCGAGGCTTGCAAAGTGATCCTCAAAGAGCAGGCGCCGGAGATTGCGTTTAGTTACACCACCGATCCCGAAGCAGCGTTTACCGATGTTGATTTCGTGATGGCGCATATCCGCGTGGGCAAATACCCGATGCGGGAAAAAGACGAAAAAATCCCGCTGCGCCACGGCGTGTTAGGCCAGGAAACCTGTGGTCCGGGCGGGATTGCGTATGGGATGCGTTCTATTGGCGGCGTGCTGGAGCTGGTGGATTACATGGAGAAATACTCCCCGAACGCGTGGATGCTGAACTACTCCAACCCGGCGGCGATAGTGGCCGAGGCGACGCGCCGTCTGCGCCCGAACGCCAAAATCCTCAATATCTGTGATATGCCGATCGGCATTGAAGGGCGGATGGCGCAGATTGTCGGCCTGCAAGATCGTAAGCAAATGCGCGTGCGTTATTACGGGCTGAACCACTTTGGCTGGTGGACGTCGATTGAGGACTTGCAGGGTAACGATCTGATGCCGAAACTGCGGGAATACGTCGCGAAACACGGTTATGTTCCGCCATCTAACGATCCGCATACTGAAGCGAGCTGGAATGATACGTTCGCCAAAGCGAAGGATGTGCAGGCGCTGGACCCGGACACCATGCCGAACACCTATCTGAAATACTATCTGTTCCCGGACTATGTGGTACAGCACTCGAACCCGGCGCGCACGCGTGCTAATGAGGTGATGGATCACCGTGAAAAACAGGTATTTGGCTCCTGCCGCGCGATTATTGAAGCGGGCCACTCCTCCGCTGGCGAGCTGGAAATTGATGAACATGCGTCTTATATCGTCGATCTGGCAACGGCAATCGCCTTTAATACGCAGGAACGGATGCTGCTGATTGTGCCAAACAACGGGGCGATTCATAACTTTGATGATGAAGCGATGGTGGAGATCCCTTGCCTGGTGGGGCATAACGGACCGGAGCCTCTGACGGTTGGCGATATTCCGCAGTTCCAGAAAGGGCTGATGAGCCAGCAGGTGGCCGTCGAGAAACTGGTGGTCGATGCCTGGGAGCATCGCTCTTATCAGCGTCTGTGGCAGGCGATTACGCTCTCCAAAACTGTGCCGAGCGCGTCGGTCGCCAAAGCGATTCTTGATGATTTGATTGAAGCCAATAAAGCATACTGGCCGGAACTGCGCTAACGATGCAGACTGGCATCCACCGGATGTCAGTCTGCGTGTTTCAAGGCCAACATGGCGGTATCGGCTGCAGAACTTTCTTTACCCAGAGGCGATTATTAATGCCTTCCGCTTTGGCTCTCAGGTAGAATCGCCGATATTTTACGCAATCGGGAGCCATGATGAAAATTTCCCGCCTCGGTGAAGCGCCGGACTATCGCTTTTCACTGGCCAATGAACGTACTTTTCTGGCGTGGATCCGCACGTCGCTCGGTTTTCTGGCCGGAGGCGTCGGTCTTGACCAGCTGGCGCCGGATTTCGCTACACCGCTGATTCGCGAGATCATTGCTCTTCTGCTGTGCTTGTTTGCCGGTGGTCTGGCGATTCACGGCTACTTGCGCTGGCTGAGCAATGAAAAGGCGATGCGGCTCAAGCAGGATCTTCCCTATACCCGCGCTCTGCTACTTATCAGTATCCTGCTGACGCTCGTTATTGTGGTGGTTACGGTCCTGGTGTTCTATGCCGAATAATCGTCGGATACGTCGCGAAAGCGACCCAGGGCTGCAGCCGGAACGCACGTCACTGGCCTGGTTTCGCACCCTTTTAGGCTATGGCGCGCTACTGGCGCTGGCGCTTAAGCACCACTGGCATCAGGCAGGGCTGCCATTCTGGCTCTCACTGTGTATTTTGCCGTTCGTCGCGATGATTCTTTGGCGCTATACCCGCAGCCGTAATTTGATGCATGTCGGGCAAAGCGATTTTGCCCGGCCGCAGGCGGTTCGTGATAAATTTTTGATCGCATTCGCAGTACTTTCGTTGTCATTGTTGTTTGCTATAACGCACATACGACAGATGATTTTGTTAATTAAGGATGTGACATGACAGGATGTCAGGCCGATTATAGTGACGTTTGGCACAGTGGCGACGGCAAAACCCTGATGAACGAGACTCCCGTTCGGGAAGTCATGATTTATCGCCACGAGTGTGAACACCCGGCGCGTGTTTATCACCAGTTAAGCGTGCAGGGCGCGACGGCTATCCAGTTTGTTCCCCATCTGCAGTCCGCTGACGCCAGGCTTTGGGGAGACTTCCTTTGCGCGGTATTTGCTATTTGGGTCAAAGAAGATGTTAACCGCGTCATGGTCTCGCTGTTTGAGGCCACGCTACATGCCTGGCGCGGCGAAGCGGTGCGTTATGACGATACGCCACCGGGGCCGACTTGCGCAGGCTGTATCTGGTTAAAATTATGCGGTGGCGGCTGCCCACAACTGCGTCTGGAGGATGGCACCAGCGCGTTATGCGAAGGGTACCGGCAGTTTTACAGCTGGAGCGCACCCTATATGCGCGTCATGCGGGATCTGATTAAACAGCATCGCTCACCGATGGAACTGATGGCGATGCTGCGTTAAGGTCAATGGCGTTTAGCTCCCTTTCGCCAGGTATCGGGCCATCTCCTCTTCCGGCACCATGCCGCCGCCGGTCGCCCACACCAGATGGGTCGCGTTCTGCATCTGTTCTGCGGTGAAATTGTGCATTTGCTGATATACCAGGCTGGCGCACACCCGTTGCGGCCCGGCCATTCCCGCCAGCGCGGACGGTTCCAGGCGAATACCATCTTCCTGCGCCAGCCAGCCCAGCATGTCATACATGGTCTGGTCATCAAGGGTGTAAAACCCATCCAGCAGACGCTCCATTGCCCTCCCCACAAAGCCCGAAGCGCGGCCAACCGCCAGACCGTCGGCGGCGGTCTGGTTATCGATTCCAAGATCCTGCACCGAAATTTGGTCATGCAGGCCGGTATAGACGCCCAGCAGCATACAAGGTGAGTGGGTCGGTTCGGCGAAGAAGCAGTGAACGTTGTCGCCAAATGCCAGCTTCAGACCAAACGCCACGCCGCCAGGGCCGCCGCCAACGCCGCAGGGCAGGTAGACAAATAAGGGGTGTTTGGCATCCACAACGCGCCCTTCGCGGGAAAACTGCGCTTTTAGCCGCTCTCCGGCCACGGAATAGCCGAGGAACAGCGTGCGCGAATTCTCATCGTCAATAAAGAAGCAGTTTGGGTCAGACTCCGCCGCTTTGCGTCCTTGCTCGACCGCCACGCCGTAATCCTCTTCGTATTCCACGACCGTTACGCCGTGGCTACGCAGTTTGGCTTTCTTCCAGGCGCGGGCATCGGCGGACATATGTACCGTCACCTTAAAGCCGATACGCGCGCTCATAATGCCAATCGACATACCCAGGTTACCTGTGGAACCGACGGCGATGCTGTACTGGCTGAAAAATTGCTCGAATTCCGGGGTTAACAGCTTGCGGTAGTCGTCGGAAGGCGCCAGCAAACCGGCATTGATCGCCAGCTTTTCTGCGTGGGCCAGCACCTCGTAAATGCCGCCCCGCGCTTTAATGGAACCCGAAATGGGCAAATGGCTGTCTTTTTTCAGCAGCAGATCGCCGCTAATGGGCTGGCTGAAGGCATTCTCCAGCCTGGCCTTCATTGCCGGGATGGCGACCAGATCAGATTCGATAATCCCACCGGTTGCGGCGGTTTCCGGGAAGGCTTCCGCCAGATATGGCGCAAAGCGATCGAGCCGGGCATGGGCATCTTCAACGTCATTTTCCGTCAGACCAACATAGGGTAAACCTTCCGCAAGGGAGGTGGTGCCTGGGTTAAACCAGGTCGTTTCTTTCAGGGCTATCAGCTCCTCCAGCAGAGGAAACCGGGCGATTAAGGTGGTCATATCAGCGTTTTTCATATTACGTCTCTTTGCGCTCAGATAATGAAAGAAAGCAGGAATGTGCTCGCCAGTGCAAGTAACGAAGCGATAAAGGTTGCGGTGGTATAATATTTGAACGTTTCGTTGAGGCTTGCGCCGCAGTACTGTTTAACCAGCCAGAACAGGGAATCCGTGACGATAGTGCAGCCAATCGCGCCGGAGCCGATGGCGATAGCGATGATCTCGGGGCTGACGTTGGGATAGAGTGGCAGCATTGGCGCCACGATGGCGGTTGCGCCCATCATCGCAACGGTAGCGGAACCCACTGCGGCGTGCAGAATCAACGCCACCAGCCAGGCCAGCAGAATTGGATGCATGTCCAGATTCGACAGAATTACCGCCAGAGTATCGGCCAGGCTGCTGGTCTTAAGGATTGCGTTAAAGGCCCCACCCGCGCCGATAATCAGCAGAATATTGGCAATCGAACCGAAGCCGTTTTCCGTATGCGTCAGCAGGGCACCCATGCCTATTTCCTGGCGGAGCCCCAGCACATAATAGGCGACAAAGACGGCGATAAACATCGCGGTGATGGGGTTGCCGATAAATTCCAGCAGCATATACAGCGTGCCGCCTTTGGTCATATTCAGTTCGGCTATGGTTTTGACCAACATCAGGCCAATCGGCAGCAGAACCGTAAACAGCGTTGCGCTAAGTGAGGGTAGCGTCTCTTCTTTACGTACTTCGAGATTGGAAAATTCAGTGGGAACCGCTTTAAACGGCAGACGGTTGCCGAGCAATCGCAGGAATAGCGGCCCGCCAACCAGCGAAGCCACCAACCCAACCAGCAGACCATAAACGATAACGGAACCGATATCCGCGCCCAGTTTATTCGCCACAAACAGTGCAGCCGGATGTGGCGGCACCACGCAATGCACCGCCATGAGCGCGGTACACAGCGGAATAGCCAGCTTGAGCAATGACGTGTTGGTCTTTTTCGCAATGGAAAACGCCAGTGGAATAAGCAGAACAACGCCCACTTCAACGAATAACGTGATCCCGCAAATCAGCCCCACCAGCACCATGATCACGTCAGCGGAAAGCCAACGGCAGCGCTGGAGCGTCAGGCCGATGCGTTCCGCTGCCCCGGAAACCTCCATCATTTTACCGAGAATGGTCCCGAGGCCAATAACCGCCGCCAGAAAGCCTAACGTGCCGCCAATACCGCTCTCAATAGCATTGACCATATCCAGTGGGCTCATCCCCATCATGGCGCCGACGAAAAAGCTCGCCAGCAGTAGCGCCAGGAATGGATGAAGCTTCAGTTTGATAATAGTTAGCACAATTAACACGATGCTTATCAGCAGCGTGCTGACAACCCAGATCTGAGATTCCATACCCCACCTCACCTGTGAATAATCTGTGGTTATTGAACAGAAAATCGGCAACTGCTGACAAACGATATAAATGGCGCTTCAGATGAATCAGATTGAATCAAAGTGGTGATTTGGCTCTAAATAAGATGGTTTAATGTGCAATGAGTCACTTTTATTCATCTTTAACCTAAGTCCGGGACGCAAAGTTTCTTACAATCGGCACAATGAAAGTGAAAGAACAGGAAAGGGAGGCGCAAAAAGCGATGGGGAATCGACTGCTTAACGGTTGGCAACTTTCGAAGCTATATACTTTCGAGGTCGCCGCCCGGCACGAGTCGTTTGCGCTGGCAGCGGAAGAGCTGTCGTTGACGCCGAGCGCGGTTAGCCACCGCATAAATCAACTGGAAGAGGAACTGGGGATTCAGTTGTTTGTGCGGTCGCATCGCAAGGTGGAACTTACCCATGAAGGCAGACGGGTGTTCTGGGCGCTGAAATCCTCCCTGGACAGTCTCAACCAGGAGATTCTGGATATTAAAAACCAGGAACTGTCGGGGACATTAACGGTCTATTCGCGCCCGTCCATCGCCCAGTGCTGGCTGGTTCCGGCGTTGGGCGATTTTACCCGCCGTTACCCCTCCATATCGCTCACCGTGCTGACCGGCAACGATAATGTCAATATGCAGCGAGCGGGAATCGATCTGGCGATCTATTTTGATGACACGCCTTCGTCGCAGCTTAGTCATTATTTTCTGATGGATGAGGCTATCGTGCCGGTTTGCACAGCGGATTACGCGCATCAGCATCAGCTTCAGCGGAACCCTGGCAATCTTCGTTACTGTACGCTGCTGCACGATCGCCAGGCATGGAGCAATGATTCCGGTACCGATGAGTGGTTTAGCTGGGCGCAACAGTTTGGTATTGACTTGCCGCAATCGTCGGGAATTGGCTTTGATCGTTCGGATTTAGCGGTGATAGCGGCGATGAATCACGTCGGCGTGGCGATGGGGCGTAAGCGGCTGGTGCAGAAGCGGCTCGACAGCGGTGAGCTGATGGCACCGTTCGGCGACATGACCCTGAAATGCCATCAGCACTATTACGTGACGACCCTGCCGGGCCGTCAGTGGCCGAAAATCGATGCGTTTATCAACTGGTTGCAGCACCATGCACAATAATAATGGCTCGTTTTCTATAATCCGGGTTAGACATTTGAGTCGCAACCCGGAAGAAGGCGACCCAGGGCTTAAACCGGCAGCCGGTGATGATGAAAACGAGATGCCAGCGGCAGCCAGCATAGCAGAATCAGCAATCCCATCAGCATCATCAGTAGCCCCAGGCTGCTCTGGCCGGTTTGCGGCATCATCGCGGACAGCCATGCCAGCACGCCGGAACCGATATTCTGCAATCCTCCCACCAGCGCTCCGGCAGTACCGGCAAGAAACGGGAATGGCTCCATTGCGCCGCTGGTCGCCAGCGGAAACAGCATTCCTGCGCCAAAAAAGAACAATGCGGCGGGCACCAGCAGCGTCCAGATGGTCATCACGCCTAACAGCGCAGGGAGCCACATCAGGATCCCTGCCAACAGGCAGCAAACTACCGACTGCCACATTAGCATCGGGAAGCGCTTATTCGGGCGTCCGGCAAACCAGGCGCCAAAAAATGCCGCCGGAATCGGCACGATAAACAGAATACTCACTGACATGCTGCTCAGGCCCAGCACGGCGCCCATCAGCACGCCGGAACAGGCTTCAAAAACGGCGATCCCCGCCAGACCACCAATCAACATCAGCAGATAGCAGTTAAATGCGCCGGTACCAAACAGGGTTTTATAATTGGTTATCAACCGGCTGCGCGGCGCGCTGGCTGGCCGGGTTTCCGGCATCCAGCGCGCCATGCTGAAAGTTACGCCAGCGCACAGCACTAGCAGAAAAATATAGCAGGCCCGCCAGCTCCAGAGGGTGCCAAGGATACCGCCTATCAGCGGCGCCAGCAGCGGGCTGACCAAAATCCCCATATTAAGCAGACTATTAGCATGTCTTAGCTGCGCGCCTTCATACAGATCACGCGGCAGAGTACGCGCCATAACGCCGCCGACACCGGTGCCCATCCCCTGCATGGCGCTGGCGGCAATCAGCACTGGCAGGCTATGGGTGGTGATAGCAATCAGCGTCGCCAGCATAAAAACAGACATCCCGGCCAGGATCACCGGGCGGCGGCCAATGCGGTCAGACAGCGGGCCATAGAAGAGCTGCGATACGCCATAGGTCAGTAAATAAGCGGCCATGACGCTCTGCACAGCGCCCTCGCGGACGTTGAGTGATACCGCCATATCAGCAATCGCCGGAATATAAATGGTTTGCGCCATCTGACCAACGGCCACCAGCAATACCAGCATCAACAATAAATTGACGTTCTTATGCCGTTTCATTCGATGAATACTTTGTAAAAAATAGATATAAAGAATATGTGACTGGAACATACGGTAATAGCGGAGAAATCTACCATATAAAAATAACAGGGCAACCATACGGCGGTGATTGTCGGAGGAGAATCGGGCTGGTTTTGTAAACCAAAATCGGCAACTAATGTTGCCATGTATAATTTATGATAACCGCAGCAGAATCGCCCCAACAGCAATCCCGCAAGCGGCAAGAATACGCAGCGGAGCGACTTTTTCTTTTAACAGGATCAAAGCGATAATCGCGCCGAAAAGAATCGATGTCTCGCGCAGGGCGGCGACCACCGCCAGCGGCGCCTGGGTCATCGCCCACAGCGCCAGACCGTAGGAGCCCATTGTACCGACTCCGCCGACCAGGCCTTTCTTCCAGTGCTGGCGCAAATAGCGGCTGGCCTGCGGGCGTCGGGCGATCAGCGCCCAGCCCAGCAGACAGAATCCATTCATAAAAAAGGTCCATAGCGTATAGCCCAGCGCGGTTCCCGAAAGTCGCACCCCGGTTCCGTCAACCAGCGTATAACCGGCAATAAAACAGGCGTTGATTAGCGCCAGTACGATACCCGTACTTGAGCTGGCCCGGCCGTTAAAGGCCATCGCCAGAATAGCCAGGCAGATGATGCCAATTCCGAGCCACGCCACCGGGGAGAGACGATCGCCGAGGAGGGCAACGCTGATTATGGCTACCAGTAGCGGCGCGGTGCCACGCATTAGCGGATAGGACTGGCTCATATCCGAGACCTGATACGTTTTCGCCACCAGTACCGTGTACACCACCTGTAGTGCGCAGGAGACGGCGAGAAACGGTACGCTGGCGAGTGCGGGTTGTGGGGCGAAAGGGAGTAGAGCAAGAGCGATTAATGAGGCTGAACCGGTGACGCCTGTCGCCGCGTACATCTTGTCGCCGCTCGCTTTGACAATAGCGTTCCAGCTGGCGTGCAGCAGGGCTGCAAACAGTAAAATGCAGAATACGGTAATGGTCATTACGGCCCGGGAACAGGGAAGAAGTCGTCACTGGACTGTAACATGCGTGCGCGTAGGCAGCCAGAGATGGCTAGCGCGCGCAGAGCAGACGATGCGTGACCCGCGGTTCATCATACACCGGGCGAAATCCCAGATTTTCATAAAACGACGGGGCATGGGGATTCCCCGCTGTGTCAGTTTTCCTCCAGGCGGCGCAGCATGTTGTCATTTTGCGCCAGGCTTTCGTCGCGTAGCGTGGCAAAACCGGGTGTGTTCGGCGTTGTTGCGGGTAATCTGCAGCGCTGGCATAGTCCTCTCCATCAGATCGGTTAATGGGTAGCCTGCAGAGGGGCGGTTTCCCGCCCCTCTCAGGTGCGACTTGAACCTGAATCAGCGGAACTGCTTCAGGACGGCATCAAGTAGTTGCAACACGGCAACCATGAGTTTCAGGATCAAAACGATAATATCCACTCCGCTCATACGCGTCTCCTCTGGTTCAGGAGCACGACCAGCTGGCGTACCTTTCCGCCGCCTGTTGCCAGCCAGAGTATATCCGTCATATTTCTGGTGCAGCCCCGTTGGCTGTGACCTAAATTATTCGGGATATTTGTTGACGTAACACAGTGTGCTCGGCTGGGGTTAAGGCGCTGACGGCACCACCCGTTTCAGCCAGGACTTGATTGCGCCGGTAAAAGTGCGGCCCCAGATGTCACTCTGCGTACTTTTGCAGTATAGAATAAATACTGTATGTATGAACAGTATTTATTGGACAAATTTACGCGCGCGATCGATACTCTAAATCAGCAAAAACCGTGGTCAAAATTGCGCCTTCTTCGCCGATCGCGTATACTTTTGCCGTTGACGTAATACAGTGTGTTTGCGGCCACCAACCGGAAAGCGCTGAGCAAAAAACCTCGCCGGGCGGGGTTTTTTGTTTTTATCCCCTCGCAAATTAATGTGATCTTCCACACAGTTTTTTGTGGATGAAAATAAATCCATTGTGAAATGGTACAAGCTGTGTTTGTATAAATTCATTCACTATTTCGATACAACAGGTCCCTAATGAACGCAGCCATGCTGACTCCGACCCTACTACTCACCGCGCCTGCCGCGGTGGTCGTCGTGTCTGTGGTGGTCGTCGTCGGCAATGCGCCGTAGGGTCCGGAACAACACGAATTCCAAAACCCCGCCGGCGCAAACCGAGCGGGGTTTTTCGTTTTATGCCCCCCGGTAAGTCGGCCCAGAATAAAAGGACTGGAGCATGGCAAGTTCGGGCACAACATCACAAAAAATGCGCTTCACTGGCGCGCAGTTAGTCGTTCATTTACTGGAACGTCAGGGGATCACCACCGTTAGCGGTATACCGGGCGGCTCCATCCTTCCCATTTACGATGCATTAAGCCAAAGCACGCAGATTCGCCATATTCTGGCGCGTCACGAGCAGGGGGCGGGGTTTATCGCTCAGGGTATGGCGCGTACCGAAGGTAAACCGGCGGTGTGTATGGCCTGTAGCGGTCCAGGAGCGACTAACCTGATCACCGCTATCGCCGACGCTCGTCTGGATTCGATTCCGCTGGTTTGCATCACCGGCCAGGTGCCTGCCTCAATGATTGGTACCGATGCCTTCCAGGAAGTCGACACCTACGGTATTTCTATCCCCATCACCAAACATAACTACCTGGTGCGTAATATTGCTGAATTGCCGCAGGTGATGAGCGATGCCTTTCGTATCGCCCAGTCCGGGCGGCCAGGGCCGGTGTGGATAGATATTCCTAAGGATGTTCAGGCGGCGACCATTGAGCTGGACGTGCTGCCGGAACCGGGTACCCGGACGGCGGCGCCGGCGTTCGATAGCGCCTGCGTGCGCGAAGCGGCAGCGATGATTAACGCCGCGCAGCGCCCGGTGCTCTATCTGGGCGGCGGGGTTATCAACGCTCCTGAGCAAATTCGCCATCTGGCGGAGAAAGCGAACTTACCGACGACCCAGACCCTGATGGCGCTGGGGATGTTGCCAAAAGCGCATCCGCTGTCGTTAGGCATGCTGGGGATGCACGGCGCGCGCAGTACCAACTTTATTCTTCAGGAAGCGGATTTACTGGTTGTTTTAGGCGCACGTTTTGATGACCGGGCGATTGGTAAAACCGAACAGTTCTGCCCGAATGCGAAGATTATTCACGTCGATATCGACCGTTCAGAGCTGGGTAAAATCAAACAGCCGCACGTGGCGATTCAGGGCGATGTGGGCGAAGTGCTGAACCAACTGATCCCGCAGGTTGAGGCGCGGCCTCGCAGCGAATGGCTGCAACTGGTGGCTGACTTGCAGCGTGAGTTCCCTTGCCCTATTCCGCAGGAGAAAAACCCGCTCTCGCATTACGGGCTGATTAACGCCGTTGCCGCCTGCGTTGATGATGACGCGATCATTACCACCGATGTGGGACAGCATCAGATGTGGGTTGCTCAGGCTTATCCGCTGAACCGTCCGCGCCAGTGGCTGACCTCTGGCGGTCTGGGTACCATGGGTTTTGGCCTGCCCGCCGCGGTTGGCGCGGCGCTGGCTAACCCGCAGCGCAAGGTTATCTGTTTCTCCGGCGACGGCAGCCTGATGATGAATATTCAGGAGATGGCCACCGCGGCGGAAAATCAGCTGGATGTGAAAATCATTCTGATGAATAACGAAGCGCTGGGGCTGGTTTATCAGCAGCAGAGCCTGTTTTATAAGCAGGGCGTGTTCGCTGCAACCTATCCGGGTATGATCAATTTTATGCAGATCGCTGCCGGTTTTGGTCTGCAAACCTGTGATTTAAATAACGAAGCTGACCCGCAGGCGGCGCTGCAGGCGATTATCGACCGACCGGGTCCGGCATTGATTCACGTGCGTATCGATGCTGAAGAAAAAGTGTATCCGATGGTACCGCCGGGTGCGGCCAATACTGAAATGGTGGGGGAATAAGCCATGCAACAGTCAACTCATGAAAACGTTATTCTACAGCTCACCGTGCATAACCATCCTGGCGTGATGACCCACGTTTGCGGTCTGTTTGCCCGCCGCGCGTTCAACGTGGAAGGCATCCTTTGTTTGCCGATTCAGGGTAGTGCCCAGAGCCGTATCTGGCTACTGGTGAACGACGATCAGCGTCTAGGGCAAATGATTAGCCAGATTGAAAAGCTGGAGGATGTCGAGAGCGTGGTGCGTAACCAGTCCGATCCTTCCATGTTCAGCAAAATTGCTGTCTTTTTTGAATAATTGTTCAAGGCTTTGGGCAGTAACGCGTTTATATACAAACGCACTCCAGTTGCATCAAGGCGGCGAGTCTGAGAAGCCCCCGGCGCTTACTTAAGTAAGTACCGGGGGAGCAGACGCAGACAGTGCAGAGGTAGCTTGAAGGATGACGTGTATCTCGCTAAGGTAGGCGCGTTTTTTACACCCGCCAGGACATGCCATGACCACTATCGCCCTTATTGACGATCATCTTATCGTCCGCTCCGGCTTTGCCCAATTGCTGGGGCTGGAAGCCGATTTTCAGGTTGTCGCCGAATTCGGTTCTGGTCGCGAGGCGCTGGCGGGACTGCCCGGTCGCGGCGTGCAGGTCTGCATCTGCGATATCTCCATGCCGGATATCTCCGGGCTGGAGTTATTAAATCAGCTTCCTAAAGGGATGGCGACGATAATGCTGTCGGTACATGACAGTCCGGCGCTGGTGGAACAGGCGCTGAACGCCGGTGCGCGCGGCTTCCTTTCCAAGCGCTGTAGCCCTGACGAGCTGATTGCCGCGGTACATACGGTGGCGACGGGCGGCTGTTACCTGACGCCGGATATCGCCGTTAAACTGGCGGCCGGACGGCAGGACCCGCTGACCAGACGTGAACGCCAGGTGGCGGAAAAGCTGGCGCAGGGAATGGCGGTGAAAGAGATCGCCGCCGAGCTGGGGCTGTCGCCAAAAACGGTACACGTACATCGCGCCAATCTTCTGGAAAAACTGGGCGTCAGCAACGACGTTGAGCTGGCGCGCCGCATGTTTGATGGCTGGTGATGAAAACCATCCTCTCCCGGTTAATTACCGTTATCGCCTGCTTTTTTATCTTCTCCGCCGCGTGGTTTTGCCTGTGGAGCATCAGCCTGCACCTGGTTGAGCGCCCGGAGCTGGCGGTACTGCTGTTCCCGTTCGGTTTACGCCTGGGGCTGATGTTGCAGTGTCCACGCAGCTACTGGCCGGTATTGCTGGGCGCGGAATGGCTGCTGGTCTGGTGGCTGGCGCAGGAAGTGGCGCTGGCGCATCTACCGCTTTTGATGATCGGAAGCCTGTTGACGCTGCTGCCTGTGGCATTAATCTCCCGCTATCGCCATCAGCGCGACTGGCGCACCCTGCTGTTACAGGGCGCGGCCTTGACGGCGGCGGCATTGTTACAGTCTCTGCCCTGGTTAGGCCAGGGGGAAGAGACGTTAAACGCGCTGCTGCTGACGCTTACCGGCGGGTTGACGCTGGCGCCCATCTGTCTGGTGTTCTGGCATTACCTGACCAGCACCACCTGGTTACCGCTCGGCCCGGCGCTGGTCTCTCAGCCGGTGAACTGGCGCGGGCGGCATCTGGTCTGGTATCTGCTGCTGTTCAGCGTCAGTCTGTGGCTACAGCTGGGTCTACCGGCTGAGCTGTCACGCTTTACGCCGTTCTGCCTTGCGTTGCCGATTATTGCGCTCGCCTGGCATTACGGCTGGCAAGGGGCGCTGATCGCGACGTTGATGAACGCCATCGCGCTGATTGCCAGCCAGACCTGGCACGATCATCCCGTTGATTTACTGCTTTCTCTGCTGGCGCAAAGCCTGACCGGGCTGCTGCTTGGCGCGGGGATTCAGCGCCTGCGCGAACTCAACCAGTCGCTACAAAATGAGCTGGCACGCAACCATCGTCTGGCGGAACGCCTGCTGGAAACGGAAGAGAGCGTGCGGCGCGACGTAGCGCGGGAACTGCACGACGACATCGGTCAGACCATCACCGCCATTCGCACTCAGGCGGGAATTGTACAGCGGCTGGCAGCGGATAATGGCGGCGTAAAACAGAGCGGGGCGCACATTGAGCAACTGTCGCTGGGCGTGTATGACGCGGTGCGTCGCCTGCTGGGGCGCTTGCGTCCGCGCCAGTTGGATGACCTGACGCTGGAACAGGCTATCCGTTCGCTGATGCGGGAAATGGAGCTGGAAAGTCGCGGCATCATCAGCCATCTCGACTGGCGAATAGACGAGTCTGCGCTCAGCGAAAGCCAGCGGGTAACGCTGTTTCGCGTTTGTCAGGAAGGGCTGAACAACATTGTGAAACACGCTAATGCCAGCGCGGTTACGCTACAGGGCTGGTTGCAGGATGAGCGGCTGATGCTGGTGATTGAAGACGATGGCAGCGGCCTGCCGCCGGATTCCGGCCAGCAAGGTTTTGGTCTGACCGGGATGCGCGAGCGCGTGACGGCGCTTGGCGGCGTGCTGGCCATCTCCTGTACGCACGGCACGCGCGTTAGCGTGTCGTTGCCTCTGCGTTACGTTTAAGGAGCGGCGATGCTGACGTTTCTGAAAGCTCCGGCAAATGCGCCGTTGATAACCGATAAACACGAAGTTGATGCGCGTTACCGCTACTGGCGGCGACAGATCTTACTGACCATCTGGCTTGGCTACGCGCTGTTCTATTTCACCCGTAAAAGTTTTAATGCCGCCGTGCCGGAGATCCTCGTCAGCGGCGTGCTGACCCGCAGTGATATCGGCCTGCTGGCGACGCTGTTTTACATCACCTATGGCCTGTCGAAGTTTGTCTCCGGCATCGTCAGCGACCGTTCCAACGCCCGTTATTTTATGGGCATTGGGCTGATCGCCACCGGCGTGGTGAATATCCTGTTCGGTTTCTCCACGTCGCTGTGGGCCTTTGCATTACTGTGGGCGTTGAATGCCTTCTTCCAGGGCTGGGGAGCGCCGGTGTGCGCCCGTCTGCTGACGTCCTGGTACTCGCGTAATGAGCGTGGCGGGTGGTGGGCTATCTGGAATACCGCGCATAACGTCGGAGGGGCGCTGATTCCGATCGTCATGGCTGCTGCCGCTCTGCATTACGGCTGGCGCGCCGGGATGATGATTGCCGGAACGCTGGCGATTATCGTCGGCATTTTTCTCTGCTGGCGGCTGCGCGACAGGCCACAGGCTATCGGTTTGCCAGCGGTCGGGGACTGGCGGCATGATGAGCTGGAAATCGCTCAGCAGCAGGAGGGCGCGGGGCTGACCCGCAAAGAGATCCTGACCAAATACGTGCTGTTGAATCCCTATATCTGGCTGCTCTCGCTGTGCTATGTGTTGGTGTACGTGGTACGCGCGGCGATCAACGACTGGGGCAACCTGTATATGTCGGAGACGCTGGGTGTCGATCTGGTCACCGCCAACACGGCGGTCACGATGTTCGAGCTGGGCGGGTTTATCGGCGCGCTGGTGGCGGGCTGGGGTTCAGATAAACTGTTCAACGGCAACCGTGGGCCAATGAACCTGATTTTCGCTGCCGGAATACTGCTCTCTGTCGGTTCGTTATGGCTGATGCCGTTCGCCAGTTACGTGATGCAGGCGGCGTGCTTCTTCACCACCGGCTTTTTTGTCTTTGGCCCACAAATGTTGATCGGCATGGCGGCTGCGGAATGTTCGCACAAAGAGGCGGCGGGGGCGGCAACCGGTTTTGTCGGTCTGTTTGCCTATCTTGGCGCATCGCTCTCCGGCTGGCCGCTGGCGCAGGTGATGGAAACCTGGCACTGGACCGGGTTCTTTGTGGTGATTGCCATTGCGGCGGGCATTTCCGCCCTGCTGCTGCTGCCGTTTTTGAACGCGCAGGCGCCGCGCGAGGCCAGCATTACGTGACGGACTTCACCTTTTTACCCCGAGTGGGGCAAAACTAAGACATTTTCCCGGTTTCGCCTGGACGCTGTCTCAGGCTGGTTGGGCGGCTGATTTTTACAATGCCTGCAATAAAGCAGGCTTAAAAAATCAGGAGATACCCGTCCCATGCTGAACTTCTTAAACCAGGTGCGTAAGCCGACCCTGGATCTGCCGCTCGATGTACGGCGCAAAATGTGGTTCAAACCGTTCATGCAGTCCTATCTGGTGGTCTTTATCGGCTACCTGACCATGTACCTGATCCGCAAAAACTTCAACATCGCCCAGAACGACATGATCTCCACCTACGGGCTGAGCATGACGCAACTGGGGATGATTGGTCTGGGCTTCTCGATCACCTATGGCGTAGGCAAAACGCTGGTTTCCTACTATGCCGACGGCAAAAACACCAAGCAGTTCCTGCCGTTTATGCTGATTCTTTCCGCTATCTGTATGCTGGGTTTCAGCGCCAGCATGGGGAGCGGTTCCGTTAGCCTGTTCCTGATGATCGCCTTCTACGCGCTGAGCGGTTTCTTCCAGAGTACCGGCGGGTCGTGCAGTTACTCCACCATCACCAAATGGACGCCCCGTCGTAAGCGCGGCACCTTCCTCGGCTTCTGGAATATCTCCCACAACCTCGGCGGCGCTGGCGCGGCAGGCGTGGCTCTGGTAGGCGCCAACTACCTGTTCGACGGCCATGTGATCGGCATGTTTATCTTCCCGTCGATCATCGCGCTGATTGTGGGCTTCATCGGCCTGCGCTTTGGCAGCGACTCCCCGGAATCTTATGGTCTTGGTAAGGCGGAAGAGTTGTTCGGCGAAGAGATCAGCGAAGAGGACAAAGAGACCGAAGAAAATGAGATGACCAAGTGGCAGATCTTTGTGGAATACGTCCTGAAAAACAAAGTGATCTGGCTGCTGTGCTTCTCCAACATCTTCCTCTACGTGGTGCGTATTGGTATCGACCAGTGGTCTACCGTTTACGCGTTCCAGGAACTGAAACTCTCTAAAGAAGTGGCGATTCAGGGCTTTACCCTGTTTGAAGTGGGCGCGCTGGTCGGCACGCTGCTGTGGGGCTGGCTGTCGGATCTGGCGAACGGTCGTCGCGCGCTGGTGGCCTGCGTTGCGCTGGCGCTGATTATCGCCACCCTCGGCGTTTACCAGCATGCCAGCAACCAGTACGTCTATCTGGCGTCCCTGTTCGCGCTCGGCTTCCTGGTGTTTGGCCCGCAGTTGCTGATTGGCGTGGCGGCAGTTGGCTTCGTCCCGAAAAAAGCGATCGGCGCGGCGGACGGCATTAAAGGCACCTTCGCTTACCTGATCGGCGACAGCTTTGCCAAGCTGGGGCTGGGGATGATTGCCGACGGTACGCCAGTCTTTGGTCTGACCGGTTGGGCGGGCACCTTCGCCGCGCTGGATGCCGCTGCCATTGGCTGTATCTGCCTGATGGCGATGGTCGCGGTGCTGGAAGAACGTAAAATTCGCCGCGAGAAAAAAATACAGCAACTGAAAGTCGCTTAAGTGTGTATTGGTAACGTTTTGCCCGGCCTGGCGCCGGGCTTTTTTATTGCTGCTTACAGGCGTTCCACGCCTCGATAAAGGCCTGGGCATTTCTTGCCGTCTGGTTTACGGGTTGTCCGGCGCGGTACAGATCGCTGCCTAATCCTGCGCCAATGCATCCTGCATTCAGATAGTCAGCCAGATTGTCGGGACGGATGCCACCGACGGCATAGAGTGGAATATGCGTCGGTAGAACGGCTTTTAATGCGCGGATGTATCCTGGCCCCAGTTCGCCTGCCGGGAAAATTTTTAATGCGCTGGCGCCGTGATGGATCGCGACAAACGCTTCGCTGGCGGTATGACAGCCGATACAGGTCGTCATTCCGGCATCTCGTGCCGCGTCAATAACTGACGGGTCGGTATTCGGCGTTAAAATAAACGAGCACTTGAATGCGGATAGCACGTTAACTTCGCTAACGGCGGTCACGGTTCCTGCGCCGATATGTATCGTCTGACCATAGTGTGCAACGGCTATGGCGATACTGGTTTGCCAGTCGGGGGAATTCAGCGGAATTTCTACGGTGGTAAAACCTGCTGTTGCGAGTACATCAATATGCGCCAGAACTTCATCGGGCGTTATACCTCGTAGTATTGCGACCAAAGGATTATGGATGTTCATGTAAAACACTCCTGATGCCGTTAATGAATGCTGTTTCACCGTTGAGGAGGCGACAGCGTTGGCCAAAAAGCTGGAATACGGTCTGGTAGCGGACGAGCAGCTCGTCGCTGCCGACCAGTACAATTTCTTCGTGTGCAGGGATTGCGTAATGTTGCAGCATTTGTGCGATTTCATGGCCGATCAGCAGACCGGATAAGGCATCAAAAAGCGCGTCCTGAGGAAGGATATGACTTAGTGTTCGTGCTCTGAGATCAAAGACGCCGCGAGAAAGGCAGTTTTCATGTTGACCACGCTTTGCGCCCGCTAAAAAAGCATCGACATTGTGCTGTTGTACCGTTGCGTGTTTTCCCACGATGGAGTGTCGGGTCAGCAGGTGGAAAAATTCGCCGGTCATGATGGTTTGAAAATCACGGACCGTATCGTTCTCCATGCGTACCCATTTACTGTGGGTGCCAGGGAAGGCATACCAGCTATTTTCTGATAACGCGCCAAGAAGCTGTGTTTCTTCACCACGCATCACATTACAGGTTTCAGATCCCGCTAACTGCAAACCAGGAATGATGAATACAGGGAGATGGCCCGCGTCATGAACTTGAGTGAGATGCTGCGACAGGGTTTGCAGGGAAACCGGACAGAGTAAATAGTGACTGTCTACCCAGCCAATATTGCTGCCAATCATGCCGCTCATGATAACCGTCGTATTATCTGCCAGAGTGTGCGGGCACTGTTCGAGCAATGTCAGCCAAATATCTTTGAACTGCCCTGCATGGTGATTGATCACCCCATCATGACTGGCGTGACGCCAGACACAGCTCCCCTTCTGGTAAACCCACAGGCGTAGGTTGCTGGAGCCCCAGTCGACGGCAATAAAGTTCTCTGAATTGAACATACTTCGTTCCTGATGCCATAAAAAATGGCCCGCGCGCGGGCCGGAGACGGGTAATTACTTTTCAGCAATATCCATTTTTTTATCGAAGTTAATGAGCAGCGAGCAGATGAGGTAACCCACTGCGGCCAGCGCAAAGAACATCATCGCGGCATAGTAATTACCGGTAGATTGCACCAGGAAGCCGATAAAAATAGGCAAAATGGCAGCGAACAGGTTACTGGTAAAGTTCATGGTGCCACAGATAGTCCCTGCTACCGATTGTGCTCCCAGCAGACCCGGTATTGACCAGTAGACACTGGCCCAACGTAACGGGAAGAGCGCGATTGTCAGCAACGTAATCGCAATGGCTGGTGTTGAACTTTGGGCGCACAGAAAAATCCCTACCCCTGCGGTAGTGGCGGAAATTGCCAACATGGTATGCATAACACGGCTGGTTTTTGCGCCTTTACTGCGCCATTTATCCATGATGTAACCGCCTGTGAGCTGACCAATAAAGCACAGCAGGAAGATCAGCGCCATCGCGCCACCCATCGACTTAATATCAAAGCCATAAGTGGCCTGGAAATAGAGCGGCAGCCAGGTCATCAGGCCATAGAATACAAAGCTGTAGCATACCCATCCGCCGATCAACGCAAGCACATTGCGCTGCTTGAGGTAAGGTTTGATATCAGCGAGACGGTATTTTTTACTGTTGGTGGCTGGGCCGTTTGCCGCGGTGATATGGTCCAGTTCCGCCTGGTTAATACGTGGGTGTTCTGACGGGTAAGTACGGATATACCACCATGCCAGTAAACCGACGAGCATCGTGCCAACCCCCGCGACAATAAACGCCATACGCCACGAGTCGAAAAAGGCAATCAACCCGGCGATGATGACCGCACCCAGCGCGGTTCCTAATGGCGCGCCGCCATCAAGCAACATTGAGCCGCGCCCACGCTCAGTTGGCGTTAACCATGTTCCCATTAATTTTGCGCCTGCGGGCATGATAGGGGATTCTGTGACGCCCAGACCAAGACGGGAAAGCGAAAGCGTGAAAATGGAGTGACATAAGGCGGCAACGGCCTGGAATGCTCCCCATAAGATGGTCGCCAGTGCGATAATATTTCTGGCTTTGAACTTATCTGCAATCACGCCGCTGGGAATTTGCATCAGCGCATAAGCCCAGAAGAAAGCACTATGGATAACACCGACAACCCGGGTATCAGTAATGCCAAATTCATCGGTAATATAGGGCATGGCAATAGAAAGCGATGTGCGATCAATATAATTAATCGCACCCAACAAAAGCATAATAATAAATATTCGCCATCTTACTGTTGTAGCCTTTAATTTTTCTTCTTCAGTATTTACGTTAACAATAGACATAGGAACTCCTTGCCATGCTCATAGTGAGCATGGCGGTACGAGGTATTGTTATATTGTGGAGCGTTACATTATGGAGCCAATTGTCCAGGGGACAAATTCCTGACTACCATAGCCAAATTCTTCACTTTTTGTTTTTTTGCCGGATGCCATATCAAGGATCATTTGATAAATACGTTCACCGACTTCTGCGATCGTCTCTTCACCTTCGACAATGGTGCCGCAGTTAATGTCCATATCTTCCTGTTGGCGCAGCCAGAGCGCGTTGTTGGTAGCCAGTTTCAGGCTGGGCGTTGGTTTGGATCCAAATGCCGAACCCCGGCCAGTGGTGAAGCAAAGCAGATTCGCGCCGCCTGCGATTTGCCCGGTAACGGCAATAGGGTCATAGCCGGGGGTATCCATAAAGACGAACCCTTTTGCTGTAACTGGTTCTGCGTATTCATAAACCTCTGTCAGATTAGTGGTTCCGGCTTTGGCAATACCGCCGAGGGATTTCTCCAGAATCGTGGTAAGTCCGCCAACCTTATTACCTGCTGAAGGGTTGTTATTCATTTCGCTTCCGCTGCGACGACAGTAGTCTTCCCACCAGTGAATCCGCGCAATCAGTTTTTCGCCAACCTCGCGCGAGACAGCGCGGCGGGTCAATAAATGTTCTGCGCCATAAATTTCTGATGTTTCAGACAGAATGGCCGTGCCACCCTGCTGTACCAGCTTATCCACCGCATAGCCGAGCGCTGGATTGGCGGAAATACCGGAATAGCTGTCAGAGCCACCGCATTCCAGCGCCAGAATAATTTCCGAGGCGGGAATGGGTTCGCGGATGACCCGGTTCGCGAGGGGAAGCATTTGATTTACCAGATCAATCCCTTTCTGAATGGCATGCCGTGTTCCGCCAACGTCCTGGATAGTATAGCTGTGCATCATTGGACCATCTTCCAACCCATGGGCATTCATCATGTCTTTGATTTGGCTGGACTCACAACCTAGCCCAATAATAATGACGCCAGCAAAGTTGGCGTGTGTGGCGTAACCTGCCATCGTGCGCCGCATGACCGCCATGGACTCACTTTTAGAGCCAATCGCGCAACCAAAACTTTGTGGAAGCGACACCACGCCATCGACATTTGGGTAATCGGCCAGACCGTGTAGACGAAAATGATCCTCAATTGCTCTGACGACCGTCGCGCTACAGTTAACCGAACTTAAAATGCCAATATAGTTACGCGTGGCGGCACGCCCGTCAGCGCGACGAATTCCCTGAAATATATCCTGATGTTCAGCGGGTGTGGGGGAATGCCGATCCACGCCCCAGGCGTAATCACGCTCAAAATCGCCCATGCCCAGGTTGTGCATATGTATATGCTCGCCGGATTGAATAGGTTGGGTAGCGAAACCGATAATCTGCCCATACCGTTTAACTGCCTCCCCGATGTTTAGCGAGCGTAGGGCAATTTTATGTCCTGCGGGAATGTCGCTGATAACTGTAATTTGTTCTTCTTCAAGCCAGGTGCCAGCGGGAACACACTGTCTTGCGATAACCACATCATCTTTTGGATTGAGTTTTAGTACAGGGTTGATGTTCATTATCATTGCTCTCATGCTGATTTACAGAGTAATACGGGCCAGAATATTTCGAACAAGGGCTGTTTTTTCCTCATTGAGTGGTAAGGCTGGTGGAACTACGGCAGTTGAAATATCCACTCCAGTTAATTTGATAGCTGTCTTGATGACGCCAAAAAAAGGTTGTTCTAATGCATACAGAGGAGAAAGCGTTGCCAGTTGCTGCTGTAGTGCTTTAGCCGTAGTGAGGTCTTCACGAATAAATGCCTGATATATGCCTCTGGTAATGTGTGGGGCAAAGTTAAATGTTGCAGGGATTCCACCGTGACCGCCCAACAATAGCGTATCAAGCAAATATTCGTCATAACCGCTAAAGACAATAAACTCCGGGCGGAATGGGTGGACGCGATTAATAATTTCCCGGGTGTGGCTGATGTTATCAATGGTGTCTTTAATTCCTACAATATTAGGCACTTCACGGGCGAGTCGGGTGATCACGTCCAGACCGATATCCTGGCCGGTTAACTCAGGGAAGTTATACAAAAAGACAGGTATACTGAGTGCTTCGGCAATGCGTTTGTAATGCGTAAAACGCGCGTCATCACTGAGTTTCGCATAGTAAGGATTCACCACCAGTACGCCCGTGGCGCCTGCGTTTTGTGCGTGTTCACCTAACTGGATGGTTTCTGCGGTGCTGGCGCAGGCAATACCAATTAACACCGGTACTCTTCCTGCAACATATTGCAGACTGAATTCGGCGATCTGTTTTCTCTGCTCAGTGGAAAAATGTGAAAACTCACCGCCGCTGCCCAGAATCAGCATTCCGTCAGCCCTGTTGTTAATGACATGGTCAATCATGGTGGCCATTCCGGCGCGATCTAATTCGCCATGATTGTCAACAATGGTTGGGACTGGCGGAAAGATACCTTTAAATACGTTCGACATTGCTACCTCTTGTTCAGTATATGGAACTAATGTTCTGTATATTGAAATTAGTACAGCAAATATCCAAATCATTCGTCAATGATTTTTGCAGAACAAATGAACAATTGTGATAGCGATCTGATTTAGGCGGTTAACATTTCAGGAATTGCCTGTGCTTCCTCTATGCGCAAAAAAGCCGCATTCCTGAGGAAAGTGATTGCGGTATACTGAGAGGAGTCTATGAATAGAAAAGATTAATTTCGTATGAGCCAGGATATTACGACCTCTGTTCCCGCACTGGATAAGACGGTAAAAATCTGTAATTACCTCTTCAATACACCAGGGGCGACGTTCAGCCAGATCCAACAAGATTTAGCATTACCTAAAAGCAGCACGTCATCATTGTTAAACGCATTGGTCGAACATCACCTTTTGCGTCTGGAAAAGGGGCGCTTTTTCCTGGGCCTGAAATTGTACGAATGGGGTAATCGTTCGCTGGAGCAATTTGATATCCGCAACGTTGCTCTGCCTGTTCTGGAGAAATTGCGTGAGCAAACCGATCTGACCTGCCATCTGGGTATCCTGGATGAAGTTGCGCCCATTTACCTGATGAAGCTTGAGAACACTCAGCCAATCGGTATTCGTACCTGGGTCGGTAAAAAGCTGCCGATGCACAGTTCCGGCGTGGGGAAAGCGCTTTGTGCCTGGTTACCGCAGGACAAAATGGACGAACTTTTGCCGGATGAGCAGTTACCGCAATACACTGAGACCACTATCACCAGTAAGAAAGCCTTGCTAAAAGAGTTTGCCAGAATCCGTGAGCAAGGATGGGTCTTTGATAACGCGGAAGATTCCCCAGGTATTTATTGTATCGCTGCGCCGGTGTTTAATCGTAATCATGAGGTGATTGCTGCGATCAGTATCAGCGGTGTTGAATTGCAAATGCCAAAAGAGTGCATTCCACAATATTCGCAGTGGGTTCGTGAAGCCTGTCAGGCGCTTTCTGCAAAGTTGGTTTAACAGGGCAGGTTATGATTTGGATTATGCTGGCCACGCTGGTCGTGGTGTTTATTGTTGGCTTCAGGGTGCTCACCTCGGGGGCCCGGCGTGCGATTCGTCGGTTAAGCGAGCGTCTGGGCATCAGCGTGGTGCCGGTGGAATCAATGATCGACCAGATGGGCAAAGCGCCTGGAGAGGCGTTTTTACAGTACCTGCATCGTCCTGATGAATCACATCTGCAAAATGCCGCCCAGATATTGCTAATCTGGCAGATCGTGATTGTGGATGGCAGCGATCAGAACCTGCAACAGTGGTATCGTCAGCTGCAAAAAACGCGTCTGGCCGCGCCAATTACTGACGCGCAGGTACGCCTGGCGCTGGGGTTTCTGCGCGAAATAGAACCGGATATGCAAGAAATTAACGCCTTCCAGATACGCTACAACGCCCTTTTTCAACCTGAAGATGGCGTGCACTGGTTGCATTGAGGTCGTCCATTCCCGCAGGCACGATGAATCTGTAGGCCGGATAAGCGTCAGCGCCATCCGGCTATTAATATAGTTGCTAAAACGTTAAATACGTCACACTTTAGATGTTACACTGCACGGCTTTTCTGGCAGAGAAAGACGCAGGTAACGAAATGAGTGCAAGAATCGAAGAACAATCCCATGCTGAGACGATTATCCGGCCAAACTGGTCGGCTGTTTTCGCTGTGGCGTTCTGTGTTGCCTGCCTGATCACCGTTGAGTTTTTGCCCGTCAGCCTGCTGACGCCGATGGCGCAGGACCTCGGAATCTCTGAAGGCGTCGCCGGGCAGTCGGTAACGGTAACGGCGTTTGTCGCCATGTTTGCCAGCCTGTTTATCACCCAAATTATTCAGGCGACCGATCGTCGCTATGTGGTGATCCTGTTTGCCGTTTTATTAACGCTTTCCTGTCTGCTGGTCTCGTTTGCAAATTCCTTCACGCTGTTGTTGGCCGGGCGTGCCTGCCTGGGGCTGGCGCTGGGGGGATTCTGGGCGATGTCGGCTTCGTTGACGATGCGTCTGGTGCCGCCGCGTACCGTGCCTAAAGCGTTGTCGGTTATTTTTGGCGCTGTCTCCATCGCGCTGGTGATCGCCGCGCCGCTGGGCAGTTTTTTAGGTGGGATTATTGGCTGGCGTCATGTTTTTAACGCGGCGGCGGTGATGGGCGTACTGTGTGTTATTTGGGTAGTGAAATCGTTACCTTCGCTGCCTGGCGAACCGTCTCACCAAAAGCAAAATATCTTCAGTCTGTTGCAACGTCCCGGCGTAATGGCGGGGATGATCGCCATCTTTATGTCCTTTGCCGGACAGTTCGCGTTCTTTACCTACATCCGCCCGGTGTATATGAATCTGGCGGGCTTTAATGTCGATGGCCTGACGCTGGTGCTGCTGAGCTTTGGTATCGCCAGTTTTGTGGGAACGTCGCTCTCCTCTTTTATTCTTAAACGCTCGGTCAAACTGGCGCTGGCAGGCGCGCCGTTGGTTCTGGCCGTCAGCGCGCTGGTGCTGACGTTGTGGGGAAGCGAAAAAGTGGTGGCGGCAGGGATCGCGATTGTCTGGGGGCTGTCGTTTGCGCTGGTGCCGGTAGGGTGGTCAACGTGGATCACTCGCTCCCTTTCCGATCAGGCGGAGAAGGCCGGGTCAATCCAGGTAGCGGTGATTCAGCTGGCTAACACCTGCGGCGCAGCCATTGGTGGCGTGGCGCTGGATCATTTAGGACTGCTGTCGCCGCTGGCGCTCTCCGGCACGTTGATGTTGCTTGCCGGCATATTGGTGGTAATGAAAGTACGGGTATAACGGGGGAGGAATGCTTCTGTCCCCCGGCCGGAATGGATGCGGCTGACCGGCGTATCTACCATGCCATACTCCCGAGACGAGTCGATCTCTGGCGTTCACAGCCTGATGCGTTGATAGCATCCAGTGCCGCCAGATTATCGTCAGGTCGTTTTCACTCGCCGCCGTGAATCAAGGGCTATCAGCACCACCGATGAGAGAATCAGTAGCGTTCCCAGCCAGTCCGGAAGGGTAAAGGTAATGCCCAGCAACAGCAGGGAAAGTAAGGCGCTGCTCAGTGGTTCCGCACAGCTGAGAATACCCGCCTTCGCGCCGCCAATCCGCTGTGCGCCGTTCAAATAAAGACTAAAGGTAAGCGATGTACCGATAACCACCAGGTAGAAAAACGCCAACAGCAGACCGCCAGTAACCACAAAATGATTGCCCTGCCCGGCATAGAACGGTAACAGCATCGCACCGCCGAGCAGCATGCTCCAGCCGACAATCGGCAAGGTTCCGTAGCGGGCTATCAGCGTTGATGGATAGGTGGTGTAGAAGGCGGCAGCAAACGCCGAGGCAATTCCCCAGAAGAGCGCGGCGGGGGAAATCGACAGGGTTGTCGGATTGCCGTGGGTGACCAGCAGAAATGTGCCAATGAGCGAAGTACAGATAGCCGCCAGCACCAGCGGATTGGGGCGCATTTTACGGGCGACAGCAAACCAGGCGACGATAATCGTCGGCGACAGAAACTGCAGCACCGTCGCGGTGGCGGCGTTTGATTTTTCGATAGTTATCAGGAAAGTGTATTGTACGGTCAGTGCGCCAAATAAGGAGAAGATCAGCAGTCTGAAGGTATCTTTGTGGTTTTGCAGGATACGGAAAATTTTATCGCCGTGAACGAACGAGAGCATCAGGATAATCATGCCGGCGAACAACAGGCGGGTCATGGTCAGAAACGGCGATGACATCTGACTTTGCTGCATAATGAATTGTGCACAGACGCCGGAACTTCCCCACAGCACGGCGGCTATCAGTACATTCAGCATTCCTTTTTTGCTGGAGCCCATCTTTCCCTCAGGTGAAATATCGCAAAGACGCATCATAGCATGAGTGCGCCCGCACAGTGGGGGCGGAGATGGTTTTCAGACGATTTGGTCCGTTGCTGATCTCTGCGGTTTTCGGCGCTATTGATGGGAACGAGTAACCCGGTAAGCGTTGCGCCACCGGGCCATTGCCGCAAACTGACGTGGTCAGCGATGTTAATCAGGGCGGCACCTTAACTTAAATCGACATTTTTACTGCCGAACAGCCAGGTCAGCGCGAAGCCGCACAGGTAAGACACTGCCAGCCCCGCGGCATATATCGCCATTCCGGCATAGATGCCGCTACCGGACGTCATCAGCGGCAGCGCCACCAGCCCGGAAGGGCCAAACACCGTATTCAGGCCGACCGGTAACCCCATCCAGGCAATAAAACCGAGGAAAAACCCGCCGCAGGCGCCGCCGAGGCAGGCGGTAATAAACGGCTTCATTCGCGGCAGCGTGACGCCGTAAATTAGCGGTTCGCCGATACCGAGCACGCCGGGAATTATCGCCCCTTTAATCTGGGTGCGCAGCAGCGAACCATGCTTTGCCCGCCAGAACAGCGCCAGCGCCGCGCCCACCTGCCCGGCTCCGGCCATCGCCAGGATCGGGAACAGCGAGTTAAAACCTTGCGCGTCCACCAGCGCGAAATAGACCGGCACAAAGCCCTGATGCACGCCAAACATGACCGCCAGCAGAAACAGACCGGCCAGCACCGCAGAGCCGAACGGGTTGCCGTTAAGATGCAGGAACAGCCATGACATCCCGGTGAACAGCCAGCCGCCAATCGGCATAATGACGGTAAAGGTTATCGCGCCCATTATTAGCAGCGTCACCGCTGAGGTGAGGATCATATCGAGGTTGGCGGGCATAATACGGCGCACCTGCTTTTCCACCCACGCGCCGATAATGCAGGCGATCAGCACCCCGATAATGTTGCCGCGCGGGTCGATACTTTGCCCGAAGAAGGTCGAGATACCGGAATAAAAACCGCTGGTGGCTTCCGGGTTATAGCCGAGAACAAATAGCGCCGCGATAATCGCGCCATTCACCCCGGAGCCGCCGAACGCCTTCTGGGCGTTATAGCCGATCAGGATGCTCAGAAAGGTAAACATCCCCTTGCTGAAGACCTTCATATAACCGATCAGCGCCACCAGCGCGGCATTCGGATGGGTATTTTCGAGGATAAACATCTGCTCCGCCAGGGTGGCAAACCCCAGCAGCAGGCCGACGGCGATAAAACCGGGGATCAGCGGCGTGAAAATGGTGGCAAATTTGGCGAGAAACTTTTGTACGCCGCTGGTTTGCTTGCTTTTCAGTGCCTGTTTTTTCTCCGCGGTGACATCGGCCAGAGAGGGGACCTCCCTAGGGGTCTCTTCCAGCAGGGCATTCATTATCTCCGCTGCGGTTTGCGCCTTGCCGGGACCCAATACCACCTGAAACTGTTCGTCGCTGATGATAACCCCCATCACGCCGTCAATCTGACGGATAGCCTCGCTATCGGCCTGTGACGCATTGCGCAGGGTCAGGCGCAGGCGGGTCATACAGTTGCCTGCCTGCGCGACATTCCCGGCCCCGCCAACGTGGCTGAGGATCCGCACTATCATTTCTTTATTTATTTTTGCCATTGCAGATTACCTGTTCGTCAGCGGTCAGGCGCGGCTCAGCGCCTTGCGGATATAGCCCTTATTTTTCGCCAGCAGCGCCCCGGCTTCTGCGGAGCTTAAATCAGCCAGCACCATCACGATGGCCGTTTTACAGTGGCGGGAGCAGGCATCCAGCGCACGTTGGGCGGTCACGCGATCGCACCCGGTGGCTTCCATGACGATGGACACCTGGCGCTCAATAAGTTTGGCGTTGGTGGCTTCAACATCCACCATCAGGTTGCTGTAGACCTTGCCGATGCGGATCATCGCGCCGGTGGAGATCATATTCAGCACCAGCTTTTGCGCGGTACCCGCCTTCAGACGCGTTGAGCCGGTCACTACTTCCGGGCCGACGACCGGCGTAATGGCGACATCCGCCAGTTGCGCCATTTCGCCGTGTGGGTTACAGCTGACCATAGCGACAAAGGCATTCTGACTGCGGGCATATTCCATCGCGCCAATCACGTATGGCGTGCGCCCGCTGGCGGCCAGGCCGACCAGCACATCACCGCTGCTGACGCTGAGGTTTTGCAGATCCATCGCGCCTTGCGCTTTGTTATCTTCAACGTTTTCGACGGCGCTCAGAATCGCTTTATGGCCGCCCGCGATGATCCCCACCACCTGCTCAGGGCGGGTACCGAATGTTGGCGGACACTCGCTGGCGTCAAGGATCCCCAGACGACCCGAAGTCCCAGCGCCAATGTAAATCAACCGCCCGCCTGCCTGCAGCGCCGCCGCAACCTTATCCACGACCTGGGCAATTTGTGCCAGCCAGGGGGTGATCGCGTGCGCCACCAGCTGATCTTCCTGATTAATCACCGTCAGCATCTCTTCGGTGGAGAGGGTGTCAATATTGGCGCTATTGGCGTTTCGGCGCTCGGTCGGCAGTTTGCTCAGGTCGATACTCATAAGAACCTCATTATTCACAGTGACAGGCAGTATAAGGAATTAATTATTCCTTTCGTGTGAAGATTATCACGATTGGGATGTTATGAATAATAGGAGATTTCAGTAAGAGCGGGAAACATGGCGGTAATAAAATTGGAATATTTTATTACCGCCAGAGGATGTTATTCGCTGACGTGTGGTTTTTTCAGGCCAATAAGCAGGGAGGCCAGGTAGGCAAGAGTCATGGCAAGGCTCATTTTTAGCATCGTTTCACCGCCGATCCCGGCCAGCGGCGCGGCAATGCCGCCAAAGACAAACATCAGCGTACCGAGCAGTGCCGACGCGGTGCCGGACTGGCGAGCGTTGATGGCATTCATTGCCTCCGCGCCTGCCACGGTACCGATTCCGCTCATGATGGAAACCGTGAAAAACAAGCCGATCAGGGCCAGCGTCGACAGGTGTAGCCAGGCAAACAACAGAGTGATGACAGCAAATGTCACCGCCAGCACCTGGCCGCTGCGTAGTAGCGGCTCGGCGCTGATGCGGCGTGCCAGACGCGAAAAAATCAGCGCGGTGATAATCAGCCCGATACCGTTAAGGCCGAACAGCAGGCTGAACTGCATCGCGCTCATGGCGTATTCATTCTGGATAACGAACGAAGATGAGCCGATATAAGAGAACAAACCGGCCATCATAAAGGCCTGAATCAGGCAGTAGCGCATAAAGCGGCGATTTTTCAGCACAGGAGTATCAGTCTGCTGCTGTGTCACGGAAGCGGCGCTTTTTTTCGGCAGCGTTTCATGGAGAACCACCAGGCTGAGCAGCAGCAATATGATGCCAATAGCCGCCATAGCCCAGAACAGAATGCGCCAGTTAAACGCGGTGATGATCCAGCCGCCAATCACCGGCGACAGCACAGGAGCGATGCCGTTGACGGTCATCAGCAGAGCGAAAAACTGGGTCAGAAGGGTGCCCTGGTATCGGTCACGGGCGATGGAGCGTGACAGCACCGAACCGCCCGCTCCGGCGAAGCCCTGCAGAAAACGCCAGGCGATCAGCATATGAATATCGTAGGTTATCGCACACATCACCGAGGAGAAGATAAACAGCAGCAGAGAAAGCGCCAGCGGTTTTTTACGGCCAATCCGGTCGCTCAGCGGGCCAAAAAAAAGCTGGCCAAGGCCGAGTCCAATCAGCGCCGCGGTCAGCGATAGCTGGGTTTGCGTGCCGCTGGCGTTAAGCTGTTGGGTGATTTCCGGCAGCGCGGGCAGATAGAAATCGGTACACAGCGGCCCGATGGCACTGAGTAACCCGAGAACCACCACCCAGGAGAGGGATATTCGGGACATATTTACTGGCTCCTTGTCAGCATACCGGGCGTTGCCGCCCGGAATAAGCGTTAACTGGCTCCGCCTCCCAGCGACTGCCAGAGAGTAATACGGTTTTCCAGATCGGTTTGTTGAAGAGAGATTAGCGTTGCCTGTGCCGACCACAGCGTCCGTTGGGCGGTGAGCACCGACAGGTAATCTCCAATGCCGGCCTGGTAGCTCTTCATCGCAATATCCAGCGATTTTTGTTCCGCCGCGACATATTTTTTCTGCGCGTCCAGCTGTTCGTTGAGCGTTTCCCGGCGCGCCAGCGCATCGGCCACGTCCTTGAAGGCGCTTTGAATCGTCTTCTCATAGGTGGCGATTAGCCCTTTTTTCTCCGCTTCAGCATAGCGCAGTTGCGCCAGATTACTGCCGCCGGTAAACAGCGGCAGGCTAATGGACGGTGCGAATGACCACACCTGCATGCCGTGACTAAACAGAGAAGAGAGCGAGTCGCTACCAACTCCGGCGCTGGCGGTCAGCGAGATCGACGGGAAGAAGTTGGCCCGCGCCGCGCCGATATCGGCGTTAGCGCTCTTCAGATTATGCTCTGCTTCCTGAATATCCGGGCGACGTAGCAGTACCGAAGAGGATACACCCGCCGGGACCAGGGCGATACTGTGGCCGCCGAGACTCTCCAGCGTGCCGGGCAGCAGACTATCCGGTACGGTTTCTCCGGCCAGCAGATTGAGCGCATTTTTATCCTGCGCCACCAGCGTACGGTAGCTGGCGACGCTGGCGCGCGCCTGCTGATAGACGCTTTCCGCATCGCTGAGGTCACTTGCCGAAGCGGTACCTACGTCCATCTGGCGGGTGACGATTTTGCGTGAATTCTCCGCGCTGGCCATCGTTTCCTGAGCCAGCGCCAGATTACTGTTATCCGCCGCCAGCGTTATCCAGGCGGTGGTCAGGTCGGCGATCATCGTCAGGCGCGTATTCTGCGCGGTGTATTCACTGGCAAGCCAGGTCTCCCGCGCCGCACGCGTCAGGCTTTGGTTCTTGCCGAACAGATCCAGCTCAAAGCTGGAAACCGCGCCGTCGGCTTCCGATGACGACGTGAGCCCATTGGCGACCGTTTTGCTGCGGGTATGGCTCAGTTCCGCGTCGAGGGTCGGGAATAACGAGGCGCGGGTTTCGCCAAACTGGGCGCGCGCGGCTTCGATATCGGCCAGCGCTTTCTGCACGTCGCGGTTGCTGGTCAGCGCAATACTCACCACTTTTTTGAGGCGGGCGTCATTCACCACCTGCTGCCAGTCATTCACTACCGCGGTTGCCTCGCCGTGGCTACCGGGCAGGGTGGCGGGAATGGGCGCCGCCGGGCGCTCATAGTGCGGATCGAGAGAGACACAGCCTGCCGTCAGGAGCGCAACAAACACGAGGGAAAAACGAAACATAGCTTACTCCTGAGAAGAACGATAGCGGGTGAAGAAACGTTTCACCAGCACGAAGAACAACGGCACGAAGAAGATTGCCAGCAGCGTCGCCGTCAGGGTCCCGCCGATAATCCCGGTACCAATCGCCACGCGGCTGTTGGCGCCAGCGCCGGTGGCGATTGCCAGCGGCAGAACCCCGGCGATAAACGCCAGCGAGGTCATCACAATGGGGCGTAAACGCGTTTGCGCAGCGCGCATGGCGGCACGCGACAGGGAGTAGCCCTCTTCCAGCGCCGATTCGGCGAATTCAACGATCAGGATGGCGTTCTTTGACGACAGGCCGATAGTGGTGAGCAGCGCCACCTGAAAGTAGACATCGTTATTCAGACCGCGCATCCATGTCGCCAGCGCCGCGCCAAGCAGCCCGAGCGGGATCACCATGATCACCGAGAACGGTACCGACCAGCTTTCATACAGCGCCGCGAGGCACAGGAATACCACCAGAATAGAGATCGCATAGAGGCTCATCGCCTGGCCGCTGGCGAGTTTTTCCTGCAGCGACATGCCGCTCCAGGCCCAGGTGCTTCCGGCAGGCAGCTTATTGGCTAAGGCTTCCATCTTGTCCATCGCCGCGCCAGAACTAAACCCGCTGGCATTCTCGCCCTGGATTTCAAAGGCGGCGGAGCCGTTGTAGCGCACCAGGCTTTCTGGTCCGTATTCCCAATGGGTGGTGGCGAAGGCGGAGAACGGCGTCATGCTATCGTCGCTACTCCGGACGAACCATTTTCCGAGGTCGGACGGTACGGCGCGGGCGTCGCTTTCCCCCTGGATATAGACCTTTTTGACGCGACCGCGATCGATAAAGTCGTTGACGTAGGTCCCACCCCAGGCGCTGGAGAGAGTATCGGTGACATCGCTTAACGACAGCCCAAGCGACACCGCTTTATTATTATCGATATCCACCCGGAGCTGCGGCATCTGCGGCAGATCGTTGGCGCGCACGGATTGCAGCTCTGGGCTTTGATGCGCCTCTGCCAGCAGCTGGCTGCGCATCTTCATCAGACTATCACGATCGGTGCCGCCGCTGGCCATCAGTTCAAAGGTGAAGCCATTGCTCTGCCCCAGACCATCCACCGAAGGCGGGGTCATGGCGAACAGCGTGGCGTCACGAATGCGGCCGAGTTCTTTATTGGCACGCAGAGCAATAGCCTGGGCGGTATTTTCCGCACCTTTACGTCCGGACCAGTTTTTTAGCGACACGAAAGCCATCCCGGTGTTCTGCCCACTACCGCTGAAGCTAAAGCCGTCGACGGTAAAGATAACGTCAGTATTGGCTTTCTCTGTGGTCAGGAACCAGTTGGTGACCTGGCGCCGGACCTCGGCGGTACGCACTGCCGTCGCCCCGGCGGGCAGGGTGTACTGGACCATGATTTCGCCCTGATCTTCTGTCGGCAGGAAGCTGCCCGGCAGTTTCCACATCGCCAGCGCCATGCCGCCGCAAATCAGCACAAAGGCACCCATCATCACCGCCGAGCGGCGCAGGCCGCCGACTACCCGGTGCTGGTAACCCTGTTCGGTGCGCCCCCACAGGCGGTTGAAGGCGCCGAAGAAGCCTTTGGTATGAGGTTTAGAATGGGTCAGCAGCGACCCGCACAGCGCCGGGGTTAAGGTCAGCGCGACCACTACCGACAGCATCATCGCCGAGATAATAGTGACCGAGAACTGGCGATAGATCACCCCGGTGGAGCCGCCGAAGAAGGCCATCGGCAGGAACACCGCCGAGAGGACCAGGGCAATGGCGATCAGCGCGCCGGAGATTTCTCCCATTGATTTTTCGGTGGCTTCGCGGGCGGGCAACCCTTCGTCGCGCATAATACGTTCGACGTTTTCCACCACCACGATGGCGTCATCTACCAGTAACCCGATCGCCAGCACCATCGCAAACAGCGTCAGGGTATTGATGGAGTAACCAAACAGCGCCAGTACGCCGAACGTTCCCAGCAGCACCACCGGAACCGCGACCGCCGGAATCAGCGTTGCGCGGAAGTTTTGCAGGAACAGATACATCACGCAGACGACGAGGACGATGGCTTCAAACAGGGTCTGAATCACATCTTCCACCGAGATTTTAATAAACTCGGTGCTGTCTTTCGGGTAGGCGATTTCGTAGCCCTGCGGCATCTGACGCTGGAATTCGGCAATCTTGCTTTTCACCAGCGTCGCGGTATTCAGGGCGTTGGCCCCTGGGGCCATCATCACCGCGATCCCCGCGGCCGGGTGGCCGTTGAGGTTGGCGGAGGCGGTGTAATCTTCACTTCCCATTTCGACGCGGGCGACATCGCTCAGGCGCACCACCGAACCGTCGGCTTTGCTTTTGACGATAATATTTTTGAACTGGTCGACGGTTTGCAACCGTGACTGGGCGCGGACCGTCGCGGTCAGCTGTTGATGACTGGATGCGGGCAGCGCGCCGATTTTACCGGCGGAGACCTGCACGTTCTGCGCCTCTATTGCTGATTCCACATCAGAGGGCATCAGCGAATAGGAAGCCAGTTTGGTCGGATCCATCCAGATACGCATGGCGTGTTCCGCGCCAAAAACCTTCAGACTGCCGACGCCTTCAAGACGCGCCAGCGGGTCCTGCATGTTACTGACCAGCCAGTCGGAGATATCGGAACTGGTGGCTTTGTTATTTTTGTCATATACCGCGAGGATCAGCAGGAAGCTGCTCTGCGATTTTTCCACCGTCACGCCGGACTGTTGCACTTCGCTGGGCAGGCGTGATTTGGCCTGCTCGACTTTGTTCTGTACCTGAACCTGTGCGGTATCCGGGTTGGTACCCTGCTCGAACGTCACGGTGATGCTGACTGAACCGTCCGAGCTGCTGGTGGAGGTAAAATAGAGCAGATTATCCAGCCCGGTAAGCTGCTGTTCGATGACCTGGGTCACGCTGTTTTCCAGCGTTTCCGCAGAGGCGCCAGTGTAGGTGGCGGAGATTTTTACCGCCGGCGGCGCGACGTCGGGATACTGGGCGACCGGCAGAGTACGGATCGCCAGAACCCCGGCAAGCATAATCAAAATGGCGATAACCCAGGCGAAAACCGGACGTCGCACGAAGAAACGGGAGAACATCAGGCGTTATCTCCGTCATTTTGGGTTTCTTTGACTTCAACGGCTTTCACCTGTTGGCCGGGGGCGACTTTGCTGGAACCCTCGACAATGAGCTTATCGCCACTTTTCAGACCTTTGACTATCAGCCACTTGTCGCCATAGGTGTCGCCGGTTTCTACGCTGCGTTGCTCAACTTTATTGTGAGCGTCGACGACCAGCGCGATAGCGTCGCCTTTGGCGTCACGGGTGATACCCTGCTGCGGGGCGAGGATCGCATCGTTCATGATGCCTTCATCAATGCGGGCGCGAACGAACATCCCGGGCAGCAGTATGTGCTGCGGATTGGGGAAGATTGCGCGCAGCGTCACCGACCCGGTGGATTCATCCACTGCCACTTCGGTCAGCGCCAGACGGCCTTTTTGGTTGTAGGTGCTGCCATCTTCAAGGGTCAGGGTCACGTTAAGCGTATCGCTGTTGGTCGCGAGGCTTTGCTTACGCAGGCGCAACAGGTCGACGCTGGAGCGGGTGAGATCGACATACATCGTATCCAGACCGCGGATCGTTGCCAGCGCAGTATCCTGATCGGCGGAAACCAGCGCGCCCGGCGTGACCGAGGAGATGCCGATGCGGCCGGAAATGGGCGCTGTGACTGTTGTCCAGTTCAGGTTGATACGCGCGCTCTCCAGCGCCGCTTTTTTCGACTCGACGCTGGCTTTGTCCTGGTTACAGGTCGATAGCGCGTCGTCGGCGTCCTGACGGGAGACGCCGTTATCTTTGACCAGCACCGCGTAGCGCCGGGCTTTTTGACAATCGGCTGTCACCAGCGCCTGGGCCTGCTTCAGCGATGCGGCAGCTTCGTCGAACGTCGCCCGATAGCTGGCCGGGTCGATTTGGTACAGCGCCTGTCCGGCTTTGACCATATCGCCTTCGGTAAACAGGCGTTTTTGTATGATACCGCCGACTTGCGGCCGCACTTCGGCGCTAAGCGAAGCGGTAGTACGGCCCGTAAGGTTGCTCACCACCGGGACTGGCTGGCTTTTCAGGGTGACGACGCCCACTTCCTGGAGCTGTTGTTGTTGGGAGGATGTTTGTGCATTATCGCATCCGCTAAGGAGAAATAATGCTATTGCGATGGGGGCTATAGTGTATTTCATTATATTTTCTCAGGATGAACGACGTCCGCCCCGTAAAACTCACAGTCGGGGTGATGGGGTAGACGATGATGCATCTCCGGGCAAGCATAAAATAACAAAATGGAAAATAAATATTCCTGTTTGCAGTAAATGACGCTGATATTACCGTTATGAACTAACCGGTTTTTTAGATAATGCCTCTGACGGCAAGATGGTATCAGATAGTGATTACAGACTCTGAACCAGGACGTTTTGCCTGTCACAGGGCGTACATATATACCCGTCATACTTTAAGTTGCTTATGCGTTGGCTACGCTCGAACACCTCAGTTACATAGTTATCTATGCTCCAGGGGACTCACGCCCTTGCCGCTTTTAAGCAACCCGAATTATTTAGGGTATCGGATAACCCTGATTTAAAATAATGAGAATAGTTATTCTCATTTTCTCCATTATACGTCAGTGCTGAATGATGGAAAGGCTTTTTACACAAATTTTAATGACTTAATTTTAGTCAGGGAATAATGGAGAAAAAAAGGATATTTTGTGAAAACCGAATAGGAAATGGTCTGTAAAAAATAAAAGGTGGAGATGACGGGTGACGCTGATAATAACAAATAACATTCAACCCACCGATCGGGAGGAATTGCTGGCTGTGCATTGAGTATCTGTGGATCAGGGAAGCCTCTCGCGGCAGCGGGTTGGGGCGCGAGTTGATGCAAGAAGCGGAAAACCCCGCGCGGTGGTGCGGTTGCAATCATATGCTGGTGGATACGTTCAGCTTTCAGGCGCTGCCGTTTTACCAGAAGCCGGGTTATCAACTGCTGATGATTTGGCAAATCGGCTGATCCTGTCTTCAGCATGGTACGGGGGCGCGTAAGCCGGGGAAGATGATTTTATTTCCAGTTGCCGCTTTTGCAGTTTAAAACCCAACCCGGAAGTCGTTATAGTTTTATACGGAAAAATAATAATTCTGTATGGATTAACGGGGTAATAACAATGACTTTGCGTTTACGGACAGCCGCCGCTGTCATGCTGGCAGGCCTGTTGCTGGTGGGCTGCGACCAGAAGGGCAGTGATGCGAAACATATTAAAGTCGGCGTCATTAATGGCGCTGAGCAGGATGTGGCGGAAGTGGCGAAGAAAGTGGCAAAAGAGAAATATGGCCTCAATGTCGAACTGGTGGGCTTTAGCGGTTCACTGTTGCCGAATGAGTCCACCAACGCCGGTGATCTGGACGCGAATGTTTTTCAGCATCGGCCGTTCCTCGAACAGGATAACAAAGCCCACAACTATCACCTGGTGGCAGTTGGTAATACTTTCGTCTTTCCAATGGCGGGCTATTCGCGCAAAATCAAATCTGTCGCTGAACTGAAAGACGGCGCGACTATTGCGATTCCTAACGATCCGACCAACCTGGGGCGTGCGCTGCTTCTGCTGCAAAAAGAGAAGCTGATCACGCTCAAGGCAGGTACTGGTCTGCTGCCGACGGCGGTCGATATTACCGACAATCCGCATCACCTGAACATCATGGAGCTGGAAGGGGCGCAACTGCCGCGGGTCATTGATGACCCGAAAGTTGACGTGGCGATCATCAGCACCACCTATCTTCAGCAGACAGGACTTTCGCCGGTACGAGACGGTCTCTTTATTGAAGATAAACATTCGCCGTATGTGAACATTATCGTGACCCGTGAAGACAACAAAGATGCGGAAAACGTAAAAGAATTTATACAGTCCTACCAGTCACCGGAAGTGGCGAAGGCGGCTGAGACTATCTTCAACGGCGGTGCGGTTCCCGGCTGGTAACGATTAACACAAGGAGGCGTGGCGATGACCCGGCAACGCCAGGCAGATTTGTTGCTCATAGCCGCGACGGTTATCGCCGCCTGCGGATGGATTTTTTCCCGTGAAGCGATTGCCGGCATGCCGGTTTTCGCCTTCCTTGGTCTGCGCTTTTTCTTCGCTGCGCTGTTGCTGCTGCCGTTCTGCCGCGGTTATCGCGTCAACAAGCAGCACTGGCCGCGCATCATTATCAGCGGCCTGTGGTTTGCGCTAAACCTGTGTCTGTGGATCTATTCGGTATCGACAACTCCATCGCTGGGTGAAGGGGCGTTTATTATGAGCCTGTCGATGCTGTTTGTGCCGCTTACCGCCTGGGTGATGATGAAGGCGCGACCGGCGCGGGCATACTGGGAGTGTCTGCCGGTTGCGGTTATCGGCCTCGGATTACTGAGTCTGCATATGCCGATTGCGTTCCATCCCAGCCAGGGCTGGTTTCTGCTCACTGCGCTGGTACAGTCAATCTGGTTTTGCTACACCAGCAACTGCGCCCGCGAGGTACCGCTGATCCCGTTGACTACCGTACAGTTAGGTATTACCGGGATTGTCGGACTGGGGATCTCCGCCGCTTTTGAAAGCTGGGATCAGCCGTTTACGCTGCCGACCTTTGGCTGGCTGCTGGCCAGTATCGTTATTGCGACCAGTCTACGCTTCGGTTTGCAAATGAAGGGGCAGAAGTATGCCGCGGTCGCCAGCGCTGCGATTATTATGGTGCTGGAACCGCTGCTGACGGTGATCGCCGCCGCACTGTGGTACGGCGAACAACTGCCATTACAGAAGATTATCGGTGGTGTGCTGATCCTCGTCGCCCAGTTGTGGTTTCGTTGGCGGATGCTGAAGCCGCTACGCTAAAGCGCCCCGTTTTCTCCTGCGGTTCGCTCCACCGTCTCGCGCGGGAAAACGTCCGTTGTCCGCCAGTCGCCATATCGATCTCACCTTGTGCATCAGCGCCGCTGCGTGTGCGGCACAGCCCTCTGTATTGCGCATATGGCGGCTGCCGTAAACTGGCCCAATCTCATCGCTCATTGACCAAACGGCCATATTTCGCCAGGACGGTGACAGGTACGATGTTTATCAGATGACTGCGAAGAGGAATGAACATCATGCAAATCACCCATATCCGTAATGCTACTCAGATTATTGAATACGCAGGTAAAAGATTTTTGATTGATCCTATGCTGGCGGACAAAGGCGCCTGGTCGGGATTCGCCGGTACTGCGCGTAGTGAGTTGCGTAATCCGCTGGTGGATCTGCCTTTTCCTGTCAAAGAGATAGTTGACGTTGATGCTGTTATCGTCACCCATACGCATGAAGATCACTGGGATGCGGCGGCGATCGCCGCGATCCCCAAAACGTTACCGGTTTATGTCCAGCATCAAGCCGATGGTCAGCTACTGTACGGGCAGGGTTTTTGCAATATTCATCTGCTTTCAGCGCACGGCAAGTTTGCTGATATCTCCCTGGTGAAAACGACGTCAGGTCAGCACGGTAGCGACCGTACTTATGCTATTCCGGCGATGGCTGAACGTCTGGGCGAAGCCTGTGGGGTCGTCTTCCGTCATCCGCAGGAAAAAACGTTATGGCTAGTGGGTGACACGATCTGGCGCGATGAGGTTGAAGCCGATATGGTCAGACTACATCCGGACGTCATCGTACTGAATGTCGGGTATGCTCACGTCATCGCTTTTGGGCCGATCATTATGGGTAAAGAAGATGTACTGAAGGCGCACTTCACTCTGCCGGAAGCCAAAATTGTCGCCAGCCATATGGAAGCGGTGAACCACTGTTTGCTGAGCCGGGATGAGCTGCAGCAGTACGTGGCTGATAATCGGATTGCCGATGCGATCAGCATCCCGCAGGATGGGGAAAGTATGTTTTTTTAAAGCCGGAGCGGGCGATGAAACTAACGGAAGTGGCGATTGTGGCGGTGGACGGGTTTAGCCCGTTTCATTACTCGGTTCCCTGTATGCTATTTGGCGATACGGTCTCGGAAACCAAACGCTTTAATCTGCATATCTGCGCCGAACGGCCTGGTCTTCAGAGCGCTCGCGACGGCTTTATGCTAAATGCCAGCGGCGACTTTTCGATCCTGGAGCAGGCGGATATTGTTGTGGTGCCATATTGGGGGGCGGTGAATCAACGTCCTCCTCAGTCGTTGCTCGATAGTCTGCTGCGCGCGCGCAATAACGGTGCGGAAATGGTCGGTCTGTGCCTCGGGGCATTTGTGCTGGGCTACGCCGGATTACTGGACGGTAAACGCGCTGCAACACACTGGGCATTTGAGCAGGATTTTCAACGCCTGTTCCCGCAAGTGCGTCTGGATATTAATGCCCTGTACGTGGACGATGAGCGGATTATCACTTCGGCGGGCACTGCGGCGGCGATCGACTGTTGCCTGTATATTATTCGCCAGCGTTTCGGTAGCCTGGCGGCGAATCAGATTGCCCGGCGGATGATAATCGCTCCGCACCGTGAAGGCGGGCAAGCGCAATTTATCGCTCAGCCCGTACCGAAAAGCACCCGAGATACGCGGATTAACGGTCTGCTTGAGTATCTCCAGCAGCATATTTGCCAGCCGCACAATCTTGACTCTCTGGCGCAGGTGGCTGCAATGAGCCGCCGTACTTTGACCCGCCATTTCGTGAAAGCAACAGGTATGAGCCTTACCGACTGGCTGTCTGCGGAACGTCTGCGCCGCAGCCAGCTCCTGCTGGAAGCCGGGGATTTGCCTGTTGAGCAGGTGGCGGAGGAAGTGGGTTATCTCTCTGCGGTAACTTACCGCCAGCAGTTTAAATCGCGTTTTGGCGTCAGCCCGGCAGAGTGGCGTCGTACTTTTCGCCGCCGGACTTAATCGCCGCTAAGGGCGCAGTCGATTCCCGGCGCCGCGACCAATGGCATTGATCTGCATAGCAAAATCTCTTTTGCATCACTCTTGCATAAACGCAGGCTGGAACGCCTTTTGAGCGATAACAGTAATATGAAGACTGACGGAATGAGCGTATTTTAGTCTGGCACGGACGGTTTTAAGCCATAACTTAGAGCCTATCCCACCAGGCGTTATTGGCGCAGACAGTTTGAACACGGCCAGCGCGGAAGAACCGGAGCGTACACGTAGTACGTGAAGATTCTGAGCACTGCCCTGGTTCAAAATGGCAAGCAAAATAGCCCTAATGGGATAGGCTCTTACTCTGCATAAGTAACCAAAAGCGTCTTTTGAGACATTGTCATACTAATAATGAAATTAAGAATTAGTGTAATAGACAATGCGTCATATTCTGATGATTATCTATCTGAGCGTATGCGAATTATCTCAACTGTTTTCTCATTAAAACATGCAGTGGTTGTTTTTAAGACGGTTCGACTTTTATTAATCAGTTGACTTCACTATGCGCTATATCAACATCTTGTTGAATAACTAAATTTTATTTTTTGATCTGATTCCAGATAATAATTCTGATAAATTTATTTTCCTAAAATTACATTTCGATACAAATTATTTCATATGGTTTCTTTTTTTGTTACAAGTTATTTGTTTTTCTACTAAAATTGGCTGGAACTATAATAAATAGATTTTTAATACTATCTGGATGTTATATTTTAAGATTTATCCTATTTGCTCGAAATATAAACTTATAAAACAGGCTATCCAACAGGAGTGCCCTTATGCCCTTTTTAAGCATTGTCGTCACAGCCCATGATTGTGAGCTAACTCTTGCTGAAACGTTGAAAAGTGTAAAAAAGGCCATTGATTGTGAAAATGATGTTGAAGTTATCATTCTTAATGACAGTTCTCATGATAGAACACAGCAAATTATTGAGCGCTATGCACAAAGCTTTTCTTCGGTTCAGATACAAGAAGTTCAGATGAGGAATGTCGGGAGCGTCAGAAACATTGCTGTACGGATGGCCCGTGGTGACTATATCACCATGGTTGACGATGATGATCTCCTTAAGCCCCGAAGTCTGCGTGATGCGGTGGCGTTTCTTAAGCAACACCGCCCCGATTTGCTGCTGACGCATCTGATTGAGACCCGTGACCCTGGCACGATTGATAACCACTGGGCGGGTTTTTCCCCGATTAAACTCACGCAGAACGAGGCCATTCGTCGTTTTCTGATCCATAAGGATTTTCAGGCGCATTTAATTGGTCAATTTATTCGTAAGGATATTTATCTTTGTGAGCCCATACCCGCCATGACCTGCTACGAGGATTTCGCCGTTTTCCCCTCTTTTCTGATGCGGTCGCAAAATATCTGGTTTCAGAAAGAGGGACATTATTATTATATTAAACGCAAAAATAGCCTCTCCAGTGCGTTGGATAGAGCAAAAATTAGTAATTTAGTTAACTGTACGAGAAAAATGGAAATCGTCTTTCCTCCCTCATTTCAGTGGCTGATTTACTGTCATTGGCTGGATATTTATCTGAAATATGCCCGCTTCTTGACTGAAAAACAGACTCATATTGTTGAAAAAAAGATAAAGGCAACATTGTCACCGGGATTTTTTATGTCTGGCGACGTGCGATTAAGTTATAAGAAAAAGGCAATCCAGGCATTATGGAAAAGATAAACCGCAATACTTATATGCTGACAATAATACTGTCGGCGATATCATTACTATTTTTGCTGCTGGATTCCGCTCAGCAGCGTGTTTTTTTCTATCTGGCGGTATATGCCAGCGTACTGGGATTCGTTGTTGAACGCAAAAATCTCAGAAAAGTACGCCTGAAGGTCGCTCTGTTGCCGATGATCATGGGGGCGATGGAGCTGCTATGGTTTCTCTTTTTCGAGGTCAGGAATGGTCATGTCAACCATTATAATGACCACTTTCTCGGCGGTAAAAAACTGCTGCTGGGCAGTATTCTGGTGTTATACCTGGATAGCTTTAAATATCATCTCCATCGCGACATGGCGAAGAAGATTTTTATTATTGTTTCGGGAGTGAGTCTGTTACTGGCAACCGGATATGGTTTTATTCAGGAATGGCAGGGGATGCAGCGTATTGAGATGGCGATCAGTCGCCCCACGATTGCCGCTTATATCTATTCAACGCTGTCGCTGGCGTTTATCTATGCGTTGTTCCAGTTACGCAAAAAATCGGCTTATATGTTGGCTGTCGCGGTGATACTTATCTCATACCTGAATATTATCTTCACCGGTACGCGGGCGGCGATGGGGGTCTACCCGATATTGATCTTCTTGTTAACACTGTTTAACTTCAAAAAAAATATTCCGCTTAAACCAATGCTGGGCGTGGCGGTGGTTATTCTGTGTATTGTGGGGATTAACTTTAACGCCCATGTTAAACCTAAAATTCTCCAGACGGTGCATGAGATCTCGTCTTATCAGACCGGTAATGACGATACGTCGCTGGGAGCAAGATTTTCGATGTGGACGCTGGGCATTTATAACGGAGTCCATAAACCGCTTGGGCAATCGATGGAGAGCCGTGAGCGTTTAAGCGCTGATTATGTTCAGACTCATCCGGAGAATAAAACCGCGATGATGTACATTAACGTCCATCTGCATAACGAGCTGATTGATACCTTTTCGTTACAGGGCGTGATTGGGTTAGTCCTGCTTCTGGGGTTCTATATCGGCGGTGTTCTGCTTGCTCTTCGGCGTAATAATTTGCTGTTGTTTTTCATTATGCTATCGATGCTGATTTATGGCCTTACGGACGTACTGTTAATCAGCGCTGAATTTGTTGCTTTCTTTATTATTCTGATGGCATTCAGTACGCTCATTACCGATGAAAAAGCGGCGCCGGTCAGCGTAGTGCGAACTGGGAAATTTCCGGATCGGGTCGAGCGCCATGATCGACATTACGTAAGCCATGGTTCTTAATGCTTTTCGCAAAAGCGTTATCGCCCTTCGGCGATATACCTGGCCAAAAAGTCATATACTTCAGGTCGATGGCAGTAAGAGACGTTAAAACGCAGCCAGGGCTCCTGACAGGGTTCAACATGAAACAGGTGCCCTGGCGCCAACAGGATGCCGCGTTCGGCAGCGCTGCGGGTCATGGCTAACAAATCAACCTCATGAGGCAGGCGCGCCCAGAGAAACGGGCCGCCGCTGGGGCGATGGAATAATTGCAGGCCGATGCTCTCCAGGCGGTTGCATACGGCCTGTTGCGCGTCGGCCAGGCGGGTTGCCAGGCTTTTAAGATGCAGGCTCCAGCCTTTCTCCGTTAAAATTGTCCACAGTAGCGTTTCGGTGAGTTCTGACGTCGTGAGACCGTGAATCATTTTGTAGAGCATCAGTTTTTCATTGAGTGCTTCGTCGCAAGCGATAAACCCTGCTCGCAGTTCAGGCGACAGGGTTTTAGAGAAACTGCCGATATAGCATACCCGTCGGAGTTGATCCTGACTGGCGAGGGTTGTGGGTACCATCGGCGTCAGCCCGGCCATAATGTCGTTTTCTACCAGTGTGAATTCATAGGTATGTGCCAACCGTAAGAGCTGGTTGACCATTGTCGCGCTCAAGGATGAACCGGTGGGATTGTGTAGCTGGCTGGTGGTGAAGAACAGTTTGGGCCGATACTGGCGCAACTGCTGTTCCAGTGCCGATAAATCATAGCCGTCAGGGCGGCGCTGAATTCCCACCAGATTCAGACCAAATGCCCGTAGCTGAATAAAGAAGGTGCTGTTTCCCGGGGAGTCGACAAACACGGTATCTCCCGCCCGTGTTAAACAGTGAACCAGCAGGATCTGCGCCTGGGTAGCCCCTGAAGTGGTCATGATCTGATGAGCCGGTACGTGGATACCACGTCGGGCAAGGACCTGTTCTATCTGCTGACGTAGCGGCAACAGCCCTTGTGGTGATGCGTATTGCGTCAAACCATGGGTTTTGTTGCGTGCCAGCCGGGTTAAGGCCTGGCGCATGCCTTCGCCATACAGCCACTGCGGATGGATCCAGCCGCAACCCGCCTTTAATAAGGAATTGTTCTCTTCATAGGCCCGTTGAATCAACCATAGTTTGTCCACTTTAACGCCGGCGGATTCCGGTTCAACGACACCTCGCGGCAGTGAATGACTCACGAAGTATCCCCGTCCCGCCTGAGAGACCAGATACCCCTCCGCAACCAGGCGACTGTAAGCGTTTGTCACCGTCATGACACTGACATGGAAAAAACGCGCCTGCTGGCGAATGGACGGTAGCTTGCTACCAGGGACGAGCTGCCTTTTGGCGATTTGTCCGGCAATTCGGTCGACAATTTGCCTGACCAACGGTTGTGCCGAGGCGGTGTTCAAAAGCCCCATATCCCCTCCGGGAATTGCTGATTTTTTGTTCTTTTCTGGTGCAGGACATGCACCGCAATGATGAGTTTTTACATCATTGCATACTGACGGTGCAGACCTAAGCTACTGTTATTAAATATTTCATTCTCGCTGTATATATGTGCTCAGACGGCCGGTTTCTATACTGACTACGCATCCCATTAATGTAAAGCGTGACTTCGTCCACTCGAAAATCTGAGGATATGGCAATGAAATATGACAGTGTATTCCCTGCGATTTTCGCTCCTCGTGTTCAGCGAGGTTTGCCATTGCTTGGCGCTTGTTCTATCGCCATCATGCAATGGTTTTTTACCGCCCCGGCCATAGCGAATACCTTACGTATTGTGCCCGCCTCCAATATCACGGTACTGGATCCAATATGGACCACCGCCTACGCCAGTCGTAATTTCGGTTATATGGTGTTCGATACACTATTTGGTACGGATGCCAAAGGGGCTATTCAGCCACAGATGGTGCAGAGCTGGCAGGTGAGTGATGACAAGAAAACCTGGACCTTCACACTGCGTGACGGTCTGGTATTCAGTGATGGCACGCCGGTGACCAGTGCCGACGTGATTTCTTCACTCAAGAGATGGATGGCGCGGGATACGCTGGGGGGGTTAATGGCCAGCGCGCTGGACCACCAGGACATCGTCAATGAGAAAACATTCAAATTAGTGTTCCGCACACCGTTTGGACCGGTGCTGGAAGCGCTGGGTAAACCATCGTCAAACGTTCCCTTTATCATGCCGAAACGTATTGCCGATACCTCAGCGGATACGCCAATTAAGGAGATTGTCGGTTCGGGGCCTTATATCTTTGAGGCGGATCGCTTCCGTCCAGGGGAAAGCTTATGGTTTCGTAAAAACCCCGCGTATAAGCCGCGTAATGAGCCACCGTCAGGAACGGCTGGCGGCAAGAAAGTGTATGTCGATGAAGTGGAATGGAAAATTATCCGCGATCCGCAGACGCAAATGAACGCGCTATTGGCTAATGAAGTCGATATTCTCGAACAGCCCGCCTTTGAACAACTTCCCACCCTGAGCAAAACGGCCCACATACGGCTGGTGAATGCGCAGCCGAATGGCTATCAGTTTATGTTTCGCTTCAACTTTATTCAGCCTCCGTTTAATGATGTGAAGGTGAGGCAGGCGGCGATGCTGGCGCTCGGTCAGGAACCGATGCTACGCACTCAGGTAGGCGATGCAAAATACTATCGTACCTGCGCCAGTCTGTTTCCGTGCGGTACCCCTTATGCCAGCGATCCGGGCACGGCGTTCACCGGCAAGGCCGACCTGGCAAAAGCGAGAGCGCTACTGCGACAGTCTGGTTATAAAGGTGAGCCGATTGTGCTGCTGCGCCCGACTGATAACGCCACCATCGGCAAACTGCCCTTAGTTGCCCAACAAATGCTGCAGCAGGCCGGGTTCAAGGTTCAGGTCATGAACATGGACTGGTCGAGTCTGGTATCCCGGCGGGCGAAAAAAGATGCGCCGGGCGCCGGCGGCTGGAATGCCTTTATCAGCGCCTGGGGCGCAGAGGATGTCCAGAACCCGCTCAATAATGCCATGTTAAATGCCACAGGCGATAAAGGGTGGTTCGGCTGGCAAAACGATCCGCATCTCGAAGCGTTGAAAGCGCGTTTTGCCCGGGCGACAGACGATGCTGAGAAGCAGCAACTGGCTCAGGAAATACAGACTTACGCCTATCAGGTTGTTACCCATGTTCCGTTGGGACAATACATGATCCCCGCCGCGGTGCGCGACAGCATCAGCGGCATTGTGCCCGCTGGCGCCCAGGTGTACTGGAATATCCGTAAGAACGGCCAATAAGCCGCCCGGGAGGATGTTATGTTGCTATTTATCACCAAACGGCTGTTAGGCCTAATCCCGGTACTGATGATCGTGGCGGCGATCGTCTTCCTGATCGTGCGCCTGACCCCCGGCGATCCGGCGGCCATTATCGGCGGCAATGGCGCCAGCAGTGATGATCTGGAGCGTATTCGCAGTCAACTGGGACTCAACTTGCCACTGTGGCGGCAGTTTGTTATCTGGTGCCAGCATCTGCTGAATGGCGATCTGGGTTACTCCTTCTTCCTTAATACTCCGGTCAGCACGCTAATCTCTCAGCGCCTGGGGCCGACGCTATCGCTGACATTGTTGACGCTACTCTTCACCGTGGTCATTGCCGTGCCGCTGGGCACGTTGGCAGCATGGCGGATGGGCGGGTGGCTGGACAGGGCCGTGATGGCATTTTCTGTTGCTGGTTTTTCCGTCCCGGTATTTGTTATCGGCTACGTGCTGATCTACTTCCTGGCAGTAAAAACGTCATTATTTCCGGTTCAGGGCTATCAGCCGTTGTCTGCGGGTTTCTGGCTCTGGCTGAACCATTTGATTTTGCCCTGTCTCTCTTTGTCTATTACCTACGTCGCTTTGTTGGCGAGGATGACGCGCGCGGCGGTCAGTGAGGCGCTGACTGAAGACTATATTCGCACTGCGCGGGCGAAGGGTATTCGCGAGTGGCAAGTGGTCACGTCTCATGCTTTGCGTAATGCGGCGGTACCCATCGCAACCATTATCGGCATTAGCGCGGCGTTATTGCTGGGTGGCGTTGTGGTCACGGAAACCGTATTTGCGGTACCGGGGCTGGGCCAGTTGACGGTAGACGCGGTACTTAACCGTGATTTTCCGGTACTACAGGGCGTGGTGCTGTTCTTTGCGCTGGCCTATGTGGTGGTGAATATGCTGGTGGATATTAGCTACCTGGTACTCGATCCGCGCATTCGTTATTGAGGCGTTAACTGAAGAGGCTAAGCAATGAACACACTGACAACGTTGTGGCATAACCTTTCGGTCCGTTCGGGTGGCGCAGTTCTCATATTGCTGCTGTGTTTAGGCGGGTTGGCGCCGCTGCTGGGAACGTTCGATCCCGCCACCATGGATTACAACTTTATTTCCGTTGCTGCCGGTACTCGGGGCGAGGTGACGCTGGTAGATGGTGAGGTCATTCCCCATCTGTTTCTGATGGGGAGCGACAGCATGGGGCGTGATATCTGGAGCCGGGTTCTGTTCGGTACCCGTATTTCGCTGTTGGTGGGGGTCGCCACTGCGCTGATTGCGGTGGCCGGTGGCAGTCTGCTAGGGATGCTTGCGGGCTATTACCGTCGGCTGGACATGATTCTGATGCGTATTGTCGACGGTATGATGGCCATTCCCTCCGTGCTGCTGGCAATTACGCTGGTAGCGATGCTGGGAGCCAGCCTGCCCACGGTAGTGCTGGCGATTGCGATCCCCGAAGTGCCGCGGGTAACACGATTGGTGCGTTCCCTGGTCATCAGCCTGCGTGACGAACCTTTTGTTGAAGCGGCAAGGACCATGGCAACGCCCTCAATCACCATTCTTTGGCGCGATATTCTGCCTAATGCTCTGGCGCCGATTCTGGTTCAGGGGACGTTTATTGCTGCTTCCGCCATCATCACGGAAGCCATCCTGAGTTTTCTGGGGCTCGGTCTACCGGCGGATATACCTACCTGGGGCAATATCATGTCTGAAGGGCGCATTCAGTTCGCCCAGCATCCCGGGAATGTGCTGTTCCCGGCGCTGTTTCTGGTTCCCGCCGTTCTGGCATTCAATCTGTTGGGTGATGGACTGCGTGATGTTTTCGACCCTAAACTCGCCCGGCGCGCCTGATGGCCGACCATAAGGAGGTAACCATGTCTGCCGTGTTTACGCTTGATTTCGACCCCGGCATCATTCCTCACAGCGATCCGGCGCTACTGACTATTGAGGGCCTGAAAATTGCGCTCCCCCCGGGCGGCGATCGCGCGGAGGCCATTGAAGATCTCTCTTTATCGCTGCCGGCAGGACGTACTTTGTGCGTGGTCGGGGAGTCCGGTTCCGGAAAATCAGTTCTCGCCATGACGTTGATGGGGTTGTTAGACCCTGAGCTGAGCGTACAAGCCGGCAGGGTGAAGATTGGAGAAACCCTGTTACTTGACCAGGGGCGTTATGCGTCGCCTTCGGTGATCAATGCGCTACGCGGCGCACAAATCGGCATGGTATTTCAGGAACCGATGACGGCACTCAACCCGGTGGTGACCTGCGGTAAACAACTTGACGAAATGCTACGGGCGCACCAGCGCTTATCCCGCCGCGAGCGGCGGGCAGCAATCCTGGCGATATTTGCCCGGGTCCAGTTGCCAGATCCTGAGCGTATCTATCACAGCTATCCCCATCAGCTCTCTGGCGGTCAGCGGCAACGGATTGTGATCGCGATGGCCGTGATCCTGCGCCCAAGGCTGTTGATTTGCGATGAACCCACCACGGCGCTGGATGTGACTACCCAAAAAGAAATCCTCGGTTTGATCCGCGAACTGCAACAGGAAAACGACTGCGCGGTGTTGTTTATTACGCATGACATGGGGGTGGTGGCGGAAATTGCCGACAGCGTCATGGTGATGCATCTCGGGAGGGTGGTTGAGCAGGGTGAGGCCGCCCAGGTGCTGCGCCAGCCGCGTCAGGCGTATACCCGAATGCTGCTGGGTAGCGTTCCTGACGGCATACCACGGCGTAGCGGAGATAAACGGCGTGGCCAGCCTTTGTTGAGTGCCGAGCTGGTCGCTAAAACCTATACCCGACGTTCGCTTCTGGGACGCAGCCAAAGGATAGCGGCTTTAAATGACGCCAGTCTGGCCGTGCATTACGGAGAGACGGTGGGCATTGTCGGGGAATCGGGCTCCGGTAAATCGACCTTTATCCGTTGTCTGATGCGGCTGATCGACCCATCCTGCGGCGTGATTCGTTGGGGGGAAAAAGAGGTGCAGTCTTGTCGGGAGAGCGAATTATGGGCGCTGCGTTCCCGGGTACAGATGGTATTTCAGGATCCTAACCGCTCGTTTAATCCCCGTCGTACCGTTGGATCGTCGATTTGTGAAGGCGCTATTAACTTTGGCCTCGACCGCGCGAGCGCATGGGCGCTCGCGGAAACATTAATGGATCGCGTGCGGCTGCCTCGCGAGGCGTTATTTCGCTTTCCTCGTCAGTTTTCCGGTGGTCAGCGTCAACGGCTGGCTATTGCCCGAGCGCTGGCTTGTCGTCCACGTGTTCTGGTGGCCGATGAAGCGGTATCGGCGCTTGATGTATCGGTCCAGCAACAGATCCTTTCATTGCTGGAAGAGATTCAACGCGATCTTGGGCTGGGAATGATTTTTGTTACTCACGATCTGCGTGTGGCTGCGCGTTTGTGCGATCGGCTAATCGTGATGCAGAAGGGCGAAATTATTGAACAGGGGCCGACAGCCGAGCTGTTTGCCGCGCCAAAACAGGCCTACACGCGGAGTTTATTGGCTGCGATGCCGCGCTGGGAAGCGCCAGCGACGCTTTAATCTGCCGTATCCGGTCCGCAAAACGACAATATTCAGTGTGACAAGTACAGGATAACGTGATGATGAAAAACGTAATGAGTTGGGATGAATGGGGTGCCTGTGATGCAACCGCGATGGCAGAGCTAATTAAAAAAGGAGATGTCACACCAACGGCGTTAGCGCAACAGGCGGTGCAAGCCACAGCGCTGGTGAATCCGCATCTCAGTGCCGTCGTTGAACTGTTCGATGATGTTATCGCCGATCCGCAACGCGATGGCACCCGACTTGACGGACCGTTCGCCGGCGTACCTTTTTTGATCAAAGACCTGGGGCCGGGAGTGAAAGGCCGTTTGCAGGAACAAGGGTCGAAATTTATGCGCGGCAACAGGCCTACTGAAGATGCGTTTCTTACCACCAAAATCCGTGCTGCCGGGCTGAACATCATTGGGCGTAGCGCCGCGCCAGAATTTGGCGTCTGCGGTTCGGCGGAAAATCCCGACATATATGTGACGCATAATCCCTGGAACCCGGATTACACCACGTTTGGTTCTTCTGCTGGGGCGGCTGCGTCGGTTGCGGCTGGAGTGCTTCCCCTTGCACATGCGACTGATGGCGGCGGTTCTATCCGCATTCCCGCCGGATCTCACGGGTTGATCGGTCTGAAATGTAGCCGCGGCGTTTTCTCTATTGCTCCCGGGCTTTCTGATATCAGCGGTTATGTTTCCACTCAAGGTTGCGTGAGTCGTAGCGTCCGGGATTCGGCTCTGTTTGTCGACAGCTGTCGTGGCGGCGCACCAGGGGAATTTATGCCCTACTGGCAAAGCAATGAGCCGTTTAGCGAACTGATTAAACGCGATCCTGGTCGATTGCGTATCGCGGTATCACACCAATGGGGGCAATATCATGCCGACCCGCATTTTGTCAGCGAGCTGGAGCGAACGGTAACGCTGTTACGAGAGCTGGGACATGAGGTGGAATGGGTGACGCCGGATATCGATTTTGACGCCGCATTCGCGGCGCAAACCACCTGCTATATTAGCAATTTTGCCCAGTTTATTCAGCGGTTACTGGAGAAGAAAGGCCTTTCCTCCCCGCCGGAAGATCAGGTGGAGCCAATTAACATCAAAATCTGGCAGAAAGGGATTGATATGTCCTATAGCGAACGGTGGAAGATGCAGGATGTGTTTAACACGACATCGCGCAAGCTGGGGCAGTTTTATGAACAATGGGATATCATTCTGACGCCTACTTTTTCAAAACCAACGCCATTGATGGGCGAAAAAAAGTACCTGACCCTGAGTGATAACCCGGATGTATTGAGCTGGTTTTATGACTTGTGGGACATTTTTTCTTATACACCGCTCGCCAGCTTAACCGGCACGCCCGGTATTTCTGTGCCGCTGGCCTGGCAGCAATCCGGCATTCCGCTGGGAATGCATTTTCAAACCCGGCAGGCCAATGACGGAACATTATTACAGTTGGCAGCTCAGTTGGAACGCGCTCTGGACGGGCATTTCCTGCGCGGAGCCCGACCTCAGGTACATGTGACACGCTAACTTGGCTTATTTTGGCCATTTTTATGGGAAATGGCCATTTTTACCGCTCTTACTTCAATAACGCGTTTTCTTCCCGCTTTGCCACGCGAATCGAGTATTCCGGGTGACAAACCATCAAATTTTTTGCTTGTGGGCTGAGGAAGTGATTGTCCTGCACTTTGCCAGTAGATTCAGCGTGTCCCCGTTGCCTTATGTGTTACGAGTGAGGGAGATTTGCGGATGAGGCATTTGTGAAAATAAAGCGACTTTTTGGATGTTATCGGCGGGGGGGAAATGACGTTTGGCGGAAGATCACAGGAGTTGAACCTGCCCGGGACCGCTGGCGGCCCCAACTGGATTTGAAGTCCAGCCACCTCACCGGAGATGACGATCTTCCGCGCCTCGATTGCTACATGGAGGCGGGCGCATTATAGCTACTTTCCTGCATTAACCACATCCCCCAACGCACTTTTTTACTGTGAAAACTGGGCTTTACAGAACCTTCCGAAACAATTCCTTGCAAAATCCGTGGGTTACAATTCTGAACGATTTTCAGGTTAACCCTGTTGCCACATTGCTGACAGATCGTTTGCTGACCTCTTATGCTGTATCCCGGTTTTTGGGCTGCAGAATTTTTTCTGATGGCGTGAAAAATATCAATAGTGGACGATGATAAGCACGTTATTCAGGATGACTCTGACCCTGTGTGTACGCGAAGGGAGCCTCGCTGCCGGGAACGCGTTAAATACCATCACCGTATTCAAAGGTATGGTGTATCCCATTGAAATGCTGATCCATATCCATCGCGGGCTTATCGCTCTCCGGCTTGCCGACGATGCGAGCGGGAACGCCTGCGGCGGTGGTATGCGGCGGTACCGGCTGTAACACCACGGAACCGGCGCCGATTTTCGCGCCACAGCCCACTTCAATATTGCCGAGAATCTTCGCTCCGGCACCAATCATCACGCCTTCGCGAATTTTCGGGTGGCGATCGCCGCTGGTTTTACCGGTACCGCCAAGCGTCACGGATTGCAGAATGGATACATCATCTTCAATCACCGCCGTTTCACCGACGACAATACCGGTGGCGTGGTCAAGCATGATCCCGCAGCCAATCTTCGCCGCCGGATGGATATCCACCTGGAAGGTTACAGAAACTTGATTTTGCAGGAAAATCGCCAGTGCCTGACGCCCCTGGTTCCACAGCCAGTGGCCGATACGATAGGCCTGCAGCGCGTGAAACCCCTTCAGGTAAAGCAGCGGCGTGGAATATTTATCCACCGCCGGGTCGCGGGTGCGCACGGCCTGAATATCGCAGGCGGCTGAGGCGATCATTTCCGGGTCAGCGGCATAGGCTTCTTCCACCACTTCACGAATCGCGATAGCGGGCATAATCGGGGAGGCCAGTTTATTTGCCAGCATATAGCTCAGCGCGCTGCCGAGGTTTTCGTGCTTGAGGAGTGTGGCGTGGTAAAAACTGGCGAGCATCGGCTCACAGTCTGCTAAAGCCCGGGCTTCGGCTTTAATATTATTCCAGATAGTATCCAGTTCTTCACACGGCATTGCTGACTCCAGACGATATAATAATGACCGGCCAGTTCTTTGCTGACCGGGTCATACAGACGATAAATGTTCCCTTGTGACGATCCCCATTATACTCGCCATCCTTCATGTTGCCTCTGTGGTGGCTGTGCTGATTCGCCCCGGTTTAGTAAGCCCCGGGGATTCGATCGCTTGCCGCCTTGATGCAACTTGCATGAATGATTTTGTGTATATACTTCAGGCTGCATAGACGCTGGCTGCTGATTTATTGGTCTCATTCATGAGACTTACCCTTGCGAGCCATTACTCCGCGACGGCGAGATCCTTTCCGGACATGCTTATCGCTTTCTGCAGCACGAATTATTTCGTGGAGAAACTGCTTCGCTCGTCCTTGCGTTCACGACCTAATAAGGTTAATGCTGCCTCGCGCGCAATTTTTCCGCAATACAATACCTGATAAATTTCCTCAGTTATTGGCATTTCGACGCCTAAACGCTGCGCCAGCACGCGAACTTCTTTGGTATTACGGTAGCCTTCAACCACCTGACCAATTTTATCCTGTGCGCTTTGCACATCCATGCCCTGACCGAGCATCATGCCGAAGCGGCGGTTACGCGATTGGTTATCGGTACAGGTCAGCACCAGATCGCCCAGCCCCGCCATGCCCATAAAGGTTTCCGGATCGGCGCCAAGCGCCTCTCCCAGACGAGACATCTCCACCAGCCCGCGGGTGATAAGCGCGGTGCGCGCGTTGGCGCCGAAGCCAATACCGTCCGACATCCCGGCGCCGATGGCGATAACGTTTTTCACCGCGCCGCCGAGCTGAACGCCAATAAAATCCGGGTTGATATAGACGCGGAAGCTCTTGCCGCAGTGCAGCAGGATTTGCAGGTCGTCAGCGAACTGCGGTTCGGTGGAGGCCAGGGAGATAGCCGTCGGCAGGCCTGCCGCCAGCTCTTTGGCGAACGTTGGACCGGAAATTACCGCCAGCGGGATATCATCGCCCAGCGCTTCCCGCGCCACGTCCTGCAGCAGACGGCCGGTTTCTGCTTCGAGGCCTTTTGTCGCCCAGACCAGGCGCGCATCAGGGCGCATCAGCGGTTTAATCTGCCGCAAAACCTCGCCAAATACATGGCTCGGTACGACGACCAGGATGTCGCGGCTGGCTGCCAGCGCGGTCGCCAGATCGCTCTCCAGATGCAGCGTATCAGGAAAAGGCACATCAGGAAGGAATGCGGCGTTGCAGCGATCGTGTTGCAGCGTCGCAATATGTTTCGGGTCATGGCCCCAGAGCACAACATGGTGGCCATTTCTTGCCAGGGTGATGGCAAGAGCGGTGCCGTAAGAGCCGGCACCGATCACAGTCATTGCAGCATTAAGCGCGTTCATCAGGCATCCTGATGTTGTTCAGCACCTTCGCCAGTTTGCTGCTGCAGATAGTTCATAAACAGCGCATCGAAGTTCACTGGCGCAAGGTTCAGTTGCGGGAAGGTACCGCGAGAAACCAGGCTGGTGATGCACTCACGCGCGTACGGGAACAGAATGTTCGGGCAGTATGCGCCGAGGCAGTGCGCCATCTGGGTGCCTTCAATGCCATCAATGGAGAAAATACCGCCCTGCTGTACTTCACACAGGAATGCAGTTTCTTCGCCCAGCGAGGCGGTGACGGTCACACGCAGCACCACTTCATACACGCCTTCAGCGAGTTGGCTGGACGCGGTATCCAGATCAAGTTTAACTTCCGGCTGCCAGTCTTTCTGGAAAACTTGCGGAGCATTCGGCGCTTCGAAGGAGATATCCTTGGTGTAGATACGCTGAATCTGGAAAGTCATTTCGGTGCTGTTTTGTTCTGACATAGTAAAACCCTTTCGTGTTGTCCTTAAATACGCCCGTCGATGGGATGGGCGTAAAAATTAGCGCAAGAGGGGATCGAGTCCACCACGTGAATCAAGCGCGTACAAGTCGTCACAGCCGCCAATGTGCTGCGTATCAATAAAAATCTGCGGAACCGTCGTCCGGCCGCTGCGCTGAATCATCTCTTCACGCTTTGCGGCATTGCCATCGATAGGCAACTCGTTGAACGTCACGCCCTTGCTGTTCAGCAGCGCTTTCGCACGCACGCAGAACGGACAGGTCGCTTTGGTATAGATATCAATATTGGCCATGACTTCACTCCTGTTTTACCCGCGAGGATTTTACGTCGCAGACATCATTTCCCCCTGACGAAAAGGCGCCAGAGGGAAAACGCGCTACGCCATAAAAGGCGCGGGTAAATTATTTACCGCGTACCAGCGGAAGGTTTTCGCCGCTCCAGCCGGCGATGCCTTCTTTCAGTACGAAGACCTTTTCAAAACCGGCTTTATTCAGCGCGCTGGCGGGTTCTTGCGCCTGCATACCGGAGCCGTCTACCACTATAATGGGTTGCGCTTTGTGCTTTTCCAACTCGCCGACGTTATTTGCTTTGATATCGCTCGGCAGCAGGTTAACGGAGCCAGCAATATGGCCTTTACGAAAATCGTCACGCTGACGCAGGTCGACAACCACAGCATCTTCTTTATTGATCAGGCGCGTCGCTTCACCACGGGTGATGACTTTAACTTTCGACATCAGCCCTTTAAAGGTAGTGAACAGCACCGCCACCAGCAACGCGACCCACGCGATGCTCAGGACGGGGTGACGGCCGATGAATTGCATTATTTCTTGCATGGGGGGTTACAACTCCCGACTAAGTGATAAAAAAACCAGGGAAGGAGTATACCTGTGCATTGCGGCAAATACAGCCAGTGAGCACGATGTAATGTATTTTCTGCGGTTCGTCACGAAAAAAAACCGCTTTCAAGCTAATGCTGCGCTCTGGCCGCTCTCTTTCTTTGATCTTTTACGGTAATTTGATCGATTCAGCTGTAGTAAAATTACGCAAATTTTTGTCTTTGAGCATGAGGTTGTCGCAATGTCGGTTTCTAAAAAACCTATGGTACTGGTGATTCTGGATGGCTACGGCTATCGCGAAGAGCAGCAGGATAACGCAATTTACAGCGCAAAAACCCCCGTTATGGACGCATTGTGGGCGAAACGTCCTCATACCCTGATTGATGCTTCCGGTCTTGAAGTGGGCTTGCCGGATCGTCAGATGGGCAACTCCGAGGTGGGCCACGTCAATCTTGGCGCAGGCCGCATTGTCTATCAGGATCTGACCCGCCTGGACGTTGAAATTAAAGATCGCGCATTTTTCGCTAACCCGGTACTGACAGGCGCTGTGGATCAGGCGAAAAACACAGGTAAAGCCGTGCACATTATGGGTCTGCTCTCTGCGGGCGGCGTACACAGCCATGAAGATCATATTATGGCGATGGTGGAACTGGCCGCGGAACGCGGCGCAGAAAAAATTTACCTGCATGCTTTCCTTGACGGTCGCGATACCCCGCCGCGCAGTGCTGAATCTTCGCTGAAAAAGTTTGAAGACAAATTTGCCGCATTAGGCAAAGGCCGCGTGGCTTCTATCGTTGGTCGTTACTATGCGATGGACCGCGACAACCGCTGGGATCGCGTTGAGCAGGCTTACGATCTGCTGACCCTGGCAAAAGGCGAGTTTCAGGCGGATACCGCCGTCGCGGGTCTGCAGGCGGCTTATGCTCGCGACGAAAACGATGAGTTTGTGAAAGCGACGGTTATCCGCGCAGAAGGCGAAGCCGATGCGGCAATGGAAGATGGCGATGCGCTGATTTTCATGAACTTCCGCGCCGACCGCGCGCGTGAAATCACTCGTGCGTTTGTTAATGCTGATTTTGACGGCTTCGCTCGTAAGAAAGTGGTTAATATCAACTTTGTGATGCTGACCGAATATGCTGCTGACATCAAAACCGCCGTCGCTTATCCGCCTGCTTCGCTGGTGAACACCTACGGCGAGTGGATGGCGAAGCACGATAAAACCCAACTGCGTATTTCTGAAACGGAAAAATATGCGCACGTAACCTTCTTCTTTAACGGCGGCGTCGAAGAGCCGTTCAGGGGCGAAGATCGTATTCTGATCAACTCGCCGAAAGTGGCAACCTACGATCTGCAGCCGGAAATGAGTTCTGCCGAGCTGACCGAAAAACTGGTTGCCGCGATCAAAGGCGGTCAGTACGACACTATCATCTGCAACTATCCGAACGGCGATATGGTTGGCCACACCGGGGTGATGGAAGCCGCAGTGAAGGCGGTGGAAGCGCTGGATCACTGCATCGACCAGGTCGCTCAGGCGGTAGAGTCGGTCGGCGGCCAACTGTTAATTACCGCAGACCACGGCAACGCCGAACAGATGCGCGATCCCGCCACCGGCCAGGCGCATACCGCGCACACTAACCTGCCGGTTCCTCTGATTTACGTTGGCGATAAAAACGTCAAAGCGGTCAACGGCGGCAAACTTTCCGACATCGCGCCGACGATGCTGACGCTGATGGGAATGGAAATCCCGCAAGAGATGACTGGCAAGCCGCTGTTCATCGTGGAATAATCCTTCCCCATGAGGGGAAAGGCGACTTATTCAACTACATGGATCGCAACGGCAGTTCGATCCGTCCTTTACGCCAGCGCGCTTAGCGCTGGCGTATTGCTGTGCGCCGCATCTGCGCATGCAGATGATCGTGACCAGCTAAAATCCATTCAGGCCGATATCGCCGCCAAACAGCGGGCGATTAAGCAGCAGCAGCAGCAGCGCGCTTCCCTGCTCGCCCAGCTTAAGGCGCAGGAAGAAGCCATTTCCGCCGCCGCGCGTAAACTGCGAGAAACCCAGGAGACGTTGAATCAGCTGAATAAGCAGATCGACGAAATGAACGCCGCGCTTGCGAAGCTGGAACGCCAGCGCGCTTCACAGGAGCGTAATCTGGCGGCGCAGCTTGACGCCGCGTTTCGTCAGGGGCCGCATACCGGCATCCAGATGATCCTCAGCGGCGAAGAGGGCCAGCGTAATGAGCGTCTGCAGGCCTACTTTGGCTATCTGAACCAGGCGCGTCAGGAGACCATCGCCCAGCTAAAGAAAACGCGTGAAGAGGTGGCGGTGCAGAAATCCATGCTGGAAGAGAAACAGAGCCAGCAGCAAACCCTGGTATATGAGCAACGCGCCCAGCAGAACAAACTGGAACAAGCGCGCAACGAACGTAAAAAAACCCTCGCCAGCCTTGAATCGTCGATCCAAAAAGGTCAGCAGCAGCTGAGTGAAATGCGGGCAAACGAATCGCGCCTGCGTAGTCGTATTGCGCAAGCGGAGGCGGCAGCCAAAGCCCGCGCGGATCGTGAAGCCCGTGAAGCGCAGGCGGTGCGCGATCGCCAGCAGGAAGCTTCACGTAAAGGTACCACCTATAAGCCCACTGAAAGCGAACGTTCGCTGATGTCCCGTACCGGTGGTCTTGGCGCGCCGCACGGCCAGGCTTTCTGGCCGGTACGCGGGACAATTCTGCATCGTTATGGCGAACGGCTGCAAGGTGAACTACGTTGGAAGGGGATGGTTATCGCTGCGTCTGAAGGCAGCGAGGTTAAAGCGATCGCTGATGGCCGCGTTATTCTTGCCGACTGGCTGCAGGGCTATGGCCTGGTCGTCGTCGTTGCGCACGGTAAAGGCGACATGAGTCTTTACGGCTATAATCAAAGCGCGTTGGTCAGCGTTGGCACTCAGGTCCGGGCGGGTCAGCCGATCGCGCTCGTTGGCAGCAGCGGTGGTCAGGGCCGTCCGTCGCTCTATTTCGAAATTCGCCGCCAGGGTCAGGCGGTCAATCCACTGCCGTGGTTGGGAAGATAAGTTTTGCTTCAGTTTCGCCGAATTGTACTCGCAGTAACCACTACACTGATTATGGCGTCGCCGGTTTTTGCCGGCAAACTCTCCATCGTTATTGACGACTTTGGTTACCGTCCGCAAACAGAAAATCAGGTGCTGGCGCTGCCTGCGACGATTTCCGTTGCCGTACTCCCTAATGCCCCTCACGCCCGTGAAATGGCGATCAAAGCGCATAATCTCGGGCACGAAGTGCTGATTCACCTGCCGATGGCGCCGCTAAGCAAACAGCCGCTGGAAAAAGACACGCTTCGTCCGGATATGAGCAGTGACGAGATCGCGCGTATTATCCGCGACGCGTATGGCAAAGTCCCCTACGCCGTGGGGCTGAACAACCATATGGGCAGCGCCATGACTTCGAATCTGTTTGGCATGCAGAAGGTGATGCAGGCTCTGGAGCACTACAACCTCTATTTCCTTGATAGCGTCACCATCGGCAACACTCAGGCCATGCGCGCGGCGCAGGGCACTGGCGTGAAGGTGATTAAGCGTAAGGTGTTCCTCGACGATACGCAGAACGAAGCGGATATCCGCTATCAGTTCAATCGCGCGATTGCTCTGGCGCGCCGTAACGGGTCGGCGATCGCCATTGGCCATCCCCATCCAACCACGGTACGCGTACTGCAGCAGATGGTGTATAACCTGCCGTCAGATATTACTCTGGTGCGCCCGAGTAGCCTGCTCAACGAGCCGCAGGTCGACACCTCAACGCAGCCGGTTCAGCCGCCGCGTAATCCGTTCCGCGGCGTGACGCTGTGTAAAACGAAGCATCCGCCGAAGCCGGTAAATGCCAGCCGCTTCTTTACCATTCTCAGCGAAAGCATCAGCCAGAGTACGCTGGTGCAGTACTATAAATTGAAGTGGCAGGGCTGGAATAGCCCAACTCACTAAACCGTTCGGGAATCCGTGTGCTTTTTCGCCGCGGGTTCCTGCTTATCCTGATGGGCATACCAGGCCTTAAAGTATTTCAGAAAGCTGTAAAACGTCGCGTATAGCCCGGTGACCACGCCTACCTTACCTTTCCGCCATGCGCCGCTGAACAGATACCACTTAAAGAACGCGCCAATCGCGCTGATAATTCCGCGCCCGATCGACGGCCTGATCTTCTGGTGCACAACCAGCCGCGTGGTGTAGCTATTCAGCTTACTGAATACCTCGTGCAGGGAATAGAAAGTGTCATGGCGAACGAAACCCGGCAGCTTACTGTCGTGTTTAAAACCCACTACCTGATCGTCCACCGGGCGGTCATTGAATCTGGCAACGGCGCGATTAAATAAGCGCACCGGAAAATCCGGCGATGACACCGGGTAAATGGTGCGCACTTCTTCACCCAAAACAAACCAGTAGCGCGGCAGACGCCATGCACAGGCTGGGTCAGGCTCATCACCCGCCTTTAGCGCCAGAATTGCCGCTGTTACCTCATCATCAAGAATTTCATCGCTATCCATACACAGTACCCAGTCATGCGTAGCCCGTGAGATGGCGTAATTCATCTGCGCGCCGTGAGTGACATAAGGATGATGGTGAGCGGTGAGGCCAAATTGCTGGCAAATCTGCAGCGTGGCATCCGTGCTGCCTGAGTCGATGACGATAAGTTCATCGGCTACCTTGAGCAAAGGGGGTAAAACTTCCCGTAACAAGCGGGATGAATTACAGGTCAATAAGCATACAGAAAGTTTAAGCATGTTTTTTGTAAGGGATAAACGTTGACTAAACAGACTGTATAAATGATTAAGTAAGAAAGCACTTTAAAAAAAGTGCGGCGTGGGAGCGATATCGTAAAACTGTAAGTTAATTCTCAAAAATCGTCCGGGTCATGCCGGTCAGTTAAGTAAGTCATCGGGTTTCTATGTGGCTTCATTTGCCAGCGAGTATTGTCTTTTTTATAACTTTCAGCACTCCGGTAGCTGAAGATTTGCAGGGGGTTGGGCGCGAGTAAAACGCCCCCATGCTGTTCACAGGCTGCGGAGATGGCGAATATCTTCTTTCTGACCGGTAATAAAGCCCGGCAAACAGTACCTGACTGACCGGCATGACCCGCAGGCGCTTTTTATGGCGCCGCGCGGGTTAAATTAATCCCAGTTGAGGATCACTTTTCCGGACTGACCGGAACGCATGGCATCAAAGCCCTGCTGGAAGTCATCAATCGCAAAACGGTGGGTGATAATCGGCGACAGATCGAGACCAGACTGGATGAGCGCAGCCATTTTGTACCAGGTTTCAAACATTTCCCGGCCATAAATCCCTTTGATAAACAGCCCTTTAAAAATCACCCTGGTCCAGTCGATAGACATATCCGATGGCGGAATTCCGAGCATCGCGATTCGCCCGCCGTGGTTCATGGTATCCAGCATGGTACGGAACGCTGATGGCGCGCCGGACATCTCCAGACCGACATCAAAACCTTCGGTCATGCCCAGCCCGGCCATCACCTCGTTAAGGTTCTCTTTCGCCACGTTTACCGCCCGGGTAACCCCCATTTTACGCGCCAGATCCAGACGATATTCGTTCACATCGGTGATCACGACGTTACGCGCGCCGACGTGCTTCGCTACCGCTGCCGCCATCACGCCGATCGGGCCTGCGCCGGAAACCAGTACGTCTTCGCCGACCAAATCGAAAGAGAGCGCGGTATGAACCGCATTACCAAATGGATCGAAAATCGACGCCAGATCGTCAGAGATATTGTCCGGGATTTTAAACGCGTTAAATGCCGGGATCACCAGATACTCAGCAAAGCAGCCCGGACGGTTTACGCCAACGCCGGTAGTATTGCGGCACAGATGCGTGCGTCCGGCACGGCAGTTACGGCAGTGGCCACAGGTAATATGCCCTTCACCGGAAACGCGATCGCCAGTCTTAAAACCGCGAACTTCCTGGCCAATACCTACCACTTCGCCGACGTATTCATGGCCTACCACCATCGGAACCGGAATGGTTTTTTGTGACCAGTCGTCCCAATTGTAGATATGCACGTCGGTACCGCAAATCGCGGTCTTACGGATTTTAATCAGCAAATCGTTGGGGCCGACCTCCGGTTCCGGTACGTCGGTCATCCAGATGCCTTCTTCCGCCTTCAGTTTGGATAATGCTTTCATATCACACCCTCAGGCAATGACGCCCAGTTGTTTACCGATGCGGGTAAAGGCCGCCACCGCACGTTCAATTTGTTCAGGGGTATGCGCCGCAGACATCTGGGTACGGATACGCGCCTGGCCTTTTGGCACCACCGGATAGAAAAATCCGGTGACGTAAATGCCTTCTTTTTGTAACTCGCGCGCAAACGCCTGCGCCACGGTAGCCTCGCCGAGCATCACCGGGATAATGGCATGATCGGCACCCGCCAGAGTGAAGCCCGCGGCGGTCATTTTTTCACGGAACAGACGAGCGTTAGACCACAGACGATTGCGTAATTCGCCGCCTGCCTCCACCATCTCCAGCACTTTGAGGGAGGCGGCAACAATCGCCGGAGCCAGCGAGTTGGAGAAGAGGTACGGACGAGAGCGCTGGCGCAGCCATTCAACAACCTCTTTACGCGCCGCGGTATAACCGCCGGATGCGCCGCCCAGCGCTTTACCCAGGGTGCCGGTGATAATGTCTACCCGGCCCATCACGTCGCAGTATTCATGGGAGCCGCGGCCGTTTTCGCCCACGAAGCCGACGGCGTGGGAGTCATCGACCATCACCAGCGCATCGTATTTATCCGCCAGATCGCAAATGCCTTTCAGGTTGGCGATCACGCCGTCCATGGAGAATACGCCGTCGGTGGCGATCAGCACATGACGCGCGCCGGCCTCACGGGCTTCTTTCAGACGGGCTTCCAGCTCCTGCATATCGTTATTGGCGTAGCGAAAGCGCTTCGCCTTGCACAGGCGCACGCCGTCGATAATCGATGCATGGTTCAGGGCGTCGGAAATAATCGCGTCTTCTGCTCCGAGCAGGGTTTCAAACAGACCGCCATTGGCGTCAAAGCAGGAAGAGTAAAGAATGGCATCTTCCATGCCGAGGAAATCCGCCAGCTTCTTCTCAAGCGCTTTATGGCTGTCCTGAGTGCCGCAGATAAAGCGCACGGAGGCCATGCCAAAGCCGTGGCTGTCCATCCCGCTTTTCGCGGCGGCAATGAGCTCCGGATGATTGGCAAGGCCCAGATAGTTATTGGCGCAGAAGTTAATCACCTGGCTGTTGCCGACGGTGATAGCGGCTTGCTGCGCCGAAGTGATAATACGTTCTTCTTTAAACAACCCCTCCGCACGCGCGGTATCCAGGTCATTGGTTAACTGTTTGTAGAAATCCCCACGCATTGCAATTCTCCAGATTCGGCCAAATTTGGCACATATTACCTAAAGCTATACGTTGATACGAGATGATGCATTACCAGATGAATTATTTGCAGCATATACCCGTCATACTTCAAGTTGCATGTGCGTTGGCTTTCCTCGTTCACCCCAGTCACGTACTGGAGTACGCTCCCGGGGATTCACTGCGTCGCCGCCTTCCTGCAACTCAAATAATTTAGGGTATAGATACGTTATCCGTCGGCTGCAACGCCGGTCACCGCGCTATCCTTGTTGCTGGCGGTTTCGCCGCCTGCCGCCCTGATGCATCCTGAATGATCTTGTGGATAAAACGTGAGACCAGCGGCACCTTCTCGGCGAAGGGCTGAAGCCTTTACGATGTGGTGATATGATAGAAATATTCGTGTCCGGATTGTCTCTGGACTCCCTACATTTAAAGGTTACAGTTATGATCATCGTTACCGGCGGCGCAGGCTTTATCGGCAGCAATATCGTTAAAGCGCTGAATGACCAGGGCATTACCGACATTCTGGTCGTGGATAACCTGAAAGACGGCACCAAATTTGTGAACCTGGTGGATCTGAATATTGCCGATTATATGGATAAAGAAGACTTCCTGATCCAGATTATGGCTGGCGAGGAATTCGGCGATATCGATGCTATTTTCCATGAAGGCGCTTGCTCTTCCACCACTGAGTGGGACGGCAAGTACATGATGGATAACAACTATCAGTACTCAAAAGAAGTGCTGCATTACTGCATGGAGCGTGAAATCCCGTTCCTGTACGCTTCTTCCGCGGCGACCTACGGCGGCCGCACCAGCGACTTTATCGAATCCCGCGAATATGAGCAGCCGCTCAATGTTTATGGTTACTCCAAATTTCTGTTCGACGAATACGTTCGCCAGATTTTGCCGCAAGCGGATTCGCAAATTGTCGGCTTCCGTTATTTCAACGTTTACGGGCCACGAGAAGGCCATAAAGGCAGCATGGCGAGCGTCGCTTTCCATCTCAATACTCAGTTGAATAATGGCGAAAACCCGAAACTGTTCGAAGGCAGCGACGGCTTCAAGCGCGACTTCGTCTACGTCGGCGACGTTGCCGCGGTGAACCTGTGGTTCTGGGAAAGCGGCGTGTCCGGTATTTTCAACCTTGGCACCGGTCGCGCGGAATCCTTCCAGGCAGTCGCCGATGCGACTCTGGCTTATCATCAGAAAGGCAGCATCGAATACATTCCGTTCCCGGATAAACTAAAAGGCCGCTATCAGGCGTTTACCCAGGCGGATCTGACTAACCTGCGCGCTGCGGGCTATGACAAACCGTTTAAGACCGTCGCCGAAGGCGTAACGGAATATATGGCCTGGCTCAATCGCGACGCGTAAGAAGTAAGCATGAAGATATTGGTGGTGGGCCCGTCTTGGGTGGGCGACATGATGATGTCGCAAAGTCTGTATCGCACGCTCAAGGCGCGCTATCCCCAGGCGATAATCGACGTGATGGCGCCCGCGTGGTGTCGTCCGTTGCTGTCACGTATGCCGGAAGTTAACGAAGCGATTCCGATGCCGCTCGGTCATGGCGCGCTGGAGATCGGCGAACGACGTAAGCTGGGACACAGCCTGCGCGAGCGTCGCTACGATCGCGCTTACGTGCTGCCGAACTCGTTTAAATCCGCTTTAGTTCCTTTTTTTGCCAATATCCCGCTGCGCACCGGCTGGCTCGGCGAGATGCGCTACGGCCTGCTAAACGATGCCCGCAAGCTGGATAAAGCGGCCTGGCCGCTGATGGTTGAACGCTATGTGGGTTTAGCCTACGACAAAGGGGTGATGCGCTCGGCGAAAGACCTGCCGCAGCCGCTGCTCTGGCCGCGACTACAGGTTCATGAAGGCGAGAAATCACAAACCTGTAGCGCGTTCAATATCTCAGCAGATCGGCCGATTATCGGCTTCTGCCCCGGCGCGGAGTTCGGCCCGGCGAAACGCTGGCCGCACTACCACTACGCAGAACTGGCAAAACAGCTTATTGATGACGGTTATCAGATCGTTCTGTTCGGTTCCGCTAAGGATAACGACGCGGGTAAAGAGATCGTTGCGACGCTGAGCAGCGAGCAGCAGGCATGGTGCCGCAACCTGGCCGGGGAAACTCAGCTTGAGCAGGCGGTCATTCTGATTGCCGCCTGCAAAGCGGTGGTCAGCAACGACTCCGGCCTGATGCACGTCGCAGCTGCGCTGGACCGCCCGCTGGTGGCGCTCTATGGTCCGAGCAGCCCCGACTTCACGCCGCCGTTGTCGCATAAAGCGCGCGTTATCCGCCTGATTAGCGGCTACCACAAAGTACGTAAAGGCGATGCTGCCGAAGGTTATCACCAGAGCCTGATCGATATTACCCCACAGCGCGTACAGGAAGAGCTAAATGCGCTGTTGCTGGAAAAAACGGAACAAAAGGAAGCGTAGCGGATGCGGGTATTAATCGTAAAAACCTCGTCCATGGGCGACGTGCTGCACACGTTGCCCGCGTTGACCGATGCCGCGCAGGCCTTTCCTGGTATTCGCTTCGACTGGGTGGTTGAGGAAGGTTTCGCCCAGATCCCTTCCTGGCATGAAGCCGTCGACCGGGTTATCCCGGTGGCGCTTCGCCGCTGGCGCAAGGCGTGGTTTTCCGCGCCAGTTAAAGCTGAGCGCAGGGCCTTTCACGACGCCATACAGGCGGAAAAGTATGACGCCATTATTGATGCTCAGGGGCTGGTGAAAAGCGCCGCGCTGGTGACCAGACTGGCTCGCGGCGTGAAGCACGGCATGGACTGGCAGACCGCGCGTGAACCGCTGGCGAGCCTGTTTTATAACCGTCGTCATCATATTGCTAAAGCGCAGCACGCCGTTGAACGCACCCGCGAGCTGTTCGCCAAAAGCCTCGGCTATACTCAGCCGCAAAGCCAGGGCGATTACGCCATCGCCCAACATTTTTTGCGCCAGGATGACACCTCTGCCGCGCCGTATCTGGTGTTTCTTCATGCCACGACCCGCGATGATAAACACTGGCCGGAAGAGAACTGGCGGGCGCTTATCGCGCTGCTGGCCGACAGCGGTCTGATAGTGAAGCTGCCGTGGGGCGCGCCGCACGAAGAGGCACGGGCCAGACGGCTGGCGGAAGGGCACGATTTTGTCGAGGTGCTGCCGCGTATGAGTCTGGAACAGGTCGCTCAGGTGCTGGCTGGCGCGCGCGGGGTGGTTTCCGTCGATACCGGACTGAGCCATCTCACCGCCGCGCTCGATAAACCGAACTTCACGCTGTACGGCCCGACCGATCCGGGATTGATTGGCGGCTACGGTAAAAATCAGTATGTGGTGCGCCCTGAAAGCGGTAACAGCACCGGGGATATTGCCGCTTCTCAGGTGCTGCAATTGTTGCAATCTCAGGGGCTGGCTTAATGGCGTGATGATTTACGCTGCCTGGCGCTACATGTATTGACAACATCATCTGTATCGCCAGCGCTAACGCCGTAACCTGTCGGACAAGAGGAAACGGCCACGCTGGTTAATCTGAGTGACATGAGGAATAGCCAGCAGAACGCTGTGCTGCTGATTACACCGATGCCGGGCCACGAGCTTTTATCGCTGCGCGTATTTCTGTTGGTAGTATTCCGCCAGCGTCATCCCCTTCACCTGCGGCGCCAGCCAGCTGAAAAACGCCTCCAGATCGGCGTATAAGCGCTCGATATCCTGCTCGTTCTTAAACGTCGGGCTGCCGCCAGGCATGTACTCGGAAGAGTGCAGCATATATTCGACGTAGTCATTGCCCTGCGCCAGCGTCTGCTGAACAACGTTCTTCATCGTCTCGACGTTGCCGCCCATCGGGCGCAGCCAGTGTACCGACGGGGAGCGCACTTTACCGCGCAGGCGGTCGTAACCCTGTTTCAGGCTATTCATCCACGCCGAATGCTTGAACTGAATGCTCATTGGCACTTCAAGCAGCGGTGAGTGGCCTTCGCGGCTGATATCATTTTCATCAAGGAAGTAGGCATGCTGGGGGAAGCGGCGATAATCGGTGCCGCCGTCGCCCTGCGGCGCGCCTTTGGCGGTTTTCCAGTTCACCCGCGGCGTTACCGAGCAATCCACCTGATAACCATACTCCACCAGCAGACGCGCGTAGCGCTCATCAAATGCCCAGCGTCCGGCGCGGTGGCTGACCATTTTGGTCTGGAAGGTGTCCTCCAGCAGTCGGGTCATATAGTCGACTTTTTCACGCATCAATGCATCGCTGTACTCGATCAAATACGGTTTATGCCGCCAGTCGTCATCGGTGAGCGGATCGGTCGGCGGACTGTTCCAGGCATGAAGATGCATACCGATTTCCGCAGTTCCCCGGGCGATGACATCTTTGGCGAATTCGATATACGCGGGATCGATGGCCATCTCATAGTTGGTCAAATATACCGGTTTGAAGCCATACTTTTCGCAAAGCTGCTGAAAACGCGGTAAATAGCGCGCATTCTCGGTGGTGATGCTGTCATGTTTTTGCCAGAGGTTGTCGCCCTCTGTATCAATCGTGATGAGAAATGCGGGTTTGTGCACGAAAACGTCCTCAGGTCATACCTATCGGCTCATGGTAGAGCAAGACAACGCTTCTCTCAATCTATCTGATCCCCTAGAATTGGAACCTTGATCCTGAATGAAGAACAGAGCATGACGCCTGAAACCCGCACTTCCGGCCGCGTGAACCCGGCGCGAATCCTGGTCATTAAGCTTCGCCATCATGGCGACATGTTATTGATAACGCCGCTTATTCATGTGCTAAAACAGCAATATTCCACCGCCTGTGTGGATGTGCTGCTTTATGAAGAAACCCGGGATATGCTGGCGGCAAATACCGATATCAACCACATTTATGGCATTGACCGGCGCTGGAAAAAACAGGGAACCGCGCATCAGCTTAAGATGGAGTGGCGGCTTATTCGCACCCTCCGCCAGCAGCGCTACGATATGGTGTTTAATCTTGCCGATCAGTGGCCCAGCGCGATCATCAGCAAACTGACCGGCGCGGCGACCCGTATCGGTTTTGACTTCCCAAAGCGTCGGCATCCGGCCTGGCGTTTTTGCCATACCGCACTTGCTTCCACGCAGCAGCATAATCAACTGCATACGGTTCAGCAGAATCTGTCGATTCTGGCGCCATTAGGGCTGAATATTGACGATGCGCCGGCAAAGATGGGCTACAGCGAGCAGGACTGGGCCACCAGTTGCGCGCTGCTACCAGATGGGTTTCAGGACCGCTACATTGTGATTCAGCCAACCTCCCGCTGGTTCTTTAAGTGCTGGCGAGAAGAGCGTATGAGCGCATTAATTAACGCCCTCTCTGCGGCGGGTTACCCGGTGGTGCTGACTTCCGGGCCGGACGCCAAAGAGAAGCAAATGATAGCCACCATTATGGCGGGCTGCCCCGATGCCCGCCTGCACTCCCTTGCCGGGCAACTGACCCTGCGCCAGCTGGCGGCGCTTATCGCTCATGCCCGCCTGTTTATCGGCGTCGATTCCGTACCGATGCATATGGCCGCCGCGCTGGGCACGCCGCTGGTGGCGCTGTTCGGCCCCTCCAAACTCACCTTCTGGCGACCCTGGCAGGCGCGGGGCGAGGTGATCTGGGCGGGGGATTTCGGCTCTATTCCCGATCCTGATGATATCGACACCGACACAGACGAACGTTATCTCGATTTAATTCCCACCGACGCGGTTATCGCGGCGGCGAAAAAGGTACTGGCATGAGTAAATTCAGGCTGGCTCTGGTACGCCAGAAATATCGCCCGGATGGCGGCGCGGAACGCTTTGTCTCCCGCGCGCTGGAAGCCCTCGACGACAGTGACCTTGAACTGAACGTCATCACCCGTGAGTGGCAGGGGCCGGTGAAACCGGAGTGGAACATTCATATCTGCAACCCGCGCAAATGGGGGCGGATCAGCCGCGAGCGTGGATTTGCCGAAGCCGCGCGCCAACTGTGGCAGCGCGAGTCTTTCGACCTGGTGCAGAGCCATGAGCGCATCCCCGGCTGCGATCTGTACCGCGCCGGAGATGGCGTACATCGTCGCTGGCTACAGCAGCGCTCGCGCATTTTACCCGGCTGGAAAAGTCGCCTGTTGTTTGCTGACCGCTATCATCGTTATGTGATGCAGGCTGAGCGCGATATGTACCTGGATTCGCACCTGCGCGGCGTTATCTGCAACGCGGAGATGATTAAACAGGAAATCATTGAAGACTTCGGTCTGCCGGCGGAGAAAATCCACGTTATCTATAACGCTATCGATAATCAGCGTTTTCTGCCGCCTGCGGAAGCTGACTTTGCCGCGCTGCGCGCCAAATGGGATCTTCCGCAGCAGGCGACCTGCCTGATCTACGTGGGCTCCGGGTTTGAGCGTAAGGGGCTGGATGCGGCGATTCGCGCCATCGCCCCCACCGATCGCTACCTGCTGGTGGTCGGTAAAGATAAAGAGCAGAAGCGTTACCAGCAACTGGCGAAAACCCTGGGCTGCGAGGCGCGGGTCCGCTTTTTCGGTATGCAGTCGGAAACCCTGCCGTTCTATCAGATGGCCGACGGTCTGCTGCTGCCAACGCTGTACGATCCGTTCCCTAACGTGATCCTTGAAGCGATGGCCTGCGGTCTGCCGGTGATCACCACCACTGGCTGCGGCGGCGCGGAATTTATCGTTCAGGGGCGCAACGGTTATGTTTGCGATGCGCTGGATATTCCGGCCCTGCGGGAGTCGGTTATTGCGCTCCCCGCCCGCGCTTTAGGTTCGGCAGAAGGCGAATGCGCCCGCGAGCGTATCATGGCCTGCACCAGCGAACGCTTATCGGCGCAGTTGCTCTCCCTTTATCAGGATTTGGTGAAATAACAATGCGCATACTGTTTGTCATCGACGGTCTGCCGGGCGGCGGCGCGGAAAAAGTGGTGTTGACCCTGGCGGAGCAGTTTCTCAGCGAGGGCGAACAGGTCTCGCTATTTTCCCTGCGCGACGTCTGCGATTATCCGTTGCCGGAAGGCCTGGATTATCAGGTCATCGTTGACCGTTGCCGCAAACCGTGGCGCAAGCTAACCGAGCTTTCCCGACGCGCGCGCCAGCTTGATGCGGCAGTGGAGAAAGCGGAACAGCAGGGGCGTTTCGACCTGGTGCTCTCGAATCTGCATAAAACCGACCGTATTGTCCGCCGCAGTCGACTGTTGCGCGGGCGTAACCTCTGGTTCTGCCTGCACGGTATGTTTTCCGCTTCATATCTCGGCCATCGCACCGGCTTCGATCGCTGGATAAAGCAACAGAAGATCAAGCGCGTTTACCAGGGGCGCAACATCGTTACCGTCTCCGATGCGGTTGGCAGGGATCTGGTGGAACAGTTCGCTATTCATCCCGCCCAGTTGAAAACTATTTATAATCCGTTTGATATCGCCGCCCTGCGCGCCGCGGCGGCAGAAGCCAGCGAGCGGCCTGAGGGCGACTATATCATTCACGTAGGACGCTTCCATCCCGGCAAACGTCACGATCGGCTGATTGAAGCCTATGCGCAGAGTGGTATTGATGCGCCGCTGGTGCTGTTGGGGCAGGGGAAAACGGAGCAGGAACAGCGCCTGCGTCAGCTGGCGCAGACGCTGCAGGTTGGCGATCGCGTCCTGTTTAAAGGCTTCCAGAAAAACCCGCTGCCGTGGATTAAAGGCGCGCGGATGCTGGTGCTGAGCTCCGATAGCGAGGGCTTCGGCAATGTGATCGTTGAAGCGCTGTTGCTGGAGACGCCGGTCGCCAGCACCCGCTGTCCGGGCGGCGTGAGCGAAATTTTAACCGGCGGGCTATCGCGCGGTCTGGCGGATCTGAACAGCCAGGCACTGGCTCAGACGATGCAAAGCATTTACCATAGCCCGCCTGCCATCGACGTATCGGCGCTGGAAAAATTTAGCGTCGCGTCGATTTGTCAGCAGTACCGTCAGCTGCGCAGCGTCTGACGCCGTTATTTAACCAGGACGAATGAGTGATGAGTCAAACGCCTTTGTTGAGCATCGTGGCCGCCGTTTATAACGGTGAAAAATTCCTTGCGCAATTTTTTGCGTGTCTTGAGCAACAGCAACTGGAAAGCTATGAGCTGATCCTGGTGAACGACGGTTCGACGGACGGCAGCCTCGGGGTTATTGACCAGTGGAAAGATCGTCTGCAAAACGTGAAGGTGCTGGAGCAGGAAAATCAGGGCGTTTCGGTGGCGCGGAATACCGGGCTTGCGGTGGCCGCCGGTAAGTACCTGGCCTTCCCGGATATTGACGATAAGTTTTACCCTGGCATGTATCGTACCCTGCTGGAGATGGCGGAAAAGGGCAACCTCGACGTAGCGACCTGCAATGGCCGCTACGTCTACGAGACGAAAAAAGATATCCACCCCATTTTCCCGCCCGACCGTCTGCGGTCTACCGGCGTGTTGCCCGGCCACGCGTGGTTAAAGCAGGCGCTGGATTCACGCAAGTTCCTGCATGTCACCTGGCTGAATATCTACCGTCGTGCGTTTATCGTTCAGCACAACTTCCACTTTGAGCCGGGTCTGCGCCATCAGGATATTCCCTGGACCACGGAAGTGTTGCTGGCGGCTGAACGGGTGCAGTACACCAGTGAGCCGTTCTACGATTACTATATTCATTCGCAATCGGTGTCGCATAAGCCGGATAACGACGATACGCTGATGCGCTCGGCGCGCCACTATATGAAGATTCTGGAGATGCTGGAGATTATCAACCAGCGTTATCCGGATAAGGTTCGCGATATTTCCGCCTGCCGCTGGCAGATAGCCAAAGAGGGGCTGGGAATTATCCATACCTTCGATAGCATGAAAGATGAGGCAAAAAAACATATTATCGTTAAAGAATTTTTTGAGCGCGGCATCTGGCGTCTGATCTGGAAAAACGCCCGTACGCCGCGTTTACGCTGGCGTCTCGGGCGCCGCTATCTGCGCATCAGGCGCTATCGCGACGCGGCTTAATACAGAATCCCTTCGTTTCTGCCAAAGAGATAGCTTTACGCGGGGTAAATGCTTAGAATTTGCCCGCAAAAACATAAATACGGATAAATCGCTTGGAATTGCTTTATACCGCCTTACTCTACCTTATTCAGCCGCTGGTGTGGCTGCGGTTGCTTTTACGCAGCCGTAAGGCCCCTGCCTATCGTAAACGCTGGGCGGAGCGTTATGGCTTCTGTCAGAACAAGGTAGAACCGGATGGCATTTTGCTGCATTCCGTTTCCGTAGGCGAAACTCTGGCGGCTATCCCGCTGGTACGCGCGTTACGCCATCGTTACCCCTCTCTGCCGATTACTGTCACTACCATGACCCCAACCGGTTCGGAGCGAGCGATGTCCGCTTTCGGTAAAGACGTGCATCACGTCTATCTGCCTTACGACCTGCCCGGTGCGATGAATCGTTTCTTCAATACTGTACAGCCGAAACTGGTTATCGTCATGGAGACCGAGCTATGGCCGAATATGATCGCAACGCTGCATAAGCGTAAAATCCCGCTGGTGATCGCTAACGCCCGTTTGTCCGAACGTTCGGCGAAGGGTTATGCCAGACTGGGCAAATTTATGCGCCGTTTGTTGAGCCGCATTACGCTTATCGCCGCGCAGAATGAAGAAGATGCAAACCGCTTTATTAGCCTGGGTCTGAAGCGCAATCAACTGGCGGTCACCGGGAGTCTGAAATTCGACATCTCGGTGACGCCGGAGCTGGCCGCACGCGCCATTACTTTGCGCCGCCAGTGGGCGCCGCATCGCCAGGTCTGGATTGCCACCAGCACCCACGACGGCGAAGAACAAATTATTCTCCAGGCGCACAGAAAGCTGCTGGAGACCTTCCCCGGTCTGCTGTTGATCCTCGTCCCTCGTCATCCGGAGCGCTTTATCGACGCCCGCGAGATGGTGCGCAAAGCGGGGATGAGCTACACCCTGCGCAGCACCGGTGAGATTCCCTCTGGCAGCACTCAGGTGGTGATTGGCGATACCATGGGGGAACTGATGCTGCTGTACGGCATTGCCGACCTTGCGTTTGTCGGCGGTAGCCTGGTGGAACGCGGGGGCCATAATCCGCTGGAGCCCGCTGCCCACGCAATCCCGGTGCTGATGGGCCCGCATACTTTCAATTTCAAAGATATCTGCGCCAGGCTGCAGCAGGCCGACGGCCTGATTACCGTCACCGACGTCAGTTCTCTGGTGACGCAGGTGTCTAACCTGCTGACGGATGAAGACTACCGCCTGTGGTATGGCCGCCACGCGGTGGAAGTGCTGCACCAGAACCAGGGCGCGCTCTCCCGTCTGCTACAGTTACTGCAACCCTATCTGCCACAGCGGAGCCATTAATGTCGCCTCGACTTTCGGTCGTGATGATCGCCAAAAACGCCGCAGATCTGTTGCCCGATTGCCTGGCGTCGGTAAACTGGGCCGATGAAATCATCCTGCTGGATTCCGGCAGTAGCGACAATACGGTTGAATTAGCCCGCAGCCTGGGCGTGCAGGTTCATATCAATCGCGACTGGCAGGGCTACGGAATTCAGCGTCAGCGGGCCCAGGAGTACGCCTCCGGCGATTACGTACTGATGCTCGATACCGATGAGCGCGTCACCCCAGAGCTTGCGCAAGCTATCCGCAGCGTGCTGGCCGCACCGCAAACCGGCGCGATATACAGCATCGCCCGGCGCAACTATTTTCTTGGCCGCTTTATGCGCCACAGCGGCTGGTACCCTGACCGCGTGATGCGCCTGTATCAACGCGAGCGTTATCGCTATAACGATAATCTGGTACATGAATCTCTCGACAGTAAAGGCGCGCAGGTCGTTGAACTTTCCGGCGACTTACTGCATTTAACCTGCCGTGATTTTTCCGCCTTTCAGCAAAAGCAGTTAGCTTATGCCGCCGCCTGGGCGCTGGAGCGTTACCAGAAAGGTAAAAAAACCTCGTTGGTTGCGATCTTCGGCCATACTCTGGGAGCATTTGTGAAAACGCTGCTGCTGCGCGGCGGAATTCTGGATGGCAGACAGGGCTGGCTGCTGGCGGTGGTCAATGCGCAATATACGTTTAATAAATACACCGAGCTGTGGGCGCTAAGCCGCGGCTACTCGGAGAAAGTGTCATTATGAGCACAAAAGCGATCTATCCGGGAACCTTCGATCCTGTCACTAACGGCCATATTGATATCGTCACCCGTGCGGCCAGCATGTTTGATAAAGTCCTGCTGGCGATCGCCGCCAGCCCGAGTAAAAAACCCATGTTCACCCTCGATGAGCGGATTGCGCTGGCAACGCAGGCCACGGCGCACCTGGTCAACGTTGAAGTTATTGGCTTCAGTGATTTAATGGCTAATTTCGCCCGCGCGCAGCAGGCGAATATTTTAATTCGCGGTCTGCGGGCGGTAGCGGATTTTGAATATGAGATGCAGCTGGCGCATATGAACCGGCATCTGATGCCAACGCTGGAAAGCGTTTTTCTGATGCCGTGCAAAGAGTGGTCGTTTATCTCATCATCGCTGGTCAAAGAAGTCGCGCGCCACCAGGGCGATGTCTCCCACTTCCTGCCCGCTAACGTACACCAGGCACTGCTGAAGAAGTTGTAGGTCGCCCCTCAATTTGCAGGCCGTTCACAGGCTGAGGATATAACCGATGTCCTCGTAATGGCGGTGAACGGAACAGTCCGCCGAACAAAAACAGGCGAAAAGAAAATCCCCCTCGCATTTAAGGCGTGGCAACTGTTGGAGCTGAAGGCTCCTGAGTCGTAGTGACGTCTCCATTGCGCATTATCTGCGCAACCTGCTGCTTCTCCATATTGATCGCACTAAGCTGGCCGTTGACGGTTGGCTTCAGCGACGCATCGGCCAGGACGCTGCCGGTAGCGGTCAACTGGAGATTACCGTCGCCGGAAATCGGCAGCGCCGGCCAGCCCCACGCCTGTAAAATATTCAGCGGCACGCCGCGGCCATTCAGACTTACATTAACCCGTCGCTGCGGGAGCTGTGAGACCACCGCTGTGGCCTGCAAAATGCCGCGTTCAGTAAAGGCGCTGAGTTCGTTAATGTTCACCGTTGAGGCGTTTGCGCTAAGCTTCAGCGATGGACGGCGGACGTCGATACGATTAAAGGTGGCGGCAGCGGCGTTCAGCGTCGCACTGCCGTTCCATATGCCCCAGCTGCGGTTTTTCACCAGCTGTAGCTCGCCGCCGTAGCCATCAAGGGCGGTAATCTGCCACGGGAATGTCGGTTCAACATCAATAATCAGGTTACGGCTGGCGCTAAATTTTTTCAGCGTCAGGCTTTGCAGCCACTCCGGTAGTGGTTCCATCCACAACTGCTTCCAGTTGGCGGGCAGGGTATATTCGAGACCCGCGAACGCGGTGTCATCCAGCACCAGGGCACGGTCGGCGCGCAGCCAGTTGCCGGACGTGCGCACCATCCCTCCCTCCCAGCGCGAGGTGAACTGGCGCAGGGCGAGGCCCTGCGGCGAGAAACCGGCGTTGAGAATAGGATCGAGAAAATGCAATGAGCCGTAAATAAATTCGTCGGCATTCATCGACAGCGCACCATCCTGGCTTTGCCAGTCGCCGTGATTCAGGGCGAGGTTGCGCAGATTTAGATCGAGGTTGGTGACCGCCCAGCCAGGCCCCTGCAGGCTGGCGTCGGTGATATCAATACGACCAATTTGCAGCGAAGGAAGGGTGCCCAGTGGCGCAAAAAAGTCGGCAAGCGATTTATTGCTTTGCAGGCGGATCTCGTTGAGGCGTAAATTATTGACCTGCCAGCCACCGTCGGCGCTACGTTTCGCCGTGCCGGTGAGTGTGCCGCGCGCAACATCCGCTCCGATGGTTGAGAGCGTCACTTCCCCGTTATCAATATTGCCCTGAATCAGCACATTGCTGGCTTCAATCCCGTTGAGCGTCATTGATCCGGCGCTCATCTGAATCTGTGTTTTCTTGCCAAGGACATTACCGGCTTCCGGTACCCATGGGCTGACGCCGCCGGTGACGCGTTGAGCGCTGAGATCCCAGTCGCTTTCCGGGCTGTTGAACGCCATGTTGCGCAACTGCAGACGGTCCGCAGCAAACGGCAGTGCCGCGGAAGACGGCGAGAAATTGAGCGTGCCGTTACTGAGAACAATATCGTCAGCGTGCAGCGGGTTGCTAAACTGGCGACTGCTAAAACCGATATCCACCGTTTTAGCGACCAGCGTGGCGGGTTTGCCGTCGCGACCGAGGGTGACGTTTTGCAGCCGCAGGTGCAGGGGCGAGGAGAAATTATGCTCCATCTTGTCGAAGGAGACCTGCCAGCCAGTACCGTCGCTTAGCCAGGCGCTGGCCTGGCGCGCCCCCCAGCGGGTTTGCAGCAGGAAATAAGCGGCGATAACCGCCACCAGCAGGGCAATCAACAGCCAGAGAATCAGCTTTTCGAGAAATTTCATGGTCTTCGATCCTGAGCGAGGCATATAAGGCTGTTATGCCCGAATTATGCACAATCCTCAAGACAGGAATTGTGTAATGAGATGATGTGGCGTTGATGATACTCGCGCCCCGACCATCAGTATGTGGCCGGGGCACCAGACAGGATCAGTTTTTTTCTGGCGGGAAAATCAGATTCAGTATAATTGCCGTGATACCACCGGCAGCGATACCGGAAGAGAGCAGATTCTTCAGCCAGTCAGGGGCGAACTGCAGGATCAGCGGCTGTTGGGAGACGCCAAGACCGACGGCCAGCGACAGGGCGATAATCAGGATTGCGCGGCGGTTCAGTGGCTCGCGGGAAACAATACGCACGCCGGAAGCGGCGATAGTCCCGAACATCACCAGCGTTGCGCCGCCGAGTACCGGCTCAGGAATATGCTGTACGAAACCGCTTACCGCCGGGAACAGACCGAGCACGATCAGCATCAACGCCACGACGAACCCGACATAGCGGCTGGCGACGCCGGTCAGTTGGATGACGCCGTTGTTCTGGCCGAAGCATGAATTGGGGAAAGTATTGAACACCGCAGAGACAAACGAGTTCAGACCGTTTGCCAGCACGCCGCCTTTCAGGCGTTTCATATATAGCGAACCGGAAACCGGCTGCTCGGAGACGTCAGAAGTGGCGGTGATATCGCCGATGGTTTCCAGCGAGGTAATCATAAATACCAACATCAGCGGCAGTAGCAGGTTCCAGTCGATGCCCAGCCCATAGTAAAGGGGGGTTGGCACCATAATCAGGCTGCTTTCCGTCGGGGCGCTATTGGTCGGCAGCATACCCAGGAACCATGCCGCCAGATAACCGGCCGCCATCGCGATAACCAGGGAAGCGATGCGCAGGTACGGATTGCGTTGGCGGTTAAGGATAATAATCAGCGCCAGGACGATACCTGCCAGTAGCAGATTTTTCGGCGCGCCGAAGGTGTGATCGGCCATCGCCCCGTAGCCGCCTCCGATGGAGGTCAGGCCAACCTGAATCAACGACAGGCCGATAATCATCACCACCACGCCGGAGACCAGCGGGGTAATGATACGGCGTGCGAGGTGCAGCACGCGGGAGAGTACCATTTCCGTGCAGCTGGCCAGCATCAGCGTACCGAACAGCGCGGCCATCATGGTCGGCACATCGGCGCCGCCGGTTTTCAGCGCGGTCCCCCCCATAATGAGCGGCGCGACAAAGTTAAAGCTGGTGCCCTGAATAGAGAGCAACCCGGAACCAACCGGGCCCCAGGCCTTAATTTGGATGATTGACGCCACACCGGAGGCGAAGAGGGACATGCTGATGATGTGTTGTGTGTCCTGAGCAGGAAGGCCCAGAGCCTGGCAAATTAACAGCGCCGGGGTGATTACCGCGACAAACATCGCCAGCAGGTGCTGGAAAGCGGCGAATAACGTTTGCGGTAACGGCGGGCGGTCTTCAAGCCGATAGATCAATTCGCTGGTTTGCTTATGCGCAATCGGTTGCGCATTTTCTGGCTCTGCGGTATTCACGGACATCACAACAATCCCAAAAGTGGCAAAGCAGGAATTTTATCGGACTGCCGGTCAAAAGCAAACGTTTGCCAATGTTTCATCGGTAAATATTGCTACAGGAGAAATACGCTAATTTATTGTTAACACTTTGCATCATTGATCGCAGCAGTATCCCGACAAAATATCTTTTTTTGTCACTTTTTCTCTGCTCTTCTGATGAAAAATTCTTCCTGATTTCTCGGGATCGGCCATCCGGCGCCTTGCGGTGTGCGAATGCATTCGGTGTCGATAAGACGTCGTTCCGGTCAGTGAGAGGACTGCCTGGACGTTGATGATCATAAAAACAGCGTATTGCAACCGAATCCGGGCAGAAAAAGCCCGGATTGGCGAGGTATGCCCGTCCGGGCCTGGGTGATTACCCTGCCAGCGGGCGAGAGTGGAACTCACCCGCGACAATATTACCCCTCGTCGTGCTCTTCCCACGCCAGGGCGCGTTTTACCGCTTTCTTCCAGCCGCTATAGCGATAGTTACGCTCGGTGGTTTCGATCCCCGGACGGAACTCGCGCTCAATAATCGCTTTTTCCTGCAGCTCATCCAGGTTCTGCCAGAAACCGACCGCCAGACCAGCCAGATAGGCTGCGCCCAGCGCGGTAACTTCACGTACTTCCGGGCGCTCCACGCGAGTGCCGAGAATATCGGACTGGAACTGCATCAGGAAGTTGTTGGCCACAGCGCCACCGTCGACGCGCAGAGCGTGCAGACGAATTCCGGAATCTGCCTGCATGGCTTCCAGCACATCGCGGGTCTGATAAGCAATCGACTCCAGCGTCGCGCGAATAATGTGATTCGCGTTCACGCCGCGGGTCAGACCGAAAATCGCGCCACGGGCATACGGATCCCAGTACGGCGCCCCAAGGCCGGTAAACGCCGGTACCACGTACACGCCATTGGTATCTTTCACTTTGGTGGCGAAATATTCGGAATCGAACGCGTCGCTAATCAGCTTCATTTCATCACGCAGCCACTGGATGGAGGCACCAGCCATAAACACCGCGCCTTCCAGGGCGTAGTTCACCTCACCGCGGGGGCCGCAGGCGATGGTAGTCAGCAGACCATGCGTTGACGCCACGGCTTTTTCGCCGGTATTCATCAACATAAAGCAGCCGGTGCCGTAGGTGTTTTTCGCCATCCCTTCTTTAACGCACAGTTGGCCGAATAGCGCAGCCTGCTGGTCGCCCGCGATACCGGCGATGGGAATACGCGTGCCGCCTTTACCGCCGATATTGGTCTGGCCGTACACTTCGGAGGACTTGCGCACTTCCGGCAGCATGGCGCGCGGGATATCCAGCGCATCAAGCATTTTGTCGTCCCAGTCCAGCGTGTGGATATTGAACAGCATGGTACGTGAAGCGTTGGTGTAATCGGTAACGTGGACGCGCCCCTGGGTCATTTTCCAGATAAGCCAGGTATCCACGGTGCCGAACAGCAATTCGCCGCGTTTCGCGCGTTCGCGCGCGCCATCGACATGGTCGAGGATCCACTTCACTTTGGTGCCGGAAAAGTAGGGGTCAACCACCAGGCCGGTGGCCTTGCGGATGTACTCTTCCATACCGTCGCGCTTAAGCTGCTCGCAGATTTCAGCGGTACGACGGCACTGCCAGACGATAGCGTTGTAAATCGGCTTACCGGTCTCTCGCTCCCACACGATGGCGGTTTCACGCTGGTTGGTGATGCCAATCGCCGCGATTTGATCGGAGCTGATATCGGCTTTTGCCAGCACTTCAACCAGCGTGGAACTTTGCGATGCCCAGATTTCCATTGGGTCGTGTTCAACCCAACCCGGGCGGGGATAGATTTGTTCGAATTCTCGCTGAGAGACGCTGACGATATTGGCATCGTGATCCATTACAACGGCGCGGGAACTGGTGGTGCCCTGGTCGAGCGCTACGATATATTTTTTGTCGGTCATAGTATGAGTCCCGTAGTCAGATTACAGCGAAGCTTTGTGTTGCGACGTTGAGTGTGAAGTGGTTGCTGCTTTTTCTTCGACTTCGACGACGCAGGTGTCGCAGGGGAGATGGCGGCCAATCAGCTTGCGGTAGCCGAACGCACCCAGTGCAGCACCGACCACTGGCGCACAGAGCGGCACCAGGAAATAAGGGATATCTTTGCCGCCAGTGAAGGCGATGTTTCCCCAGCCGGCCAGCCAGGCGAAGGCTTTTGGGCCAATATCACGCGCCGGGTTCATGGCGAAGCCGGTCAGCGGGCCCATAGATGCGCCAATAACGGCGATCAGCAGGCCGATCAACAGCGGGGCCAGCGGGCCACGCGGCACGCCATTACCATCGTCAGTCAGCGCCAGAATGACGCCCATCAGGATAGCGGTAATCACCATTTCTACCGCGAAGGCCTGCACAAAATTGATATGTGGATTGGGGTAAGTGGAGAATATGCCGGCCAGTTCAAGACTTTCGACGCTACCGCGCACCATATGGTGAGTATGTTCGAAATCGAAGAAAAGATTGTAATAAAGCCCGTAAACCAAAGCTGCAGCGCAAAAGGCGCCAGCGAATTGCGAAATGATAAAAGGAACGACTTTACGACCATCGAAACAGGCGAACAGCCATAGCGCGATGGTAACCGCCGGGTTAAGGTGCGCCCCGGACACGCCTGCGGTCAGGTAAATCGCCATTGCGACACCGAGACCCCAGATGATGCTGATTTCCCATTGACCGAAGCTGGCCCCCGCGACCTTGAGCGCAGCGACGCACCCAACGCCGAAAAAGATCAACAACCCGGTACCGAGGAACTCTGCAATGCACTGGCCTTTTAGTGTTGATGTTTGGCTCATAATTGAATCCTGAAGCGTAATGATGGTTATTGTATGTCTGAAGGTCGCGGGCGACCACGCTGCCGTGTAGGTATAGTGTTAATTTATCGTTAACGAGCAAAAACGAGAAATATCGAAATTCAAATGTGTGTGCTGCGTCAAGAAAATGAGCGTTTTCGCGCTATAAACGGGTGTTCAGCCATTTTGCGGGAGCGTTTCACCGCTCAATTTTTTAACCTGAAGATTAACAATTATGAAAAAGTCGCGGGGAAACACAGTTAGCAGACCAGGTAAAGGCTGAAAAGTGTTGCAAACCGCAATCTGCGCGGCTTGCCGCTGGACAGTGACGGCGGGGCTTCATACAATCGACTACATCATTACTGTAGTGCGCTAATTTTCGTTAAGGCGTCAACGCGTATACGAAACGGACGGTTTCTATCAACGCCTTGCAAGTTCAGGAGAGGTATGACGATGTCATTAGAAGTGTTTGAGAAATTAGAATCTAAAGTTCAGCAGGCGATTGATACCATCACTCTGTTACAGATGGAAATCGAAGAGCTGAAAGAAAAGAACAACACGTTGGCGCAGGAAGTACAGAGCGCGCAGCACACCCGTGAAGAAATTGAGCGTGAAAACGGTCAGTTGAAAGAACAGCTGCAGGGCTGGCAGGATCGTCTGCAGGCGCTGCTGGGCCGCATGGAAGAAGTATAATGATTTCCCCCTCTCCCGTTTGGGAGAGGGTATTCCCCCCCGCTTTATATATTCACAAGTTATAGCAAATCTTTTTTTATTCTTTAATCATCGATTGGCTTTCTGGCACGCTTAACCCCTCACAACACAACACAAAGAGAGCGGTGCGATGAATAAATGGGGCGTAGGGTTAACTCTGTTGCTGGCATCCGCCAGCGTTCTGGCAAAAGATATTCAACTATTAAACGTTTCTTACGATCCGACGCGTGAGCTGTACGAACAGTACAATAAAGCGTTTAGCGCGCACTGGAAGCAGGAAACTGGCGACAACGTGGTGATTCGCCAGTCTCATGGCGGCTCCGGCAAACAGGCGACCTCGGTAATCAATGGCATTGATGCCGATGTTGTCACTCTTGCGCTGGCCTATGACGTCGACGCGATTGCTGAGCGCGGCCGGATTGATAAAAACTGGCTGAAACGCCTGCCGGATAACTCGGCGCCATATACTTCAACCATTGTGTTCCTCGTACGTAAAGGCAATCCCAGGCAGATTCATGACTGGAACGACCTGATAAAACCAGGTGTGTCGGTGATTACTCCGAACCCGAAAACTTCCGGCGGCGCGCGCTGGAACTATCTGGCGGCCTGGGGCTACGCTCTGCATCATAACAATGGCGATCAGGCTAAAGCTCAGGCGTTCGTGAAAGCGCTGTTTAAGAACGTTGAAGTGCTGGATTCTGGCGCGCGTGGCGCAACCAACACCTTTGTCGAGCGCGGCATTGGCGATGTGCTGATTGCCTGGGAAAACGAAGCCCTGCTGGCGACGAGCGCGCTGGGTAAAGATAAATTTGAAATCATCACCCCGAGTGAATCGATTCTGGCTGAGCCGACCGTTGCTGTCGTTGATAAAGTGGTCGACAAAAAAGGAACCCGCCAGGTGGCGGAAGCGTATCTGAAGTATCTCTACTCGCCGGAAGGCCAGGAGATCGCGGCGAAGAATTTCTATCGCCCACGGGACCCTGAAGTGGCGAAAAAATATGCCAGTGAGTTCCCGAAACTGAAGTTGTTCACTATTGATGATGTATTTGGCGGCTGGACTAAAGCCCAGAAAGAGCACTTTTCTAACGGCGGCACCTTCGATCAGATTAGCCAGCGTTAATTCTCTTAGTTTGTCCCCGGCGGCACCCTTGCCTGTCGGGGAGCGACGTTCATGCAGCGTGGCGGTTTTGCCGCCTCACCGCCGGAAAAGGATTCCGTAACTCTCTTCTGTTTTCATTTAGTCATTAAACTGCGCTACTCTTCCGTTTCCGGTCGAGACAGGAAAACATAATGCGAAGAGTACGGTATCTTTTATTAGCGTTGCTGGTTGTGGTTCTGGCGGCGATTGCTGGCGGTTATCACTGGTTCCATTCCGGCAATCCTGACGCGTTGCGTCACATTGTGCTGCAACAGTGCGTCCCTGACCAACAGCAGAATCATAATCCTGCGCCCTGTGCGGAAGTGAACCTGAAGGCTGGCTATGTTCTGTTGAAGGATCGCAATGGTCCGCTGCAGTACCTGTTGATGCCGACTTACCGTATTAACGGTACCGAAAGCCCGTTGTTGCTTAACCCATTGACGCCAAACTTCTTCTGGCAGGCCTGGCAGAGGCGCGAAATCTTGAGTCAGCATCGTGGTTCCGCCGTATCGGATAATGTGGTCTCTTTGGCTATCAACTCACGCAGCGGGCGTACGCAAAATCATCTCCATATTCATATCTCCTGCCTGCGGCCTGATGTTCGAACGCAACTGGATAACGAAGCGTCCGCTATTAGCAGCCGCTGGTTGCCGCTGCCCGGTGGGTTAATGGGCCATAAATATCTGGCGCGTCGGGTTACCGAAACGGAGCTGGCGCAGCGCAGCCCGTTCCTGATGCTGGCGGAAGAGGTGCCGGAGGCGCGGGAGCATATGGGCCGCTTTGCGCTGGCAATGGCGAAACAGAGTGACGGATCGCTGGTACTGCTGGCGACCGAGCGTAATTTGCTGACGCTCAATCGCGCATCGGCGGAAGAACTTCAGGATCATCGTTGCGCGATCCTGCATTAACCCCGCGATATCCGCCATTTTTATGGCCTTCAGCATTGGGGGCCGCAAATTCATCGCGCACTTACCGCATGGAGGCGGTACGCATCAGGGACGCTGGTGAGAACGTAAGGGCGCATCCAGAAGTGGCCGCCAGATGAAAGTGGCGTGCTGATGGCTTGCTTAGCTGGCTGGCATTACATCATCTCAAGCGTTTACCTGTCTTACTGGCTGGCGTATTCTTGCTGAAAAAAACGACAGGAGACAGGTATGTCACTCTGGTTGTCCCATCCTCTGTTCCTTCCTACGATTATCGTTGGTATCACTATTCTTCTTTGGGCGACTTCGCTGCTGCCGGAGTTTTTGACCGCGTTGCTGTTTTTTGCCGCCGCAATGATTGCCAAAATCGCTCCGCCGGATGTTATCTTCGGCGGCTTCGCCTCATCGGCTTTCTGGCTGGTATTCAGCGGCTTTGTGCTGGGGATCGCCATTCGCAAAACCGGTCTGGCGGACAGAGCGGCGCGGGCGCTATCGTCGCGGTTGACCAATTCCTGGCCGCTGATGGTTGGTAGCGTAGTGCTGCTCAGCTATGCCCTGGCTTTCGTTATGCCATCCAATATGGGGCGCATTGCGCTGCTGATGCCGATTGTTGCGGCGATGGCGAAACGTGCGGGTATTGAGGATGGCACGCGCCCCTGGTACGGGCTGGCGCTGGCGGTTGGGTTCGGTACCTTTCAACTGTCCGCCACGATTCTGCCTGCCAACGTACCGAATCTGGTGATGAGCGGCGCGGCGGAAGGGTCATACGGTATCCACCTGAATTACGTGCCCTATTTACTGCTCCATACACCGGTGCTCGGCTGGTTGAAAGGGGCGGCGTTGATTGCGCTGATATGCTGGCTGTTTCCCGGGCAACCCCATCCGCCGAGCGATATGACGCCGCAGCCGCCAATGAGCCGTGACGAGAAGCGCCTGGCGTGGATGTTGGCGGCAGTATTGACGCTGTGGGTGACGGAGAGCTGGCACGGCGTCGGGCCAGCCTGGACCGGGCTGGCGGCGGCAGCGATCACGCTTCTGCCGCGGATCGGTTTTATTCGCGGCGAAGAGTTCTCCAGCGGGGTGAATATTCGCACCTGCCTCTATGTTGCCGGAATTCTGGGGCTGGCGATCACGGTGACTCAAACCGGTATTGGTCGTGTGATGGGGAATGCGTTGCTGCATATTATGCCGCTGGATCAAGAGAGCCCGTTCACCAGCTTTCTCGCATTGACTGGTATCACCAGCGCGCTGAACTTTATTATGACCGCTAACGGCGTGCCGGCGCTGTATACCACCTTCGCTCAGAGCTTTGCCGATGCCACCGGCTTCCCGCTGTTAAGTGTGATTATGATTCAGGTGCTGGGCTACTCTACGCCGCTGCTGCCGTATCAGGCGTCGCCGATTGTGGTGGCGATGGGGCTGGGAAAAGTCCCTGCGCGTGCCGGCATGCTGCTGTGTATTGCGCTGGCGGCAGTGAGCTATTTGATTCTGCTGCCGCTGGATTATCTGTGGTATCAGGCGTTGGGGAAATTGTAGCAGGATAAAAAGAACCCGGACGTTTTGTCCGGGCCATCTGTATTGTAACTATTGTATCTTACGCATTTTTTGCCGCTTCAGCGGCTTTAACGATCACTGCGAAAGCGTCAGCTTTCAAGGATGCGCCGCCAACCAGCGCGCCGTCGATATCCGGCTGGGTGAACAGCTCCGCCGCGTTGCCCGCGTTAACGGAACCGCCATACTGGATGATGACTTGCTCAGCCACTTTCGCATCGGCTTTCGCGATGTGGTCACGAATAAATTTGTGTACCGCCTGAGCCTGAGCCGGGGTAGCGGATTTGCCGGTACCGATTGCCCACACCGGTTCGTAAGCGATAACGGCGCCTTCGAACGCGCTCGCGCCCTGAGTTTTCAGAACGGCGTCGATCTGACGCGCGCACACTTCTTCCGTTTTTCCCGCTTCGTTTTCTGCTTCGGTTTCACCGATGCACAGTACCGGGATCAGCCCCTGTTCTTTCAGAACAGCGAATTTTTTAGCGATAAATTCATCGGATTCTTTGTGGTAGGTACGACGCTCGGAGTGGCCGATAATGATGTACTGAGCGCCGATGTCTTTCAGCATTGCGGCAGATGTTTCGCCGGTGAATGCGCCGGACAGGTTCAGGTCAACGTTCTGCGCGCCCAGGTGAATGTGGCTGCCTGCTGCGGCTTGTTTAGCCAGGTCGATGTACATCTCAGGCGGAGCAATGGCAACGGCACAGCCGGTTACGCCAGCCAGTTCGGTACGCAGGTTAGCGACCAGTTCGTTTACCATGTGGCGGCTGCCGTTCAGTTTCCAGTTACCCATCACTAAAGGATGTCGCATTTTTATTCTCCACGCTTTAAAGCGAATTAAGGAATATAGCCGCCCCCGCGGGCAGCATGGTCTGTGAAACAGTATAGAGATTCATCCCTGGAAAGGCTTTGCTTTTTGTCATTTATTGTTGTTTTCCAGCGTTTCAGATAGCGCCAGCTTAATCGGTTCAACAGCGAAGGTTAGCCCCTTTTCACCGTCGTCAGCCACAACATAGCGCACCGCGCCTTCGCTTTCCGTGAAATAACGCTTTCCTTTCCCTGCGGCCAGCAATTTTTGCAGCTTCTGCTGGCTTTGTATCTGGCTAAGCGTAGGCACGAAAGCGCGTATTACGGCACTCATATACTCCTGCGCTTTGGCTTTCGCCGCTCTTTGCTGCGGCCCCTCAATCGGCAGCCAGGTGATTTGCATTGATTTAATTTTGAGCGTCCCGCGCTCAAGGGCGGTAGAGGCGTAAAGGTTTTCGTTAATTTTGCTGGCGGCGCGGGTCAGGTTCGCCTGGTCCCGGCTGGAGGTAATGGCGCGAAATTCATTGAGTGGTAGATTTGGATTATTTGCGTTAAATTTTTCCCGAAACTCGCTGATGGAGGTATCAAAAACCGGCGAGCCCGGGAGAAGATAGGGCGCCGTGGTGGTGGACTCAGACCCGGCGGACAACGCTTCCGGGCCGACGGATAGCGCCGCCAGGCCAATAAAACATAAGGTTGTCCACTTCTTCATACCCATCTTTCCTTTTTTTGTCTGCAGATGATTAAAACGATAACCGCCGCGCTTGTCAAAAAGTCACTTCTCCAGGCTAAACTACGCCAGTGATGATCATAAGGAATAAAATATGTCCCTACAGCAGTGGCTATTCTCAATTAAAGGGCGGATTGGACGCCGCGATTTCTGGATCTGGATTGCTATCTGGATAATGACCATGAGCGCGCTGTTTACGCTGGCTGGCAGTAATCTTCTCAATTTGCAAACGGCGGCTTTTATTCTGGTGTGCCTGTTGTGGCCCACGGCGGCAGTCACCGTTAAACGCCTGCACGATCGGGGAAAATCCGGGCTCTGGGCGCTACTGCTGATTCTGGCGTGGATGCTGCTGGCGGGGAACTGGTCCATGTTGCCCGGCGTCTGGCAGTGGGGCGTAGGGCGGTTCATTCCGACGCTGATTATCGTCATGATGCTTATTGATCTGGGCGCATTTGTCGGCACCCAGGGGGCGAATAAGTTTGGTGCCGAGACGCTGGATGTACGCTGGAAAGCGGCGTCCTGACTACCAGTAGTGTTCGGCAGTCATATGGCCAGGGCGGCGACGCAGATGCTTACGCATCTGCCGGGTCTCTTTCAGCAACTGCTGGGTGTCGCGCACCATCTGCGGGTTCCCACACAGCATGACGTGGCTGTTATCGGCATTCATCGGCAGGCCAACGGCCTCTTCCAGCGCGCCGGTTTCAATCAGGAACGGAATCCGTCCCGTCAGCATACCCGGCACGCTTTCCCGGCTGACAACCGGCTGAATGCGGAGTTTACCCGCATAGCGTGCTGCCAGCGCCTGCATCTGCGGCAGGTAGCTGAGGTCGGCGGCATACCGCGCCGCGTGTACCAGCACCACGTTTTTAAAGCGCTCCAGGTCTTTCCCCTCTTCCAGAATCGACAGGTACGGGCCAATCGCCGTACCCGTGGCTAACATCCACAGCGTGTCGCAATCCGGTACTTCGTCCAGCACAAAGAAACCGGCGGCCTCGCTGACAACCTGCACTTCATCTCCCGGCTTCAGCGCCGCGAGCCGTGGGCTGAGTTTGCCCTCCGGTACGGTTACCAGGTAGAACTCAAGATCAGGATTCCCGGGCGCGTTGACGTAGGAATAGGCGCGCTGCACGCGTTCACCGTCAACATCCAGCCCCAGTTTGGCAAACTGCCCTGCGGTGAATGGATCAACCGGCGCGTGAACGGTGAGGCTAAACAGTGCATCAGTCCAGTTCTGCACTTTTATCACTTTGCCTGTAACCCAGTTTGCCATAACGTCTCTCCTTTCAATCTTGTTAGCGTATCTTCACCGCGACGAGAGCAGATTTCCAGCCCGAAAAGGCCGGAAAGCTCGATTGATCAAATGATTTACAGGATGTGTAACTGGATATCCGGATCTTTGCGATCGAGATAATGAATCGACTGAATACGGCGGATGGTACGGGATTTTCCGCGGATGAGCAGCGTTTCGGTGGTGGCCATATTCCCCTTGCGCGTGATACCGTCCAGCAGATCGCCTTTGGTGATGCCGGTGGCGGAAAAAACCACATTGTCGCTGCGCGCCATATCGTCCAGGCGCAGCACTTTGCCCGTTTCAATGCCCATTGCCTGGCAGCGCTGCAGCTCGTTTTCGCCGATGCGGCGGTTCTCTTCGTTGTCGCCTTTTACGTGATGACGCGCCAGCAGACGGCCATTCATATCGCCGTCCAGCGCGCGAATCACCGCTGCGGACACCACACCTTCCGGTGCGCCGCCGATACCGTACATGACGTCAACTTCGCTGTCTGGCATACAGGTGAGAATGGATGCCGCGACGTCGCCATCAGGGATGGCGAATACGCGCACGCCCAGTTTTTGTAGTTCAACAATAACGTCATCGTGACGTGGTTTGGCTAAAATGGTGACCGTTAATTCACTTAGCGGTTTGTTCAGCGCGCTGGCGATGTTATGCAGGTTTTCCGCCAGCGGCAGGTTGAGATCAATAGCGCCTTTCGCCCCCGGACCGACAATCAGCTTCTCCATGTACATATCCGGCGCGTTGAGGAAACAGCCCTTATCGCCTACCGCCATGACCGCCAGCGCGTTGGCCTGGCCCATCGCCGTCATGCGCGTGCCTTCGATGGGATCGACGGCGATATCCACCGCATCACCGTTGCCGGTACCGACGCGCTCGCCAATATACAGCATCGGCGCTTCATCGATTTCGCCTTCGCCGATCACGATCGTGCCGTCAATATTGACCAGGTTGAGCATAATACGCATGGCATTGACGGCTGCGCCGTCGGCAGTGTTTTTATCACCACGACCCAACCATTTATAGCCCGCCAGCGCGGCGGCTTCGGTGACACGCGAAAATTCGATGGCCAGTTCTCGTTTCATAATCCACTCATCTGAAGAAAAATTATGCGCAGCGTGGTGAGAGGACCTTTGCGCTACGCGTTGGAATAGCGTTCGGTTTCCGGCATCCAGCGCTCAATAAGCGCCTGAGCTTGCCGGGGATAGCGCTCGTGAATATGACGGGCGATACGCTGAACCTCCGGGATCATCGCCTGATCGCGCAGTAAATCCGCCACTTTGAATTCCGCGTTGCCGGTCTGACGGGTGCCGAGGAGCTCGCCGGGGCCGCGAATTTCCAGGTCTTTCTGGGCAATGACGAAACCGTCGTTGCTATCGCGCAGCACCTGCAGGCGCTTTTGTGCGGTTTTTGAGAGCGGCGATTTGTAGAGCAACACGCAGTGAGAGGCCATCGCTCCGCGCCCGACGCGCCCTCTGAGCTGGTGAAGCTGCGCCAGTCCCAGACGTTCCGGGTTTTCGATAATCATCAGGCTGGCGTTGGGCACGTCAACGCCGACTTCAATCACCGTGGTGGCGACCAGCAGATGCAGCGCACCTTGCTTAAACGCGCTCATTACCGCCTGTTTTTCGGCAGATTTCATACGCCCGTGTACCAGGCCGATATTCAGCTCCGGCAGAGCCAGTTTTAGCTCTTCCCAGGTGGCTTCCGCTGCCTGGGCTTCCAGCAGATCCGATTCTTCAATCAGCGTACAGACCCAGTAGGCCTGGCGGCCTTCATGGCTACAGGCGTTACGCACACGATCGATGATATCGCTGCGGCGGGTATCCGGAATCGCCACCGTAGTGACTGGCGTGCGGCCCGGCGGCAGTTCGTCGATAACGGAAGTGTCGAGATCGGCGTAGGCGGTCATCGCCAGAGTCCGTGGAATCGGGGTCGCGGTCATGATCAACTGATGAGGATGAAAACCCTGCTGTTGGCCCTTCTCCCATAACGCCAGGCGCTGGTGGACGCCAAAACGGTGCTGTTCGTCGATAATGACCAGCGCCAGGCCGTTAAACTGTACCTGTTCCTGGAAGATGGCGTGGGTACCGACAATCATCTGGACCTGGCCGCTGGCGATCGCCTCCTGTTGCGCCAGACGGGCTTTGCCTTTTTGCTTGCCCGCCAGCCAGCCGACTTCAAGGCCTAAAGGTTCGAACCAACTGCGGAAGTTATGCGCATGCTGTTCTGCCAGCAGTTCGGTCGGCGCCATTAGCGCTACCTGCTTGCCGTGGGCGATAGCGCGCAATGCGGCAAGCGCGGCGACCAGGGTTTTACCGGAACCTACATCACCCTGTACCAGACGCATCATCGGTACATCCAGCGCCATATCACGCTCGATTTCAGCCGTCACGCGCGCCTGAGCGCCAGTAGGTGTGAACGGAAGGGAGGCCAGCAGCTTATCTTTTAGCGTATTGTCAGCGCTGAGTGCGAGGGCGTGGTAGCGCTGGGCGCCCGCCCGCAACGCCAGCATGCTGAGGTTATGCGCCAGCAGTTCTTCCAGAATGAGACGCCTCTGCGCCGGATGCTTACCGCTTTCCAGTTCGCTGAGCTGTAAAGAGGGCGGCGGGCGATGCAGGGTGCGCAAGGCTTCTGGCAGGCTCATCATCCCCTGGGCCAGCTCCGGCGGCAGCAGCTCATTGATCGCGCAGGTTTCAAGTAGTTCCAGCGCCTGGTCGGTGAGCTTACGCAGGGTCGCCTGCTTGACGCCTTCTGTCGTGGGATAAACCGGGGTCAGCGTTTCCTGTAAATCGGGGGGACTCATATCGCCCTGAACCCGGTATTCCGGGTGGATCATTTCCGCCCCGTGTTTACCGCGTTTCGCTTCTCCGTAGGCCAGTACGCGGCGCCCGGTCGCCAGGCTATTTTTCATTGCCGCGCTGAAATTGAAAAAGCGTAGGGTGAGGATGCCGGAACCGTCGCTGATCTGACAGGTCATCATCCGGCGACCGCCGAAGGTGATGTTGCAGTTGAGAACTTCACCTTCGACGGTGGCGTACACGCCGGGCAACAGTTCGCTGATTTGATACAGGTGAGTACGGTCTTCATAACGCAGCGGCAGATGCAGAAGCAGATCCTGCACCGTATGCAGGCCAATTTTCGCCAGTTTGCTGCTCTGTGCCGCGCCAACGCCGGTTAGGGTATTGAGAGGGATGGCATCTAACAGGCGACCTTGCATAGTTTTATCCCGCCGCCTGCATGGTGGCCCACCAGGCGGCATCGGCTTCAACTTCCCCCTGCTCGTTGACGTGGGGGTAGGGCAGGCCTTTACGTTTCGCGACCTTTGCCAGCACCGGATAGCCGCCTTCAAACAGCAGACGCTGCTGGTCTTCTTCCGGCAGCATGCTGTTCTCGCGCTGGTACATGCCGGCATTTTGCCGCTGGCGCTGGGCTTCATACAGAATGAGCGCCGAGGCAACGGAGACGTTCAGCGACTGCACCATGCCAGTCATTGGGATAATGATGTCCTGATCCGCCAGGTCTAACGCTTCCTGAGTGATACCCGTTTTCTCCTGACCCATCAGGATGCAGGTTGGACGGGTATAGTCGATTTCACGAAAATCAACGGCTTTATCAGAGAGATGAGTTGCGAGGATTTGCATCCCCTGACTTTTTAAATGGGCGACCGCATCGCCAATAGTTCGGTGGGTTTTGACCTGTACCCAACTGTTGCTGCCAGCCGCCGCGGAGGCCATGGTGCGCATACGGCTACCCGGCCAGATGGCGTGGACTTCATGCACGCCGACGGCGTCTGCGGTACGGATCACCGCAGAGACGTTATGAGGTTTGTGGACCTGCTCCATGCAGACCGTCAGATCAGGCTGACGTCTGGCGAGCATTTCACAAATACGCGCATAACGCTGTGGGTTCATATGCTCTTATCCTTCAAATTGCGTCGGCGTTGGTTGCGGGTGACTCGATTTATCGCCTCCCCCCTTCGGGGCAGTGTAAGCGCTGTTCAAAATGCGAAAGCGTTTCGGGAGGCAAGCAAAATGATTTTGTGTATCAAGCTAGTTTCGGTTACGGGTGACTTTTATCACGTCCGGCATCACGCGGATCTTGCGCATAATATTTGCCAGATGCACGCGGTCGCGCGCGGTGAGACGAATAAAGGCGCTGTATACGCGGCCATCTTTTTCTTCCGTATTCAGACTTTGAATATTGGAAGATGCGGTGTTGATCGCCGCAGTCAGGTTAGCCAGCGCGCCCTGGTGGTTGAACATATCCACCTTAATTTCGGTGATAAACTCCTGCGCCGTCTCTTTATCCCACTCGACCGCCATAAATTTCTCCGGCTCTTTCTGATAGCCGCGAATATTACGACAGGACTCATGGTGGATAACCAGCCCTTTGCCGGGGCTGACGTGCGCAATAATGGGGTCGCCGGGAATCGGGCGGCAGCATTTGGCAAACGTCAGCAGCACGCCATCTGCGCCTTTAATCGGCAGATGGTTGTGCCCCGCAGGCGCTGGTTGTGCCGGCACGGCGGGGGTTTGCCCTTGCTGCAGATTCCTTGCGACCACGACGCTCATGGCATTGCCGAGGCCGATTTCAGCCAGCAGATCGTCAAGGGTTGCCAGCTTGATGCGCTCAAGTTCATGCTGAATATTCTCTGGCGGAATTTCAGCCAGCTTACGACTGCCGCCAAGCGCGTGGTTGAGCAAGCGGCGTCCGAGGCTGACGGAGTCTTCGCGCTTGAGGTTTTTCAATAACTGGCGAATCTTGGCGCGTGCTTTCGAGCTGACGACAAAATTCAGCCACGCCGCGTTGGGACGCGCGCCAGGCGCGGTAATAATCTCTACCGTCTGACCGCTGGAGAGCGGCTGCGACAGCGGGTATGGCTGACGATCTACCCGTGCACCGACGCAGGCATGGCCGATATCGGTATGCACCGCATAGGCGAAGTCTACCGGCGTAGCGCCAGTGGGCAGTTCAACAATGCGCCCTTCCGGGGTGAAAACGTAAATCTCATCCGGGAACAGATCGGATTTCACGCTTTCAATGAATTCAAATGAACTACCGGCGCTTTGCTGGAGCTCCAGCAGGCTCTGCATCCAGCGCTGGGCGCGGATTTGCGCGGTGGTGCTACTTTCGCCGCCGTGCTCTTTATAAGCCCAGTGCGCCGCAACCCCCATTTCCGCCATCTGGTCCATGTCCTCGGTACGAATTTGCACCTCAACCGGGACGCCGTGCGGGCCGATCATCGAAGTGTGCAAAGATTGATAGCCGTTCGCTTTCGGAATGGCGATATAGTCTTTAACGCGACCGGGACGCGGCTTGTAAAGGCTGTGCATCTGACCCAGCACGCGATAGCAGGTGTCAGAGTCATGCACGATTACGCGGAAGGCGTAGATATCCATGATCGAGTGAAAACGCTGCTCTTTGAGCACCATCTTGCAGTAGATAGAGTATAAATGCTTTTCACGCCCGCTCACGCGACAGGGAATCCCCGCTTCCTGCAAACGCCCTTCGATCTCAGAGAGGATTTTTTGAATCATCTCTTTGCGGTTGCCGCGCGCCGCTTTAACCACCTCTTTAATGACGCGGTAGCGGTTAGGGTACAGCGCCTCAAAGCCCAGCTCTTCGAGCTCGGTTTTGATGTGATGGATACCTAAACGGTGCGCCAGGGGGCTATAGATTTCCAGCGTTTCGCGGGCGATACGACGACGTTTATCCGGGCGCAATGAACCCAGCGTGCGCATATTGTGGGTGCGGTCAGCGAGCTTGATAAGGATGACGCGGATATCCTGCACCATCGCCATAATCATTTTGCGAAAGTTTTCAGCCTGGGCCTCTTTCTTATCGCGAAATTTCAGCTTATCAAGCTTTGACACCCCCTCAACCAGTTCAGCAACGCTTTTCCCAAAAAGCTGCTCCATGTCCTGGTAGGTGGCGGGGGTATCCTCTATCACATCGTGCAGCAGGGCGGCCATGAGCGTTTCGTGGTCGAGTTTCATTTCGGCCAGAATACAGGCTACCGCTACCGGGTGTGTGATATAGGGTTCACCGCTCGAACGTGTCTGACCCTCGTGAGCGTCACGTGCAACGAGATAAGCCTGCCGAAGACGTTTAATTTGCTCTTCCGGCAGGTAGTTTTGAATCAGCTGATTCAGGCTTTCAAACAGATACAAGGGCGACCCGCTGTGTGATTAACGACGACCTTCAGCAATAGCGGTAACGGCTTGTAATTCAGCGGCTTCCTGCTCTTGCTGTTCCTGGCGCTCACGAACGTCGAGGATCTTGTTGTTGATCAGACCTTCTTCGATTTCGCGCAGTGCGATTACGGTAGTTTTATCGTTTTCTTCCGGTACGAGCGGATCCTTTCCGCCTACCTGCATCTGACGAGCGCGACGCGCGGCGACCAGTACCAAGTCAAAACGGTTACCAATTTTCTCTACAGCGTCCTGAACAGTTACGCGTGCCATACTTAAAATGCTCCACAGGTGAAGAAATGACTGGGCATGATACTGAAAGTGGGTTCAGTCTGCCAACAGTTTGCTGATTAAAGCGCCATGTCGCAGCTTTTGGCGGCTCATGCGCAGGCGTTCGGCGCGAATAATAATTTTCAAATCGCTTAACGCGGTATCAAAATCATCATTCACTATAAGGTAATCATATTCCGCGTAATGGCTCATTTCTGCAACTGCCTGAGCCATACGTTTCGCGATAACCTCTTCGCTGTCCTGACCGCGGCCGCGCAGGCGACGGTCAAGCTCATCTTTGGACGGCGGCAAAATAAAGATGCTGCGCGCGCCAGGCATTCTGTTACGGATTTGCTGTGCGCCCTGCCAGTCGATATCAAGGAAGACATCGACGCCGGTCGCCAGTACCTGCTCGATAGCTTCGCGAGAGGTGCCGTAATAGTTGCCAAAGACTTCTGCATGTTCAAGAAAAGCGTCTCTGTCAATCATCTTTCTGAATTCGTCATGATTAACAAAGAAATAGTGTTCACCGTGCACTTCACCCGGGCGTGGCGCGCGTGTGGTATGCGAAACAGAAACCTGAGAGTCGTACAACGGTTGGGTTTTTAATAAAGCCTGAATCAGGCTGGATTTACCTGCGCCGCTAGGGGCGGAAACAATATAAAGCGTGCCTTGAGCCATGAGTGTCTTATGTATGTGGTGGTCAAAATAGAGCTTACATACGAGCCTATTATACACGCTGCCGCAGCGTGACGTAGTCCTTGTCACACTTTTTGCGTTGTTTCTTTCATTTTGCCTGCTGTTTTCCTGATTTCCTGGGGTGTTGCAGAAATAACGCAGAAAATCTGGATGTCAGTTGGTCCTGTTAAAAAATCACCCCTCGCCGAGGAAAACGCAACTGCGGCACAATGCCCGACGAGAAAACAGGAGGGCATCGTGATGCAAAAAGGAATCTGGGCACTGCTGCTATGGGGGCTGGTGTGTGATGGCTACGCCGCCTGTCCTGCGTGGCCGCAGGACAGAGCGGAACGGGAAATCGAGCGCCTCAGTCAGCAAATAACAAAATGGAATAATGCCTATTGGCATCAAGGAAACAGCCCGGTAAGCGACGAGGTCTATGATCAACTGGCGGCGCGACTGGCGTACTGGCAGCGCTGCTTTACCAGCAACATCCCCGCACATGATGAATTTCCTGCGTTAAAGGGCGACGTCAGGCATCCGGTGGCGCATACCGGCGTGCGCAAACTGGCGGATCAAGCCAGCGTGGCGCGCTGGATGCGCGATCGGAGTGGCTTGTGGGTACAGCCTAAGGTGGATGGTGTCGCGGTTACCCTGGTTTACCGGCAAGGTCGTTTGGCGCAGGCGATAAGTCGGGGAAATGGCCTGGCTGGTGAAGACTGGACGGCGAAAATCCTGCAGATCCCTTCCGTACCCAAGTCTGTGGATGCTGAACTTGCCAACAGCGTGCTGCAGGGTGAACTGTTCCTGCTGCGAGAGGGGCATGTGCAAAAACAGATGGGAGGCATGAACGCGCGGGCAAAAGTTGCTGGCATGATGATGCGCCAGGCAACTGCTGTGGATCTCGATAAGCTGGGCGTATTTATTTGGGCATGGCCCGATGGCCCGGCGAATATGAACCAGCGACTGGCATTACTGCAGCAGAATGGCTTTATTCATAGCGCGCATTTTTCACATTCCGTCGCTCATGTACAGCAGGTTGCGCAGTGGCGTCAACGTTGGTTCAGCTCGCCGCTGCCTTTTGTGACCGATGGCGTTGTGGTGCGACGGGAACGAGAGTCCGCCGGGCGCTTCTGGGGGCCGGGGCAGGGCGACTGGGTTATTGCCTGGAAATATCCGCCAGCTTCACGGGTTATGGAAGTTCACGGTATCAGCTTTAGTATCGGGCGCAGCGGTAAGATCGCGGTGGTCGCGCACCTTGAGCCACAGCAACTGGACGATAAGCGCGTGCGGCGAGTGAGCGTCGGCTCGCTCTCCCGCTGGCAAAATCTGGATATCGGCATTGGCGATCAGCTACAAATTAGCCTCGCCGGACAAGGCATACCGCGTATCGATTCCGTTGTCTGGCGCACGGCGCTGCGCAATAAGCCGCGGCCTCCTGAGGCGCATTTTAATTCGTTAAGCTGTTATTTCGCCACGCCTGAATGTGCGGAACAGTTTCTCTCACGGTTGGCGTGGCTTTCATCCCGGGCGGCTCTTGATATTGAGGGCGCGGGAGAGACGCTATGGCGGACAGTACACGATGCCCGGCACATGGATCACATCTTTTCATGGCTGGCGTTTACCCCGGAGCACCTGCAAACCATACCGGGAATATCAGCGCAGCGCGGGCTTAGGCTGTGGCATCAGTTTAATCTCACGCGTAAACAACCCTTTCTGCGCTGGGTGCAGGCAATGGGTGTTCCTGTTCCGCAGAGCGCATTTTCAGGATTGAGGAAAGACGACTGGCAGCGGTTACTGGAAAAAGATGAAGAGCAGTGGCGGCGTTTGCCGGGTGTTGGTGCGGAGCGGGCGCGACAGTTGGTGACATTTTTACATAGCCCGAATATTGCCGTGCTGGCAAAGTGGCTCAGCGAGCAACGAATTTCTGGGTTCTGAAACAATTGATGTGCGCTGTGATTGTAATGAAAAATAGGCCACTCCAAAGGCTTGCGCAGTACCCGGGTGGGTAATAAATCCGGGCAATATCACGTAATGCTTGTCAGTTAAGGGCTGTCAGTTGCGTTTATGGCTGGCTGAGCGGTTCCGTTAATCGGTGGTTCTGGCGAGCATGACGCATTTTTCGTTTTCACCCATTCAGATTCCGTGGTCTGTTCCGTTCACGATAAATACGCGGATATTCGTTATATCCACAGCGTGTGAACGGGCAGGGGGACGTTTCGCCCGTCCCCCTGCACCCCCGGCATGGCGCTGAAAACCTGCCGCTGCGCGGTCCGCTCCACTCCGGCTTCATCTGGCGGACCGGGCGGGACTCGACGCTACTCGTCCCATCCCTGGGACTCGCCCTTCCAGGGCCAGCGCAAGCGCTGTTCAAAATTGCTCCCGGCAATTTTGTCCCTGTCTCGACCCGCCCTCTGGCCGCCGTCCTGGCGGCCAGTCCTGGATGCGCGCCTGCGTTCTCGCCAGGTTTCCTTGATGCGCCCAACCCCCATGCGGTGAGTCCGTTATTCGTCAGTGGCTTTTCAGAGGCTGAAAATCATAAAAAAAGTCATATCCTTTATATTTCAGCCCGTATCAGCTCAGTAAGCGAATCAACCGAATTAGATTTTCGTTTAAACCACCAATAATGCGATTGCCGCTGACAAATAAAACAAAAGACAACACCGATGATTTGCTTAAGTGAGCGGCATTGGGGCAATATCACGGCAGTATTATCGACCCTTTGATAACATTATATGTCGTTGAGATCGCCTCCTCAGTTCCAGGCACGTTTAAGAACATTCAGTTCCCGCTCTCGCATGGTCAAACTTCTCCTTTCCCGCTACAGTTAATTTTCCACGGTACAAAAGGAGAGGACCATGCTCTATATCTTTGATTTAGGTAATGTGATTGTCGATATTGACTTTAACCGCGTGCTCGGGACATGGAGTGATTTAACGCGCATCCCTCTTGCGACACTGAAGCAGCATTTCACTATGGGGGAGGCGTTTCATCAGCATGAGCGCGGCGAAATCAGCGATGAAGATTTTGCCGCAAAGATGTGCCACGAAATGAATATGTCGCTGAGCTACGAGCAGTTTTCTCATGGCTGGCAGGCTGTTTTTGTTGCCCTGCGCCCGGACGTTATCACGATCATGCAAAAATTACGTGAACAGGGGCATCGGGTGGTGGTGCTGTCGAATACTAACCGTTTACATACCACTTTCTGGCCGGATGAATACCCGGAGATACGCGCTGCCGCTGACCATATCTATCTTTCGCAAGAGATGGGGATGCGTAAACCCGAAGCGCGGATCTACCAGCGTGTTCTCGAATCAGAAGGTTTCCCGGCTGAGAATGCGATCTTTTTCGACGATAACGCCGATAATATCGCGGGGGCTAATCTGTTAAGCATCACCAGTATTCTGGTGACCGGAAAGGAGACCATCCCTAACTATTTTGCCAAACAGTTATGTTAAAAACCGTTCATCAAAAAACAACGCGCAATGTGCGGCTGCTGGCAGGCTGGCTAAAGCTGTTATGGCGGCGTATTGATGAAGATAATATGACGACTCTGGCGGGCAACCTTGCCTATGTATCGTTGCTCTCCCTTGTGCCGCTTATCGCCGTGATTTTCGCGCTGTTCGCGGCATTTCCGATGTTTTCTGACGTCAGTATTCAGATTCGTCATTTTATTTTTGCCAATTTTATCCCGGCGACCGGGGATGTCATTCAGGGCTATATTGAGCAGTTTGTGGCTAACTCCCGGCGAATGACCGCCCTGGGCGCTTTCGGTCTGATCGTGACATCGTTGCTGCTGATGTATTCCATTGATAGCGCGTTGAATACGATCTGGCGCAGTACCCGAAAGCGACCAAAGACATACTCCTTTGCGGTTTACTGGATGATCCTGACTCTGGGGCCGCTACTGGCGGGGGCCAGCCTGGCGATCAGTTCTTATCTGCTGTCGTTACGGTGGGCAAGTGAACTGAATAGCTTTATTGATGATGTCCTGCGCATTTTCCCGTTGCTGTTATCCTGGGTGGCATTCTGGCTGCTCTACAGCATTGTGCCGACGACACAGGTATGCAACCGCGATGCGGTGGTTGGTTCGCTGGTCGCCGCGCTGCTCTTTGAAGCGGGCAAGAAGGCCTTTGCTTTATATATCACCGCATTCCCGTCATATCAGTTGATTTACGGCGTGATTGCCGTGGTGCCTATTTTGTTCGTCTGGGTGTACTGGACGTGGTGTATCGTCTTGCTTGGCGCTGAAATTACTGTCACTCTCGGTGAATACCGCAAACTGAAAAAAGAAGAAACAGAACAATCATGATTGCATTAATTCAACGCGTATCCCGAGCCAGCGTTACCGTGGAGGATGACGTGACGGGTGAAATTGGCCCAGGGCTTCTGGTGCTGCTGGGTGTCGAGAGCGACGATGATGAGCAAAAGGCGAACCGTCTATGCGAACGCGTACTGGGATACCGTATTTTTAGCGATGCCGAAGGCAAGATGAACCTTAACGTACGGCAGGCTGGCGGCAGCGTGCTGGTGGTCTCACAGTTTACGCTGGCGGCGGATACCGGGCGCGGAATGCGTCCCGGATTTTCTAAAGGGGCGGCGCCGGATAAAGCGGAAGCGCTGTACGAATATTTCGTTGAGCGCTGTCGCCACCAGGAAATGAATACACAGACCGGAAGATTTGCTGCCGATATGCAAGTTTCGCTGGTGAATGATGGCCCAGTGACTTTTTGGTTGCAGGTATGAGCCAGTTTTCAGTCAGGCAGCGGATAACAAAAGAGAGTACAGCTATGTATCACCTTCGTGTACCGCAAACAGAAGAAGAGTTAGAGAGCTACTATCAGTTTCGCTGGGAGATGCTGCGTAAGCCGCTGCATCAGCCGAAAGGCTCCGAGCGGGATGCCTGGGATGCGATGGCGCACCACCAGATGGTGGTCGATGAAGAGGGCAATCTGGTTGCCGTCGGGCGACTATATGTCAATGCGGAGAATGAAGCTTCCATTCGCTTTATGGCTGTGGATCCCTCGGTACAGGATAAAGGTCTGGGGACCCTGATGGCGATGACCCTGGAGTCCGTTGCCCGTCAGGAAGGCGTTAAACGCGTGACCTGTAGCGCCCGCGAAGATGCGGTGGACTTCTTTGCTAAGCTCGGTTTTGTCAATCAGGGTGAAATTACCACTCCGACCACCACCCCGATTCGCCATTTTTTGATGATCAAGCCGATTGCCTCGCTGGACGATATTTTACACCGCGGCGACTGGTGCGCTCAGCTACAACAGGCCTGGTATCAGCATATCCCGCTTAGCGAGAAAATGGGCGTGCGCATTCAGCAGTATACCGGGCAAAAATTTATCACCACCATGCCGGAATCCGGCAACCAGAACCCGCACCATACGCTGTTTGCCGGCAGCCTGTTTTCACAGGCAACGTTAACCGGCTGGGGGCTTATCTGGCTGATGCTGCGTGAGCGGCATCTCGGCGGCACAATTATTCTTGCCGATGCGCATATTCGTTATAGCCAGCCCATTAGCGGACGCCCCAGCGCCGTTGCCGATCTCGGCTCCCTGAGCGGCGATCTCGATCGTCTGGCGCGAGGGCGCAAAGCGCGCGTTCAGCTACAGGTTGAACTCTTTGGCGATGACCAGTTGGGTGCGGTTTTTGAGGGGATCTACATTGTTCTTCCCGCGAAGCCGTTCGGCTCGTATGAAGAGGGCGGGAACGAAGAAGAGTAGTTTCCCTGCGTGCTTATCTCTATTGGCCTGGTGATTTAACCCGCCAGGCGATATCCCTCATAGCGCTTCGTGCCGCCGGGCTGATTCCCCCTGACTGAAAGAAGCCATGAATCACCCCGAGATAGCGCTGACAGGTGCAGTCAACGCCCTGCTCAACCATGTGCCGATACAGCGCTTCGCCTTCATCACACAAGGGATCGTATTCCGCGGTCAGAATATGCACTGGCGGTAAGCCATTAAAGTCGTTACGCCACAGCGGGCTGGCTTCCGGATGACGGCGTTCTGTTGATGAGAGGTACATTTCATAGCCACTGAGCAGCGTATCCTCGGTGATGATGTAATCTTTACCGTTGTCGATATAGCTCTTCATGCTGGCGGTGGCATCCAGCATCGGGTAAATCAGAATCAGTTGCGCTGGCTGCCAGCTATGGGCAGCTTTAAGGCGCAGAGCGGTCACTAATGCCAGATGTCCTCCGGCGCTATCGCCAGCAAGCGTAATACGTGAAGCGTCGATTGCGAGTCGTTCTGCGTGGCGATGAATAATCAGCGTTCCCTTTTCCGCATCGTCATGCGCGGCAGGGAAAGTCTGCTCTGGCGCTAGCCGGTATTGCATGGCGATAACCCGACAGCCGCTATGGTATGCTAACTGGCGGAGCTGATTGTCATGAGTGGCGAAACCGCCGCTGATAAAGCAGCCGCCGTGGAAATAGATAACGGCAGGGAGAGCGCCAGAAGCGTTAAGGGGAGAGACAACGCGAAATGCCATGCCCTCAAGCTCGATATCTTCTACCTGAACGCGCTTTTCCTGTTCTCCAGCCAGTACCGTACTGGCGATATAGCCGCGTCTACGGTCATCAATATTCTGTTCGCGCGATGAGGGGCGGCCTGCATCGATAAATTCCTGAACCAGTTCTGCAATGCCTTTTTCAAGCGCCATTTGTTATTCTCTTTCCTGTTTGGATATACAGTATTTTGGCCTGGTTTTTAATAGAAGAAAACGGCAGATTTCAGTCAAGGGATGCAATGCGATGCTAAAGAGTTTACTGGAATACCAGACGTGATGACGTCTTACTTATTTGTAAGCCGGGCAGCAAGCGCCGCCCGGCATAACGTCAGCAACTACTCCCCTTCTCCCGGGAACAGGAATGGGTTGATGGAGCTGCGGGCAAAACCCTCTTGTTCCATACGCGCGTCCAGCACCAGAGATGCCAGGTCATCGGCGACGGCGTCAACGTTTGGATCTTTTTCCTGATAGAGAATTTTCAGGTAAGTCCCACAGTCGCCACAGCTTTCGGCTTTAATCGCCGCTTGCTCGTTATCCAGCGACCAGTAGTGCAGATCCCGGGTCTGTTCGCAGTTGCTGCATTTCACGCGTACCACGTGCCACTCGGTTTCACACAGGTTACAGTGGAGATAACGCAGACCCTGGGTGGTGCCAATTTGTACCACGCTGGAGACCGGCATAGAACCGCATACCGGACAGAACTGACGCTGCTCACCATATTCCGCGCGGGCTTTTCCAGGGATCAGGCTGGCCATCTGCGCCCAGTAGAGCGACAGCGCGGCCCAGATGAACGGTGCTTTATCGCTGCTGACCGACGTGAAATCAGACGCAAACAGCGCGCTTGCCATCAGTTCCAGCTCCTGCTCCGAGGCCTTCTCCAGATTCTCGATAACCGCCAGCGCCGGGCCGCTCATTTCAGGCTTCAGCTCGGCAATCAGCGAATGCAGCAGCTTATGCCAGTGCTTATCACGAGGCAGAATGTGGATATCGAGCGGCGGTTTACCCTGCGCGTTCGCTTCTTTGATGCGCGTAGTCAGATCCATCTCCAGCGGGTGGTCGTACAGCACCACTTCCTGCGCATGGGCGATCAGCGCGGCAAAGCGCAGGTAATCGCCCAGCGGGTTATTTTCAGCCAGTTCGCGCAGGCGTGTGGCGCGACGGTGATATAAATTTTTTAGCCGGGGGAATAATAGCGGCGGGATCATATCCGTCGCGCGTTTTTCGCTCTGTTCCAGCTCGTCTTGCGGGATGATACGAATGCTCATTGAGTCACTTCCTGGTTGGGCAGGCTATCCCCTGGTTTTTCAGGCTGCGCCAGCGTTGGTTGCGCGCGTTTGCCGTTTTGATGCGACCAGAAATCCATGAGGTATAAAGTGGCCTGCTCTGTAATTTGGCGGGCATCATGTCGTCCGCTCTGTGAATATCGCTAATGATAACCGTAATTGACCTACGGGATATACCTATGGCATCGCAATGTGTACGTTACGATACCCGATGTTGATACCGCAGACTATGCGCCGTGCAGCTGTGAATAGCTCGTCGTGGACTCAAGCGGTGCAATAGCTAAGCTGCATGTCTGCTCTGTTTGCGACGCAATACCGATTTTCGCGCGAGGGCGAACCCACGCAGTCCGGGGATTCACGATATGTCTTTTTAGTAAAAGTATCTATTCGATGCTCATATGACCAGAATCCCGGTTGGTTCGCTGTCTATATAAAGCGGTATCCGCTAAAAAAATGGCGTCGATGCACGACGCCATTTTCGCGAGCCACAACATACTTGCGCTAATGGTTAGCGCTTATCCTGCTTTTCGCTAACCTCACGGTACCAGCGTGGGTGATGCTTCTTCGCCCATGTCTTCGTGACCCAGCCTTCCACCATCGCGGTAATCGTGCCTTTTACCCACAGCGCGGCGTAAATATGCACCATGATAACCACAATTAGCGCCACGGCGGAAAACGAATGCAGCAGCAGCGCAAAGCGGATCACCGGAACGGAGAACGCTGGCGCAAAGTACGGACGCCAGATAATCACCCCGCTTACCAGCAGCAGCACCAGGAGGATAATCGCCGCCCAGAACACGCATTTCTGGCCGAAGTTATAGCGCCCGGTGTCGCCCACTTCCTCATTAACGACGATCTTGCGAATATTCTTCGCCCAGAAGATATCGTCCCGGTTGATCAGGTTGTGATGCCAGTAACGGAAGAACATGATGATGAACGAAGCAAACATGATTACGCCGACAAACGGGTGCAGAATGCGCGCCAGCTGTGGGGTACCCATGATTTGCATCAGCCAGTTGAAGGACGGGAAGAAGAAGCCCAACCCGCTCACCGCCGCCAGCACGAAGCAGAAGGCGGTGACCCAGTGGTTGATTCGCTCTGGCGCTGTGTAGCGCACGATGGTGTCACGTCTTTTCATTTGCGCACCTCGTCATTCTCTTCATGCAGGTTGTCTTCTTCCTCTTCTGCGCGGTTCGGGCCGACACCGACATAGTGGAAGATGCTGGCGGCGAAGGTAGCCGCAAAGCCGACCGCCGCAAGAGGTTTCCAGATGCCTTTCCAGAACTTCACGGTGGCGCTGATTTCCGGATTCTCCGGCAGGCCGTGATACAGATTCGGCTTGTCGGCGTGGTGCAGCACGTACATCACGTGCGTACCGCCGACGCCTGCCGGATCGTACAGTCCGGCGTTGTCGTAGCCGCGGGTTTTCAGCTCGGTCACGCGCTCAGCCGCCAGGGTTTTCATATCCTCTTTGGAGCCAAAGTGGATAGCGCCGGTGGGGCAGGTTTTCACGCAGGCCGGTTCCTGTCCCACTGTTACGCGGTCGACGCACAGGGTGCATTTGTAGACGCGGTTGTCTTCCGGGTTCAGGCGCGGCACGTTAAACGGACAGCCGGCGATGCAGTAGCCGCAGCCGATGCACTGCTCGGACTGGAAGTCGACGATGCCGTTGGCATACTGAATGATCGCCCCTTCCGCCGGGCAGGCCTTCAGACAGCCCGGATCGGCGCAATGCATACAGCCATCCTTGCGGATAAGCCACTCCAGTTTGTCGTTCTGCTCTACTTCCGAGAAGCGCATCACCGTCCAGGATTTGGCGGTCAGATCGGCGGGGTTATCGTATACCCCGACGTTATGACCGACTTCATCACGGATGTCGTTCCATTCTGAACAGGCCACCTGACAGGCTTTACAGCCGATACAGGTGGTGACGTCGATAAGCTTCGCCACCTCTTCCTGATACTCTCGCGCACGCGGCGCGGGAGTGAAACCGTTAGTCGCGGAACGACGAACGATGTCTTGCGATTGATAAGCCATAGGTCGTCTCCGTTACACCTTTTCCACATTCACCAGGAAAGATTTGAACTCCGGCGTCTGTGTGTTCGCATCACCGACAAATGGCGTCAGGGTATTGGCGATAAAGCCTTTCTTCGCCACGCCCTCATAGCCCCAGTGAATCGGAATACCGATAGTGTCGATATCTTTACCGTCTGCTTTCAGCGTGCGAATACGCTTCGTCACCACCGCCTTGGCTTTGATATAGCCGCGGTTAGAGGAGACCTTAACGGTATCGCCGTGAGCGATGCCGAGTTTATTCGCCAGCTTCTCGCCGATCTCCACAAACTGTTCTGGCTGTGCGATGGCATTCAGCAGCGCGTGCTTGGTCCAGTAGTGGAAGTGCTCGGTCAGGCGGTAAGTGGTGCCGACGTACGGGAATTTCGCCACTTTGCCCATCTGCTCAAGGTCGTCTTTAAAGACGCGAGCGGCCGGGTTAGAGACCACATTCGGGTGCAGCGGGTTAGTTCCCAACGGCGTTTCAAAGGGTTCGTAGTGTTCCGGGAACGGCCCTTCCGCCATCTTATCGATCGCGAACAGGCGCCCCATCCCTTCCGGCTGCATGATAAACGGCCCAACGTCGCTGCCAGGCGCGGCGGCGCTGTAGTCCGGGATATCAATACCCCCCCATTTTGCGCCGTCCCATTTCAGCAACTGGCGTTTCGGATCCCACGGTTTCCCCTGGGTGTCAGCGGAGGCGCGGTTATACAGAATGCGGCGGTTAAGCGGCCATGCCCACGCCCAGCCCAGCGTATTGCCGAGGCCTGACGGGTCGGCGTTATCGCGGCGCGCCATCTGGTTGCCGTCCGGCGTCCAGCTACCGGTGAAGATCCAGCAGCCGCTGGCGGTGGTACCGTCATCCCGCAACTGCGCGAACGAACTCAACTGCTGGCCTTTCTTGACGATCACCGCACCGGTTGCCGGATCGATAAGATCCGCCAGCGCTTTACCGTTGCTCTCCATCGCCACTTCTTCCGAAGCGGGTTCATGAGGGGTGGCGTAGTTCCACGTCATGTTCAGCACCGGCTCTGGCGTTGTGCCGCCCTGTTCGGCGTACATCTTACGCAGACGCAGGAAGATACCGGCCAGAATCTCGCCATCGGTGACGGCAATTCCGGGGGCGTCCGCGCCTTTCCAGTGCCACTGCAGCCAGCGGCCGGAGTTAACGATAGAACCGTTCTCTTCGGCGAAACAGGTGGATGGCAGGCGGAACACTTCGGTCTGGATTTTCGACGGATCAACGTCGTTCGACTCACCGTGGTTTTGCCAGAAGGTGGACGTTTCGGTATTGAGCGGATCGATGGTCACCAGATACTTCAGTTTTGAAAGCGACGCCACGATCTTGTTTTTATTCGGGAATGAGGCCACCGGGTTAAAGCCCTGGCAGATATAGCCATTCACTTTACCCTGGCTCATCATCTCGAAATACTGCAGCACGTCGTAGCCTTTATCCCACTTCGGCAGCCAGTCAAAGCCCCAGTTGTTTTCTGCTGTGGCTTTATCGCCAAAGAAGGCCTTCATCATGGAAACGAAGAATTTCGGGTAGTTGCCCCAGTAGTTCACCTGGCCCTTCAACAGCGGTTTTGGCGTGTTGGCGGCGAGGTAGGTTTGCAGATCGGTCTGTTTTTCGTTCGGCAGCGTCAGGTAACCCGGCAGGCTCTGCGATAGCAGGCCGAGGTCAGTCAGCCCCTGGATATTGGAGTGACCGCGCAGGGCGTTGACGCCACCGCCAGCCATCCCCATATTGCCGAGCAGCAGCTGGATCATCGCCATCGTACGAATGTTTTGCGCGCCGATGGAGTGTTGCGTCCAGCCGAGCGCATACAGGAACGATGCGGTTTTATCATGGGCGCTGGTTTCCGCGATATATTCGCAGACTTTCAGGAAGTCGGCTTTTGGCGTACCGCAGATGTTTTCGACAACTTCCGGTGTATAACGGGAAACGTGCTGTTTCAGCAGGTTCCAGACGCAGCGCGGATGTTGCAGCGTGGTATCGCGTCTGGCAAAGCCGTTTTCATCCAGCTCATAATTCCAGGACGTTTTATCGTACTTGCGGGCTTCCGCGTCGTAGCCGCTGAACAGACCGTCTTCAAAGCTGTAATCCTCACGCACGATCAGGCTGGCGTTGGTATAGGCTTCGGTATATTCACGGTTGATTTTTTCGTTGTTCAACAGGTACAGCATGACGCCTGACAAGAAGGTAATGTCAGTACCGGAGCGAATGGGGGCATAGAAATCGGCCACCGATGCGGTACGCGTAAAACGGGGATCGATCACAATCAGCTTCGCGCCATTGTGAATTTTGGCTTCCATCGCCCAGCGGAACCCGACAGGGTGCGCTTCAGCGGCGTTACCGCCCATTACCACGACGAGGTTGGCGTTTTTGATGTCGACCCAGTGGTTGGTCATCGCACCGCGACCAAATGTTGGAGCAAGACTTGCTACCGTTGGTCCGTGTCAGACGCGCGCCTGGTTGTCGACCGCGAGCATGCCGAGCGATCGGGTAAATTTCTGGGTTAAATAACCGGTTTCGTTACTGGAAGCGGAGGCGCACAGCATACCGGTGGTCAGCCAGCGGTTAACGGTGGTGCCCGCGCTGTTTTGCGCGATAAAGTTGGCGTCGCGGTCCTCTTTCATCAGCTTAGCGATGCGGTCAAACGCCTCATCCCAGCTGATTTGCTGCCACTTATCGGAGCCTGGCGCACGGTATTCCGGGAATTTCAGGCGGCTTTCGGAGTGGATAAAGTCCACCAGACCGGCCCCTTTCGGGCAGAGCGCACCACGGTTGACCGGGTGATCCGGGTCACCTTCGATATGGAAGATTGACGCTTTGGCATTTTTTGCGCCGTCGCCGAGGCTGTACATTAACAGCCCGCAGCCAACGGAACAGTAAGTGCAGGTGTTACGGGTTTCGCGGGTGCGCAGCAGTTTGTACTGCCTGGTTTCCGCGAGCGCTGCGCCGGGGGCAAAGCCCAGCGCCGCTGCCGTCGTTCCTGCCATACCGCCAGCGCAGATCTTAAAGAACTGCCTTCTGCTGACCTGCATGGTTTGCTCCTTGTTTCGACATTGTCACGTATAGTTATTTGCTTTGCGGTAAGAGCCGCGAAGGTTCAGAATTGAGGTAATTTCCCTCGTTCCTGAAGGGATATAAATAGAATACCACATTGTGTGTGTGCCTGTTCCAATACGGTTAAGATAAAGTGAACAAGAACCCTCATAAACAAGTCGAAAACGTGATGGATATCACGGGTTGTCGCCAGGTCGCGCTCTGGAAGCGTGAAAATTTGCAACAGCCTCAGCCAGACACGCTGGCTGAAGAAGTTCCGGTCGCGTTGGTTTACAACGGGATCTCGCACGTGGTGATGATGGCGACGCCGAAAGATCTGCAGCAATTCGCCGTAGGCTTTTCCTTATCTGAAGGGATTATTGAAAGCCGACGCGAGATTTATGGGATCGATGTCGTACAGGCCTGTAACGGTCTGGAGGTGCAAATTGAGCTCTCCAGCCGCCGTTTTATGGGGCTGAAAGCGCGTCGTCGCGCGCTGGCCGGGCGCACCGGATGTGGGGTATGCGGCGTTGAGCAGCTCAACGATATCGGCAAACCGGTGCAGCCGCTGCCGTTTACTCAGACATTCGATCTGGCGAATCTCGATCGCGCGCTGGCGCATCTGCATGATTTTCAACCGATAGGTCGCCTTACCGGCTGTACGCATGCTGCGGCCTGGGTTGACCCTTGCGGCGCTCTTGCGGGCGGCTACGAGGACGTTGGCCGGCACGTGGCGCTGGATAAACTCCTCGGACGCCGCGCCGACGTAGAGGGGGACTGGGGCAGCGGCGCCGCGCTGGTCTCCAGCCGCGCCAGCTATGAGATGGTGCAGAAGGCGGCGATGTGCGGAGTAGAAATCCTGTTTGCGGTTTCCGCCGCCACCACGCTGGCGGTGGAGGTTGCCGGACGTTGCAACCTGACGCTGGTGGGATTTTGTAAGCCGGGCAGAGCGACGATCTATACCCATCCACAGCGGTTAATTGCGGGTTAAATTTAAGTCAATTTTTTTGAATGATAAAGACAAATCCTTCCGCTTTTTGTTTGGTCATGTGAGGGCTACTATTTATCACATCAAGGCACAACGCCTTATCTAAACAACTAACGTAAAGGGTTTATATCATGAAAAGCATCAAAACTTTTGTCGCAGTTATCGCTATGGCCGCTTCTTTTGGTTCCTTCGCCGCTGAAACCGTAACCGCTTCCGCGGCAACGATGGACGGCGCGGAAGCGAAAATCGCCGCTCAGGCCCAGGCCGCTGGCGCAGCGTCTTATAAAATTACCGAAGCCTTTACCGGTAACCATGTGCATATGACGGCGGAACTGAACAAATAAGCTTAAGAGCTACTGTCGAAAGAGCGCCTGCGGGCGCTTTTTTTGTGTCTGGTGGTTCAGGTGCGGCAATTTACTGAATTGCGTTACCTCTCGACTCAGCGGGGTGACCAATCATTCAGGTGAATTTAATATCATCGTGTTGTCTGAATTAATCCGCTTTCTCCTCATCTGGTTCCCGGAAACCGCGATTCCCGGTGCGTCATCATTAGCATTAGCGACTTTCGGTGGATTCTACCGTCACGACTATTTTGTAATTGTACATTGCAGATTCCCTTAATTTTGCAGGCGATGCGAACACCTTATCCGACCTACCCTCTCTTTATTTGCAACAGCGCCGTCGCGACATTGTCGTCCGGAGAATGTCTGGCGACGGCCCTGGGGCTCTCCAGTTCGGTGCATTAAATCGATTTCAGGCGAGAGAATCGCGCATTTTTGTTTGCTTCCGTTTTGCCTGAAAACATGAGATTGATGTCACTCTTCCGCCCTCAGACGGCTCGTATACTGCAATGGTGGCATCGGGGTTAATTATGTTTCTTGAAGAACGTAGAAAGTCTATTTTGCGATATTTAGATGAGCATGAACGTGGCCATGTTAATTATTTTTCTACTTATTTTAATGTCACGAAAGAAACGATACGCAGTGATTTAAATGCGCTTGCAAATATGGGTCTGGTGCAGCGCTGTTATGGTGGGGCCATTATTTTACGCCGTAGTTTGCAGGCCGAGCTTATTTCGGAAACCGGTGATAGTTTTGAGGTACTGCTGCGACCTGTTAATCACCGTAAATCACCAGGTGATGAACGCCAGAAAGGAAAATTTATGCAGGGTAAGGTATGTGTATTCGGCTCGTTCAATGTTGATATTGTCGCTAAGGTTGAGCGTTTCCCGCGGGGAGGCGAGTCGCTGATGGCGCTGGGCAGCAGTCTGGGGCCTGGCGGGAAAGGGGCAAACCAGGCAACCGCCGCCAGCAAAGCGGGTGCCCAGGTGCATTTTGTCGCCAAAGTGGGCAAAGATCAGTTCAGCAATTTGGCGGCAGAACATTTAACGCGTTCGGCCATTCACTCTTACACCCTGTATCAGTCAGAGAGTGAGCCGACCGGGAATGCGATTATTTACGTTTCTCAGGAGAATGGCGAGAATATGATCGCTATTTATTCTGGGGCAAATACCACCATTACCCACAGTGAAATTCAGGCAATTATTCCTGAGTTATCGTCATCTGATGTGTTATTAGTGCAACTGGAAAATAACTTCGATGCGACGCATTCAATTATTAAAATAGCTCACGATTTGGGTAAGCGCGTTATTCTCAATCCGGCACCTTATTCTGCTGAAATTATTCATAGCATTCCCTTTGTTGATGTGATTACGCCGAACGAAACGGAAGCCTCTCTATTATCGGGTATCGATATCAAGGATCTTGATACGGCAAAAGAAGCCGCCCTGCACATTGCCGGGCTGGGCGCTAAGAAGGTGCTGATTACCATGGGATCGCGCGGTGCGTTGCTGCTGGACAACCATCAGTTTAGCCATATCCGCGCTTTCCCTGCCGTCACCGTGGATACCACCGGTGCTGGCGATGCTTTTAACGGCGCGCTGGCCGCTTCGCTTGCCGCCGGAAACAGTCTGGTGCAGGCCGCAACCTGGGCCTCCGCCTTCGCCTCTCTGGCCGTTGAGCTGGAAGGGGCATCCAACATGCCTGACTTCGAACAGGCAAATGCACGACTTCGGACCCTCTGAATCCAGGAAAAATAAGATGAAAACGATCAACGGTATTGTTCCAGTAATGCTGACGCCATTTACAGCTGACGAACGGATTGATTATCCGGCGCTGGCGAAATTAATCGACTGGTATCTGGAGAAGGGGGTTGATGCGCTGTTTGCCGTCTGCCAGTCCAGTGAAATGCAGTTCCTCTCCTTAGCGGAGCGCGTCGAACTGGCGCGCTTTGTGGTACAGCACGTTAATGGCCGTATTCCGGTTATCGCCTCTGGTCATATCAGCGACGATCTTGAAGCGCAAAAAACCGAACTGCTGGCAATGGCGCAGACCGGCATTGATGCTCTGGTGCTGGTGACCAATCACCTCGATCCGCGTAATGAGGGCAGCGAGGTCTTCCACGCCACGCTCAATGCGCTGCTGGAAACGCTGCCAGCCTCTCTGCCGCTCGGCCTTTACGAGTGTCCGGCACCGTATCGCCGCCTGCTTAGCGATGATGAATTTTCCTGGTGCGCTAACAGCGGCCGCTTCATTGTACTGAAGGATGTGAGCTGCGATCTGCCGACCGTTGAACGTCGCGTACGTCTGGCGCAGGGTACGCCGCTCAACGTCATTAACGCCAACGCGGCCATTGCGTGGCCAGCGATGCTCGCAGGTTCCCAGGGCTTTAGCGGCGTGTTTACCAACTTTCATCCTGAACTGTACAGCTGGTTGTGGCGGGAAGGAAAAAACCAGCGCGCGCTCGCCGATGAACTGGCGATTTTCCTCTCGCTGGGGGCTGTGACCGAAACGCTGGGTTATCCGAAAAACGCCAAAATTTATCATCAGCGGCTGGGGACTTTTGATGGCATTACCTGCCGGGTCAACAAAGATGATGTGCTGAATAAGTTCTGGGGACTGACGGTGATCCTTGACCAGATCCGCGCCGGAACCGAACAGTGGCGTCAGCGTATCGCGGGCTAAGCGGAGGATACCATTATGATAGTAACCAGCCTGCAGGCATGGCCCGCGCAAGAGTCGGCTTACCATCCGGTCATTCGTCAGGCGCTGGCTTTTCTTGCGCAGCACGACTTTCAGGACTTCGCGCCGGGCAAAATCGACCTGATCCCCGGCAAACTGTTCTGCCTGTTGCAGGAGATGGACAGCGTTCCCTTTGCGGCGTCGCGCCCGGAGTCGCACCGCCAGTTTATTGATATCCAGTATTTGATTTCAGGCCATGAACGGATGGGGGTCAGCCGTGTCGAAAGCGGCTTGCATACCCTTGTTGATGACCATACGCCGCAGCAGGACATTATGTTCTGGCAGGTTAAAGAAGAAGAGACCCAGGTGACGCTGACGCCCGGCATGTTTGCGATTTTCTTTCCGCAGGATATCCATCGCCCATGCTGTCATCCACAGGGCGGCGGAGTGAACTTACTGCGCAAAGCGGTGATTAAAATCGATCGTACATTACTGGAGGAGGCGGTATGAGCACCGTGAATCCGACTTCCGCCACGGCAATTTCGCCGCCGACGCTTTCCCGACGTCGCTGGGGGATTATTTTAATTCTGCTGCTGGCCGCGGTGGTGAACTACCTTGACCGCGCCAACCTGAGTATCGCCAATACCACTATCTCCAGGGAGTTTGGTTTCTCCGGCACCGAAATGGGTCTGCTGTTGTCGGCATTCCTCTGGCCTTATGCGCTGGCTAACCTGCCTGCCGGATGGCTGGTGGACCGTTTTGGCCCGAAGAAGATGTTTACCAGCGCGCTGACGCTGTGGTCCGCCGTGACCTTCCTGATGGGATTTGTGAACACCTATAGCTTTTTCTACGGCTTGCGGGTATTGCTGGGGATAGCGGAATCACCGTTCTTTACCTCGGGGATCAAAATTACCCAAAGCTGGTTTGCGGAGAAAGAACGCGGTTTGCCGACGGCAATCATCAATACGGGTTCGCAAATCGCTAACGCCGTTGCGCCGCCGCTGCTGACTATCCTCTTGCTGTGGGTTGGCTGGCGCGGGATGTTTATCACCATCGGTCTGTTGGGGATTCCGTTAGCGCTGGCATGGCTGAAGTTTTATCGCGATCCAGACGCACGGGAAGCGATGCTTATCCATACCGGGCAGGTCGCCGGGAACGCAATGGATAAACCGCAGGTCAGTTGGGGCCAACTGTTCCGCAACAAAACCACCTGGTTCATGATTTCCGGCAACTTCTGCATCATGTTTACCATCTGGGTGTATCTGACATGGCTGCCGGGTTATCTGGAAACGTCGCTGGGATTCAGCCTGAAGCAGACGGGTTTTATTGCATCCATTCCGTTCTTCGCCGGTATTCTTGGCGTGCTATGCGGCGGGATGATTTCTGACCGTCTGATTCGCAGAGGAGTGAATGCGGTGACGGCGCGTAAGGTGCCAATTGTTCTGGGCGCGGTAATGGCGGCCTGTTTCGTGATGCCAATTCCGTTTGTAAGCAACAGCGGTACGGCGATTACGTTGCTGACGCTGGGCTATTTCTGTTCGCAGATGCCGTCCGGGGTGATCTGGGCGCTGGCCGCGGATATGGCACCTAAAGAACAGGTTGCTTCTCTCGGCGCGATCCAGAACTTTGGCGGTTTCCTTGGCGCGGCGCTGGCGCCGGTGATCACCGGGATTATTCTGGATGTGACCGGGCACTTTACCAACGTCTTTATTCTCGGCGGCTGCCTGCTGTTCCTTGGCGCCTGTTTCTATGGCTTCTTTGTGCGCAAACCGTTAGCACAGTAGTTCTCTCCCCAGACAGAGCGCCGACTGGCGCTTTGTCTCTCATATTGCGGGCTATTCGCCGCACTCTTCCACGCAAACTGAGAGACTTATTGCCGCTTATGTTTATTTCGCGCCGTGGATGATTAACCGTGGATGGTTTGATGGCACAGGGGAATAATGGCTTCGCTTTAAATCGGTTTTCTTATTCACTGCAAAGTTGCCCCGCCAGGTTCAGCGGGGCAATTATGGGGTTAATCCAGATAAAACACGCCTTTTAGCTCTGCGCTTACCGGACTGTTGTCCGGGTTGGCAGGCATCACATCGCGCATATGTTTCCACCAGCGCTGGCATACCTCGGTACTGGCGACGGCGTCCCAGCGCGCTTCTGATTCAATCTCCACCGTCGCAAACAGCAGGTTGCGCTCTTTATCGAGATAAATCGCGTAGTGGTGCGCGCCGTGGGCTTTCAGCACCGCTTCCAGTTCCGGCCAGATCGGATTGTGGCGGCGCTGATACTCTTCATGAGCGTCCGGATTTACCTGCATAACAAAAGCTTTACGGATCATAATGCCTCCAGATAGAGTTCGCGGACTTCATCGCGGCTGGCGGTGCGCGGGTTACATGGTGCGCATGGGTCGGCCAGCGCTTTGTCCAGCCAGCCTTCGATATCCTCTTTATTAACGCCAAGCTGGCTGAAGCCTTGCGGAATACCGACGCGTTTGCTCAGAGCGCGGATGGCGTTGATCGCCTCTATGCTGGCGGCTTCATCGCTCATGCCGCGGGTATCGACGCCCATTGCCTGCGCCACGCGGGCAAAGCGAGAGACCGCGTTCGGGCGGTTAAAGTTTTCGATGATCGGCAGCAGGATCGCGTTGCATACGCCGTGCGGCAGATTGTGGGTCGCGCCCGGCTGGTGGGCGAGGGCGTGAACCAGGCCAAGACCGGCGCTGTTAAACGCCATGCCCGCCAGATACTGACCGAATGCCATCTGCTCGCGGGCTTCCAGGTCGTGCCCGTCGTCCACGGCTTTTGGCAGCCACAGATTGATCAGGCGAATAGCTTCCAGAGCGTTGGCATCGGTCAGCGGGTGCGCGCCAATGGAAACGAAGGCTTCGATCGCGTGAGTCAGCGCATCCATACCGGTGGCGGCGGTAATGGCTGCAGGAATATCCAGCATCACGCTGGCGTCATCGACGGCGATATCCGGGATGATATTCGGGTCGATAATCACCTCTTTCACCTGGCGTGCGGAGTCGATGATCACCGCGTTACTGGTCATTTCTGCGGCCGTCCCGGCGGTGGTGTTGATCGCCACCAGCGGCACCCCGGCGTTTTTCACTTTGCCGACGCCGGAGTAGGCAGTTGATGGCGCCGGGTTGGCGGTCAGTATTTTTACCGCTTTGGCGGTATCAATCGGGCTGCCGCCGCCAAAGGCGATAAGGTAGTCGCAGCCCGCGTTCTGATACGCCGCGTAACCTTTTTGCACCAGCGCTTCGGTTGGGTTAGGGAACACGTCGTCAAACAGATGATAAGGCATTTGCTGCGCATCCAGCGCGGTGAACAGGCTGTCGAGCAGGCCCAGTTTCACCAGTTGACCATCGGTGACGATCAGCGCTTTACCCCACTGTTTACCCGCCACCAGCTTGACCATATCGCCGATTGCGCCGGCGCCGTGGAGGCTGATTTTGGGAAGTGCCAACATAAAACTCATGATAATTCTCCTTAAATATCTATTTTGGGAAATCCGTTCCCCTCACCCTGCTCCTCTCCCCAAAGGAGAGGAAGAAAGGCCGCACCGTACAGTTCCCTCTCCCCGAGGGGAGAGGGTCAGGGTGAGGGGGAAATTAAATGCGTCTTCGTTGCATAATCCGCTTTGTAATAATCGGCAGCGAAATCACCACAATCAGCATCGCGCCGATAATGATCGACATCACGATGCCCGGCACGTTGAGCAGGCTCAGGCCGAACGTTACCAGCCCCATCAGAAAGGCGGCGATAATCACCCCTGGCATGCTGCCGGAACCGCCGAGAATATTGACGCCGCCGAGTACCGCCATGGTGACCACCGCCAGCTCCCAGCCCATCGCCAGCGTCGGGCGGGTACTGCCGAGCCTTGAGGTCAGCAATACCGCCGCCAGTCCCGACATCAGTCCGACCAGCGCAAACAGCGCCAGGTTGTGGCGCTTGACGTTGATGCCGGAGAACCAGGCGCCGGTGGGGTTATTGCCGATGGCGTAAGTCCGGCGGCCAAAGTTGGTCTTATGCAGCAGAAAGGTAAAGGCGACGGCGAGGAGGATAAACAGCGCGAACTCGAAAGAGAGCGCGCCCCACACGTAGCCCTGACCGAACCAGGCGAAGCTATCCGGGTAGTGATTCAGCGCCTTGTCACCCAGCAGGATGTAGGTGATCCCGCGATACAGGCTCATGGTGCCGATGGTGATGACAATCGACGACAGATTAAAGCGCGTTACCAGGATGCCGTTAAACAGGCCGCACAGCAGCCCGACGCCCAGGCTGACGGCCACCAGCAGCGGCGTATCCATGCCCGCTGTCGCGCAGAATCCCATCACCGTGGAACTGAGCGCCATCGTCGACGCCACCGAGAGATCGATTTCTCTGGCGATAATCAGCATCGCCATCGGCAGCACGATGATCGCTTTTTCGGTGAAGTTAAACGTGGCGTCCGACAGGTTCCAGATATCGAGGAACCAGGGGGAAGCGAGGGCGTTGCCGATAAATACCGCCAGGGTCACCGCCAGCAGAAATCCTTCCCAGCACAGCAGGCGGCGCAGCGGCGACGGCGCGTCCGTAGCGTTTTTCATCTCTGCAGATAGCATCATTTTGCTCATGATTTCACCGCCTGTTTCTGTCGGGCTAACGCCGCGTTGCGCAGAATTAATCGTCCATGTCCCTTATTGCTGCGTTCGTTAAGTAGCACCGCAATCACGATAACCGCGCCGGAAATGGCCATCTGCCAGAATGGCGAGATCCCGATCACCGGCAGCGCGTTATTGATCACCCCAAGGAACAATGCGCCGCACAGGCAGCCGAGCACCCGGCCGGTTCCGCCCATGGTGCTGATGCCGCCGATGACGCAGGCGGCGACCACCTGTAATTCAAAACCGTTGGCGACATCGACGTAGGCGACGGCAAAGCGCGAAATCCACAGGTAGCCGCAGAATCCGGCCAGCGCGCCGGAAAGGCAGAAGCTGACGAACTGCATTTTCCCGGCGTTAATTCCGGTGTAATACGCCGCCGTAGCGTTACCGCCTGCGGTGTACAGCGCTCGTCCGCTACGGCTGTAGCGTAAGAAATAGCCGACCAGCAGTAGCGCGGCGATGGCGTACCAGCTCAGCAGCGGCAGGCCCAACAACGAGGCGCGCGGCAGGCCGAGAAAGCTGGCGCTCATCTGGTGCGAATTGACCCAACTGCCGTCGGAGAGCAGGAAGATAATGCCGCGATAAATACTCATGGTGCCGAGCGTCACCACAATGGCCGGAATCCCGAGCCGCCAGACCAGCAGGCCGTTAATCGCCCCCATCAGCAGACCCAGCAGGGTTGCCAGCGCCAGCAGTGCCAACACGGGAATCCCTGGATAGTGGGCGTTGAGCAGCGCGACAATCATGCCGGTCAACGCCAGGTTGGCGGCCATCGACAGGTCGATACCTTTGGTGAGCAGCACCATCATCTGGCCGAGAGCAAGGATGATCAGAATGGCGGTGTCGTTAAACATCTCCACCAGATTACCCGGCGAGACAAACGACGGCGTCCGGCTGCCGATAGCGGCGATCATCACCACGATGACCGTCGCCAGCAGCGCTTCGCGGTGTTTAAACAGTTGTCGTCCCATTACGCCGCCTCCTGACTTGTGCCGCTGGCGGCGCTGACGATGGTTTCCGCCGTCGCCTCACCGGCGCGGTATTCCGCGACCATCAGCCCTTCATGCATGACGATAATCCGGTCGGCCATGCCCATCACTTCCGGCAGTTCCGAAGAGACCATAATGACCGCCAGCCCCTGGCTGACCAGTTCGGACATAAACTGATGCACCGCCGCTTTGGAACCGATGTCGATACCTTTGGTCGGCTCGTCGAGGATAATGACTTCCGGGTGGGTCGCCAGCCATTTGCCGATCACCACTTTTTGCTGATTACCGCCGGAGAGGGTCTCCACCGCCTGACGCCAGCTAAAGGCTTTGACCTGCAAGCGCGAGGCGTACTCATCCGCCAGCCGCCATTCGCGGGCGTCGTTAAGCACCCCATTGGGGTTCAGTTTGCTGAGCTGCGGCAGGCTGATGTTCTGGGCGATCGGCAGGGCGATAATCGCCCCTTGCTTCTGTCGTTCTTCCGGCACGCAGACGATACCGGCGCGGATAGCGTCGGCAGGCTGGCGAAAGTGGACGGTTTCGCCCTTCAGCACGATCTCGCCGCAGGAGGGATGCGAAACGCCGGAGAGCGCTTGCATCAGCTCGGTACGTCCGGCGCCCACCAGGCCGTAAAAACCGAGGATTTCACCTTTGCGCAGGCTGAAGTTGATATGGGCGAACTCGGTAGGATGACAGAGATCTTTTACCTCCAGCACTGTTTCCCCCGGGACACAGTCGACTTTCGGGTAGGTTTGGGTAATCGCGCGGCCTACCATCATCGCCACCATCCGCTCCTCGGTGATGTCGTTAATTGCCCCGGAGTTGACGTAAACGCCATCGCGCAGAATGGTGTAGTAATCCGCCAGTTCGAAAATCTCATCGAACTTATGTGAGATAAACAGAATCGCTTTGCCGTCCTGCTTCAGGCGTTCAACGATCTGATAAAACTCCAGAATTTCGTGTTGTGAGAGCGCGGCGGTGGGTTCATCGAGGATCACCACCTGGGCATCAAAGGAGAGCGCTCTGGCAATCGCCACCATATGTCGCTGGGCGATGCTGAGGGTTTTTAGCGTCGCGCGCGGGTCGATCTGCACTTCAAGGCGGTTGAGAATTTCGCTGGCTTTGCGGTGCATCGCGGGCCAGTCGAGCTTCTTCAGCAAGCCGGTATAGAGATAATGGCCGACGAAAATATTTTCGCTGACCGAGAGTTCGTCAAACAGCACCGTTTCCTGATGGATCGCGGTGATCCCCACCTTATGGGCTGATTCCGGATTGGGCAGGTGGATTGGAATCGCTTTATAGAGAATATCGCCCTCTTCAGGCTGATAAATACCGGTCATCACTTTGACCAGCGTGGATTTGCCGGCACCGTTTTCGCCAATTAAGGCGGTCACTTTGCCGGGCCAGAGATCGAGCTGTACGTTCTCAAGGGCGCGCACACCGGGAAAGACCTTGGTGATGCCCTTAAGAGACAGCAGAGGCGTGGATGCGGACATGATAATTCTCCGTAAAAATCACCCCTTACCCGAACCCTCTCCCGGAAGGGGGAGCGAATTGTGCGGCGCGCCCTGCATCATTGCGCAGAGGGCATCGCTTTCTTCCTCTCCCTTTGCGAGAAGGCCGGAGTGGGGGCTCAGGGATTAGAAAATTTTTGAGAACTTATCAATGTTGCTGGCATCGTAGATGAACGGTTTGCCCATCGCGCCGTTACCATTGGCATCCAGCTTCACTTTACCCAGTTTGCCCATACTGGCTTCGGTTTTGCTCGCCGTGCCTTTGACTAAATCGTCGGCGAGGTAAGTGGCGGCGTAGCCAAGATCAATGGGGTTCCAGATGGCGAAGCTTTTGCTGGCGCCGGACTTAATCGCTCCGGCCATTTCTGACGGTAGCCCCAGCCCGGTCACGTACACTTTGCCGATTTTGCCCTGGTCTTTTACCGCCTGCGCGGCGGCAACGATCCCTACCGACGAAGGCGAAACGATCACTTTCAGATCCGGATATGACTTCAGCAGCCCTACCGCTTCGCGGTAGCTTTTATCGGACAGGTCATCTCCATAGGCAACGGTCACCAGATGGACCGACGGGTACTTCGGCAGCACCTTTTTCATCTCCTCAATCCAGATGTTCTGGTTAGTGGAGGTCGGGGTGGCGCTTAAAATCGCCACATCGCCTTTTTCAACGTTCAGCGCTTTTAGCGCATCGGCGGCGAGCCTGACGTTGGTTTCGCCAATTAAGGCGTTATTGGACGGATTAAGGTGGATCTGGCGGCCCGCAGGGGCGACGCCGGAGTCCCATGAAACCACTTTAATACCGCGTTGCATTGCTTTTTTCAGCACCGGCACCACGGCGTCGGGATCGTTAGCGGAAATGGCGATCGCATCGACTCTTTGAGCGATCAAGCCATTCAGCACTTCGATCTGCGCTTCGGCGGTAGTGGTGGTCGGGCCGGTATAGATAACATTTACATCGCCTAACTCTTTGGCCGCCTCCTGGGCACCAACGTTTGCCGCTTCGAAGAAGCCATTTCCCAGTGATTTCGCCACAAGGGCGATTTTAACTTCCGCTAAAGCAGAACCGGACAACGCCAGGGCGGCAACGGTGAGGATCAAGCTTGTCTTTGTTTTCATTGCTTTTACTCCACATGATTGAGTTAGATTCCCGTCGTTTTCCGCCTTTGCAGCGTTGTCGCTTGATTCCGTGACTTACGCGTGTAAGCGCCGGAGGAGTTACTGCGACACCTACTTTCTGCATGGCGAAATACTCAGAGAATATTTTGCAGGTGACAGAGTTCGCCCCATCTCAGTGAGCGGGGCGCGATGTTGTTATTGATAAAGGTCTAACGCGGACTGCATTGGTTGAACATTAAAGCGTTTGCCGAGGGCAATCAGCTCTTCGCGAGTGATGGTTTGTTTCATTCCTCCCATTGAATAGACTTTCACCAGAACTTCAGCAGATTTTTCGGCGGTATCGATCAGGCCGAAGGTTTCGTCCAGATTGGGGCCGCTGCCGAAGACACCGTGGAACGGCCACAGCACCAGCGAGTGTTTTTGCATTGCCTCGGCGGTGGCCTGACCGATTTCGTCAGTACCTGGCACCATCCACGGCAGAATGCCGACGCCGTCCGGGAACACCACCAGACATTCGGTGCTGCCTTCCCACAGTTTGCGGGTGAACAGCTCGCTGCTGTTTTCCAGCACGTAGGTCAGGGCGATCAGGTTGGTAGCGTGGCAGTGCATGATCACGCGGTCTTTGCCGTTGGTCAGTTTGATGCGCTCGCTGTGCGACAGGAAGTGCGCCGGTAGCTCGGAAGTGGGCACCGCATCGTGAGTCAGTCCCCACAAAATATGGTATCCCGCGCCGTCACTGTCGACTTTCACGACCCCGAGATTCGCGGCAGGGTCGAGCTGGACGTTGCGGAAGAATTTACCGGAGCCGGTGACAATAAATGGCTGATTGGCCAGCGTTGGCATCGGCTGGCTCAGGGCGATATAGCGCGGTTTAGCGTGGAAATCTGCCGCGTAGGGTTCGATATCCGCTTCGTCGAGACGCAATGTCAGGTTGCCGCCGTTGCGCTCGTCCCAGCCTTTGAGCCAGGCGTCGGAAGTGGCTTTAATCATGCCCTGGACGAACCAGGCGTCGAGAATGGTCTGCATAGTCTAGTGTTTCCTGTTGATTCGGCGCGGGTCAATCACCCGCCATGTGCCGCTTATGGTTATCCGCGCTGGCTCAGAACCGCATTTTCGTAAGCCCGTACGTTATCCAGCCACTGGCTGCCTGCCGGCGTATCGTGACGCTGGCAGTACATCTCCCAGATAGCCTGCCACGGCAGAGATTTCTGCTCTTCCAGCAGCGCCAGACGGGCGGTGTAATCGCCGTCGATTTCCAGCTGGCGCAGTTGTTCGGTTGGTTCCAGCAGGGCGCGCAGCAGCGCTTTTTTCATATTGCGGGTACCGATAACCCATGCCGCGATGCGGTTAATCGACGCATCGAAGAAATCGAGGCCGATATGCACGCGGTCGAACAGGTTGTGGCGGATGATTTCGCTGGCGATAGCCTGGGTTTCATCATCCAGCAGCACCACATGGTCGCTGTCCCAGCGTACCGGGCGGCTGACGTGCAGCAGCAGATGCGGGATATAGAGCATCGCGGCGGAAATTTTGTCAGAGATGACTTCTGTCGGGTGGAAGTGGCCGGCATCCAGGCACAGTGCGGTCTGACGGCTGGTGGCGTAGCCCATATAGAACTCATTGGAGCCGACGGTGTAGCTTTCCGCGCCGATACCGAACAGTTTGCTCTCCACGGCATCAATGTGGTGAGCCGGGTTGAATTTCTCGCTGATGACTTCATCAAGCGCATTCAGCAGACGCTGGCGCGGAGCGAAGCGGTCAACGGTGATATCTTTCATGCCGTCCGGGATCCAGATATTCATGACCGACGCGGTGCCTAACTGTTCGCCGAAATATGCGGAAACCCGGCGGCTGGCTTTACAGTGATCGATCCAGAACTGGCGGATTTCATCGTTCGCGTGCGACAGCGTAAAACCATCGGCGCTTAGCGGATGCGAGAAGCAGGAGGGGTTAAAATCCAGTCCGAGATTGTTGGCTTTCGCCCATTCCACCCAGTTTTTAAAGTGTTCCGGCTTGATTTCATTACGTGGAACCGGAGTATCCGATTCCAGATAGAGCGCGTGCAGGTTCAGGCGTTTTGGCCCTGGGATCAGGCTCAGCGCCTGTTCGAGGTCAGCGCGTAGTTCGGTTGCGTTACGGGCTTTACCCGGATAGTTACCGGTGGCCTGAATGCCGCCGGTGAGACTCCCTTCCGGGTTTTCGAAACCGACGACGTCATCGCCCTGCCAGCAGTGCATGGAAACAGGCAGGCGGTCCAGCTGGCGCAAGGCCTCCTCGACATCCACGCCGATGCTGGCGTAACGCTGTTTGGCAATTTCCCAGGCTTGTTCAAGTTGAGTGGTCATGCGCAAAGCTCCTTGTTCTGTTGTGGCTGAAACTGCGCAACGAAGCGAGCAATTTCATTTTCAGGATTAGGGGTAAACGTGGTGAGGGCATAGTTCTGTCGCACCACCTGACGGAATTCATCGACGTTATTCAGTTCGTCGAGGGTCATGAGCTGGATACCGATATTTCCCAGCGTGGAGGCTTCGATAGGGCCGGCGATCACGGTGATACCGCAGGCGTCGGCGCACAGCTGGTTGAGTAGTTCGTTCTGGCAGCCGCCGCCAACGATATGGAGCTGGCTGAATGGCTGACCGCGAAGGGTTGCCAGTTCATTGAGTACCCGGGCGTACAGCAGCGCCAGACTGTCGAAAATGCAGCGCGCCAGTTCAGCGTCATTATCAGGTATCGGCTGCCCGGATTCGCGGCAGGCGACCTGGATTTCGGCGCTCATATTGGCCGGATTGATAAAGCGATCGTCGTTACAGTCAATGATGGCGCGGCAGGCCGGAAGCGCGGCGGTACGCGCGATCAGTTGCGGCAGATCGCTGACGTTTTGCTCTTTCAGCACCCGTTGCAGTAGCCACAGGCCCATAATATTTTTCAGCACCCGATAGCGGCCTTCAGCGCCGCCTTCGTTGGTGATATTTGCCTTCAGCGCCTCCTCGCTGGTGCAGGGGATTTTGCTTTCAAAGCCCATCAGCGACCAGGTGCCTGAGGAGAGATAAGCGGCGTTTTTACCGGCCAGCGGCGAAGCGATGACCGCGCTGGCGGTATCGTGGCTGGCGACGGCCACCACCGGGATGGGGTTGCCCTGCGGGCAGATCCAGTGGCCGATAACGTTGCCGGGATGCGTCGGCGTACCGAACCATTCGCGCGGCGCGCCGGTCCAGTTCAGCAGCTCTTCGTCCCAGTTATCGTTATTGATATTGACCAGTTGCGTGGTGGTGGCGTTGGTGTATTCCCAGTTCATGTTACCGGTCAGGCGAAAGCTGAAGTAGTCCGGGATCAGCAGCGCGTGCGCGGCCTGGCTGACCAGTTCCGGCTGCTGTTCAACCACCGCGCGGAGCTGATAAAGAGTGTTAAACGGCAGAAACTGAATACCGCTGCGGCGATAAATTTCCTCGCGACCTAATTGCTCTTCGGCATGACGCATCAGCCCCTGGGTACGCGCATCGCGATAGGAAACCGGCAGGCCGACGCGCTGGCCCTGTTTATCCAGCAGGACATAATCCACGCCCCAGGTATCGATACCGATGCTATCGATCAGGATGCCCTGTTCGCATACCTTGTTCAGCCCGAGGCGAATTTCGCCTTCCAGGCTATCGATATCCCAGCAGTCGAATCCATTGACTTTCTGTAAATGATTGGCAAACCGGTGAACCTCACGCAGCGCCAGGGTTTGCTGCCCGGAGGTATAGCTGGCGAGCATCACCCGCCCGCTGGAGGCGCCTAAATCAACGGCGACACAATGACGAAAACGCATAGGAAGTTCCTTGTGAAAATCATTGCATGCAGTCTAAAAAAGTCGCGCCTGGCTCACCTTCTTGTTACTGACAGGTGAAATTCGCCCCTGGCAAGAAAGCAAAGGTGACCGTGAGAGATGTCACAGTTTTGTTTTGTCAACGATGCGTCGGGAGATGTGATGTTGTCCGCAGTTCCCGATCTTTCCCGTCGTTTCTTGAAAAAGCGGCAGGTTTTACGAATTTTGCGGTCAAAAATTGAAGGCTGGATTGCCGCCCCTTGATTACTATTTGCTCCACTGATTGATAAAATTTCTCATTTCGAGGAGCGGCTATGACCATGTTGCACTGTGTGGATTTCTTTAAGTCCGGCGCTTCAACTGTCGCCATTGAACCGCGGCTTCCGCAATCGGCCTTTCCGGAGCATCACCATGATTTTCATGAAATTGTTATCGTGGAGCACGGCACCGGGATTCATGTTTTCAACGGTCAGCCCTATACCATCAGCGGCGGATCGGTTTGCTTTATTCGCGATCACGATCGTCATCTCTATGAGCACACGGACAATTTATGTCTGACCAATGTGCTCTACCGCGCGCCGGACGCGTTTCGTTTTTTGTCCAGCCTGAACGAATTGTTGCCGAAGGAGCAGGAGGGGAATTATCTCTCGCACTGGCGGGTCAACCAGAACGTTTTACAGCAGGTTCGTCAGATTGTGAGCCAGATAGAGAATGTGGGCGTGGACGCGGATATGCATTCCATCGCCAGCCGTGAAATTTATTTTATGCAACTGCTGGTGTTACTGCGTAAAAGCAGCCTGGCGGAAGAGACGACAGACAATGATGCGCGGCTCAATCATCTGATGGCCTGGCTCGAAGACCATTTCGCTGAAGATGTTTGCTGGGAAGAGGTGGCTGCGCAGTTTTCCCTGTCATTGCGCACGCTGCATCGGCAGTTAAAACAGCAAACCGGTCTGACGCCGCAGCGCTATTTGAACCGGGTGCGGTTGATAAAAGCGCGGCATCTGTTGCGGCATAGCGATGACAGCGTGACGGATATCGCCTATCGCTGCGGGTTCGGCGACAGTAACCACTTTTCTACGCTTTTTCGCCGGGAATTTGACTGGTCTCCGCGCGATATTCGCCAGGGGCGTGACGCCATTCTTCAGTAACGCGAGAGCAGTCAACGTTTTAGCAGACATAAACGCGAATAATATGCCCTGAATAATTCGGGTTGCAGACGTTCTGTACAGCGCTTGCGCTGGCAACGCGCAGGCAACCTGAAGTATGACGAGTATCAAACGTTATTCGCCCTGGAGTTGATGCCGTGGTAGGTCAGCTGATTCTTCGCAAAGATGAATTTTTTGCCTCCCCCGCTCAGGCGGTGGCGGTCGCCGATCGCTACCCGCAAAACGTCTTCGCCGAACATACCCATGAATTTTGTGAACTGGTGCTGGTGTGGCGCGGTAACGGTCTGCATGTCCTTAACGATCGTCCGTGGCGTATTACCCGCGGCGACCTGTTTTATATTCGCGCGGAAGATAAACACTCCTACGCCTCAGTTAATGATTTAGTCCTGCAAAACGTGATTTATTGCCCGGATCGTCTGCGGCTCAACTTTGACTGGGCAGCGTATATACCCGGCCTGTTCGGTACTCCGTGGGTCCCGCACTGGCGGATTGGCAGCAGCGGCATGGCGCAGATCAGGCAGGTGATTACTCAACTGGAGCATGAGAGCTGCCGCAGCGATGCGCGGGCTGATGATATGGACGAACTGCTGTTCGCGCAGTTGGTGCTTATGCTTCAACGCTATCGCTACGCCACCGATAATCTGGCGGCGACCCAAAGCGAAGCGCTACTCGATAAACTGCTCACCGAACTGGCCGGCAGCCTGAATCGCCCTTTCTTTCTTGACCGGTTTTGCCAGCGGGAAGGGTGCAGCGAACGTGCGTTACGCCAGCAGTTTCGTCAGCAGACGGGAATGACCGTTAACCATTACCTGCGCCAGTTACGCATCTGCCATGCCCAGTATCTGCTGCAGCACACGGAACGGTTGATTGGCGAAATAGCGATGCAATGCGGGTTTGAAGACAGTAACTACTTTTCGGTGGTGTTTAACCGCGAGATTGGCATGACGCCGGGGCAGTGGCGGCAGCGCAGCCGCACTGCCGCATAACTCCGCTTAGTTCGCCATGCCGAGGCCGACGATATTGGCGGCGATAATAATCACCACGCAGCCGAGGCTCAGTACGCTCACCGGGCGACGACCGGCGTTTTTCCACTCTTTCAGCACCAGACCGACCAGGCCGCCGCACAGAACATAGAAGCTCATATGCAACATCCAGCTCATGTAGTCATACTGCGCCGGAATCCGGGCATGGCCCCAGGCATAGAAGAAGAACTGGAGATACCACATCAGGCCGCCCAACGCGGAAAGCAGAATATTGCTGATGATCAGCGGTCTTGCCAGCGAGAAGTCGGCTTTTATCGACAGATCTTTTACTTTTGCCAGGCGGATAAAGCAGAAGCCGAGATTGATCACCGCGCCACCGCCCATAATCACCACGTAGCTTGGCAGCGCAATGTAGAGCGGGTCAACGCCGAGCGCGGCGGCGGCTTCATGCATCGGTTTGGCGGCATTCATCGCAAATGACATACCGGCAGAGAAGATGCCGCACATCACCGCCAGTATCAGCCCTTTTTTCAGGTTGAACTCCTCTGCTTTGATGCCCATTTTTCGCTCTTTAAGCTGGCCGGCGCGGGTGACGATACCCACGCCAATCACCGCAACCAGCACGCCGAGCAGCGTCAACTGGCCGCCTTTGGTGTTAATTAAGGTATCGAACTGACCATTGATAATCGGAGTCATTAGCGTGCCGACGATCAGCGTAATGCCGATGGCGATGCCGATTCCCATCGACATGCCGAGGTAGCGCATGGTCAGACCATAGTTGATATTGCCGATCCCCCACATTGCGCCGAACAGGAAGACGGGCAGAAGAGTGGAAGCGCTAAAGGAGCTGTAATAAGCCCAAAAATCAGGCAATAGCATGGCACTGATGGCCCAGGGCAGAATCAGCCAGGAGACGACTCCGCCAATAGACCACATGGTTTCCCAGGACCAGTGTTTAACTTTCTTGAACGGGGCATAAAAACAGGCCGCGCTGGCCGCGCCTATTAAATGCCAAAAAATACCCATCGTAATCGCGTGATCCATTGATTTTATCCTCATCTATTTTTTATCGGATAAATCTTCTTCCGACACTGGAGAGTGTAAAAATCGATCACTTTTTCCGCCTTTAAGCTGTTGCCACCAGAAACGTCATTCTGGCAACCATCAACTTAATTAGTTGTTCTGCATCACAAAATCGGTTGTATAACGGACTGTTATAACCTTATTAAAAATACGGCATTGATAAGCGTTTTCAATATCATTTAATTAACTATAATGAACCAACTGCTTACGCGGCATTAACACTCCCGCCGCTCGACAATAATGGAGATGATTATGAGTTATACACTGCCAGACCTGCCGTACGCTTATGATGCCCTGGAACCGCACTTCGACAAGCAGACGATGGAAATCCATCACACTAAACACCACCAGACCTATGTTAATAATGCCAATGCCGCGCTGGAAAGCCTGCCGGAATTCGCCAGCCTGTCCGCTGAAGAACTGATCACCAAACTGGATCAGCTGCCAGCAGACAAAAAAACCGTTCTGCGTAACAACGCGGGCGGTCACGCTAACCACAGTCTGTTCTGGAAAGGGCTGAAAACCGGTACCACGCTGCAGGGCGACCTGAAAGCAGCTATCGAGCGCGATTTCGGTTCCGTTGACAACTTCAAAGCGGAATTTGAAAAAGCCGCAGCCACCCGTTTCGGCTCCGGCTGGGCGTGGCTGGTGCTGCAGGGGGACAAACTGGCGGTGGTTTCTACCGCTAACCAGGATTCCCCGCTGATGGGTGAAGCTATCTCCGGCGTTTCCGGCTTCCCGATTCTGGGCCTGGACGTATGGGAACACGCTTACTACCTGAAATTCCAGAACCGTCGCCCGGACTACATTAAAGCGTTCTGGGACGTGGTGAACTGGGACGAAGCCGCAGCGCGTTTTGCCGCCAAAAAATAAGGTTGCATTGTGCTGAACGAGAAGCGAGTCTGATGGCTCGCTTTTTTTATATTTGCAGCACAAGGAGCAGCGATGCACTATCCGGTGAATGTCTTTGTCGGCAAGGTAAGGGATTATGACGGCAGCCGTCCCAGCGCCATCGGTAAAATTCAGGTTGATGGCGAACTGACTCTCGGCGATTTGGGGCTGGAGGGCGATGAGCAGGCGGAGAAGAAAATTCACGGTGGGCCGGATCGTGCGTTGTGTCACTATCCCCGTGAACATTACCGTCACTGGGCCCGTGACCTGCCACAGCAGGCGGATCTTTTCTGTGCTCCGGCATTTGGCGAGAATCTTTCGACGGAAGGGCTGACGGAAAAAAACGTCTTTATCGGCGATATTTTCCGTTGGGGAGCGGCGCTGATTCAGGTGACGCAGCCGCGTTCCCCTTGCTTTAAACTTAACTATCATTTTGCCGTCAGCGACATGGCGCAATTGGTGCAAAACAGCGGCAAAACCGGCTGGCTGTATCGGGTGCTGGCGGGCGGGCAGGTGTTCAGCGATTCGCCGCTGGAGCGGGTTTCCCGGCTAAGCGATATCAGCGTCCATGAGGCGGGCGTGATTGCCTGGCAAATGCCGTTTGATGATGAGCAGTATCATCGCCTGCTGGCGGCCGCCGGGTTGTCGGTAAGCTGGAGCCGGACCTTGCAAAGACGGCGCTTAAGCGGACAGATTGAAGACAATTCGCGGCGGTTGTGGGGGAAATAATGTTCCCGGCTGGGGCAGCCTCAGCCGGGAGTGATGGCATCAGGTTCGCTTATACAGCGGCAGCCAGATAGTTAAGCGTAAACCGCCCAGCGGGCTGTCATCGGCTTTTACCCAACCGCGATGCTGTTGAATCGCGGTTTCGACAATCGCCAGTCCCAGGCCCGTGCCGCCAGATTCGCGATCGCGCGCTTCATCGGTGCGGTAGAACGGACGGAAAATTTGCTCGCGATCCTCCGGGCTCACGCCTGGGCCATCGTCATCAACGTTAATCGTAATCCCGTCTTTGTCTACCGAGAAGCTGACGGAAATTTTAGTATGCGAGTAGCGCAGCGCGTTACGCACGATGTTCTCCAGCGCGCTTTCCAGCGCATTGGGATTACCGTACAGCGGCCAGGGCCCTGGCGGATACTCCACGGTGAACGATTTCCCTACCTGTTCGGCTTCAAATGTGGCGTTATCCAGCACTTCGCCCCAAAGCTGGTTGGCTTTTACCGTCTCGCTGACCAGCGCGGTTTTCGCTTGATTGCGCGACATTACCAGCAGGTCGTTGATCATGCTATCCAGCCGTTGGGCCTCCATCTCAATACGTTCCAGCTCTTTACTCTCGCCGCTGCGGCGGCGCAGTAGCGCCGTACCTAACTGCAAACGTGTGAGCGGCGTGCGCAGCTCGTGGGAGATATCGGATAGCAGACGATGCTGGCTGGACATCATGCGCTCCAGGGCCGTCACCATCTGGTTAAAGCTGGTTCCGGCGGCTAAAAACTCCTGCGGGCCGGATTCCAGCTCCGGGTGTTGTCGCAGGTTGCCCTGGGCGACTTCATCGGCGGCATTTTTTAGCTTACGTGCCGGTTTTGCCAGACTCCACGCCAGCCATAATAGCAGCGGAGCGCTAACTAACATGGTAACGATCAGCAGCAGTAACGGTCGATCGAAAAGCAGATTGATAAAGTCTGATTGCGAGGTGTTGGCAGGCCGAAGCAGATAGAGCTGGTAATTATCTTCCCCATCTTTGACGGAAAAAGGCCCGACCATTTCCAGGCGGCCATAGCGCTTTTTCTGCGGGTGAGCGGCGTTATCCGCCTGGCCGATAAAATTGCGGATGATCTGCATTTCGTTGCGTTCGGCACCGATAACGCGGCCTTCACTGGTAACCAGCAGTAAACGCTGGCCCGGCGGCGCCCACTTATCAATGGCGCGAAACAGACGACGCCACCACATCAGGTCGTTCGGCGGATCGTTCGCCAGCTCGGCCTCAACGTGTTGTTCGATCATGATGCCCTGACGTTGCTCACTCTCCAGCAGCTCCGTCATCTGGCGCGAATCCAGCTTGGGCAGCATCAAAACCAGCATCAACACCAGTGCCAGCGTCAGCCAGAAAATAGCGAAGATGCGTGCGGTCAAACTACCGATCATGAAGCCGATACCATCAGATAACCGCGTCCACGCAGGGTTTTAAACCAGGGATGGCCATCTTTGCGTTCCGGCAACTTACGTCGCAGGTTGGAGATATGCATGTCGATCGCACGATCGAACGGCGTCAGGCGTTTACCTAATACCTCCTGGCTCAGATGTTCACGCGATACCACCTGGCCAAGATGCTGCGCCAGCAGATAGAGCAGGGTGAATTCGGTACCGGTGAGCTCCAGCGTCTGACCATCGAAACTGGCTTCCTGGCGACCAGGGTTAAGGCTTAGCGCGTCCACTTCCAGCGTAGGCGAGCCGGCCTCGGTCGTTTGCTGCTGCTCGCTCCAGTGCGAACGGCGCAGAATAGCGCGTATACGCGCCACCAGCTCACGATCGTTAAACGGCTTGGGCAAATAGTCGTCCGCGCCCAGCTCAAGGCCGAGAACGCGATCCAGTTCGCTGCCGCGGGCCGTTAGCATGATGACCGGGGTCTGGTGTGTCTGACGCAACTCTTTAAGCGTATCGATACCGTTTTTCTTCGGCATCATCACATCAAGCAAAAGTAAATCAATGCTGTCGTCCAGAAGAGTCAGCGCCTGTTCCCCGTCATGGGCCACGAGCACATTAAAACCTTCCATATCGAGCAGCTCTTTTAACAGGGAGGTGAGCTCCCGGTCATCATCTACTAACAGGATTTTATTCATTGTTTAAATACCTCCGAGGCAGAAATTACGTCATCAAGGCTCGCTAATCCATGACTTTACGTTGTTTTACACCCCCTGACGCATGTTTGCAGCCTGCATCGTAGACTCTCTCTCGTTGAATCGCGACACAAACGTTTTGGGAGTATGTGATGCGCAATGTTCTCGCTGCCGTCATGGCCTCAACGTTGATGCTAAGTGTATCCAGCATGGCCGCTGAAATCGCAGCCAGCGTTAACTGGCTCCCCGGTGATGACGACAGCCAGCGCAACAGTCAGGGCCATATGTTTGACGGCATAAGTTTAACCGAACAGCAACGGCAACAGTTACGTGATCTTATGCAGCAGGCACGCCACGACAGGCCACCTGTTAATGTTAGTGAAATGGAGACAATGCATCGTCTTGTCACCGCAGAAAAATTTGATGAAAACGCTGTGCGCGCTCAGGCAGAAAAGATGGCGCAGGAGCAGGTTGCCCGCCAGGTTGAAATGGCAAAAGTGCGCAATCAAATGTATCACCTGCTAACGCCAGAGCAGCAAGCGATTTTAAATACTAAGTACCAGCAACGAATGGATCAGTTGCGTGAAGTTTCAAGGATGCAACAAGGCTCAGCAATAACGTTTTCGAGTAATAGCAGTACCCTGCAACCCCAGTAACAAACCCTGTTTTCCTTGCCATAGACACCATCCCTGTCTTCCCCCACATGATGTGGGGGTTTTTTTTATCTGTAATTCGGCGTTTTCCTTGTTCCCTGTCCCGGTAAAAGATCGGGTTATACTAAGCGCATTGCGAAGCAAGGAGCGTTTATGAATCAATCCTATGGGCAGTTGGTGAACCGCGCAGCTATTGCGGCGACGGTGATGGCCTCTGCGTTACTTTTGATCAAAATTTTTGCGTGGTGGTATACCGGCTCCGTGAGTATTCTGGCGGCGCTGGTGGATTCGCTGGTGGATATCGCCGCCTCGCTGACTAACCTGCTGGTGGTGCGTTATTCGCTGCAACCGGCTGATGAAGAACATACCTTTGGCCACGGCAAGGCGGAGTCACTGGCGGCGCTGGCGCAAAGCATGTTTATTTCCGGATCGGCGTTATTTCTTTTTTTGACCGGCATTCAGCACATTGTGCGTCCTGAGCCGATGAAGGCTGCCGGCGTTGGGATGGTGGTAACGCTGGTTGCGTTGTTAAGCACGCTGGCGCTGGTGACGTTCCAGCGCTGGGTGGTGAGAAAAACGCAAAGTCAGGCGGTGCGCGCGGATATGCTGCACTATCAGTCCGATGTTATGATGAACGGTGCAATTCTGGTGGCGCTCGCCCTCTCCTGGTACGGCTGGCATCGTGCCGATGCGCTGTTTGCATTAGGCATCGGTGCCTATATTCTATATAGTGCGCTGCGGATGGCTTATGACGCTGTTCAGTCATTGTTAGACCGCGCTCTTCCTGATGAGGAACGCCAGGAAATTATCAATATCGTGACCGGCTGGCCTGGGGTTAGCGGGACGCACGATCTACGAACGCGGCAGTCAGGGCCGACTCGCTTTATTCAGATTCATTTGGAAATGGAAGATAGCCTCCCACTGGTTCAGGCGCATAAGATTGCCGACCAGGTGGAACAGGCGATTCTGCGCCGTTTCCCGGATTCTGATGTCATTATCCATCAGGACCCCAACTCTGTGGTGCCGCTTGCGCAGCAGGGTGTTTTATGAGCTTTAGGTTATAGTCTGTAAACTTGATGTAAAAGTGTGGGGCGGATCGGCATTTTTTGTATAAATTACCGCCATTTGGTCTGACCTGAATCAATTCAGCCAGAAGCGTTTGATATACTATTGCAATTATTGATGTGCACTCCTGGTGAGAGGGCGCTTCAGGCAACAGGATTATTTTTTGCTTCCTAAGTTCAGAGGTAGTCATGATTAAGAAAATCGGTGTGTTGACAAGTGGCGGTGATGCTCCGGGCATGAACGCAGCAATTCGTGGCGTTGTGCGCGCAGCATTAACGGAAGGTCTGGAAGTTTTTGGAATCTATGACGGTTACCTCGGCTTGTATGAAGATCGTATGGTTCAGCTCGACCGCTACAGCGTCTCCGATATGATCAACCGCGGCGGCACTTTCCTGGGGTCAGCGCGCTTTCCGGAATTCCGTGAAGAAAAGGTGCGCGCCGTCGCTATCGAACACATGAGAAAACGCGGTCTGGATGCGTTAGTGGTTATCGGCGGTGATGGTTCCTATATGGGCGCCATGCGTCTGACCGAGATGGGCTTCCCCTGCATCGGCCTGCCAGGCACGATCGACAACGATATTAAAGGCACTGACTACACCATTGGTTTCTTTACCGCGCTGAGCACGGTTGTTGAGGCGATTGACCGCCTGCGCGACACCTCCTCCTCTCACCAGCGCATTTCTGTCGTTGAGGTCATGGGGCGTTACTGCGGCGACCTGACGCTGGCGGCGGCAATCTCCGGTGGCTGTGAATTCATCATGGTTCCTGAGGTTGAATACACGCGTGAAGACCTGGTGGCTGAAATTAAGGCCGGTATCGCCAAAGGCAAAAAGCACGCTATCGTGGCCATCACTGAGCATATGTGCGACATCGATGAACTGGCTCAGTTTATTGAGAAAGAGACAGGCCGTGAAACGCGCGCGACCGTTCTGGGCCACATTCAGCGCGGCGGTTCTCCGGTTCCTTATGACCGTATTCTGGCATCCCGTATGGGGGCGTATGCGATTGAACTGCTGTTGCAGGGCTTCGGTGGCCGCTGCGTCGGTATTCAGAACGAGAAACTGGTGCACCACGACATTATCGACGCCATCGAAAACATGAAGCGTCCGTTCAAAAGCGACTGGCTGGAGTGCGCGAAGAAGCTGTACTAAAGGTTCTGGCGGTAACAACAAGGCCTTCTCTCTGAGAAGGCCTTTTTTACGAGTGGATGTTACTCAATATCCAGGGGATCTTCGGAGAGGATGATCCCGGTATTATCGGCGTACAGATGATCGCCGGAAAAGAAGGTGACGCCGCCGAAGTTGACGCGAATGTCGCTTTCGCCAATACCTTCGCCCGCTGCGCCCACAGGAATAGCAGCCAGTGCCTGGATGCCAATATCCAGGTCTTCCAGATCGTCAACCTGGCGCACCGCGCCATAGATGACTAACCCTTCCCACTCGTTTTGCACGGCCAGGCGCGCCAGGTCTGCGTCAATTAACGCACGCCGAACGGAACCACCGCCATCAACCAACAGGACATGACCTCGGCCGTTCTGTTCGAGCAGATCGTAGAGCAACCCGTTATCCTCGAAACATTTCACCGTGATGATTTGTCCCCCAAACGACGACCGCCCCCCAAAATTGGAGAACAGAGGTTCCACGACGTTGACATCCTCCTGGTAGATGTCACAAAGCTCGGAAGTATCGTATTTCATAGGCTTAACGTTCAGTTGCTGCGAGAATTTCCAGTATATCGCGTGAATCGTGTTGTTGGCAAAATCATCAATTGTTAATTGATATTTGTCAGTTAACCGACAAGCTTATTGCAAATAATTCCGATAACAAACAACAGGTTGGTCAGTAAAGCGCCTTTTACGGTTCTTTCCAGCATCGGACGCATCGCTATCGGATCGCGCTCGCGCATCACAAAACGCGCCTGCTTGACCAGCAGAGGCGTAGCCAACAGGAACAACCAGCCCCAGAGGCTATGAAGGGACATGAGATTAAACAGCGCCAGGCACAGCAGCGAGCCAATCAACAGACAGGCATGATAACGGCGGGCGTTAACGGGCCCCAGACGTACCGCAAGGGTGTTCTTACCGTTGTCGCGGTCACTATCGATATCACGCAGGTTGTTAATATTCAGTACCGCCGTTGCCAGCAGGCCGCAGGCGGTTGCCGGTAAAAAAATGACCGCTTCAACGCTGTGTACCTGGAGGTACCAGCTTCCGACGACGCTGAGCCAGCCGAAAAATACCAGCACCGAAATATCGCCGAGACCGATATATCCGTAAGGACGCGTGCCGACGGTGTAAGTAATGGCCGCGATGATGGCCAGCCCGCCAAGCACCATAAAACCAATAAAGTCGGCCATAGTTTGCCAGGCAAAAAACAGCAGCGCCAGACCGGAGAGACAAATCAGCACCACGGTCAGCATTAACGCGCGTTTCATCTGCGCCTGGGTGATAGCCCCTTTTTGCATGCCGCGCAGGGGGCCAATGCGATCGGGTTTGTCGCTGCCTTTTACCGCGTCGCCATAATCGTTGGCCAGATTGGAGAGTATTTGCAGTAAACCCGCGGTAATAATGGCCAGTAGGGCGATCCAGGGATCGAAACGCCCCTGATGCCAGGCAAGAGCGGAGCCGACAATGATAGCGGCGAAGGCCAGAGGTAATGTTTTCGGGCGCAGGCTTTCCAGCCAGGCCTGGGTGCGAGTGATAGCGTGTTCAGTCATATGTCCCGGCCAATAAAAAATGGGGCTCTACCCATCATACTTCAAGCTGCGGGTGCGTTGGCTACGGATTACCCGGCCCATCCATGGGCTTCGCCCCGGCGGGCGGGCACCAGCGTTGTTCAAAACGGTCAACCGTTTTGTCATGCAACTTGAATTATCAGGGTATCTATAGCCCCATCTATAGTGATGAAATTGTATTGAACCGGATTATAAGATAAAACGACTCAGATCTTCATCTGCCACCAGTACATCCAGATGCTTACCGACATATTCCGCATCAATGGTCACGGTTTGCCCATTCATTTCACTGGCGTCGTAGGAGATGTCTTCGATCAGACGCTCCAACACGGTATGCAGACGACGGGCCCCGATGTTCTCGGTGGTTTCGTTAACCTGCCATGCGGCCTGAGCGATGCGCTTGATGCCATCTTCCGTGAACTCGATATTGACGCCTTCGGTTGCCATCAGCGCTTTATACTGCACAGTGATGGAGGCGTTTGGCTCGGTCAGGATGCGCTCAAAATCGTGTGTGGTTAGCGCTTTCAGTTCAACACGAATCGGCAGACGCCCTTGCAGCTCAGGGATCAGGTCCGATGGACTGGCCACCTGGAACGCCCCGGAGGCGATAAACAGGATGTGATCGGTTTTGACCATTCCGTGTTTGGTGGAGACCGTGCAGCCTTCAACCAGCGGCAGCAGGTCGCGCTGCACGCCTTCGCGTGAAACATCAGGGCCAGAAGTGTTGCCGCCACGCTTACAGATTTTGTCGATTTCGTCGATAAACACGATACCGTGCTGTTCAACGGCCTCAATGGCATCCTGCTTCAGCTCTTCCGGGTTTACCAGTTTCGCCGCTTCTTCTTCAACCAGCAGCTTCATCGCGTCTTTGATTTTCAGCTTACGCGGTTTTTGCTTCTGACCACCGAGGTTCTGGAACATAGACTGCAACTGGCTGGTCATCTCTTCCATGCCCGGAGGGGACATGATTTCAACGCCCATCGGCGCAGCGGCGAGCTCGATCTCAATCTCTTTATCGTCAAGCTGCCCTTCACGCAGTTTTTTGCGGAAAGACTGGCGCGCCGCGGAAGGCTCCTGAGGCTGTTCGGCCTGACCCCAGTTGTTTTTTGGCGGGGGGATCAGTACGTCGAGGATGCGTTCTTCCGCCAGTTCTTCTGCGCGATAGCGGTTTTTATCGATGGACTGCATGCGAACCATTTTGATCGCCGCATCGGTCAGATCGCGGATAATTGAATCCACTTCCTTACCAACATAGCCCACTTCAGTGAATTTCGTCGCTTCGACTTTGATGAACGGCGCGTTGGCGAGCTTTGCCAGACGGCGTGCGATTTCGGTTTTACCGACGCCGGTAGGGCCGATCATCAGGATATTTTTCGGTGTGACTTCGTGACGCAGCTCTTCGTTAAGCTGCATACGACGCCAGCGGTTGCGCAGCGCGATGGCGACGGAACGCTTGGCGGCATCCTGGCCGATAATATGTTTGTCCAGTTCGCTGACAATTTCGCGTGGGGTCATTTCAGACATGGGAGATCCTTACGCTTTAGACGGTAATTCTTCGATGGTATGGAAGTGGTTGGTATAAATGCAGATATCACCTGCAATATTCAACGCTTTCTCTGCGATATCGCGTGCGCTCATATCGGTATTTTCCAGTAAAGCACGCGCCGCAGCCTGGGCGTAAGGACCGCCGGAACCGATGGCAATCAAATCGTTTTCTGGCTGCACCACGTCACCGTTACCGGTGATGATAAGTGATGCGTTTTCGTCAGCTACGGCCAGCAGGGCTTCCAGCTTGCGCAGCATGCGATCGGTTCGCCAGTCTTTCGCCAGTTCAACGGCGGCTTTGACCAGATGTCCCTGATGCATTTCCAGCTTACGTTCAAACAGTTCGAACAGCGTGAAAGCGTCAGCGGTGCCGCCAGCGAAGCCTGCGATCACTTTGTCGTTATACAGACGGCGCACTTTTTTCACGTTGCCTTTCATTACGGTGTTGCCCAGTGTGGCCTGGCCATCACCAGCAATCACGACATGACCGTTACGGCGAACACTTACAATTGTAGTCACGAGCAGACCCCTTGGTTACAAAAGCGAAATAGAGGCCCCGCAGTGATGCGGGGCAGAATGCAATTATAGATGGGGGGGATTTTGCGGGTTTCAACCCCTGACGGCGAGACGAATGCAGTTTGCGTGTCCGGCCATTTTCAGCCGTTCAATCATATTGCTGGCGTTTTCTTTGCCCTTCAGCGGCCCAATCACTACCCGGTTCCAGCCGTTATTGGTGGTGATGTGCGAGGAGAAGCCTTCAAATGCCAGTTGAGCACGAACGGTCTCCGCCTGCTCGGCGCCTTTGAAAGACCCACACTGAATCATCCAGCTACGATCGTCTTTTTTCTCCGTCGCCGCGGCTTTTGGCGCGTCCTCAACGCGGGTCACCGGAGCGGCGGCCTGAGTTTTAGGTTGCGTCGTATTGGTATGCGCAGGCGTTTGCAGCAGATCCTGATACGGCTGCTGATTTGATGCAGTTTGTTTCGGCTGCTGTACCGGTTTGGGCTGCTCCACAACCCGCGGTTGGGTGCGCGGCTGCTGGATCGGTGCCTGCTGCCGGGACTGCGCTAACTGTTGCTGAGCCAGACGCTGACGCTGCAGCGTTTGCTGGCGCTGTGCCGGTGTTTGTTCGTTCCACGGCACTTCGGTCAACTGCGTGGGCTGTTGACGCATATCGGCCTGCATTTGCGCCAGTAGCTGACGCTGCTCGTCCGTCAGTTGCTCCGGCTTCATGACTTCGCCGCCGGCTGTCGGTTCCGTTGGCGCACGTACGCCAGGCTGGCGGCTCTCCAGCTCTTTAATATAGCGCCAGCGCTCTTCCGGCTTTGGCGGTAAACCGTTGCCTGTCGCCTGGCGATTTTGCAATACCGCGGTTTCTTCTTTCTTATGGTGCGTAATGAAGTACAGTCCACCGATAAAGGCCACCAGCACGGCTGCCGCGATTGCGACCATAGCGGGTGACACCGCAGAAATGCCGCTTTGCTTGTTCCTTGAGCTTCGGGTATTGCTCTTTTTGCGCCGCGAAGAAGCCGGTTGGCTGCGGCGTACATAATCTCGTTGTGCCACTATCGTTTCGCTGTCTTATTCGTTTTTCAGCCCGACATGTTACTTAAGTGGCGGGCCTTTGACCAGAAGAGCAGGCCCGAAAGCCTGTGGTTATGTTCGGATATTGCGCGTACTACCGCGAATAATCAGCTCGCAGTCGAGTAGTCGTGAACCGCTGTTGACGTTATGCCCATGCAACTGATCCAGCAAAAGCAGCATCGCTTCGCGGCCAATATCAAAACGTGGTTGCGCAACTGTCGTCAATGGCGGATCGCAAAATTCAGACAAAGAGATGTTATCAAAACCCACAATAGAGAGATCTTCAGGCACTTTCAGACCGCGGCGTTTTGCCAGCGATAGCGCGCCCAGCGCCATAATATCGCTATGACAGAAGAGCGCCGTTGGCGGCACTGGCAGCGCCAGAAGTTGCTCCAGCGCCATGGCGCCGGCTTCATAAGTAAAATTGCCACGGGCGATGTAGTGCGGATCGACGGTTATTCCGCTGCGGCGCAGCGCCTGGACATAGCCTTGCAGGCGATAATGACATAGCGGCATCTCTTCCGGCCCGGCGATACAGGCAATGTGGCGGTGCCCCAGCTCGCGCAGGTAGTTAACGGCATTGAATGCGGCGGTGAGGTTATCAATATGCACTGTCGGCAGCTCCAGCTCGGGAGCAAACTCGTTAGCCATGACCATTGGCGGCAGATTGCGCTGCTCTTCCACGCCAGCATCGAAGGGTAAACGGGAGCCCAGCAGCAGCATCCCGTCGATCTGCTTGGTGATAATCAGATCGATAAAGGTTTTTTCCTGGCGATTCTGGTGGGCGCAATCGCCAATGAGGACCAGATATTCCTGCTTTGCCGCCGTGACTTCAATACCGCGAATAATCTCGCTGAAAAAGGGATCGCAAATATCGGGCACAATCACCAGGATGGTGCGCGATTCATTGCGTTTCATATTGCGTCCGAGCGATTGCGGCAGATAGCCGACTTCAAGTGCGGCCTGCTCTACCCGATTGCGGGTACTCTGCGAAACCTTATCGGGGTTCATTAACGCTCGGGATACGGTTGCCGTGGAGACGTTTGCCTTCTGGGCGACGTCTTTCATGGTGGCGGCAACAGCCTGTTTTTTGGGTTTCACCTGTTTTCTCCTCGCTGACCGGCGCAGACACATCCCTGGCGTTCTGACATCAGCCACATTTTTAACAGATAGTACATCCAGAGAGTTACAGAATTTTCATCAAAAACGTGATGGAGGTTAGATTTTTCGATCCGCCTCGCAATAGACGTCTTAGCTTTCAATAGGATCGACATCCACAATCCATTTCACTTTGCGTGCTTCCGGTAGCGTGTTTATCAATGCCAGCGTCCCGCTGACGATATGCTGCAGATGCATGCGCGACGGGTGCTGGAGAAGAATTTGCCAGCGCCAGCGCCCTCCGCGCTTTGGCGCCAGCGCCGGAACAGGACCGAGTATCCACAGCTTATTGTCGGCCAGCGGGCTGGCCTGTAATAGATTGCGTAACTGCTGTAAAAAGAGCGGGGCCTGCTGATTGGTATGATCTTCCGCGCGAATCAGTACATGGCTGGTCCACGGCGGGAGCTGCATGCTTTGTCGTTCTGCCAGAGCCTGCCCGGCAAAGGCGTCATAGCCTTTATACAGCAGCGTTTGCAGCAACGGGTGTTCCGGGTGATGAGTCTGCAGGATCACCTCGCCCTGTTTACCGGCACGTCCTGCCCGACCTGAAACCTGAGTGTAGAGCTGGGCGAAGCGCTCCGCTGAACGGAAATCAGCGGAAAATAGCGCGCCGTCAACATCCAGAAGGGAAACCAGCGTCACATCCGGGAAGTGATGGCCTTTCGCCAGCATTTGGGTGCCGATAAGAATGCGCGCGCCGCCGCGATTCACGTCGGCAAGATATTGCTCCAGCGCGCCTTTGCGGCTGGTGGTGTCTCTGTCGATACGCGAAATGGGTATACCAGGAAACAGCGGGCCCAGCGCCTGTTCAAGCTGTTCGGTTCCCAGACCTACCGGAACCAGATGCGTCGAACCGCAGGAAGGGCACTGGCGCGGAACCGGACGCTGGCTGTCGCAGTGGTGGCAGCGCAGATGCTGCTGGGCCTGGTGCAACGTATAGTAGCTGTCGCAGCGCGGGCATTCGGCGATCCAGCCGCAGTCGTGACACAGCAGCGCCGGCGCGAAGCCGCGGCGGTTTAAAAACAAAATCACCTGGTTATCGGCCTGTAGATGCTGACGCATGCGACCGATCAGCGCCGGAGAAAGCCCGGCCTGCAACGGCTGACCTTTTAAATCCAGAACATGTTGTTGAGCCGGGCGCGCATTGCCTGCGCGTTTGGTCAGTTTCAACTGGCGATACTTGCCCTGGCGGACGTTATGCAGCGTCTCCAGCGCCGGCGTCGCCGAGCCGAGAATGATCGGAATTTGCTCGCTATGGGCGCGCCAGACCGCGAGGTCCCGTGCGTGATAGCGCCAGCCTTCCTGCTGTTTATAAGAGCTGTCGTGCTCTTCGTCGATCACGATCACTCCGAGATCTTTAAATGGCGTAAACAGTGACGAACGAGTGCCGATCACAATCGCCGCTTCACCGTTTTTGGCTTTCAGCCATGCGGAGAGGCGCTCGCTGTCGTTAAGGCCCGAATGCAGTACTTCTACCGGGGCGTTAAAACGGTGGCGGAACCGGGCGATAGTCTGCGGCGTCAGGCCGATTTCCGGCACCATGACCAGCGCCTGACGCCCCTGCGCCAGTACGTTTTCGAGAACGCTCAGATAAACTTCCGTTTTCCCGGAGCCGGTGATCCCGGCCAGCAGCCAGGCGGAAAAACTGTCTGAGGCGCTGTGAATGGCCCCAACGGCGGTCGCTTGTTCGGTGTTGAGGCGCAGGCGCTCGCCGGGCACCGAAAAGCTTGCCCGCCAGTCGGTAATGGCCGGCGCTTCGCTGGCCAGTTCGGCAAGACCTTTACTCCTCAGTGCCTGTAAAACGGTATCGCTAAATTCCAGCTCGGCAACCTGATGCCGCCAGATTTTTCCCTGACGCAGGGCCGCCAGCGCTTTTTGCTGCTTTGGCGAGCGCTTAAGGCTGTTTATGTCAACCGCTTGCCCCTGTTCGCTGGCAAACCAGTACCATAGCGGGGTCGTGTTGGCAGGTTTCCCCTGGCGGAGCGGAATGGGCAGCGCGTGGAATAACACATCGCCAATGGGATGGTGGTAGTAGTCCGCTGCCCAGAGCAGCAATTGCCAGACTGAAGAGGAGAACACCGGTTCGGTGTCGAGGGCCTCGGCAACCGGCTTGAGGTCGTCGAGCGGTAATTCACTGTGTGTGCCGATCGACACGACAATGCCTGTCCGTTCCTGTTTACCGAACGGGATGCGCACGCGGCAGCCTGCTTTGACCGGCATACCGTCAGGCAGCACATAGTCAAAGGTGCGGGGCAGCGGAACGGGCAGGGCAACGTGAGCGACGAGCATGTAATCTTCCTGACTTGAAATCTGGCGGGTTAGTATACACATTGTGGTAAAGGGGCGCGGATCAGTTTGCATATGCTGGTTAAATTCTGTATGATTCGCCGCCTTTGATGCATGTTGTCCGGCATCAAAATCTATTACCCGGGGATTTCACTTAGCGGGATCGCGCCGGGAAATTATTAACATCGCGTGGTGTCTGGCGTTAGGGCTGGAAGAGCGACGCGGCCTTAACTGAGGTTCTCCCATGAAAAAAGATATTCATCCGAAATACGACGAAGTTACTGCTTCCTGCTCTTGCGGTAACGTCATGAAAATCCGTTCTACCGTAGGTCACGACCTGAACCTCGACGTGTGCGGTAAATGCCACCCGTTCTACACTGGCAAGCAGCGTGATGTTGCGACCGGTGGTCGTGTTGACCGCTTCAACAAGCGCTTCAGCTTACCGGGTTCCAGCAAGTAAGTTGCTGAAGAAGCCGCCTCAGGGCGGCTTTTTTGTGTTTTTCGCAGTGCAATACCGCGAAAGGAAAAGGGCAGAAGCGCACTTTTGCCCTTTTTACTGGCTTAATATTCCCACGTATCCGGGTCGATCCCCATCTCACGCATAATCTGTTTCGCCGCTTCCGGGATTTCATCGCTGCGCTCTTTACGCAGGTCTTCATCGTTAGGTAACGGTTGACCGGTAAAGGCATGCAGGAATGCTTCACACAACAGTTCGCTGTTGGTGGCGTGACGCAGGTTGTTCACCTGACGACGCGTGCGTTCATCGGTGAGGATTTTTAACACCTTCAGAGGAATGGAAACCGTAATTTTTTTTACTTGCTCACTCTTCTTACCGTGCTCAGCGTATGGGCTGATATATTCGCCGCTCCATTCAGCCATGAGTTACCTTAATCCTCTGTTTATTTAGTTAAGGGCCAGAAATGCAAATTCAGGCCATACTTGCGCGTAGTTTACCGTAGAGGGGCGCGTCTGACACCAAACAAGCCGCCATGGATGTGCGCTAATGCATATAATTTTAACGGCTATTTCTCGTTTGCTCAATCTATACGCAAAGAAGTTTAGATGTCCAGATGTATTGACGTCCATTGTAACAATGTTTACTCTGGAACCTGACTTTTCACCGATTCAGCTCAGGAACTCCCCAACATGACGCGTAAACAGGCCACCATCGCAGTGCGTAGCGGTTTAAATGACGACGAGCAGTACGGTTGCGTTGTCCCGCCGATTCACCTCTCCAGCACCTATAACTTCACCGGATTTAACGAACCTCGCGCTCACGACTATTCTCGCCGCGGTAACCCAACCCGTGATGTGGTTCAGCGTGCGCTGGCAGAGCTGGAGGGCGGCGCAGGAGCGGTTCTGACCAATACCGGTATGTCGGCGATTCTGCTGGTTACCACCGTTTTCCTGAAACCTGGCGATCTGCTGGTGGCGCCGCATGACTGCTACGGCGGCAGCTATCGCCTGTTTGATAGCCTGGCAAAACGCGGCAGCTATCGCGTGCGGTTTGTCGATCAGAATGACGAACAGGCGCTGAGCGCCGCGCTGGCGGAAAAACCGAAGCTGGTGCTGGTGGAAAGTCCAAGTAATCCATTGCTGAGGGTGGTGGATATTGCGAAAATCTGCGGGCTGGCGCGTGAGGCTGGCGCGGTGAGCGTCGTGGATAACACTTTCCTGAGCCCGGCATTGCAGAATCCGCTGGCGCTGGGCGCCGATCTGGTGTTGCATTCATGCACCAAATATTTGAACGGCCACTCTGATGTGGTGGCCGGAGTGGTGATCGCCAAAGATCCGGCCACTGTCACCGAACTGGCATGGTGGGCGAATAATATCGGCGTTACCGGCGGCGCATTTGATAGCTACCTGCTGCTGCGTGGTTTACGTACGCTCTCTCCGCGTATGGAGGCGGCGCAACGTAATGCGCTGGCGATTGTCGACTATCTGAAATCGCAACCGCTGGTGAAAAAACTGTACCATCCGTCGCTGCCGGAAAATCAGGGGCATGAGATTGCGGCGCGTCAGCAAAAAGGTTTTGGCGCAATGTTAAGTTTCGAACTGGATGGCGATGAGCAGACGCTGCGTCGTTTCCTGGGTGGACTATCCCTGTTCACGCTGGCGGAATCACTGGGAGGCGTAGAAAGCCTGATTTCCCATGCGGCGACAATGACTCACGCGGGCATGTCGCCTGAAGCGCGTGCGGCAGCGGGGATCTCAGAAACGCTGTTACGTATTTCAACCGGTATTGAAGATGGTGAAGATTTAATTGCCGATCTGGAAAATGGCTTCCGGGCAGCAAACGAGGAATAAACATGAGTGTGATTGCGCAGGCAGGGGCGAAGGGTCGTCAACTGCACAAATTTGGTGGGAGTAGTTTAGCGGATGCGAAATGTTACCTGCGCGTGGCGGGGATCATGACGGAGTATTCGCAGGCGGGCGATATGATGGTCGTCTCTGCAGCAGGCAGTACCACCAACCAGTTGATCAGTTGGCTGAAGCTCAGCCAGACGGATCGCCTCTCTGCGCATCAGGTGCAACAATCGCTTCGTCGTTATCAGATGGATCTGATATGTGGATTATTGTCAGCGGAGGCTGCGGATACGCTGATCGCGATGTTCATTCAGGATCTTGAACGGCTGGCCGCTCTGCTTGATGGCGGCGTTACGGATGCAGTCTACGCCGAGGTGGTCGGTCACGGTGAAGTCTGGTCAGCTCGCCTGATGGCGGCGGTGCTGAATCATTTGGGTATGGACGCCGCCTGGCTGGATGCGCGTAGCTTCTTACGCGCCGAGCGCTCCGCGCAGCCGCAAGTGGATGAGGGGTTGTCTTATCCACTTTTGCAACAACAGATGGCACAGCATCCGAATAAACGCCTGGTGGTGACGGGCTTTATTTCGCGCAACAACGCCGGGGAAACCGTGCTGCTGGGGCGTAACGGTTCCGACTACTCCGCCACGCAAATTGGCGCCCTGGCCGGGGTGTCTCGCGTTACTATCTGGAGCGACGTGGCCGGGGTCTACAGTGCGGACCCGCGTAAGGTGAAAGATGCCTGTCTGCTGCCGCTGCTGCGTCTTGATGAAGCCAGCGAGCTGGCTCGTCTGGCGGCACCGGTGCTGCATGCCCGTACGTTACAGCCGGTATCCGGCAGCGATATCGATTTACAATTACGCTGTAGCTACACCCCGGATCAGGGGTCGACGCGTATCGAACGCGTGCTGGCTTCCGGCACCGGGGCGCGTATTGTCACCAGCCATGATGATGTCTGCCTGATTGAGTTCCAGGTGTCGGCGGGTCAGGATTTCAAACTGACATATAAAGAGCTGGATGCGATTTTAAAACGCGCTCAGCTGCGTCCGCTGGCCGTAGGCGTTCATGCCGATCGTAAGCTGCTGCAGTTTTGCTATACCGCCGAAGTCGCTGACAGCGCGCTGAAACTACTGGATGAGGCTGGCCTGCCGGGCGAGCTGCGCCTGCGTCAAAATCTGGCGCTGGTGGCGATGGTCGGCGCGGGGGTGACCCGTAATCCGCTGCACTGTCACCGCTTCTGGCAGCAACTGAAAGGGCAGCCGGTGGAGTTTACCTGGCAATCAGAAGAGGGGATCAGTCTGGTGGCGGTGCTGCGCGCCGGGCCTACCGAGAGCTTGATTCAGGGCCTGCATCAGTCGCTGTTCCGCGCGGAAAAGCGTATTGGTCTGGTGCTGTTTGGCAAAGGGAATATTGGTTCCCGCTGGCTGGAACTGTTTGCCCGCGAGCAGACCACGCTTTCCGCGCGCACGGGTTTCGAATTCATCCTTGCCGGGGTGGTGGATAGCCGCCGTAGCTTGCTCAATTATGCCGGTCTTGATGCCAGCCGCGCGCTGGCTTTCTTTAATGATGAAGCCGTGGAACAGGATGAAGAGTCGTTGTTCCTGTGGATGCGCGCGCATCCGTACGATGATTTGGTGGTGCTGGACGTGACCGCCAGCGAACAACTGGCCGGTCAGTACCTCGATTTCGCCAGTCATGGTTTCCATGTTATCAGCGCAAATAAGCTGGCGGGCGCCAGTAGCAGCAGTAAGTATCGTCAAATCCGCGATGCGTTTGAGAAAACGGGCCGTCACTGGCTGTATAACGCCACCGTGGGGGCCGGTTTGCCGATAAACCACACGGTGCGCGATTTGATTGATAGCGGCGATACCATTCTGGCGCTGAGCGGCATTTTCTCCGGCACGCTCTCGTGGTTATTTTTGCAGTTTGACGGTACGGTGCCGTTTATTGACCTTGTCGATCAGGCCTGGCAGCAGGGGTTGACTGAGCCGGACCCGCGGGTCGATCTTTCCGGGAAAGATGTCATGCGTAAGCTGGTGATTCTGGCGCGTGAAGCGGGCTATGACATCGAACCGGATCAGGTACGCGTCGAATCGCTGGTGCCAGTTCACTGCGAAGAGGGGTCTGTCGATCATTTCTTCGAGAATGGCGAAGAGCTGAATGACCAGATGCTGCAGCGCCTGGAAGCGGCGCGTGAAATGGGTCTGGTGTTGCGCTACGTGGCGCGTTTTGACGCCAATGGTAAAGCGCGCGTGGGCGTTGAAGCAGTGCGCGAAGATCATCCTCTGGCGTCGCTGCTGCCGTGTGATAACGTTTTTGCTATCGACAGCCGCTGGTATCGTGATAACCCGCTGGTGATCCGCGGGCCGGGCGCCGGCCGCGACGTCACCGCCGGCGCGATTCAGTCCGATATTAATCGACTGGCGCAATTGCTGTAAGATCGCGTAAAAGGTTCGTGTAAGCGCAGGCCATTTTATGCTGTCGCGCCCATCCGCCGTCCTGGCGGCCAGAGGATGGGCGCCTGGGTTCTCAGCAGAACGTCCCATTAACCTGACATAGCGGATCTTTTCAGATTAATGTGCGGCAAAAACTTCTTTGGCGGCAAACAGGCCATTCAGAGCCGCCGGGAATCCGGCGTACACCGCCATCTGCATAATAACTTCCGTCATTTCTTCTCGCGTCAGCCCGACATTTAACCCTGCGGCGAGATGCTCTCATTGCCGTATCACAAGCCGTTAATCGCAGCATTACTCGCATCATTTTCGGCCATTCAGCTTGAATGGGTAGTGTTTCGCCATCTGGACGATGCCAGCCAGCAGCTTCCGCCTGGCCTGGGTGTTGTGACACTGCCTGGCAACAATCGTTTGTCTGATGAGTTGATAGCAGTATTTGAAAAATCATGGGGTTAGTGGACGTGACATGAATCAATTTCATCTTGTCTGAATATTCCTCACTCTTTACGCTGATTTTTCTATTGACGCCTGCATACTTTTCCGTCATTTTTACATCTGGACGTCTAAACGTATAGAAGTTCGCGATACGACAAACAAAAATGCGATTGATGAGGTAAGGTATGAGCTTTTTTCACGCCAATCAGCGGGAAGCCCTGAATCAGAGCCTGGCGGAAGTGCAGGGGCAGATTAATGTCTCCTTTGAATTCTTTCCGCCGCGCACCAGTGAAATGGAGCAAACACTATGGAAATCCATCGATCGCCTGAGTAGCCTGAAGCCGAAATTTGTCTCCGTCACCTATGGGGCTAACTCCGGTGAACGCGATCGTACCCATAGCATTATTAAAGGGATAAAGGAGCGTACTGGCCTGGAAGCGGCGCCGCATCTGACCTGCATTGACGCCAGTCGTGATGAGCTGCGTACCATCGCCCAGGATTACTGGGACAGCGGGATTCGCCATATTGTTGCGCTGCGCGGCGACCTGCCGCCGGGCAGCGGCAAGCCGGATATGTACGCGGTCGACCTGGTCACGCTGTTGAAAGAGGTGGGGGACTTTGATATCTCCGTCGCCGCTTACCCGGAAGTGCATCCGGAAGCTAAAAGCGCGCAGGCAGATCTGTTGAATCTGAAGCATAAAGTGGATGCGGGGGCGAATCGCGCGATTACCCAGTTCTTCTTTGACGTGGAAAGCTACCTGCGTTTTCGCGACCGTTGTGTCTCCGCCGGCATCGACGTAGAGATTATTCCGGGTATTCTGCCCGTTTCGAACTTTAAACAGGCGAAAAAGTTTGCCGATATGACCAATGTCCGTATTCCGGCGTGGATGGCGAAAATGTTCGAAGGCCTGGATAATGACGCCGAAACTCGCCAACTGGTGGGAGCCAACATCGCCATGGATATGGTGAAAATTTTAAGCCGCGAAGGCGTCAAGGATTTCCACTTCTACACGCTAAACCGTGCGGAAATGAGTTACGCGATTTGCCACACCCTGGGCGTGCGTCCGGCATAATTATTTTTCTCAGCGGCGGCGATACTCTCTCGCCGCCGTTTCTGGGTTCCGTGACCCGGCAGAATCGTTAAAACAGGTTTGTTATCCGTCTCATACATACCCGCCAAAGGTGGGCATGTGTGCCTGATGCCGTTCACTTAAGCAAATCATCGGTGTTGTCTTTTGTTTTATTTGTCAGCGGCAATCGCATTATTGGTGGTTATGGCGAATATGGCGCATTTTTCATTTTCGCCCATTCAGATTCCGTGGTCTGTTCCGTTCACGATAAATACGCGGATATTCGTTATATCCACAGCGTGTGAACGGGCAGGGGGACGTTTCGCCCGTCCCCCTGCACCCCCGGCATGGCGCTGAAAACCTGCCGCTGCGCGGTCCGCTCCACTCCGGCTTCATCTGGCGGCCAGTCCTGGATGCGCGCCTGCGTTCCCGCCAGGTTTCCTTGATGCGCCCACCCCCCATGCGGTGAGTCCGTTATTCGTCAGTGGCTTTTCAGAGGCTGAAAATCATAAAAAAAGTTATATCCTTTATATTTCAGCCTGTATCAGCTCAGTTAGTGAATCAACCGAATTAGATTTTCGTTTAAACCACCGATTAGCGGAGCTGCTTACCCACCATAACACCGGATGCATCTCCCTCAATTGACCAGCATTAGGGCATATGTGCCGGGTTCACTCCCACTCTTGCAGGAAGCGTTGACCGTACTGGTCGGCGACCAGTAATGCCGCATAGACCTGATCCGGTGTCGCGCCGCCGGGCATATTGTGGATCGTTTCGCCTTCAGCGCAGGCGGCTTCCGCCACGGTGCGCATTTTTTGTGGAATGTCCACTTTAATATCCAGTTGCGCCAGGGTGACAGGCAACCCTACGCTATGGCACAGCGCCGCTACGGTTTCGATCTCTTCCACTGGCGCATTTTCCAGCACCAGTTGAGTGAGCGTACCAAAGGCCACTTTTTCACCATGATAGTAGCGGTGTGCATCCGGAATGGCGGTCAGGCCGTTGTGGATAGCGTGCGCCGCCGCCAGGCCGCCGCTTTCAAAACCGACGCCGCTCAGGTAGGTATTGGCTTCAATAATGCGCTCCAGCGCCGGGGTGACAACATGCTGTTCCGCTGCCAGCATCGCTTTTTCGCCTTCTTCAATCAGCGTGTTGTAACACAATTCAGCCAGCGCCAGTGCCGCCTGGGTACACTGACCGCCCGCCATGGTGATCGCGCCGCTTCGTGAGCAGGCACGCGCTTCAAACCAGGTGGCCAGCGCATCGCCGATCCCCGCCGCCAGCAGGCGTGCTGGCGCGCCGGCCACAATTTGCGTATCGACAATCACCCTATTTGGATTGTGCGGCAGCATCAGGTAGCTGTCGAATTCACCGTCATCGGAATAGATAACCGACAGGGCGCTGCACGGCGCATCGGTTGAGGCAATCGTCGGCGCAATGACCACTGGCAGATTCATAAAGTGTGCTAATGCTTTTGCGGTATCCAGCGTTTTACCGCCGCCGATACCCAGTACGGCCGTACAGTGTGCCGAAGCGGCGATCTCGCGTAATCGATTGATTTCATTATGTGAGCACTCGCCGCCGAAGGGAGCGATTTCGGCAATCAGGCCAGCATCTGCCAGACTTTTGCGCAGTGTTTCTTCGGCAAAACCGAGTACGAATTTATCGCCAACGATGAGCCAGCGTTCAGCCAGCGGTTTGAGGTATCCGCCCAGGCGAGTCATTACGCCTGCGCCCTGAATATATTTACCGGGTGATTGAATAATGCGATCCATTTCTATTCCTCCTGGATGACCGGATACCGCCCCTCCGGGCGGCTCACCGATCGGGTTACAGGTTCAGCGTTCCAAAAGCGTTATTCCAGTCCAGCTCAAACTTCTCTATGGCCGACTCTACCGCAGGCGTGCCAAGCATTTGTTGCGCGACATCTAACGGAAGGGTGATTGCTTCACAACCGGCCAGCAGGCAATCCAGAGCCTGGCGGGGGGTTTTGAAGCTGGCGGCCAGAACTCTGCTTTCCGGAGCATGCAGTTCCAGCAGGGATTGCAGCTCCTGTACCATACGGATGCCGTCTCCGCCTTGTGCGTCCACGCGGTTGACGTAAGGCGCGACGTATTTTGCTCCCGCCAGAGCGGCCAGCAGGCCCTGGGAGGCGCTGTATACCGCGGTGCCGAGTGTGGAAATGCCTTCTTTTTTCAACAGTTTGATGGCCGCCAGGCCTTCGGCGGTGACCGGGATTTTTACCACGATACCGGGTATGGCGTTGCTCAGGCGTTTAGCTTCTTCCACCATGCCCTGGGCATCGCGACTCATGGTTTGGGCGAACAAAATACCTTCCGGCCCGACGGCTTTTTGCAGTCGCGGCAGAACATCCCAGATCGGCGTTTTACCGGCGGCGATAATACTGGGGTTGGTTGTCACTCCGGCTAGTGGGTAGATACGTGCCAGACGTTCAACTTCTGCTACGTTTGCGGTGTCCAGATAGAGTTCCATAGTGCTTTCCTCAATGCATAATTCAGAGATGTTGAGGTAAGGATAGGGCTTTCACTTGCCGCGTTGCCAGATGACAAATTTGCCAAAAACTGGATAAATGTACGCATTGTCATTAAGGATGATTTAGATCACGTTTACCGGCTTACCTGGTATTACCCGGATACAGGGTGGCAGAAAAGGCGAAAGGTGGAACTTACAAAAATCTAGTTTTCTGTACTGCGAGGCTTTTCTGTCAACTGGCTGTGATACTGGCGGCGATACTCTGAGGGCGAACGTTCGGTGTTTTTACGAAACAGGCGGCAGAAGTAGTTGCTGTCGGCGAAACCGCAGGCGTGAGCGATATCTTTGATTTTCATATCATGGCCTTTGAGAAGCATTCTGGCCTGTTCAAGACGGATATGATTCAGGTATTCGTTAAAGCCCATTGGCCCGCATTTCTGAAACAGATGCGAAAGGTAGTTTGGCGAGAGATAAAATTTCTGCGCCACGGACTCACGGGTGAGGGCGTCAGCAAAGTGGCTATCGATATATTTCCGGATGGCTTCAAAAAGCGCCTGGCTCCGCGAGGACGTTTGCGCCTGGCTGCCTAACAGATCGGCACAGTGGCTGAGCAGGCTGGTGGCAATGCAGCGTGCCGTACGTTGTTCCTGCGGCTGCATCTGCATTTCATTCAGCGCCTGGAGTAGGAATGAGCCAACTCGCGGTCCTCGACGCGGCACCTGCTGTTTTTCCACGATAGTTAGCATACGCCCGTCCCAGCGTTGCAGCACGAATTCCAGCTGCTGCTTACCGAACAAAACACTTAAAAGCGTGGCGGGGGCCTGCCATTGCGGGAAATTCCACCCTCCGGCAGGAACGAACAGCGCATCATACTGTGCCAGCAAAGCGGGTTCTGCTTTGATGGCCGGGTCGTTAAGCTGGCCTTCCAGCAGGATTTCGAGTCGGGGAAAATCAACGCTCCGTACCCGATCGGTAATCGGGCGCGTTTGCGTGGAAAAATGGACTAACCGAATAAGTGACGGGGCTTTAATCAAAGAATCAATAATCTGATTGATGTCGCTATCCATTGTTGCTCCGCAAAACGTACCTTGTCCTCATCATAGCGAACATCATGAGGAGGGTAAAAGGCGGATCAGTCGCCGGCTGGGTGTTGCATAATGTGTTTGATATGTTATATCGTAACATATTATTGCAGAAATTGACTCAGGAGAGAGTGATGAACAGAAAGATTTCCGTCCTTGCGTTTGGTATTGGCATGTTACTGGCGGGGAGCCAGGCCTTTGCCCATGGACACCATAGCCACGGGCCTGCATTGACCGAGGCGGAACAGAAAGCGAGCGAAGGGATTTTTGCCGACCAGGATGTGAAAGATCGGGCGTTAAGCGACTGGGATGGCATCTGGCAGTCGATTAACCCCTATCTGCTGAACGGCGATTTAGATCCGGTGCTGGAGCAGAAAGCCAAAAAAGCCGGCGGCAAAAGCGTAGAGGAGTATCGGGAATATTATAAGAAGGGCTATGCCACCGATGTGGATCAGATTGGCATTGAAGATAACGTGATGGAGTTTCATATCGGGAAAACCGTTAATGCCTGCAAATACGCCTATTCCGGCTATAAAATTCTGACCTACGCATCTGGGAAAAAAGGCGTGCGTTATCTGTTCGAATGCCAGCAGGCGGATTCAAAAGCGCCGAAATTTGTTCAGTTTAGCGATCACATTATTGCGCCGCGTAAGTCGCAGCATTTCCATATTTTTATGGGCAATACGTCGCAAGAGGCGCTGCTGAAAGAGATGGATAACTGGCCAACCTATTATCCTTATGCGCTGCATAAAGAGCAGATTGTCGACGAGATGCTGCATCATTAATAAAAATCGCTCCGGTAAACGTGATGCTTACCGGAGCGACGGGTTTTACCCGGTAATTAGCCGGTGTTGCGCATACCGGCCGCCACGCCAGCGATGGTCACCATCAGGGCTTGTTCAACGCGTGGATCGGGTTTCTCGCCTTTCTCTTCCGCCATACGCGAACGATGCAGCAGTTCGGCCTGGAGCACGTTCAGCGGGTCGGTATAGATGTTGCGTAACTGGATAGACTCGGCGATCCACGGCAGGTCGGCCATCAGGTGGGAGTCGTTAGCGATCGCCAGCACGACGTTGATATCCGCGGACAGCAGTTTGCGCAGTTCTTCACCCAGTTTCCACAGTTCTGGTTTCACCAGACGTTGATCGTAATACTCCGCCAGCCACAGGTCGGCTTTGGAAAAGACCATCTCCAGCATGCCGAGGCGTGTGGAGAAGAATGGCCAGTCCCGGCACATGCTTTCCAGTTCGCTCTGCTTACCGTCTTCAACCACTTTTTGCAGTGCGGCGCCAGCGCCCAGCCAGGCCGGCAACATCAGGCGATTCTGTGTCCAGGCAAAGATCCACGGAATCGCGCGCAGTGACTCGACGCCGCCGGTCGGGCGACGTTTTGCCGGACGGGAGCCCAGCGGCAGTTTACCCAGTTCCTGTTCCGGCGTGGCGGAACGGAAGTAAGGGACGAAATCTTTATTTTCACGCACATAGCCGCGGTACATATCACAGGAGACGTTGGACAGTTCAGCCATGATGTCGCGCCATTGTGGTTTGGGCTCCGGCGGCGGCAGGAGGTTGGCTTCCAGAATCGCGCTGGTGTAGAGCGACAGACTACTGATCGTGACTTCCGGCAGACCGTATTTAAAACGGATCATTTCGCCCTGTTCAGTGACGCGCAGGCCGCCCTTCAGGCTTCCTGGCGGCTGGGAAAGCAGCGCCGCATGCGCAGGCGCGCCGCCACGGCCGATTGAACCGCCGCGACCATGGAATAACGTCAGTTCAATACCGGCTTTTGCACAGGTTTTGATTAATGCGTCCTGCGCCTGATACTGCGCCCACGACGCGGCCATGACCCCCGCGTCTTTGGCTGAATCAGAATAGCCAATCATGACCATCTGCTTGCCCTGGATAAAGCCGCGATACCAGTCGATATTCAGCAACTGGCTCATGACATCGTTGGCGTTGTTCAGGTCATCCAGCGTTTCGAACAGCGGTGCGACCGGCAGCGCGAAGCCAATTCCGGCCTCTTTCAGCAACAGATGTACCGCCAGTACGTCAGACGGCGTTTTCGCCATCGAGATAACGTAAGCGGCAATGGAACCGCGCGGCGCTTCGGCGATCACTTTACAGGTCTCAAGCACTTCACGCGTGTCATCGCTCGGCTCCCATTGGCGAGGCAGCAGAGGACGCTTGGAATTCAGTTCGCGGATCAAGAAGGCCTGCTTATCGGCTTCAGACCAGCTTTCATAGTCGCCAATGCCGAGATAGCGGGTCATCTCACCCAGCGCTTCGGTATGACGGGTGCTCTCCTGGCGGATATCAATACGCACCAGCGGTACGCCAAAGGCTTTTACGCGGCGCAGGGTATCCAGCAGTTCGCCGTTGGCGATGATGCCCATGCCACAGGCTTGTAGCGATTGATAGCACGCATAGAGCGGCTCCCACAGCTGTTCGTTTTGCGTGATAAGACCTGCCGGCTTCGGCAGCTTCTGCCCCTTCAGTCGCGCTTCCAGCCAGCTTTGTGTCTCCATCAACTGGGTGCGCAGTTTTTTCATTAAGAAACGATAGGGTTCTTCCTGCGTGCCCGCCAGTTCGCGCAGTTCGTCGGTGCATTCGACCATCGACAGTTCGGAAATCAGTAACTGGACATCTTTCAGGAACAGGTCAGTTGCTTTCCAGCGGCTGAGCAGCAAAACGTGGCGGGTGATATTGGCAGTTACGTTCGGGTTGCCATCGCGGTCACCGCCCATCCAGGAGGTAAAGCGAACCGGAACGAAGTCCACCGGTAACCGATAGTTGAGATTATCTTCCAGCTGTTCGTTTAGCTCACGAAGGTAGCCAGGCACGCCTTCCCACAGGCTGTTTTCAACGACGGCGAAGCCCCATTTGGCTTCATCAACCGGGGTCGGGCGGTTCTTGCGGATTTCATCGGTGTGCCATGACTGGGCAATCAACTGGCGCAGACGGCGCATGATCTGGTGACGTTCATAGTCAGCGATATCGCTGTTATCGAGCTGCTTCAGACAACTGTTGATTTCCCCCATCTTGTGGATCAGCGTGCGACGCGTGATTTCGGTCGGATGGGCGGTCAATACCAGTTCCAGCGACAGGGATTCAACTGCTTGTTTAATTGTCGTTTCGTTGAGATCGGGTTGGTCTTTGAGCTTTCTCAGGGTTCGGGCAATCACTTCCGGGTTACTGGCGGCTTCCCCTTTCGGCGAAATACTGTGGTATTGCTCAGCGGTATTCGCCAGGTTCAGAAACTGGCTAAAGGCGCGCGCCACCGGCAGCAGTTCGTCGTTTGACAAGTTTTGCAGCGTGGTGAGCAGTTCCTTTCGGTTGGCTTCATTGCCTGCGCGAGAAGATTTGGACAACTTACGGATAGTTTCAACACGATCAAGAATGTTTTCTCCCAGCGCATCCTTGATGGTGTCGCCCAGCACCTTACCGAGCATACTGACATTACTTCGCAAAGCGGAATATTGTTCGTTCATGTTAACCCAGACACCCCATCTCATTTTATTTTGTTATATCCGGCGCTCGATAAGTTTGAGCGGTGGATAAGCAACCGTCTTTTATAAAGCCACGTAAAAACCCCTACGTCAATTGTTGCGAAATCGCTTCAGCAAACGAATAAATTGCGACAATTTGCGAAATTTAACTCAGAGGTCGCTTGATAAGTGTTGCTTATGAGTATGTGCCGATTGTCACCCTCCCGATTGAAGGGAAATAATCGGGAGGGGCATGTTTTAGTGCCAGCAAAAATGGTGGATTACCTGAGTGATAAGCTCACGGGTTGGCTTAATAAAGCGCGTTTCCAGGTACTCATCCGGCTGGTGGGCTTGATTGATCGAGCCAGGGCCTAATACCAGCGTCGGGCAGAGAGTCTGAACAAACGGCGCTTCCGTACAGTAGTTCACCACTTCGGTTTGCGCGCCGAGCAGTTTCTCCACCACCTCAATCAGCTTATGGTCCGGCGGGCATTCGTAGCCAGGGATAGGCGGATGCAGTTCGGAAACGGTCAGACGCCCGGGCCAGCGTTCGCTCACCGGAGCCAGCGCTTCGTTCAACAGTCCATTGAGATCGTTAAGGGTCATACCTGGCAGCGGGCGAATATCCATGTGCAATTCGCAGCAGGCGCAAATGCGGTTGGAGGCGTCGCCGCCGTGAATTGCCCCGAGATTGAGCGTGGGGTATGGAATGGTGAAAGCGGCGTGGTGATAACGCGCTTTTAAATTGTCGCGCAACTGCATAATGCGGCCGATGGCGTCATGCATCAGTTCAATGGCGTTAACGCCGCGTGCCGGATCGCTGGAGTGGCCGGATTGCCCCTGGATGCGAATCGCGTTGGACATATGGCCTTTGTGGGCGCGCACGGGCTGCAGTGAAGTCGGCTCGCCGATAATGGCGCAGTCCGGTCGTAGTTGCGTGGTTTCAGCGAAATAGCGGGCTCCCGCCATGCTGGTTTCTTCATCGGCCGTTGCCAGAATATAGAGCGGCTTCTTTAGTTTAGTAACGTCAACATCGCGCAGTGCGTCGAGAATAAACGCGAAGAAGCCTTTCATGTCCGCAGTACCCAGACCGTATAGCTTATTGTCATGTTCAGTCAGGGTAAAGGGATCGCGGGTCCAGCGACCGTCATCAAACGGGACGGTATCCGTATGCCCGGTAAGTAACAGACCGCCAGCGCCGTGGCCGGTACTGGCCAACAGATTGAATTTATTCCGCGTGTCCGGCACGGGCTGAACTTCAACGTTAAAACCGATGTCGCGGAACCATCCCGCCAGCAAATTGATTAAAGACTCATTGCTTTGGTCCAGCGCCTCTTCGGTTGCGCTGATGGAAGGTGTGGCGATCAACGCGCGATAAATCTCGATAAATGGCGGTAAATTGTTTTTCATTGTTGACACACCTCAGGTCGTGATAGTATCAATATTCATGCATTATTTGTGAATAAAAATACATTATCGTTGAGCGTAAGAAAACCCATCGAATGTAAGGATGATACTTTTACGGCTCAACAGAGCGGGGAAGGCTACGGTCTTCCTGGGCAAATAGACGTAAGCAAGAAAGAAGGTGAAGAGCCCCAATGTTGAACACGCTGATTGTGGGCGCCAGCGGATATGCCGGCGCAGAGCTAGTGGCCTATGTAAATCGCCATCCTCATATGACCATAACCGCTTTAACGGTCTCCGCGCAAAGTAATGATGCCGGAAAATTAGTTTCCGATTTGCATCCGCAGTTGAAAGGTATTGTCGATCTGCCGCTGCAGCCGATGTCCGATATCAGCGAGTTTAGCGCTGGGGTGGATGTGGTTTTCCTCGCCACCGCGCATGAAGTGAGCCATGACCTTGCGCCGCAGTTTCTCGCGGCTGGTTGCGTGGTGTTCGATCTCTCCGGCGCATTCCGCGTGAATGACGGCGCCTTCTATGAAAAATATTACGGTTTTACTCATCAGCATCCTGAACTGCTGGAACAGGCGGTTTACGGCCTGGCCGAGTGGCGCTCTGAGGCGCTGAAAAAGGCGGCATTGATCGCGGTACCCGGCTGTTATCCGACCGCGGCGCAATTGTCGCTGAAACCGTTGATCGATGCAGGCCTTCTGGATCTTAACCAGTGGCCGGTGATCAATGCGACCAGCGGCGTCAGCGGCGCCGGGCGTAAGGCCTCTATCGGTAATAGCTTCTGTGAAGTCAGCCTGCAACCCTATGGCGTTTTCAACCATCGCCATCACCCGGAAATATCCACACACCTCGGCGCAGCGGTGATTTTTACCCCGCATCTGGGTAATTTTAAGCGCGGGATTCTGGAAACCATCACTTGTCGCCTGAAGCCTGGGGTCAGTAACGAGCAGGTCGCAGCAGTGTTCCGGCAGGCTTATGCGGATAAACCACTGGTTCGTTTATATGATAAAGGTGTCCCGGCGTTGAAAAATGTCGTGGGTCTGCCATTCTGTGATATTGGTTTTGCGGTCCAGGATGAACATATCATCATCGTGGCGGCGGAAGACAACCTGCTGAAAGGCGCGGCAGCGCAGGCCGTACAGTGCGCAAATATTCGTTTTGGTTTTGCTGAGACGCAGTCTCTTATTTAAGGTGTGATGATGAATCCTTTAATTATCAAACTCGGCGGCGTCCTGCTGGATAGCGAAGAAGCGCTGGAGCGCCTGTTTACGGCACTGGTGAACTATCGTGAAGCGTATCATCGCCCGCTGATTATTGTGCACGGTGGCGGGTGCGTGGTTGATGAATTGATGAAGCAGCTCAATTTGCCGGTACAAAAGAAAAACGGTCTGCGGGTAACGCCGGCGGATCAGATCGACATGATTACCGGTGCGCTGGCGGGAACCGCTAATAAGACGCTGCTGGCGTGGGCGAAAAAACACGGTCTGGCTTCTGTCGGGCTGTTCCTCGGCGATGGCGACAGCGTTAAGGTGACTCAGCTTGATGAAGAACTGGGCCACGTCGGGTTTGCTCAACCGGGCTCCCCGACGTTGATCAATACGCTGCTGGCGGGAGGGTATTTGCCGGTAGTGAGCTCAATTGGCGTGACTGACGACGGTCAGTTGATGAACGTTAACGCTGACCAGGCGGCGACGGCGCTGGCGGCAACGCTCGGTGCAGACCTGATTCTGCTGTCCGATGTCAGCGGTATTCTTGATGGTAAAGGCCAGCGCATTGCTGAAATGACGGCGGCGAAGGCTGAACAGCTGATCGAGCAGGGTATTATCACCGACGGGATGATCGTCAAGGTGAACGCCGCGCTGGATGCGGCTCGTACTTTAGGTCGCCCTGTGGATATCGCTTCCTGGCGTCATGCCGAGCAGCTCCCGGCGTTGTTTAACGGTACGCCAATCGGCACGCGTATTCTGGCATAATTAATTTATCATTTTTGTCGGCCCGGTAAGCGCAGCCCACCGGGCAGTAAAATTCAAAGATATTAAGGAAGCATGTTATGGCACTTTGGGGTGGGCGTTTTACTCAGGCAGCGGATCAGCGGTTCAAACAGTTCAATGACTCTTTGCGCTTTGACTATCGCCTGGCGGAGCAGGATATCGTTGGCTCTGTTGCCTGGTCTAAAGCGCTGGTGACGGTCGGTGTATTAACCGCCGATGAACAGCAGCAACTGGAAGCGGCGCTGAATATTTTACTGGAAGAGGTGCGGGCTAATCCTCAGCAAATCCTCGCAAGCGATGCCGAAGATATTCACAGCTGGGTAGAAGGCAAGCTGATCGATAAAGTCGGCCAGTTGGGGAAAAAGCTGCATACCGGACGTAGCCGTAATGACCAGGTCGCCACTGACCTGAAGCTCTGGTGCAAGGATACGGTTGTGGAGCTGCTGTCGGCGAATCGTCAGTTGCAAAGCGCGCTGGTCGAAACCGCGCAGAATAATCAGGACGCGGTGATGCCGGGTTATACTCACCTGCAGCGCGCGCAGCCGGTGACTTTTGCGCACTGGTGTCTGGCTTATGTTGAAATGCTGGCCCGTGATGAAAGCCGCCTGCTGGACACGCTGAAGCGTCTGGACGTCAGCCCGCTGGGCTGCGGTGCGCTGGCGGGTACGGCCTATGAAATCGATCGTGAGCAGCTTGCAGGCTGGCTGGGATTCTCTTCGGCGACCCGTAACAGCCTGGATAGCGTGTCCGATCGTGACCATGTCGTGGAACTGCTGTCCGATGCCGCCATCGGTATGGTGCACCTGTCGCGTTTTGCGGAAGACCTGATTTTCTTTAATACCGGCGAAGCGAACTTTGTTGAGCTCTCCGATCGCGTAACGTCCGGCTCTTCCTTGATGCCGCAAAAGAAAAACCCGGATGCGTTAGAACTGATCCGCGGCAAATGCGGTCGCGTGCAGGGTGCGCTGACGGGGATGATGATGACCCTCAAAGGGCTGCCGCTGGCTTACAACAAAGATATGCAGGAAGATAAAGAAGGGCTGTTTGACGCGCTCGACACCTGGCTCGACTGTCTGCATATGGCGGCGCTGGTGCTGGACGGTATCCAGGTGAAACGTCCGCGTTGTGAAGAAGCGGCGCAGCAGGGTTATGCGAACGCGACCGAGCTGGCGGATTATCTGGTCGCTAAAGGCGTTCCGTTCCGTGAGGCGCACCATATTGTTGGTGAAGCGGTGGTTGAAGCCATCGCCCAGGGTAAGCCGCTGGAAGACCTTTCTCTGGCCGATCTGCAAAAATTTAGCGGCGTTATCGCGGATGACGTCTATCCGATTCTGTCGCTGAAGTCGTGCCTTGATAAGCGCGCGGCTAAAGGCGGCGTTTCGCCGCAGCAGGTTGCGCAGGCGATTGCCGACGCTAAACAGCGCCTGGTTTGAGTTATCAGTTCTCTGGCTGACAGGCGGTAAATAAAGGAGGCTCGGGCAATCCCCGGGCTTTTTTATGCAAAAAAAAAGCGGACGCAAGGTCCGCAAAAGTTCACGTTGGCTTTAATTATCCGGGAGATAATCGATGAGGGGACTTAATGATGTTATAAAGTTTCCCTGATTTATCGATTTATTCTTGAACAGAAAACTTGATAGGGATAATCGTTCATTGCTATTCTATCTATCGCCATGAACTATCGTGGCGATGGAGGATGAATAATGAATATTCGCGATCTTGAATATCTGGTAGCGCTAGCCGAACACCGCCACTTCCGCCGTGCGGCGGACTCTTGTCATGTGAGCCAACCTACGCTCAGTGGGCAAATCCGGAAACTGGAGGATGAGCTTGGCGTGATGTTGCTGGAGCGCACCAGCCGTAAGGTTCTGTTCACCCAGGCGGGGTTACTGCTGGTCGATCAGGCGCGTACCGTGTTACGCGAAGTGAAAGTGCTCAAGGAAATGGCAAGCCAGCAGGGGGAAACGATGTCCGGGCCATTGCATATCGGCCTGATCCCGACGATTGGCCCTTATCTGTTGCCACTGATTATCCCAATGTTGCACCAGACCTTTCCGAAGCTGGAAATGTATTTGCATGAGGCGCAAACGCACCAACTGCTGGCTCAGCTTGACAGCGGTAAGCTGGACTGTGCGATTCTGGCGCTGGTCAAAGAGAGCGAAGCCTTTATTGAGGTGCCGCTGTTTGATGAGCCGATGATACTTGCTATCAATGAAGATCATCCGTGGGAGAACCGTGACCGCGTACCGATGTCGGACCTCGCCGGGGAAAAGCTGCTGATGCTCGAAGACGGCCATTGTCTGCGCGATCAGGCGATGGGTTTTTGTTTTGAAGCCGGTGCAGATGAAGACACACATTTCCGGGCGACCAGTCTCGAAACGCTGCGCAATATGGTAGCCGCCGGTAGTGGCATCACGCTGTTACCCGCTTTAGCCGTGCCGCAGGAGAAAAAACGCGATGGCGTAGTCTATGTGCCGTGTATTAAGCCAGAGCCGAAACGTACCGTCGGGTTGGTTTATCGCCCGGGCTCGCCGCTGCGTAGCCGCTATGAGCATCTAGCGGAGGCCATCCGCGGTAAGATGGATGGCCATTTCGATGCAGCGTTAAAACAGGCGGTTTAAGCCATTTAACGCAGCGACCCGATAGGCTTCCGCCATGGTTGGGTAGTTGAAGGTGGTGTTAACGAAGTACTCAATGGTGTTACCGCCACCTTTCTGCTCCATAATCGCCTGGCCGATATGAATAATTTCGGCCGCGCGTTCGCCAAAGCAATGTATACCGAGGATCTCTTTCGTTTCGCGATGAAACAGGATCTTTAACGTCCCGACGCTCATGCCGACAATCTGCGCCCGCGCCAGATGTTTGAACTGTGCGCGCCCCACCTCATAAGGCACTTTCATCGCGGTGAGCTGTTGCTCAGTTTTACCGACGGAGCTGATTTCCGGAATGGTGTAGATCCCTGTCGGGATGTCTTCAATCAGATGGGCTGAAGCTTCACCTTTTACCAGCGCCTGGGCGGCAATACGCCCCTGATCGTAGGCGGCGGAAGCCAGGCTTGGATAACCAATTACATCGCCGACGGCATAAATATGTGGCAGGGCGGTCTGATACATACTGTTGACCTTCAACTGGCCACGGCTGTCTGTTTGCAGGCCGATATTTTCCAGTGCCAGGGAGTCGGTATTTCCGGTGCGGCCGTTGGCGTATAGCAGGCAGTCCGCTTTCAGTTTTTTGCCGGATTGCAGGTGCATGATGACGCCGTCATCCACGCCTTCAATTTTCTCATACTCTTCATTGTGACGGATCACCACGCCGCTGTTCCAGAAGTGATAGGAGAGCGAATCTGACATCTCCTGATCGAGAAATGCCAGCAGGCGATCGCGGGTGTTGATCAGATCAACCTTCACCTCCATACCGCGGAAGATCGAGGCATATTCGCAACCGATTACCCCGGCTCCGTAGATAATCACATGGCGCGGCTCGTGGTGCAGGCTGAGAATAGAGTCGCTGTCATAAATGCGCGGGTGATGAAAATCGACATCGGCCGGATGATAAGGGCGCGACCCGCAGGCAATCACGAACTTTTCCGCCGTTACGGTTTCAACGGTGCCATCGTGGCATTCCAGCGCGAGAGTGTGTTCATCAACGAAGTGGGCGTTACCCTGTAAAATTTCACAGTGGTTACGCTCATAGAACCCCTGGCGCATATGGGTTTGTTGGTTAATAACGCTGTCGGCATGATTCAGAATGTCGGCGAAGGAAGAACGGAGAAGGCGGGAGTGGTCGCTGTAGAGGGGGTTTTGATTAAACTCGATAATACGGCTGACGGCATGGCGAAGGGCTTTCGACGGGATGGTGCCCCAGTGGGTACAACCGCCGCCGACGTTATGGTAGCGTTCGATGACGGCAACGCGCGCTCCTTGTTTCACCAGTCCCATGGCGGCGCCTTCTCCGCCAGGGCCGGAACCGATCACAATTGCATCATAATCCCAAGAGTGTGTCATGGCATTACTCACCTGTTTTATACATAAAATAAACACGATGATAACATTTGCCGCACTTTAACCCAATTATCGTTGTGCTTTTTTGCGGCATAAAAGTAGAAACAACTCGTAAACAATCATTCACAATCCAGTGTAACCAGATTAGATCTGATCTCTGGTATAGTGCCAGCAGGACATGTGGAAGGATTCAGATAACGTGATGGGCGTAAGAGCGCAACAAAAAGAAAAAACCCGGCGTTCGCTGGTGGAGGCAGCATTTAGCCAGCTAAGTGCTGAGCGGAGTTTTGCCAGTTTGAGCCTGCGTGAAGTTGCGCGGGAAGCAGGGATCGCCCCAACGTCCTTTTACCGACATTTCCGTGATGTTGATGAGCTTGGTTTGACCATGGTTGATGAAAGTGGTCTGATGTTGCGTCAGCTCATGCGCCAGGCACGTCAGCGTATCGCTAAAGGCGGCAGCGTAATCCGTACTTCTGTTTCTACTTTTATGGAATTTATTGGTAATAACCCGAACGCTTTCCGTCTGTTACTGCGTGAGCGTTCCGGTACTTCTTCGGCGTTTCGTGCCGCAGTCGCCCGTGAAATTCAGCATTTTATCGCGGAACTTGCCGACTATTTAGAAATCGAAAACCATATGCCGCGAGCGTTTACCGAAGCGCAGGCTGAAGCGATGGTCACCATCGTGTTTAGCGCCGGCGCCGAGGCTCTGGATGTGAGCCCCGAACAGCGTCGGCAGCTGGAAGAGCGGCTGGTACTGCAGCTCAGAATGATCTCGAAAGGCGCGTACTACTGGTATCGCCGTGAACAAGAAAAAATATCAAATCATTCCGCATAACGTGAAGGACGATCAATGAAACACTCAATACAAGATAGAGGTACACTGCTGCTGGCGTTGATCGCAGGCCTGTCCATTAATGGAACTTTCGCTGCGCTATTCAGCTCAATTGTCCCTTTTTCCATCTTCCCGATTTTGTCGCTGGTGCTGACGGTTTACTGCCTGCATCAGCGTTATCGCAATTGCAGTATGCCGGTCGGTTTACCGGGCCTGGCCGCCGCCTGTTTTATCCTCGGCGTTCTGGTTTACAGCACCGTGGTGCGTGCGGAATATCCGGATATTGGCTCTAATTTCTTCCCGGCGGTACTGTCGGTGATTATGGTGTTCTGGATTGGCTATAAAGTGCGTAACCGCAAGAGTACGGCAACTGAATAATCTCTCGCCCGGCAACACTGCGGTTGCCGGGTTTTCTCCGGATCTTTATTTTTTCGTTAGCAGTACACCGCATTCCATATGGTGGGTATAGGGGAACTGGTCGAATAGCGCCAGGCGGGTGACCTCGTGCGTTTTACTTAGCGTTTCCAGATTCTGGCACAGGGTCTCCGGGTTACAGGAGATATACAGAATACGCGAGTATGCCTGCACCATCTTTTCCGTTTCGCTATCCAGACCGCTGCGCGGCGGATCGACGAAAATCGTCTCACACTGGTAGCTTTTGAGGTCGATCCCCTGCAAGCGGTTAAACTCCCGCACGCCGTTCATCGCCTGAGTAAACTCTTCCGCTGACATACGGATAATTTGTACATTATCAATATGGTTGGCGGCAATGTTGTATTGCGCCGCCGCCACGGACGGTTTAGCGATTTCTGTTGCCAGCACGCGGTCGAAATTTCGCGCCAGCGCCAGCGAAAAGTTGCCGTTACCGCAGTACAGTTCCAGCAGATCGCCAGTTGCGTCTTTTGTGGTATCGATCGCCCATTCCAGCATCTGAATGTTCATCGCCGCGTTCGGCTGAGTGAAGCTATTCTCCACCTGGCGATAGACCATTTCACGTCCGCCAACCGGTAAACGCTCATCGATATAGTCGTGATCCAGCTCTATTTTAGTCTTAGTTGCACGGCCAACCAGATGCACGTTCAGATTTTGTGCCCGCAGTGCATCGCGAAAGCGTTCCGCCTGCTGACGCCACTCATCGTCGAGTTTTTTATGATACAGCAGTGATATCACTGCCTGGTTGCTCAGCGTGGTCAGGTAATCGACCTGAAACAGTTTATGACGCAGTACCGGGTTATTGCGCACGCCCTCAATTACGGCGGTCATTAACTGATTGATCAGTTCGCTGGCGGCCGGGAAAGTATTCACCCTGATGCGGGATTTTGTCTGCTGGTCAAATATAATGTGATACAGGTCATCGCCATCGTGCCACAGGCGGAATTCCGCGCGCATGCGATAATGGTTGACCGGCGAACGAAACACTTCCGCAACCGGTGCGGCAAAAGGCGCCATCATTTTCTGCAAGCGGACGACTTTTTCTGCCAGCTGCGCTTCATATTGTTCGGTAGGAAGGTGTTCGGGGGTCATGATGCATCCTGAATAAAATAAGTACGCGGGGATTGTAGGGAAAGTGCCGGGGATGTCCAGCCATTGATGATATAAGGAAATATAACCGTAGAAGTCTGGACTTCTATATGTTTCTAATTATAGCATCGTGTTACCGGTCCTGTGAGTTAATAGGGAATCCAGTGTAAATCTGGAGCTGACGCGCAGCGGTAAGGAAAGGTGGGATGAGCGCATTGTGCAGACACTGCGATTTTTTTGCGGGAAGTCCTCATCCATTAAACACCCCGAGCCCGAAGACCTGCCGGAACACGTCGCATTTGGCTTCTATCATCGCGTGCTATTGATAGTCGTCGGCGGCATCCTTCGTTTATTACGGATGCTTTTAAAATGATTAAAAAAGCTTCGCTGATGACGGCGCTCTCCGTCACGGCTTTTTCTGGCTGGGCGCAAGACAGCAATTCAGATACGTTAGTGGTGACAGCAAATCGTTTTCAACAGCCGGTCAATACGGTCCTTGCGCCGACGGATGTTGTTACGCGGGAAGATATTGAGCGCTGGCAGTCAAAAGATCTTAACGATGTGCTGCGTCGCCTGCCTGGGGTGGATATCGCGCAGAATGGTGGGCTGGGGCAGAGTTCATCCCTCTTTATTCGTGGTACCGAAGCGCGTCATGTACTGGTGCTGGTTGATGGCGTGCCGATGGCGCGTGCCGGTATTTCTAATGCAATTGATATTGGGCAAATTCCGGTATCTCTGGTGCAACGTATTGAATACATCCGTGGCCCACGCTCAGCCGTTTATGGTTCTGGCGCGATTGGCGGCGTGGTTAACATCATTACGATGAGCGACGACGAGCATACGCAAGTTAATGCCGGGATAGGTTCGAATGGCTATCAAACTTATGACGGTACGGTGAATAAACGCTTTGGCGATACGCTGGTGACTGCTGCGGGAGCTTACCAGACCACGAAAGGCTTTAACGTTCAGCCGAATTCAACTTACAGTGACGATAGCGATCGCGACGGTTATCGTAACAAGCTGTTCTGGGGGGGCGTGCAGCATAAGTTTAATGATAACCTTTCTGGTTTCTTCCGTGGCTATGGTTATTCTTCGAATACCGACTACGATCAGGGCAGTAGCGGTTATGCTGGCGGCGGTGATGAAAGTCAGAATTACACTCAGTCATGGGATACTGGTTTTAGCTTCAATTCGGGGATCTATTCGTCCCAGTTGATCGCTAATTATCAGCATCTTAAAGATTATAACTACAATGGTCAGGATGGTCGCTACGCGTCCAGCGCTAGCCTGGATGATATGGAACAACGTTATATCCAGTGGGGCAATAATGTTGAAGTAGGGCATGGTTCAGTCAGTGGCGGTATAGACTGGAAACAAGAGAAGCTTAAATCCAGCGGTACGACGAGCACCGATGTCTATAAGCGCGATACCACAGGATTGTATCTGACCGGCCAACAACAGATAGATAGCGTGACTCTGGAAGCCTCCGGACGCGAAGACTACGACGAACAGTTTGGCTGGCACGGCACTTGGCAAACGGCGGCGGGCTGGGAGTTTGTTGAAGGCTATAAGGTCATACTCTCTTATGGTACTGGCTTCCTGGCACCATCTCTCGGCCAACAGTATGGTGCAGAACGTTTTGGTATCGCTTCTAACAGAAATCTGAAGCCTGAAGAGTCTAAGCAATGGGAAGCCGGGCTTGAAGGACTGACGGGGCCTCTGGACTGGCGTCTTTCAACGTACCGTTATGAAATTCAAAACCTGATCGATTACGACAATAATGCTTACTACAACATCGACTCGGCAACTATCAAGGGTCTGGAATGGACGGGGAACATTACAACTGGTCCAGTTGAACACCATTTAACGTTGCAATATATCGATCCGCGTGATGATGAAACCAATAAGATTCTTGCCCGTCGCGCGAAACAGCAGGTGAAATACGAACTAACAGGACAGGTTTACGATCTTGGCTGGAATGTTGCCTATCAGTATATGGGACAGCGATATGACAGCGCTTATGATTCAACAACATATTCCTCCCATACGGTCAAATTGGGCGGTGTTAGCGTTTGGGATATTGGATTATCATATCCGGTCACCTCACACCTGACAGTTCGTGGTAAAATAGCCAATCTGTTCGATAAAGATTACGAGACAGTATATGGCTACCAAACTGCAGGACGAGAATACACCTTGTCTGGCAGCTACACCTTCTGATCCACGTCCCACCGTGCTGGTGTTTGATTCCGGCGTCGGTGGGCTGTCGGTTTACAATGAGATTCGGCAGCTTTTGCCGAATCTGCACTATATCTATACTTTCGACAATGCCGCTTTCCCCTACGGTGAAAAGAGCGAAGCGTTTATTGTTGAACGCGTTCTGGACGTCGTTACCGCTGTCCAACAGCGCTATCCTCTGGCGCTGGCGGTTATTGCCTGTAACACCGCAAGTACCGTTTCACTTCCTGCACTGCGCGAAAAGTTCGCCTTCCCGGTTGTCGGCGTCGTTCCGGCGATAAAGCCAGCCGCTCGCTTAACGGCGAATGGTATTGTTGGACTGCTGGCGACGCGTGGGACGGTAAAGCGCCCTTATACGCGCGAACTTATCGCTCGTTTTGCAAATGAATGTCGTATAGAAATGCTGGGTTCTGCAGAGCTGGTGGAACTGGCGGAAGCGAAGCTGCATGGCGAAGAGGTGCCGCTCGACGAGTTGCGCCGGATTCTGCGTCCGTGGCTGCGAATGCAGGAATCACCCGATACAGTAGTATTAGGTTGTACGCACTTCCCGTTGCTCACAGAAGAGTTGCAGCAGGTGATGCCGGAAGGAACACGCCTGATTGATTCTGGCGCAGCGATTGCGCGTCGAACAGTCTGGTTGCTGGAACATGAAGCGCCTGATGCAAAATCCGGCGATGCGAATATTGCATACTGTATGGCGTTGACGGCAGAGACTGAAAAGCTTTTGCCCGTTTTACAGCGTTATGGCTTCGCATCACTGGAAAAATTGCCGCTTTAAGCGCGTTTTGCACAAAAAAGAGACGCTTGAAATAATTTTTGAAAACAGGGCTTGTCAACGTCTCAGAACTCCCTATAATGCGCCTCCACTGACACGGAACAACGGCACGCAAGCCGCCGGGTCAGCGGGGCTCAGCGGTGAAAAGTCACCGTGAAAACCGACAGGGAAAAGCAAAATAATTGCTTGACTCTGTAGCGGGAAAGCGTAATATGCACACCCCGCGCCGCAGCGAAAACGAAGCGGCACTGCTCTTTAACAATTTATCAGACAATCTGTGTGGGCACTCAAAGTGACATGGATTCTTAATGTCTTCGGACAATAAATGAATACCAAGTCTCTGAGTGAACACGTAATTCATTACGAAGTTTAATTCACGAGCATCAAACTTAAATTGAAGAGTTTGATCATGGCTCAGATTGAACGCTGGCGGCAGGCCTAACACATGCAAGTCGAACGG
>NZ_FZNJ01000006.1:0-312506 GCF_900198535.1 Klebsiella sp. 2680 | reverse complement strand
CCCGGAGGGTGGCGGGCAGGACGCCCGCCATAAACTGCCAGGCATCAGATAAGTGAAAAGGCTATCCTCACGGATGGCCTTTTTGCGTTTTCGCCACCTGAAAAGATCGTTAACTGCTCGCAGGGTTATAAAGCATGGCGAAATACTGAAATATCTACCATTCTAATCTCGCCATTTTAACCACTGCATAATAAACGCGGCGATCTGCGGAATATCATTTAGATCTAACACTGGCAGTGATGTTCCGACAGGAATATCACTGGCCACCGCAATGACATGCTCATCAAATACCAACTCTTCCGCGCTATGCCTGCCGTTTTGCCGATAAAGTAAAATCTTAGGCACAGATTCATGCTTAAAACCTTCCACCAGCACCAAATCTAACGTTGATGTATCCATTCTGCTAACCAGCCAGTTAAGATCCAGAACAGGTTTATCAGGCGTTTCCGTCATTAACGCCCAACGCTGTGAACTGGCGACAATCGTCTGAGCTGCCCCGGCTTTACGTAGCTCATAACTGTCTTTACCAGGTTTGTCCACATCCATATCGTGATGCGTATGTTTAATGAGTCCCGGGCGTAAGCCTTCCGCGCATAATGCCGGAATTAATTTCTTTAATAACGTCGTCTTACCCGTACCGCTCCAGGCGGAAATCGCTAAAAGAGGGATCATGATGGTTCCTGCATACTTTGTAGATCCTCAAGCGTGTTGACGTTAATAAATGCTGATTTTACATCGCTAAAATCGACAGAATGCCCGGTAATTTTGCGCATAAATACCATCACGCGCCGCTCGCCTGCGGCCAGATAAGTTTCCAGTTCTGGAATTACCTCTCGGTTCACTAAAGCAATCGCAGGATGATCGCGTGCACCGTCATGTACCCAAACGGCCGGGGACGATTCTTTCTGCTGTATTAAGCGCTCTGCGAGAAATGGGGGGATAAATGGTGTATCACATGGGCAAAACAGAAACCACTCATTGTCGACTTGTTGCATAACAGACAGCATTCCGGCGAGCGGGCCAGGAAAATTGTTCAGGCTGTCAGTAATAATCGGGTAACCGCTTTTTTGCCAGCGATCAAGATTGCGATTAGCGCTAACCACCAGGTTTGTTACCTGGGGTTCTAACGCATCTGCGACGTGACGCCACAAGGCCTTACCGTTTAGCAACTGCAATCCTTTATCTATCCCGCCCATGCGTGTGGCCCGTCCTCCGGCCAGCACAACACCGGTTATTACCTCGCCCTGCATATTAATATCGCCTCTTTCATTGTGGGATTGTCCCTGCTAACGTATTCATATTAAGAGTAAGGAGCAACGCTATGAAATGTAAACGCCTGAATGAAGTCATTGAGCTTCTCCAGCCAGCCTGGCAGAAAGATCCTGAACTGAATTTAATGCAATTCTTGCAAAAACTGGCAAAAGAGGCGGGTTATACCGGTGAATTGAGCGATCTTTCCGACGATATTCTGATTTATCATCTGAAAATGCGCGACTCTGCGAAAGAAGCCGTTATTCCTGGCATTCAGAAAGATTATGAAGAGGATTTCAAAACCGCCTTGCTACGTGCTCGTGGCGTAATTAAAGAGTAAAAGGTTGTAAGCGCTGCCGCAGAACGGGCAATGAGATGATATCCTGAATCATTCGTACGATTATCGGATGTCAGGATGCACGATAAGGCTTTTACTTTTCAGACGCTTCACCCGGATACCATCATTGATGGTCTGTTTAATCTGGGAATGCGGGTGGATTCCGGTCTCACGCCGCTTAACAGCTATGAGAACCGCGTTTACCAGTTTCAGGACGAAGATCGTCACCGTTATGTGGTGAAATTCTATCGTCCTGAACGCTGGTCCGCAGCACAAATTCTCGAAGAACACCAGTTTTCCCTTCAGCTTGTCCAGGACGACGTTCCCGTTGCCGCGCCATTATCGTTTAACGAAAATACGCTTCACCAGCATCAGGGGTTCTTTTTCGCCGTTTTTCCAAGTCTGGGCGGACGCCAGTTTGAGGCGGATAACCTTGATCAGATGGAATGGGTTGGGCGCTATCTGGGCCGCATGCATCAAACGGGACGTAAACAGCGTTTTGTTGCTCGTCCTGATATTGGCATCAATGAGTATCTCCTTGAGCCGCGCCAGGTCTTTGAGCACTCCAGGCTTATTCCTGCCACGCTTAAAGAGGCTTTTCTTAGCGCTGCCGACAAGCTGATTGATGCGGTAATGGCACGATGGCACGGGAGCGCCAATATTTTGCGTTTGCATGGTGATTGCCACGCGGGAAACATACTCTGGCGCGATGGTCCCCTGTTTGTTGATTTAGATGACTCACGAAATGGCCCGGCTGTTCAGGATCTCTGGATGCTGTTGAATGGTGATAAAGCCGAGCAGCGCATGCAACTGGAAATGATCATTGAAGCGTATGAAGAGTTCAGTGCTTTCAATACAGATGAAATCGCGCTCATCGAACCTTTACGCGCAATGCGGTTAGTTTATTATCTGGCGTGGTTGCTCAGACGCTGGAACGATCCCGCTTTTCCCGTCAATTTCCCATGGTTAACCGGGGAAGATTACTGGCGCGGGCAGATAACAACTTTTCTTGAGCAGGTGAAGGTTCTGCAGGAACCCCCTCTTCAGTTAACGCCAATGTATTAATGTGATATACCCAGGAGAGAATTAATCATGAAAAAAATTTGGCTGGCGCTGGCTGGTATGATTCTGGCTTTTAGTGCATCCGCTGCCCAGATCACCGATGGTAAGCAATATATTACCCTTGATAAGCCCGTTGCTGGCGAGCCGCAGGTGCTTGAGTTCTTCTCGTTCTACTGCCCGCACTGCTACCAGTTCGAAGAGGTACTTCATGTTTCAGATAACGTGAAGAAAAAGCTGCCTGAAGGCGTCAAAATGACGAAATACCACGTCGACTTCCTCGGCCCATTGGGCAAGGATCTAACCCATGCCTGGGCTGTGGCCATGGCGCTGGGTGTGGAAGATAAAATTACCGTTCCAATGTTTGAAGCGGTACAGAAAACGCAGACCGTGCAGACCGTGGCGGATATCCGTAAAGTCTTCGTTGATGCTGGTGTGAAAGGGGAAGAATACGATGCAGCCTGGAACAGCTTTGTAGTGAAGTCTCTGGTGGCTCAGCAAGAGAAAGCTGCGGCTGATTTTCAACTGCAGGGCGTACCAGCAATGTACGTTAACGGTAAATATCAGCTCAACCCACAAGGGATGGATACCAGCAATATGGATGCATTCGTTGCCCAATATGCTGATACTGTTAAACAGTTAGTTGAGAAGAAGTAAAAACTGAACGCCGGTCACTGACCGGCGTTGTTGTTTGCGAGAAAAATTATTTTTTCCTCAGCCGCATTATTTCTGTTAACTGCCGATCCTTTTCTTCCCACAGCGTATTTAGCCAACGCTGAAAGCGGCGCTTAAAATTTTTATCATTCACATAATCGCCATGCAGATCTTCAGTAACAGGCTCAAGACTGACTCGCACCACAATCCGCGTCAGTCGGCCGCTTAGCATGTCGTAAAATGGCTGTTGGTCGTTCTCCGGATAGCATAAAGTCACATTCAGCAGCTTATCAAACTGCGAGCCCAGAACGCTCAATGCCATCGCGATTCCCGCCGCCTTTGGGGCCAATAAATTATTATACGGCGAACGTGTCTGACGCTGCTTTTCTGGTGTAAAACGCGAGCCTTCAACAAAGTTAACAATAGTCGTTGGATGGGTACGGAATTTCTCGCAGGATCGGCGCGTAGTCTCGACATCTTTGCCGCGACGCTCCGGATGACGAATTAAATAACCACGTGAGTACCGGCGCATAAAGGGCATATCCAGCGCCCAGCAGGCAAGGCCAATGAACGGCACCCAGGCCAGTTGCTGTTTAAGGAAGTATTTATTCATCGGGATATGTTTGCGAAACAGCACGCAGAGCACCACGATATCCGCCCAACTGTGATGGTTGCTGATTAGCAGATACCAGTTTTTCTTACTCAGCCCCTCAAGGCCCTGAACGTCCCATTTTAGCCAGGGATTAAGATATAGCAGTAGCGCCAACCCTTCACACCAGCAATACATCATGAAATTGCAAAAAACGGATATCGAGCGCCAGACCGGTGGAATAGGCACTAGAAGTTTAATCAGTCCGGCAACGATGATCGGTACGGAACAGATTATGGTGACTACGATGGTAAGGGCGATACTCAACGGAAACGTTATCGCAGCGAGTAATCTCGACATAGTTAATTTATTCAGAAAGTTAGGCTGACAAAGAACGCATTTAAACAACGTAAGGGGCTGATTTTATCAGAAAATACAGTAAATGACGGTTGTTACCAGAACAGAAAAATTTCTGGATCTTATATCCACATGGAACATTGAGTCATCATAATGATATTAACGATACAACTATAAATATAATGCTTTGAAAAATAATGAATAATTGATATGTGTGCTGTGCTGTTCTGCTCCGGATAGCTCTGGTTATAAAAATATACACAAAGTTATCCACAGATTAATGTGCAACACCCTCGCCAGCTACGGCGAATCTTTTCGACGAAATGTGGGAAAAATTCAGGATTTAATGCCCGTCTGTGGCATCCTTTACCGATAATCTGATAAACAGGCACGGAAATTATGGTTCAGATCCCAGAAAACCCTCTCATCCTCGTTGACGGCTCCTCTTACCTTTACCGGGCATATCATGCGTTTCCCCCGCTGACTAACAGCGCCGGTGAACCGACAGGCGCAATGTATGGCGTGCTGAATATGCTGCGTAGCCTGATTCTGCAGTATCAACCGACTCACGCCGTCGTCGTTTTTGATGCCAAAGGGAAGACGTTCCGTGATGAACTGTTTGAGCACTATAAATCTCATCGTCCACCGATGCCGGACGATCTGCGGGCGCAGATCGAGCCGTTGCATGCCATGGTGAAAGCAATGGGCCTGCCGCTGATGGCTGTTCCTGGCGTAGAAGCTGACGATGTAATCGGCACTCTGGCGCGTGAAGCAGAAAAGGCGGGCCGTCCGGTGCTGATCAGTACCGGCGATAAAGATATGGCCCAACTGGTTACGCCGGGAATTACCCTGATCAACACGATGACCAACACCATCCTTGGCCCGGATGAAGTGGTGACGAAATATGGCGTACCGCCGGAGTTGATCATTGATTTCCTTGCCCTTATGGGCGATTCGTCGGACAACATTCCGGGCGTGCCGGGTGTGGGAGAAAAGACCGCGCAGGCATTGCTACAGGGGCTGGGCGGTCTTGATACGTTATATGCTGAGCCTGAAAAAATCGCCGCACTGAGCTTCCGTGGCGCGAAAACGATGGCGGCGAAGCTGGAACAAAATAAAGAGGTGGCATATCTCTCTTATCAGCTGGCGACGATTAAAACTGACGTTGAGCTGGAGTTGGGTTGTGAAGAGCTACTGGTTGCACAACCGGTCGCGGATGAACTGCTGGCGCTGTTTAAAAAATATGAATTCAAACGCTGGATCACTGATGTTGAATCCGGCAAGTGGCTGCAGGCGAAGGGGACCAGGCCAGCGGCGAAGCCGCTGGAAGCCGTTGCTGAGGTGACAGATAAAGAAGAGCCAGCGGCGACGGCGCTCTCCGCTGAAAATTATGTCACGATTCTCGATGAAGAAACGCTGACGACGTGGATCGCAAAACTGAAGCAAGCGCCGCTCTTCGCTTTTGATACCGAGACCGACAGCCTGGATAACGTTTCTGCCAATATGGTTGGTCTGTCCTTCGCCGTTGAGCCGGGCATGGCGGCTTATGTACCGGTCGCCCATGATTATCTGGATGCGCCGGATCAGATCCCGCGGGATCGTGTGCTGGCGCTGCTGAAACCGCTGCTGGAAGACAATAATATTCTGAAGGTTGGGCAGAATCTCAAGTATGACCGGGGGATTCTGGCTAACTACGGCATTGAGCTGCGCGGTATCGCGTTTGATACCATGCTGGAATCCTATATTCTCGACAGCGTAGCGGGTCGCCATGATATGGATAGCCTCTCCGCGCGCTGGCTAAATCACAAAACGATTACCTTTGAAGAGATTGCCGGCAAGGGGAAAAATCAGCTCACATTTAACCAGATCGCGCTGGAAGAAGCGGGTCGTTACGCAGCGGAAGATGCTGATGTCACTCTGCAACTGCATTTGAAAATGTGGCCAAAACTTCAGCAGAACGAAGGGCCGCTGAACGTCTTTAAAAATATCGAAATGCCGCTGGTTCCGGTGCTTTCGCGCGTTGAGCGCAATGGCGTGAAGATTGATCCGGCCGTGCTGCATGCGCATTCTCAGGAAATCGCTAAACGTCTGGTTGAACTGGAGCAAAAGGCCTACGAGATCGCTGGTGAAGAGTTTAACCTCTCTTCACCAAAGCAACTGCAAACAATCTTGTTTGAAAAACAAGGGATTAAACCGCTCAAGAAAACCCCGGGCGGCGCGCCATCTACATCGGAAGAGGTGCTGGAAGAGCTGGCGCTGGATTATCCGCTGCCGAAAGTGATTCTGGAATATCGGGGACTGGCGAAACTCAAATCTACCTATACCGATAAGCTGCCGCTGATGATTAACCCGAAAACGGGTCGGGTGCATACTTCCTATCATCAGGCGGTTACCGCAACGGGGCGCCTGTCGTCCACCGACCCGAACCTGCAAAATATTCCGGTACGCAACGATGAAGGGCGCCGCATTCGCCAGGCATTTATCGCTCCGGAAGACTATCTGATTGTTTCTGCCGACTATTCGCAAATTGAGCTGCGTATCATGGCGCATTTGTCTCGCGATAAGGGACTGTTAACCGCGTTTGCAGAAGGTAAGGATATCCACCGGGCCACCGCGGCAGAGGTCTTTGGCTTGCCTCTGGATAGCGTAAGTAGTGAGCAGCGTCGCAGTGCGAAGGCGATCAACTTTGGCCTGATTTACGGCATGAGCGCGTTTGGTCTCGCGCGGCAGCTCAATATTCCGCGAAAAGAAGCACAAAAATATATGGATCTCTACTTTGAGCGCTATCCTGGCGTACTGGAATATATGGAGCGTACGCGGGCGCAGGCAAAAGAACAGGGGTACGTCGAAACTCTGGATGGCCGCCGCCTTTATCTTCCTGATATTAAATCCAGCAACGGCGCACGGCGCGCAGGTGCCGAGCGTGCGGCGATCAATGCCCCGATGCAAGGTACCGCTGCGGACATTATTAAGCGAGCGATGATCGCAGTCGATAACTGGTTACTGAGTGAAAAACCCCGCGTACGTATGATCATGCAGGTACACGATGAATTAGTTTTCGAAGTGCATAAAGATGACCTGGATGCCGTAGCGAAGAAGGTCCATGAGCTGATGGAAAGCAGTACGACGCTGGCGGTTCCGCTGTTGGTCGAAGTTGGAAGCGGAGATAACTGGGATCAAGCGCACTAAATACGCGACGGGTAAGGCCATTTTTTGTAAGTGAGCAACATAACTTATCGCTTTTTGTGATGATCATTTGAATTTGCTATGTAAAGAATGAAAAAAAACTACAAAAAATGCTTTATCCGTAACTGAAAGAAGAGTAGAGTTAAAGACGTAGGGTACAGAGGTAAGATGTTCTATCTTTCAGACCTTTTACTTCACGTAATCGGATTTGGCTGAATATTTTAGCCGCCCCGGTCATTTATGACCGGGGCGTTTTTTATTGCGCACAAGAAAATTTTTGCCATCTGGATGATAGCGAAGGGACGGCCCGGATAAAACTCTGCGCGCTGTTATCCGGGGAAACGGGGAAAATTATTTCTCGTCTTCAGGCGCTTCCTGAGGAGGGAGATCGCTATACCAGCTATCCAGCTTCTGGCGCAGTTTATCCACCCCCTGCTTTTTCAGTGAAGAAAAGGCTTCCACCTGAACATCACCGTTAAAAGCGACCACCGCCTCGCGTACCAGGTTGATCTGCGCTTTACGCGCCCCGCTGGCCAGCTTGTCGGCCTTAGTGAGTAACACCAGAACCGGTATATTGCTTTCAACGGCCCATTGGATCATCTGCTGATCGAGATCTTTTAGCGGATGGCGAATATCCATCAGTACGACCAGGCCTTTCAGACACAGGCGCTTCTCCAGATATTCACCCAGGGCGCGCTGCCATTTGATTTTCATCTCCTCCGGGACCTGTGCATAACCATAGCCAGGCAGGTCGACCAGGCGTTTGCCTTCAGCGACTTCAAACAAGTTGATGAGCTGTGTACGACCTGGCGTTTTTGATGTGCGCGCCAGGTTTTTCTGGTTAGTCAACGTGTTCAGGGCGCTGGATTTCCCGGCATTGGAGCGGCCAGCAAATGCCACTTCGATACCCGTATCTGCAGGAAGATGGCGGATATCCGGCGCACTCGTGACAAAATGCGTCAGTTGATAATTCCAGTTGGTCAAGACGGTCGTCTCCGTAAAATCAGGTTATAGTGGGGGATTATACCTGAACAGCAGAAAAAGACTGTTTTTAACCGTGCATGACCGTGCAGGCAAAGGCCATATGTTTTGTAAGACATTGACTACTGTATATATAAGAAATTCATGAGAAAAAACCGAGCGTAAATTATACAACCGTTTATAAATCATCAGATTAAATTGATGGAAAATTCTTAAATCTGTGTTTTTCTTGTACAGCGGGTTGTAGGTTTTTCTCAAACCAGTAAAGTAGCAATGAAGGGCGAGGATGCTTATCAGGATTGCGACTCAGGATGAGGGGTCAGGAAGCTCCAGGAAGGTGAAGACCACCGATTGTCAGGATGACACGCGTCTGGGAAGACGTTTTAACAAGGAAATGGACGTAACAGGGATCGTGGGTAGCTAAAGGAAAGACAGGGTGTGTCGTGAGCTAACATGGAAAGTGGAAGCCCATTAAGGGTTATCAGTGCGGAAAAAGGCGGCAGAGTAATCTGTCGCCTTTTTTCTTTGCTTGCTTTCTGCTAGATTCCGCCTCAATTCTATACTGAAGAAAATGGCCTGAAGATTACACATTATGAAAAAACCGTCATCCGTACCTCATGGCAAAAAAAGTCGTAAAACGCGCGAAGAATTGAACCAGGAAGCCCGCGAGCGTAAGCATCAGAAGAAGCATCGCGGTCATGCGCCAGGTAGTCGTATGACCGGCGCTCAAACTGCTTCAGCGAGTAAAAAGCAGGGCCAACAGCATGATCCCCGAATTGGCAGTAAAAAACCGATCCCGTTGGGCGTGACTGACAGTACCCCAACGGTTAAGCAGCATAAACCGAAGAGCGAGAAACCTATGCTTTCACCGCAGGCTGAGCTGGATTTGCTGGAGAATGATGAGCGCCTGGACGCGCTGCTGGAACGTCTGGAAGAGGGCGACACCCTGAATGCTGAAGAGCAAACATGGATGGATGCCCAACTGGATCGTATTGATGAGCTAATGCAGCAACTTGGGCTCTCTTATGATGATGATGACGACGATGAGGAAGAGGAAGAGCGCAAAGAAGATATGATGCGCTTACTGAAGGGTGGAAACTAACATTTGCATCCCATCGGGTTCCCGGTCCTGCTTATAACCCTTCTGGTTATATGTTATCTGCTGTGGTTATTCGTTAAACTACGACGGTTGTCGCGGCGTAAAAGCTGGCTGCGCAACCGGCTCATTACCCGAGGTGCGGTTGGGCCGGCGCGGCGTACCCGCCGACGGCACCATCGGAAGGAGTGAGCATGTCTGTGCAGTTAATCGACTGGGATCTGGCCCTGATCCAGAAATATAACTATTCCGGGCCGCGTTATACTTCGTATCCCACTGCGCTGGAGTTTTCTGCGGAATTTGGCGCCGCTGAATTTGACGCAGCGGTTGCCCGCTATCCGCAGCGACCTTTATCGCTGTATGTACATATCCCGTTTTGCCATAAGCTGTGCTATTTCTGCGGCTGCAATAAAATTGTTACCCGGCAGCAGCATAAAGCCGATCAGTATCTGGATGTCCTTGAGCAGGAGATTATTCATCGCGCCCCGCTTTTCGCTGGTCGCCTGGTGAGTCAACTGCACTGGGGCGGCGGCACGCCGACCTATTTAAACAAGGCGCAAATTAGCCGTCTGATGACGTTGCTGCGAACGCATTTTAATTTTAATGCCGATGCGGAGATTTCCATTGAGGTCGATCCCCGTGAAATCGAGCTTGATGTACTGGATCATTTACGCGCTGAAGGCTTCAACCGCCTGAGTATGGGCGTGCAGGACTTCAACAAAGAAGTACAGCAACGGGTGAATCGCGAGCAGGATGAAGCGTTTATCTTCGCCCTGCTCAACCATGCGCGCGAGATCGGCTTTACCTCTACCAATATTGATCTGATTTACGGCTTGCCTAAGCAAACGCCGCAGAGCTTTGCCTTTACGTTACGGAAAGTGGCGGAGTTAAACCCCGATCGTCTGAGCGTCTTTAACTATGCTCATCTGCCGACGCTTTTTGCCGCGCAGCGAAAAATCAAAGATGTTGATTTACCTTCGGCCGCGCAGAAGCTGGATATCCTGCAGGAGACCATAGATTCGCTGACGGCCGCGGGGTATCAGTTTATTGGTATGGACCATTTTGCTCGTCCGGATGATGAACTGGCGATAGCCCAACGTGAAGGCATTTTGCATCGCAATTTTCAGGGATACACCACTCAGGGAGATACCGACCTGCTGGGACTGGGCGTCTCGGCGATCAGTATGATTGGCGATTGCTATGCGCAGAATCAGAAAGAGCTGAAGAAATATTATCAGCAGGTAGATGAAACCGGAACGGCGCTGTGGCGCGGCATTGCGCTGACTCGCGATGACTGTATTCGTCGTGATGTCATTAAGTCTCTCATCTGCAATTTCCGCCTCGATTTTTCCGTGATAGAAGCGCAGTGGGCGTTAGATTTTGGCCGCTATTTTGCCCAGGATTTGCAGCTACTGGCGCCGCTGGCTAACGATGGGCTGGTGGATGTGAACGAAAAAGGCATTCAGGTGACGGCAAAAGGCAGGTTGTTAATTCGCAACATCTGTATGTGTTTTGATGCTTATTTGCGCCAGAAAGCGCGGATGCAGCAGTTTTCCCGGGTGATTTAAACCACTCACCCTCTCCCGAACAAGGAGAGGGTGAATGAATCAGTTAAACAGACCAACTATAGCTGCGCACAGAACGGCAGCTATCGCCGTTTGCGGCGTATGGCTGGCTGCAGCACCGCTCGATATAATATTTATGAGTGATTCAAGCATGATTTCCCCCGTCTTTCCGGGCAAGATCATACCCAATGCACTGCAACAGTAAAGTACAAAATAGCAGCAGTTTGCGCTGGGTGACTATTTTTTACACACTTCCGCCCGGCTACTCCATTCCTAACTCTTTTAGCTTACGCGTCAGCGTGTTACGCCCCCACCCCAGCAGACGCGCCGCTTCTTGTTTATGGCCCTGAGTATGGCGCAGCGCGGTGGTCAGCAATGTACGCTCCATTTCCGGCTGTGCTTCCGATAGCAGGTTTTGATGACCAGAACGCAAGGCGCGATCGGCCCATTGTCCCAGCAGCGTGGCCCAGCTATCCGGTAGCATTTGTGTCGGATTATCCGGTACCGCGGTTTCAAACAGCTCGCTGGGAAGATCCTGAGTCAGAACCTCCTGGCTTGCGGCCATCACTGTCAGCCAGCGACAGGTATTTTCCAACTGACGTACGTTACCAGGCCAGGCCAGCCGGGTCAGCGCCATTTCCGTTTCCGGATGTAGCAGCTTGGCTTCGACGCCCAGTTCACGAGCGGCAATTTGCAGAAAATGCCGCGCCAGGCGTGGAATATCCTCCCGCCGCTCGCGCAGCGGTGGGAGATGGACGCGAATGACGTTCAGGCGGTGGAATAAATCCTCACGAAATTTGCCTTCCTGCACGCGTAGTTCAAGGTTCTGGTGGGTAGCGGCGATGATACGCACATCCACTTTCACCGGAGCATATCCGCCTACGCGATAAAACTGACCGTCAGCCAGAACACGCAGCAGACGTGTCTGTACGTCCAGCGGCATATCGCCGATTTCGTCAAGGAATAGCGTGCCGCCATCTGCCTGTTCAAAGCGCCCCTGACGCACGGTATTCGCACCGGTAAAAGCGCCTTTCTCATGGCCGAAAAGTTCTGATTCAATCAAATCCTTCGGGATAGCCGCCATATTTAGCGCAATAAACGGGGCCTTCGCGCGCGGACTGTGGCGGTGCAGCGCATGGGCGACCAGTTCTTTACCGGTACCGGATTCTCCGTTGATCAACACGCTGATTGACGAGCGCGACAGGCGGCCGATAATGCGAAAAACATCCTGCATCGCCGGCGCTTCGCCGATAATATCGGCTGTCGGGCTATTCATCGGCGTATTACGTGGCTGCTGCTGTTCCTGATAATGGCTAATCGCGCGATCAACCAGCGCTACCGCTTCATCAATATCAAACGGTTTCGGCAGATAATCAAAGGCGCCTTGTTGATAGGCGCTAACCGCGGCGTCCAGATCCGAATGCGCTGTCATGATGATGACCGGGAGCATCGGATGACGCTGTTTAATCTGCTTTAGTAGCGCTAACCCATCCATCCCCGGCATACGGATGTCAGACAGCAGAACATCCGGGGTTTTGGTGGTGAGGGCATTAAGCACCTCGTTGCCATTTTCAAATGTTGTACAACTCAAGCCTGCCCCGGTGAGCGCGCGTTCAAGCACCCAACGGATGGAGCTATCGTCGTCAACGATCCAGGCTATCCCTCGTTGCATAAACACCTCTACTTCCGAATAGGCAGGTACACCGAGAATTCGGTATGCCCTGGCCAACTGGTAAATTCAATTTTGCCGGAGTGCTGATCGATAAGGCTGCGGGCAATAGACAGGCCGAGTCCGGTGCCGCCTTCACGCCCGCTAACCATCGGATAAAACAGCGTATCTTGTAAGTGGGATGGGATCCCTGGACCGTTATCTTCAACATCAATGCGTGCGGCGAGGCGGTAACGCACGCCGTGCAGAGTGAGCTGGAAGGCTGTTCGGGTGCGCAGGGTGATCTCACCCCCTTCCGGTCCCAGTGCCTGTAGCGCATTGCGCACGATATTTAGCAGCACTTGTTCAATTTGATCCGGGTCATGCGGGAGTTCCGGCAGACTCGGGTCATAGTCGCGAACCAGTTTGACGTTATCTGGCAACTCCATCGATACCAGCTTTACCACCCGCTCAGCAACTTTGTGGATACTTTCTGTTACGTGCATCCCCGGATGCTGTGGTCCCAGCAGACGGTCGACCAGATTTCTTAACCGATCGGCCTGTTCAATAATAACTTTGGTGTATTCCGTCAGCGTTGGATCGGGCAACGCTTTGCTCAGCAGTTGCGCCGCGCCGCGCAACCCTCCCAGCGGATTTTTAATCTCGTGGGCCAGACCGCGCACTAAATCTCGTGCGGCGACCTGTTGGGCTTGCTGAAGCTGTTCCTGGCTCAGGCGACGCTGATTATCCATTGGGGCCATTTCCAGCAGAATAAAGCCTTCTGGCAAACGTTGCGCAGTCAGGGAAAGGATGTGCGAGCGTCCGTCAATAACCAACGTCACTTCGTTATCGGTAAATCCCTGACCCGCCGCCAGGCTCTCTTGCATGAGGCCGATATTCAGCGAGAAATAGCTCAACAGCTCTGGAAGTGGCGTACCAAACAGCTTGCGTGAACTTTGCGCCAGCAACTGCTGCGCCGCCGGGTTCGCGTAATGAACTTCCAGGTCATCGTTGACCAGTAAGATACTGTTGATTAAAGAGTTAAGGATCTGCCCAGCATCGGGCAGTGTGCCTGTTGCCATCTGACAGTCTCCTGAAAAAGGTGCACTATTTTAGTGCATTATAGCTTTTTATAAATAAAAAGCTCATGAGATCAGCGTGTTGGTGGAGAAAAAAGCCCATCCTGAGATGGGCTGAAGTTTCCACGGCAACAAAACATCCCTGGTACTCCACGCCACAACACGGAACGCCAGGGATTTACAGCAAAATTAGACGCTGTAGTACAGTTCGAACTCAACCGGATGCGGAGTCATACGCACGCGGTCGTTTTCCCCAGTACGCAGCGCAATGTAAGCATCAATGGCGTCGTTAGTGAATACGCCACCGGCGGTCAGGAATTCACGGTCTGCGTCCAGCGCATTCAGTGCTTCTTCCAGAGAGCCTGCAACCTGTGGGATCTCGTTCGCTTCTTCTGGCGGCAGATCGTACAGGTTTTTGTCCATAGCTTCGCCCGGATGGATTTTGTTCTTGATTCCGTCAAGACCGGCCATCAGCAGAGCGGCAAAGCACAGATACGGGTTGGCTGCCGGATCCGGGAAACGAACTTCGATACGGCGCGCTTTCGGCGAGGTAACTACCGGAATACGGATAGACGCGGAGCGGTTACGGGCAGAGTAAGCCAGCATAACCGGCGCTTCGTAACCCGGGACCAGACGTTTGTAGGAGTTGGTTGTCGGGTTAGACAATGCGTTAATCGCTTTAGCGTGTTTGATAACGCCGCCAATGTAGTACAAGGCTTCTTCAGACAGGCCTGCGTATTTATCACCGGAGAACAGGTTTACGCCATTTTTAGACAGCGACATGTGGCAGTGCATACCGGAACCGTTATCGCCGAACATCGGTTTTGGCATAAAGGTGGCGGTTTTACCGAAGCGATGCGCGACGTTGTGCACAACGTATTTATAGATCTGAATTTCGTCCGCTTTTTTGGTCATGGTATTGAAGCGGGTAGCGATTTCGTTCTGACCGGCAGTCGCCACTTCGTGGTGATGAGCTTCAACAACCAGGCCCAGCTCTTCCAGAATCATACACATGGTAGAGCGGATATCCTGAGAAGAGTCTACGGGTGGAACCGGGAAGTAACCGCCTTTCACGCCAGGACGGTGACCTTTGTTGCCGCCTTCATATTTGGTGGCAGAGTTCCATGCGCCTTCGATATCATCAATAGCAACGTGGGAACCAGAGATGGACGCACCAAAACGGACGTCATCGAACAGGAAGAATTCTGGTTCTGGCCCGAACAGTACGGTGTCAGCAATGCCGGTGGAACGCAGATATTCTTCAGCACGCTTAGCAATGGAGCGCGGGTCGCGGTCATAGCCTTGCAGGGTGCCTGGTTCCAGGATGTCGCAACGGAGGATCAGGGTCGGTTCTTCATAGAACGGGTCGATCAGCGCGGTGGTCGCATCCGGCATCAGAACCATGTCGGATTCGTTAATACCTTTCCAGCCGCCAATCGAGGAGCCATCAAACATTTTGCCTTCTTCGAAGAATTCGGCATTTACTTGATGAGAAGGAATAGTAACGTGCTGTTCTTTACCTTTGGTATCGGTGAAGCGGAGATCGACAAACTTCACTTCATGCTCGTTCAGCATCGTCAAAACGTGTTCAGCGGACATACTTAAACTCTCCCGGATTGGTCATTGTCGTCGTGGAAACGAAACTTTCTAACTACTTAAAAGTGGCGTTGTTGCCTTAAAATATACAAAGCGAAATCTGTGCCAACTTTTAAATTGCCCCCAAAAGGCGTTATCATGCACATCATCGTGCAAAAGGGTTGCACCAAAATGAATGCATTGCACCAATATAGTGCTTTTACGTGAGCGTGAAGCACTTTTTTGGTGCAAAATAATTTTAATAACCCTTTTAACGCTCCGTGAAAGCGATCACAAAGAATCTCTGCAATACTTGTTTGCGGAGGATGTTTGTGATCCTGTTTTGTAGCGCGATTAATCCGTGTACAATAACGCGCTATTTCTAATGCCTGAGGCAAAGTTGTGATCGAAAATCTGCGTAATATCGCCATCATCGCGCACGTCGACCATGGTAAAACTACCCTGGTTGATAAGCTGCTACAGCAATCCGGTACGTTCGACGCGCGTACTGAAGCACAAGAACGAGTGATGGACTCCAACGATTTGGAGAAAGAGCGTGGGATTACTATCCTCGCTAAAAACACCGCTATCAAATGGAATGATTACCGTATCAACATCGTTGATACCCCTGGGCACGCCGACTTCGGTGGTGAAGTTGAACGTGTTATGTCCATGGTGGATTCTGTGCTGCTGGTGGTTGACGCCTTTGATGGCCCGATGCCGCAGACGCGCTTCGTCACCAAGAAAGCTTTTGCCTACGGTCTGAAGCCGATTGTTGTTATCAACAAAGTTGACCGTCCTGGCGCGCGTCCGGACTGGGTTGTCGATCAGGTATTCGACCTGTTCGTTAACCTCGACGCAACCGACGAACAGCTGGATTTCCCTATCGTTTACGCGTCGGCGCTGAACGGTATCGCCGGTCTGGATCACGAAGATATGGCGGAAGACATGACTCCGCTGTATCAGGCGATCGTTGATCACGTACCGGCGCCGGACGTTGACCTGGATGGCCCGCTGCAGATGCAAATCTCTCAGCTGGACTACAACAACTACGTTGGCGTTATCGGTATCGGCCGTATCAAACGCGGTAAAGTAAAACCGAACCAGCAGGTCACTATCATTGATAGCGAAGGTAAAACGCGTAACGGTAAAGTCGGTAAAGTTCTGACCCACCTGGGTCTGGAGCGTATTGACAGCGACCTTGCGGAAGCAGGCGACATCATCGCGATTACTGGTCTGGGCGAACTGAACATCTCCGACACCATCTGCGATACGCAGAATGTTGAAGCGCTGCCGGCGCTGTCTGTTGATGAGCCGACTGTTTCTATGTTCTTCTGTGTTAACACCTCTCCGTTCTGCGGTAAAGAAGGTAAGTACGTGACCTCGCGTCAGATTCTTGACCGTCTGAATAAAGAGCTGGTACACAACGTTGCGCTGCGCGTTGAAGAAACTCCGGATGCAGACGCATTCCGCGTTTCTGGTCGTGGTGAGCTGCACCTGTCTGTGCTTATTGAAAACATGCGTCGTGAAGGTTTCGAAATGGCGGTTTCCCGCCCGAAAGTTATCTTCCGCGAAATCGATGGCCGCAAGCAGGAGCCGTTCGAAAACGTGACGCTGGACGTTGAAGAGCAGCACCAGGGGTCTGTGATGCAGGCACTGGGTGAGCGTAAAGGCGATCTGAAAAACATGAATCCGGATGGCAAAGGCCGCGTACGTCTTGACTACGTGATCCCAAGCCGTGGGCTTATCGGTTTCCGTTCAGAATTTATGACCATGACCTCCGGTACCGGTCTGCTGTACTCCACCTTCAGCCACTACGACGACGTTCGTCCGGGTGATGTGGGCCAGCGTCAGAACGGTGTACTGATCTCCAACGGTCAGGGTAAAGCCGTCGCGTTCGCCCTGTTCAGCCTGCAGGATCGCGGTAAGCTGTTCCTCGGCCACGGTGCAGAAGTTTACGAAGGCCAGATTATCGGTATTCACAGCCGTTCTAACGACCTGACGGTAAACTGCCTGACCGGTAAGAAACTGACTAACATGCGTGCGTCCGGTACTGACGAAGCAACAGTTCTGGTTCCGCCGGTTAAGATGACCCTGGAGCAGGCTCTGGAGTTCATTGATGATGACGAACTGGTGGAAGTGACCCCAACTTCTGTCCGTATCCGTAAACGTCATCTGACCGAGAACGACCGTAAACGCGCTATGCGTGGGGCGAAAGAAGAGTAATTAAACGGATTGTTGCCAAAGCCGCTGATAATCAGCGGCTTTTTTATGGGTTTTAGGTATGGCGATTAGCGTTTATGTTATAGGGACTAATTATATCGTATCAGGGGCGTTACCTGTTTCTTCACTGTGACTATTTGACGTAATTATTTTATGCAGTTTTTACTGCGGGGTTAACGTATTGTTTGTCACCAGGTTTACGCAATACGGTATTCGTAAATCATTTTACACTACTACGCTATTGATTATTTGAGGTGGTTTCAGCGAAAGACCAGGATAAATACGGGTAAACCTATGAGTGAGATTTATTATTGAAACAAGGGCTCAGAGAACCCTTGTTGATAATTTTTCTTTTTTTATCAGAAAGAATATTTTACACCCACACGATAACGTGTTTGTCTTTCATCTGTGGTTTTACTGCCAGAGACATTACCGATTGCCATATAAGGCGACCAGTTCTTGTCGAGTTTATAGGTTAGTTTGAAATCATGAGTCCAGTCATAGCTTTCATTATTCGCTAACACTACGCCTGCAGAGTTTGCTTTTTTATAGTCCAGCTCATAGTCAAGTTGATAATCTTTCAGAAATTTCCATGAAATAACGCTGGTCAGGTTATAACCATTTTCTGATGTATCTTTGGATGTTCCTATATTTCCTGAATTACGCTTGTAGTAGGGGCGATAACGTAGAGATGCGCTGATATCGTCACTTAAATTAGCTTTGCCACGGAGATAAGGACGATAATTGTTTGACGATGAACTGGTATCTAGTGAGAACCCGGGCTCAATCTGGAATGTTTTATTAATTTTATAGACATAGCTTGCCACGACTTCGGTGCCATTACTGACGGTTTCATCAAAGGCTTTATCTTTATCCTGCGAACCTTTCCATTTACCTTCCAGTGACAATCCAAATCCATTAGCAAAACGGTGTGACATCAATAATCGATCTTTATGATTATTACCGCCGCTATCGTTCATTTCGTGACGATAATCGAAGGTAACGGCATGTGCAGCAATACTCATGAAGGGTACAGTAAATAATAGTAATGAGCGCAACATAGAAGCCTCTACTTTTATAGTCCAAAGGTATGATAAGATCTTCACTGGTCAGCAGTGTGATCGATAAAATAATTTGGCGTGTGGTGCCGGGTGCCTCCCGGTGAATTGGGCGCTGATTTTCCAATTCGTCCATAAAAACGAAACTTCATAGAGGATTATCTCATGTCAGCATGACCCCGCCGCTTAGGGGGATTCACCACACATAATTCTTTTTGTAAGACTTATCATAATTCAAAATTATCATGGAATGTACTTTTACATAAAATGAAATACTGTTTTGAGACTTGGATCTGACTATTGAAATATATTGAAATTATTTTAATATATATCATATAAAGATAATCCTAATAATTAATTCGATTAAAATCATGTAGTTATAATTTAAATTTGATTTTTTCATCTTCTTTTGGCGTCAAAAGCAAAGATATGTAATAGTTATCAGATAAGTTTATTCCTAAATGAAAACAACATCTGATGATAGATATGCCGTAAACTTGGACGACGATATCCTTGGGGAGAGGGTGGCACCATTTGTGGCTAAACGAAATGCTGTAGGCTGGGCAATAACATGATCGTAATCTCAGGACTATCAATATGACTATCTATGGAAAGGATTGTTTTTTCATCTATGGAATAGAGAAAATTCTGAAGCAGTTACGCCATGAACAAAACGTTAGCGTAAGCGCAGATTGGCCATATGTGTATTGCACCGCTGGAATGGATATTCAGGAGACGTATTCTCTGTTCTTCACCACAACGCCGATGCACTACTCAGTATTTATCACTTCGGAGCGGTATTTTGATTCTATCAATCGCCTTTTCCCGGGGTTGGTGAAGTTGTGCCTCCCGGAAAGAGTGAAAGTGGCAGAACTGAAGCAGGCTTTGTGGGTGATGTGCTTATTATCTGCACAAAATCAAAAATCAAGTTATCTTCCTGATACGTTTAAATTTACCAACGCGGAACACCAAATTATGAAGCTTATCATGCGTGGGCACTCGCTGGATGATATTGCCCAAATCCGCGGCGTCAGTCCTACAACAATAAGCGTTCAACGCAACGGCCTGATGAAACGTACGGGAACGAAAAGCCTTCAGGAGTTATGTTCTGTCTATGCCGCGATGCGTACCAACTAATCATACTGTTCAGCATGCGACTGGTTATCAGGATCAGCGGTTTGTGAAATGACGTTAAAGGTCTGTTCGCAGAGAGAGAATGCGCTTAAGGCAGCTAAATATCCGACCGAATCGTGAAATGTTATGGCCTCAACAGGCCCGATATTGCTCGGGCTTGTTGGTACGGGGGAATTTACTCGATATTCTGAATCTGCTCGCGCATCTGCTCGATCAACACTTTCAGCTCAATGGCAGAATTGGTCACTTCGGCATTAATTGATTTAGACGCCAGCGTGTTCGACTCGCGGTTGAACTCTTGCATCATAAAGTCGAGACGGCGCCCGACCGCTTCTTTCTTCTTCAGGATATTCCAGGTCTCTTTCACGTGCGCTTCCAGGCGATCCAACTCTTCGGCGACATCAATACGCTGTGCCATCAGTACCAGCTCTTGTTCCAGGCGGTTGTTTTCCAGTTGTACTTCCGCATCTTCCAGCCTGGCGACCAGACGATCCCGCTGCCATTGCAGTATTTCTGGCATATGGGCGCGTACTTTAGCGACTTCAGCCGTCACGCCTTCCAGACGCTGTTCGATAAGCGCTTTCAGCGCCTGGCCCTCGGTTTCCCGCGCGACGATAAAATCATCCAGCGCGCCATTGAGTGCGTTGAGGATTTCGGCAGTAATCGCGTCCAGATCCTGTTCATGGGCAGACATGACGCCTGGCCAGCGCAGGATATCGACCGGATTGATCTCGCCTTCATCGCTCTGCATTTTTACCCAGTTGGCGGCGTTAACCAGCTGCTTTGCCAGTTTTTCGTTCAGAATCAGCTCGCCCTGGGCGCTCGGATCCTGCTCAAAACGCAGAGTACACTCGACTTTGCCGCGGGTCAGACGGGCGCGAATACGCTCGCGCACCACAGGCTCCAGGCTACGGAACTGCTCCGGCAGACGGAAATAAGTTTCCAGATATCGTTGGTTTACCGAGCGCAGTTCCCACGCGGCGCTACCCCATTCACCCTTGATTTCACGCCGGGCATAGGCGGTCATACTGCGGATCATAGACGTTCCTGTTTTTTAACGGAGAGTGAGGGGATTATAGCTTTCGAGGCCTGATGAGGATAGGAATAAGCATGTATTATCCGTATAATGCGCAGCCACATTCGTTTCAAGCCGGAGAATATTATGCGTCCAGCAGGCCGTAGCGCTAATCAAGTACGCCCAGTCACCCTGACCCGTAACTATACGAAACACGCTGAAGGCTCCGTGCTGGTCGAATTTGGTGATACCAAAGTGCTGTGCACCGCCTCTATTGATGAAGGTGTACCGCGTTTTCTGAAAGGCCAGGGCCAGGGCTGGATCACCGCGGAATATGGCATGCTGCCGCGCGCTACCCACACGCGCAACGCCCGTGAAGCGGCGAAAGGCAAGCAGGGTGGCCGTACAATGGAAATCCAGCGCCTGATCGCCCGCGCACTGCGTGCAGCGGTTGATCTGAAAGCACTGGGTGAATTCACCATTACGCTGGACTGCGACGTACTGCAGGCCGACGGCGGTACGCGCACGGCGTCTATTACCGGTGCCTGTGTGGCGCTGGCTGATGCGCTGAATCGGCTGGTCGCCGCCGGTAAGCTGAAAACCAACCCGATGAAGGGCATGGTTGCGGCGGTATCGGTGGGTATCGTCAATGGCGAAGCGATTTGTGATCTGGAATATATTGAAGATTCTGCAGCGGAAACCGATATGAATGTGGTGATGACAGAAGATGGCCGCATCATTGAAGTGCAGGGCACGGCGGAAGGCGAACCGTTCACGCATGAAGAGCTTCTCACCCTTCTGGCACTGGCCCGAGGGGGGATTGAATCCATTGTCGCGACACAGAAAGCGGCGTTAGAGAACTAGTTTTTAAAGCGACTGAAAAGTCGCTTTTTTTTGTCCATCAAAAAGCAAGATGAGGAGCGAATCCATGAAACCGTATCAGCGCCAGTTTATTGAATTTGCGCTTAACAAGCAGGTCCTTAAATTTGGCGAATTTACGCTGAAATCCGGGCGTAAAAGCCCCTATTTCTTCAACGCCGGCCTGTTTAATACCGGGCGCGATCTGGCACTGTTAGGGCGTTTTTATGCCGAAGCGCTGATGGACGCCGGGATTGATTTTGATCTGCTGTTCGGCCCTGCCTACAAAGGTATTCCGATTGCCACCACCACGGCGGTTGCGCTGGCTGAACACCATGACCGCGATCTGCCATACTGCTTTAACCGGAAAGAGGCCAAAACCCACGGCGAAGGCGGTAATCTGGTCGGAAGCCCTCTGCAGGGCCGCGTAATGCTGGTGGATGACGTTATAACCGCAGGCACCGCTATACGTGAGTCAATGGAGATTATTCAGGCCAACGGCGCCGAATTAGCCGGGGTGCTGATTTCTCTCGACCGTCAGGAACGCGGACGCGGCGATATCTCTGCGATTCAGGAAGTTGAACGTGACTACGGCTGCAAAGTGATTTCCATCGTGGCCCTGAAAGACCTGATTAGCTATCTGGAAGAAAAACCGGAAATGGCCGAACACCTGGCATCGGTTCGCGCCTATCGTGAGGCGTACGGAGTATAAGCATCGTCCCGGCAGGATAATCCCTGTCGGGATTCATCACAGTTTTGCCATACGCATACAGCGAACAGACAGCAGTGCCGCCAGCGATAGACAGGCGATGACGTGCTTATCGTTTATGCGCGGGGAGTGCGGCATTCCGGCAGTGAAAGGGTGTTGCCAGTGGCGTTTTGTTGTCAGGAACAAGAAACGATAAAAAGATATTTTGTGAGGGAGCGTGTCGGGAACCTCACTGGTGTGATGACTTGACATTCAAGATGAACATGCAGCCTTTTGGGCTGCATAGTGGGGTTACTGCAACTGGGCGGCGACCAACGGCCAACGCGCCTCGAAATCGTCCGTCGGGCGATATTTAAACTCGCTGCGTACAAAGCGAGACAACATCCCTTCGCAGAAGGCCAGCAGCTGGCTGGCCAGCAGAGCTTCATCGACGGTATAGCCTTCGCCTTCACGCATTTTCTTTTCACGCATGACCTGACGCAACTGTACTTCAATGCGCTCGAACAACTGATTGATGCGCCCCTGAAGCCGATCCTGTTCAAACATCAGCGCATGGCCAGTCAGAATCCTCGTGAGCCCCGGATTACGTTCGCCAAACCCAAGAATCAGCAGAACAATCAGGCGCAGGCGCGATGAGGTATCTTTTTCATCTTTTAAAATTAAATTGATGCGCGTAATCAGACTGTCCTCGATAAACTCGATCAGGCTGTCAAACATGCGGGTTTTGCTGGGAAAATGCCGATACAGAGCTGCTTCGGACACGCCAACAGACGCCGCCAGTTTTGCTGTGGTGATGCGTTGACTCCCGTCGCTGGATTCAAGCATTAACGCCAGAGATTGCAGTATTTCTTCGCGACGATTCCTTTTCGCAGTTTGTTTTTCTGCCATGTTTTAAAATACCCCTGAAAAAAGCACTTGCCAGGCAGGCATCCACAAAGCGACCGCAAGCTGTTGCCTGCGGTGATGTTATTGCATTATTTCGCATTTGGAATGCAGGTTGCACGTCATTCTTCAGACCGCCCTCCGCGGGCGTTATCCCGGAATGATTTTGTGTATCACAGGGCTTATTTACGCCCGGAGTGACCGAAACCACCTTCGCCACGATCGGTGGCGTCAAACTCTTCCACCAGGTTGAATTCCGCCTGTACAACAGGCACAAACACCATTTGCGCGATACGCTCGCCAGGTTCGATAGTGAAACGCTGCGGGCTACGGTTCCAGACGGAAACCATCAGTTGACCCTGGTAATCAGAATCGATAAGTCCCACCAGATTGCCCAGCACTACGCCGTGCTTATGGCCCAGCCCCGAACGCGGCAGAATCACCGCAGCCAGAGACGGATCGGCAATATGAATCGCAAGGCCGGTCGGTATAAGCGTGGTTGCGCCGGGAGCCAGCTCTACGGCGTCATCGAGACAGGCTCGCAGGTCAAGCCCGGCGGAACCGGAGGTGGCATAGGTTGGCAGCGGAAATTGCTGACCAACACGCGGGTCCAGAATCTTAACGTCGATTTTTTTCATCATAACGGGTAACGATCTCGTCGAGTAATAATTGGCCAAGGAGTGCCTTTCGCTCAAGTGGTAAGCGCTTATCTCCCTCCTGCCAGAAAAGGTGTAATGCATTGCTGTCGCTGTTAAATCCCTGATTTGGCTGTGAAACGTCATTGGCGCAAATCAGATCGAGATTTTTGCGGGCGCGTTTTTGCCGGGCGTATTCTTCCACATTATTCGTTTCGGCGGCAAACCCAACGACGTAAGGACGGTTAGCCTCAAGCGCCGCGACCCCGGCGACGATATCCGGATTTTTAACCATTTTTATGGTTAATTCATCACCTTGTTTTTTGATTTTTTCATCGGCAACAGCGGCCGCACGGTAGTCAGCGACGGCCGCACAGCCAATAAAAATGTGCTGCTGCTGCGCAGCGCTTTGCACGGCGGCTTCCATTTCCAGCGCGGTGGTGACATCAACCCTCTGCACAAACGGCGGCGTAGCGAGCGAAACCGGGCCGCTAATCAGCGTCACGTTCGCGCCACGGCGCGCGGCCGCGGCGGCGATAGCGAAACCCATCTTACCAGAGCTGTGGTTAGTGATATAACGCACCGGATCGAGCGGTTCGCGTGTCGGCCCCGCGGTAATCATGATGTTGAGATGTTGCAAATCTTTGACAGCAGAGAAATGTTGCGCGGTCATATCGACGATCGTCAACGGGTCCAGCATGCGTCCTGGACCAATATCGCCGCAGGCCTGACTGCCGCTATCCGGGCCCCAGACCAGCAGACCGCGTGAAGCAATCACGGCAAGATTATGCTGGGTGGCGGCGGCGCGATACATCTGCTGGTTCATGGCGGGCAGGACCGCGACCGGCGATGGCGTGGCGAGACAAATTGTGGAGACAAGGTCATTGGCCATGCCTGCGGCAATGCGGGCAATTAAATCGGCCGTAGCGGGCGCGAGAATCACCAGATCGGCCCATTTCCCCAGTTCAATATGACCCATTGCCGCTTCGGCGGCCGTGTCGAGCAGACTATCGGAAACCGGATAACCGGATACCGCCTGTAGGCTCAGCGGCGTAATGAAGGCTTTTGCGGCTTCCGTCATGGCGACGCGTACATCAGCACCGCGGTCACGCAGGCGGCGTACCAGCTCCGGCGTTTTATAAGCAGCAATACCGCCGCTCACGCCAAGAACGATCTTTTTACCAGCCAGACTCATCATGATTTTTTCCTGTAGCGGTACACCAGAATTCGCGCATCTTATCACAATCTGATTGACATCGTGTGACCTGCGGATCTCCCCTTTGCGAGGCGTTAAGCAGGGATAAAATTTGCGTATCGGCAGGGCTATGGCGCTGTGTCAGGATAGCACGGATTGAAAAGGAGAGTCCGCCATGGATATACAGAAGCCCCTGATGCCGAGGGAAAAGATGCAGCGCTACGGTATTGAAGTTCTGTCGGATATTGAGCTGCTGGCACTGTTTTTACGCACCGGAACGCGAAAGCAGGATGTCATGGCGTTTTCCCACGATTTATTGCAGCGGTTTGGTTCGCTATACGGTCTGCTGTCGGCGGAAAAAGCACAGCTTGATGAGGTTGACGGGATTGGCCTGGCGAAATATGCGCAGCTTAAAGGCATTGCTGAACTGGCGCGGCGCTATTTTAGTCTGCGGATGACAGAAGAACCGGCGTTGGTCAGTCCGTCAATGACACGGGAATTTCTGCAAAGTCAGTTGGCTGATGAACAACGCGAGATCTTTATGGTGATCTTTTTAGACAATCAGAACCGGGTATTGAAACATAGCCGACTTTTTTCTGGTACCCTTAGCCACGTTGAGGTACATCCGCGAGAAATCGTACGCGAAGCCATCAAAGTGAACGCCGCCGCGGTGATTCTGGCGCATAATCATCCATCCGGTAGTCCTGAGCCGAGTAAGGCAGACAGGTTGATTACCGAGAGAGTGATAAGATGTTGTGTATTCATGGACATACGAGTTCTTGATCACCTTGTTATCGGCCGCGGAGCGTACGTATCTTTTGCTGAGCGCGGCTGGATTTAACCCCGATCACGCGATCCATTGGGATCTTTGTCTGTTCGGGACTTGAGCGCATCGCCGAGTCAGCGTATACTACGCCACCTTTGAGAATCTCGGGTTTGGCATTTGGGCCTGGCAATCGAGAGTTCGCTTAGAACTGCGATGACCGGGCTGTAAAGCCTGACGAGGCGCCAATACCCCATACGAAGCTCGAGCTAATTTGATTTTTGGAGAATAGACATGTCCCGAGTCTGCCAAGTTACTGGCAAGCGTCCGGTGACCGGTAACAACCGTTCCCACGCACTGAACGCGACTAAACGCCGTTTCCTGCCAAACCTGCACTCTCACCGTTTTTGGGTTGAGAGCGAGAAGCGTTTTGTCACCCTGCGCGTATCTGCTAAAGGTATGCGTGTTATTGATAAGAAAGGCATTGATACAGTTCTGTCTGAACTGCGTGCCCGTGGCGAAAAGTACTAAGTACTTAGAGGAAATACATCATGGCTAAAGGTATTCGTGAGAAAATCAAGCTGGTTTCTTCTGCTGGTACTGGTCACTTCTATACCACCACGAAGAACAAACGTACTAAGCCGGAAAAACTGGAACTGAAAAAATTCGATCCAGTTGTCCGTCAGCACGTTGTATACAAAGAAGCTAAAATCAAATAATTTTGGTTTCAATGTAATGAAAACCTCGCTTCGGCGGGGTTTTTCATTTTTGCTTGATACCAATCTTCTGCTGCCAGACGCATCAATCCTTCCTGTTATCTATTCCCCAGAGATGTCATCCGCTCGCGTGAGTTTCAGGCCGGTTACATGATAATTGCCCTGAACCTTGTCGCTGAAAGCGGTAAGATAGCGTCTCTTTTCGCTTGTTTCGAGAGATGAATGCCTGAATTACCTGAAGTAGAAACCAGTCGCCGCGGCATTGAACCGCATCTGGTTGGCGCGACTATCCTGCACGCTGTTGTGCGCAACGGCCGTTTACGCTGGCCGGTTTCCGAAGAGATCTATCGCCTGAGCGACGTCCCGGTTCTCAGCGTGCGTCGCCGCGCCAAATATCTGCTGCTGGAGCTGCCCGACGGCTGGATTATTGTCCACCTTGGCATGTCGGGAAGTTTGCGCATCCTGAGCGAAGAGCTGCCCGCAGAGAAGCACGATCACGTTGACCTGGTCATCAGCAACGGTAAGATTCTGCGCTACACCGATCCGCGCCGCTTTGGCGCCTGGCTGTGGGCGAAAACGCTGGAAGGCCATCCGGCGCTGGCCCATCTTGGGCCGGAGCCGTTAAGCGATGAGTTCAACGCCGACTATCTTCAGCGGAAGTGCGCGAAGAAGAAAACCGCGATTAAGCCCTGGCTGATGGATAACAAGCTGGTGGTCGGCGTCGGCAATATCTACGCCAGCGAATCGCTGTTCTCGGCGGGTATTCACCCCGATCGGCTGGCTTCCTCACTTTCTCGCGAAGAGTGCGAGCAGCTGGTGAAGGTGATCAAACTGGTGTTGCTGCGCTCAATCGAACAGGGCGGGACGACGCTGAAGGATTTTCTACAAAGCGACGGCAAGCCCGGCTATTTTGCTCAGGAGCTACAGGTGTATGGCCGCAAGGGTGAACCCTGCCGCATTTGCGGAACGCCGATTATCGGCAGCAAACACGCCCAGCGGGCGACGTTTTATTGTCGCCAGTGCCAGAAGTAAGGCGCAGCGTAAGCGGAGAGATGCGGGTTTAACGCTGTAATATCGCGCCCGGATACCCCAACTGGCGCCAGGCCTCATACACCACGACCGACACCGCGTTTGACAGATTCATGCTGCGGCTGTCCGGCATCATTGGAATGCGGATTTTTTGCGTCGACGGCAGGGCATCAAGAATGCTGGCCGGCAGGCCGCGGGTTTCCGGGCCAAACATCAGATAATCGCCATCCTGATAGCTTACCGCGCTGTGGGCCGGGGTGCCTTTGGTGGTCAGGGCGAACAGACGCGGCGGTTTTGCGCTTTCCATAAAGGCGGCGTAATCGCGATGGCGCTGGACGGCGGCGAATTCGTGATAATCCAGCCCGGCGCGGCGCAAACGCTTATCGTCCCAGGCAAATCCCGTTGGTTCGATGATATGCAGATTGAAGCCGGTGTTAGCGCACAGGCGGATGATATTCCCGGTGTTAGGCGGTATTTCTGGTTCGAATAAGACGATGTTAAGCATGCTGCCCTCTTGAGCCTATCCCATTAGGCTATTTTATTTGCCATCCTGAACCTGGGCAGTGCTCACAATCCTCACGTACTACGTGTACGCTCCGGTTGTTCCGCGCTGTCCGTGTCCAGATTGGCTGCAACAATGTACGCCTACTGGGATAGGCTCATTACGTTGCGGCAGGCAGAATAGCAGATATTCGGCAAACCCTCACCCCGCCCCTCACCCTGAAAGGAAGAGGGAGAAAACCGGAGTTAATTTACTGCCGGATGATTCCCTCTCCAGTGGGAGAGGGTGAGGGGAAACGATCGCCGATTACGCCGCATTTCCCGCCTTGATGACATCAAAGGTTCGCAGTGCATCGGCATTTTGCACCAGCGAGTCGCGACTGATTTCACCGATGGTTTTTGCGCCGGTCAGGGTCATCGCTACCTTCATCTCTTTCTCAATCAGGTTCAGCAGATTCGCCACCCCTTGCTTGCCGTGGGTCGCCAGTGCATACAGATAGGCGCGGCCCAGCAGCACGCTGTCGGCACCGAGGGCAATCATGCGTACCACATCAAGGCCGTTGCGAATGCCGCTATCGGCGAGAATAGTGATATCGCCTTTCACCGCATCGGCGATAGCGGGCAGGGCACGGGCGGAAGAGAGCACACCATCAAGCTGGCGGCCACCGTGATTAGAGACCACGATCCCGTCAGCGCCGAAACGCACCGCATCACGCGCATCTTCCGGGTCAAGGATCCCCTTGATCACCATTGGCCCTTCCCAGAACTCACGGATCCACTCAAGGTCCTGCCAGGAAATCGATGGATCGAAGTTATTGGCCAGCCAGCCAATGTAATCTTCAAGGCCGGTCGGTTTGCCGAGATACGCGGAGATATTGCCCAAATCGTGCGGGCGACCGTTTAGCCCGACATCCCAGGCCCACTGCGGATGGGTTACTGCTTGCCAGTAGCGGCGCATTGCCGCGTTCGGGCCGCTCATCCCCGAGTGCGCATCGCGATAGCGTGCGCCGGGCGTCGGCATATCAACGGTAAAGACCAGCGTTGAACAGCCAGCCGCTTTGGCGCGCTCCAGCGCGTTGCGCATAAAACCGCGATCGCGCAGGACGTATAGCTGGAACCACATCGGGCGCTTAAGGGTCGGAGCGACTTCCTCAATCGGGCAGACGGAAACGGTGGAGAGGGTAAACGGGATACCTTTGTCATCCGCCGCGCCCGCGGCCTGCACTTCGCCACGCCGCGCGTACATGCCGCACAGGCCGACCGGAGCCAGCGCCGTCGGCATCGCGAGTTTTTCATTAAACAGCGTGGTTTCCAGACTGAGATCCGACATGTTTCTCAGGATCCGCTGACGCAGGGCGACATCGGACAGGTCTTCAACGTTGCGTCGTAGCGTGTGCTCAGCGTAGGCGCCGCCGTCGATATAGTGGAACAGAAACGGCGGCAGGATACGTTGTGCGGCGGCGCGATAGTCGCTGGCGGCGGAAATAATCATCACGAGTTCTCCCTGGTATTTTCGTTATGGTCGCCGGGCAGGCGGGTAATTCGCGCCTGGCGGGCCTGGTCTTCATCAAAGCGTTTGATCGTGGCGTGGACAAAACCCAAATGGGCCATCATCGCCTGTCTGGCACCTTCGGGATCACCGGCGATAATCGCCTCCATGACCGCCTGATGCTGCTCGGTCAGGCGAGCGAAGACCGGCGGAACGAGATACATCCGCTGGCGGCTCTCCTTGACTGAGGATTGTAAAAGGTCGAAAAAACCGCGCATGGTTTGCAGCAGCACCACGTTGTGTGAGGCTTCGGCAATCGCCAGATGAAAGCGGACGTCGGCCTGCGAGGCCAGGTCCGGATCGTCACTTTGGGTCGCTTCAAAGCAGAGGCGGATTTTCTCTTTTTCAGCATCGGTTGCCCGCATCGCCGCATGCCAGGCGGTGCTGGCTTCGATCGCGTGGCGGGCTTCGAGGATATCGAAACTGTAATCGGGGTCATCGGAGAGTAGCGTCTTCAGCGGCTGAATAATATTTTGCGCCGACCACGCTTCGTGCTGCCAGCGGACGAAGGTGCCGCCGCCGCGACGGCTAAGCAGCACCCCTTCGTTGACTAACATCGCCAGCGCTTCGCGCAGTGAGTTGCGCGATACGCCAAGCTGCATCGCCAGCTGACGCTCGGCGGGCAAGCGCATGCCCGCTTCCAGGTTTTGTTCTTCTATCAGCGCCCGTACACGACGAGCCACGTCGTCGGCAAGGCGTTTCGGCATCACTATCACGGGATCATCCAGGTTAAGACATATGCCTGCAGCGTGGTGATCACGCCGACCATACAGGTGAAAATCAGACTGTGTTTCACGGTAAAGCGGAACAGATCGGACTCCTTACCCACCAGGCCGACCGCTGCACAAGCGATGGCGATAGACTGTGGCGAGATCATCTTACCGGTTACGCCGCCGGTGGTGTTAGCGGCGACCAGCAGGATATCGGAGACGCCGATCTGCTGTGCTGCCGTCGCCTGTAATGCGGCAAACAGCGCGTTAGATGAGGTATCCGAACCGGTCAGGAATACCCCCAGCCAGCCGAGGAACGGCGAGAAGAAGGTAAACGCGTGACCGGTATGCGCCAGCGCCAGCGCTAATGTTGAGGATAGCCCGGAATAGTTAGAAATAAAGGCGAATGCCAGCACCATGCCGATGGAGTAAATCGGTAGCGCCAGCTCTTTCAGTGTGCTGCCGAAGGTCGACAGCGCGTCTTTCGGCTTCATACGCAGCCAGACGATAGAAAGCAGGGCGGCGAACAGAATGGCGGTGCCGGTGGCGGAGAGCCAGTCAAACTTATAGATCGCGGCATACGGCGTGGCTTCGCTGACTACCGGAGGCATGCGAGCCACCATCTTGTCGAGGAACGGCACGGAAATATTGATGACAAAATCGTACATCGCGCCGCCCGGGGCGAACAGCGCCTTGAACGGCGGCACGCTCCACAAGGTCACCGTGGCGGTCAGGAACAGGAACGGCGACCAGGCGCGAATCACCTGCCCGGACGTATAGCGAGTGTGCGTCAGGTTCATATCGACCTGCGAAGCGCCCATATCGCCAAAACGGAAGATGCGTACGGGTTTCCAGCGTTTGAGAAACAGCGTCAGACAAACCAGCGACACCAGGGAAGAGATAATGTCCGGCAGTTCCGGGCCGAGGAAGTTAGAGCTGAGGTACTGGGCGATAGCAAAGGAGCCGCCGGCGACGATTACCGCAGGCCAGGTCTCTTTAATGCCGCGCCAGCCGTCCATAATCGCCATGATCCAGAACAGCACGATAATGGTCAGGAACGGTAGCTGGCGGCCAACCATCTGGCCGATTTCGAAGCTGTCCAGCCCAGTAACCTGACCGGCAACCAGAATCGGAATGCCCATGGCGCCGAACGCCACCGGTGCGGTGTTGACGATCAGGCACAGGCCCGCCGCATACAGCGGATTAAAGCCAAGCCCGACCAGCAATGCCGCGGTAATCGCCACCGGCGCGCCGAAACCGGCCGCACCTTCAAGGAAGGCCCCAAAGGAGAAGCCGACGATCAGCATTTGCAGGCGCTGGTCCGGGGTAATCGACAAAATCGATGAGCGAATAATGTCGAACTGCCCGGTTTTCACCGAGATTTTGTAGACGAAAACCGCCGCGATAATAATCCATGCGATTGGCCACAGGCCGTAGAAGAAGCCGTAAACAACCGAGGCCAGCGCATGGTCGACCGGCATTTTGTAGAACAGCAGGGCGACAGACAACGCAATTAATACGGTCCAGGTTGCGGCGGCATATCCTTTCAGCTTGAGCTTAATCAGAGCAAAAAAGAAAAACAGAATCGGTAGTGATGCGATAAGACTTGATAGCCAGATATTTCCGGCCGGATCGTAATTTTGTTGCCAGAGGTTCATGCAGGTCTCCATTGGGCCGCCAGATGTGGTGCTGAGTCTTGCGCTGTTTGCAGGTCACATCATTTGTAAAACTGGCCCGGCCAAAGTGCGATTGTAGGGTTAACGACAACGAATGGTTAATCAAATGTTATTGATGAGCAATATGTGTGTGACTAAAAATAATAGATATGTGAACTATTGGGGGATTTATTAAATAATTGGTAGGGCCAACGCGGCGCCGGAGGGGACGACGGTGAGTCACATTTCAACAAGCGCATGCCCCGGAGACAGAGCCTGTCGTGCTTTCGCCGGACAACAAACGCCAATACCGTGCGGGTATACCGCCCCGGTAAGCGTTGTGGACTGATGCCTGAACGTTGGACGCCCAACTGAGCAAGGAGCAGTCCCGTCACGCCACCGGGGGATTATTCGGAGAAAGGATCAGAATTCGGTTCGGGAGAAACCGGTCATCTCTTTAAGGCCCATTTCGCGACCCAGAGCGGTCATCGGGTGGACAACAACCAGACCACGCACGTTTTTCTTGAGCTTACCCATATCGGCCTGCTCTTTTTTGGTGATGGCGCGGCGGTACGGCAGGCTCATCAGCTTTTGCGCTTCTTTGCTCAGTTTCTGGCCCTGAACGTCGCGCAGACGGGCGATTTCGGCTTCAATGGTGGTTTTTTCTTTTTCCAGCTCAGCGTACTTGTCGGCGGCTTCAACCAGCGACAAACCGGCCTGTTGGTGACGAATGGCGTCGAGACGGTCGCTCAGACGCTTGATTTCATTTTTTTCGACTTCTTTCATGGTAGTTTAATCTGCTAAGAAATGATCATGATCAGACATATAGTATGTGCTGTCGCTTGTGTCGTGGGTAGTTATTTATCGAAACGTTGTTGTTTTTCGTTTTTTGTGAAGCCTGTTGCCCATTAAGCACCTTTTTTTCATCTGATTCCCTGTTTTTGGTTAATCCTTAAATAAGATGATCCCAACGTAGAGGAGGGCGTGATGGCAAAAATTGGCGATGGCATACTTGATGTTATTGATAAAACTGTAGATTTTATGGCCTCAAGTCAGGCCTTTCTGGAATATCTGAAAAAGTCCCCACGTTTGCAGCATATACCGGAGGATATTCCAGCAGACAAAGAAGCGCTATTTTTGCGTCGTCTTGAGTATTATCGTCAGCTTTATCGGCCGGCGTGCAACCCACAAGAGACAGAATCAGAGCGTTGATTTTTGAAAGGCTTTTTTTAAGCTGATTTTAGAAATCAGCTCGGTCAGAGATAGCATCATTGTTGAACGTACAACCTGCTGGTAGCGCATTTTCTGCATTGCCAGCAGTTCCGCATCGCTCTCGTCGAATAGCGGCGTGGGCGGCAGGGCCGCAACGCAATGTAACTCGCCGAATGGTCCGAGGATCTCGTCGTCGGTAAAGCTGTACTCATTACCGTCGTGATTCAACTCTTCACGCAAAGCCATCAGTAGCTCGGCGTCTTCATATTCGGCGCGGCTAATCACCCCAAGGCCATAAATCAGCTTCAGGCGTACAGAAAGATCGCCCAGCGGCCCGTCACCATCCAGCAACGGCTCCACTGCGTATTTCACCGCGTAGTCGTCTTTGCGAAACACCTGAAGCACCAGAATATTGACTGCTTCCGTCAGCAGTTCAACGGCGGCGATCAGGAAGCTTCTTACGGTTTTGCTAGCATTCAGACGCTCAAGCACACGGTTTTCAAATGCCTGTGTTTCTTCCATTATTGCCTGCATATCTGACAGGAGTCGTAATGGGCGCGGTTCGGACCGCGCCAGATCTTGCCTCATTTGGCGGCGTTATAATCGTTAACGGCCTCCGCTACCACGGCGCTTGCCGGATCCAGACCTGAAATCTGCGCCAGCGCAGCCTGTGGCCCTTTCCCGGCAATCAGCGCCGCCAGTTCCTGTGCCTGCGGATCTTCCTCGCTACGGAAGTGCATGGCGGCAGCAATCCCTTTCACCAGGTTCCGGTGCGGCAGGTTGTATTCCAGCGTACCAAGCAGCGGTTTAATTAAGCGATCGCCGGCGCTCAGTTTACGCAGCGGCTGGCGGCCAACGCGTTCCACATCATCTTTCAGATACGGGTTTTCAAAACGACCAATAATTTTCTGGATGTAGGCAGCGTGCTTTTGTGCATCAAAGGCATAGCGTTTGATCAGTACGGCGCCGCTCTCTTCCATCGCCCCTTTGACTACCGCGCGAATCGTCTCATCGAGAATCGCGTCGCGAATAGTCTGGTGACCCGCCAATTTTCCGAGGTAGGCGGTTATAGCATGTCCTGTGTTTAAGGTGAATAGCTTACGTTCGACAAAGGCCATCAGATTATCGGTTAATTCCATCCCAGGGATGTTCGGTAACGCACCTTTAAACTGGGTCTTGTCGACAATCCACTCGCTGAAGGTTTCGACGGTGACTTCCAGTGGGTCCTGAGTGGCGGAAGCGGACGGCGGAACGATGCGATCAACGGCGGAATCAACGAAGCCGACGTTGGCTTCGACCCAGGCTTTATCTTCTTCCGCGAGGGCGTTAAACACGTGGCCTTTTAACTGGGTGGTGCCGCGGACCATGTTCTCGCAGGCGATGATATTCAGCGGCGCTGTAACGCCCTGCGCTTTACGTTTAGCCAGGCCTTTGGCAATCGCCGGAGCGATGCGCTCCAGCACCACCGGGCCGACGGCAGTGGTCACCAGATCAACGCTGGCAATCAGCTCTACGACGTCGTCGCCGATGCTGCTGACGGCATCGACGCCGGAAACGGTATCCACCTGCTCATTCTCGCCGACCACGTGAACCTGATAGCTATGACGGGCATTCAGGGCATCAAGCACGACCTGATTTACATCTGCAAACGTCAGTTGTATCCCCGCGTCCGCCAGCAGTTTGCCGATAAAGCCACGACCGATATTACCTGCGCCAAAATGTAATGCTTTCATAGTATTAACCTTTAATTAATGTTTTTACCTGAGAGGGCTGGGGTGAGGCTTTTCCCTCACCCTAACCCTCTCCCAACGGGAGAGGGAATAGACCGCACTTGCGTTCATCCTCAGCAGAGGATGAGGCGGCGTTTACTTGTTCAGCAGCGAGAGGACTTCTTCGACGCTGGTGGTCTGTGCCAGACGCTCAATGACGGACTCATCGTCCAGCGCGTTAGTCAGGCTGGTGATCACCTGGATATGTTCGTTATTACGTGCCGCGATACCGATGACCAGACGGGCAACCTCATCCTCTTCTTCACCGAAACGCACGCCTTCCGGATACTGGCAGAACACGATACCGGTTTTCAGAACGCGATCCTTCGCTTCGATAGTGCCGTGCGGAACCGCGATGGACTCACCCAGGTAGGTCGAGGTCAGTTTTTCACGCTCCAGCATTGCCTGAACGTATTCCGGCTCGACATAACCCCCTTTTACCAGTTGTTCACCCGCGAACAGAATAGCGTCTTCTTTGGTGGCCGCTTTCTGACCGAGGAAGATGTTTTCCGCACCCAGTTTGAACAGATGGGTATCCGCCGCATCGAAGCTGTCTTGCAGACTGTCGCGAACTTTCTCTTCGTTATCCGTGTGACGCTGGGCCGCCACCAGGCGTTCGGTCAGGCTGGTGTACAGGCCGCTGTCGAGGAAGTTGGTCAGCGAAATATGCTGCGCTTGCGGCACCTGGCGCATCGCGCGTTCGGTCAGGTCGCGGTGAGTGATGACCAGGTCAACATCCGGCGGCAGGTTGTTAATCGCACAGTTGGTGACGGAGATATTGCTCAGCCCGGCATCCTGTACTTTCTTACGCAGCACGCCTGCGCCCATGGCGCTGGAGCCCATACCGGCGTCGCAGGCGACGATGATTTTACGCACATGGCTGAGGTCGTTCGTGACATCGCCTGTGGACAGCGAAGTCGCTGCGCCTTTGGACTGCGCTTTCATGTCCTGCATACGACGGGTCGCTGTTTCGATATCATCTTCTTCTTTGACTTTACTGGTTTTCAGCAGAATCGCCGAGATCACGAAGGAGACGGCCATCGCGGCAATAATCGCCGTGATGTTAGCGAAATAGGCTCCTTTCGGCGTCATCGCCAGTACGGCGAGGATTGAGCCCGGAGAGGCCGGAGAAACCAGACCGCCGTTGAGGATAGTCAGAGTAAACACACCGGTCATACCGCCGAGGATAACGGCCAGAATCAGACGCGGGTTCATCAGCACGTACGGGAAGTAGATTTCGTGAATACCGCCGAGGAAATGGATGATTGCCGCACCGCCCGCCGACTGCTTAGCGCTGCCGCGACCAAAAAACATGTATGCCAGCAGGACGCCCATACCCGGACCCGGGTTAGCTTCAATCAGGAAGAAGATAGACTTGCCGAGTTCATGAGACTGCTGGATGCCCAGCGGCGAGAAGATACCGTGGTTGATGGCGTTGTTAAGGAACAGGATTTTCGCCGGTTCAACAAAGATGGATGCCAGCGGCAGCATGTCGTGCGCCACCATGAAGTTAACGCCCGCAGCCAGGATTTTGGACAGGACTTCAACCGCCGGACCGATACCGAGGAACGCCAGGATGGCGAGGATCATACCGATAATACCGGCGGAGAAGTTATTCACCAGCATCTCAAAACCGGATTTAATCTTACCATCTACCCAAACGTCGAATTTCTTGATGGCCCAGCCACCCAGAGGACCCGCGATCATCGAGCCGAGGAACATCGGCATATCCGCGCCGACAATGACGCCCATAGTGGTAATTGCGCCGACTACGCCGCCGCGTTCGCCGCCAACCAGTTTACCGCCGGTATAACCGATCAACAGCGGTAACAGATAGGTGATCATCGGACCCACCAGCTTCGCCAGCGTTTCGTTCGGTAACCATCCTGTTGGAATAAATAGTGCGGTGATAATACCCCACGCGATAAACGCGCCGATATTTGGCATCACCATATTGCTGAGAAAACGACCAAAGCTTTGCACTTTGATCTTGATATCGGATGACATAAAACACCCCTTCTTCTGTTTTTGCTATCGGCAGGCTGAAAGCCCGAGGCTTGTTGTTAATGTGGCGGCAGAGGTAGCCGGGCCCGGATTGATAGTGCGAAATCTGGCACTGAATTGTTACGCTGTCCAGTTAGTGGGCTTTTATGTGATTTACATCACATAAATATAGGTTAGTAGTGGGTCTGTATAGTGATCTGCGTCACAAAAATTGAGTGTAAAAAAACAACAGGAGGGAGTTTTAGAGCAAAAAACACACTTTTATGTGATATGTATCACAAATATTTTTTATGAGTTTGTTATTTATTTGTGATTTGCATCACAAAATATATCCCCGCAGATTTTCCCTGATGTGATCCCGGGCAGATTATGCCGCGTCTAATATGAGGATATGTAACTCAGTAACTTGATCCACTAAAGGACATTTTAGCCATCATGGCGAAAACGGCAGGGTAAATTACGTTCGGTTTGTCGGTTTTTTACTACGGTCTGCGCCATACTTACTTTTTTGTTGGCGAAAGGAGCAGGCAATGAAACTGATCGGCAGCTACACCAGTCCCTTTGTGCGCAAAATTTCCGTCATGTTGCTGGAAAAAGCGATCCCTTTCGAGTTCGTCAACGAATTTCCTTATAACGACGCCAATCGTGTGGCGAAATACAATCCGCTGGGAAAAGTGCCTGCGCTGGTTACCGACGACGGTGAATGTTGGTATGACTCCCCCATTATCGCTCAATACCTGGAGCAGCTTGGCATTGCGCCTGCTATGCTGCCCGCGGAGCCGAAAGCCGCGCTGAAAATGCGTCAAATTGAAGCGCTGGCAGATGGCGTGATGGAAGCAGCGCAGGCGCTGGTGCGGGAGAAAATGCGCCCGGCGACGCAGCAGTTAGAAAGCGAACTGCTGCGCCAACGGGAAAAAGTTACGCGTGGTCTTGATGCCCTGGAAGGCTATGCAAATGACGGTATTTTACGTCCCGATGAGGTGAATCTGGCGACCATTTCCACGGCCTGCGCCATTGCTTATCTTAATATTCGCCGCGTTGCGCCGGGCTGGTGCGCGACACGGCCTAAGCTGGTTAAACTGGTGGATTCACTCTTCCAGCGCCCCAGTTTTGCGCGCACTGAACCGCCAGGGAGTTGACCCAGGCAGGTAACAGTTTTTGCGCGAAGGTATTACAATTGCTGCTCATTTATTGACTCCCTCTCCCGTCGGGAGGGGAAAACAGGTTCATTCATGACTACCGAGATTCGTGTACTGTATACCCGGCTTCCGGCCATTGACCGTTTACTCCATGCTCCGGCGTTTTCCTCGTTGCTGATGCAGTATGGTCACTCGCAGACGGTTACGCTGCTACGTCAGATGCTGGATGAGGCAAGGGAACATATTCGTCAGAGACATGCGCTGCCGGTCTGGTGTGACGACTGGCTGCTGGAAACCGCCCGGCGTCTGGCGCAAACGCAGCAGAGTGCGCTGCGCCCGGTTTTCAACCTGACGGGCACCGTACTGCATACCAATCTTGGCCGTGCGCTTCAGGCAGAAGCGGCGATTGCAGCCGTTGCCCAGGCCATGCGCGCGCCGGTGACGCTGGAATACGATCTCGAGGATGCCGGACGCGGCCACCGGGACCGGGCGCTGGCCGACCTGCTTTGTCGGATAACCGGTGCGGAAGATGCTTGCATCGTCAATAACAACGCGGCGGCGGTGCTGCTCATGCTGGCGGCCATCGCCGGCGGTAATGAAGTTGTGGTATCGCGGGGTGAGCTGGTAGAGATTGGCGGTGCGTTTCGCATTCCTGACGTGATGCGCCAGGCGGGCTGCATCCTGCATGAAGTCGGTACCACTAATCGTACCCATGGGGAAGATTATCGTCAGGCCGTCAATGACAATACCGGTTTGCTGATGAAAGTTCACACCAGCAACTACAGCATTGAGGGCTTTACGAAAGCGGTTGATGAGGTGGCGCTGGCGGAAATTGGCCGCGAGCTGAATATCCCGGTTGTCGCCGATCTTGGCAGCGGCTCGCTGGTGGATTTAAGCCGCTACGGCTTGCCAAAAGAGCCAATGCCCCAGGAGATGATTGCCGCGGGCATCAGCCTGGTGAGCTTTTCCGGGGATAAACTACTGGGCGGCCCGCAGGCGGGAATTATCGTCGGTAAGAAAGCGCTGATCGCGCGTTTACAGAGCCATCCGCTGAAACGTGCGCTGCGGGCGGATAAAATGACGCTCGCGGCGCTGGAAGCCACGCTACGCCTCTATCTGCACCCGGAGACACTGGCCGCTGAACTGCCGACGCTACGTCTGTTGACCCGCCCCGTAGACGAGATTCGCCAGCTGGGAGAACGTATACAAGCCGCGCTGGCGGAATATTACCCAGATTTTGTACTGCGGGTAGAACCCTGTTTGTCGCAGATTGGCAGCGGTTCGTTGCCAGTGGACCGGTTACCCAGCGCGGCATTGACGTTTACCCCGTGCAATGGCCGCGGTAGCCAGCTGGAGGCGTTGACGGTTCGCTGGCGTCGGCTTCCGGTGCCGGTTATTGGCCGGGTTTATGATGGTCGACTGTGGCTGGATCTCCGCTGTCTTGAGGATGAAACCCGGTTTATGGAGATGTTAGCGAAATGATTATTGCCACTGCCGGACATGTTGACCACGGCAAAACCACGTTGCTGCAGGCGATTACCGGTATCAATGCCGATCGCCTGCCGGAAGAGAAAGCGCGCGGAATGACTATCGACCTCGGCTACGCCTACTGGCCGCAGCCCGATGGCCGAGTGCTGGGATTTATTGACGTGCCGGGCCATGAAAAGTTTTTGTCCAACATGCTGGCTGGCGTCGGCGGCATCGATCACGCGCTGCTGGTGGTGGCTTGTGATGATGGGGTGATGGCGCAGACGCGTGAACATCTGGCGATCCTTCAGCTTACGGGTAAGCCGAGGTTAACGGTCGCGCTCACCAAATCTGACCGCGTTGAGGCCGGGCGGGTTGAGGAAGTGAAAAGGGAAATCGACGCGGTGCTGGCCGAATTCGGTTTTACTGCTGCGAGCCTGTTTGTTACCGCAGCGACGGAAAACCAGGGCATTGCCGAACTACGCGATCATTTACTGCGACTTTCCGCGCGGCCGCATCCGCAGCATCAGCGTTTCCGCCTTGCTATCGACCGGGCGTTTAGCGTAAAAGGCGCGGGTCTGGTGGTCACCGGAACGGCGCTTTCCGGCGAGGTGAATGTGGGGGATACGCTGTGGCTGACTGGTGTGGATAAGCCGATGCGCGTGCGTGGTCTGCATGCGCAGAATCAGCCGGTCGGGAAGGCCCAGGCGGGCCAACGCATTGCCCTGAATATTGTGGGTGATGCGCAAAAAGAGCAACTGAATCGCGGCGACTGGCTGCTTTCCGTACAGCCACCGGAAGCCAGCGAACGCGTAATTGTCGAGCTGCAGTGCCACACGCCGCTCGGTCAGTGGCAACCGCTACATATCCATCATGCAGCCAGCCATATCACTGGCCGCGTGTCACTGCTGGAGGGGGCGCTGGCGGAACTGGTTTTCGACTGCCCGCTGTGGCTGGCGGATAACGATCGTCTGGTGCTGCGCGATATCTCCGCCCGTCAGACGCTGGCTGGCGCGCGGGTGGTGACGCTCAATCCGCCGCGACGAGGCAAGCGTAAGGCAGAATACATACAGTGGCTGCACACGCTGGCCGCTGCGCAAAGCGATGATGCCAGCGCGCTGGAGATCCATCTGCAACGTGATGCGGTTCATCTTGATGATTTTGCCTGGGCGCGTCAGCTCAGCGACGAGGGGCTACAGGCGCTAAGTCACCGTCCTGACTATCTGCAGGCGGGGAATCGTTTACTCAGCGCGCCACTGGCTGCGCGCTGGCAGCGGAAACTGCTCGACGCCCTGGCGCGTTATCATGACCAGCATCGCGATGAGCCGGGACCGGGCCGCGAGCGTCTGCGGCGTATTGCGCTGCCGATGGAAGATGAAGCCCTGGTGCTGCTGCTGATTGAGCAGATGCGCGAAAGCGGAATGGTCCATAGTCACCACGGCTGGCTGCATTTACCGGATCATAAGGCGGGGTTTACCGACGAGCAGCAGGTGATCTGGCTGCGGGTTGCCGGGCTGTTTGCTGATGAACCCTGGTGGGTTCGCGATCTGGCGCGGGAGGCTAACGTTGAAGAGGCATTAATGCGCGCAGTGTTACGCCAGGCGGCGCAGCAGGGGATGATTACCGCGATCGTCAAAGATCGCTACTACCGTAACGATCGGATTGTGACGTTCGCCAGAATGATCCGCGAACTGGATCAGGAAAGGGGGTCTACCTGCGCGGCCGATTTTCGCGATCGATTGGGAGTAGGACGAAAGCTCGCTATTCAGATCCTGGAATATTTTGACCGCATCGGTTTTACCCGCCGTCGTGGCAACGATCATTTATTACGTGATGCGTTACTATTTCCGGTTAAACGAGGAAACGATTAATTTAAGATGTTTGATAAAACGTGCTTTTATCGCATTGCCCTGTAACCAGCGCCGCTGGCTCGGGCCTGAGTGAAATTCATAACATGATGATATTGTTGGCTTCCCATGATGGGTAAGGCGTCAGCCGGGGGAAATACCCGCACATTTTCTCAACAGGCACATTAAAATATGAACTTAATGTGCCTTTTATATTATCAGAACGTTAAATAATAACAACGATCACGTTTTTAAAGAATATTCACTCGTATTCTGCCTGTCTAATTGCAGTGATTGAGGATAGTACAATGGCTGCTTCAACATTTTTTATTCCTTCCTCGAATGTAATCGACGCCGGTTCATTAATAGAAACAATGAATACCATGGTGGAAAGGCGTTTGCGCCACACATTCATTGCTACGGATGATAAGTCGAAAAAATCAGGCATGACTGAAATATTCAGAATGCATTTCAGGCATTCGATATTTCAGCGTTATTTATGATGGGCATGCCGAAATCGTCGCGATCTCTCGTTGCGCGATGCCATTAACTGGCGGATGGCGAGGCCTGTGAAGGGGATGTTTGCTCAGGCTGGATAAATGGTAAGGCCCACCCGGTACATCAATATCGGCCACTCCGAATAACGTGACCGCAGTCGTAATGCTGTAATCAATTGGCGAATATCTCGCCATCGTTATACCCCTACTGCAAGGAGACGTCCATGACAAATAATTCCCCTGCAACACATATTCAACCCGGTGAATATGGATTCCCTCTGAAATTAAAGGCTCGCTATGACAACTTCATTGGTGGGGAGTGGGTAGCGCCTGCCGACGGTGAGTACTATCAGAATCTGACGCCGGTCACCGGGCAGCCGCTCTGTGAAGTTGCCTCTTCAGGTAAAAGGGACATTGACCTTGCCCTCGACGCTGCCCATAAAGCGAAAGATAAATGGGCCCAGACTTCCGTACAGGATCGCGCGGCGATTCTGTTCAAGATTGCCGATCGTATGGAGCAAAATTTAGAGCTGCTGGCGACGGCCGAAACCTGGGATAACGGTAAGCCGATCCGTGAAACCATCGCGGCTGATGTGCCGTTGGCAATTGATCATTTCCGCTATTTTGCCTCCTGTATTCGTGCTCAGGAAGGCGGGATCAGCGAAGTGGACAGCGAAACCGTCGCCTATCATTTCCATGAACCGCTTGGCGTGGTCGGGCAAATTATCCCGTGGAACTTCCCCCTGCTGATGGCGAGCTGGAAAATGGCGCCAGCGCTGGCGGCGGGCAACTGCGTGGTGCTTAAACCGGCGCGTCTGACGCCCCTTTCGGTCCTGTTGCTGATGGAGATCGTTGGCGATCTGCTCCCTCCTGGCGTGGTTAACGTTGTGAATGGCGCGGGGGGCGAGATTGGTGAATATCTGGCAACCTCGAAGCGTATAGCAAAAGTTGCCTTTACTGGTTCGACGGAAGTCGGACAGCAGATCATGCAGTACGCCACGCAAAACATTATTCCGGTTACGCTGGAACTGGGCGGTAAATCGCCGAATATCTTCTTTGCCGATGTCATGGACGAAGAGGATTCGTTCTTCGATAAGGCGCTGGAAGGTTTTGCATTATTTGCCTTTAACCAGGGGGAGGTCTGTACCTGCCCGAGTCGGGCACTGGTGCAGGAATCTATTTATGAACGCTTTATGGAACGGGCAATTCGCCGCGTGGAGAGCATTCGCTGCGGTAACCCGCTGGACAGTGTGACGCAGATGGGCGCGCAGGTTTCCCATGGTCAACTGGAAACGATCCTCAATTATATTGATATCGGTAAGAAAGAGGGCGCGGATGTGCTGACCGGCGGGCGACGTAAACAACAGGAAGGTGAACTGAAGGAGGGGTATTATCTTGAGCCCACCGTCCTGTTTGGTAACAACAATATGCGTGTTTTCCAGGAGGAGATCTTTGGCCCGGTGCTGGCCGTCACCACCTTTAAAACGATGGAGGAGGCGCTGGAAATCGCCAACGATACTCAGTACGGCCTCGGTGCCGGGGTCTGGAGCCGAAACGGCAATCTGGCTTATAAAATGGGGCGTGGAATTCAGGCCGGACGCGTATGGACTAACTGCTATCACGCCTATCCGGCGCATGCCGCATTTGGCGGCTACAAGCTGTCGGGGATTGGGCGCGAGACACATAAGATGATGCTGGATCACTACCAGCAAACCAAGTGTCTGCTGGTGAGTTATTCGGAGAAACCGCAGGGACTGTTTTAAGCGTGAAGCCCCTGGCCGGGCAGAGATGCCCGGCCAGGAGAGGCAGTTCTTCGAACAAGATCTCGCTTTCTGTGTTCTCTTTATAACGCCTCATCTGCCCATTTTCGCTTCAATACTGGCAAAAGAGCCGCACTTCATCATTGCCAGCGAGAAAGTGGGCTACACAGAGCATATTAATACGGCGCAGGAAACAAATTTTGTATCGCGTTTGCCAAAAAAGCGGCTGACTCCATTCAGGATCAAGGCGCGCGAGGGTTTTTTTCTGGCACTCTGCATTTTTATCCACAATGGAGCAAGGATGAATCGGTTTATTATCGCAGATGCGCAAAAGTGCATCGGTTGCCGTACCTGTGAAGTTGCCTGCGTGGTGTCCCATCAGCAGGATCAGGACTGTTCTGGCGTAACCCCAACGCGCTTTATGCCGCGGATCCGCGTGGTGAAAAGCGATAGTTTCTCGACTGCGACGCTGTGCCATCAGTGCGAGGATGCCCCCTGCGCGAATGTGTGTCCTGAGGGTGCAATTCAGCGTGAAAACGCGGTCTGGCGGGTGGATCAGCGCCGCTGTATTGGGTGTAAAAGCTGCATGGTGGCGTGTCCTTACGGGGCGATGACCGTGATGTGGATGGATGAGGGCATCCAGGCGCTGAAGTGCGATTTGTGCAGCCATCGCGAAGAGGGCCCGGCTTGCGTGGCAGCATGCCCGACCCAGGCGCTGCACTGTATGGAGCCGATGGAGCTGGAAAGAATGAGCGCCGAACGCCGCCAGAGAATGGCGCTGGCGATGTAGTGTCCAGCAACGTGTTTCCGTAGCCCGGTTAAGCGTAGCGCAAACCGGGAATATTCCTCAATTCCGGGCTACATGATGCGTCATTACGCGTCCTGCTCACGCCAGGCGCGTTCAACTTCTTCGGCAAGGATCTTCACCCCCGCTTCAATCTTCTCCGGGTCTGGCACATAGTTCATGCGCATGCACTGGTGCGTATGTGGCCATGGCTTATCCAGCCCCGGGAAGAAGTAGTCGCCCGGCACCATCAGAACACCGCGTTGTTTCAGGCGCTGGTACAGCAGCTCGGTGGAAATGGGCAGATCCTTAAACCACAACCAGAGGAAAATCGCACCTTCCGGCTTGTGGATCAGGCAACGATCTTCCGGTAGATAACGGCGAATAATGGCGATAGTTTCCTGGACACGCTGGAAATAGAACGGCTTAATTATCGTCTCCGAAAGTCGCAACAGATCGTTGCGTTTAATCATCTCACACATCATTGCAGGCCCTATACCACCGGGGGCGAGGCTAATAATGCCGTTCATATTACTGATGGCGGAGATGGTTTTTTCGTTGGCAATAATAATCCCGCAGCGGCTACCCGGCAGACCCAGTTTGGAGAGGCTCATGCACAGGACGATGTTTGGGTTCCACAGCGGCCGGGCATCGCTGAAAATGATCCCCGGGAACGGAACACCGTAGGCGTTATCAATAACCAACGGGATACCGCGCTGGTTAGCCAGCGCATCCAGCTTGATCAGCTCATCGTCGGTAATGACGTTACCGGTCGGATTGGTAGGACGGGAGACGCAGATCATTCCCGTCTCGTCCGTCACCTGCAAATGCTCGAAATCCACATGGTATTTAAACTGGCCTTCCGGCAGCAGTTCGATATTTGGACGAGTCGCGACAAACAGATCTTCTTCAAGGCCGGAATCGGCATAGCCGATGTACTCAGGCGTCAACGGAAACAGGACCTTACGGGTAGTTCCATCCGCCCGGCGGCCAGCAAAGAGGTTAAACAAGTAGAAAAATGCGCTCTGACTGCCATTTGTTAGTGCAATATTCTGTGGCTCAATCTCCCAGCTCAGCTCCTCGCGCAGCATTTTCGCCAGCAGGGAGAGCAGCTCGCTTTTACCCTGCGGGCCGTCATAATTGCACAGCGCATCAAGGGCTTTGCCGTTATTTAGCATGTCGGCCAGCAGGCTATGGAAGTAATCATTCATTTCCGGAATCTGTGCGGGATTGCCGCCGCCCAGCATAATAGCGCCCGGTGTGCGCAGGCCGTCATTAAGGTCTTCCATCAGGCGGGTAATGCCCGAGTGACGGGTAAATTTGTCGCCAAAAAGTGAAAATGTCATCGCGATTAGTCTATCGGTATCCCTGGAAAGTGGGTAACCATAACGCCAGCGCAGACAGTGTGCAAATCGAAGTATCAGGATGATGCTTTGTTTTTATTCTTATATATCGTCTATTTTTAGATGTTTATTCTGATAAAGCGCCACGATAGCCGGGGCGTCGCGGGGCAGCAAGTTACTGCTGTCCAGCCCATACCACCATTACTTTGTCATCACCGTATTCGCGGATAAAAGCGTAGCCTTTTGCCATCGGTAGTGTGGTTTGTTTACCCATGCCGATGGCTGGATGACGAGCGCGAAACTGGCCCAGTTTTTCCCAGTGGGCGACGCTGCGTGCGGCCTTGCTGCTGACATCCTGCCAGTTCATATCTGAACGCGTGCCCTGTAGCGGATCGGATCCGGTCGGGCCGAATGGCCGTGAGGACTCGTCGCCATAGAATATTTGCACTGCGCCTGGCGCCAGTAGCAGCAGTTCCGCTGCGGAACTGCCACCCTCACGAAACAGGCTGGTATCGTGAGAGGAAATGTAGCTTAATACATTGAAATTCTGCAATTTATCCGCCATTTGTTGCCAGGTCAGATCCATATTGGCCATGCAGCTTGCCGCTTTTGCCGCCTGATCCTGATAATCAAAATTCAGCATCGCATCAAAGCCGTGGCGATAATAATCGCTCTGCATCACCCCATGACCCCAGGCCTCGCCGGTCATCCAGAACGGCGCCTTATCCAGCGCTTTACCCGGGTTGGCGCTTTTCCATTCAGCCAGCGCTTGTGTGGCCTGGGTTTTTAATTGCTGCCAGGCGGCCTGTTCTACGTGTTTAGCGGTATCAACGCGGAAACCGTCGATGCCGTAATCGCGAACCCATTGACTGAGCCAGTGGGTCAGGTAATCGCGCGGCGTATAGCCGGGGATCGCTTTCGCTGCGGTGTCCGGTTTATGACGATAGAAATTTGGCAAACCAGAAGGCTCTGTAGATTCGGTTTTCACGTCCGGCAGGAAGGCCAGCGACATCGTCAGGTCATCAAAGCCGGGGTTATCGTAGTCACCAATGTCGGTGCGGATCCATTTTTTCCCCCACCATTTCTCCCATCCGGTTTTATCGCTGAAGTTGATGTAATCGTTAAAACTGTGCCAGCTCTGGCCTGCGTGAGGCGTCCAGTTGGTCCAGTGGGCGCCGAGGGTCTTTTTCAACTCATCGCCATGAATGTACAACGCGCCAAACTGATACTCCTGCATATCGGCCAGGGTCGCATAACCGGTGTGATTCATTACCACGTCGAACAGAATACGTATCCCCCGCTTGTGGGCTTCATCGACGAGACGACGGAGATCGTCTTCTGTACCCATATTGGCGTCCAGTTTTGTCCAGTCCAGGGGATAATAGCCATGATAGGCATAGTGGGGGAAGTCACCTTTGGTGCCGCCGCCAACCCATCCGTGGATCTGTTCCAGCGGTGAGCTAATCCACAGGGCATTGACGCCGAGCTGCTGGATATAATCAAGTTTGCTGGTCAAGCCTTGCAGATCGCCGCCGTGGAAGGTACCGATTTCCTGCATGCCATCTTTGTGGCGGCCATAGCTATTGTCGTTAGCCGGATTACCGTTAACAAAGCGGTCGGTCAGGACGAAATAGACCGTCGCATTGTGCCAGTTGAACGGCGCGGCGGTTTGCGTCTCTGCGCGCTCAAGCAGCAGCAGACCATTGCTGTTAAGTGCTGGCTGGAGGGTAATTTTACCGCCTTTTACGGTCGTGATATTACCGCTGTAGAAATCGCGAACTTTACTGCCTTCGGCAAAGGATTTGCTGACGTCAATGGTCAGCGGTTTACCATCCCATTTCGGGCACTGCTTCAACTGGGGCGCGGTGGCGGAAACCTGTTTCTCTGCCAGCGAGATCATCAGGGTCGGTGTACCCGAGCGGGTATCGACTTCCAGGGTATAGCGGCCATCGCGGAACACACGCCATTGTGGCGGCGTATCACGACAGGGCTCCAGAGAGAGCATCTGGTTAAGTTTTATCGCGCCAGCAGGCTGCCAGCACTGCTGACTATCATTAATGCGCAGCGGCCGCGTTCCCTTTGTTACCTCGGTTTGACTGATAAATCTGCCGGTACCTTCTCCGGTAAAGGCGGGGAAATCGGCGGTTGTCCAGGCGGCGAAGGCCATCCCAGGCAACAATAACGGTGCAAGCGCTACGAGTTTCATTCCGGAGTTCCTGTAAGCGGTGTTTTGCTCAGTTTGCGCGTCAGCTCGTTTGATGAACTCATCCCGCCTGCGATTTTTCAGGGAGGATGAAAAGGGGTGAGTGATCTCGCTCAAAAAATAAGCAAAAATGAGATAGCGCTAGCATTTTTGCCTCTTTATAGCGGTGCAGAAATCCATTTCAGGTGACAGCTTTTCAGAATTGGACTATTTCTGAGGGTGCGCGATCTGGGTATTTTTGATACTATTCGCGATTCGTTTATCTATTTTTATGAAAAATAAGGCGTTGGAATGAGTGTATCCGACCAGGAGACCTAATGATATCGACTCCCATACGACGATATGGGGCTACGATACTCATGTTATTTACCTGTCTATTTTCAGGTAGTGTGCTGGCAGTAACGCACACAGCAACAACGAGTGATAAAGCCTCAGTTATCAAGAAGAAAAGTGCCGTTAAAGTTAGTAAGGTAAGCAGTAAACAAGAGTATTCTCGCAATAGTGTAAAGAGCAGTTCACTTCCTGATTTGCGAAAATACCCTTCCGGGACACCAAGGAAAAGGGCGTTTCTCCGGACGGTAATGCCTTATATTACGAAGCAAAACCAGATGATCACCGCCGATCGTAACTGGCTTGTCTCTAAGCAGTACGATGTTCGCTGGTCGCCGGCTGAGCGTGCGCGTCTGAAAGAGATCGCCTCACGTTATAAAGTGAAGTGGTCAGGCAATACTCGCCATATTCCATGGAACTCGCTGCTTGAGCGCGTCGATATTATTCCGACCAGCATGGTGGCAACGATGGCGGCGGCGGAAAGCGGCTGGGGAACATCCAAACTGGCGCGGGTTAATAATAATCTGTTTGGCATGAAGTGTGGCGGCGGTAACTGTCGTGGCGCGATGAAGGGCTACTCTCAGTTTGATTCTATTGAGCAGTCCGTTCAGGCGTATGTGAGAAATCTGAATACGCATCCGGCTTATTCGTCGTTCCGTAAATCGCGGGCGCAAATGCGTAAGGCCGATCAAGAGCTGACCGCCAGCACGATGATTCATAAGCTGAAGGGCTATTCGACCAGAGGGTCGAGTTACAACAACTATCTCTTCGCCATGTATCAGGATAACCAGCGGTTGATTGCCGCCCATATGTAATCACTGATACAGGTTTAATGCCCGACGCGTAAGCGCGGGCATTTTTCTTTGTGTTCTACATCATCACTTCGCTATGCCGGTCGCGATACTCCTTCGGCGTTACATCGTACTCTTTCTTGAAGACCGAATAGAAATATTGCAGCGATGGGTAGCCGCATATCTGTGAGATCTCGTTAATCGACAGGGTGGTGGAAACCAACAGGCTGCGTGCTTTTTCTAACTTTTCGCTGTGGATCACCGTATGAATCGTCTCGCCCACTTCTTCTTTGAAGCGTTTTTCAAGATTGGAGCGAGAGATACCGATGGCATCCAGCACTTGCTCAACTTTGATCCCCTTGCAGGCGTTATTGCGGATATAGTGCATCGCCTGAATCACTGACGGATCGGACAGCGAGCGGTAATCGGTGGAGCGGCGGCCGATCACCCGCATCGGTGGAATAAGCTGACGCTGAAGGGGTAACTCTTCGTTTTCCAGCAGACGGTGCAGCAGTTTTGCCGCCTGATAGCCCATCTGGCGGGTGCCCTGGGCAACGGACGACAGGGCGACGCGTGACAGGTAGCGGGTGAGCTCTTCGTTATCAATGCCAATAACGCACAGTTTTTCCGGCACCGGAATATGCAGCAGTTCGCAGGCCTGTAATATGTGGCGCGCGCGGGCATCGGTGACGGCGATAATGCCGGTGTGCGGCGGTAGCGTTTGCAGCCAGTCAGCGAGGCGATTTTGCGCATGCTGCCAGTTTTCCGGCGCGGTTTCGAGCCCCTGATACACCACGCCGCGATACTTCTCTCTGGCCACCAGTTGACGGAAAGCATGCTCGCGCTCGGCCGCCCAGCCTTTGCAACTGGTGGCGGGCAGACCATAAAAAGCAAAGCGGTTGATGCCTTTTTCCTTCAGGTGGAGGAAGGCGCTCTCAACCAGTGCGGCGTTGTCGGTGGCGATATAGTGAACGTTCGGATAACATTCCGGGCGATGAAAAGAGCCGCCAACGCCGACAATCGGCACATCAACGTCGATCAGCAGATTTTCAATTTCCGGATCGTCGTAATCGGCAATAACGCCATTACCTAACCATTCCTTAATATTTTCAATTCGCGTGCGGAAATCTTCTTCAATGAAGATGTCCCATTCCAGTTGCGATGCCTGTAAATATTCACCGACCCCTTCAACGACCTGTCGGTCATAGGCTTTATTGGCATTGAATAACAGCGTAATACGATGGCGCTTTTCAAACATAGTGTTGTTCCTGGTCTCTCTTACCGACCATACAATACTGGCCAATGCCCGGGTTATTTCAAGCGATCAGCACCTAAGAGATCTCCCTGTGAGGACGATTTTGCTTGTTCTTTTGAACCTGGGCAGGTTTATTGTTGAACGCTCCCTCGAAGCGGCCCGAGGGAGAAGAGAAACGCGCCACTATCAACTGCGTCGTTTCGTTGCTGAATCCATCCATACCGCCAACAATAAAATGACGCCTTTAACGATGTACTGCCAGAATGTGGCGACGTCCATCATGCTCATGCCGTTGTCCAGCGCGGACATAATAAACGCCCCCATTACGGCCCCCGCAACGCTGCCTACGCCGCCCGCGAGGCTGGTACCACCGATGACGCAGGCGGCGATGGCATCCAGTTCCGCGATGTTACCGGCAGAAGGCGAGCCGGCTCCCAGACGCGAACTAAGAATGAGTCCGGCGATAGCCACCATCAGGCCATTAATGGCAAATACTGCCATCTTGGTTCGTTCAACACTAATACCAGATAGACGCGCGGCCTCCAGATTGCCGCCGATAGCGTAGATGCGCCGCCCGAAAGCAGTGCGTGTGGCCATAAACATCCCGGCGAGCAGCAGCGCGGTGAGAATAAGTACCGGCGTCGGTACGCCGCGATAGTCATTGAGCAGCCAGATAGCGCCCAGCACGATAATGGCGGTCATTGTCTGGCGGCCCACGGTCAAGGCCGATGCCGGCGTTGCCAGCCCTAACGCCTGACGCCGCATGCGACTGCGCCATTGCCAGATGATAAAGAGAGCCATTCCTGCCACACCGATAGCAAAGCCAATACCGTCGGGCAGGTAGCTTTGACCAATTTGCGACATTGCCGCGCTGGTGGGGGAGACGGTGGTCCCGTTGGTGATACCTATCAGAATACCGCGAAACGCCAGCATACCGGCGAGAGTAACGATAAACGAAGGCACTTTGCGATAGGCGACCCACCAACCGTTCCAGGCGCCCAGCAGCAGGCCAAGCGCCAGGGTGACCACGATCGTCAGCGGTAACGGCCAGCCGAACCAGACGTCAAAAATCGCCGCCGCACCACCAAGCAGGCCCATCATCGATCCGACGGAGAGATCGATTTCAGCGGAAATAATCACAAATACCATGCCAACCGCGAGAATACCGGTGATGGCGGTCTGGCGCAGCAGATTGGAGATATTGCGCGCGCTCAGATAAGCGCCTTCGGTGGTCCAGGTGAAAAACAGCATAATCGCCACGATAGCGGCGATCATCACGAAGACCTGGAGGTTCATCCCTTTGAGTCCGGACTGCGCGCCTGAGGCGGATGGGGTGAGTTTGATTTCAGACGACGTGTTCTTCGACATGGCGTTCGCTCCTCAGCGCGGCTTCCATCACCTGTTCCTGGGTCAGGTTCTGGTTGATTAAATTGGCTTTCAGTTTGCCTTCATGCATTACCAGCACCCGGTCGCTTAGTCCCAGCACTTCGGGCAGCTCGGATGAAATGACGATGACGGCAATCCCCTGTTGCACCAGTTGGTTAATCAGCTTGTAAATTTCGTACTTGGCACCGATATCAATGCCGCGGGTGGGTTCATCAAGAATCAAAATGCGTGGGTTCAGCAGCAGACAGCGGGCGAGTATTGCCTTTTGCTGATTGCCGCCGCTGAGACGACCAATCGCCAGCTCCGGTGAGGAGGTTTTGATTTTGAGGCGCTGGATGGATTGCTGAATGCAGTGCTGCTCGCCGGCGTCGTCAAGGCTGCTCATCGGGCCGGTAAACTGATTCAGGGCGGCGAGGGTGATGTTTTTGCCTACCGCCATCACCGGCACGATACCATCCTTTTTTCTGTCTTCAGGCACCATGGCAATGCCCTGCGCGATGGCTTGCTGGCAGGTGTGAATGTTGACCTGCTGGCCGTCAATAAAGATTTTTCCCTGCCAGCGGCCCGGCCAGACGCCAAACAGACACTGAACCGCTTCGGTGCGCCCCGCGCCAACCAGCCCTGCGATGCCCAGAATTTCTCCGCGGCGTAATGAAAAAGAGATGTCGTTGACCCGTTTAATATGGCGGTTGACCGGATGCCAGGCGGTTAAATTTTCCACTCGCAGGATTTCGTCACCGCAGCTGTGGGCTTCATTTGGATAGAGGGCGGTAAGCTCCCGACCAACCATCATGGTGATAATGTCATCTTCATTCATGCCGTCAGCATGACGAGTGCCGATATGCTGTCCGTCGCGAATGACGCAAATCGTGTCAGAGATGGCTTTGACTTCATTGAGTTTGTGAGAAATGTAAATACAGGCGATACCGTGGTTTTGCAGATCGCGAATAATGTTCAGCAAAATCGCCGTTTCTTGTTCTGTTAAGGAGGCGGTGGGTTCATCAAGTATTAACAACCGCACCTGTTTGTTCAATGCCTTGGCTATTTCAACCAACTGCTGCTGGCCGAGGCCTAAATCCCCGACGCGAGTATCAGGAGAAATGGATAAATTGACCTGGGCCAGCAGCTTCTCGCAGCGTAAGGTCATGGTTTCATAATCCAGCAGACCATGGCGGGAAATTTCCACGCCGAGGAAAATATTTTCCAGGACCGTCAGATGCTTTACCAGCGCCAGCTCCTGATGAATGATGGCGATCCCTTTGCGTTCGGTATCGCGAATATGGCCAGGCCGTAGGGTTTCCCCGGAAAAAATAATTTCGCCTTCATAGGTACCGTGCGGATATATCCCACAAAGTACCTTCATGAGTGTGGATTTACCTGAACCGTTTTCTCCACATAACGAGACCACTTCCCCGGCGTTAAGCCGCAGGCTGACATTATCAATCGCCTTCACTGTGCCGAAGGTTTTGCTAATGTTTTTCATTTCAAGTAACCAGGACATATCTACTCCGCATCAGCAATATCCGGCTGGATGAGGTTAGCGCCCCGGAAAGGGGCGCCTGCGTTCACAGCTCGCTCTTTTTGTGGAAGCCGTCTTTAATTACCGTCTGCTCTATATTGTCTTTATTCACCTCAATAGGCGTCAGCAGTCGTGATGGGACATCTTTTAGCCCATTATTGAGCGTGGTGTCGGCCTTCGGCTGTTTATCGTTACCCAGTTCGACGGCGATCTCCGCCGCAGTGGTGGCAAGGGTGGTAATCGGCTTGTAGACGGTCATCGTCTGGGTTCCGGCGATAATGCGTTTCACGCCGGCGAGGTCGGCATCCTGGCCAGAAATCGCCACTTTACCCGCCAGCCCCTGGGCGCTTAAGGCCTGAATGGCGCCGCCGGCGGTGGCATCGTTAGAGGCGACGACCGCATCAATTTTGTTATTGTTGGCGGTCAGGGCATTTTCCATGATTTTCAATGCATTTTCTGGCAACCAGCCGTCGACCCACTGATCGCCAACGATCTTAATTTTCCCGGCATCAATATAGGGTTTAAGGACCTTCATTTGCCCGGCGCGGAAAAGCTTCGCGTTATTATCAACGGGTGACCCGCCCATCAGAAAATAATTGCCCTGAGGCACTTTATCGACCAGGCTTTGGGCCTGCATTTCCCCCACTTTTTCGTTATTAAAAGAGATATAAAAATCAATATCTGCATTATTAATAAGACGATCGTAGGCCAGGACCTTAATTCCTTCCTGTTTGGCCTCCTTAATGACATTACTCAGTACCTGGCCGTTATAGGGAATAATAACCAGAACATCGACGCCGCGATTGATCATATTTTCAATTTGCGACATTTGCGTTTCTTCGTTGCCATTGGCTGACTGAACAAATACTTTTGCGCCTAATGATTCTGCTTTGTTGACAAAAATATCGCGATCTTTTTGCCAGCGTTCAAGACGCAGGTCATCAATAGCCATACCTATTTTAACTTCTTTCGCGATACCCGACAGGCTGGTCAGGAGGAGTGAGGCGCAGAGCGTTAGACAAAGGTTCTTTATCTTCATAATAATAACACCTTTTCTGTAGAGTGCAGGATAAACGAACGATAAAACGAAGCGGCCTGATACACATTGACACTGCGGATTCTTAACCCAGGAAAGAACCTTGGCAATTATCTATGCTTATTTTAGAGTTATGAAATTTTGTTTATTTGTGAATTTATGATCGCGATCTTATTTTAATAATCAATGATCCGCCTATTTCATCGTACTCTCTATATGTCAGTAGCAAAATCAGAGCGTCAGGTATTATTTTTGCGACCTGGCGCACGTTTGTGGATTCTCTCAATTACGGTGTGAAATAACGTAATTGAGGAAACTAAAAAGAGAATTCTATATTGGGCTATGACTTATTCCTCGCCGCACCCCTGAATATGGAGCTCATTATGCAGACCTATTTCGATCAACTCGATCGCGTTCGTTATGAAGGCCCGAAATCCGCTAATCCACTGGCTTTTCGTCATTACAACCCGGATGAGTTGGTTCTGGGTAAACGTATGGAAGAGCACCTGCGCTTTGCGGCCTGCTACTGGCACACTTTCTGCTGGAATGGCGCTGATATGTTCGGCGTCGGTTCTTTCGACCGTCCGTGGCAGCAGCCGGGTGAAGCGCTGGAGATGGCGAAACGTAAAGCTGATGTCGCGTTTGAGTTTTTTCACAAACTGAACATTCCCTATTACTGTTTCCATGATGTTGATGTTTCTCCGGAAGGCGCGTCGCTGAAAGAGTACGTTAATAACTTTGCGCAGATGGTTGATGTTCTGGCGGCGAAACAGCAGCAGAGCGGTGTCAGGCTGCTGTGGGGCACGGCGAACTGCTTTACTCACCCGCGTTACGGCGCTGGCGCGGCTACAAACCCGGACCCTGAAGTGTTCAGCTGGGCGGCGACGCAGGTCGTGACGGCGATGGAGGCAACCCATAAACTGGGCGGCGAAAACTACGTTCTGTGGGGCGGTCGTGAAGGTTATGAAACGCTGCTGAATACCGACCTGAGACAGGAACGCGAACAGATCGGCCGCTTTATGCAAATGGTGGTTGAACACAAACACAAAATTGGCTTCCAGGGAACGCTGCTGATTGAGCCCAAGCCGCAGGAGCCCACCAAGCATCAGTATGATTACGACGCATCCACCGTGTATGGGTTTCTCAAGCAGTTTGGCCTGGAAAAAGAGATCAAACTGAACATTGAAGCTAACCACGCGACGCTGGCAGGCCATACTTTCCATCACGAAATTGCCACGGCGATCGCCCTCGGTCTGTTTGGCTCTGTCGACGCGAACCGCGGCGATCCGCAGCTGGGTTGGGATACCGACCAGTTCCCGAACAGCGTCGAAGAAAACGCGCTGGTGATGTACGAAATCCTTAAGGCGGGCGGCTTTACCACCGGCGGCCTGAACTTTGATGCTAAAGTTCGTCGTCAGAGCACCGATAAATACGATCTGTTCTACGGCCACATTGGCGCGATGGATATCATGGCGCTGGCCTTGAAAGTGGCGGCCCGCATGATTGAAGGCGGTGAACTGGATAAGCGTGTCGCCAAACGCTATGCCGGCTGGAATGGCGAACTGGGTCAGCAAATCCTCAAGGGCCAGATGGATCTCGCCGATATTGCCCGGTATGCGATTCAGCACAACCTGGCGCCGCAGCATCACAGCGGTCATCAGGAGCTGCTGGAGAACGTGGTTAACCGTTATCTGTTTGATAATTAATGATGATGCCCGGCCAGTCCGGGCATTTGTTATAACAGTGGCTCTATTTTATTCGCGCCAGTTAAGGAGAGGCTGTATGTATATCGGAATTGATCTGGGCACCTCGGGGGTCAAGGCCATTCTGCTTAATGAGCAGGGAGACGTTGTGGCTTCGCATAGCGAAAAACTGAGCGTCTCGCGTCCGCATCCGTTGTGGTCTGAACAGGATCCCGAACACTGGTGGCTGGCGACGGACAGCGCAATGAGAGCGCTGGGCGCGCAGCACTCTCTGCGCGATGTTAAAGCAGTCGGTATTGCCGGGCAGATGCACGGCGCGACGCTGCTGGATAAGCAACAACGCGTTCTACGCCCGGCGATTTTATGGAATGACGGCCGCTGCGGCGAAGAGTGCGCGTTATTAGAAGAGAAAGTCAGCCGCTCGCGGCAGATAACCGGCAATCTGATGATGCCTGGATTTACTGCGCCGAAGCTGCTGTGGGTTCAACGCCATGAACCGGAAATCTTCCGCCAGATCGATAAAATTTTACTGCCAAAAGATTATTTACGTTTACGGATGACCGGCGAGTTTGCCAGCGATATGTCTGATGCGGCCGGAACGATGTGGATGGACGTGGCGCGCCGTGACTGGAGCGACGAGATGCTCGCTGCTTGCGGCCTGAGCCGCGCTAACATGCCGGCGCTGTTCGAAGGCTGTGACGTTACGGGGGCGCTTCGCCCTGCGGTCGCACAATCATGGAATATGCCGGAAGCGCTGGTGGTGGCCGGTGGTGGCGACAACGCTGCGGGCGCGGTTGGTGTGGGAATGGCGGATGCTGGTCAGGCGATGCTGTCGCTGGGGACCTCCGGCGTCTATTTTGCCGTCAGCGACGGATTTCTTAGCAAGCCGGAAAGCGCCGTTCACAGTTTCTGCCACGCGCTGCCCGGACGCTGGCATTTGATGTCGGTCATGCTGAGCGCGGCGTCCTGCCTCGATTGGGCTGCGAAGCTAACCGGTCTCGGCACGGTTCCCGCGCTACTCGCGGCGGCGGAATCGGCGAATGACGGTGTCGATCCGGTCTGGTTTCTGCCTTACTTATCCGGCGAACGCACGCCGCACAATAATCCGCAGGCGAAAGGCGTATTTTTCGGTCTGACCCATCAGCATGGTGCGGCTGAACTGGCGCGAGCGGTGCTGGAAGGCGTCGGTTATGCCCTGGCGGATGGCATGGATGTGGTTCACGCCTGCGGCATTCAACCGCAGAGTGTGACTCTGATTGGCGGCGGCGCGCGCAGCGCGTACTGGCGGCAGATGCTGGCGGATATTAGCGGCCAGCAGCTTGATTTCCGTACCGGCGGAGATGTTGGACCGGCGCTTGGCGCGGCAAGACTGGCGCAACTGGCGTTGCATAAACATGTCGCCTTCTCCGATTTGCTCCCGCAGTTGCCTCTGGAGCAGGCCCATCGTCCGGATGCCGACCGTTTTGCCCGTTACGCTCTGCGTCGGGAAACCTTCCGGCAGATTTATCAGCAGCTCTTACCGTTGATGTCCTGATACTTTCGCCTGTGCTTAACTCAACAGGCGACGGCGATCGAACCGTTGAACCAGGGCTGATAGCAGCAGGCTTCCCAGCAGCGCTGCGCTGAATATCCAGGCAATGTCGAGGAGCGGCCAGCGGGTGATTTCCAGCCCGCTGGCGCGCAATGCGTGGATAATTAGCGCATGAAAACCGTAAATACCTAAGGAGTGCCGCGCGATCGGCGCAATTATCGGTATCGGGCGCGTATTCAGCGTATTTTTGACCAGCGTCAGCAGGGTTATCGCGCAGACAAAAACCGCCGGGCCGCAGTATAAATACCAGGTATCGCCAAAATCGCCGCGCCAGCGCAGTTCGTGCAGCGTACCGCGTGATATGCCCCATACTGCCGCGATGAAAAGGGCGGCACAGAGTGGCGTCAGTCCTTTTTTGTCGGTGTCCATCATACCGATTGCGCGTCCCAGCACCCCGTACAGCACGTAGTAAAAGGTATCGCCGTTAATGTAGAGATTTATCGGCAGCCACGTTATTCCCCCCGCTTTCACCGCCACCATATTCGGATTCGCGATAATGCCGGTCACCAGCATCAGCGCCAGTAGCATTTTGCCACTAACCTGTTTGACCTGAATCAGCGGCGAAAGCAGATAGATCACGGCGATGGCGAAGAAAAACCACAGATGATAGAACACCGGCTTTTGCAGCAAATTCTTCAGCGACTGTTCGACGTTGATATGGGTGAACAGGGTGATATAGAGCAGCGATAGCGCGCTGTAAAAGAGAATGCAAAGCGCGATGCGCAGAAAATGCCGGGGGCGAGCGCTGCGCTCGCCGAAAAACAGATAGCCTGAAATCATGAAAAACAGCGGTACGCTGACGCGGGACGCCGAGTTAAGCAAATTTGCCATATCCCAGGCCAGCAGGCTAATGGCGTGCGGATGAGTAATGTACCACGCGGTGCTGTGAATCATCACGACCATCAGGCAGGCAATACCGCGCAAATTGGTAATCCAGTTTATTTTTTCCTGCATCAGTACCTCGGTATCCCCTTGCCAAAGAGGGTCTGACTGCTCTTATCCGCTGGCATCGCAGTGGAATAATCTGAGTTTTTCGCCATCGACTTGTCGGGGCGGGGCGCAATTCGCACAATAATCATGTTATGTCATATAACCTTAACGATAATAACTTGCTAACAAGGCGGTCGAGAAAAAATGGTGATGAAGTCGGTATTTTGTGGACTGCTGTTGTGCCTTCTTGCCGCTTGCAGCGAAACGGCGCCTCCGCCAGCGCAGCAGACACAAAGCGCGCGGATAACGCCACAGATAACCCTCAATATGGAACAACTGTGCAAGGACAATGCTGCCGTTCGTTACCGTACAGGCGTGGGGCAGATTGATGTCAGCCATTTTGCCCAGTTCCAGGGAAGCTACGAGCTTTCAGGGCATACTGAACGTAATGAGCGTTTTATCTGCTCTTTTGATCAGGACGGTCAGTTTTCGCATCTTTCGATGCGCTAAATAGCTACCTGGCGGCGTTAATTTCCGCAATTTTCCTTAAACAATCCCGTTTCATACTGTATATCTCGCAGCCAGCGGGTATACTGACTCCTTCCTTTAAATCCACACGTATCCAGCACGAAATAATATGCAAAAGTTTGATACCAGGACCTTCCAGGGCCTGATCCTGACCTTACAGGATTACTGGGCTCGTCAGGGCTGCACCATTGTTCAACCACTGGACATGGAAGTCGGCGCAGGGACTTCTCACCCAATGACCTGCTTGCGCGCACTGGGGCCAGAGCCGATGGCGACCGCCTATGTGCAGCCTTCTCGTCGTCCGACCGATGGCCGCTACGGCGAAAACCCAAACCGTTTACAGCACTATTATCAGTTCCAGGTGGTGATTAAGCCATCGCCGGATAACATCCAGGAGCTGTATCTCGGTTCTCTGAAAGAGCTGGGGATGGACCCGACGATCCACGATATCCGTTTCGTGGAAGATAACTGGGAAAACCCGACGCTGGGCGCCTGGGGTCTGGGCTGGGAAGTGTGGCTGAACGGCATGGAAGTAACTCAGTTCACCTACTTCCAGCAGGTTGGCGGTCTGGAGTGTAAGCCGGTTACCGGTGAGATCACCTACGGTCTGGAACGTCTTGCGATGTACATTCAGGGCGTAGACAGCGTTTACGACCTGGTCTGGAGCGACGGCCTGCTGGGTAAAACCACCTATGGCGACGTGTTCCATCAGAATGAAGTGGAGCAATCCACCTACAACTTTGAATACGCCGATGTGGATTTCCTGTTCACCTGTTTCGAACAGTATGAGAAAGAAGCACAGCAACTGCTGGCGCTGGAAAACCCGCTGCCGCTGCCTGCTTACGAGCGTATTCTGAAAGCCGCCCATAGCTTTAACCTGCTGGATGCGCGTAAAGCCATCTCCGTCACCGAGCGTCAGCGCTACATCCTGCGCATTCGCACCCTGACCAAAGCAGTGGCAGAAGCTTACTACGCTTCCCGTGAAGCCCTTGGCTTCCCGATGTGCAACAAAGACAAATAAGAGGCGGCCATGTCTGAGAAAACTTTTCTGGTGGAAATCGGCACTGAAGAGCTGCCACCAAAAGCCCTGCGCAGCCTGGCGGAGTCCTTTGCTGCGAACGTTACTGCGGAGCTGGATAACGCTGGCCTCGCACACGGCAACGTAGAGTGGTTCGCCGCACCGCGCCGTCTGGCGCTGAAAGTGGCGAATCTTGCTGCTTCTCAACCCGATCGCGAAGTTGAAAAACGCGGCCCGGCGATTGCCCAGGCGTTTGACGCGGAAGGCAAACCGAGTAAAGCGGCGGAAGGCTGGGCGCGTGGTTGCGGCATCACCGTGGATCAGGCTGAACGTCTGACCACAGACAAAGGCGAATGGCTGCTGTATCGCGCGCATGTGAAAGGCGAAAGCACCGAAGCGCTGCTACCGAACATGATTGCCACCTCTCTGGCGAAGCTGCCGATTCCGAAACTGATGCGCTGGGGCGCGTCTGACGTTCACTTTGTGCGTCCGGTACACACCGTCACGCTGCTGCTGGGCGACAAGCTCATTCCGGCAACGATTCTGGGTATCCCGTCCGATCGCGTCATTCGCGGCCATCGCTTTATGGGCGAGCCGGAAATCACCCTCGACTCTGCCGATCAGTACCCTGAAATCCTGCGTGAGCGCGGCAAAGTGATTGCGGATTACGCCGAGCGTAAAGCGAAAATCAAAGCCGATGCAGAAGAAGCGGCGCGTCAGATTGGCGGTAACGCTGACCTGAGCGAGAGCCTGCTGGAAGAGGTCACGTCGCTGGTGGAATGGCCGGTGGTGCTGACGGCGACATTCGAAGAGAAATTCCTCGCGGTGCCGTCTGAAGCGCTGGTTTACACCATGAAGGGCGACCAGAAATACTTCCCGGTTTACGCCGCAGACGGCAAACTGTTGCCGAACTTTATCTTCGTGGCGAACATCGAATCCAAAGATCCGCAGCAAATCATCTCCGGTAATGAGAAGGTGGTACGTCCGCGTCTGGCAGATGCCGAGTTCTTCTTCAATACCGACCGTAAAAAACGTCTGGAAGATAACCTGCCGCGTCTGCAAACCGTGCTGTTCCAGCAACAGCTGGGTACGCTGCGCGACAAGACCGACCGTATTCAGGCGCTGGCGGGCTGGATTGCCGCACAAATTGGCGCGGATGTTAACCACGCTACCCGTGCGGGCCTGCTGTCGAAATGTGACCTGATGACCAACATGGTGTTTGAGTTCACCGACACGCAGGGCGTGATGGGCATGCACTATGCGCGCCATGACGGCGAAGCGGAAGATGTGGCTGTCGCGCTGAACGAGCAGTATCAGCCGCGCTTTGCCGGTGACGACCTGCCGTCTAACCCGGTTGCCTGCGCGCTGGCGATTGCCGACAAGATGGACACGCTGGCGGGTATCTTTGGTATCGGTCAGCATCCGAAAGGCGATAAAGACCCGTTCGCGCTGCGTCGTGCCGCGCTGGGCGTGCTGCGTATCATCGTTGAGAAGAACCTGAATCTGGATCTGCAAACGCTGACCGAAGAAGCCGCGCGTCTGTATGGCGACAAGCTGACTAACGAGAATGTGGTGGATGACGTTATCGACTTTATGCTCGGTCGTTTCCGCGCCTGGTATCAGGATGAAGGTTACACCGTGGACACCATTCAGGCGGTTCTGGCGCGTCGTCCGACCCGTCCGGCGGATTTCGATGCCCGTATGAAGGCCGTGTCGCACTTCCGCACGCTGGAAGAAGCCTCCGCGCTGGCGGCGGCGAACAAACGTGTCTCCAACATTCTGGCGAAGTCCGACGAAGTGCTGAACGATATCGTCCACGCTTCCGTACTGAAAGAAGCCGCGGAGATCAAACTGGCGGGGAATCTGGTGGTACTACGCGACAAACTGCAGCCGTACTTCGCGGAAGGCCGTTACCAGGATGCGCTGATCGAACTGGCTTCCTTGCGCGAGCCGGTAGATGAGTTTTTCGAAAACGTGATGGTTAACGCTGAAGACCAGAACGTGCGTATCAACCGTCTGACGCTGTTGTCTAAACTGCGCGATCTGTTCCTGCAGGTAGCGGATATTTCCCTGCTGCAGTAAGTTCGTCGCAATAAAATAAAACCTGCCATCTGGCAGGTTTTGAGGCTGATGACAAACCTGATTTAGATATTGTGCTCGCATTTCTGCCGGGTGGCGGCTATCGCTTTACCTGGCATGTAAAACCAATAATATCATCATGTTATGGGTTTTTCGTAGGCCCGCGCAAGCGAAGCGCCGCCGGGCAATTCCGGAAAAACGCACTTTGTCAGCAATCTGACCTGCCATCTGGCAGGTTTTTTTATGGGGAAAAAGGCAAAAAAAATCCCCGCCGACTGGCAGGGATCTTCAATTCTGAGCTTATAAAGCTAAGATTACAGGCTGGTTACGTTACCAGCTGCCGGGCCTTTAGCGCCGCTTTCGATGGTGAAGGAAACTTTCTGACCTTCATCCAGGGATTTGTAGCCATCGTTCTGGATAGCGGAGAAGTGTACGAACACGTCTTTAGAGCCATCGTCAGGAGTGATGAAGCCGAAGCCTTTATCAGCGTTGAACCATTTTACGATACCAGTCATTTTACCGGACATAGTGAATTACCTTTAAGAAAAATAAATGAGCCTTTCGGCGTTATGGTCTGGACTACAGATTTGAAGCGATAAAGGGAAAGTTCACTACCGGGGTATCTATCAACGGATAACCTTTGAAGGACTGCTCTATTCGAATGCTCTGTGGTCTTTACATCAAACCGGGGAGCATTAACGCATTTTCAGGCGGTGATAGCAAACTTTTTTTTCGGCGATATAAAAACGGTCCTTTCCAGGACCGCTAACCGTAACAAACTTTACCTGAGATCATGAGTCAATAAGTTGTCTTGAAAGCTGAGGATTTGCCTGTATCAGGCGCATTAGTTTGAGTTCAGTGATCGAGGGTTTTACGCGTCTTGATTCCCACTCTTTTACCATCGCGACGCTGACGCCCATGGCATTGGCGAAATCATCTATTTTCAAGCCGGTGCCTTTGCGTAGTTGTTCAAATTCATTGAATACAGCGGGCTTATGCGTCAGGGAAACGGTCTGAGCCTGATCGTTAAAAATAATTTGTTCCAGGCTGCTTAGTAGTTCGAACGCAGGATCTTTATATTCCATTGAGAACTCCTCTCTATCATACGGCGGAGGGTGAATTTTGTAGAGCCTCTTAAGAATAGTCGGAAAAAAAACGCAAAGAATGCTTATCCTGGTCATTATGTATCCGCCGATTTTTTTACGGGCTGGCTGAGTGAGGTAAGGCGATGATTAGTATCTAAATGAGCCAGGTTAGAAAATTATTGTAAATAAACTGGTCATACTTCAAGTTGCAGGTGTGTTGGCTTTTGCGTGACGCGTCTCATCCATCAAACTCGGCCTGCGGGCCGTCGCTTCGCGACGTTCAAAACGGTTAACCGTTTTGTCCTGCAACTCGAATTATTTAGCGTATAGGTAAGAAGAAAAGGATAAAGGCCAGCGTTGTCTCGCTGGCCTGCCGATTATGCTTTTTGCAGCTTATCAACTTCACGCGGTAACGTCTGCGGCTTTTGTTGACCCAGTTTGTATTTCACCAGCAGCGCAATGGCGGACAAGAAGGCCGGGATCGCCAGCAGAGAGAAAATGGTTTCGAAGGAGAGCTGGGCCTGCATCAAGAAAGCGCCGCTGAACGCGCCAAGAATCCCGCCGAAGCGTCCAATCCCCAACATCCAGGCAACACCGGTCGCGCGCCCCTGTGTGGGATAAAATCCGGCGGCCAGCGCAGGCATGGATGATTGCGCGCCGTTCATAATGCTGCCGGCGATAAAGACCATCACCCCCATCAGCAGCAGGCTGTGGGTTGAGAAACCAACCAGGCAAACGAATATTCCGGTTAACAGCCAGCCCACGGCAACCACTTTGTTCGGATTGATCTTATCCATCAACGCGCCGAGGATAAGCACGCCAATACCGCCTCCCAGCGGGAACAGCGCGGTAATAATCGAGGCCTGGCTCATGGTTGCGCCGGTTTCGCGAATCAGCAGCGGGAGCCAACTGGTGAGTAAATAAAAGATCAGCAGACCCATAAAGTAGGTCAGGCACAGCATTATGGTACCGATGGCATAGCGCGGTGAGAAAATAACCCCGATGGCCGATTTCTCTTTTACCTGTCCTGCTTCCCGTAACTCAAATTCGGCTTGCTCAGGAACGGGCGCGATACGGCGCAAAACGGCGGCGATACGCCGGGCAGGCTGTTGTTTAACGACCATATATCGTGCTGATTCCGGCAGGAGAAAGAGCAGCGCAACCGCCAGCAGCAGCGGCATCACGCCGCCAAGCACCAGTACGCTCTGCCAGCCGTAGTGGGGGATCATCCAGGCGGAGAGGAAACCTCCCATCGACGAGCCCATCGGAAAACCGACAAACATCAGGTTGACCATCAGGGCACGGCGTCGTTCAGGCGCGTATTCACTCATCAGCGTCGCGGCGTTTGGCATCGCGGCCCCCAGCCCTAAACCGGTAAGAAAACGCAGCAGCGTCAGCTGATTGAGGCTGGTGGCAAAGGCGGTCAGCAGGCTGAAGCCGCCGAAAACCATGATCGACATAATCAACACTTTCTTACGTCCGATGCGGTCGGCGAGAGGGCCAGCGGTCAGCGCACCGACGGCAAGTCCCACCAGGGCGGCGCTCATTACCGGGCCCAACGCCGACTTTTCAACCCCCCATTCCTGCACAAGGTCAGAGGCAATAAAGCCGATTATCGCGGTATCGAACCCGTCCATCGCGACGGTGATAAAACATAAGGCCAGAATCATCCACTGGTATTTCGTGAAGGGATGTTCATTGATAAAAGCCTGAATATCGATGGTTGTCTTCTTCATACGGCATTCCTGGCAGGCTGAGCGGGGGACAGAGATAGATTATTGTTATCACCCTCGCGGTCATTGATATTGTCTGTGCGATTATCGAACGAAGTGTCGTTAATCGCCTCATTTAATAAAATCATCGAACTCTGTTTCAGGCAATGCAGGTCAGCCGGTAAGCGTGCGATTATCGTCCGTTTTCGCGAACCGTCAGAAGGGAAGGGTTAGTAAATCAAATAAAATCAGTGAATTAAATAATTCTGTCGAGCATTAAGCGCTAGCCGTAATTGTGATGTACTTAACAGACGATAGTCGTGGGGGCGCAAAGGCCGAATACCTGCTTTTTAAGGGGGAAGATTGTCAGGAAAAGGTATCCTGTAAGGCTGACCTGGACTATCCTTGTCAGCGGCTGGCACGTGTGTGCCTGTTTGCGCTTTTTTTGGCTGAAAGGAGTAAAAAAATGGCGACAGGAAAGTCCTGCTCTCGCTGGTTTGCGGCTATTGCAGCCCTGTTAATGGTGGTTAGCCTGAGTGGGTGTTTCGATAAAGAAGGCGATCAGCGCAAAGCGTTCATCGACTTCCTGCAAAATACGGCAATGCGTAGCGGCGAACGTCTGCCGACGCTGACCGCCGATCAGAAAAAACAGTTCGGACCTTTCGTTTCCGATTACGCGGTGATTTACGGTTATTCACAGCAGGTGAGTCAGGCGATGGATGCGGGGTTGCGTCCGGTGGTGGATAGCGTGAATGCGATTCGCGTGCCGCAGGATTATGTGACTCAACGCGAACCGCTGCGTCAGGCAAACGGCGCGCTGGGCGTTCTGAGCCAGCAACTGGAAAACGCAAAAATGCAGGCCGATGCCGCTCACGGCGCGCTGAAACAGAGCGACGATCTGAAGCCGGTCTTCGACCAGGTTTATAATAAAGTCGTGACGACGCCAGCGAATGCGCTGCAGCCGCTGATCCCGGTGGCGCAGGTCTTCACCCGGCAACTGGTGCAGGTCGGTGATTTTATTGCCCAACAGGGGACGCAGGTCAGCTTCGTCGCCAACGGCATTCAGTTCCCGACTTCACAGCAGGCCAGCCAGTATAATACGCTGGTCGGGCCCTTGCCCGCGCAGCACCAGGCTTTTAATCAGGCGTGGACCGCGGCGGTGAACGCGACGCGCTAAGTGGTCAGATCTCCCGGGTAAGGCGTCTGCTTTATCCGGGATTGCTGTTTCTCACTTCACGTGCGGATTAACGCAGTTCTTCTCGACTTTGCCGTTCAGGGCATCAATCAGATTATCCACCGCGCAGGCCGCCATATTGTAACGAGTCTCGTGGGTTGCGGAGCCTATATGCGGCAACGCAACGACGTTTGGCAGACTTAGCAGCGGAGAATCTTTCGCCAGCGGTTCTTGTTCGAACACGTCCAGTCCGGCAGCATAAATTTTCCCTTCCTGTAGGGCGGCAATCAGCGATTTCTCGTCAACCACGGCGCCACGACCGGCGTTAATAAAGATGGCGGAGGACTTCATCCTGGCGAACTGCGCTTTGCCAAACAGGTGATACGTCTCGTCAGTCAGCGGCAGGATCAGGCAGACAAAATCGGCTTCCTGCAACAACGTATCGAGATCGCAATAGCGGGCATTAAACCGCTCTTCCGCCTGCGGGTGCTGGCGACGAGCGTTGTAGAGAATCGGCATGCCGAAACCCGCATGCGCGCGCTGGGCGAGTGCCATCCCGATACGCCCCATGCCGACGATGCCCAGGGTTTTATGATGCACATCGTTACCAAACCAGTCCGGGCCAATGCTTTTCGTCCACTCCCCGGCTTTTACGCGGTCGGCGACTTCAACCACCCGACGCGCGGTACTTAAAATCAGCGCCATCACGGTATCGGCCACGGTTTCGGTCAACACCGTCGGGGTGTGCATCAGTAATATTTTACGTGCATTCAGGGCATCAACGTCGAAGTTGTCATAGCCGACGGAGATGGTTGAGGTTGCACGAAGCTTCGGCATGTTCTCCAGTAACGCGGTATCGACTTTTTCGCTGGCGCCCAGCAGACCCACCGCTTCAGCAAAGGCGGCGGCATGTTGTGAAACGGTCTCCGGATTCAGGTTTTTCACCTGAGTCACGGTAAAGTGTTGTTCCAGACGCTGTTGTAGGTCGTCGGGAAGCGTTTTGTAGAGAATAACTGACGGCTTCATGCGGATCTCCATTATGTGAAGGTTTCAGGCGTGACGTGCGCCAAGCGGAATTTTTTGATTATTAGCAGGCTTAACAATCAGAGTAAGCCATACCGAAGCGAAAAGCGCCACTCCCATAAAAATGTACGATGCGGACGGGCTACCGGTAGTGCCATTCAGATAGCCCACAAACCAGGAACCGAAGAAAGACCCCAGGGCGCCCATGCTGTTGATCAGCGCCATCGCACCCCCGGCAACGTTACGCGGCAGCATTTCAGGGATGATGGCGAAGAAAGGCCCGTATGGGGCGTACATCGCCGCACCGGCAATCACCAGTAACGAATAGGAAACCCAGAAATGGTGGGCGCCGACGGCCCAGGAGCCGATAAACGCCAGCCCGCCAATCAGCAGTAGCGGCCAGACAAACAGCTTGCGATTCTGCATCTTATCGGAGGCCCATGACACCACGATCATGGCGATGGTCGCCGCCAGATAAGGAACCGAAGAGAGCCAGCCGACCTCAACCATCCCCATATTCTCGCCGCCGCTGCGGATAATCGACGGTAGCCACAGGACGAAACCGTAAACCCCGATGCTCCAGGCAAAATACTGCATACACAGCAGCACAACGTTACGCGAGCGGAAAGCTTCACCGTAGTTGCGTATCGGTTTGATGCCCTGTTGTTCACGTTCCAGTTGTTCCTGCAGCGCGGCTTTTTCGCTTTCCGCCAGCCAGTTGACCTGGGACGGTTTATCCTTCACCAGTACCCACCAGCAGCATGCCCAGATAATCGCCGGTACACCTTCAAAGATGAACATTTCCCGCCAGCCGAAAGACTGAATCAGGTAACCGGACACAACCGACATCCACAGCACCGTTACCGGATTGCCGAGGATCAGGAACGTATTGGCGCGAGAACGTTCGGATTTGGTAAACCAGTTGCTGATATAAATCAGCATCGCGGGCATTACCGCCGCCTCTACGACGCCAAGAATAAAGCGGATTGCCGCCAGCGCCGGGATATTGTGCACCATCCCGGTCAGCGAGGCGCAGGCGCCCCACAGAATCAGGCAGATAAAAATCAGTTTGCGTACGCTGCGGCGTTCGGCATAAATCGCGCCGGGGATCTGAAAAAAGAAGTAGCCGAGGAAAAATAGCGCCCCCAGCAGGGAAGAGATACCTTTGGTGATGCCCAAATCTTCAGTAATACCGGCTGCTGAAGCGAAACTGAAGTTAGCGCGGTCGAGGTATGCCAGGCTATAGGTGATAAACACGATAGGCATGATATACCACCAGCGTTTTGTTGCATTTGTCGAGCTATTCATAGGATTGCCTCTGTGAGTGAGGTGACATTTATCATTAGAAAAGATCGGTTACGCCGCGCTGCATGTAGGGTACAGGACGGCCGTACATTGCGTGGGCGTTGCTTACTCGCCCAGCGCCTCGCGCGTGGGCAACCCTTCGCTATCGCCCTGGACCTGAATGGCCAATGAACCGATTTTGTTGCCGCGCAGTACCGCCTGCTGCAGCGACTTGCCTTCCAGCAGGGCGCTAATCACGCCGACGGCAAAACCATCGCCTGCGCCGACGGTATCCACGACGTTATCGACTTTTATCGCCGCTACCGCCCCCTGGTCGCCGTCAGCGGTTTTATACCAGGCGCCATCGGAACCGGTCTTGATCACCACCGTGCGTACGCCGCGGGTTAGGTAGAAATCGGCGATGGCTTCGGGCGTCTGCTGACCGGTCAGAATCATCCCTTCTTTCAAACCAGGCAGCACCCAGTCGGCCTGAAAAGCGAGGCGGTTGAGTTGCCCGACCATTTCGGCGGTACTTTTCCATAGCGTCGGACGCAGATTCGGGTCGAATGAGAGGGTTTTCCCCTGGCCTTTCATGGCACGAGCAGCATGCTCCAGCAGCGCGTACGAGCTGTCTGACAGCGCGGCGGCGACGCCGCTTAAGTGCAGATGACGGGCGCTGGCGAAGTACGCTTCGTTAAAGTCGTCCGGCGACAGATGGCTGGCGGCGGAGCCTTTACGGAAATATTCCACAATGGGATCGGTTCCATTATCGACTTTAGATTTCAACTGAAAGCCGGTAGCGTAGCGGCGATCCAGGCTAACCCCGTCAGCGTCGATTCCCTCTTTCGCCAGCGTGTTGAGGATGAAGCGGCCAAAGCTATCCTCGCCGACGCGGCTTACCCAGCCGACGCGAAAACCCAGACGGGCAAGGCCGGTGGCGACGTTCAGTTCGGCCCCCGCAACGCGTTTCATAAAGTGCTCAGCGTCAGCCAGTTCACCGGTTTCGCTGGCGACAAACATCGCCATAGCTTCGCCTATCGTGATGACATCCAACGTTTTTTGCATAACTTAATCCTTGCGTAACAGGTTGACATAGCGGCGGGTCACGGCCGTCAGGTCCTGCCCGGTCAGCGGAAATTCAATCCCGCGGGGGGCATCGGCGGGCAGGTTGTCGAGCAGTGTCAGCCAGCGGTCGGCAGCTTCGTCCGGCGGCACGGCACGAAAGTGCGAATGATGCGGCTCAGCCGCTTTGACGTGGATATAGCTGACGGCGGGCGCCAGATGGCGGGCGGCTTCTTCCGGCGAGTCGCCGACCCACAACCAGTTGCCCATATCAAAGGTCAGGGTGATGGGCAGCTGATTAACCCGGCAGGCGGCTTTGAAGCGTTGCATTGGCGCTAACTGGCCGCAATCAGTCTGATCGTTCTCAACCACCAGCGTCATCCCGCTTTCGCGCAGAATATCCCGCAGCGCTTCCAGTTCCTTGTGGTGGTTAAAGTTGCCCAGCGAGAGTTTCAGCCACAGCGCATTAAGGGTTTGCGCTTCCAGCAGGAGAGAGGGAAGTTGCGGATTGAGCGCGCCATCGCGGGCAAACAGGGCTTCCGGCGCTGAGTAGCAAGCCAGCAGACCACGGCGCTCAATGTCTGCGGCCAGCGACGGCAGGTGGTTCAGTTCATCGGCGCTGAACAGTTCGCGGCGAATTTCCACGCCGTCCGCGCCGGCAGCGGCGATAAACGGCAGCACGGCGGACTGCCCGCCGAGCGCTTTAACATGGTCATTACCGTAAGCGGCGGTAACGACAATAATTTTCCTGGCCATTCCATAAACTCCCGGCGGTTATCTGATGCGTTATTTATTACGCTAGATGGTACCGGTTCCAAAGAAAAGGTCAGTATGTCTAATTTATGATCGCCATCACGAAGGATCGTTAGCGGGAGGTGGAGCCCCTGACGATGAGTTCACCGGAAAACACCCGTTCACAGACCGGGTCGTTACTGCCGTTAATCCGCCGCACGACCTGCTCGATAGCGGCGAAACCAATCTGCCAGGTGGGTTGCTTAAGTGTCGTAATCCCCACGCCCGCCAGCTCGGCCCACTCCAGCTCATCGAAACCCAGCAGCCCGATATCGCTGCCCCAAATCAGGCCAACGCGCTTCAGGGCGCGCGCGACCTGCAGGGTCAGCGCCCCATTAGCGGAAATCACCGCTTTACGCATCCCACGATGGTGGGAGTGGAAATGACGCAGGACGTCATCCAGCATCGCGCTATCGTTCAGCGGTACTTCGGCGTTTTCCGCGACAATATCGGCATGGTGGCGGAGCGTCTGATGAAAGGCGTTCAGGCGCTCGCGGCGGGTATTGACCGAGCCGAGCGGCTCGCTGAGGAACAACAATGCTTCAAAGCCTTTTTCCACCAGATGTTCGGTGGCGGTGGTCGCGGCCTGGGTGTTATCGAGACCGACGACATCGCAGGCGAATTCAGGAATTTTGCGGTCGATAAGCACCATCGGCAGCGCCGACTGCTGCAGGCGGTTAAGCCCGTCTTCGCGCATTCCCACCGCGTTGACCACAATCCCTTCCACCTGATAGCTGCGCAGGAGGTCGAGATAGTGAAGCTCCTGGTCCACTTCGTTGTTGGTATTACACACCAGCAGCGTGAAGCCTTTATCACGGCAGGCGGCCTCGATGCCGCTGAGCACATTGACGGAGTAGGGGTTGGTGATATCGGCGATAATCAGGCCAATCAGCCGGGTACGGCCATGCTTCAGGCCGCGGGCCATCAGGCTGGGGCGATAATCAAGCTCGGCGATGGCTTTTTCAATCCGCCCCAGCAGATCGTCGGAAAGCAGATGTTTTTCGCCGTTCAGATAGCGTGAAATGCTGGTTTTGCCGGTTTTTGCGGCTTTCGCCACATCGCTAATGGTTGCTCGCGCCGCTTTCGCCATGGTGGCTTCCTTTGCTGAAATCTGCACACACCTTAGCGCGAAAATCCGCTATATCAAGCATTTTGCCTGGTTCTGTTCAGTGGCCTGTACCGTTCACGGTTAATATGAAAGGTGCTTGTCATCTCCGCTGCGAGTGAATGGCCAGGAGGACGTTTCGCCCATTCCCCTGGCGTCCGGCATTGTGCTGAAACCCGCCATTATGCGTTCGCTTCTTTCCTTAATTATTTTTATTCTTTGCCACAGCAACCACGACAGTTGATTATGTTGTCCGAAGACGGAGAAAATTCCGCAGAGCGCATCTCAATTTGTAAATACTATTGAACGGCTTAATAACAGGCCGTCACCACACCTGCTATCGCTGACCAGGAGCCTGCTTTGTCAATTTCATCTGCCACCAAAACCATCCTGACCGCCGCCCACTGGGGGCCAATGCTGGTCGAAACGGATGGTGAAAACGTCATCTCATCCCGTGGCGCGATTGATACGCCTTTCACTAACTCCCTGCAAACCGCAGTGCGCGATCAGGTACACAGTAAAACGCGCGTACGCTATCCGATGGTACGTAAGGGATTTCTTGCCTCGCCGGATAGCCCGCAGGGCGTGCGCGGCCAGGATGCGTTCGTGCGGGTGAGCTGGGCGCAGGCAATGGACCTGATTAATGTTCAGCATCGGCGTATTCGTGACAGTTATGGCCCGTCGTCGATCTTCGCGGGGTCCTACGGTTGGCGTTCCAACGGCGTATTGCATAAAGCGGCGACGCTGCTCCAGCGCTATATGAGCCTGGCGGGCGGATATACCGGGCATCTGGGCGATTATTCCACCGGCGCGGCGCAGGCGATTATGCCGTATGTGGTGGGTGGCAATGAGGTCTACCAGCAGCAGACCAGCTGGCCGTTGGTGCTGGAACATAGCGATGTAGTGGTGTTGTGGAGCGCGAATCCGCTAAACACGCTGAAAATCGCCTGGAATGCGTCCGATGAGCAGGGGATCCCGTGGTTTGATCGTCTGCGTCAGAGCGGAAAGCGCGTGATCTGCATCGATCCGATGCGATCGGAAACCATGGCATTCTTTGGCGATGCGGCAGAGTGGATCGCTCCGCATATGGGCACTGACGTGGCCTTAATGCTCGGCATCGCCCATACGCTGGTGGAAAACGGCTGGCAGGACGATGAATTCCTGGCTCGCTGTACCAGTGGCTACGGGATTTTTGCCCGCTATCTCAAAGGAGAAAGCGACGGCACGCCAAAAACCGCAGAATGGGCTGCGGAAATCTGCGGGGTAAATGCGGATAAAATCCGCGAACTGGCACAACTATTCCACGAAAATACGACAATGTTGATGTCCGGTTGGGGTATGCAGCGCCAGCAGTTCGGCGAGCAGAAACACTGGATGCTGGTGACCCTTGCCGCGATGCTAGGTCAGATAGGCACTAAGGGCGGGGGTTTTGGCCTTTCCTACCATTTTGCTAACGGCGGCAACCCGACGCGCCGTGCGGCGGTGCTGGCTTCCATGCAGGGCTGCGTGGCGGGAGGCACCGATGCGGTAGAAAAAATTCCGGTAGCACGCATCGTTGAAGCGCTGGAAAACCCCGGCGCGGCTTATCAGCATAACGGTATGGAACGGCATTTCCCCGATATCCGCTTTATCTGGTGGGCGGGCGGTGCCAACTTTACCCATCATCAGGACACCAACCGGCTGATCCGCGCCTGGCAGAAGCCGGAGCTTATCGTTATTTCCGAATGCTTCTGGACTGCGGCGGCGCGCCATGCCGACATCGTGTTGCCCGCGACCACCTCGTTTGAACGCAATGATATGACCATGACCGGCGATTACAGCAACCAGCATCTGGTACCGATGAAGCGCGTGGTGGCGCCGCGCGATGAAGCGCGCGATGATTTTGATGTTTTTGCTGACCTCAGCGAACGCTGGGAAACGGGTGGTCGGGAGCGCTTTACGGAAGGTAAAAACGATCTGCAGTGGCTGGAGACGTTCTACCAGATTGCCACCCAGCGGGGGGCCGCTCAGCAGGTGACGCTGCCGCCATTCGCGCAGTTCTGGCAGGCGAATAAGCTGATTGAAATGCCGGAAAACCCGGAAAACGCGCGTTTCGTCCGCTTCGCTGCCTTTCGCGACGATCCACAGGCGAACCCGTTGAAAACCGCCAGCGGTAAAATTGAAATTCATTCGCCGACCATCGCCAGCTTTGCTTATCCGGACTGTCCGCCGCATCCGATGTGGCTGGAGCCGGATGAGTGGCATGGCAATGCGCAGGAGGGGCAACTGCAACTGCTTTCAGCGCATCCGGCTCATCGTCTTCATAGTCAGCTTAACCCTACGTCGCTGCGCGCGCAGTACGCAGTGGCGGATCGCGAACCGTTAATCATCCATTCGCAGGATGCGAGCGCGCGTAATATCGCCGATGGCGATCTGGTGCGGGTGTGGAATTCACGCGGTCAGGTGCTGGCTGGTGCAGTGGTGACCGACGGTATCCGTCCCGGGGTTATCTGTCTGCATGAAGGCGCGTGGCCCGATCTCGATGCTCAGTCAGGTATCTGTAAAAACGGCGCGGTGAACGTGCTGACCAAAGATATCCCGACATCGCGGCTCGGTAATGGTTGCGCCGGAAATACGGCGTTAGCGTGGCTGGAGAAATATACCGGGCCTGAGCTTACGCTGACGGCGTTTGATCCGCCGACCAGTGCATAATCCAGGTTGGATGCTGGGTTTCATCCTGCCATGCGCAGTCTTCAATGCGAAAGCCCTGCGCATGGTAGAAATTTACCGCCCGGACGTTTTTCTGGTACACCTCCAGGCTGAGCCAGGCGTAGTGCTTTTTGACTTCGTTGATGAGCGCGCTGCCGATCCCCTGCCTGATGGCATCCGGCGCGACGAACAGCGCGCCGATAAAGCGTGACTCCATCACGCTGATAAAGCCCTTCAGTTCGCCGTTCTGTTCCCATACCCAGGTACAGGCGGTGGGCAGATAAACATCGCGAACCACAGCGATGCTGTCATGCCAGTAGCGCTCATCAATAAATGGATGTGCGTGAATTGTACTTTTCAGCCAAAGCGCGAGCAGCGAGTCGCCTTCGTTACTGTCCCGGTAGCGGATCATCCTGACCTCCGGGGTGACAGAAGCAGCCGGTAACATGGTCGTTGACCAGGCCGCAGGCCTGTATAAAGGAGTAGCAGATAGTTGAGCCGACGAACTTAAATCCGCGTTTTTTCAGCGCTTTTGACAGCGCATCAGAAGCCGGGGTAGTTGCCGGAATTTCGGCAAGCGTGGCGGCGGCCGTGATCTGCGGATGATTGTCGACGAAGGACCAGACAAAATCAGCGAAAGGCTCGCCGTTTTCCTCCATGGCCAGAAAGGCCCGTGCGTTGCCGATGATGGCCTGAATTTTACCGCGGTGGCGAATAATCCCGCTATCCAGAACCAGACGTTCAATGTCCTCTTCGCCCATGGACGCGACGCGAACCGGATCAAAATGGTGAAAAGCACGGCGGTAATTTTCACGTTTTTTCAGCACGGTGATCCACGATAATCCGGCCTGCTGGCCCTCAAGGCAAATCATTTCAAACAGTTTACGAGAGTCCTTTTCAGCAACGCCCCACTCGCTATCGTGGTACTCAATATATAAAGGATCCTGGCTGACCCATCCGCAACGTTGCATGTGCCTCTCCCTTTTTTAAAACCTATCTGTTCATTTCCTCTGCAGGATACAGATAAATCGTTATATCGGGGGGATTATTCCCAAAACAGGGCTCGTCCACCCCCCCCTCGAAAACAGCGCAATCTTGCTGTCCGGACTCTTTTGGACGCCGCTATAGTGATAATAAAGAAATGTGATGATCTTCGGGGAGCCTGAGCCCGGCGACGTATCCATTCAGGTGTCGGGCGTAATCAGTGCCAATGCCTGACAACAGGAATATATCGCTATCGACAGAAAAAGTAATACTCCGGAACACGATACATGGGATAGCGATCACCAACCGCGCGAGTAAGCTACCCGTGTGCAGCAGATAAATGCGTCTGGCAATAAAGGCATCGCCTTCTGACTTGCCTTCACTGCCAGCGTAAGCATGGTGAAAAGCCGTTAACCGTATAGCGCGGCTACGCGCATTATGGAGGCTATCTGTAGCATATCTGATATGTTTATTTTACTTTGTGATCACAGTGATGACACATGTTATGATGATAGTGAGCACTAACTTTTTTGGAAGGTAAAGAAGGCATGGATGTTTTTCAATGCCATTCATTCCGCCTTTAGTGCATTTCATTCCCCGGAGGCGGCAGTTCATGCCTTTTTCCCCCTGGCTTATAGGGGATTTCGTTATTGTGGCCGCAGTTAATTATTCAGGACAACTGCTATGAACGCTGCAAACCGTCAATACACCCGCTGGCTCACGCTGATCGGCACCATTATTACCCAATTCGCGTTGGGATCGGTTTATACATGGAGTTTGTTCAATAGTTCGCTTTCCGTCAGGTTAAATGAACCGGTCAGTCAGGTAGCTTTTTCATTTGGTCTGTTAAGCCTCGGTCTGGCGCTTTCCTCATCCGTTGCCGGTAAATTGCAGGAGCGTTTCGGCGTCAGGCGCGTCACTATGGCGTCCGGTATTCTGCTGGGGCTCGGGTTCTTCCTCACCGCCCATGCCAGTAGCCTGTTGATGCTGTGGCTGAGTGCGGGCGTGCTGGTGGGGCTTGCCGACGGTGCCGGTTATCTGCTGACGCTGTCGAACTGCGTAAAATGGTTCCCGGAACGTAAGGGGTTGATTTCGGCTTTTTCCATCGGCGCGTATGGCCTTGGCAGCCTTGGTTTTAAATTTATAGATTCCCATCTGCTGGCGACGGTCGGCCTGGAGAAAACCTTTATTATCTGGGGCGCTATCGTGCTGGTGATGATTGTGTTTGGCGCAACGCTGATGAAAGATGCGCCGAATCATACCGTGACGGCAAGCAATGGGGTGGTTGAAAACGACTTTACCCTCGCTGAATCAATGCGTAAACCGCAGTACTGGATGCTGGCGGTCATGTTCCTGACTGCCTGTATGAGCGGCCTGTACGTTATTGGCGTCGCGAAAGATATTGCCCAGGGGATGGTGCACCTTGATGTGGCGACGGCGGCAAACGCGGTTACGGTGATTTCCATCGCGAACCTTAGCGGCCGTCTGGTGCTGGGTATCCTGTCCGATAAAATGTCGCGTATCCGGGTCATTACTATCGGCCAGGTTGTGTCGCTTATCGGTATGGCGGCGCTGCTGTTCGCGCCGCTGAATGCAGCCACCTTCTTCGCAGCGATTGCCTGTGTCGCGTTTAACTTCGGCGGAACGATTACCGTCTTCCCGTCGCTGGTCAGCGAATTCTTTGGTCTTAATAATCTGGCGAAAAACTACGGCGTGATTTATCTCGGCTTTGGTATCGGCAGCATTTGCGGCTCGCTGATTGCCTCACTGTTTGGCGGTTTCTACGTGACCTTCTGCGTTATCTTTGCGCTGCTGATTCTTTCTCTGGCGCTGTCGACCACCATTCGTCAGCCGAAAAGTGAAATTTACCATCAGGCCCATGCCTGAACCGCATCTCCCCTGGCGGGAGCGTGAATTCATTACCTAATCTAACCGAGTCTATCCAACCAAATGTTTTGTAAATGTTTGGTTGGATCACATTCCTCCCTGATACTTTTCCCTTCCGCTGTGGTCTACTTAGCGCGCTTTGTCGACGTTTCTTATCACAGACGATACACAACATCATTCAAGTTTCATCGATGCGGCAACCTAGGCGTCTCCGGGTGTGCTCTGGCAGGTGAGCGCCTGTCAGGACGAGGCCGGGTATTGGTCGGGTTATTGCTGGCAGCCAACAAAGAGGCCGCTTGAAGTAAGATGGGTACAAACGCGCTTTATTAACCTGCTGACTTATCTCGGTTAAGTCAGCAGGTTTTATTTCTTCATTTTTCAGGTTTGCTTGCATGAAATACATTAAAACGATGACGCAGCAGAAGCTGAGTTTCTGGCTCGCGCTGTACATCGGCTGGTTTATGAATGCCGCCGTATTTTTTCGTCGCTTCGGGGGATATGTTCAGGAATTTACCTTCTGGAAAGGCATCTCAGGTGCAGTTGAACTGATCGCGACTGTGCTGGTTACCTTTTTTCTGCTGCGTATTTTGTCGCTATTCGGACGCCGGGTATGGCGCATCCTCGCGACGATCGTGGTTATATTCTCTGCGGCTGCCAGCTATTACATGACCTTCCTCAATGTTGTTATTGGCTACGGCATTATTGCGTCCGTGATGACCACGGATGTCGACTTGTCCAAAGAGGTGATTGGCTGGCATCTGATTCTCTGGCTGGTGCTGATGAGCGCGCTGCCTCTGCTGCTTATCTGGAACAACCGCTGCCGCTATACGCTATTGCGGCAAATCCGCACTCCGGGCCAGCGGGCGAAAAATGTCGCTATTGTGATACTGGCCGGCCTGATGGTCTGGGGGCCTATTCGCCTGCTGGATGTCCGGCAAAAAAATGTAGAGCGTAGTTCAGAAGTGGATTTGCCAAGTTATGGCGGAGTGGTGGCTAACTCCTATTTGCCGTCTAACTGGCTTTCCGCGCTGGGGCTATATGCATGGGCGCAGGTTGATGAATCTTCTGATAATCAATCCCTGATTAACCCGGCGAAGAAATTCACCTACATCGCGCCTGAGGGGCTTGATGACACTTATATGGTGTTTATCATTGGCGAAACGACCCGCTGGGATCATATGGGTATTCTGGGCTATAGCCGGGACACCACGCCTGCGCTGGCGCAGGAGAAAAACCTGGTCGCCTTCCGCGGATACTCCTGCGATACCGCGACAAAGCTGTCGCTGCGCTGCATGTTTGTGCGCCAGGGCGGAGCGGAGGATAACCCACAGCGGACGCTGAAAGAACAGAACGTTTTCGCCGTTCTGCATCAGCTCGGTTTTACCGGCGATCTGTACGCCATGCAGAGTGAGATGTGGTTCTACAGCAATACGATGGCTAACAATATTGCTTATCGAGAGCAGATTGGCGCCGAGCCGCGCAACCGCGGCAAGAGCGTTGACGATATGCTGCTGGTGGACGAACTGCAGCGTGGTCTGGTGAATAACTCAGGGGGTAAACACCTGATTATTCTGCATACCAAGGGGTCACACTTTAACTATACCCAACGCTATCCGCGTAGTTTTGCCCGATGGCAGCCGGAGTGCGTCGGCCTCGATAACACCTGTTCAAAAGAAGAACTGATCAACTCGTACGATAACAGCGTGACCTATGTGGATCACTTTATCGTTAGCGTACTGGACCAGTTGCGGGATAAGAAAGCGATTGTCTTCTATGCGGCTGACCACGGTGAATCAATTAACGAGCGTGAGCATCTGCACGGTACGCCGCGTAAAATGGCGCCGCCTGAGCAGTTTCGCGTCCCGATGCTGGTGTGGATGTCGGATAAGTATCTGCAATCGCCTGATCATGCAGCCTCTTTTGCGCGTCTGAAGCAGCAGGCGGCGATGAAGGTGCCGCGTCGTCATGTGGAACTGTATGACACCATTATGGGTTGTCTTGGCTATACTTCGCCGGATGGCGGGATTAATCAATATAACAACTGGTGCCACGTTCCCGGCGTGGAAGAGAAGACGCAGTAGCCGAGTGGCGAGTTTCTCGCCGCTTGAGTGACTTTTTCATAATAAGGCATTGACGGTTGTGTATCTCAGCAGTAAGATGCGCCCGCATTCGGTGATTGGCGCAGCCTGGTAGCGCACTTCGTTCGGGACGAAGGGGTCGGAGGTTCGAATCCTCTATCACCGACCAGATTCGAAAAGCCTGCTCAACGAGCAGGCTTTTTTGCATCTGTAGTCAACGAGGATGAGAACCTCCGGGGGCAGGAGGTTCGACCCGAGCGAAGCGAGAGAACGTTGCGCCAGCAACGGCCCGCAGGGCGAGCCACGCAGTGGCGAGTTATCCTCTATCACCGACCAGATTCGAAAAGCCTGCTCAACGAGCAGGCTTTTTTGCATCTGTAGTCAACGAGGATGAGAACCTCCGGGGGCAGGAGGTTCGACCCGAGCGAAGCGAGAGAACGTTGCGTCAGCAACGGCCCGCAGGGCGAGCCACACAGTGGCGAGTTATCCTCTATCAGCGACCAGATTCGAAAAGCCTGCTCAACGAGCAGGCTTTTTTGCGTCCGTCGCCGTGCAAATCCGGAAAACGGTGCCCGGGGAGTCAATTCCTGGGGCGTGGCGTAAATGCTTCACTCCGTCTGGAGCCTCTCCCGAGCAGGCATATCGCGCTACTTCCAGAGGATGCCAGGCAGAGAAAGGGAGCAAATGTCTCAAAACCCCATCGACGACGGCTTTTTGCCATTTGCTCACGATTTTGTGACATCTTCCATTGTATTTTTTTATATATATACCGATCTTTTTTCGCGAAGCTTATGGATAACTTCAGCATTTTCCGCTGTGCGTTTTAACGTTCACGCTATTTATCGCTCACATATTGGTCACATCGCAAGAAATTTTTACCATTTTCCATAATTGCTTATCACTGCCTGTAGAAAAATATAAAGGTATTTATTCTGGGTTTATGCTGATAGCACAAATTTCTCTGCTGGGAATGACGCTATGAACTTTTTTTAATCTTTGTCTGCTGATTCTCACCCCGGATATAAAACCATGTTGGATGTATTGACGTTTCCCCATTCTGTTGACAGATTGTAGGGCATGAGGGGCATTTCATGGAGAATCCGTACTGCAACTCAGTCGTTTTTGTGAAAGGAATCCCCATCTCTCTCAACGCCTTCGGGCACCACCGACTGGACCGGGTATATTCTCATCGTTCTCGTTGCGGGACGGCGCCAGATTTGACGCTCCGCAGTCAGAAATATGACGAATAAAAATAAATAAAGGTCTGGCGGATATATGCAAACAACATCACATTTGGAGCAGAATAATGAGTATTTCCTTGAAAAAATCAGGGATGCTGAAGCTTGGTCTCAGCCTGGTGGCCATGACCGTTGCCGCAAGCGTACAAGCGAAAACCCTGGTTTATTGTTCTGAAGGTTCGCCGGAAGGCTTTAACCCACAGCTATTTACCTCAGGTACCACCTATGATGCCAGTTCAGTGCCGATTTATAATCGACTGGTCGAGTTTAAAACCGGTACGACGGAAGTTATTCCTGGCCTGGCGGAGAAGTGGGACGTTAGCGCAGATGGCAAAACCTATACTTTCCATTTGCGTAAAGGTGTGAAGTGGCAGAGCAGTAAGGATTTTAAACCGACCCGCACGATGAACGCCGACGACATTGTCTTCTCATTCGACAGACAAAAAAACCCAAAAAATCCATATCATCAGGTGTCTGGCGGCAGCTATGAATACTTCGAAGGGATGGGCTTACCGGACCTGATTAGCGAAGTGAAGAAAGTGGACGATTATACCGTCCAGTTCGTACTGACCCGCCCGGAGTCACCGTTCCTCGCTGACCTCGCCATGGACTTCGCCTCGATTCTGTCGAAAGAGTACGCCGATAACATGCTGAAAGCCGGTACGCCGGAAAAAGTGGACCTGAACCCCATCGGGACTGGCCCATTCCAGCTGGTGCAGTACCAGAAAGACTCCCGTATTCTCTACAAAGCTTTCCCAGGCTACTGGGGTACTAAGCCGAAGATTGACCGTCTGGTCTTCTCAATTACCCCTGATGCTTCCGTGCGCTACGCTAAGCTGCAAAAAAATGAATGCCAGATCATGCCGTATCCGAACCCGGCAGATATTGCGCGCATGAAAGAAGACAAAAACATCACCTTGATGGAACAGCCTGGCCTGAACGTAGGCTATCTCTCTTTCAATACTGAGAAGAAACCGCTGGATGATGTGAGGGTTCGTCAGGCGCTGACCTATGCCGTCAATAAAGAAGCGATTATCAAAGCCGTTTACCAGGGCGCGGGCCAGGCTGCGAAGAACCTGATCCCGCCGACCATGTGGGGCTATAACAACGATGTTAAAGACTACACCTACGATCCAGAGAAAGCGAAAGCGCTGCTGAAAGAAGCGGGCCTGGAAAAAGGCTTCAGTATTGACCTGTGGGCGATGCCGGTGCAGCGTCCGTACAACCCGAACGCACGCCGTATGGCTGAGATGATTCAGGCTGACTGGGCAAAAGTTGGCGTCAAAGCTAAGATCGTCACCTACGAGTGGGGCGAATACCTGAAACGCGCGAAAGCGGGCGAGCATCAGACCGTGATGATGGGCTGGACCGGTGACAATGGGGACCCGGATAACTTCTTCGCGACCCTGTTCAGCTGCGCTGCGGCAAAAGACGGTTCTAACTACTCCCGCTGGTGCTACAAGCCGTTTGAAGACCTGATTCAACCGGCCCGCGCTACCGACGACCACAACAAACGCGTTGAGCTGTACAAACAGGCTCAGGTGGTGATGCATGACCAGGCCCCGGCATTGATCATTGCTCACTCCACCGTGTATGAGCCTGTACGTAAAGAGGTCAAAGGCTATGTGGTTGATCCACTGGGTAAACACCACTTCGATAACGTCTCTATTGAATAATTAAAAGTCAGGGGTGCTTTGACACCCCATGCCTGCGGCGCCGCGCTTACCCGGTCCTACCGTAACAGGCCGGACTGGCGCGGCGCCATCTGGCGTAATGCTTTACCCCGCAGTGGTGTATGCGTGGGATAAAATCTGTGAGCAATACAGACGTCCTGTCACCAGACGGGCCGTCACTAAAGAGAATCCGGGTTATGTTGCAGTTCATTCTCCGACGTTTGGGACTTGTCATCCCGACATTTATCGGTATTACCCTTCTCACTTTTGCCTTCGTTCATATGATCCCCGGCGATCCGGTGATGATTATGGCGGGTGAACGTGGTATTTCCCCTGAACGTCACGCACAGCTACTGGCCGAAATGGGCCTTAATAAGCCGCTGTGGCAACAGTACGTTCACTATATTTGGGGTGTGATGCACGGTGATTTAGGCATCTCGCTGAAAAGCCGTATTCCCGTATGGGATGAGTTCGTTCCGCGCTTTAAGGCGACGATGGAACTGGGCATTTGCGCAATGATTTTCGCCGTCATCGTCGGGATCCCGGTGGGCGTGTTGGCGGCGGTCAAACGCGGTTCTATCTTCGACCACGCCTCAGTCGGCCTCGCGCTGACCGGTTATTCCATGCCTATCTTCTGGTGGGGCATGATGCTGATTATGCTGGTTTCGGTACAGCTCAATCTGACGCCGGTCTCCGGGCGCATCAGCGATACCGTTTTCCTTGACGATACCCTGCCGCTAACTGGCTTTATGCTGATTGATACCGCGATTTGGGGGGAGCCGGGGGATTTTATCGATGCGCTGATGCACATGATCCTGCCGGCGGTGGTGCTGGGCACTATCCCGCTGGCGGTGATTGTACGAATGACCCGTTCATCAATGCTGGAAGTGTTGGGTGAGGATTATATCCGCACCGCGCGTGCGAAAGGTCTGACGCGTATGCGGGTGATTGTCGTTCATGCGCTACGTAACGCAATGTTGCCGGTGGTTACGGTGATTGGGTTGCAGGTTGGTACGCTGCTGGCGGGGGCTATCCTGACAGAAACGATCTTCTCCTGGCCGGGACTCGGTCGCTGGCTGATTGACGCGCTGCAGCGCCGCGACTATCCGGTGGTGCAGGGCGGGGTACTGCTGGTGGCAACGATGATTATTCTCGTCAACCTGCTGGTCGATCTGTTGTATGGCGTGGTGAACCCGCGTATCCGGCATAAGAAGTAAGGGGCCATCATGTCACACGTTACTGAAAATAAAATTGTCGCCGCACCGGTGCCGATGACCCCTCTGCAGGAGTTCTGGCACTATTTTAAACGCAACAAAGGCGCCGTCATTGGGCTGGTCTACGTCATGGCGATGATCATTATTGCCGTGTTTGCCAACGTCATTGCGCCCTATAACCCGGCGGATCAGTTCCGCGATACATTGCTGGCGCCGCCGTTCTGGCAGGACGGTGGCAGTATGTCGCATCTGCTCGGCACCGATGATGTTGGCCGCGATATCCTGTCGCGTCTGATGTACGGCGCGCGCCTGTCTCTGTTGGTTGGTTGTCTGGTCGTGGTGCTATCGCTGATTCTTGGCGTGGTGCTCGGCCTGGTGGCCGGCTATTTCGGCGGCGTCGTTGACGCCATCATCATGCGCATCGTTGATATCATGCTGGCGTTGCCGAGCCTGCTGCTGGCGCTGGTGCTGGTGGCCATCTTCGGTCCCTCTATTGTGAATGCTTCGCTGGCGCTGACGTTTGTCGCCTTGCCGCACTACGTGCGTCTGACGCGCGCGGCGGTACTGGTGGAGGTGAGCCGCGATTACGTGACCGCGTCGCGGGTGGCGGGCGCGGGGGCGATGCGCCAGATGTTCATCAACATTCTTCCTAACTGCCTTGCGCCGCTGATCGTTCAGGCGTCGCTGGGCTTCTCTAACGCCATTCTCGATATGGCCGCTCTTGGCTTCCTTGGCATGGGTGCGCAGCCGCCGACGCCGGAGTGGGGCACCATGCTCTCCGACGTGTTGCAGTTCGCGCAGAGCGCCTGGTGGGTCGTGACCTTTCCGGGGATTGCGATCCTGCTGACGGTGCTGGCATTTAACCTGATGGGTGACGGTCTGCGTGACGCGCTCGATCCCAAACTGAAGCAGTAAGAGGTTCGAGATGGCGTTATTAAATGTAAATAAACTATCGGTGCACTTCGGTGACGAAGGGACGCCGTTCCGCGCCGTAGACCGCGTGAGCTACAGTGTCGATCAGGGGGAAGTAATCGGGATTGTCGGCGAGTCCGGCTCTGGGAAATCGGTCAGCTCGCTGGCGATTATGGGGCTGATTGATTTCCCGGGTCGCGTCATGGCGGAAAAACTGGCGTTTAACGGTCAGGACTTGCAGCGCATCTCTGAGAAAGAGCGTCGCAACCTGGTGGGGGCGGAAGTAGCGATGATCTTCCAGGACCCGATGACCAGCCTGAATCCGTGCTACACCGTTGGTTTCCAGATCATGGAAGCGATTAAGGTGCATCAGGGCGGCAATAAGAAAACCCGTCGGCAGCGGGCAATTGACCTGCTGACGCTGGTCGGTATTCCCGATCCGGCTTCCCGTCTTGATGTCTATCCGCACCAGTTGTCCGGCGGGATGAGTCAGCGCGTAATGATTGCGATGGCCATTGCCTGTCGGCCAAAGCTGCTGATTGCCGATGAACCCACGACGGCGCTGGATGTCACCATTCAGGCGCAGATCATCGAACTACTGCTGGAACTGCAGCAGAAAGAGAACATGGCGCTGATCCTGATTACGCACGATCTGGCGCTGGTGGCGGAAGCGGCGCACAAAATCATCGTCATGTACGCCGGTCAGGTGGTGGAAACCGGCGATGCGAAAGACATTTTCCGCGCGCCGCGTCATCCGTACACTCAGGCGCTGCTACGGGCGTTGCCGGAGTTTGCTCAGGATAAAGCGCGTCTCGCTTCGCTGCCGGGGGTGGTGCCGGGAAAATATGATCGCCCGAATGGCTGCCTGCTTAACCCGCGTTGCCCCTATGCGACCGACAAATGTCGTAGTGAAGAACCTGAACTGAACTTGCTTAACGGCGGACGCCAGTCGAAATGCCACTACCCACTTGATGATGCCGGGAGGCCGGGGCTATGAGTATGCATGAGGCCACCACGCAACAGCCGCTGTTGCTGGCCACCGATTTGAAAAAACACTACCCTGTGAAGAAGGGGCTTTTCTCGCAGGAACGTCTGGTAAAAGCGCTGGATGGCGTCTCGTTCACCCTTGAGCGGGGTAAAACGCTGGCGGTTGTCGGTGAATCCGGCTGTGGGAAGTCAACGCTTGGCCGTCTGCTGACGATGATTGAAACCCCCACCAGCGGTGAGCTCTATTATCAGGGGCAGAACCTGCTTAAGCGCGATCCGCACGCGCAGAAACTGCGTCGGCAGAAAATCCAGATAGTGTTCCAGAACCCCTACGGTTCGTTGAATCCGCGAAAAAAGGTCGGGCAGATTCTCGAAGAACCGCTGCGGATCAATACGTCGCTGAGCCAGGCGCAGCGCCGTGAGAAAGCACTGGCGATGATGGCGAAGGTGGGCCTGAAAACGGAACATTATGACCGTTATCCGCATATGTTCTCAGGCGGGCAGCGTCAGCGTATCGCTATCGCCCGCGGTCTGATGCTGGACCCGGACGTGGTGATTGCCGATGAGCCGGTTTCCGCACTGGATGTGTCGGTACGTGCGCAGGTGCTGAATCTGATGATGGATTTGCAGCAGGAACTGGGGCTGTCTTACGTCTTTATCTCCCACGACCTGTCGGTCGTGGAGCACATCGCTGATGAAGTGATGGTGATGTATTTAGGCCGCTGCGTGGAGAAAGGGTCGAAGGATCAAATCTTTAATAATCCGCAGCATCCGTATACTCAGGCGCTATTGTCGGCGACACCGCGCCTGAACCCGGATGATCGCCGTGAGCGTATTAAGCTGACTGGCGAACTGCCGAGCCCGCTGAGCCCGCCGCCGGGCTGTGCGTTTAACGCCCGCTGTCGCCGCCGTTTCGGCCCATGTACCCAACTACAGCCGCAGTTGAAGGATTATAATGGTCAACTGGTGGCCTGTTTTGCGGTCGATCAGGATCTCAATGGAGAGAAGCCGCTGGCGTAATGCAGTCGGAGATAAAACTGGCGAACCGGACTGAATGTTGGTCAGGTTAGCCTGTTCAGTTGCGTTATCGGCTTTATTGGCGGTCAGGCGAGGGCCGCTAATTCCGCGTTTGCTGCCCTGATTCCGCCTGAATGACGGTATGTGGGGACGCGGTAGCCGCAGTGGAGTCCGGGGGCGCAAAGCCTCCCCGGGCTGTCCACACGCTGCGGGTATGACGATAATTTACCCTGATTAAATATGGCGGATTAAGATCAAAAAATATTAAAATGAACGCGCTTTAGTATTCTGCAGGTGTGCATTACGCTTAATTTAAAAGTTTATCTATACCCTAAATAATTCGCGTTGCTTAAAGGCGGCAAGGGCGTGAGTCCCCAGGAGCATAGATAACGATGTGACTGGAGTGAGTGTAGCCAACGCATAAGCAACTTGAAGTATGACGGGTATATAAAATTATTGAGGATACGTCACGACGGTAGGTAAGTAACAATTCGTCGGCAACGAATTTTAACGGCTATCGGCTGATTTGCGCAGAGAGTCGGACTTCTGACAGGGAGACTTGTTTGAAATCTGATTTATTCAACAAAGCCTGTCGGCAGTATAAAAACGCCCCTATGCTAATCGCCTGGCAGAGGGTACGCACGAGATAGACAACGCAGCCACCCAAAAAATGGGACTATGATTTTGAAAAAGAATTGATAGTGTAGCTGTATTATCGCGATGAAATGACACCCAGCCTGACTTATTCAAAACAATTAACCTCATATTAACGTTAGCGTAAGGTGGCGGACATAACGCCGGGTAAGGGTCTAAATAAACTCTTTATAAAACTCCCTGATGCATCAAAACGGCAACAGAGAGAGTGACTGACCGCAATGAGCGGCAAATCTGTCAGCAACGGATTCGCATGTCGCGAAGTGGCAACCAGTAACGATGCAGCGCAAGGATGGACCGGGTCCCTGGCCCGCCAACGACGTGGCGGTTTGCCAGAAAATGTCTCTATGCTTTAGCGGCGTTGAATGACAATTAAAGCAGATTAAAAATATGATATATTTAAAATCATGAGGTTATCGATGAACCATTATGATGACTTACAGCGCTTCAAGGAAAAAACGCGAACACAGCGTTTACAATTCAAGGACCTTTCATCAGAAACCGCCGTTGGTGAAAAAGGGGATTGGGCTATCCTCAATCAGCTTATGCCCGTAACGGAAGAACCTACTTTAGCGATGGCTGAGACCGTTTCACTTCCCTCACCGCAGTTGGTTTCTGTCGATACGTTTACTCGCGTTGAAAGTCACCCCGTTCAGGCCGTACCTTCGCCATCGTTGGTTGCTCCGGTGGCAACGGCTCCTGAACCTGTCGCGGCATCAGCGCAGCCTGTTTCGGTGACGGAGACCTCCGAACCGGCTGCCGTTGAAACGGTTGTGCAGGAAAACGTCACGGCGCCTGAGCCTGTTACCCGGGCGGTGATGTCCCAACCGACACCGCCCCGCGAGCCTGCGCCCGCAATCAGATCTCGCCCGGCGATAACATCGACGACGGGAGGCTTCGCCCATCTCTTCGCGACGCAAACGGTGACGGCCGAGCCGGTAGCGAAAGGTAAAGATCAGCCTCTGAAATCACTCTTAGAAAGGATTGCAACATGCCGTTGATTTGTGTCTGTTCTCCGAAAGGCGGCGTAGGCAAAACGACCCTCGCGGCAAACCTGGCCTGGGCGTTGGCCAGAGCGGGGAGTAAAGTTCTGGCCCTTGATTTTGATGTGCAGAACGCTCTGCGTCTGCATTTTGGCGTTCCTCTTAGCGATGAACGCGGCTATGTGGCGAAAGCGCTGGAACTCCACGACTGGAGCCAGTGCGTACTGAGCGCCGGCAGTAATATTTTTGTCTTACCCTATGGTGAGGTGAGTCCGGCTCAGCGCGTGGCTTTTGATGAGCATTTGGTTCATGACGAGCACTTTCTGACGCGCGGCCTGGCTGCACTGCTCAATTATCCGGGGCTGATTATTATCGCCGATCTGCCGCCGGGCCCTTCCCCGGCGCTGACGGCGTTGACCCCCCTTGCGGATATGCATCTGATACCGCTGCTGGCGGATACTGCGTCGATGTCCGTGCTGTCGCATGTCGAAAAACAGCGCCTGACCGGCGGCGAACTCAACGATAAGCACGGGCACTATTTTGTGATTAACCAGAGCGATAGCCGCCGTCAGGTGAGTCGCGATGTCACCGCGTTAATGGAACAAAAGCTGGGTGACCATCTGCTGGGCATTATCCATCGCGATGAAAGCGTGGTGGAGGCAAATGCGTCCCAGAAATCGATTCTTGACTTTAATTCTTCCTCCGCAGCCGCCTTTGATATTGAAATTATCGCCAAAAAAATCTCTGCGCAGTTGGGTATTAATATTGGCGATGGCACGGTGTACAACCCGCCACGCAGGTCAGGACTTTAATTAAATCGCAGGGCGGCTGAATGAAAAAATCTCTTTTTTGGTTACTGGTACTGGTGCTTGCGCCCGTTGCTGTGCTGGTTGTGATCACGCCGATGGACAGTCAAAAGCAGTATATTTTTGGCCTGCTGAGTATCGGTATCCTCCTCATCATGGGGTTCAGCAAGAACCGCAGTGTCTCCGTCATTATGGTTGTGACATCACTGCTCATGTCGACCCGTTATATGTATTTCCGTTTAACGCAGACCCTGCATTTTAACTCCACCATCGAAGCGATTCTGGGGATGGGGCTGTTTCTGGCGGAAGTGTATATCTGGGTGATGTTGCTGCTGAACTACCTGCAGACGGTCTGGCCGCTGAAGCGTGAAATCGTTCCACTGCCGGATGATATGAGCACGTGGCCGACGGTCGATATCTATATTCCGAGCTATAACGAACCGCTTGAGGTGGTTCGCGATACCGTGCTGGCGGCACAATGTATTGATTATCCAGCAGATAAGTTAAAAATTTATCTGCTGGATGATGGTAAACGCAGCGATTTCGCCGTTTTTGCCGCCGATGTTGGGGTGGGGTATATCACCCGTAACGATAACAAACACGCCAAGGCGGGTAACCTGAATCATGCGATGACCCTGACCAACGGCGAACTCATTTGCGTTTTTGACTGCGACCATGTGGCGACCCGCGTGTTCCTGCAGGCGACGGTCGGCGGGTTCCTTAACGATCCGATGCTGGCGCTGGTGCAGACACCACACTACTTCTACTCGCCGGACCCCTTTGAGCGTAACCTCTCCGTTGGCCGCAATATCCCCAACGAAGGGATGCTGTTTTATGGCCCGATTCAGCAGGGTAACGACAACTGGAATGCGACCTTTTTTTGTGGATCCTGTGCCGTTATTCGCCGCACCGCGCTCGATCAGATTGGCGGTTTTGCGGTTGAAACGGTGACAGAAGATGCGCATACCGCGCTGAAGTTCCAGCGTCTGGGCTGGAAATCGGCGTTTCTCGATATTCCGCTGGCGGCGGGTCTGGCCACTGAACGCCTGGTCGTACACGTGATCCAGCGTACCCGCTGGGCGCGCGGGATGACGCAAATCTTCCGTCTCGATAATCCCTTATTGGGGCGCGGGCTGACGTTTCAGCAACGCCTCTGTTACCTCAGCGCCATGCTTTACTATCAGTTTGCTCTGCCGCGGGTGGTGTTTGTTACCGCGCCGCTGGCTTATCTGCTGTTTAACCTGAATATCATCTACTCTTCGGCGAGTCTGGTTGTTTCCTACGCGTTGCCGCATCTGTTCCTCGCGATTTATGTTGGATCGCGGATGAATGGTCGCTATCGCTACAGCTTCTGGGGGGAAATTTACGATATCGTACTGGCGTTCCATCTGGTGCTACCGACGCTGGTGACGATGATTTTCCCTAAGCGCGGGAAATTCAACGTCACCGATAAAGGCGGCTTGCTTGATGTCGGCTATTTTGATTTTACGGTCGTCAGGCCGCACCTGGTTGTTGCTGGTCTGCTGGGCCTGGGCGTGGTGGTGGGTATTGTCCGTGCCGTCGGCCACGATTACTTTGGATCGGACCCGTGGGTTATCGCGCTGAACGTTGGCTGGGGGATTTACAGCCTGATCTTCCTGCTGGCCGCTATCGCCGTCGCGCGGGAAAGTCGCCAGGTGCGCAAGACGATTCGTATTGATGTCGATATTCCGGTACTCATCCACTATACCAGCGGCATTGTCTCTCGTAGCCATACTGCCGACCTGTCAATGGGGGGATGCCGTGTTGTCGCGCCGGATAAGCGTCACCAGCAGGATGAGATTGAAGCGATTGAACTGCTCCTCCAGTCCGGGGCGATTGCGATTCCCGTTCGTCAGGTCACGGGCGACGATCGTTTTGTCCGCCTGCAGTTTGATGAACATATCCCGCTGTCCCGTCGCCGCGAACTGGTCCGTGTGGTACTGGCGCGCGCCGATGCGTGGATTAATCCGCCGCGTCCGCAGGACAATCCGTTCCGCTCTTTTGCTACCATTTTGCGCTGCGTATTTGATCTGTTCTGGCTGACATGGAAAACGCGCAGCCAGCGTCGCCAGCCACCTGCGGCGAACCCCGCGCGGGAGGATGGCGGCTTATGAAACGTTTAACGGCGCTTGCGCTGCTGGTTGGTCTGTTCGCTGTGCCTGCGTTGCATAGCGAGGAGACGCCTGTACATTCCTTATCGCAACTGAACTTCCCGTTACCTGATGCGGGGGGCGGCAGCGCGACGGTTGCCGAATCGGCAGCGGAATCCAATTCAGCGGCCACGACCGAATCGACTTCGCTGCCGGCGATGCCGCCGCCGGTCATCTCTGACACACCCGATACGCTCCCCTTAACGCCGGTTGTCGGTGGTGATTTGAACCTGACGCAGATGGGCCGGCCGGACGGCATTATGCTGAGCGGCGGGCAAAATCAGGGAGGGGCCAGCTTTACGTTGCCCGCCGATCAGGTGGTCACTCATGCCCAACTGATGCTGGAGGTGAAGGTTTCGCCGGAGATGGCGACCCGCAACGCCACGCTGCAATTAATGCTGAATGGCCAGCCGCTTGGTACTTTACCGCTGGGGGCTGAGGGCAAGGACATTTCGCATTATCAGCTGGATATCCCGGCGGAGCTGATGGTTTCCAGCAACAACCTGAGCTTTAAAATTAACGACGGCGATGGCATGCAGTGTCGGCTGGATAACCATGATACGTCGCGGGTGACCATTTTGCCTGCCTCTCACTTTAGCTGGGAGAGTCAGCAGCTCAATATCAGTAATGATTTAAGCTATTTTCCGCGCCCGTTTTTCGACAGTATGCAGATGACCCCGGCGGATATCGCCATTGCCTATCCGCAGAACGCGACGGCGGATATCTTCAGCGCGGCGGCGCTGGTGTCGTCATGGTTGGGGATTCAGGCCGACTATCGCGGTATCGAGTTCGATGCCCTGCGCGATCGCCTGCCGGAGAAACATGGCATTATTATCGGCCATCCAGGCGAGCAGGTTGGGGGGCTGACGCTACCGCAAACCGACAAACCGTTGCTACAGATTGTTGAAAATCCGGGTAATCCCGCCTATAAACTGCTGCTGATTGTTGGACGGAATGACGCTGCGCTGCGCATGGCCGCCTGGCGGCTGACGCGCGGCGATTTCGCCCCGCAGACTGCCAGTATGACGGTTGCGCCGCAGGCTATTCCGCTCGGCAAACCGTACGATGCGCCGCGCTGGATAGCCACCGATCGCCCGGTAAAACTCAGCGAACTGCTACGTAAAGATCAAAGTATGACCGTTAACGGCGTATGGCATGAGCCGCTACGTGTGGCCTTCCGCGCGGCGCCGGATCTCTATCTATGGGACGGCGAAACCATCCCTTTGCGGATTGGCTATCGCTTCCCGTCCGAGAGCTGGATTAATGAAGATAAGTCGTTGTTAAGCGTGACGCTCAACAACACCTTTCTCAACAACCTGCCGATGAACAAGCAGGGGCCGCTGGAGAAGCTCTGGCGTTACCTGGGCGGCGATGCGCGCCAGGAGCGTTTTACTATTCCGCTGGCGCCGTATCTGATTTACGGCGATAACCAGCTTTCGCTCTATTTCAACCTGGTGCCGAAGGACAATGCTCCCTGTTCCGTGTTGTTGAACAGCAATATCAAGAGCCGTCTCACCGACGATTCATGGATTGATTTGAGCAGTACGCGACACTTCTCTTTGTTACCGAACCTCTCTTATTTTGTTGGTGCGTCATTCCCCTTTTCGCGGTTAGCGGATTACTCGCAAACCACCCTGCTGCTGCCTGAGCATCCTTCCGAGACACAGGTGGCGACCCTGCTGAACCTGGCCGCGCGTTCAGGAAATTCAACCGGGGAAGCGCTGGCGAATAACCGGGTTGTATTAGGCATTCCTGATGGCGGCGCGAGTTTACAGTACCTGCGCGATCGCGATGTGCTGGCGGTGAGCTCCCTTGATCAAAAAGGGTTTAACCAGCGTCTGTTGGCCGACTCTCCCTATAACCCGGTCGATAATCTGCTTAGCGTACGCGAACCGACGCTGTGGGCAAAAATAGAGCGCAAGCTAAGCGGCGACTGGGCTTCGGACGGTATGGACGCTGACCGCTATCTATCCTCCCGAAGCGCCTGGCGCGGTTTTATCAGCTACCGGTCGCCGTGGAATGCCCAACGACTGGTGGTGGTCGCGATGGCCAGTAATGACGATCAGTTGGCGAAACTGGAAAACGATCTTAATTCCGCGCGTATCAATGCCGGTATTCGCGGCGATACGGCAGTGATCACCAGTGAGAATGGCGTGCGCAGTTTTCAGGTCAGTACCCCATTCCCCAGCGGCCAGATGCCCTGGTACATGATGGCGGTGTGGTACGCCAACCAGCACTCCGGCCTGCTGGCGTTGCTGGGGCTGATCGCCACATCAATTCTGGGACTGGCGCTGACCGCCATGTTTAAACGTCATGCTCGTAAGCGCCTGGAGGCGGGGGATCGCCAATGAAAAGAGTGAGCAGAATGAATAACAAGGCCGTCCGCCAGATTTCCACACTGTGCCTGTCCGGCGTGCTGACGCTCGGCGCGTTCAGTGAGGCTTGGGCGGCAGGTAACGATGCGGCGCTGCAGGCATTGTTTGCCCAGGCAAACTACTGGCATGAAAAATCCCACGACGAGCTGGCGATGGAGTCGCTGCAGAAAGTGTTGTCGGTGGATGCCGACAACACCCGGGCGCTATATCTGATGGCGCTGTGGGCGCAACAGGGAGGGGATCTCCAGGCGGCGGCCCAGTGGCGGGAGCGGCTGGCGAAAGTGGCGCCCGATAGTCCCGATTTACAGGAACTGGATAGCGCTAAAAAAATGGCGCAGGTGCCGCAGGGGCAACTGAATCTGGCAAGACAGCAGGCGCGAAGCGGCAATATTCCCGCAGCGCTGGCGACCTGGCGGAGCATGTTTAACGGCAACGTCCCGCCTTCCGGGCTGGCGGCGGAATACTACATGACGATGGCCAGCGACAAGTCGCTCTATCCGCAGGCCCTGAGTGAACTGCGTCAGTATGTTGCGCAGCATCCGCAGGAGAACGGGGCGCGTGTGGCATTGGGCAAGGTGCTGACCTGGCGCGAAGAGACCCGCCGGGAAGGGATTGCTATGCTGGAACCGATGGCCAGCGGCAGCAAAGAAGCCGACAGCGGGCTGCGGCAGGCACTGTTGTGGATGGGGCCGCAGGCGGGGGACGAGCCGTTTTATGATAACTGGATGCAGCGTCACCCGCAGGATAGCGAAGTGCAGAACTACTTCCGCGAACGGCGCAATGGCCAGGCGCGCGGCCAGGGATATGCCGATCTGAACAGCGGTAATATCCCCGCGGCGAAAAAACAATTTGAGCAGGTTCTGCAGGCCAACCCGCAGGATGCGGACGCGCTGGCCGGAATGGGCTATATCGCTCAGCGTAGCGGCGATTTTCAGGCGGCGTCTCAATATTTGAGTCGGGCGGCGGATCTCGGCGGCGATGCTGCGCAAACCCGGCGTCAGCAGGCGGCGGATGCGCTGTTTTATGGTCAGCTCGCGCAGGCGCAGCAGGCCTATAAACAGGGCAACATTAGCCAGGCGCTGGCGCTTTCCGCACCGCTGGCGCAGCAGAGCGGCACGCAGGGCGCGGCGGCGAAGCTCTTCCGCGCTGATGTATTGCGTCACAACAAAGATTTGCCGCAGGCCGAGCAAACGTTGCGGTCATTACTTAATGAACAGCCGCAAAATGGCCCGGCGCGGGAGAATCTCTATTACGTTCTGCGCGAACAAAATAAAACGGCGGAAGCGCAGGCGATGCTGCAAACGCTGCCGGAAAGCCTGCAGCAAAAGCTACAGCCCAGGGCGATCGTCGGTAATCCGGGTGATTCTCTGCGCCGACAGGCTCAGGCGCAGTCCAGTAACGGCAACGTGGCGGGCGCTATCGCTACGCTGCGCCAGGGCGTCTCGCGCTATCCGGACGATGCCTGGATGCGCCTCGATTTAGCCCGACTGTTGCAAAAGTCCGGCGCTGGAGATGAGGCAAACTCGATTATGACCGCCGCCTGGCGCCCTGGCGCCAACAGCGACTCGCTGTACGCCGCCGCCCTTTTTGCCAGTGATAACGGCGGCTGGCAGCAGGCGCAAACCCTGCTGGCGAGAATTCCCGCCGCCAGACAGACCAGCCAGATGCGCGAGTTGCGTCAGCGGGTAAACTACAATCTGCAACTGTCGATCGCGGAAAGTTATCTGGCGCAGGGGAATACCGTCGCCGCGTCCAATACGTTAAGGGCGATGGCCGGGACGCCGCCAGAAGCGCCGGCGGATGTCGGTAAACTGGCGCGACTGCTGGCCGAGAGCGGCGATATCAGCACGGCGGTATCGCTGGTGCGCAACAACATCAACCACGGTATTTCCGGTAATGCCGGAGATTATGCCGATCAGATAACCGTGCTCAATCAGGCGGGTCTGACTCAAGAAGCACAGCAACTGTTGACTAATCCGCAGTTACAGGCAAACAGTACGCCAACGCAACTGGCCAGTATTAGCAATGGTTACGTGATTAATGAAGCGGACCACCTGCGGGAACAGGGCAACTACGCGGCGGCGTATGACAAGCTGATGCGCGCGATGCAGAGCGATCCGCAAAACACAGACTTGATGTTCGCGATGGCGCGTCTCTATCAGAGCGGCAAAATGAACAAAGAAGCCGGGGTGGTGTACGATTATCTGATGACCCACGATACGCCGAATCAGGACGCGCGCAGCGGCGCCATTAATGTCGCGCTATCGGAGGGGGATAACGACCGGGCGGCACAACTGGCGAGCGGGCTGCGGCCGGATAATTCGCCGGACCGTTTACTGCTGCTGGCTCGCGTCGCCGACTCCCAGGGGGAGCACCAGCAGGCGATGACTTACCTGCGTAGCGCCCGCGGCAAGCTGTTGGGGCTGCAGAGCAGCAACAGTGCGCAAACGCCAACAGTCGACGGTTTGCTGGCGGCGGATAACCCGTTTATCGGCGTATCGCGCACAGCAACGGCGACGCGCTCGGGGCTAGCTATGCCATGGCAGGTTTCCCAGGTTTCGACTGGCGATGGCAGTACGTTGCCGGGGATCCTGCGTCCTGATTTGCCCGTTGAAACCGCGCAGGCTCGAACGTTGCGTCAGGTCGATACCATGATGGCGTCTCTGCAGGAAAAAACCGGGACCTGGCTACAGGGCGGCATGGAGATGCGCGGTCGCGATGGTGAATCCGGCACCAGTAAGCTGACGGAATTGAAAACCCCGTTGACCTGGTCTTCGTCGCCGTTCGGTGATTCACGTTTCGATTTCACCGTTACGCCAATTACCTTGAACGCCGGAACCGCAACCGGCGATGCCTGGCGGCGCTATGGCTCGAACCCGTTGTCGAATGCGGCCTCTAATATTATTTCCACCATTACCAGCGAGCAGAAAGCGATTGCGGCGATGACCGCTGATGAAAAGGCAACGTACTTTGCCAGTAACCCAGGCGCGGAGGATCTGAGCGGGATTGGTACCCTGGATCCGGCGGATTATAACCTGACCAACAGCAGCGTAATTAAGGAACTAGAGGGGCTGGTTAATTCTTATCCTGCAGCAGCGCAATATCTGGCGTCTTCTAACCTGAAGCCTGATGTCGATCAAGCCAGCGGCTCCACGAATGCGCAAAAAGCAAACGGCGTGGCGCTGGCGCTGGCGCTGAGCGGTGATGATTATCGCGTCGATATTGGCAGTACCCCGCTGGGACAAGACCTCAATACCCTGGTGGGCGGTGTGAAATGGTCGCCGAAGCTGACCAACTATCTGTCGTTAATTTTTACCGGCGAACGTCGTGCGATCACCGACAGCCTGCTCTCCTATGTCGGCCTACAGGATGCCTACTCCGGCAAAACCTGGGGCCAGGTGACGAAAAACGGCGGTACTTTGCAACTGAGCTATGACGATGGCGATGCCGGTTTTTACGTTGGCGGCGGGGGCTACAGCTACCTTGGGAAAAACGTCGCCAGCAACACCAGTATCAATGCCAATGCCGGGGTATATCTGCGGCCTTACCATGATGAGTATCGTCAACTGCAGGCCGGGTTGAGTATGAGCTACATGGATTATGCGAAAAACCTCAGCTACTTCACCTACGGACAGGGGGGCTACTTTAGCCCGCAGAACTACGTCAGCGTGTCGCTGCCGGTTAGTCTGATGGAGAAATATGATAACTGGACGATGAAGCTTGGTGGCTCGGTGGGCTATCAATCTTACAGTCAGGATAAGAGCGCCTATTTCCCGACCAATACCGAGTGGCAGCAGACCCTGGAAACCGCAGTGACCAACGGTTTCGCCAAAGAAGCCTACTATTCAGCCACGTCGAAGAGCGGCATTGGCTACACCCTGCGCGCCGGGGCGGATTACAAAGTTAACAAACAGATGACGCTTGGCGGACAGGTTGGCTATGATACTTTCGGCGATTATAACGAGAGCACCGCCAGCCTTTATATTCGCTACATGCTGGGAGACAACTGATCATGACGGATAATAATGAGGCTCTGGTCACCACCTGGTTTCAGCAGCAGCAAACGCCAGCCGGATGGTTCGATCTGTTGCTGATTATGGTAGATGGCATGGTCAGCAACGCCGGGGAACGGGAGAGCATTCCGTTTCTGCGACAGATGGGCGAAGCGCTGGCGGATGAGTATCCATTGCCGGAATCAGAAACAGTTGGCCAACTGGAAGCCAGTATTAATGCGCAGTTGAGGCGCTTTCAGTGGGGGCTGGTGAGTATTGAGGTTAGCGAGGATTGCCTGCGATTACGTCATCAGGCGTTGCCGGTCAGCCGCGATGAAGCGCGCCGTGTCCGCTGGTGTAATGCCTTCAGCGCCGTCCTTGAAGGGCTTTATTCCCGCTGGTTACAAGGACAGGGCGGCGGTGCGCATGTGATTTTACAGCGCGAGCGGATGTTTTCGGTTTCTGATGTCCAGTTTATCTATTTCCATCCATAACAGGGGAATTTATGTCCTTACGTGCTTTGGCTGCAGTCGTAATGGCGACGGTGATGATGCTTCCCCATGCGTGGGCCGATACGGCGTGGCAAAGTTACAAATCGCGTTTTCTGATGCCGGACGGGCGCATTATTGATACCGGAAACGGCAATGTTTCTCATACTGAAGGCCAGGGTTTTGCCATGTTGTTAGCGGTGGCCAATAACGATCGTCCGACGTTTGACAAACTCTGGCAATGGACCAATAAGACGCTGCGTAACAAAGATAATGGGCTGTTTTACTGGCGCTATAACCCGGTGGCACCTAATCCGGTGGCGGATAAAAACAACGCAACCGATGGCGACACGATGATCGCCTGGGCGCTGTTGCGTGCGCAGCAGCAGTGGCAGGATAGCGCATACGGCACGGCATCCGATGCGATTACCAGCGCACTGCTGAAGTTCACGGTGGTCACGTTCGCCGGTCGTCAGGTGATGTTGCCGGGGGCAAAGGGGTTTTACTTTAACGATCACCTGAACCTGAATCCGTCCTATTTTATCTTTCCGGCATGGCAGGCCTTTGCGGCTCGCACGCATCTGACGGCCTGGCGAAAGCTACAGAGTGATGGTCAGGCGCTGCTGGAAAAAATGGCGTGGGGAAAATCTCAGCTACCCAGCGACTGGGTGGTGTTAAACGCAGATGGCAAGATGGAACCGGCAAAAGAGTGGCCAGCGCGGATGAGCTATGATGCGATTCGTATCCCGCTGTATGTCTCCTGGCGTGACCCGCAAAGTCGTTTGCTGACGCCGTGGAAAAACTGGTTCCAGAGCTATCCGCGTCTGCAAACGCCGGCATGGATTAACGTCAATACCGGTGAGGTCGCCCCCTGGTTTATGACCGGCGGGCTGCTGGCGGTACGTGATTTAACCCTCGGGGAAGCGCAGGGTGAACCTGAGATTACGGCTCAGGACGACTATTATTCCGCCAGTCTGAAACTGCTGGCGTGGCTGGCGAATAAAGACCGCCAGTGAGCGCCGGAATGCGTTTTGCTCCCTGCGTTATGCCAGGGGGCGGCTCCGCCGGAGCCAGTGAAATCAGTTAATCAGTGGCTCCGGCAAACTCGTTTTTAGCCCTGATTCAGCCTGAATAATTTCGGCTGGCGTCTGTTTTTATGTGCTTCAGCGTAATGCCGGGGGCATGGGGGCGCGAAACGGCCCCATGCCGTTCACAGGCTGCGGAGATAGCCAGTATCCACCTATTGACAGCGAACGGAACCGGCCACCGATCAAAACCACGCAAAACAAAAATAGACCATTTCGCCACTCCCCTTAAAAAAGACGCTCCCGCCGACCGGTGCAGATTAGCCTGAATTATGCGAGAGAGCGTCACTCCCCGACGCTCTTCGCGTATACTCGTCAGGCTTTGCCTTTTTTGGCAATACAGGCTGATTATTCCCTGATGGACTGGCCCCTGGCTACGGGCGTGAATGACCGTTTTGAGTATATAATCAGCCTGAAAACGATCGGTGTGGATGGATCTATACCGAAAATGCGTTCAGTTTCAGTGGAGAACCCCGTTGCGCGTCAGCCGCTCACTTACAATTAAACAGATGGCGATGGTCGCGAGCGTATCCATGGCGTTCGTATTGGTCTTCTGTTCTATTTTGCTGTTCCACTTTGTTCAGCAGAGTCGCTTTACCACGGCCACGCAATTAGAAAGCATCGCGCGTTCCGTCCGCGAACCGCTATCAGCGGCGATCCTGAAAGCCGATATTCCGGAAGCGGAAACGATTCTGAGCAGCATTCAGCCCGCGGGTGTCGTCAGCCGGGCAGACGTTGTACTGCCTAATCAATTCCAGGCGTTGCGAATGCGCTTTATCCCGGAGCGTCCGGTCCCGGTAATGATCACCCGGATGTTCGAACTGCCAGTCCAGATTTCATTGCCGATCTACTCTCTTGAGCGGCCTGCGAATCCGCAGCCGCTGGCTTACCTGGTGCTACAGGCCGACTCCTGGCGGATGTACAAATTCGTGATGAGTGCGCTCTCAACGTTAGTAACTGCTTACTTACTGTTGGTGCTGGTTCTGACGGTGGCGCTCACCTGGTGTATCAACCGTCTCATCGTGCGTCCGTTACGTAAAATCGCCCGCGAACTGAATGATGTGCCGCAGCAGGAGCGCCTCGGCCACCAGCTTACGCTACCGCGTTTACATCATGATGATGAACTTGGAATGCTGGTGCGCAGTTACAACCGTAATCAGCAGACTTTGCTGCGCCAGCATGATGAACTCTCTTTGCAATCGACCCGTTTCCCGGAGTCCGAGCTGCCCAATAAAGCTTTTTTGATGGCGATGCTGGAGCAGATAGTTGCCCGTTCTCAGGCTTCGGCACTGCTGATCATTGCCTGTGAAACGCTGCAGGATACCGCTGGCGTGCTGAAAGAGACGCAGCGCGAAATGTTGCTGCTGACTCTGGTGGAAAAGCTGCGCGCGATTATTCCTTCGCAAATGGTGCTGGCCCAGGTAAGCGGTTACGACTTTGCGATCCTGGCCTCTGGCATGGCTGAACCCTGGCAGGCGGTTACGCTAAGTAAGCAAGTACTTACTGTTATAAATGAGCGTTTACCGTTACACGGTATCCAGCTTCGCCCCTGCGCCAGCGTCGGTATCGCGATGTTTAACGGTGAAATCAGCGCCGAACAGCTCTATCGGCGGGCGTTTTCTGCCGCCGTAACCGCGCGTCGTAAAGGTAAAAACCAGATTGAGTTCTTTGATCCGCAGCAGATGGAGAAAGCGCAACGTCGGCTGAGAGAAGAGCATGATATTTTGACGGCGCTCGATAACCAGCAGTTTGCTATCTGGCTGCAACCTCAGGTAGATGCCCGTAGCGGTGAAGTGTGTGGCGCGAAAGTGCATCTACGGCAGCGCCAGGCGAATGGCGACTGGTCGCTGCCGGGAGATCTGCTTGAGCGCATTGACGCCTGCGGGCTGACGGCTCCAGTCGGCTACTGGCTACTGGAAGAAGCCTGTCGACAGTTGGTCGTCTGGCAGAATCAGGGGATCATGCTGCCGCTGTCGGTTAATGCCTCGTTGCTGCATAGCGACAGCGAAGTGGAAATACTGGCGCTGCTTGCGCGCTACCGCGTTGTGCCGGATACCCTGGTGCTGGAAGTGACAGAAAGCCGTCGAATGGACGAGCCGCAGACGCTGATTTCCCGGCTGCGTCCGCTGCGTGAAGCAGGCGCGCGGATTACGCTGGATGATTTCGCTATGGGTTACGTGGGCCTGCGTCAATTGCAACATATCAAATCGTTGCCGGTGGACATGTTGAAAATCGATAAGACGTTGATCGATATGCTGCCGGATGACATCAGTCTGGTCCCGGCGATTATACAACTGGCTCGGGGCCTCAATCTGCGTATTGTTGCGGAGGGCGTTGAAACCCAGGCGCAGTATACCTGGCTGCAGGCGGCGGGGATCGATATTGCGCAGGGTGGGCTGTTTAGCGGCGCCATTCCGCCAGAAGCATTTATGACCCGCTTTTTACTGAATGATACCGGGGATGCAAATTTGTAACTGTATTGTTAGCTTGTGCGAGTCAGCTCAAATTTATTAACAATTCCGTTGCAAATGTGCACCTTGTTATTTCTGAAATGTTTCACGGGTGTTATTTTTAAGCCACAGACGCAGTACCCTTTCTTTGTCTGTGGTTATTCCCAAAGGACACCCTATGAAAACCTCTTTCTTTAAAAGCCTCTATTTCCAGGTTTTATCTGCCATAGCGATCGGTATTCTGCTGGGCCACTTTTACCCGGAACTGGGTACGCAGATGAAGCCTTTCGGCGATGCCTTCGTGAAGCTGATTAAAATGGTAATTGCTCCGGTTATCTTCTGTACCGTCGTGACAGGGATTGCCGGGATGGAAAGCATGAAGGCCGTCGGCCGCACCGGCGCGGTGGCGCTGCTCTATTTTGAAATCGTGAGTACCATTGCTCTGATTATCGGCCTGATCATTGTCAATCTGGTGCAACCCGGTGCCGGAATGCACGTTGATCCGGCGACGCTGGATGCGCACGCCGTGGCGGTTTATGCCGCGCAGGCGAAAGAACAGGGCATCGTGGCGTTCTTGCTCGATATTATCCCTGGCAGCGTGATTGGCGCTTTTGCCAGCGGCAATATTCTGCAGGTACTGATGTTCGCGGTACTGTTTGGTTTTGCGCTGCATCGTCTGGGCAGCAAAGGCCAACTGATTTTTAACGTGATTGAAAGTTTCTCGCAGGTCATCTTCGGCATTATCAATATGATTATGCGCCTGGCGCCGATTGGCGCGTTCGGGGCGATGGCTTTTACTATCGGTAAATACGGCGTCGGTACACTGGTACAGCTCGGTCAATTGATCGCCTGTTTCTACATTACCTGTATCCTGTTCGTGGTGCTGGTACTTGGCTCGATCGCCAAAGCAGCCGGCTTTAGCATCTTCAAGTTCATTCGTTATATTCGCGAAGAACTGCTGATTGTGCTGGGAACCTCTTCCTCTGAGTCGGCGCTGCCGCGCATGCTTGATAAGATGGAAAAACTGGGCTGCCGTAAGTCCGTGGTGGGGCTGGTGATCCCGACGGGGTACTCATTTAACCTTGATGGAACCTCAATCTATCTGACAATGGCGGCGGTGTTTATCGCGCAGGCGACCGATAGCCATATGGACATTTTCCATCAGGTTACCCTGCTGGTCGTGTTGCTGCTCTCCTCGAAAGGTGCGGCGGGAGTGACGGGCAGCGGTTTTATCGTGCTGGCGGCGACCATTTCCGCTGTTGGCCATCTGCCGGTGGCCGGTCTGGCGTTAATCCTTGGCATCGACCGCTTTATGTCCGAAGCGCGCGCACTGACCAATCTGGTGGGTAACGGCGTGGCGACCATTGTTGTCGCTAAATGGGTAAAAGAGCTGGACGCCAGACAGCTGGATGATGTCCTGAATAACCGCACTCCGGTACGCGAATCGCACGAATTATCCTCATAAATCCATCTGTTAGGCCCGTTCTCCTTGCTGGAGAACGGGCTCCTGCGCATAATTAGGGAGCGCTGTCGTTTGTACAGCGCGACTCTATACCTTAAATAATTCGAGTTGCAGGAAGGCGGCGAGGCAGTGAATCCCCGGGAGCGTACTCCAGTACGAGACTGGGGTGAACGAGGAAAGCCAACGCACATGCAACTTGAAGTATGACGGGTACAAATGTTTATTTAACGTCTACATGTGACATTTTCATCTTCGCGTGGTCTAACCGACGTACTTCACTTACCACATTTTTCGGCGGTCCGTCCGTGGGCTGCTGTTGTAACCAGGAATGTTGATCAGGGGTTCACATGCAGGGCACAAAAATTCGACTCTTAACCGGTGGGTTGCTGATGATGGCGGCAGCCGGTTATGTGCAGGCTGAAGCGCTCCAGCCGGACCCGGCCTGGCAACAAGGGGTGCTTGCAAATGGCTTTCAGTGGCAGGTGTTAGCGACCCCGCAACGTCCCAGCGATCGCGTCGAAATTCGCTTGTCCGTAAATATTGGCTCGTTGAGTGAGAGCACTCAGCAGAGCGGTTTTAGCCACTTTATCCCCCGTCTTGCGCTGACGCAAAGTGGTGCCCTGCCGACCATGCAGGCACGTTCGTTGTGGCAGCAGAGTATTGATCCAAACCGCCCTTTACCCCCCGCGATCGTCTCTTATGACTACAGTCTGTTTAACCTGAGCTTACCGAATAACCGTAACGATTTGCTGAAAGAGGCGTTGAGCTGGCTGGCAAATGCAAATGGTAAGCTGTCAATTACCCAGGAAACGGTCAATCACGCTTTGCAGAGCGAGGATATGGTGGCGACCTGGCCTGCGAATACCAAAGAAAGCTGGTGGCGCTATCGGCTGAAAGGTTCAACGATGCTGGCGCACGATCCGGCCGTGCAGCTGAAGCAACCGATTGATATTGCCAAATTAAAAGATTTCTATCACAAGTGGTATACGCCGGATGCCATGACGCTGATCGTCGTTGGTAACGTTGACAGTCGCAACGTCGCCGAGCAAATCAACAAAATCTTCGGTAGCCTGAAAGGCAAGCGCGAGACGCCAGCGGCGGTTCCTACGCTCTCGCCGCTACCGACAATGCCGGTCAGTATTATGACCGATGCGGTGCGCCAGGATAAGCTGTCACTGATGTGGGATGCGCCGTGGCAACCGATTCGCGACTCGGTTGCGCTCCAGCGTTACTGGCGCGATGATCTTGCGCGTGAAGCGCTGTTCTGGCACGTACAGCAGAATTTACGCAAAAGTAATATCAAGGACATCAACCTCAGTTTTGACTGTCGCGTACTCTACTTGCGGGCGCAGTGTGCGATCAATATCGAATCGCCGGCCGAACGTCTGAATGCAAACTTAACGACCGTGGCGCGCGAACTGGCGAAAGTGCGCGATAACGGTCTGTCACAGGATGAGTTTGCTGCCCTGATTGCGCAGAAAAACCTTGAGTTGCAGAAGCTGTTCGCCACCTATGCGCGCACCGATACGTATATCCTGATCAGTCAGCGGATGCGTTCGTTGCAAAACCAGGTGGTGGATATTGCGCCTGAGCAGTATCAGAAGCTGCGCCAGGAGTTCCTTAACTCACTGACGGTTGACATGCTAAACCAGTACCTGCGTCAGCAACTGTCGCAGGATATGGCGCTGGTACTGCAGCAGCCGCAGAGCGAGCCGGAATACAACATAAAGGATCTCCAGGCGACGTGGGAGAAAGTGATGGCACCTGTACCCGCCGCCGCGCCAGCGACTGAAGGCAGCAACGATGTCGCGGAAGGGAACAACGACGTGACGGATACCCCGCCAGCGCAGTAAGAAAAACCGGATAGCCATGCTATCCGGTGAGGCCGATAACAACGGTATCAGCCATTGGGCTTGCGTTTCAGCCGGGCGGCGGCTGGGGCTTTATCCGGCCAGGTAAATCAATAATATCGTTAGGTTACTGATTTAACGTGGGCCGGATCAGCGTTGCGCCGGGGAGATTACTGCGGCATCGCTTCGCGCGGGATAATCGCGCCGCGATACTGTATTACCGTGCTGGCGGTCAGATGCCCGCGTTTTGCCGCGGATTCGGCGTCTCCGCCGGTCAGGCGTACCGCCAGATAGCCAGCGCTGAACGAATCACCTGCCGCTGTGGTATCAATCACACGTTCTTTTGGCAGTTTTACCGCCGGAACTTCCTGTTGCGGTTGGCCAGCAATCGCCACCAGGCAGGATTCGGCGCCGCGTTTGACCACCACTTCTTCGACGCCAGCGGCGTGAGTACGCGCAATCACGTCCTCAACCGGTTTCTCCCCCCACAGGGCATCTTCATCGTCAAGGGTCAGGAAAGCGATATCGGTGCAGGTCAGCATCTGCTGATAAACCTGCTGCGTCTCCTCTTTGCTGCTCCACAGGCGAGGGCGATAGTTGTTATCGAAGATCACTTTGCCGCCGTTCGCGCGGCATTGGCGCAGCAGGGTCAGCAGTTTTTCACGGCTGGCGGGACTGAGGATCGCCAGACTGATACCGCTGAGATAGAGATAGTCAAAGGTCGCCAGTGCTTCACAGATCGCCGCAGACTGTTCGCTTTCCAGCCAGAACCTGGCCGCTGCTTCATTGCGCCAGTAGTAAAAGGTCCGCTCGCCGGTATCGTCGGTTTCGATATAGTACAGGCCCGGTAAACGGTCGGCCATACGCTGAATCAGGTCGGTCTGGACATTTTCGCGCTGCCAGGATTCGAGCATCTGTTGACTAAAGGTATCAGTTCCCAGTGCGGTGACGTAGTGCACACTCAGTGCGCTGGCGTCGGTCTGACGAGCGATATAGACGGAAGTGTTTAGCGTATCGCCGCCGAAGCCGCGGTTTACTGCCGCCCCTTTTTCTGACAGTTCAATCATACATTCGCCAATGACGGCAATTTTCTTCGACATAGTGATGACCTGAAATTAAATCAATATTCGTTCTAGTGTGCGCTGGGTCGCTTTTATGGTCAACCATATTAAAACAACGTTCCATTATTTTTTTGACCTGACGCGGATTATGTGACGGAGACCGCAATTGTCAGCGTCATTGGCTTTTCCGGTGTTTACCGGATGGTCACGTGGCAAGGAACAGGCGAATCCGGATTGGGCGATGTGGTCGCTGATGAAAAATAGCGGGGTGAAATGTCGCCCCTGGCTGCAATGCGCCGGGGGCGAAGAGCGTTACAGCGACTGATGACGCGTTTCGTGAGTGAGCAGCAGGGCAATCATCGTCAGCGTCGCCATTGCGGCCAGGTAGAGCCCCACCGCAGGCAGGCCGTAATTGCCCTGCAGCCAGGCGGCGATATACGGCGCCACGGAAGCGCCGAGGATCGACGAGACGTTATAGGAGAACGAGGCGCCCGTGTAACGAACTTCCGTCGGGAACAGCTCTGGCAGCAGCGCGCCCATCGGGCCAAAGGTCAGCCCCATCAGGCTCAGACCAAGCAGCAGGAAGACAAAGACCAGCAGAGGGCTGCCGGAGCCGAGCAGCGGTTTAAAGGCAAACAGCGCGAAGAGAATGATCAGGGCCGTGATGACGACCATGCTCTTACGGCGGCCAAATGCATCTGCCAGCATGCCGGCAACCGGTATCATCACGCCAAAACCAATAACCGCCATCATCAGCATCCACAGCACTTCGTTGCGCGGCAAACCGAGACCAATCGGGGCAGCGGCGGTGCTGAAGGTCATGGAGTAGACGGTCATGATATAAAACAGCGTGTAGGTCGCCAGCATGATAAAGGTGCCGAGGACAGTAACGCGAATGTGTTTTGTCAACAGCGTGCCTAACGGGATTTTCACCTGTTTCTTCGCGGCGGCGACTTTAGCGAACACCGGCGACTCGTGCAGGGACACGCGAACGTACAGACCGATGATCACCAGCACGGCGGAGAAGATAAACGGCAGACGCCAGCCCCAGTCCATAAATTGCTGGTCGGTCAGCAGCCAGGAGAGCAGCAGGAAGGTGCCGTTAGCGAAGAAAAAGCCGATAGGCGCGCCCAGTTGTGGGAAAGAACCATACAGCGCGCGCTTGCGCGACGGCGCGTTTTCCGTCGCCAGTAACGCCGCGCCGCCCCATTCTCCACCGAGACCCAGACCCTGGCCAAAACGCGCCAGCGCCAGCAGCATCGGCGCCATAATTCCGATAGTCTCATAGCCAGGCAGCAGGCCGATAACCACGGTGGAGATCCCCATGGTCAGCAATGAAGCCACCAGGGTCGTTTTACGGCCTACCCGGTCGCCAAAGTGACCAAATACCGCGGATCCGATAGGGCGGGCAATAAAGGCGATAGCAAACGTCGCCAGCGACTGTAGCGTGGCGGCAGCAGGATCGCCCTGCGGGAAGAAAATGTGCGGGAAGACAATGACCGCTGCAGTGGCATAGATATAGAAGTCAAAGAACTCAATGGCGGTACCAATGAGTGAGGCGACCACGACTTTATTGCGTGAATTAACCGGGACGGTTTCCTGAGCGTTGTCGAGTGTTGTGGCTGTGGATTGCATAGATCTTTCTTATTTTTTGCGAACGAAGGGCCATATAGCCACAGCATCAGGGACATTTCAATCTGTAACAAGGGGAGCGATAGCCTGAAAAAGAGGCAAAAAGTGGATAATTTTTGTTACCGGAAAATAACTTCTATGAAATGCTTCACATAATTCAAGTTATGGTTGATAAAACCAGTTTCTGGTTAAAGAAAAGTTACGTGTTGGATTTATCTGCTGAAATAATAGGTTGGGCTGAATTTTGCGTCTTTATTCAGCCCAGTAATGATTTAATCGTGGGATTTGCCCGGCATCCGATGGTCGCCTTTATACTCGGCAGTCGCAATCCATGCGGCGCAGAAAAGCGTCAGGCGGGCGAAGAAATAAAAGAATGCCATTATCCCCAGTACCGAGCCGAATGCCGCTCCTGAAGGGGACTTCACCAGCGCCGGTAGCGTCCAGGTCATAATGATTTTGATTATCTCAAAGCCGACCGCCGCAATCAGCGTGCCGCGAATCAACGCCTTGCGGCGAGGACGGTGGCGCGGCAGTCGCCAGAAAATCCAGAAAAACAGCAGATAGTTGGCGAAAATAGAGATTGCGAGACCAATCAGTCGCCATGCGGGTTTCAGCCATTCGATATTATCGAGATAAAGCGCCGAGATAATTATCCGCTGGGCGGAACCTGCCACTGAGGTGATCGATAAGGTGATCACTAATGCAACCAGCAGGCCGATCAGCGAGATAAGGTCGCGGAAATACTTTACCCAAATCTTCTCCTGATCCTGCGGCGTGCGTTCCCAGACGTCACGCGACTGGGCGCGAATCGCCTCGCGCAGGTTGCCCATCCAGTTAATCCCCGAATAGAGCGCGACCAGCAGGCCGACGATACCCACCGCGGTGCGCTGCTGGACGGCGGTGTTGATGGTATTTTTCAGCGTTGCGGCGAGAGTCGGGTCGCTCACGTTGAGCAAAATTTTATCGAAGATATCCTGTAGTAAGGTGGGATGCGAAGCCAGCACAAAGCCGGCGGCCGCAAAAGAGACCATCAGGATAGGGATCATCGACAAAAACGAGAAGTAAGTGATGGCGGCGCCAAACTGATTGCCAAGCCTGTCGTTGAAGCGCTCGGCGGCGCGAATGAGGTGCGCAATAATGGGGTTGCGCTGGACTTTTTCTGCCGTTCCGGTGACGGTTTTCAGTGCCTGATTGGCCTTTTTCGCCACGGCAGAATCATTAATCGCGGCTATCGTGCTTTTGTTTTTATCCGGCGGCGAGCCAGGTTCCTGGGGCGGGCGTTGAGCGTCGTTTTCCGGCGTCATAACGTTTTTCTTCCTTTTTTTACAGCGGTATTCATCAAAATTATATACGTAAAATCGTTGATACGGTGTCTGATTCCTAATCGACATAGGTTTTCATCAGCCCGCCTAACCACTCCATAAACAGGTGTACCCGACGTGAAAGATTACGCCGGTGGGGATAAATCAATGAGACCGGTAATGGTTCGGCGCGGTAATGAGGCAGAATTTCTATCAGTTCACCGGTGCGCAGCATGTCACGCACGCCAGTTCGCGGAACCTGAATAATTCCCAGACCCGCCAGACACGATGCCTGATAGGTTTCAGTACTGTTGACGGTCAGCACGCCGCCGATTTTAACCCAGCGAACCACGCCATCGCTGAATACTTCAAATCCCAGTGGGCGTACGCCGAGGTTGCTCGCGTAGTGGATCAGCGCATGATCGACCAGATCATCAAGGGACTGCGGGTAGCCGAAGCGCGCCAGATAGTGCGGGCTGGCGCAGTTAATTTGCGTGAGTTTACCCAGAGGCCGCGCGATCAGCCCGGAGTCCTTCAGCGTACCGACGCGAACTACACAGTCAAACCCTTCGCGGACGATATCGACCAACCGATCGCTGCTGCTGAGCTCCAGTTCGATACCGGGATATTGTTGCAGAAATGCCGGTAGCCGCGGGATGACCAGCTTTTTCGCTATCCCGACGGGCATATCTACCCGTAAACGACCGCTGACACTGGAGGGATCGAGCTGGAACATGCCGTCCAGTTCATCAAGATTGCTGAGCAGATCCTTTGCGCGTTCGTAGTAAACCATACCGTCCTGCGTCAGTTGTACCCGGCGGGTCGTACGGTGCAGCAGGCGAGTGCCAAGATGGTTCTCCAGCGCCTGAATCTGGCGCGATACGCTCCCTTTCGGTAGGCCGAGGATATCGGCGGCACGGGAAAAACTCTCCAGTTCCGCGACCCGAATAAACAGCTGCATTGCGTGAATTCTATCCATCCCGGGGGCCTATTGTTATTGATACAGAAACAGTAAAACGCAATTTCCTATATTTATTGTTTTTATAGCAGCTAATAAGCTCTTTAACTATGCAAACGCAAGCAAGAAGGGGGTTCTGATGACACAACGTATCGCTTTAGTCACCGGCGGGAGCCGCGGGTTGGGAAAAAATGCGGCATTAAAGCTGGCAGAGAGGGGAACCGATATTATCCTGACCTGGCACAGCAACCAGCAGGCGGCGCTGGACGTTGTCGCTGAAATTGAACGAAAAGGCGTAAAGGCGGCGGCATTACCGCTCAACGTCGGCGATAGTCATCGTTTTGACCGCTTTGCTCATAAGATGATGGAATTACTTCAGCAGCACTGGCAGCGGGATAGCTTCGATTATTTATTGAACAATGCCGGTATTGGTCTGAACGTTCCCTTTGCTGAGACCAGCGAAGCCCAGTTTGATGAGCTGATGAATATCCAGTTTAAAGGACCGTTTTTCCTTACTCAGCGCCTGCTGCCGCTGTTAGCTGACGGCGGACGCATCCTGAATGTATCCAGCGGGCTGGCGCGTTTTGCGCTGCCGGGCTATGCGGCTTATGCTGCCATGAAAGGCGCGATGGAGGTGTTGACCCGCTATCAGGCGAAAGAACTGGGGGCGCGGGGAATTTCGGTCAATATTATTGCCCCTGGCGCCATTGAAACCGATTTTGGCGGCGGTGTAGTGCGGGATAACGCGCAGGTTAATCAGTATATCGCCGCGCAGACTGCGCTGGGAAGAGTGGGTCTCCCGGACGATATCGGCGACGCGATTGCCGCGCTGCTCAGCGATGACCTGCGCTGGATGAACGCCCAGCGCGTCGAAGTTTCCGGCGGGATGTTTTTGTAATCTTTTTTCCTCTACGGGGGATGGTCCGGCGAGCCGAAATAATTCGGCTCGCCGGAGAACACCGTCATCAGGTCGTCGCGGGGAGCGATACCGCCGTGGCATAAGACGTCAGGCATGGCTGAGTCCCTGAAGCGCGTATGCCAGGCATCAATGCTGGAAGCCGCGCGCTTTTACAGGGGTTCGCCATACAGACCAATGAGCCGACGCACGACGCCGTTGGTCCAGCCGAAGCCATCCTGCAGCGGATATTCGCCGCCGCCGCCCTCATGCGGGGTGGCGCTGGCGATATGGTACTTTTCGATCAGCTTATGGTGCCGTTTGTAGAAATGGTTTACCGTTTGCAGCCAGCTGTGAGCTATCTCATCCCCGAGCGGATCCTGACCGTACATTTTAAATCCTTGCACCGCCATCCACTGTAGCGGTGCCCAGCCGTTGGGTTTATCCCACTGTTCGCCGCTTTCGTACTCGGTGGCCATAATCCCGCCGGGAGTCAGCAGACGCGCGCGAACCGCATCGGCGAGCCTGTCGGCCTGCTCATGCGTCGCCATACCGACGTACAGCGCAACGATACTGGCGGCGGAGAACAGGGCCAGCTGTTCGCGGCGCCAGTCGTAGTCGCGAAAACAGCCGCCTTCGTCATCCCACAGGTAGCGGGTCACCGCTGCCCGGCGGTCGTTGGCTTTCTGGCGAAAAGCGGCCTCTGTGTCCCGCTCTCCTTTCAGGCCGGAGAGATTGGCGATGGTGTTCTCCAGCTTGAATAAAAAGGCGTTCAAATCAATCGGGATAAACTGGGTGGTGCGAATACTTGCCAGCCTGGTGATATCCCGTAGCCAGCGGCTGGAGTAATCCCAGCCGGATTCCGCTCCGGCGCGCAGATCGCGGTATACTTCGTTTGGCGGTCGCCCGGAGCGCTTCGCGGTTGCCACATCTTCCCCCCAGGATTCATCGCGCGGCGTATCGCGATCGTCCCAGTAGCGGTTGAGCAGCGAACCGTCCGGCATGCGCACTACGTGGCGATAGGCCTGATTGGGCACCAGCGATTCAGCGCCGTCCATCCAGAAGCTGTATTCCATTTGCAGATGGTCAAGATAACGTCTGGCGCCGCGAACGCCATCTTCCTCAAATAGCTCCACCATCAGCGCGAAAACCGGCGGCTGCGAGCGGCTGAGATAGTAGGTGCGGTTGCCGTTCGGAATATGGCCGTAGATTTCAATCATCCACGCGAAGTTGTCCGCCATACATTTCAGCAGATCTTCGCGGCCGCTTTCCGCCAGCCCTAACATGGTGAAATAGGAGTCCCAGTAGTAGGTTTCGCTAAAACGCCCGCCGGGGACGATATACGACTGCGGCAACGCCAGCAGCGACGACCAGGGAATATGATCCTGCGGCTCGCGGGTCAGAATTGGCCACAGGGCATCAATGTGTTCTTTCAACGATCGATTGGGATCGGAAACGTAATCCTCGGCGCGGTTGTCCGGCAACCAGAAATGCTCTTCAATAAACTGGCGTAAATCGAATTCGGACGTGCGTTTTACGCGCCGGTAGTGAAGCAAAATATCCAGCGGATCCTGCTTCGGCGCACAGTCGGGAAAGGTTTTGCTGTCGGCAAAAATACCTGACTTCTGGACATGGGTAAACAGTTCCAGATAGCGGTCTGCAGGGGTCAGGGCATCTGACGCGGGCAGCCCTTCAATAATCTCCGGTTCCGGTTCAACGTCGAACATTTCATCCAGTTTTAACTCGTACGGATCGGCTTCGTAGCATGGATCGTTTTCGATCCTGAGTTCATCGGCATCAGCGTTACGTAATTTCTGGCTGAACATAATGATACGGACCTCCGGATTGCGTCAGTAGAGGATGCCGGGAGCACCCGACCTGTCTATTAAGCGTAGACATTCGCAGCGGGGGAGGGAGGATAAAATGTGCGATAGATCACGTTTTATTATTAAGATGAGGTAACGGGATATAGCCCTAATTAACTGATCTACCGACTTAAAAAACGCTTCATCGTTGGGTGTTCGCCTGACGAATTTAGAGCATTCGTTTTGCAACAAAATCTAAATTTTCGGCTGATGACCAACCTGTCTCAGACATTATGCTCGCATTTTCGCCGGGTAATTCCGGAACAACACGCTTTGTCTGCAATCTGCAATTCCCCGGCATTTGCACGGCGCGCGATTATTCCCATGCGGCTTCCAGCATCTCCAGTAGCTGCTCGCTGGTCAGCATAACCGGGTTGGCTTTCATCGATGATGAGCCGCAGGCGGCAAGGGCCGCTGGCTCCAGCGCTTCGTGCGGTACGCCGAGCTTCCGCAGGTTTCCCAGTCCGGCGCGCTGACTCCACTCGCGGAGGCTCTGCCAGGCGCTGTCCGGCTCAACGCCCAGCCCGGCGGCCAGCCACTGGCGCACATCAGCAAAGCGTTGACGGACCTTCTCGTCACTTATTTGCGCTTCATTCAGCGCCAGACCGAAGGGGAGCAGGCTGCCGCAAAGCGCGCCGTGGGCGGCATGGCTCAGGCCGCCCAGCGGTCCAGCCAGGCCGTGGATCGCGCCAAGCCCGGCATTCGCTAATGCCAGCCCGCCGCACAGGCTCACCCACGCCATCTCATCGCGGCTGTCCGGGCACTCTTTTTCCATCAGCGTTCTGAGGGCCTTAATGCCGCGCGGGATTGCATCCCGACACAGGGCGTCGGTAAAAGGATTCGCGCGGGCGCACAGCCAGGGCTCGATAACCTGCGTGAGGGCGTCGAGACCGGACGCTAAGGTGACTGCGCGTGGCGCATTGTCGGTGAGCGACGGGTCGACAATCGCCAGATCCGGCAGCATCCGGTCGTCGCGCAGGCTGACTTTGCGTTGTTGCCCGGGAACGTTGATCACCGCGTTTTTTGTCACTTCCGCGCCGGTACCGGCGGTGGTAGGAATGGCGACAAACGGCAGCGGATCGGCCTCTAATTCGCGCCCGTTACCGACCACTTCCAGATAGTCGATTGCGGGTCCCTGAACCGGAACCAGTGCGGCAATAGCTTTACCCGCGTCAATCACCGCGCCGCCGCCGAGGCTGACCACCGCGCCGATGCCCTTTTCCCGCGCCAGGCGAACGCCTTGTTCAATATCCTGCAGGCAGGGTTCATGGGCGATTGCCAGCGTTGTGACGTTCAACTGGCAGGTATGTAATTCGTCCAGTAAAGGCTGTGCCCGTTGCAGGCTGGCACCGTGAACCAGCAGTATCTGCGCTGAACGCCCGGCAAGCCAGGAAGCAGCGCTACACGCAAGGCCGCGGCCAAAACGGATATTGCCCGGCGTTAAAAGGTTAAAAGTAGTCAACATGTCGGGGTCCTGTATCGAAGAACAATTTTGCAATCCACTATAGCCGAAATCATTCGGGTTGCAGGGAGGCGGTAATCACATGAATTTCGATGGGCCGGGTTCGGTAAGCGCTTTGCCTGAACGCGCGTAACCAACGCTTATGTCCCTGGAAGTACACATTATCCGGCTGTACACATGCGAACGATGGAGTATGGTGAAACTATCATCTCTTTTGATTGAGGTATTGCTGACAATGATAAAAATACTGGGCAAGCGCTCATCAATTAACGTGCGTAAAGCGCTGTGGACCTGCGAGGAAGCGGGGCTGGAGTATCAGCAGGAGGATTATGGCAGCGGATTCCGGTCGATTGAGACCCCGGAATTTCGCGCGCTCAATCCGAATAGCCTGGTGCCGGTGCTGCTGGATGATGATTTTGTGCTGTGGGAGTCGAACAGCATTTGCCGTTATCTGGCGCGGAAAGCGGGGCGGGACGATCTGCTCCCCGCCGTGCCGCAGGCTGCTGCGGAGGTCGAACACTGGATGGACTGGCAGGCAACCGAGTTTAACAATGCCTGGCGCTACGCCTTTATGGGGCTGGTGCGTAAGGACCCGCGGTTTCAGGACCCGGTGGCGATAAAAGAGAGCATCGCCGCCTGGACCCGCTGCGTGCAGATCGTGAATGCGCAGCTGCAGCAAACCGGAGCATGGATCACCGGCAGCCAGTTTACCCTTGCGGATATTGTGCTTGGCCTGTCGGTGCATCGCTGGAAAATGACGCCGTTCGCGCACCCTGAAATGGCGCAGGTTGAACGCTGGTATATGGCGTTGAACCAGCGTCCGGCCTTTAAGCGCCACGGGAACAATGGCGTGGCGTAGAGATAAAAAGGCGCGCCGGGGAGTCATGCTGGTTAGTTAAGGGCAGTCAGTTGTGTTTATGGCTGCCTGAGCGGTTCCGTTAATCGGTGGTGATGGTGGATTTTTCGTTTTACCTATTTGATTCAGTGGCCTGTTCCGTTCACGGTTAATACGAGGATATTCTTCATATGCATTGCGTGTGAACGGCCAGGGGGACGTTTCGCTCGTCCCCCTGGACCCCCGGCATGGCGCTGAAAACCTGCCGCTGCGCGGTCCGCTCCACTCCGGCTTCATCTGGCGGACCGGCTGAGACGCGGCATCCTTGCCGCGACTCAGCCTCTGGCCGCCCTCTGGCCGCCCTCTGGCCGCCCTCTGGCCGCCGTCCTGGCGGCCAGTCCTGGATGCGCGCCTGCGTTCTCGCCAGGTTTCCTTGATGCGCCAAACCCCTTGCGGTAAGCCTGAGCTGAAATGGTAACTCCCCAGTCGCTGTAGGCCAGAAAAAATCGACGATGTCGTCAGTCTTGTAGCCGTATCGCGCTTTCACCATAACCACCGAAAAAGCGATTACCGTTGACCAATAAAACAGAAGACAACGCCGGTGACTCGCTTAACCGATCGGCACTACTCCGGTGAGCGTCTTTTGAGTGCCAGATCATAGGATGACGAGCGTTTTAGCGCATGGTCACAAACTCTTCCGCCGCCGTCGGGTGGATCGCCACCGTATTGTCGAAGTCTTTCTTGGTTGCGCCCATCTTCAGCGCCACCGCAAAGCCCTGCAGCATTTCATCCATACCGAAGCCGATGCCGTGAATGCCGACAATTTTCTCTTCCGGGCCGACGCAGACCAGCTTCATGCGGCACGGCTGACGGTGCGAGGTTACGGCGGTATACATGGCGGTAAAAGAGGATTTATACACTTTTACCGCGTCATCGCCGTACTGTTCGCGCGCCTGCGGTTCAGTTAAGCCGACGGTGCCGACAGGTGGATGGCTGAAGACCACGGTCGGGATGTTGCTGTAATCCAGATGTTCGTCCGGTTTGTGGTTAAACAGACGCTCGGAGAGGCGACGGCCGGCGGCCACGGCTACCGGAGTCAGCTCAACGGCACCAGTATTATCGCCAACGGCGTAGATGCCCGGAACGTTAGTATTCTGGAACTTATCGACGATGATGTAGCCTTTGTCGTTGGTCTCTACGCCGGCTGCGGCCAGGTTGATGTTATCGGTCGCCGGTTCGCGGCCAATCGCCCAAATCAGGCAGTCGACGGTCTGGCTGCGGCCATCTTCCAGCTCCAGAGTCAGGCTGCCATCAGCGTTCTTCACCACCGCTTTCGGAATGGCATGGGTATGCAGTTCCGGGCCTTCAGCGTTCATTACCTCAACCAGCGTTTCAACGATCAGCGGATCAAAGCTGCGCAGCGGCGCGTGTTTGCGCACGAACAGATGAGTTTCCGCGCCCAGACCATTAATCACCCCGGCCAGCTCAACGGCGATATAGCCTGCGCCAACCACCGCAACGCGTTTTGGCAGCGCCGGAAGCGCGAAGAAACCATCTGAATCGATACCGTACTCGACGCCCGGAATATTCGGATGGCTCGGGCGTCCGCCGGTGGCGATCAGGATATGATCGGCGGTAATGGTTTCGCCATTCACTTCCACAGTTTTCGCATCGACAAAGCGGGCGAAACCTTTAATCACGTCGACCTTGTTTTTGCCCAGCACGTTATCGTAGGAGGTGTGAATACGATCGATATAGGCGCTGCGGCTGGCGACCAGTTTCTCCCAGTCAAAGTGATTGATGGTGGCGTCAAAGCCGTAATCCGGGCCATACAGATGGATTGCTTCGCGGATTTGCGCCGCGTGCCACATCACTTTCTTCGGTACGCAGCCGACGTTAACGCAGGTACCGCCCAGATCTTTGGCTTCAATCAGCGCGCACTTCTGGCCGTACATTGCCGCACGGTTGATGGAGGCGATACCGCCGCTACCGCCGCCGATAGCGATGTAGTCATAATGTTTGGTCATGGCTCTGGTCCTTAATGATTGAATGGCCGCGATTGTAGCGCGAGGCGTAAAAGGTTCCACCGATGGTTGCGATTACTCAGGCACGATCCAACTGACGGTCGCATGGCCGATGCCGGTCGGCACCAGCGTTTTATGCAGCCACGGCAGAACGTTGTTCATCTGTTGCTCCAGCTTCCATGGCGGATTGATCACAATCATCCCGGAGGCGGTCATCCCGCGCTGGTCGCTGTCCGGGCGTACCGCCAGCTCGATTTGCAGAATTTTGCGAATGCCGGTGGCTTCTAACTCTTTGATCATACGCTTAATTTGTGCCCGTAAGACCACAGGATACCATAGCGCGTAGGTGCCGGTGGCAAAGCGTTTGTAGCCTTCATGAATACCGGTTACCACCGCCTGGTAATCGGTTTTTATTTCGTAAGGCGGGTCGATAAGCACCAACCCACGGCGGGAAACCGGCGGCAGCTTCGATTTAAGCTGTTGGTAGCCATCGGCTTTTTCTACCCGGGCGCGATTGTCTTTCTGAAACTCGGCACGCAGCAGCGGAAAATCGCTCGGGTGCAGCTCGGTCATCTGCAGGCTGTCCTGCTCGCGCAGCAGCTGGCGGGCAATCAGCGGCGAGCCTGGGTAGTAACGCAACTGGCCGCTGCGGTTGAAGTGCTGGACAACGGAAATATAGGGTTCCAGCTCGGCGGGCAGATCATCCTGCTGCCAGATGCGGGCGATACCGTCGAGATATTCGCCGGTACGCTCGGCGTGTTCTCCGCTCAGCTGATAGCGACCAGCGCCGGCGTGGGTGTCCAGATAGAGAAACGGTTTTTCTTTCTCTTTGAGTGATTCAATGATCAGGCTCTGAACGGTATGTTTAAGCACGTCGGCGTGGTTGCCTGCGTGAAAGCTGTGACGATAACTGAGCATGGATACGGTGATTCCGGGAATTAAACAAGATAACCGGTAGTTTACCGCAGATCCGCCTCGATTACCGCTGTGGCGCCGTCTTGTTTCGATTCTGGCTAAAGCGTTGCAAAACATAACGCTGTCATAAAAGTGTCAAACGGTGGCGTTAGCGTTGCCGGCAGGCAAGGTAATTATTTGAATATACCCGTCATACTTCAAGCTGCTTATGTGTTGGCTACGCTCGTTCACCTCAGTCACATAGTTATCTATGCTTCTGGGGAATCACTCCCTTGCCGTCTTTAAGCAACGCGAATTATTTAGGATATAAAGGAAAAATAATGAAACTGCAAATCTCACTGCTGGCATCGGCGTTAATCCTGGCGCTGCCGGTTCTGGCGAAGGATATCCCGTTGAATCAGGCGGCGGCAATCGCCAACAGCGTGACGCCAGCCGCCGCCAGCCCGGCCTTTGACGCGCTGGAGAACCAAAGCCTGGCGCAGTTGCGTAACGCGCTGAAGGGCGATGCGCCAACGCTCACTCGCGATCGGTTAACACACGCCAGGCAGAATAAAATTCAGGCGGATAAAGCGTGGCTAAAAGCCAGCGGCTATGACTTCCAGGTTAAAGCCAACCAGCAGGCGGGGATCGCACTCCTTTCGGCGTTCAGCACGCTGCCGAAGACGGTGATACAGCAAAACCTTGAGACGGTCACCGCGATTAACCGCGATGCGGTACAAACCACCCGCCATCAGGCGCTGGCGGATGCCGAGGGCATCAGCTATCTCTATTTTCTCAGCGATGCAATGGGTCCGCGTCTCGGAAAAGCTTTCCTCTCCGCCTACGATAAAGGCGAACTCAGCAAGGCGGCGGCGCTGATTAAAGCCTCCGAAGTGAGTACCGGAGCGGCCAAAAAACACTTTAACAACCCGCGCCCGTTTCTGATTCAGGGCAATACCATCCATCTGGTGCCGGATGATGTGGTGGTGAAGGATAACAAACCCTATACCGCAGACGGTGGTTCGTTCCCGAGCGGGCATACGAATACCGGTTATACCGATGCGCTGCTAATGGCGGAGATGATCCCTGAGCGGTTTGACGCACTGGTGACCCGCGGCGCGCGTTACGGTTACTCGCGTATCGTGTTGGGCGTGCATTATCCGCTGGATGTGATGGGGTCGCGGATGGTGGCGCAGCGTAATGTCGCGCACTATCTGAATGACGCTAAGTACCGCGCATTGTTCAATGAAGCTCGCGATCAACTACGCACAGCGCTGGCGAAGGAGTGCGGCATGACGCTGGCGGAGTGTGCAAAGGCGCCAGCGAAGGATGATCCGTACCGCGACCCGGCAATGCGCGATTTTTATCGCTTTACTATGACCTACGATTTGCCGCAGCAGAAGGGTGAAAAGCAGCGCCTGAAGGTGCCGGAGGGAGCGGAAGTGTTGCTGGAGTCTGCGTTGCCGACGTTGTCCGCCGCGCAGCGTCGGGCGCTGATGGTCAAAACGGCTTTGCCTGCGGGATATCCGCTGTCGGGTGAAACCAGCGACCAGCAGTTCTGGCAGCGGCTGAATTTGCCTGCGGCATACGAGATGGCGGTCAGCGCGCATTGAAAACAGAGGGGACGGCGTTCCTGCCGGGCGGCGGCCAGCCCGCACGGCGCTTTTGTTGCCCGGCAAGGCGACGTTTAATGTGTGCCGGGCAAGGGGCAGGTTATCGCCGATTTAGCTCTCTTTTGGCGCTTTTACTGCCGGAAGTGCCCGACTGACCGGCACCGGCAGCCAGGCGCGAATCAATAGCCCGCCACGTTCACTGGAACCCAGTTCCAGTTTGCCATTATGGTTATCGATAATGCGCTGGACAATCGCTAATCCCAGCCCGGTTCCGCTGATTGTACGGGCGCTGTCGCCGCGCACAAACGGCTGAAACAGATGCTCGCGCTGCTCCGGTTTAATTCCTGGTCCGTCATCTTCCACCTGGAACCAGGCCCGGTTGCCTTCGCTACCGCTGCTGACTTTAATCCAGCCGTTGCCGTAACGGGCGGCGTTGACCACCATATTCGCCAGCGCGCGTTTGATGGATAGCGGATGCACGCTTAGCAGAATTTCGCCCGGTTGCAGATCGGTGACGATTTCGCGCTCGTAGCCGCTTTCCGCCGCAATCACTTCGCCCAGCACCGAGTTGAGGTCTGCCATCTCCATCGGCATCTCCTGACCGGTACGCAGGTAGTCGATGAATTGTTCGATAATGGCGTTGCACTCTTCGATGTCCTTATTAATGGACTCCGCGAGATAGCCGTCCTCTTCGCTCATCATCTCCGTCGCCAGACGGATACGCGTTAGCGGGGTACGCAAATCATGGCTCACTCCGGCCATCAGCAGCGTCCGGTCGTCCGCCAGTTGCTTCACGCCTGCCGCCATATGGTTAAAAGCGCGGGTTACCGAGCGCACTTCAGAGGCGCCGTATTCGCGCAGGGGCGGGGGAATAATGCCGCGTCCGACCTGAAGCGCGGCATGCTCCAGATCGACCAGCGGCCGGTTCTGAATACGAATAAATAGCCAGGCGCCGCCAATCGCCAGCAGCATAATCGCCAGGGTATAGCGGAACAGCGGCGAAAAGTCGCCCTGATGGATTTCGGTCAGCGGGACGCGCACCCAGATATTGGGCGAGAGCCAGGTTTTCAGCCACACCACGGGGGAGCTTTTATTGACCTCCACCCGCACTTCGGTTGGCCCGCCAAGCTGGTGCGCCATCTGCTGGCTTAAAAATTCATAATGCTGCGCCCAGCGCAGGCCTGCGTCTTCCGCCGCTTCGTTAGAATAGAGCGAAATGCCCAGCTCGCGGTAAATCTCGCGGCGAAACGCCGGCGGCACCACCAGTTGCGTGCCATCTTCCAGTTGCAGCTTATCGGTCATCAGCATACGGACTTCGTAGGCCAGAACCTTATTAAACTGCTGAAGACTCGGCAGAATCGCGAAATTCAGCACCACTAAATAGGTCGTCACCAGGCTGGCGAACAGCAGAGTGACGATCAGTAACAGCGTGCGGGCAAACGAGCTTCGCGGCGAAAAACGCACGCGTTTCATGCCTTAGAACCGTCCGGGACGAATACGTATCCCAGACCCCACACGGTCTGGATATAGCGTGGATGCGCCGGATCTTCTTCCACCATGCGGCGCAGGCGGGAGATTTGCACGTCGATGGAACGCTCCATTGCTGAATATTCACGACCACGGGCGAGGTTCATCAGCTTATCGCGGGACAGCGGTTCGCGCGGATGGCTGACCAGCGCTTTGAGCACCGCGAATTCACCGCTGGTCAGCGGCATCGGCTCATCTTCGCGGAACATTTCGCGCGTACCGAGGTTCAGCTTGAACTTGCCGAAGGCGATCACCGCCTCTTCCTGCGAAGGGGCGCCCGGCAGTTCGTTAGCCTGGCGACGCAGCACGGCGCGGATACGGGCCAGCAGTTCGCGCGGGTTGAACGGTTTCGGGATGTAGTCGTCGGCGCCGATTTCCAGACCCACGATACGGTCAACTTCTTCCCCTTTCGCCGTCACCATAATGATCGGCATCGGGTTACTCTGGCTGCGCAGGCGGCGGCAAATGGACAGGCCATCTTCTCCGGGCAGCATGAGATCCAGCACCATCAGGTGGAAGGATTCACGGGTCAGCAGGCGGTCCATTTGTTCGGCGTTCGCCACGCTTCGAACCTGGAAGCCTTGCTCGGTCAGATAACGTTCGAGTAGCGCACGCAGACGCATGTCGTCATCGACAACCAGAATCTTATAATTCTCTTGCATTGTTTATACTCCCAAAGGTTCACTGCAATTGTCAGTGCGTATTCTCAAAAAAGCCCGGGTCGCTCACCAGCGAAATCTGGTATATATTCCAGGCTAAATTGTTACAAAGCATATTTAACAGCAGCTTAAGTATACATTTAAGCATAAGCCACATTATTTATCCTGTTGGTATTATTACGTGCGATGAATTGTGCGTAGCATGGTACAACGATCTGCAATCAGGAGCCGGAACCTGCGATGAGAACGCCGCTGATCACCCGTGAAGGGTATGAGAAACTAAAAAAAGAGATGGACACCCTGTGGCGTGAAGAGCGCCCGGAGGTCACGAAAAAAGTGACCTGGGCGGCGAGCCTCGGCGACCGCAGCGAAAACGCTGATTATCAGTACAATAAAAAGCGCCTGCGTGAAATCGACCGCCGGGTACGCTACCTGACCAAATGCCTTGAACATCTGAAAATCGTTGATTATTCGCCGCAGCAGGAGGGGAGAGTGTTCTTCGGCGCGTGGGTGGAAATTGAAAACGATGATGGCGATACCATGCGCTTTCGTATCGTCGGTTACGATGAAATATTCGGTCGCAAGGATTACATCTCTATCGACTCGCCGATGGCGCGCGCGCTGCTGAAAAAAGCGGTCGGTGATTTAGCGATCGTGAACACGCCCGCCGGTGAGGCGACCTGGTACGTGAACGAAATTGAATACGTTAAATGAGCCCGCAATCCGCGCCGGAACATTCCGAGAGACTGTGGTCGCGGCTGGTATTTTGCCGTGTCAGTCCGTATAACTATGCCCCTGATTTTTGATCCTAAAGATGAATTAACCTCATGATGAATGATTCGCTCTGCCGCATTATTGCGGGTGAACTTCAGGCCAGGGCTGAACAGGTAGAAGCTGCCGTTCGCCTGCTTGATGAAGGGAATACCGTGCCGTTTATCGCACGCTATCGTAAAGAAGTCACTGGCGGTCTGGATGACACGCAGTTGCGTAATCTGGAAACCCGCCTGGGTTATCTGCGTGAACTCGACGATCGTCGCCAGGCGATCCTCAAGTCCATCGGCGAACAGGGCAAGCTGACCGATGAGCTGGCTAACGCCATCAACGGCACGTTAAGTAAGACCGAACTCGAAGACCTCTACCTGCCCTACAAACCCAAACGTCGCACCCGCGGGCAAATCGCCATCGAAGCCGGACTTGAACCGTTGGCCGACCTGCTGTGGACAGACCCGTCCCACACCCCGGAAACGGAGGCGGCAAAATATATCAACGCTGACAACGGCGTGGCGGACGCCAAAGCGGCCCTCGACGGCGCGCGCTATATCCTGATGGAGCGCTTCGCTGAAGACGCGGCGCTGCTGGCGAAAGTGCGCGATTATCTGTGGAAGAACGCCCATCTGGTGGCGACCGTCGTCAGTGGCAAAGAGGAGGAAGGGGCGAAATTCCGTGATTATTTCGATCATCACGAACCGATCGCCACCGTGCCGTCGCACCGCGCGCTGGCGATGTTCCGTGGCCGCAACGAAGGCGTGCTGCAACTGTCGCTGAATGCCGATCCGCAATTTGATGAGCCGCCGAAAGAGAGCCACTGCGAGCAAATCATCCAGGATCACCTCGGTCTGCGTCTGAACAACGCTCCGGCGGATAGCTGGCGCAAAGGCGTGGTGAGCTGGACATGGCGCATCAAAGTGCTGATGCATCTGGAAACTGAACTGATGGGCTCCGTGCGTGAGCGTGCGGAAGATGAAGCCATTAACGTCTTTGCCCGCAACCTCCATGACCTGCTGATGGCGGCACCGGCTGGCCTGCGCGCGACTATGGGCCTCGATCCGGGCCTGCGCACCGGGGTGAAAGTCGCCGTTGTTGACGGTACAGGCAAACTGGTCGCCACCGATACTATTTATCCGCATACCGGCCAGGCGGCTAAAGCGGCGGTGGCGGTTGCCGCGCTGTGCGAAAAACACAACGTTGAGCTGGTGGCGATTGGTAACGGCACGGCGTCGCGTGAAACCGAGCGTTTCTTCCTTGACGTGCAGAAACAGTTCCCGAAAGTGACGGCGCAGAAAGTGATCGTCAGCGAAGCCGGAGCATCAGTGTATTCCGCTTCCGAACTGGCGGCGCTGGAGTTCCCGGATCTGGACGTTTCGCTGCGCGGCGCGGTCTCTATCGCTCGTCGTCTGCAGGATCCGCTGGCGGAACTGGTGAAAATCGATCCGAAATCCATCGGCGTCGGCCAGTATCAGCACGACGTCAGCCAGACCCAGCTTGCCCGTAAACTGGATGCCGTTGTGGAAGACTGCGTAAACGCCGTCGGCGTCGATCTGAACACCGCGTCCGTGCCGCTGCTCACCCGCGTGGCGGGCTTAACGCGCATGATGGCGCAGAATATCGTCGCCTGGCGTGATGAAAACGGTCAGTTCCAGAATCGCCAGCAGTTGCTGAAAGTGAGCCGCCTGGGGCCGAAAGCGTTTGAGCAGTGCGCGGGCTTCCTGCGTATCAATCATGGCGATAACCCGCTGGATGCCTCAACCGTGCACCCGGAAGCCTATCCGGTGGTTGAGCGAATTCTTGCCGCGACCCAACAGGCGCTAAAAGACCTGATGGGCAACAGCAGCGAGTTGCGCAATCTGAAAGCGGTGGATTTTACCGATGATAAATTCGGCGTGCCGACGGTGTCCGACATCATCAAAGAGCTGGAAAAACCGGGGCGCGACCCGCGTCCGGAGTTTAAAACCGCGCAGTTCGCCGATGGCGTGGAGACGATGAACGATCTGCTACCGGGGATGATTCTTGAAGGCGCGGTCACCAACGTTACCAACTTCGGCGCGTTTGTCGATATCGGCGTCCACCAGGATGGTCTGGTACACATCTCTTCCTTGTCGAATAAGTTCGTTGAAGACCCGCACACGGTGGTCAAAGCGGGCGATATTGTGAAGGTCAAAGTCATGGAAGTCGACCTGGCGCGTAAGCGCATCGCCCTGACCATGCGTCTGGACGAACAGCCGGGCGAAACCAGTGCCCGCCGCGGCGGCGGCAATAACGAGCGCTCTCAGGGTAATCGTCCGGCAGCGAAAGCGGCGAAGCCGCGCGGTCGCGACGCGCAACCTGCGGGCAATAGCGCGATGATGGACGCGCTGGCCGCAGCAATGGGTAAAAAACGCTAACCGCTTCCCGGCCTCTCTCGCTGAGGGGCCGATTTCCCTCAGCGCTTCACCCTGTTGCGTACACAATTATTAATATTTTCTTATAATCTATTAATAAATACGCGTTGCGCCTGATGATTCAGGAAAAATTATCATTTTCATTTTGTTAACTAACTAAACCATAATTAAACATTGTGTCATTAAGAAAAATGATTAACCCGGTGGCCGTTACAAAATAGAGTTTGCTCAATATCAACAAAAGCTCAATTTCCTGTTTAAAAATAGCGTCAATCGTATTATATGTATTGATGATAAAAACTATTCTCATTATCATTATTTACAGTAATTATTCTGATTCCTTGTTATCTATGCCCTAAATAATTCGAGTTGCGTGACAAACCGGCGAGCCGTTTTGAACAGCGCTTACGCTGGCTCCGAAGGCGTGAGGCCGTAGACCAGGTCATCCGCAGCCAACGCATATGCAGCTTGAAGTATGACGGGCACATGCCCCTGGGGCGGCACCTCCGCATATACGGAGTACTCTCTTTCGGTTAGCGATATATAAGTAGGTCCTATGCAATTCACTCCTGATAGTGTGTGGAAAATCACTGGTTTCTCCCGCGATATTAGTCCGGCTTATCGGCAGAAATTACTCTCTCTTGGGATGTTGCCGGGTTCTTCTTTTAGTGTGGTGCGGGTCGCGCCGCTTGGTGACCCTATTCATATTGAGACCCGACGCGTTAACCTGGTATTACGTAAAAAGGATCTTGCATTAATTGAACTGGAAGCGGTTGCACAATAATGTCTGACCGGTACTAAGAGCATGAATATGAAAAAATTAACCATTGGTTTAATTGGTAATCCTAATTCCGGTAAGACAACATTATTCAACCAGCTTACCGGCGCGCGTCAGCGCGTCGGCAACTGGTCGGGGGTGACCGTTGAGCGTAAAGAAGGGGGATTCAATACGACGGATAGTCGGGTCACGCTGGTTGATCTTCCCGGAACCTATTCTCTCACCACCATCTCTTCACAAACCTCGCTGGATGAGCAAATTGCCTGTCACTATATTCTTAGTGGCGATGCTGACATGCTGATTAACGTGGTCGATGCGTCGAATCTGGAGCGAAACCTCTATCTGACCCTGCAACTGCTGGAACTCGGTATTCCCTGCGTGGTTGCGCTGAATATGCTGGATATTGCGGAAAAGCAGAACATCCGTATCGATGTCGATGCGTTGGCCGCTCGTCTTGGGTGCCCGGTTATTCCCCTGGTTTCCACGCGTGGGCGAGGTCTCGACACCTTAAAAATGGCTATCGACCGTCATCAGCAAAATCAGTCCATTGAGCTGGTGCACTATCCGCAACCGCTGCTGGATGAAGCAGATAAGCTGGCACAGGTTATGGCGCAGGATATTCCCCAGCGTCAGCGCCGTTGGCTGAGTCTGCAGATGCTCGAAGGCGACATTTATAGCCGTGCCTATGCTGGTGATGCCGCCCATAAACTGGATGTCGCTCTGGCGCATTTGAATGACGCGCTGGACGATCCGGCGCTGCATATTGCCGATGCCCGTTACCAAAGTATTGCCGCGATTTGCGATGCGGTCAGCAATACTCTGACCGTCGAACCCAGTCGTTTTACTGTGGCGATGGATAAAATTATCCTCAGCCGCTTTCTTGGGCTGCCGATTTTTCTGTTTGTCATGTATCTGATGTTTTTACTGGCGATCAATATCGGCGGCGCGTTACAGCCGTTCTTCGATGCCGGTTCCGTGGCCATCTTTATCCACGGCATTCAGTGGATTGGCTATACGCTGCATTTCCCGGACTGGTTGACGGTCTTTCTTGCCCAGGGGATTGGCGGCGGTATCAACACCGTGCTGCCGCTGGTGCCGCAGATCGGCATGATGTACCTGTTTCTCTCTTTCCTTGAAGATTCCGGCTATATGGCACGGGCGGCGTTTGTAATGGACCGTCTGATGCAGGCGCTGGGGCTACCGGGAAAATCCTTTGTGCCGCTAATTGTTGGTTTTGGCTGTAACGTACCGTCGGTGATGGGCGCGCGTACGCTTGATGCGCCGCGTGAGCGCCTGATGACCATTATGATGGCGCCGTTTATGTCCTGCGGCGCGCGGCTGGCGATTTTTGCCGTTTTCGCTGCCGCCTTCTTTGGGCAGGATGGCGCGCAGGCGGTCTTCTCGCTGTATGTACTGGGGATCGTGATGGCGATTGCCACGGGTTTAATGTTGAAACACACCATTATGCGCGGCGAAGCTTCACCATTTGTGATGGAACTGCCGGTGTATCATGTTCCACACGTGAAAAGCCTGATTATTCAGACCTGGCAGCGCCTGAAAGGCTTTGTGCTACGGGCGGGTAAAGTCATCGTCGTTGTCAGTATCTTCCTTAGCGCGCTGAACAGCTTCTCGTTAAGCGGGAAGGTGGTCGATAACATTAACGATTCGGCGCTGGCATCGGTCAGCCGTATCATCACCCCCGTGTTTAAGCCGATTGGCGTACATGACGATAACTGGCAGGCGACCGTCGGCCTGTTTACCGGCGCGATGGCGAAGGAAGTGGTGGTGGGGACGCTGAATACTCTCTACACCGCGGAAGATATCCAGAATGCGGAGTTTGATCCGCAGGCGTTTAACCTTGGCGATGAGCTGCTGGCCGCAGTGGATGAAACCTGGCAGAGCCTGAAGGATACGTTCAGCCTGAGCGTGCTGGCGAACCCGATAGAAGCCAGCAAAGGCGATGGCGAAATGGAAACCGGCGCGATGGGGGTGATGAGCAGCAAATTCGGCAGCGCGGCGGCGGCATACAGCTACCTGATTTTCGTTCTGCTCTATATTCCCTGTATTTCGGTGATGGGGGCGATTGCTCGCGAATCGAGCCGTGGCTGGATGTCCTTCTCCATTTTGTGGGGGCTGAATGTCGCCTATTCGATCGCCACGTTGTACTACCAGAGCGTCAGCTTCAGCCAGCATCCGCGCTATAGCCTGGCGTGCATTCTGGCGGTGATCGTGTTCAATATTGTGGTTTTTGGCCTGTTGCGCAGAGCGCGTAGCCGGGTGGAGATTTCGCTGCTGGCGACGCGAAAAACCCCATCCTCCTGCTGCCATAGCCCGGCTGGCGATTGCCACTAAGGAGCGATAATGGCGTCGTTAATTGACGTTCGTAATATGCTGGCCCTGCAAGGGCGGATGGAGGCAGAGCAACTGAGCGTTCGCCTGCACACGCCACAGCCGTTAATTGATGCCATGCTGCGCCGCCTGGAAGCGATGGGTAAAGCGGTAAAAATGACGGAAGATGCCACGGGCTGCCTCTCCGGCAGTTGTAAAAACTGCCCGGAAGGCAAGGCCTGTCTGCGAGAGTGGTGGTCGCTACGCTGATCAGGCGACGGTACCGCTCCGTGCGGTAACCCGGAGGCGCAGTTCGCCGCCTCCGGGTAGCCATGTACATGTAAAAGAGCCAATCACCGTAACAGGCTACGTATTGCGGCCCAGCTTTTTATCCCATTCAGCTAAACACAATGTTCCCACTGATTCTTCAGCGCCACCAGTGGGGCACAAAACGCCTGTGGATGGGAAATAAACGGCGCATGAGCGGCTTTATCGAAGATGATCGACGCACTTCCCGGCCACATGGCGTCGAGAAGCGGGATGATTTTACGCGGGACCAGACCATCCAGACGACCATACATGCGCAAAAACGGCATGGTGAGCGTCGTCAACGGCTGGCGTAAATCGGCGGTTTTGAGGATCTCCAGCCCGCCGTTTAATACCTCCGGCGATGGCATCGGCAACGACAGCACGGCACTTTTCAATGCCCTGGCGTCCTGACGGGCGCTCTCGGTGCCCAGGGTTTGCAGCGCCAGAAAACGTTCCACGGTACGCTGAAAATCTTCGCTGAGCTGCTGCTGGAAACCGCTCAACACGTCGGGTTTAATTCCTGGCCAGCCCGCGTAAGCGCTAAAACAGGGAGAAGAAGCGACGGTGACCAGCGCCTGTACGCGTTCCGGATAAGTTAATGCAATCTGGCTTGCAACCAGCCCGCCCAGGCTCCAGCCGAGCCAAATCGCTTTCTCTGGCGCGTTGGCCAGCACCCGCTGCGCCATCTCCTCCAGCGACAGGGTGCCAAAACCGCCGCTGCGGCCATAGCCCGGAAGGTCGACGAGGTGCAGTGTAAAATGCGAGGCCAGTTGCGGCGCGATGCAATCCCACACCTGGGCATTCAGCCCCCATCCGTGCAGCAGCACAAGATGACAGTTTCCTTCACCAGCGGTTTGCCACCAGATCTCTTTCATCAGTTACTGTTCTCTTTCCACAATATGAGGGGAAATATGCTAACAGCACACAGCTTATGCTGGCTATGTCAAATGCCGCTGGCCATCGCCCGCTGGGGAATCTGCTCACGCTGCACGTCAGCGCTGCGGGTTTCTGTGCCGCTCTGCCCGCAGTGTGGTCTGCCGGCTCAGGCAAGCGCGTTGCCCTGTGGACGATGCCTGCAAAAACCGCCGCCATGGCAGCGGCTGGTGACCGTCAATGACTATTGTCCGCCACTGAGCCGCCTGATTCACCAGTTGAAATTTCATCATCGGCCTGAACTGGCGCCGGCGCTGGCGCGTTTGCTCCTGTTGCGAATCTATCACAGTCGGGTTCTCCCTCGTCCGGACCGGATTATTAGCGTCCCGCTCTGGCAACGGCGCCAGTGGCGGCGGGGGGTTAATCAAAGCGATCTGCTGTGCCGTCCGCTGGCGCGCTGGACAGGCTGCGCCTGGCGTAGCGATGCGCTAACACGCCAGCGTCGTACTGCCAATCAACATCAGCTCAGCGCCAGATTGCGTAAACAGAACCTGAAAAACGCCTTTCAGCTTGAATTGTCGGTGCAGGGTCACCATATCGCCATTGTGGATGATGTCGTCACAACCGGAAGTACCGTCGCTGAGATATCCCGCCTGCTTTTGCGAAACGGCGCCGCGACGGTTCAGGTATGGTGTATATGCCGTACCTTGTAGACCCCTGCTGATGGGCGTATTATAACCCAGTAAAATAGTCAACTATTAGGCCAACGCTATGATCCGTATTTCCGATGCTGCACAAGCGCACTTTGCCAAACTGCTGGCAAATCAGGAAGAAGGGACGCAAATTCGCGTATTTGTGATCAATCCCGGTACCCCAAACGCCGAGTGCGGTGTTTCCTATTGCCCGCCGGATGCGGTGGAAGACAGCGATACTGCGCTGAAGTTTGAGCAACTGACCGCTTATGTCGATGAACTTAGCGCGCCGTACCTTGAAGACGCTGAAATTGATTTTGTTACCGACCAGCTTGGCTCGCAGCTGACGCTGAAAGCGCCAAACGCCAAAATGCGCAAAGTGTCTGACGATGCGCCGCTGATGGAGCGTGTCGAGTACCTGTTACAGTCGCAGATTAACCCGCAGCTAGCCGGTCACGGCGGGCGCGTATCGCTGATGGAAATCACCGAGGACGGGCTGGCGATTCTGCAATTCGGCGGCGGCTGCAACGGCTGCTCGATGGTGGATGTCACTCTGAAAGAGGGGATCGAGAAGCAATTGCTGAACGAATTCCCGGAACTGAAAGGCGTGCGCGATCTGACCGAGCACCAGCGCGGCGAGCACTCCTACTACTAGGCTGTTTCCCACAGGATTACGGAACACAGCCTGGACCCTCCCGGCCCAATAGCCTCTTCGCTGTTGGGCTGTTTTTTGCGTTACCGCACAACATCCCCGCCAGACATCTCTGCAAAAACCGGGCAAAGAGCATGACTTAAGTCTCATATTTGACATTTTTACCGGCAAAGTGATTCTCAAACTTTATATGTTACCCGTATCATTCAAAACAGATGCCATAGGTTAAAAAATAGTCGGCTATCCTTTCTCTGGGTAAGGATAACGCCAGGTTTTATGGCGCCAGACATTTTTTGTTCCTGTTGGAACGGATGAAGTCATTGTTGAAACTATAACGTTACCCATAACAAATTAAGGCCAGGTAAATCATGCCATTAGTCATCGTTGCTATCGGTGTTGCCCTGTTATTATTGTTGATGATCCGTTTCAAGCTTAACGGATTTATCGCTCTGGTTCTGGTGGCGCTTGCCGTCGGGCTCATGCAGGGCATGCCTCTGGATAAAGTGATTGTCTCCATCAAAAACGGCGTTGGAGGAACCCTCGGCAGCCTTGCGCTGATCATGGGCTTCGGCGCTATGCTCGGGAAAATGCTGGCGGACTGCGGTGGGGCGCAGCGTATCGCCACGACTCTGATTGCTAAATTTGGTAAACAACATATTCAGTGGGCGGTTGTACTGACCGGTTTTACCGTCGGTTTTGCCCTGTTTTATGAAGTCGGCTTTGTGCTGATGCTGCCGTTGGTCTTTACCATCGCCGCATCAGCCGGTATTCCGTTGCTCTATATCGGCGTACCGATGGCGGCCGCGCTCTCCGTAACCCACGGCTTCCTGCCTCCACACCCAGGGCCAACGGCGATTGCCACCATTTTCCATGCGGATATGGGTAAAACGCTGCTGTTTGGTACAATTCTGGCGATCCCGACGGTGATTCTGGCCGGTCCGGTTTATGCGCGCTTCCTGAAAGGGATCGATAAACCGATTCCGGAAGGCCTGCATAACCCGAAAACGTTCACCGAAGAAGAGATGCCAGGCTTTGGCGTCAGCGTCTGGACCTCTCTGGTCCCGGTTATTCTGATGGCGACGCGCGCCGTGGCTGAGATGGTGCTGCCGAAAGGTCATGCCTTCCTGCCGATTGCCGAGTTCTTTGGCGATCCGGTAATGGCGACGCTGATCGCGGTGCTGATAGCGCTGTTTACCTTCGGCCTCAATCGTGGGCGTTCAATGGAGCAGATTAACGACACGCTGACGTCTTCGATCAAAATTATCGCCATGATGCTGCTGATTATTGGCGGCGGCGGCGCTTTCAAGCAGGTGCTGGTCGATAGCGGTATGGACAAATACATCGCCTCTATCATGCATGAATCCAATATGTCTCCGCTATTTATGGCCTGGTCGATCGCCGCGGTACTGCGTATCGCGCTGGGTTCGGCGACCGTTGCGGCTATCACTGCGGGCGGCATTGCCGCGCCGCTGATCGCCACCACCGGCGTGAGCCCGGAACTGATGGTTATTGCCGTTGGTTCCGGTAGCGTTATTTTCTCTCACGTTAACGATCCGGGTTTCTGGCTGTTTAAGGAGTATTTCAACCTGACAATTGGCGAGACCATCAAGTCGTGGTCGGTACTGGAAACCATTATTTCCGTGTGCGGCCTGATTGGTTGCCTGTTGTTGGGAATGGTGGTGTAAACAGAGGATAAAACAGGCCGGGCGCAGCGAGGCTGTCCCGGCTTTTTAGCCCAGAGCGAAAACTTATCGCAGTAATACCCCGTTCCGGGCGGTGCCCGACATTGAAATTCACCCAACGATCCCCCATTCTAGATCTCATGCTACAGCGCCGGATGTGCGTTTCATTTACCTATTTCAACAGGACTGCGCAATATGACCAATCCATTACTGACGCCTTTTTTATTGCCGCCATTTTCTGCGATCAAACCTGAGCACGTGGTCCCTGCGGTCACCAAAGCGCTGGATGATTGCCGGGCTGCGGTAGAGCGCGCGGTGGCGCAAGGTGCGCCGTACACCTGGGAAAATCTTTGCCAGCCGCTGGCGGAAGTAGACGATGTGCTGGGGCGTATTTTTTCTCCGGTCAGCCACCTGAATTCGGTGAAAAACAGTCCGGAATTGCGTGAAGCCTACGAGCAAACCCTGCCGCTGCTCTCCGAGTACAGCACCTGGGTTGGGCAACATGAAGGGCTGTACAAAGCCTACCGTGATCTCCGTGACGGCGATCACTACGCCACGCTGAATACCGCGCAGAAAAAAGCGGTTGATAATGCGCTGCGTGATTTTGAACTTTCCGGTATTGGCCTGGCGAAAGAGCAGCAGAAACGCTACGGTGAAATCGCCGCGCGCCTGTCTGAGCTGGGTAACCAGTACAGCAACAATGTGCTCGACGCGACCATGGGCTGGACGAAGCTGGTGACCGATGAAGCGGAACTCGCCGGGCTGCCGGAAAGTGCGCTGGCCGCTGCGAAAGCACAGGCTGAAGCGAAAGAACAGGAAGGCTATCTGCTGACGCTGGATATCCCGAGCTATCTGCCGGTGATGACCTACTGTGATAACCAGGCGCTGCGTGAAGAGCTTTATCGCGCCTATTCAACCCGCGCCTCTGACCAGGGACCGAATGCCGGGAAATGGGATAACAGTCCGGTGATGGCGGAAATTCTTGCCCTGCGCCACGAACTGGCGCAACTGCTGGGTTTCGACAGTTATGCCTATAAGTCGCTGGCCACCAAAATGGCGGAAAATCCGCAGCAGGTGCTCGACTTCCTGACCGATCTGGCCAAACGCGCCCGTCCGCAGGGCGAGAAAGAGCTGGCGCAACTGCGTGCATTCGCGAAAGCGGAATTTGGCGTTGATGACCTGCAGCCGTGGGATATTGCTTACTACAGTGAAAAGCAGAAGCAGCATCTTTACAGCATCAGCGATGAACAACTGCGCCCGTATTTCCCGGAAAACAAAGCCGTTAATGGCCTGTTCGAAGTGGTTAAGCGCATTTATGGTATTACCGCGAAAGAGCGTACCGATGTCGACGTCTGGCATCCGGAAGTCCGCTTCTTCGAACTGTACGATGAACACAATGCGCTGCGCGGTAGCTTCTACCTTGACCTCTATGCGCGCGAACACAAACGCGGCGGGGCATGGATGGATGACTGCGTCGGCCAGATGCGCAAGCTGGACGGTTCGCTGCAAAAGCCGGTGGCGTATCTGACCTGTAACTTTAATCGCCCGGTCAACGGTAAACCGGCGCTGTTTACTCACGATGAAGTGATCACCCTGTTTCACGAGTTCGGCCACGGTCTGCACCATATGCTGACCCGTATCGACACCGCCGGGGTTTCCGGCATCAGCGGGGTGCCGTGGGATGCGGTCGAGTTGCCGAGCCAGTTTATGGAAAACTGGTGCTGGGAGCCGGAGGCGCTGGCGTTTATCTCCGGTCATTATGAAACCGGCGAACCGCTGCCGCAGGAACTGCTGAATAAAATGCTGGCGGCGAAAAACTACCAGGCGGCGATGTTTATCCTCCGTCAGCTTGAGTTTGGGCTGTTCGATTTCCGTCTGCATGCGGAATTTATCCCGGAACAGGGCGCGAAGATTCTGGAGACGCTGGCGGAAATTAAGCAGCAGGTCGCGTTGATTCCCGGGCCGTCGTGGGGCCGTTTCCCCCATGCCTTCAGCCATATCTTTGCGGGTGGTTATGCGGCGGGTTACTACAGCTATTTGTGGGCCGACGTGCTGGCGGCGGATGCCTTCTCGCGCTTCGAAGAAGAGGGTATTTTCAATCGCGAAACCGGACAGTCGTTCCTCGACAACATCCTCAGCCGCGGTGGTTCCGAAGAGCCGATGGTGCTGTTTAAACGCTTCCGTGGCCGTGAGCCGCAACTGGATGCGATGCTGGCGCATTATGGGATCAAAGGCTGATTGAGTGAAGATCTGCTTAATTGATGAAACGGGCGCCGGAGACGGCGCCTTATCTGTTCTTGCCGCTCGCTGGGGGCTGGAGCAGGATGATGACAATCCGATGGCGCTGGTGATGACGCCAGCGCATCTGGAACTGCGTAAGCGTGACGAGCCGAAGCTGGGCGGCATTTTCGTTGATTTTGTCGGCGGGGCGATGGCTCATCGACGCAGGTTCGGCGGCGGTCGCGGCGAGGCGGTGGCGAAAGCGGTCGGAATTAAGGGCGACTACCTGCCGGATGTGGTCGACGCCACGGCGGGGCTGGGGCGCGATGCTTTTGTGCTGGCTTCCGTCGGCTGTCGCGTGCGGATGCTGGAGCGTAATCCGGTCGTTGCAGCGCTGCTCGACGACGGCCTGGCGCGCGGCTATGCGGATGCGGAAATTGGTTCGTGGTTGCAGGCGCGTTTGCAACTGATCCACGCCTCCAGTCTGACGGCGCTGACCGATATCACGCCGCGTCCGCAGGTGGTTTATCTTGATCCGATGTTTCCCCATAAGCAGAAAAGCGCGCTGGTGAAGAAAGAGATGCGGGTGTTTCAGTCGCTGGTGGGAGCGGATTTGGATGCTGATGGTCTGTTGCAACCGGCGCGTCTGTTGGCGACCAAACGCGTGGTGGTCAAACGCCCGGATTACGCGCCGCCGCTGGCGGATGTCGCGACGCCAAACGCAGTGGTAACCAAAGGTCACCGGTTCGATATTTATGCCGGCACAATGGAATAGGGATTATTTATCCGATGATTTTTGGCTGCAAAATGCCCGCATAAGCGGGCGTTGGTCATCAGTGAAGTTAAGTAACCCTCTGTTTATTCCTCTTCTTCGTCACGCAGTGGAACAATGAGCATATCGACGTGAACGGTATTGATGAGCTGACGAGCAGAAGACATCAGCTTGCTCCAGAAATCCTGATGATGACCGCAAACCACCAGATCCATATCATATTTTTTAATCGCATCAACGAGAACCTGACCAAGATCGCCGCTACCACTCAGGGTTTCAGTGATCGGATAGCCGGCGTTTGTAGAGAGTTCGTTTAATGCGTGGTGAGTCTCTTCGGAAATGCGTTTCTGCATGTCGCCCAGATTGACATCAATAAGCCCGGTGTAGAGATCGGAGTAATTTACATCCACGTGGATCAGGGAAATTTTTGCATTATAAGGACGAGCCATAGAAACGGCTTTTTCGACCAGAACTTTGCTTTCCGGGGACAGGTCTACTGCAATAAGGATATGTTTATAAGCCATAGTGTTACTCCTTCCATAAGTTGTCGATGACCATTGGACCTGACAGCCTGTGCTGCCGTTTCGCCCGCGTCCTGCGTGCTACACGCGCGGGGGAGTCCTTAAAGACTTAATTGTAGAAGATATTTCTACCTTATAGTGCCCCTTGCGATCCGTCAATCCACCTTGTTCAACAAACAGTTAAACAAATATATCTGACTTATGCATTGATAATGGTTAACGATGTGGTAAAAAAATTAACTGATCTCCTACACTATTTAATGAGCCGGTCGGATAAATAAAAGTGATCGGAATCGCACTCTTTAACACTACAGTCGGTTTGATATTGGGGAGCGGTAGTCCCGGAGGAAGCCTCTGAGGACAGGTCGCCGGGGAGGAAGTATGATCAGCACTATTGCGCTGTTTTGGGCCCTGTGTATTGTTTGTGTGGTGAATATGGCACGCTACTTCTCGTCACTGCGTGCATTATTGATTGTGCTACGTGGTTGTGACCCTTTGCTCTATCAATATGTTGATGGCGGTGGTTTTTTCACATCGCATGGGCAACCCAGCAAACAGATGCGTCTGGTATGGTATATCTACGCCCAGCGCTACCGCGATCACCATGATGATGAGTTTATCCGTCGCTGCGAGCGGGTTCGGCGGCAATTTATTCTTACCAGCGCGTTATGTGGCCTGGTCCTGGTGAGTATGATTGCCCTGCTTATCTGGCACTAGTCTGGTTAAAGCAAAAAACTTCATGATGCGTATAACCCAGCGATGAATTTGTGGCGATTCGCGTGTTGAGGGGCATAAAAAACAGACGATAGCCGGCATCACGCGCGTGGCAGGCAAAACAGTTAACTGCGTTGAACACACTTGCGCTGACCCCGAAAAGACGCGTCCCCAGTCACACCGATATTCGTGCTCCTGAGGACGCGTGGCCTTTCTGCAACCTGAAATATATCAGGTCTGTATATGGCGTATGCGTTTAGATAATCTGCAGCGCAAGCCAGTACAGCGCGCTTGACAGCAGAATCGCTGCGGGCAAGGTCAGTACCCATGCCATCAGAATACTGGTGACGGTTTTCTTCTGCAGCCCGCCGCCATCAACAAGCATTGTTCCTGCCACCGAGGAGGAGAGGACGTGGGTGGTAGAAACAGGCATCCCGGTGTAGCTCGCCAGACCGATTGAGACGGCGGCGGTCATCTGGGCTGACATACCCTGTGCATAAGTCATCCCTTTTTTACCAATTTTTTCGCCGATGGTGGTGGCCACGCGACGCCAGCCGATCATGGTGCCGATACCGAGTGCCAGAGCCACTGCCATAATAATCCAGATAGGCGCGTACTCAATGGTACTCAACATATCGGTTTTCAGTTTCTTCAGCAGACGTTTATCATCGGCGCTCACTTCCGGCAGCTTCGCCACTTTATCCGTGGTATCGGCGATGCAGAGCATAATACGACGCAGATGGCTGCGCTGTTCCACGGTGAGCGCATCGTAGCTTTCGATGCCGGTCAGCATTGTCTTCACGCGGTCAAGTGCGTTAATGGTGTTCGCCGGGTGGCAGTGGAACTCGCCGTTTGCGGCAGTTGCTTCCGGTGGCGGGATGAGCTGCTCCGCGCCGGTTGCAATTTGCAACAGATCAGCGCGCTGCTGGAAGAAGTTTTCCACGTTGTTGACTGCATCGCGAGTACGGGTGATTTCGTAACCGGACGCGTTCATATTGACCACGAAGCCCGCTGGCGCAACGCCGATGAGCACCAGCATTACCAGACCAATGCCTTTCTGACCATCGTTGGCGCCGTGTGAGAATGCCACGCCAATGGCGGACAGAATCAGCGCAATACGTGTCCAGAACGGGGGTTTTTTCTTACCGTCTTTCTTTTCTCGTTCGGCAGGCGTCAGGTGAATACGGGCACGCTTTTTCGTCCCGCTCCAGTAACGACGCAGAAGGAAAATCAGCCCGCCCGCGATCACCAGACCAACGATTGGCGAGATAATAAGCGAACCAAAAATACCGATGACTTTCGGGATGTTCAGCGCATCGACGACTGAGGTGCCGGTCATTAGCGCATTGGTTAAACCAATGCCGATGATCGCGCCGATCAGCGTGTGCGAGCTGGAGGCCGGGAGGCCGAAGTACCAGGTTCCGAGGTTCCAGATGATTGCTGCGAGCAACATGGAGAAAACCATGGCGAGGCCATGAGCTGAACCCATATTAAGCAGTAAGTCGGTCGGCAGCATATGCACAATGGCATAGGCTACGCTAAGACCGCCCAGCAGAACGCCGAAGAAGTTAAACAGGGCTGCCATTGCTACCGCAAGCTGAGACCGTATTGCACGCGTGTAAATCACCGTTGCAACTGCGTTTGCGGTATCATGAAACCCATTAATCGCTTCGTAAAAAAGCACGAAAGCCAGAGCAAGCAATAATAGTATCCCGGTATGTAAATCCAGACCGGCGAATAAATGTAGCATAGGACGTTACGCCATTTTGAGGACATGAACGCGGCGCATTATCAGTGACTTTGGCTGTGCGGGCAAAGTGAAATGTAGACTTTTTTGATTTTCTTTCTGTTTTAATTGTAGCCCGTTGGGAGTATTCCTATATTTTTCAACAAGGTACATAAAAGTGCTTTTTTCATTCTGGTGCGACCAGAGTGAAAAATTTACAATTCCCGACAATCGGGATATGAGGAATGTTGTGTGGAAAGGTTTGATGCCATTGTAATCGGCGCCGGAGCGGCGGGAATGTTTTGTGCAGCGCAGGCAGGGCAGGCGGGCTGCCGCGTACTGTTGATCGATAATGGTAAAAAACCTGGGCGCAAAATTCTGATGTCCGGCGGTGGCCGCTGTAATTTTACTAACATCAATATCGAACCCGCGGCATATCTCAGCCAAAACCCACATTTTTGTAAATCCGCGCTGGCACGTTACACGCAGTGGGACTTTATCGACCTGGTTGGTAAATACGGTATTGCCTGGCATGAGAAGACCTTAGGCCAGCTTTTTTGTGATGATTCCGCCGGGCAAATCGTTAACCTCCTGCTGGCGGAGTGTGAAAAGGGCGGGGTGCAAATTCGCCTGCGCACCGAGATTCTTTGTGTTGAGCGGGATGACGAAGGTTACACCCTGCAACTTAACGGTGATACGGTGGCGGCGAAAAGTCTGGTGGTCGCCTCCGGCGGCCTGTCCATGCCCGGTCTGGGCGCTTCTCCGTTCGGGTATCAGCTTGCTGAACAGTTCGGCCTGAAAGTGCTGCCGACCCGCGCCGGGCTGGTGCCGTTCACGTTGCATAAGCCGCTGCTGGAACAGTTGCAGGTGCTTTCCGGGGTATCGGTTCCGTCAACCATCACCGCGGCAAACGGTATGCGCTTTCGCGAAAATCTGTTGTTCACTCATCGTGGGCTCTCCGGTCCGGCGGTGCTGCAAATTTCCAGCTACTGGCAGCCTGGGGAGTTTGTCAGCATCAATCTGCTTCCGGACTGCCCGCTTGCTGATTTCCTCAATGAGCAGCGCGCGGCGCATCCGAATCAGAGCCTGAAAAACACCCTGGCGATGCAGTTGCCGAAGCGTCTGGTCGAGTGTTTGCAGCAACTGGGCCAGCTTCCGGACGTCACGCTGAAACAGCTTAATCCCCGTGAGCAGCAGACGCTGGTGGATACGCTGACCGCATGGCGCGTGCAGCCGAACGGCACCGAAGGCTATCGCACAGCGGAAGTGACCCTTGGCGGCGTGGATACCAATGAACTCTCTTCGCGCACCATGGAGGCGCGTAAGGTACCAGGGCTTTTCTTTATCGGCGAGGTGATGGATGTCACCGGCTGGCTGGGGGGCTATAACTTCCAGTGGGCGTGGTCGTCAGCGTGGGCGTGCGCCCAGGCGCTGGTGCGTTGCTGATAAGCTGGATTACCTGTAATGAATTTACTTCCCGGGAAAGCACTCGCTACTCCTTTCGGAGAAGTGACATTCTTTAGAGCCTGTCCCATTAGAGCTATTTTGCTTGTCATTTTGAACCTGGGCAGTGCTCAGAATCCTCACGCACTACGTGTACGCTCCGGTTCTTCCGCGCTGGCCCTGTTCAAACTGTCTGCGCCAATAACGCCTGGTGGGACAGGCTCTTAATCTGAAAAGATCACCGGCTTCTGCAGACCTGGCTCACCGTTAGCCGTACTTTTGGCTGGGGAGCCGGAGTGCCGGCAGGGCTTTCAAAAGATCATCTGCGGTAAATCATTCCTTACTTGCCATCATATCGGTTTAAATCGCCACCTTACAAAAAGTTTGTTTAAAAGGCTGAATCTTACAAAAAGTAAGAATAAAAAAGTGAAGTTGATCACTGAACGTCAACTTTTTGATTGCTTGCTTAATTTCTGAACGTTATACATAACAAAAAGTTTGAATGTCTAACTTAAATTTAGGTCGATATGGAAAACATCAAAGAGAACTTAGATTTCCTCATTCCCATGATGGAGGGCATTGCTAACCAGTTTGGGGATAATTGCGAGGTTGTTCTTCATGATCACTCTGAAGGGCTGGAAAGTAGCATCATTGCTATTATCAATGGCCATGTAACGGGAAGAAAGGTGGGAGATCCCAGTAGTAACCTCGGTCTTGAGGTGCTGCGTGGCACTGATGTGAATGGCGATCGACATAATTATTTTACCCAGACAAGAGATGGCAAAACGCTGCGCTCCACGTCAATTTACATCCGCAATTCCCACAAAGAGGTGCTGGGGGCGTTGTGTATTAATCTGGATATCAGTGACATTGTTCTTGCCGAGAAGATGTTAAATAAAATGACAGGCCGCCCGGACATATCACCGACACGTTCGGAAGAAGTAAGCGAAGTATTCGTTAAAGATGTAAATGAGTTACTGGATTACCTCATCGGCGAGTGTATGAGCTTAATTAACGTACCTGTTTTACATATGACCAGGCACGATAAACTTAATGCCATTAAATTTTTTGATGAAAAAGGCGTTTTTCTTATCAAGAAATCTGGCGAAAGAATCTGCGAGTTTTTAAATATTTCAAAATATACCCTCTATGCATATTTGGGGGAAATTCGAGAGGAAAGCCCGACTATAAACCCTGAATAATTTGAGTTGCAGGATAAAACGGTTAACCGTTTTGCGCAGTGCTTATGCTGATCGCAAAGCGGTGGCCCGTAAGGGTGAGTCTTATGGATGAGATGGATCACTTCGCAGCAATGTGCAGGTAACTTGAAGTATGACGGGTATAGACGGTTAACTATCAGGAGTCAAATATGTTTACTACGCCATATGTTGCGCTGGATATGGATATTATGGAGAAAAATATCACTTCCATGATTTCTGGCCTTAAGTTGAATAATATTCAGCATTGGCCACATATTAAAACCCACAAGTCAGTACAGTTGGCCCGGCTTGAGCAAGAATTGGGTGCGACGGGTATTACTTGTGCCAAGCTTTCTGAAGCCGAAGTGATGGCGGAGGGAGGAATTACATCAATATTGCTCGCCTATCCGTTAATAGGTGAAGACAAGTGTCAGCGTTACGCTGAACTGGCAAGAAAAATTAATATCCGCACTATCGTTGATAGTTTATATGGTGCACAGGGCTTATCTAAAGCGGCTCAGCAAAATGGCCTTGTATTTGATATTGATATTGCAATTGATTATGGCGCGCATCGTGAAGGTATTCAGCCTGAGAACCTGCTGCAATTTGCAAGGGATGTCGCCACGTTGCCCGGTTTGAAAATAAAAGGCGTATTTACTTATGCCGGGACAATTTATCAGTATCGGAATGAGTCAGATATTCGTAAAGCAGCGAAAGCGGAAGCAGCATTGTTAATGAATAGTCGAGATCTGCTTAATGCCCATGGTTTCGAAATTGAGGTTATGTCAGGTGGATCAACGCTTTCATCTTTTTATGCTAATGAGTTGAATGGTATTACGGAGTCAAGGGCCGGTAACTTTATCTTTGGTGACATGAATGCTATTAATGGCGGAATTTATACACCTGCTAACTGTGCTCTGACTATATGTGCGACGGTGGTGAGTATTCCCCTTGCAGGTTACGCCACCATTGATGCTGGTACGAAATCACTAACGTCTGATCTCTCTGCATTACCTGGCTCTTACGGGTTTATTCAGGAGTACCCTGAGATTGAGTTAGTCAAGCTTAATGAGGAACATGGCTATTTACGTTATGACCCTGAACACGTATCCCTGTCTATTGGACAGGAGATACATATTATTCCGAATCATTGTTGTGTCGTAGCAAATCTTGTCGATAAAATATTCGGATTCCGCAACGGAAAATATAGCGAAACTATTAACATAGATGCTCGCGGAAAAAGTTACTGATTATCTGAGGATATTTTAATGAAAAGCATTAATTTAACTGCTGAAGAAAGGCAGGAGCTTGTTACACTCCTCTGTCAGTTAATACGGCACCCATCCGAGAATCCGCCGGGGAATGAAAATGCGGTGGCATTATTCATTGCTGAGGTATTACGTCGTGAGAGTATTGAAGTGGATGTGCAGGAAGTTGTGCCCGGTAGACCTAATGTGGTCGCGCGGATAACGGGTAACCGACCAGGTAAGAGACTGATATTCAATGGTCACTCAGACGTTGTACCGTGTGGGGAGGGCTGGTCTGTTGATCCGTTTGCGGCGGTGATTGAGGGGGATCGCATCATTGGGCGCGGCGCGGCGGATATGAAGTCCGGTGTTGCGGCGATGATGTTTGCGGCAATGTTGATCAAGCGCCGTAACTACAGCTTTGCCGGTGAAATTACGCTGCTATTTAATGTTGATGAAGAGCGTATCAACATGGGTATGGAACATTTCATTGCGCGGGGGGTGACAGCAGATTACGCTATTATCGGCGAGCCGACGTCTTTGGAAATTTGTATTGCCCATAAAGGGGTGAGCCGAACTCGACTCACTACGCATGGTACGGCAGGGCATGCAGCGAAAACGCGCGAGCCGGACAGCGCGATTGATAAAATGGCGATTCTGCTACCGGAAATTATCCAGGAATGTCATCGGGTGAAGCAAAAACAACATGAACTGTTGGGTAATGCTTCAATGCTTGTAACCACTATCCAGGGCGGAAGCGCCCCGAATATTGTGTCTCAGTCATGCTCAATAGAGATCGATCGCCGTGTTATCCCAGGTGAAAAACGCAACGAAATTAATGAAAGTCTGGCTGAGGTACTGGCAAAATCAGGCCTGACGCCCGAAAAGGACTATTCATACGAGAACTACCTTTTTATACCCGCGTCTGCTATTGATGAATCACATATTCTCGTCGATGCGGCCTGTCAGGTTGTTGATTCGGTAACGGAAACCGCCAGGAAAACGATCTTTGAAGCAACCTGTGAAGCACCATTTTTCTCGGTAGACTGTCAAATTCCGACCATTATTATGGGGCCGGGCGATTTATCTCAGGCCCATGTAAAGGATGAATTTGTTCGTATTGAAGAACTACATCAAGCAGCACAAATATACACCTCACTGGCTTTAAAATTATTGAGCTGAAAATCAGGAATAGTTATGAATATTGAAGCGCGCTTAGCTGAGTTAGGTATAACGCTTAGTGAAGTCACTATGCCTAAGTTTTCCTACATCGCGATTAAGCAAACAGGAAATCTCTTATATACATCGGGTAATGATTGTCGTCTGGATGGTGTTCTGATTCATAAAGGCACGCTTGGCGCGAATTTAACTATTGAAGAAGGACAAGCCGCCGCTCGTCAGTGCATGATTAATATCTTGTCCTCAGTCAAGCATTATATTGGTGATCTTAACCGGGTAGTGGGATGCGTAAAAATGCTGGGTTTTGTACAAAGCTCAGATGATTTTAAAGATCAGCCCTATGTTATGAACAGTGCGTCTGATCTTTTAATTGATGTATTTGGTGAATCAGGTCGCCATGCTCGCTCTGCCATTGGTACTAATACTTTACCATTTGATACACCTGTAGAAATTGAATTAATTCTGGAAATTAAAGACTGATTCGCGAATTAAATAACTAAGTATTGTGCGATCCCTTTGTACCCATATTATTTATTAATAATAGAATACCTTAACTTACATAAGGATAATATATGTCCAGTCAAGCAAGTTCTCGCCTACGGCGGTTGCAATTAATGGCTTTATTGTTTTTACTCGTTGCAGGTATTATTAATTTTCTGGATAGAACGTCACTTTCGATTGCAAATACTACTATTCGTCAGGAAATGGGATTATCTGCGACGGAAATGGGCCTGTTACTTTCGGTCTTTTCATTTGGCTATGCATTATGCCAGTTGCCTATTGGCATGGTCATGGAACGATTTGGCGTTAAGCGGGTTTATGGCTTCGGTATTTTACTATGGTCTCTCGCTCAGACCGCGCTCGGGCTGGTGGGATCATACAGTCAGATGATTGTTTCACGTATTGTGTTGGGTATCGGGGAAGCGCCGCACCTGCCGACAGGGGTTAAAGTCGTCAATGATTGGTATAACATTCGAAAACGCGGGGTGCCAATGGGGATCGTTAATATGTCCTCCACGCTGGCGCAGGCGCTGGCTCCGCCACTGCTGATCGCCATGATGCTCGCGTTTGGCTGGCGAATGATGTTTATCATCATCGGGTTGAGCGGTGTGATTCTGTCAATTCTGTGGTTTATTTTTTACCGGAACCGTGAAGATGCGGGTTTATCAGATACAGATATTACGCACCTCGAAGAGGAGACGCCGCCTTCCAGTAAGGAGAAAGTGACTCTTAAGGATTGGGCCGGTCTGTTTAAGCAAAAATCCATGTGGGGGATGATCATTGGCTTTAATGGCGTGGGTTATATGGTATGGCTATTCCTGACCTGGTTGCCTTCATATCTTGAGATGTCTCGTGGCCTGAGTTTGCAAAAGACGGGTTGGGTTGCCGCCATTCCATTCTTGTTTGGAGCGGCGGGTATGCTGGTTAACGGTGTGGTCGCGGATTGGGTGATGAAGCGTGGCGCGGATAAAATGAAAAGCCGCAAATGGATGATTTGCCTTGGCCTGCTGTGTGCAGCTGGATTTACCTTACCTGCTGCCTATACAGAAAGTACGGTTGTTGCCGTAGGCTGTATCAGTCTGGCGCTGTTTTCCATTCACTTTGCCGGTACATCCGCATGGGGACTGATTCTGGTTTCCGTCCCCTCACGGCTCGTGACGTCTGTTAGTGGGATCCAGAACTTTGGTGGCTTTATTGGTGGATCGTTTGCTCCCATTATTACCGGCATCATTCTGGATAAAACAGGTTCGTTTACGCTCGCACTGGTTGCATCCTCTGCGATCGCTTTCCTGGCATCACTGGTCTACTTCTTCATGGTCAATAAGCCTATAGAAGATCCTGCCGTTGTCAGATAACGATTTCAGGGCCGGCTGGCTGACCGGTCTGATTTTTATCTATCGTTAAATCCACTTTCTTAATCTTCTATCCTGTGAGCGCTGGACATCGGTCTGGCGCCTTCTCTCTTTTTCGACCTCCAAGAGGCGTTTTTTAGCTGCTCAGGGCTGACCGTCAAACCGATGTATCGCCTGACGCAGGAAATCCACAACTCGCCGGGCTTCAGGGCGCAGTGCCGTTAGCCGCAGGTTTACCACGCCGACATCCATCCATGTCATACAATCGTCGACTGTGCGCCGCATAACACGAAGCCCTTCAAGCGACCAGGGACGCCAGACCAGGTCCGAAAGAATGGTAACGCCTTTACCTTGCGACACAAAAGTACGAATGGCCTCAAAGGAGTTGGTACGGTAATGAATATCCGGTTGCCCGCCGCGCTGCCGCCAGACATCAAGGATCACGGTGGGATAATCATCAGTCTCAAGCAGTAGAAACGGCACCTTCGCAATATCAGACAGCCGCAGCACCGGTTGGCTAAGTAAAGGATGGCCAACAGGCGCCCACAGGCGACGCAGCGAGCGCAGAAAAGTGTCGATACTCAGGTCATCATCGTGGCGAATATTTGATGTCAACACCAGGCAAAAATCGACCTCCTGCTGGCGCAAAGCCGTCATCAGCGCCTGGGATGAGCCTTCCTGAAAGTGGAGCGCCAGCAACGGAAAACGGCGTTCCAGCTCGCTATAAATACCGGGCAGCAGATAAGCGGATAGCGTTTCGGCGATGCCCACCCGCACGCAGCCGGTGGTCATTTCCGGCTGGTTGTGCAAGTCGTTAATCGCGGCTTCGCTATCGGCGATGATTTTGCGCGCATGAACCAGAAAACGTTCCCCATCAACGGTCAGCGCAATGCCCTTTGGATGACGAACAAAGAGTTGCGTATGCATAATCGTTTCCAGATTACGCATCGCGACCGTCATTGATGACTGAGAGATATGGCAGCGTCCGGCCGCTTTTGAGATTTGCAACGTTTCGGCCAGGGCGATATAGAATTCCAGCTGTCTTAGGGTGAACTTCATCGTTTCAAACCATACACCTGAATGAAAACTTTATATTAGCACTGGCCTGTTTGTCAGCAGTAACCTCAATGGCGTAGGCTTAAGGGACATCAAGGAGGTGGTATGCCTTATCTTTTGCTCGCCCTGGCTGCGTGTTTCTGGGGAGGAAATTATGTCATTGGTCGTCTGCTGGTATCGCAAGTTGACCCTATTGTACTCTCGGCGCTGCGCTGGTGGGTTACCGCTATCCTGCTGATGATTCTCTATTTCCGTCAGGTTCAACAACAGTGGTCAGCGATAAAACAGGCGAAAGGCATTGTCTTCTTTTTGGCGCTGTGCGGCCAGGTGTTATTTCCGCTGACGCTCTATATTGGCCTGCAATATACTTCATCATTGAATGCGGCGATTTATTTATCGACAACCCCGGCAATGGTGTTACTGATTAACCGCTTTATCTTTCATGAACGTATTTCGACGGGAAATATCGCTGGCGTAATATTAAGCACCTGCGGCGTAATCTGGCTTATTTTGCAAGGGAATGTGACGAACGGGGCGATTTTGCACCATCTGAACCAGGGCGATCTCTGGACTATGGGCTCGGCGATGAGTTGGGCGGCCTACTGTGCTTTTTTACGACTGAAACCGAAAGCTGTAGCCGGCAACGGTTTTGTCGCCGTTTGCGCCAGCGTGGGGGCAATAATGCTGCTGCCGGTACTGACGGTAAATATGCTACAGGCTGCCAAACTGGATTTGGCCCCTTATTTAACGCTAAATTTTCTACTCGGGCTGGCTTATCTGGTGATTTTCCCTTCCTGGCTCTCTTATTTACTGTGGAATAAAGGTATTGCGGCGATCGGCGCCACCCGCGGGGAAGTATTTTCACACCTTATTCCCCTTAGCGGCGGCCTGTTCAGTATTCTTTTTCTGCACTCACCGCTCTATATGTATCATCTGATCAGCGGGCTGGCGATTGTCTGCGGTATTGCTCTGTGCTCGCGTTCGCGCCGCGAAATTGTATCGCAGGCCCCATGAGTGGGGGGCATGGTCTTTAGTCGGCAAACACGGCAAATGGCCGTGATGCAAGCCGGGCTGGCCTGACGTCATCGCTCCCCCGGAAAATATCGGGGGAGCGGCGCTACTATTTTTTAGTGGTCGGGGCGGTGGTCGCTTTCATAATATAAGGTTGCAGCAGTTTTGCCACGGCTTCAAATACGGGGACCACCACCGAATTGCCAAACTGGCGGTAGGCCTGAGTATCTGAAACAGGAATACGAAATGGCTTGCCATCTGGTTGCTCAAATCCCATCAGTCTGGCGCATTCACGAGGCGTCAGCCTTCTTGGCCTTTTTTTCTGGTTCTCTGGATGAGAAAAATCGATTTCACCGAGTGCTCTATCCCATCCTCTGTCAATAAGAATTTCTGAACCATCTTTATGATAGCGAGCGGATAAGGTCCTGGCGATACTGCTTTCATTATTGGGATCAACCAGACTGAAACCAAACCCATTACCTTTGGCGGCATGCTTTTTGGCATAGTTATAGAGATATCCCCATAACTTAGGGCTCAGAATATATTTATCGTCAACGGCAGGTTCCAGAAGTTGACCAAATGTTGGTCTTTTTTCAGGATAGAATTTATGGATATTCTGTAATGTGAACCCCTGATGGATATTAAGATCCCGGCGGAATCCCACCAGAATAATACGTTCACGATGCTGGGGTAGAAAATGTTTCCCATCAATGATTTTAGGATCGTCTTTTCCCATGATACTGGCGTCTGAAACTTCATAGCCTAATTCATCAAGGGTATCCATAATCACGTTGAACGTTTTACCCTTATCATGGCTCTTAAGGTTTTTAACGTTTTCCAGCACAAAAATGGCTGGCTGCTTAGCCTTAATTATTCGGGCGACATCGAAAAAGAGCGTTCCTTGTGCTTCACATTCGAATCCATGTGCGCGACCGAGCGAGTTTTTCTTACTCACCCCGGCGAGGCTGAATGGCTGGCAGGGAAAACCAGCCAGCAGAACATCATGATCCGGGATCTGTTGATCAATATGAGCATAAGCGCTCTCTTCGGAGATGCCGTTTTCGCCGCTCAGCGTAACTTCCCGAATATCCAGATTGAAAGTGTGTGCGTCTTCATCATTGTACCAGTTCGCTTTATAGGTACGTACAGCTTCTTTATTCCATTCGCTGGTAAAAACGCATTGCCCGCCGATAGCTTCGAATCCTTTACGGATACCACCAATACCGGCAAACAGGTCAATAAAGCGAAAAGCATAGTCAGGATGATGTGCGGGTTTTTCCGGCAGCATTTTCCGTAACAGAGTCTCTTCAGCGATGGTGAGCGATTTTGGTTCACACTTGCCATTTACCCAGCGGTTAAGCGTTTCGCGACTCCAGTCATTTTTGCCGACTTTTCTCAGTCGCTCTGCGACATACTTTTGTCCATAAATCTCAAGTACTCGATCAATCAATTTTCTGTCGTGTGCCTGTTGTCGTTTTTCTTCAGCTTTTGTTTTTTCGAGCAGTTCCTGAGCAAATAAATCGAATTCAGACATAATTCCTCCCTGGGTTTTATGGGTGAAAATATATCACTCATTTGACCCAGATTAAATGACTCATATCTGGATATTTAATCAGTATAGGGAGGTAAGAATCGCACTCGTTATGATTGTCTGGCCGACTTTATGAGTCGGAAGATGCGTCCTCCGTCGGCAGACACTGCAAATGACCGTGGCGCACGCCGCGTTGCGCGATAACGTCATCGGCGAAATGCTGAATATCGCCCATGTCGCCTTTCAGAACGGCAATTTCCAGACAGTCGTCGTGATTGATGTGGACGTGCAGGGTAGCGACGGATAAATCGTGATGATGATGCTGGGTGGAGACTAAGCGGCTGGCTAAATCCCGCTTCTCATGTTCATAAACATAGGAGAGCACCGCAAACCCCTGAGCGCCGTGATCCTGGATGGTTTCCTGAGCCAGCGCACCGCGCAGGATATCGCGAATAGCTTCGGAGCGGTTATGGTAACCACGGCGCTGGCTCAGGCTATCCAGCGTTGCCAGTAAATCGTCATCGAGGGTGATCGTAATACGTTGCATCTGTTTATACCTTAGCGCGGCTATGAGGGTGTATCGCTGCAGGAAATGCAGGAAGTACCGCATTTTGTAACATGCGCCCGGCATGGGAAGAAAACGTTAATTTGTCACCTACGGTTTGCGTCTCGACGATACGCCCCGCGTCCATCACCATTACCCGCTGGCAAAAGCGTTCTACCAGGCGTAAATCATGAGTGATAAACAGGCAGGCGGTGCCAAACTGCTGTTGCAGTTTTTTGAGCAGGCGGATCACGCCAGCCTGTAGCACTAAATCCAGGCTGGACACAGCTTCATCCAGGATCAGCAGTTTAGGTTCTACCGCCAGCGCCCGCGCCAGGCAGACGCGCTGGAGTTGCCCGCCGCTCAGCTGCGGTGGGCGTTCGTCGAGCACGCCGCTGTCGAGATCCACGGCTTTAAGCATTTCGCGGGCCCGCGCGATTTGTTCTGCTTTGGTCAGCGACAGCAGATGGCGCATAGGCTCGCGTAAAATATCCTCGACAGTTTTACGCGGGTTTAGCGCGCTGATGGCATCCTGAAACACCATCTGAATATCCCGGCGAAACGCCTTTTGCTTTGTGCGATTCAGTCGGGAAAGGGGTTCGCCGCGCCAGCAGATGCTGCCCTGGCTGGGGGATTCCAGGCCGACGAGCAGCCGTGCCAGCGTACTTTTTCCGCAGCCGCTGCGTCCCAGCAGGGCAACGGTTTCACCACTTTTCAGCGCTAAAGAGACATCCTGTAGCACGTTTACACCTGTATATTGATGGCTAATCGCCGATACGCTCAGTAATGTCATAAGGCCAGCTCCAGACCGTAGAGGGCGAGATGCGCGGCCACCAGATTACGGGTGACGCTGTGCTGCGGGGCGCTGAAGATCGCGCTGACGCTTCCCTGTTCCACGATACGGCCGTTATCCATCACCGCGACATCGTCAGCCAGTCGTGCGACCACGCCCATATCGTGCGTCACCAACAGCATCCCCGGCGCGCGGTTTTGCATAATGCTTGCCAGCAGGTCAAGAATGCGCGCCTGGGCGACCGCGTCCAGATCGGTCGTCGGCTCATCGGCGATGATAAACGGCGCGTCGCACAATAGCGCCATGGCAATCATCATCCGTTGCAGCATACCGCCGCTCATCTCGAACGGGTACAGCTTCAGCACCCGCTGCGCGTTCTCCAGACCCACGGCTTCCAGCGCCGCGCGAAGCGTGGCGTCGTCGGCGGGTTTATCCAGCGCCAGGCAGGTCTCCCGGGCATGAGACATCATGGTGTGCAGCGGATTAAAGGCGCTACGCGGGTTTTGCATGATAGTGGCAACGTTGATACCCCGCAGTTCACAGGGCGCAACCGGCCTGCCATCGGCGAGGATTCTCCCTGCGGTTTGCCGTACCCCAGCGGGCAGAATACCCAGGGCCGCCGCGCAGGTCAGTGATTTACCGCTGCCGCTGCCGCCCACCAGCGCCAGCACCCGTCCACGCTTAAGCGATAACGAGACACCGTGTACCAGCGGCTGCCGGGCCTGTAACACAATATTTTGTAATTCAATCTGTTGCGGCATCAGTGGGCATGCTCCGTGATCAGATGAGGATCGAGGCGATCGCGCAGGGCGTCACCCACCATGTTGAAGGCCATCACGGTGATAAATAGCGCCAGACCCGGCCAGAACATCTGCAACGGTTGGGTCCAGATGTACTGGCGGGCGTCGTTAATCATGACGCCCCATTCAGCGGTTGGTGCGGTCACGCCGAGGCCGAGGAACGACATGCCGGCGACGTGTAGCATCATATGACCAATATCCAGCGTCGCCAGCACCAGCAGCGACGGGATCGCCGCGCTGGCCAGATGATCGATAAACACCCGGATATGCCCTGCACCGGCAAGCCGGGAGGCGAGGACGAATTCACGCTGGCGCAGGGAGATCACCAGACTTCTCACCATTCGCGCATACCACGCCCAATGCGACAGAGCGATAGCGATAATGACATTGGTGAGGCCAGTTCCCAGTACGCCAACCATAAAGAAAGAGAGAATGGAGGTCGGGAAGGTCATAAACATATCCGCGACGCGCATGGCCGCCTGATCGATGCGGCCGCCGATAAGCCCCGCGCTGCCGCCGATGACCAATCCGAGGGCAAGCACCAGCAGCAGGCAGGCCATCACGGAACCGAGCGAGACGCGGGTCGCAGCCAGTAAACGCGAGAAAATATCTCGTCCCAGATGGTCAGTGCCCAGCCAGTGCTGGCCGTCAGGCGCCAGCAAACGCGAAGGTAAATCAATCGCCTGCGGATCATAGGGGAGCCACCACTGGCAGGTGAACGCAATCACTGCCAACAGAACGATGATGATTAACGACAGGCGAACAGGCCAACGTGAAGAGAGAAAAAAGTTCACGAGTGCGCTCCTTCATAACGGCGAATACGCGGATCCAGCGCGGCGTTCAGCAGGTCAACCATCAGGTTACAGACCACAAACACGATGACCATTATTAGCGTAAAGCACTGAATGACCGGATAGTCGCGGTTAAATATCGCCGAGACGGCATAGCGACCCACGCCGGGCCAGGCAAAGATATTCTCAATGATCATCGTGCCGCCAATCAGTTCACCGATATGCATCCCGACGGCGGTGATCAGTGGCAGAGAGGCGTTACGCAGAATATGACGACGCTCCGTTTGCTTCTCGCTCAGACCGCGCAGTCGCGCCCAGGTCACATGACGCTGCCCGGCCACCTCCAGCATGCTGGCGCGCAGCAGGCGAGCGTTAATGGCCAGTGACATAAACGCAATCGACATCGCAGGCAGAATAATATGTTGCCAGCCGCCATAGCCCATAGCAGGCAGCCATTGCAGGTAAACCGAGAAGAACATCACCAGCAGAAAGGCGAGCCAGAAGTTAGGCATCGACACGCCGAGGAAGGCAATAAAACGCACGGCGAAATCCGGCAGGCGATCGCGGTGTCTCGCCGCCCAGATGCCGAGCGGCACGGAGGTGAGCAGGATTAATACCAGCGCCGCGCCTGCCAGCTGTAGCGTGGCGGGCAGGAAGTTAAGCATGTCGTCCAGTACCGGACGTTGAGTCGCGAACGAGATGCCAAAATCCAGATGCAGCGCCTTCCATAGCCAGGTGCCGTACTGTACGACAAGCGGTTGATTCAGCCCCAGCATCACGCGGGTGGAGGCCACCATCTCTGGCGTCGGCGGCAGGTTAGATAAACGTAAATAGTCGAGTGCCGGATCGCCGGTTCCCAGACGCAGCATCAGGAAAATAATCACCGAAGCGGCGAAAACCATCGGCACCAGCAGCGCAATGCGCCGCAACGCATAGCGCAACATCAGGGGTTCACCGGTTTAATCTGTTCGAACGGAATTTCAGAAGCAATCGGCGCATAAGGGATCGCGCCGAGCTTCGGCCTGGAGACCACCATCATTGAGACATAGCTGATGGGGAGATAGACCGCGTCGTTGTGCAGCCGCGTCAGAATGTCGCGGTACAGCGCCTGACGCTGCGTTTTGTCGGTGGTTTCCAGCACTTCGCCAATCTCTTTATCAATAATGGGCTTATCGGCTAAACCCTGCTGGGCCTGGAAGTCGGCGTGCGACGGTACGCGCATTGAACTCATAAAGGCGTGCGGATCGTATGGCGCGCCCCAGGTACGGTTGAAAATCATACCAAAGCGACCATCGCGCTGGCGGGCGTAAATGCTGCTCTCTTCCTCGCCGACCAGCGTCACGTCCACGCCAATCTGGCGCATATCGGCCTGGATAATTTCCGCCATTGATTTACTCAGCGCGTCGGTGCCAATAAACGACAGCTCAATGCGTAACGGCTGGCCATTTTTTTCACGGATCGCTTTACCGTCAGGCTGTATCCAGCCTGCTTTTTCCAGCAAGGCCTTTGCCTGCTGCGGATCGTACTCGCGTGGCTTCAGGCCAATATTGGCGTAAGGAACGGTGGGCGCAAACAGCGTATCGGCAACCTGCTGAGTGCCGTAGAGGACATTATCAATCAGCGACTTTTTGTTTACCGCATGGTTCAGCGCTTCGCGCACCAATAGTTCACTGGTTGGCGGCTTCGCGGAGTTCAGCGCCAGCATCACCGTCTCTATTGGTTGGGAAAGCTGGGTACGGTATGCCGGATTGTGACTGAAGCGCGCGAAGGTATCGAGCGGCAGCAGCCCCTCATTGCCGTACAGCAGATCGATGTCGCCGGTCTCAAAGGCCACCGCGCGGGTGGTGGGATCCGGGATCACGTTGACGGTAATTTTTTGAATCTGCGGCTTTTCACCCCAGTAGCGATCGTTACGTACCAGCACATCGTACTGGTTGAGTTTTGATTCTTTTAACACCCATGGACCGGTGCCAATCGGCGCTTTAATGCCGTGCATGGTCTCATTATCTTTAAACTGCGACGGGGCGATAAAGCGGAATGGACGCGGCAGCGCCAGTTCCTGCAAAAACGGGTAGTAGGCGCTTTTCAGGGTGATTTGCAGTTGGTTTTTGTCGAGCGCTTTAACATCTACGATCTGATTGACCAGCTCCAGCCAGGCGTGGCGCTGGCGGTTATCCAGCACCACGCGGAAGTTCTCCGCCGCGGCACGGGCGTCGAACGCTTCGCCGTTGGAGAATTTAACATCATCGCGCAGGGTAAAGATCCAGGTTTTGCCGTCCGTCGAGTGGCGCCAGCTTTTGGCCAGCCAGGGTTTTACCGAACCATCCGCCTGATACTTCACCAGCGGTTCATAAACCATACTCTGGGCGAACATCTGGTTGGGCGTATAAAGATGCGGATTGAGCGGCCCCACATTAACCGGCCATGCGGTGGTGATTTCATCGGACGCAGCGTGGGCCAGCAAAGGCACACAGGCGAACAGCGCCAGCAGAGTAGTACGGATGATAGACAAGGCTTTTTCTCAGCGACAGGAAAGTATGACGATTTTAATGATTTATCATATTTCCGGCGTAAGCTGGATCAATATATAGCCTGAAAGTATAAGAAAATAGTATATACCCGTCATACTTCAGGTCGCCTGCGTGCTGGTCATCCTTCTGCATATTCCCTGGCCCTGCGCCTGTGCTGCCAGCGCAAGCGCTGTTTAAAACCATTCTGCAGCGTAAATGATTTTGCGTATTCTTTCGCAGCCCGTAGATTCATCAAGACGCTCTGAACAACGCCAGCAGGGTGGCCACCTGTTCATCAATAGGCGTTAAATCACGTTTGACAATCAGATGCAGCGGTGTTGCCCGCCGTGCGCCGTGGCCCAGCGGCAGTACCTTCAGAATTCCTTGTTTAAGTTGCGGGCGAATACGCTCTTCCGGTAGCCAGCCGAAACCAACCTGATACAGCACCGCATCAATGGCGGCATCGATGGTGGAAAATGTCCAGGCGTCACGGGGGGCCTGCCGATCGTTGCTACGATCGGTAATGCGTACCAGCGGCCAGAGGGCCAGCGTGTTATCGTCCAGCGGCCCATCGAATGCGGCTAGCGGATGATCGCGATGAGCGACGGCGACAAAATCAATGTTCATCAACCATTCACCGCGACCGGTAATATCCTGGCGGCGGGTCAGGACCATCACATCGGCCTCGGTGCGGGCCGGATGCTCCTGCTCAACATTTTCCAGGACTTCAGTCAGCCTGACCTGGGTTTGCGGATAGCGTTGTTGAAACTGACGCAGAATAGCGAACAGCCGTTCGCGAGGAAAAATACTGTCAACGACCAGATCCAGCCGGGTTCGCGCACCGTCGCGTAGTGTGGCGGCATGCGTTTCAACATAAGCGAAGGCCTGTAATAATGGCTTAACCTGGGTGAGCAACTGCTCACCCGCCGGGGTCAGCACCGCACGGCGGCCCGATGGCGTGAGAAGCGGAACGCCCAGACGCGCCTGCAATAGCGCGAGATTATAGCTGACCGATGACTGGCTGCGGTGGGTCTCTTCCGCCGCTTTCGCAAAGCTACCCAGCTCGACAACTTTTTCCAGTAGCGTCCATTGTTCAAGGGTGGTCTTATGCATAACTCATCTAAAAAGTGGTTTAATTTAATTCAAACATAGCGTTATTTATTCATTTTTTAAAGCAGTATGCTGGTTCTCACCCAATAGAGGAGAACAGATTATGCGTACTTTCGATAAACATGACCTGAGTGGATTTATCGGTAAACATCTGGTTTATACCTACGATAATGGCTGGAACTACGAGATTTACGTTAAAAACGGCACAACGCTGGATTACCGTATTCATAGCGGTATCGTGGCTAACCGTTGGGTGAAAGATCAGCAGGCCTGGATTGTTCGCGTCGGTGAAAGCATCTATAAAATTTCCTGGACCGAGCCGACGGGTACCGATGTGAGCCTGATCGTTAACCTTGGCGACAAACTGTTCCATGGCACCATTTTTTTCCCACGCTGGGTGATCAATAACCCGGAAAAAACCGTCTGCTTCCAGAACGATCATATTCCCCTGATGGTCTCTTACCGTGAAGCGGGTCCGGCTTACCCGACAGAAGTTATTGATGAGTTTGCGACTATTACCTTTGTTCGTGATTGCGGTGAAGATAATAACGAGGTGATTAATTGCCCGGCTAACGAATTACCGGATAACTTTCCTGGCAATCTGTAATAATTTCGAAATATTTTTCAGCTAACACCGGAACGTTTATATTTAGTAAGCAACGTTTAAAAGTGGATTTATTAGAGTCTGGTTTAATATCTGTTTACTTTCCGCCAATACGTTTCTGTCGGTTTTTCATCCGACAGAAACGTTCCTGCTTCTGAAATACCGCCAGAAAAATCTCTATTTCATTGATTTTTAATATTAATGAAATTTCTCCCTCGTCAATATTCATGTCTTAATCTTATTTTAAGAAAACCAGGCTAAATTTAAGGATATCTGAATGTCCGGCAAAAAATGTATCAGTAAACTGATTTTGATTTCATTTTCATTTTGTTTAAGTCAGCTGGCGCAGGATATTTGCTGGAATTCCCTATTTCCTTTGAATTATTTACAGAACAGGAAAATGATGAGCGACTTTTTGCCGTTTTCGCGCCCGTCGATGGGCGACGCAGAGCTGGCTGCGCTGCGTGAAGTTTTGCAATCGGGCTGGATCACCACTGGACCGAAAAATTATGCGCTGGAAGAGGCGTTTTGCACGTTAACCGGCAACCGTCACGCTATCGCCGTCAGTTCGGCGACCGGCGGCATGCACGTCACGCTCATGGCGCTGGGTATCGGGGCGGGCGATGAAGTGATTACTCCTTCACAAACCTGGGTCTCGACGCTGAATATGATCTGCCTGCTGGGGGCGACGCCGGTGATGATCGATGTCGATCCCGATACCCTGATGATCACGCCAGAGGCGGTTGCGGCGGCGATCACGCCGCGAACCAAAGCGATTATTCCCGTGCATTATGCGGGCGCACCGGCGGATATTGATGCGATTCGCGCGATTGGTGAACGTCACGCTATTCCGGTGATTGAAGATGCCGCCCACGCGGCGGGAGCGTATTACAAGGGCCGCCATGTCGGCTGGCGAGGCACCGCAATCTTCTCATTCCACGCCATCAAAAATATGACCTGCGCCGAGGGCGGCCTGGTGGTGACCGATGATGACGAACTGGCTGCGCGCATCCGTAGCCTGAAGTTCCACGGACTCGGCGTAGACACCTGGGATCGACAGACTCAGGGCCGCGCCCCGCAGGCGGAGGTCATCACGCCGGGCTTTAAATACAATCTTGCTGATATCAATGCGGCGCTGGCGCTGGTGCAACTGGAGAAGCTTGCCCATGCTAACCAGCGTCGCGGCGAAATTGCCCAACGCTATCTGGACGAACTGGCGGATACGCCGTTCAGGCCGCTCACGGCGCCATCATGGGCCCATCAACACGCCTGGCATCTGTTTATTATCCGCGTCGATGAAACCGCCTGCGGCATCAGCCGCGATGTCCTGATGGAAAAATTGAAAACCATGGGGATTGGCACCGGTCTGCACTTCCGCGCGGCGCACACGCAAAAGTATTACCGCGAGCGTTTCCCCGATGTTTCATTGCCGCATACGGAATGGAACAGCGCGCGTATTTGTTCTCTTCCGTTGTTCCCGGACATGACCGATGACGATGTCACTCGGGTGATTTCCGCGCTACGCCAGCTGTCAGGATGTTGATATGTTTAGCTATCCTCCCGTGAAAAAAGTGTCGATCGTTATTCCGGTTTATAACGAACAGGAGAGCCTGCCGGCACTTATCCACCGTACCGACACCGCCTGTGCGACGCTCGGACGTCAATATGAAATTCTGCTGGTCGATGACGGCAGTAGCGATGATTCGGCACGGATACTGACCGAAGCCGCTGAGGCTGAAGGTAGCCACGTGGTGGCGGTGCTGCTGAATCGCAACTACGGCCAGCATTCGGCGATTATGGCCGGTTTTAGTCATGTCACCGGCGACCTGATTATTACCCTTGATGCCGACCTGCAAAATCCGCCGGAAGAGATCCCGCGGCTGGTGGAGAAGGCCGATGAGGGTTATGACGTGGTGGGTACCGTACGTCAGAACCGTCAGGATACCTGGTTTCGTCGAAGCGCCTCGAAGATGATCAATCGCCTGATTCAGCGCACCACCGGAAAAGCGATGGGCGATTACGGCTGCATGCTGCGCGCCTATCGTCGCCATATTATCGACGCGATGCTCAACTGCCATGAACGCAGTACCTTTATCCCGATTCTGGCGAACACCTTTGCCCGCCGTGCGGTGGAAATCCCGGTGATCCACGCCGAGCGCGAATTCGGCGATTCCAAATACAGCTTTATGCGCCTGATTAACCTGATGTATGACCTGGTGACCTGCCTGACCACCACGCCGTTGCGTCTGCTGAGTCTCTTCGGCAGCGTCATTGCGCTGTTGGGCTTCGCCTTTGCTCTTCTGCTGGTGGTGCTGCGCCTGATGTTGGGGCCGCAGTGGGCGGCAGAAGGGGTGTTTATGCTGTTCGCGGTGCTGTTCATGTTTATCGGCGCCCAGTTTGTGGGTATGGGGCTGCTCGGCGAGTATATCGGTCGTATTTATAACGATGTTCGTGCTCGCCCCCGCTATTTTATTCAACGTGTTGTTCGCCAGCCGGAAACGGCATCTCAAGAGGAAGATCGTTCATGAAAGCCGTAGTCTTCGCTTATCACGATATGGGTTGTGCAGGTATTCAGTCTCTGTTGGATGCCGGGTATGACATCGTCGCTATCTTTACCCATCCGGATAATCCTGGCGAAAACCCTTTCTTTGGCTCCGTGGCGCGTCTCGCCGCTGAGCAGGGCATTCCGGTATGGGCGCCGGATGATGTGAATCACCCGCTGTGGATCGAACGTATCCGCGAAATGAAGCCGGATGTGTTGTTCTCGTTCTACTACCGCAACCTGCTATGCAATGACATTCTCGATCTCGCGCCGCAGGGCGCGTTCAACCTCCACGGTTCGCTGTTGCCGAAATACCGTGGTCGTGCGCCGCTGAACTGGGTGCTGGTGAATGGCGAAAGCGAAACCGGCGTGACGCTGCACCGTATGATTGGCCGCGCAGATGCCGGGAATATCGTGGCGCAGAAAAAGGTGGCTATTGGCGCGGATGATGTGGCGCTGACGCTGCATCGCAAACTCTGTGCCGCGGCGGCGGATCTCCTGGGCAAGGCGCTACCGGCAATCCGCGAAGGCAAAACCGAAGAGCGTGTGCAGGATGAGCGTCAGGCGACGTACGTCGGGCGCCGTACGCCGGAAGATGGCCGTCTTGACTGGCAGCAATCCGCCCAGACGTTGCATAACCTGGTGCGCGCGGTTTCCGATCCGTGGCCGGGGGCGTTCGGCTATGCCGGGGCGAACAAATTTATCGTCTGGAAGTCCCGTGTGCGCCACGATCTGGCTGCAGCTAAACCGGGCACGGTGATCTCCGTTGCGCCGCTGATCGTCGCGTGTCTGGACGGGGCGCTGGAAATCGTCACCGGGCAGACCGGGCGTGGCGTCTATATGCAAGGTAGGCAACTGGCGCAGGCGCTGGGACTTGTGGCTGGCGCGGTGCTGAGCAGTAAACCTGTCGTGGCGATTAAGCGCCGTACCCGCGTGCTGATCCTCGGGGTGAACGGGTTTATCGGTAATCACCTGACCGAGCGCCTGCTCGCCGACGACAACTATGAGATTTACGGTCTGGATATTGGCTCTGACGCTATCGGCCGCTTTCTTGCTAATCCGCGTTTCCACTTTGTTGAAGGGGATATCAGCATCCACTCGGAGTGGATTGAGTATCACATTAAGAAGTGTGATGTGGTGCTGCCGCTGGTGGCGATTGCCACGCCGATCGAGTACACCCGTAACCCGCTGCGCGTGTTTGAGCTGGATTTCGAAGAGAACCTGAAAATTATCCGCGACTGCGTGAAATACGATAAACGCATTATCTTCCCGTCGACCTCTGAAGTGTACGGTATGTGTACCGATAACAACTTCGATGAGGATACTTCCAGTCTGGTGGTCGGGCCGATCAATAAACAGCGCTGGATCTACTCGGTCTCCAAGCAACTGCTGGACCGCGTGATCTGGGCATATGGCGATAAAACGGGCCTGAAGTTTACTCTGTTCCGCCCGTTCAACTGGATGGGGCCGCGTCTCGATAACCTCAACGCCGCGCGTATTGGCAGTTCTCGCGCCATCACCCAACTGATCCTGAATCTGGTGGAGGGTTCACCGATTAAATTGATTGAGGGCGGGAAGCAGAAGCGCTGCTTTACTGATATCAGCGACGGTATCGAAGCGCTGTTCCGGATTATCGAGAATAAAGACGGGCGTTGCGACGGGCAGATTATCAATATCGGCAATCCGGATAACGAAGCCAGCATCAAAGAACTGGCGGAAATGTTGCTGGCCTGTTTTGAACGCCATCCGTTGCGCGACCGTTTCCCGCCGTTCGCCGGTTTTCGCGAAGTGGAAAGTAGCGATTACTACGGTAAAGGTTATCAGGACGTCGAGCATCGTAAGCCGAGTATTAACAACGCTAAGCGCTGCCTGAACTGGGTACCGACGGTGGCAATGGAAGAGACCGTTGAGCGTACCCTCGACTTTTTCCTGCGTACGGTTGAACTGACGGACGACGGTAAATGATGAAACAGGTCGGCTTACGCATTGATGTTGATACCTTTCGCGGTACGCGGGACGGGGTCCCGCGTCTGCTGACACTGTTGGGTCGGCACGGGATTCAGGCGAGCTTCTTTTTTAGCGTTGGGCCAGACAATATGGGGCGTCATTTATGGCGCCTGGTAAAACCGAAGTTTCTATGGAAGATGCTGCGCTCGAAGGCTGCTTCGCTGTATGGCTGGGATATTTTACTGGCCGGAACCGCCTGGCCGGGGCGGAGGATCGGCGCGGGGAATGAAGAGATTATCCGCGCCGCCGCACAGGCGCATGAAGTTGGCCTGCATGCCTGGGATCACTACAGCTGGCAGACGTGGAGCGGTATCTGGCCGCCGGAACGGCTGACGCTGGAGGTGGATCGCGGGCTGCTGGAGCTGGAGCGGATTATTGGTCGCCCGGTAACCTGTTCCGCCGTCGCTGGTTGGCGAGCCGATCAGCGGGTGATCGAGGCTAAAGAAACGTTCGATTTTCTCTATAACAGCGACTGTCGGGGAAGGGCCCCATTTTTGCCGCAACTCGGCAGCGGCATGCCGGGAACCGTGCAGATCCCGGTGACCTTACCCACCTGGGATGAAGCGGTGGGTCGTGTGGTGGATAACGCAGGTTTCAACCGTTACCTGTTGGATTGCGTTCATCGCGATACCGGGACGCCTGTTTATACCATTCACGCAGAAGTTGAAGGGATTGCCTGTGCCGAACAGTTCGATGAACTGTTGACCATGGCCGCACAGGAAGAGATCCGGTTTTGCCCGTTAAGCCAGTTGTTGCCTGCCGATTTGCGCACGCTGCCACAGGGTAAGGTGGTGCGTGGTGAACTGGCTGGCCGGGAAGGCTGGCTTGGATGTGAACAATGACTGAATTCGGTTATTCAATGAAAAGCATTCGCTACAGCATCTCTTTGGCTGCTCTTTTTGTGATCTACTATTTACTGCCACTCAATTTCCGTTTGCTGTGGCAGCCGGATGAAACCCGCTATGCGGAGATTAGTCGCGAAATGCTGGCGAGCGGCGACTGGCTGGTGCCACATTTCCTTGGGTTGCGTTATTTTGAAAAGCCGATTGCCGGATACTGGGTTAACAGTATCAGCCAGTGGCTGTTCGGTCATAACAACTTTGCGGTGCGGTTCGGGGCGGTCTTCTCCATCTCCGCCACCGCCCTGCTGGTGGCCTGGCTGGCGTGGCGGCTCTTTCGCGATAAACGCCTCGCGATCCTGTCACCGGTCATATTCCTGACCGCGCTGCTGGTCTACGGTATCGGCACCTATGCGGTGCTGGATCCGATGATCACCATGTGGATGGCGCTGGCGATGTGCAGTTTCTGGGGAGCGGCGCAGGCGCAAAGCCACCGCGGCAAAATCCTCGGCTACGTCTTGCTGGGTGTTGCCTGCGGTATGGGAGTCATGACCAAAGGCTTCCTCGCGCTGGCGGTGCCGGTCATCGGGGTGTTGCCATGGGTGATGGCGGGCAAACGCTGGCGCGAAGTGCTGACGTATGGCTGGCTGGCGGTAGGGGTTTGCGTGCTGATCGTCCTGCCGTGGGGGCTGGCTATCGCCAGGCGTGAGCCGGACTTCTGGCGCTACTTCTTCTGGGTTGAGCATATCCAGCGTTTTGCCGAAAAAGACGCCCAGCATAAAGCGCCGTTCTGGTACTACATTCCGTTTCTGCTTGCCGGTAGCCTGCCGTGGCTGGCGCTGTTGCCGGGGGCGTTGAAGCGCGGCTGGACCGAACGCGAGGCATCGCGCGGGGCGCTCTATTTGTTGGGATGGGTGGTGATGCCGTTTCTGTTCTTCAGCATTGCTAAGGGTAAACTCCCGACCTACATCCTGCCATGTTTCGCGCCATTATCGATTCTGATGGCGCGTTATGCGCTGGATGCCGCGAAATCCGGGGCAAGGGTGTTGAAAATCAACGGCATGATCAACCTTGCCTTCGGCCTGATGGGGCTGGTCGCCGTACTGGTGGTCTCGCCATGGGGCTTTATGCACAGGTCGCTATGGCGCCATATTGAGCTGTATAAGTGCCTGCTGGCGGCGCTGATATTCGTCTTCTGGGCGCTGATGGGCTGGCTGGCGATAAAAGACACTGCCCGGCGCTGGACGCTCGCCGCCTGCTGCCCGCTGGCGCTGGCGTTGTTGATGGGTTTCGCTATTCCCGATCGGATTATCGACAGTAAGCAGCCGCAGTTTATGGCGGATATCGTCAGAGACTCGCTGACGCCAAGCCGTTATGTGCTGAGCAACAACGTGGGGATAGCCGCGGGTTTAGCGTGGGAGCTAAAGCGTAGCGATATCATCCTGTATGACAAGCAGGGTGAGCTGCAGTACGGGCTGGCCTGGCCGGATGCGCAGGGCCGCTATGTGAGCCAGCGTGACTTTACCCGCTGGCTGGCCGCGCATCGCCAGCAGGGGCCCGTTTCGCTGGTTCTGCTGATGGATAAAGGGGAGAGTATGGGCGATTTACCGCTACCGAAACCGGACAACTTTTATGTGCTGGGGCGGATGGTGTTTATCCAGTACCTGCCGCAATGAGCGTCTGGATCTGTCTGGTTTTCGCCAGCCTGCTGAGCTGCGCCGGACAACTGTGCCAGAAACAGGCAACCCGCCCGTCTAAATCCGGGCGGCGCGGGCATCATATTTTCGGCTGGCTGGGGTTAGCGCTGCTCTCTCTGGGCGGCAGCATGCTGTTATGGCTGAGTGTGTTGCAGTCGATCCCGGTCAGCATTGCCTACCCCATGCTGAGCCTCAATTTTGTCTGGGTGACGTTTGCCGCATGGGGGATCTGGCACGAGCCGGTCGCGCGGCGCCACTGGTTTGGCGTGGGGCTGATCGTCATCGGGATCGTTATTCTGGGGAGCGGCGTCTGATGGGGTTAATCTGGGCGTTATTCAGCGTCGGTCTGGCGAGCGGCGCGCAGCTACTGCTGCGTAGCGCGATGATCGAGCTACCTCCGCTGACGGATTTACTCACCTTCCTCAGTCACCTGCTGCATCTGCGGGCGGGCGCTTTTAGCCTGTTGCTCGGCCTTATGGGATATCTGTTGTCAATGGTGTGCTGGTACTTTTCCCTGCAACAATTGCCGCTGGCCAAAGCCTACGCGTTGCTAAGCCTGAGCTACATTCTGGTATGGGCCGCCGCGATCTGGCTCCCCGGCTGGCATGAGCCTTTCCACTGGCAATCACTGCTGGGCGTGTTGTTGATTGTCGCCGGGGTGCTGACTATTTTCTGGCCAGTGAAACGGCGGGATTAACCCGGCAATCGACTTTTTGGGCGTCCCGGTCCGAGTAATATTGCCAGCTTACTCCCCCCTTTGGTCGTTTCCATCCAGATTTTACATACGCTGGTCAATGGCACCGAAAGCAGCATACCGACTGGACCAAGCAACCAGCCCCAGATCAGCAAGGACAGAAAAACCACCAGCGTAGACATGCCCAGGCGGTGGCCCATCATGCGTGGTTCCAGAATATTACCGATAATCATATGCACCACCAGGAAAAGCGCGCCGACCAACATACATTCATAAAAACCATTAAACAGTAGCGCCTGAATCATCGGGGGAACGGCGGAAATCACTGAACCAATATTGGGTACATAGTTGAGCAGAAAAGCCAGTACGCCCCACATCAGCGCAAACTGTATCCCCATTATTACCAGCCCCAGCCAGACAATGACCCCGGTCCACAGGCTAAGTAATGTTTTTAGCGCCAGATAGTGCGAGACGCCTTTTAAGGCACGGTGGAGACCGGCGATGTGGATCTGGGGGTTACTGAGTGCAAAACGCAGTTTATAAGGGACATGACGGACTTCAAAGAGCATGAAGATAACGGTCATGACCAGCAAAACGACGCTGGCCATAGCGCCTGACAGCCCGCTCATTAGCGTGGTCGTTAACGTCATCACTTTGTCGGAATCAATGCGTTGTAATATTCGCTCCGGAGATATGTGAATATGCAAAAATGGCAGAATCTCTTGCAGCCGCAGGAGCTTGACCGTTAGTTCCTGATTGTACTTCGGCAACATTGCGACGAATTCGTTAATGGAGGCCGCCAGCACGCCAATTAGCGCAGTAAGAACAATGAGCATCACTGCGACCACAATAGTGATGGCCACCGGACGTCGGATGCCACGGCGAATAAACCAGGTTACCAGCGGGTTGAGGACAATGGCGAAGAAAAGCGCCAGTAATAGTTGTACGATGATATCCGCTGCGGCATGAATACCGGCGAGAATAACGACCAGCGATGCCAGTTTGAGCAGAATATGCATGCCTGTTTTATCGGGCTGAGGGGTTGCCATTCACTGTTCCTTTTTGATGATATTCATTAAGTGTAGTGGCTGACTTGTCGCCGGACACAGCCTAATCTTGCTGCTGATTTTCAGCATGCAACATGGTAGAAACGAAACATTGTTGTAAAAATCTGGTGGAACCCGATGCCTGAAACCGTCGCCGAACCGGCGCTCAATGGATTGCGTCTCAATCTGCGGATTGTCTCTGTTGTGATCTTTAACTTTGCCAGCTACCTGACTATTGGCCTGCCGTTGGCGGTGTTGCCGGGTTATGTTCATGATGTGATGGGCTTTAGCGCATTCTGGGCCGGGCTGGTGATCAGCCTCCAGTATTTCGCGACGCTACTTAGCCGTCCCCATGCCGGGCGCTACGCCGACCTGCTGGGGCCGAAAAGCATCGTCGTCTTTGGTCTGTGCGGCTGTTTTTTGAGTGGTCTGTGCTATCTGTTAGCGGTTTTTAGCCATGGCTGGCCCATCGTTAGCCTGCTGTTGCTCTGTCTTGGACGCGTCATTCTTGGTATCGGGCAGAGCTTTGCGGGGACGGGCTCAACGCTATGGGGGGTTGGGGTTGTTGGCTCGTTGCATATTGGGCGCGTTATCTCCTGGAACGGGATTGTGACCTACGGGGCGATGGCGATGGGCGCGCCGCTCGGCGTGCTCTGTTACACCCTTATTGGGCTGCACGGTCTGGCGTGTACGATTATGGCTGTGGCGTTGGTGGCGGTGCTGTGTGCATTACCGAGAGCGGCAGTGAAGGCGAGCAAGGGCAAAGCGATGTCGTTTCGCGCGGTACTGGGGCGCGTCTGGCTCTACGGAATGGCGCTGGCCCTGGCGTCGGCCGGTTTTGGCGTTATCGCCACGTTTATTACCCTGTTTTATGATGCAAAAGGCTGGAGTGGCGCGGCCTTTGCCTTGACGCTGTTTAGCTGCGCCTTTGTCGGCACGCGTCTGCTGTTCCCGAACGGGATTAATCGTCTCGGCGGGCTGAATGTGGCGATGATCTGTTTTGTCGTCGAGATTATCGGGCTGCTGTTAGTCGGATTTGCCGGTACGCCGCTGATGGCGAAAATCGGCACACTGTTTGCCGGCGCCGGGTTCTCATTGGTGTTCCCGGCGCTTGGCGTGGTGGCGGTGAAAGCCGTACCGCAGCAGAATCAGGGGTCAGCGCTGGCAACTTATACGGTATTTATGGATCTTTCGCTGGGAATGACCGGTCCGCTTGCCGGGCTGCTGATGGCGTGGACGGGAATTTCATCGATCTATCTCGCGACAGCAGGGCTGGTGGCGGTGGCGCTGCTGCTGGGGTGGTGGTTAAAAAGACGGCCCCCGGTCAGGGAACCGGAGGCTGCGGGGTCAGGCCAGTGATTACTGAATGACGATAGTGTTAATGATATTTTCCGCTGCGGTCTGCGCCTGCTGCTGGTTGTCTGCGGGCAGCGTGACCTGAAGGGTCAGCAGCTTGTTATCCACTTTACCAAGAATGACGGAAGACCAGGCGGTCTGCCCTTTGGCAGAGATAATGCTGTCCAGCTGTTGCAGGGTGTGGCCTTTAATCTCAATGGATTTATTGGTTACAACCTGCAACTGCGGGTCGCGGCTGCGCTGCTGCTCTTCCAGACGCTGGGCCATCACGCCCAGGTCTTCAGGGGTGTTGTCGCCGACAATCACAATCACCGCTTTCTGGCCTGTGGCATCCGAATAGACGTGCATATTGTTAGCCTGGGTGCCCAGCTTGCCGCTCTGATCGGTCATACCGGCTGGCAGGGAGAAACTCAGTTTGCCATCCAGTAAGCTAATGGGTTGCCCGCTGGCGTTGCTTTCCGCGGCAGCGCCGGTAGTGGCTGTTTTTGTATCGCTGTTATCACAGGCCGCAAGCCCCATAACCAGCAGGCCAATACCGACATATTTAACCAAATTGCGCATTGACATCTTCCTTTCGATAAACGGCCATTAACGGCTCATTCGCTTATCTTATCACATCGTTCCGCCAGTACTCTTAACCTGGCTGCAATGCGGATAAATCAGATTTATCTGCCAGCTTTTTCAATAACATATTCAACAACATGCCATACATTGGCAAGAAGAATACAATGCTAATCAGTACCTTGAAGCAATAATCGACGATAGCGATTTCTCCCCAGTGCGCCGCCATAAACGGGTCCGGGCTGCGCCAGAAGGCGATAAAGAAAAAGGCCAGGGTGTCGCTGATGTTGCCGAAGAGAGTGGACGCCGTTGGCGCCAGCCACCAGCGACGATTCTGGCGCAGGCGATTAAAGACGTGGACATCGAGGATTTGCCCCAGCGCGTAAGCCATAAAGCTGGCGGCAGCGATACGGGCGACAAACAGGTTGAAGTGGGTTAATGCCGCAAAACCCTGCCACTCGCCCATATAAAACAGTGCCGAGACGACGTAGGAGATCATCAGCGCCGGAATCATTACCGCGAGGATAATCCGTCGCGCCAGCGGCGCGCCGAAAATCCGCACCGTCAGATCGGTGGCGAGAAAAATAAACGGAAAGCTGAACGCACCCCAGGTGGTATGAAAACCAAAAATAGAGATCGGTAGCTGTACCAGATAGTTACTGGAGGTTATTACCAGCAAATGGAAGAGCGAAAGCCAGACCAGCGCTTTTTTACGCTGAAGAGATGTAAACGGATTCATATTGTGACCTTTTTATGCCCGTTATACTTCAGGCTGCAGATGCGTTAGCTTTGTTACTCGGCTCATCCATGAGCCTCGCCCTTACGGGCCGTCGCTTCACTGCGTCGTCGCTTGTCTGCAACTCGAATTATTCAGGGACAGAGAGTTGGGGTGAGGGAACCCAATAAAACGGCTGCATAATACTGCGTTGTGTGCGTAATGCAATGGTTGTTTTTCGCGCAATCGTTAACCTGGCTTGCGAACTGGCGAACCAGGGGTAAACTAGGGCCGTTTTGTTAATGTGAGATAAAAATGAGCGAACTTTTCTCCAGCCCCGACCATACTCTTGATGCGCAGGGGCTTCGTTGCCCGGAGCCGGTGATGATGGTGCGTAAAACCGTGCGCACGATGCCGGTGGGCGAAACGTTGCTGATCGTGGCTGACGATCCGGCGACTACCCGCGATATTCCGGGTTTCTGCCGCTTTATGGAACATGAGCTGCTGGCGCAGGAAACCGAAGCGCTGCCGTACCTCTATCTGATTCGTAAAAGCCACTGAGCCCGTTCAGACTTCTCCGGGGCGGTGCTGCGCGCCTGGCCGCAGCGATGTGCCGCTTGTCGCCCGGTCAGCGTTAGCGCCGCCGGGGGCTTGCCGCTGACTGCTTACGCAGTAGCCGCAGGGCGTTGGCGGTGACCAGCACCGTTGCCCCGGTATCCGCCAGCACCGCCAGCCACAGGCCGGTCAGGCCGAGCAGGGTGGTGACCAGGAAAATCCCCTTCAGACCTAACGCGATGGCGATATTCTGCCGGATATTGGCGTGGGTGGCGCGCGCCAGGGAGATCATCTGCGCCAGCCCGGTCAGACGGTTATGGGTCAGTGCCGCATCGGCGGTCTCCAGAGCAACGTCGCTACCGCTGCCCATAGCAATACCAATGGTCGCGGCTTTCATGGCTGGCGCATCGTTGATACCGTCGCCGACCATCGCCAGCGGGGCTTGTGCGTTAAGCGCCGTCACCGCCTGTACTTTATCCTCAGGCAGCAGACCGGCGCGAAATTCCAGTCCCAGTTCGCTGGCGATAGCTGCCGCCGCGCGCGGGTTATCGCCGGTAAGAATTACGCCCTGAACGCCCAGTTGATGCAGTTCATCTACCGCCTGGCGGGCGTCGTCGCGCAGCGTATCGCGTAGCGCCAGAATTCCCAGCAGCATCTCATCGCGCAGTACCAGCACCACGGTTTGCCCGGCCTTCTCCAGTTGCTGGATACGCTCCTCGTACTGTGGGGCGGTATTTTTGCTGGCGGCGCAAATCAGCACCCGCCGTCCCTCGACTTGCGCCTCAATACCGGAACCGGCCAGCGCGCGCTGGCCGCTGGCCGACGGGAGGGTTAGCTGACGCCGTTCCGCTTCGCGTACGACGGCCTGAGCCAGCGGATGGCTGGCGCCCTGTTCGACGGCGGCCGCCAGCGCCAGTAGATCGTTTTCACCCATATCCGCGACGGTAATCGCGGCGGTTACGCGCGGCTGGCCGATAGTCAGCGTACCGGTTTTATCAAACGCGACCTGTCGTACGCGGCCGAGCTGCTCCAGCGCTGCGCCGCCTTTAATCAGCGCACCGTGGCGTGCCGCTACCGCCAGTCCGGAGGTGATCGCCGCCGGGGTGGAGATCACCAGCGCGCATGGACAGCCAATCAGCAGCAGGGTCAAGCCTTTGTAGATCCACGGCAGCCAAACGCCGGCAAACAGTAGCGGTGGAATAACGGCAACCAACAGGGCGACAACCATAATCACTGGCGTATAGATTCGGCTAAAGCGATCGATAAAACGCTCAATTGGCGCGCGGCGTTCTTCCGCTTCTTCAATCAGCTTAAGGATGCGATCGATGGCGCTGTCGCCCGGTTCGGAAATAACCGCCAACTGTACCAGACGATCGACGCTGGTAGCGCCAGCCGCGACGCGTTCACCGGCGTTACGTTCTACCGGCACGGATTCGCCGGTCAGGGCGCTCTCATCAAAGCTGGCGAAGGGCGACAGCAACTGACCATCGGCAGGCAGACGCCCGCCAGCGGCCACTTCAATCACGTCGCCGGGGCGCAGCTCGTGCTGGGCCACGGTTTCGCGCACGCCGTTGCGAATGCGAATAGCGGTATCGGGTTTCAGCGCCATCAATGCGCTGACCCCCTGACGCGCGCGACTGGCGGCCCAGCCCTCAAGGCGTTCGCCAATTAAGAACAGCAGCAGCACCATCGCCGCTTCGGCGGTCGCCCCGATAAACAGCGCGCCAATGGCGGCGACGCTCATCAGGGTTTCAATCGCGAACCAGCTACCGCTTTTGATCAGGCGTATTGCCTGTCGGGCGACCGGCCACAGGCCAACAAGGGTGGTGGCCACGAATGCCAGCTTGCCGAAGGGATGGTTGAACTGCTCCAGCCCCCAGCTTAACGCCATCATGAGGATCAGGGTGATGAGCGCCAGATTATCCCGTCGTCGGGTGGCCTGGCTCCCTTGCTGAGCGGTGTTTTCATCATGCAGTTCGTAACCCGCGGCGCGCACGGCGCTTTCGACCTGTGCACGCACATCGCCATCAGCATTGACCAGCAGTTTTTCGGTGGTAAACAGCACCTGCACCTGGCTGACGCCCGGTACCTGGCGAACGGCGTTTTCTACCTTGCGGGCGCAGGCGGCGCAATCCATCCCTTCGATCAGCCAGCGATAGCGTGCGCCACTCAGGATGTTAGTTTCGATGGCGGTTTCGGCGGAGCACGCGTGGTCAGAGCAGCAGCCTTCTGGGGCCTGTGCCACAGGTGTAAATTTTAATGAGGAGAATTGTGGGACTTTTTTATCCTGCGATTCCGATGCCGACATGAGACCCTCCGGGTAATGATAATTTTCTCATTACCCGGAGGATACACTCTGGAGTCGACTCCAGAGTCAAGCGCTTAATTACAAATAAAGCGCCCGGACGATCAGGAAGTGCCCGGCGAAGTAAAATGCCGAAGAGATAGCGTTGTCAGCGCGGAAGCGACGACGATAATGGCTGATCAACCAGACTGCGTTACCGAGCAGCAGGAATGCTGCGCCAACGAAACCTGACAGCGCGGTATCCGTCGGCCGGGCAAACCACAGTTCACCGGCCAGCCAGACCATCACCAGCGTCATACCAATAAAGGTAAATACCGGAATCCGCATCTCTTCCAGCCGGGTCCAGATAATCGCCAGCAGCAGAGCGCCGAGGATCAGCAGCACCAGCGGCAGCGGCCAGAAGAAAGACAGCGTTAGCTGGCTGGCAAACCAAATGGTGTAGAGCAGATGCGAGAGAAAGAATGCTCCCACGGCGTACATCACCCGCTGACGAGGCAGCAGGGTCAGCGCATCACCGACCAGTGAGGCGCAAAGTCCCGCCAGCACCAGGTAGCTGATGGCGTTAAACATCGGCGCTTGCCAGGCCAGTAACAGAAGCAGGATCAGCGTGACGGGTTTAAACACCCAGCGACGCCAGGCGGGGCCACGATAAGATGCATCGACGTAAAGCCATGCGGAGAAACAGACAGCAATAAATGACCAAAGCATAGTAAGTCCCTGTATCTGTTACCATTAGGTAAATGATTGTGCTGACGGTACTGCATCTCAGTGTAGTGGTTTGCAGTGGAAGATGACAATGTTAATCAAGCCACTGTACTCTTATTCCTGATAATTCCAGGGGGCAAGGTGAATGACTAAAATTCCGCTTTTTTTTATTGTTGCTGTTGCCATCATCGCGATCGCGGCATCGTATCGCTATGTGCAGCAGCGTCGGGAAAAGATGGAGAATGATGCCGCGCCGCTGCTACAAAAACAGGTGGTAGTGAGCAATAAGCGGGAGAAGGTGATTAACGATCGTCGTTCACGCCAGCAGACGGTGACGCCTGCAGGGAGTGAAATGCGTTATGAGGCCAGCTTCAGGCCGCAAAGCGGTGGGCTGGAAATGGCGTTTCGTCTGCAGGCGGCGCAATATCATGCGCTCAACGTTGGCGATAAGGGCGTGCTCAGTTACAAAGGTTCGCGGTTTATCCGTTTTACGCCGGATCCCTGAACCCTTTGCCCGGTCTTATTTTTTCTTCATGGTCGCTTTGAGCTTCTTTTGCCAGGCGACCAGTTCAAATACGCCGAAGATGAAAATCCGAATTTGCTCAAAGCGCCCCAGCGGCGGCATCTCTTTTGTCTGCGTCGCCTTCAGCAGCGTCAACTGCAGGCCGTGCATCAGAATCATAAAGATCAGCGCCACGTTAACGAAGATATTCAGCGGTTTCGGGAACGGTTGAAACAAGTTCAGCAATAAAAACGCCCACACGCACAGCATCAGCAAGCGGCCAAAATTAATCAGCATGGTTTTCTCCTTGTGCCTCACGTTGGTAGAGGCGGTAGGCGACCTGTCCGGCCACTTTTTCACGGTGCAGATGCCAGCCCGCCGGCACTGGCGGTAAACCGTTTTCGACTTCACTCTCAATGTAGATGAGCGCTTCATCGCTAAGCCATGCGTTGTTTTCCAGCAGTTTCAGCGTCTCTTCAAGCAGCCCTTTGCGGAACGGGGGATCGACAAACACGATATGGTGCGGCGTGCCCGCCTGCGCGAGAAACGCCAGGGTGTTGGTATTAACGACCTTGCCGTTGCCAGCCTTTAGCGTCGCCAGATTTTTTTGCAGTTGCTGCGCGACGCCGCGTTCCATTTCCAGTAGCGTGGCGCTGGCCGCATAGCGGGAAAGGGCTTCAAGGCCCAACGCACCGCTGCCAGCGAAACAGTCCAGGCAGTTAGCGTCGACGATTGACGGCGCCAGCCAGTTAAATAGCGTTTCGCGGACCCGGTCAGTGGTCGGGCGCAGACCCGGGCTCTCCGGCACCGGTAATTTACGGCCTCGCCATTGCCCGCCGATAATGCGGATCTGACCGCTGCCTGCGTGGTTTGCTTTCTTCATCTCTTTGCTCAAGTCTCAACTTCCGGCCTGCTATTCTAGCGATCGATGGCAGTTGACGAAACCTTAATCCAGGGGCGGTGATGCGAGTTAAGTTAAGTGGTAGACTATCCGACTAATTTCATCATTTTTCAGCTTCCGCTATCAACAGGCCGAAGCTGTGCCATGAATTAACAGCGAGGAGTGTAGTCGCAAATGGCGAAAGACAAAAAACGTGGCTTCTTTTCCTGGCTGGGCTTTGGTCAAAAAGAACAGGCGCAGGCAACAGAAACAGAACAAAAAGTAGAAGCTCAGCAAGAGGGTGCGGAACCAGAACAGAGACCGGAGAGCCAGGCGCCAGCGCCTGTGGCGGAAACGGTTGAGGCGCAAGCGGCGGAAAAAGAAGACGCCGAGGCCTTTGCTGCCGACGTGGTCGACGTGACCGGGCAGGTTGCGGCAAGCGAACAGCCGCAGGCGGTTGTTGAATCGCCGGACGTTGAGGCGCAAACGGCGGCTGCAGAGATCGTCAGTGAGCCTTTGGTTGAAGAAGTGCTTGCCGAGCCGGTGGTCGCGGAAGCGGTGGTTGAACAGGCGCCGGAAGAGGCGGTGACTGAAACAGAATGTGTTGAAAACGCTGGAGATGCTGTCGTTGCAGAATCAGACGTTGAAGACGCGAAAATAGAAGAACCGGAAACAGAAGAGGCGGTAGAAGAGGTCGCACCGGCAATCACCGACGACGATCTGGACACCCAGGCGCTGGCAGCGGCCGATGCGGCGGAAAACGCCGTTGAATCGGCGGCGGATGAAGAAATCGTCACGCCGGCAGAGCAAGAAAAACCGACCAAAGAAGGTTTCTTCGCCCGCCTTAAACGCAGCCTGGTGAAGACCAAACAGAATCTCGGTTCCGGATTTATCAGTCTGTTCCGCGGCAAGAAAATCGACGATGATCTGTTTGAAGAGCTGGAAGAACAGTTGCTGATTGCCGATGTCGGGGTGGAAACCACCCGTAAGATCATTACAAATCTTACCGAAGGCGCTAGCCGCAAACAGCTACGCGACGCCGAAGCGCTGTACGGCCTGTTAAAAGAAGAGATGAGCGATATTCTCGCCAAAGTGGACGAGCCGTTGAATGTTGAAGGCAAAACGCCGTTTGTAATTTTGATGGTTGGCGTCAATGGCGTCGGTAAAACCACCACCATCGGCAAGCTGGCGCGGCAGTTCGAGCAACAGGGTAAGTCGGTGATGCTGGCGGCGGGGGATACTTTCCGTGCGGCGGCGGTTGAACAGCTCCAGGTTTGGGGGCAACGTAACGCTATTCCGGTCATTGCCCAGCACACGGGCGCGGATTCGGCATCGGTTATTTTTGATGCCATCCAGGCGGCGAAGGCGCGCAATATTGACGTCCTGATTGCGGATACCGCAGGGCGTTTGCAGAATAAATCGCACCTGATGGAAGAACTGAAGAAGATTGTCCGCGTCATGAAAAAACTGGATGTCGATGCGCCGCATGAAGTTATGCTGACTATTGACGCCAGTACCGGGCAGAACGCGATAAGCCAGGCCCGGCTGTTTCATGAGGCGGTTGGACTGAGCGGTATCACTTTGACTAAGCTGGATGGCACCGCCAAAGGCGGAGTTATCTTCTCGGTTGCCGATCAGTTCGGTATTCCGATTCGCTACATTGGCGTTGGCGAGCGTATTGAAGATCTGCGTCCGTTTAATGCGGGCGATTTTATTGAGGCACTTTTTGCCCGAGAGGATTAAAAATGATTCGCTTTGAACAAGTCAGCAAAGCCTATCTCGGTGGGAGACAAGCGTTGCAGGGGGTGACTTTCCACCTGCGCGCGGGCGAGATGGCGTTTCTGACCGGCCATTCCGGCGCGGGGAAAAGTACCCTGCTGAAGCTTATCTGCGGTATTGAACGGCCTAACGCCGGGAAAATTTTATTCGGCGGTCATGATATTACCCGTCTGAAGAGCCGCGAGGTGCCGTTTTTGCGCCGCCAGATCGGTATGATTTTCCAGGACCATCATCTGCTGATGGATCGCACCGTTTACGATAATGTGGCGATCCCGCTGATTATCGCCGGCGCCAGCGGCGATGATATTCGTCGCCGTGTATCGGCGGCGCTGGATAAAGTCGGGCTGCTGGACAAAGCGAGAAATCTGCCGATCCAACTTTCAGGCGGTGAGCAGCAGCGTGTGGGCATTGCCCGCGCGGTGGTCAACAAGCCGGCGGTTCTGCTGGCGGATGAACCGACCGGTAACCTTGACGAAGCGCTGTCAGAAGGCATTTTACGCCTGTTTGAAGAGTTTAACCGCGTTGGCGTGACGGTGTTGATGGCGACCCATGATCTGGGGCTGATCTCCAGTCGTCCGTACCGCGTCCTGTCTCTCAGCGACGGGCATATGCATGGAGGCCACATCGGTGAATAAGCGCGAGGCAATGAATCATATTCGCCGGTTCGGCAATAAGTTTGACCGTTTCCGCAATGCATCAGGCTCGGGCGCGAGCGGCGGGCGCAATGCGCCGAAGCGGTCAAAAGCGGCCCCGCCGCCAGCTTCTCGTAAGAGCAACGTGTTTAATGAACAGGTGCGTTACGCCTGGCACGGCGCGCTGCAGGATCTGAAAAGCACGCCGCTGGCGACGTTTCTGACGGTGATGGTGATCGCTATTTCATTAACCCTGCCGAGCGTGTGCTACATGGTGTACAAAAATGTCAGCGCCGCTGCGTCGCAGTATTATCCCACTCCGCAAATCACCGTTTACCTGGAAAAAACGCTGGATGATGATGCCGCTGCGCGGGTCGTCGGCCAGTTACAGGCGGAACCCGGCGTTGCGAAGGTCAACTATCTGTCGCGGGAAGAGGCCCTTGGCGAATTCCGTAACTGGTCAGGTTTTGGCGGCGCGCTGGATATGCTAGAAGAGAACCCGCTACCGGCGGTGGCGATTGTGGTACCGAAGATTGATTTCCAGAGCGTTGAGGCACTGAAGACGCTGCGTGACCGCGTGAGCCATGTTCAGGGGGTCGACGAAGTGCGCATGGATGATAGCTGGTTTGCGCGTCTCTCGTCGTTAACCGGGCTGGTGGGGCGGGTTTCGGCGATGATCGGTGTGCTGATGGTCGCGGCGGTGTTCCTGGTGATCGGCAACAGCGTGCGTCTGAGCATTTTTGCCCGTCGCGACACGATTAATGTGCAAAAACTGATTGGCGCGACCGATGGCTTTATTTTGCGTCCGTTCCTGTATGGCGGGGCGCTGTTGGGGTTCTCCGGGGCGTTTCTCTCGCTGATCCTGTCTGAAATTATGGTTATGCGCCTGTCATCAGCGGTCGCCGAGGTGGCGCAAGTGTTCGGAACGAAGTTTGAACTCAGTGGATTAGGCCTGGACGAATGTCTGCTGATGCTGCTTATATGCTCAATGATTGGCTGGATCGCTGCCTGGCTGGCAACCGTCCAACATTTACGCCACTTTACTCCCGAGTAGTAAAAATCTGGTATAATCTTTCCCTGCACTGAATATCTCTCTGCAGGGAAAGCGCCCTGATGGCCGTTGCCCTTGACTTCATCTCCATGTCACATTTTGTGCGTAATCTATTCACATCATTGCATGGAACTTGTGGATAAAATCACTGTCTGATATTAATGTGGGTGATATTCTCGTTGCGCATCAATGCTGGCATATTTGTTGCTCTGTTGTGAGGACAGAATGGTGCCAGAAGATATCGATTGAGAGGATTTGAATGACCAAAGATATGCAAACTTTAGCTTTAGCCCCCGTTGGTAACCTGGAATCGTATATCCGGGCTGCTAACACCTGGCCGATGTTATCGGCTGATGAAGAGCGGGAGCTTGCTGAAAAGCTGCATTACCAGGGCGATCTGGAAGCAGCGAAAAAGCTGATTCTGTCTCACCTGCGCTTTGTTGTTCATATTGCTCGTAATTATGCGGGCTATGGCCTGCCGCAGGCGGATTTGATTCAGGAAGGTAATATCGGTCTGATGAAAGCCGTGCGCCGTTTTAACCCGGAAGTGGGCGTGCGCCTGGTTTCCTTCGCCGTACACTGGATCAAAGCGGAAATTCACGAATACGTGCTGCGTAACTGGCGTATCGTGAAGGTCGCGACCACTAAAGCGCAGCGTAAGCTGTTCTTTAACTTGCGTAAAACTAAGCAGCGTCTTGGCTGGTTCAACCAGGATGAAGTGGAAATGGTTGCCCGCGAGCTGGGGGTGTCGAGCAAAGACGTGCGTGAGATGGAGTCACGTATGGCGGCGCAGGACATGACCTTCGAAATGTCTGCGGATGATGAGTCCGATAGTCAGCCGATGGCGCCGGTGCTCTATCTGCAGGACAAAACGTCTAACTTTGCCGACGGTATTGAAGACGATAACTGGGAAGAGCAGGCGGCCAATAAACTGACTGACGCGATGCAGGGCCTTGACGAGCGGAGCCAGGATATCATCCGCGCCCGCTGGCTGGATGAAGATAACAAGTCCACGTTGCAGGAACTGGCGGATCGTTACGGCGTTTCAGCGGAGCGTGTGCGTCAGCTTGAAAAGAACGCCATGAAAAAGCTGCGCGCCGCTATCGAAGCATAATCTGAGCGCCAGCCTCCCCGATAACGCCCCACATTACGTTGGGGCGTTTTGTTTTTCAGCGCCAGCGAGAACCTGCGGGCAGTACCTTTGCAAACACTTCAGCAGCAGGTTAAATGCTGGTTCCATTTGCGCCTCCTCCAGGGAGGCGAAACCTATTAACAACCCTTTCTTACGCCGTTCCGTCAGGTAATAGCGCGACAGCGGACGCACTAAAATAGTGTCTTCGTTCGCATGTCGGGCAATGGTCACATCATCCGCCTCATCCGGCAAATTCAGAATCAGATGCAGTCCGGCATTGTCGCTAAAATCCGACAATGCGTGCGGCCCGCAGTGGCGTTGAATCAGCTCGATCAGGCAGGCGCGACGGCGGCTGTATAGCAGACGCATGCGGCGAATATGCGCCGAGTAATGACCGGCGTTGATAAATTCCGCCAGCGCCAGTTGGGTAAGCGAATGGCCACCGCGATAGAGCTCGGCATGGGCGTTTTTGAGGTTGGCTGCCAGAGGGCGGGGGAGCACTACGTAGCCCAGTCGAAGCCCGGGATAAAGCGTCTTACTGAACGTGCCGATGTAGACCACCGGCGCTTCAGGGGCCAGGCCCTGCAATGCCGGTATTGGCTGGCCGGAAAAGCGAAACTCGCTGTCGTAGTCATCTTCTACAATCCAGCTTCCGTGTTGATGAGCCAGCACCAGCAACCGCTGTCGGCGTTCGAGGCTCATCACCGCGCCGAGCGGATACTGATGAGATGGCGTAACGAAGATCAGCTTCGGCGTTTCGGCGAGGGTTTCGGGCGGGCACAGACCATTAGCATCGACGATAATGGGCTCCGCCTGTACTTCATTCATCGCCAGTACATGGCGAATGCCCCAGTAGGAGGGTTCCTCAACCCAGGCCAGATCGCCCCTGTCGCACAGCATGCGGGTAACCAGATCGATAGCCTGGTGGATCCCCTCGGTAATAAGAATTTGCTCTGCCTGACAATGGACGCCACGGGCTACTCTCAGATAATCGACCAACGCATGTTGTAGCTCGGCAGTCCCGCCGTTGCAGCTGTAGCTAAGCTGCTCTGGCTTTGGCCGTCGGCTGATACGCGCCAGGATTTTAGCGAACAACGGGTGAGGGAACGCGTTGACGTCCGGTACGCCGGGGATAAAGGCACCCCACTGGCGAGGGCTGGCGCTGACGTGGTCCAGCAGATGCAAGCCGCGCCGGGAGATCAGCGCGGTTGACGTTGATGCGGGAGCGTTTTTATCCGCGCGGGTTGCGGGGAGGAACATATCGGGCAGCGTTTTTGCCACGAATGTTCCGCTGCCGCGACGGGAAACCACATATCCTTCTGCCAGAAGCTGTTCGTAAACCGTTAAGATTGTGTTACGTGAAATGTGCAGCTCACCGGCCAGATCGCGTGAAGGGGGCAGGCGGCTGTGGGGCGGCAGAGAACCATCCAGAATTGAGCGGCGAATTGCCTTGTAAAGGCGTTTATGCAATAGCGGGTCTGATTCTTCCTGCAATCTGACCAGTAGCAAGTCTGCGACAAGCGAGCGCAATTGGATCTCTCAGATAATCTGAATTGGTACTCGATTATAGGGCCAAATACGGTGTAAATAAACGACATCATTTCGAATTTGTTGCGATAGCGTGATACACATGACAGGAGATTCTCGGGTGAAAAGTTCAGAACTGAATCAGCGTCGTCAGCAGGCGACTCCGCGCGGCGTAGGGGTAATGTGCGACTACTTTGTTGAAAAAGCAGAGAATGCCACCCTGTGGGATATTGAAGGCAATGAGGTGATTGATTTCGCTGCCGGTATCGCGGTGCTGAATACCGGTCATCGCCATCCTAAAGTGATGGCCGCTGTTGAACAGCAACTGCAGGCCTTTACCCATACGGCTTATCAGGTTGTCCCGTATGAAAGCTATGTCACGCTGGCTGAGCGGATTAACGCCCTGGCGCCAATTGCAGGCCCGGCGAAAACGGCATTCTTTACCACCGGGGCGGAAGCCGTTGAAAACGCGGTCAAGATTGCCCGCGCTTATACCGGACGCCCGGGATTGATTACCTTCGGCGGCGGTTTTCACGGGCGTACCTTTATGACCATGGCGCTGACGGGTAAAGTGGCCCCTTACAAAATTGGTTTTGGCCCGTTTCCGGGGTCGGTTTATCACGCCGTGTACCCGAACGCCGTCCACGGCATCACCACTACCGAAGCGATGAAGAGCCTGGAGCGCATTTTCAAAGCGGACATCGCGGCGGATCAGGTGGCGGCGATTGTGCTGGAGCCGGTTCAGGGTGAAGGCGGTTTTAACGTTGCCCCGCCTGACTTTATGCAGGCGCTGCGCGCGTTGTGCGATACCCACGGCATTCTGCTGATTGCCGATGAGGTGCAAACGGGCTTTGCGCGTACCGGTAAACTGTTTGCGATGCAGCATTATGATGTGAAGCCTGACCTGATGACCATGGCTAAAAGCCTTTCCGGCGGTTTCCCGCTTTCCGGCGTAGTGGGGCGTGCCGAGGTGATGGATGCACCTGCTCCGGGCGGCCTGGGCGGTACTTATGCCGGCAACCCGCTGGCGGTTGCGGCAGCGCTCGCGGTTCTGGAGGTGATCGAAGAGGAGAAGTTGTGTCAGCGTGCCGAACGGTTAGGTCAGCATCTGAAAGAGGTGCTGAATCAGGCGCGTCAGCACTGTTCAGCCATTGCGGATGTTCGTGGTCAGGGGTCGATGGTGGCGGTAGAGTTTAACGACCCGCAAACCGGGGAGCCATCGGCGGAAATTACCCGTCAGATTCAGCAGAAGGCGCAGGAAAACGGTCTGCTGCTGTTGAGCTGCGGCGTTTACGGCAACGTAATTCGCTTCCTCTATCCGCTAACTATCCCGGATGCGCAATTTACGCAGGCGCTGGATATTCTGTCCCGCATACTGAAGGACTAATCCTGTTGTTTGCGGCAGCCTCGGCTGCCGCAGATTTATCATCCCAGAACGTTATATAAGTCCAGTTTATCGTTCTGTGGGTGATGTTTTCTGTTGATGCAGATTTTTATTTGTCACTTATCTGTTACGTCTCTCTCATTTTCTCGTTCCCAATTCTCCTGAATGACGGTATGTTTAGCATAGTGTGCTGCATAAGCGCAGGCGGCAGACCCTAATCTAACTATCATATGCTTTTCTTATGTGTCTAATTAGAATAATGCGCTAGAAAACAACATCACAACAAATGCAAAAACCATGATAATGGGGAGCCTCAGGATGAATATGAAGGGTAAAGCGTTACTGGCAGGATGTATTGCCTTAATCATGAGTAGTGCGGCAATGGCCGAGGACATTAAAGTCGCCGTCGTAGGCGCGATGTCTGGCCCGGTAGCGCAGTATGGTGACCAGGAGTTTACCGGCGCAGAGCAGGCAATTGCGGATATCAACGCCAAAGGGGGTATCAAGGGCAATAAGCTGCAGATGATAAAATATGACGATGCCTGTGACCCGAAACAAGCGGTTGCAGTGGCGAACAAAGTGATTAACGACGGCGTGAAATATGTTATCGGCCACCTGTGCTCCTCCTCCACTCAGCCAGCGTCTGATATCTATGAAGACGAAGGTGTGCTGATGATCACGCCGGCCGCCACCGCGCCAGAATTGACCGATCGCGGTTATAAATTGATCCTGCGTACCACGGGTCTTGACTCCGACCAGGGGCCAACCGCCGCAAAATACATTCTCGACAAAGTGAAACCGCAGCGTATTGCGATCGTGCACGACAAGCAGCAATACGGCGAGGGGCTGGCCCGCGCGGTGCAGGATAACCTGAAGAAAGGCGGCGCTAACGTGGTGTTCTTTGATGGCATCACCGCCGGTGAAAAAGATTTCTCTACTCTGGTTGCGCGTCTGAAGAAAGAGAATATCGATTTCGTTTACTACGGTGGCTATCACCCGGAGATGGGGCAGATCCTGCGCCAGGCGCGCGCCGCCGGGCTGAAAACGCAGTTTATGGGGCCGGAAGGGGTCGCCAACGTTTCGCTGTCTAATATCGCGGGCGCTGCTGCAGAAGGCATGCTGGTGACCAAACCGAAGAACTACGACCAGATACCGGCCAACAAACCGATCGTGGATGCGATCAAAGCGAAGAAACAGGATCCGAGCGGCGCGTTCGTGTGGACCACCTACGCCGCGCTGCAATCTCTGGAAGCGGGTCTGAATCACTCTGATGATCCGGTTGAGATCGCCAAATACCTGAAAGGGACAACGGTGAATACCGTCATGGGGCCGCTCTCCTGGAACGAGAAGGGCGACCTGAAAGGTTTTGAATTCGGCGTGTTTACCTGGCATGCTAACGGTACGGCGACCGACGCCAAATAAATTTAACCTGCATCTTTCGCGCTGCAGGTGCGTTAGTTGCGTGTTTCAACCCCGGTTGCTTACTGATGTAAGCAACCGGGGGATTTCAGCGCTTGCCGCGCGACGGCATTTACCAGCCGCCACCACCACCGCCTCCGGAACCGCCACCAGACGATCCCCTGCCAGAGGAACCAGATCCGCTGTAGCCAGAACCTGATGAACTGCCGCTTCCTGAACTTCGGTCTGGCCTCTCGCTGGCAGCAGAATGACAGCTATGGCAAAAGTGATTCACACTAGCCCAATTTGCGTTCTCAAATACTTCCGACATCGCACCGCTAGTGGCCAGGTATTTGGCAAACGTATTCGCCCACGTTTTCCCTACGTCGAGCGCCAGTGCGACCGGCAATAGTTTTTCAAAGTGTGCAACCATCTGGTTGGGTGGATAAAGCGCCTGAAAGCGTGGTTTTTCAGCCGTTTTGATATACAGCTTCAGCCCTTTGGCTATGGCCAGGTCGTTCAGTCCACTCTGTGTATAGCGCGGGGTTTTCCAGCCAACGAACGCGCACAGTGCAATAGCGGTCAATAATGCGCCAATATAACCGGGTGGAATCTGGGTGACGGGCAACATAGTGAACAAAAAAATGCCACCGCTCAGCGTGGCGAAAGGGCCAAATATGAGCGCCATAAAAATGGGAATAGGTCCCCAACTGCGCCCTGTTTTTATCGGATGGCAAAAAAATTTCAGCAAAAATGACAGCAGCGAAACACCTACAGTCAAAAACAGCAGGCTTGGAATGGTCAGAAACGCTGCTGCCGGATTAAACAAGACGCCGCAAACGATCGGCACAAGCAGCGCTATGTAAATGCAACGCCGAAATGGTTTACCCCATTTTCGGCATAGCTGCGGTTTCTGCTCGTCGCAACGACTTTCCAGCCATTTACGGGCGTTAAGCATCAACTGTTGATGAGGGGTACTGAGGTTGATATTCTGACGTTTAGTGCTGAAAAGTATACTCAGCACCTTTTTGTCGGCGGCATTGAGCTGCCGATTATTTGCGTCGGGTGAGCGGGAAAGCCACTGTTCACCAACCGAGGCTGAAAGCCACACGCTTTCGGCCTTGCTCTTCTTTTTCTTCGTTAATGTCATCGCCCGTTTGGCAACCAGCCCCAGCAGATCGCTGCTGAATGCCACATCGTCATATTTACGCTGCGTGATGAAACGCAAATAGCCTGGCGACATCGCGTCAGGCAGCGAGAATTGTGGCACTACCGGCGGCATTTTTAGCCCTGTGATAGTGACGTTTTTGCGCCACCAGAGCCAGTAGTAGATGATAAGTAGTAACAGGGGGAGCCAGATAGCGCTGGTTGCAAACGTAGGCACCAGTAAATGAACCAGCGGCCAGACAGCTATCGGGGCGGCGGCATTGGTCAGGATGTCGCGCGGCCAGGTATAGACAACGGTTAACCCTTCTCCGGCGGCCAGGGGACGCGATGTCTGGACGCTGCCATCAGGCAAGATTGTCGCATTGTTTGTTTTTACGCCCGATTTACCGGTGTAAACGTCGATAGTACGCAACCTTGCATCTTTACCCTCGGCATCCAGGTTACCGATGGCATCAGGTAGTTCCACGTGAAAACGGACTTTGCTGATTGGCCAGTTCCAGTCGTTTCCTGTGACGTTCCAGTAAAGCTCATCCCACTCTGGAAAACGGCTGAAATGGTTGCTGACCAGGTAGCGGATTTCATAGTTATAAATACCAGGCTTCAGGATCTGTTCGGCGTTGCCTATACGAATGGTCAGCGTTTTTGTCGTATGATCGAGGCTGTATGGTTCTACCACTCCATCACGTAGGACTGATTTTATTGCATAATCCACACTGAAAATTTTGCCATCTTGCCGGTTCCAGGTAAGAGGCAGTGTGCGAAAAATCCCCCGCCGAATCTCGTTACTTAGCGAGAGCACTTTGATGTTTTCCTGCATCTCCATGCTGCCATCCGGATTAAAACGTGCCCGGGAATTGAAAGAGATAATATGTTCATATGCGGGTATCAACCGTGCGTTGCTGGGAAGCTGAGAGGCATCAGTGATGGTAATATTGTCGCTCGCAACTGAGCTAAAACCAATCAGCCACAGGATCAACACACCAAAACCGTGAAGGATCCGGGTGGGCAACCTCGACATGGGATCACTCCATCCTCGGCAATTTGGATTCTTCGAGTGAATCCAGTTCAAAGAAGAGTTCCGCTCTGAAATTAAACAAGCGAGCCAGCAGCAGGCTGGGGAATGATTCCACCAGAATATTATAATCGCGCACTGTACCGTTAAAATAGCGACGGGACATCTGAAGTTGCTCTTCTATTTCGGCCAGGGACTGCTGCAAAGAGAGAAAGTTTTCGTTGGCTTTGAGTTCAGGATACGCTTCTGCCAGGGCGAATATACGGCTCAGCGTCCTGGAGTATTGCTGCTCGCTGTCAGCAACTTGTCGGGGATCCCTCATCATGACGCTGCGCTGGCGAGCGATTTCTTCCAGTAGCTCTTTTTCGTGCTGCGCATAACGTTTTACCAGGCTGAGTAAATTAGGGGCCAGTTCGTGACGGCGCTTGAGCTGAACGGCAATACCGCTCCAGGCCTCGTCTTTAAACCGCCGCAGCGAGATAAAACGGTTATAGGTGATGATGGCCCAAAGAAGCATCACGGCGACAATTGCCGGTCCAATGTACATTTCCATATGGTAATTCCATGATTGTTGTCGATCATTGTCGATCAGATAGTTAAATATGAATGGTATCTGCGCAATTTTACGCGTTGGTGAATCTTACTTCACATGCAATGGTTGGGTAAATTGTGCATCCGTCAGCTGATATCTTGAACTGTCAGGAGAAAACAAACACGCTCTGCTTTACCCGATGAAATCGATTGGACAACGCTTTGACTAGCGCTTTTCCCAACCGCCGGTTTGTGCGCTAAAGCCCAGCGCCTGCATAAACGCCGCCATCACGCTTCTGTTTTCTACGCCGCTATCGGCTATTCGCCAGCAGGTGATTTCCGTGTTATCCCGCAAGGCTTCTTCCACTAAATATTGCCCGACGCCGCGGCGGCGAGTCACTTCACGCACGCACAGCGCGCTCAGTTCGCCTTCGACGCCAGTCAGCGTCACCCGAACGGCGCCCAGCAGGCGATCGTTAAAGCGAGCAGCATAGATACGATGATTATCATCCAGAATTAACGCCGACAGATTTTGTGACGGCCAGATTTTCCCTAAGTCGATGCGATCCTGATCGCTGAAGTGCTGCAAACGAATAATGGTCAGTTTCATGCGCGGAGAGTCCAGTTAAAACAGATGCGTCAGTGTAGCCAAATTCACTATCGGGCGGTGCGCTGTTTTTTTACCAATTCATCAGGGGATTCGTTTTCCTGGATGGGTCAGGGTAGCGCAATGCATTATGGATCGAAAAATAAGCAGAATTTTAACCTGGAATATAGCGTTTTATTCCGCCTTATGTATCGTTATTTTATGCTGTTTGTTGGACTTTTTTTGTTTATCTTCCCGCAAATACAGAATATTATATTTCCTTAATATCCTGAAAAATAGAGATTTTACTCTGTATTCAGGCAAAAAACCGCGCTAAATCATTAAAGATAATGATAAAAGTAGCGTTGTTTAATAAAAGCACAGAATGCTTTTTAACCATAAAAATACAAGATATTTACACCACATCACGAACGGGGTTCTGTAGTATGAAAAGGAGCGCGAAAACGGTTATCGCGGGGGTTGTCGCACTGGCGATGTCCCATGCGGTAATGGCCGGGGATATTAAAGTCGCGGTTGTTGGCGCGATGTCTGGCCCGGTAGCCCAGTGGGGCGATATGGAATTCAACGGCGCACGTCAGGCGATTAAAGATATTAATGCTCAGGGCGGCATTAAAGGCGATAAGCTGGTTGGCGTGGAATATGATGACGCCTGCGATCCGAAACAGGCCGTTGCGGTCGCGAACAAAATCGTCAATGACGGCATTCAATACGTTATTGGTCATCTCTGCTCCTCTTCCACTCAGCCTGCATCTGATATTTATGAAGATGAAGGCATTTTGATGATCTCACCGGGCGCAACCAACCCGGAGCTGACTCAGCGCGGTTATCAGTACATTATGCGTACCGCCGGTCTGGATTCTTCTCAGGGGCCGACCGCCGCAAAATACATCCTGGAAACCGTCAAACCGCAGCGTATTGCTATCATTCATGATAAGCAGCAGTACGGCGAAGGGCTGGCGCGTTCTGTCCAGGAGAACCTGAAAAAAGGCGGCGCGAACATTGTCTTTTTCGACGGTATTACCGCCGGTGAAAAAGATTTCTCTGCGCTGCTGGCGCGTCTGAAGAAAGAAAATATCGACTTCGTTTATTACGGCGGCTACTACCCGGAAATGGGGCAGATGCTGCGTCAGGCGCGCACCGTGGGTCTGAAAACCGTGTTTATGGGTCCGGAAGGCGTGGGTAACTCATCGCTCTCCAATATCGCCGGCAATGCGGCGGAAGGCATGCTGGTGACGATGCCGAAACGCTATGATCAGGATCCTGCCAACAGCGCTATCGTTGCTGCGCTTAAAGCCGACAAGAAAGATCCGAGCGGTCCGTATGTCTGGATCACTTACGCCGCCGTGCAGTCTCTGGCGCAGGCAATGGACAGAACCGGAAGCAAGGAGCCGCTGGATTTAATCAATGATCTGAAAGCGCACGGTGCGAAAACCGTGATTGGGCCGCTGAACTGGGATGAAAAAGGCGATTTGAAGGGATTTGAATTTGGTGTCTTCAAGTGGCACGCGGATGGGTCATCCACTCTCGCGAAATAAGCCATAAAACACGTTATCCCACCGCCCGCGCAACGCGGGCGGGTAGAGAAAGGTTACCTTATGTCCGAGCAGTTTCTTTATTTTCTGCAGCAGATGTTTAACGGCGTCACGCTGGGAAGCACCTATGCGCTGATCGCCATCGGCTATACCATGGTGTACGGCATTATCGGCATGATTAACTTCGCCCACGGCGAGGTATACATGATTGGCAGCTATGTCTCCTTCATGATCATTGCCGCCCTGATGATGATGGGAATTGATGCCAGTTGGCTGCTGGTGGCCGCCGGATTCGTTGGCGCAATTGTGATTGCCAGCGCCTACGGCTGGAGTATCGAACGGGTGGCTTATCGGCCCGTGCGTAACTCCAAGCGTCTGATCGCGCTGATTTCCGCTATCGGGATGTCCATCTTCCTGCAAAACTACGTCAGTCTGACGGAAGGTTCGCGCGATGTCGCGCTGCCAAACCTGTTTAACGGCCAGTGGACGGTGGGCAGCAGCGAAAACTTCTCTGCCACTATCACCACTATGCAACTGGTTATCTGGATCGTCACGTTCATCGCTATGCTGGCGCTGACCCTGTTTATCCGCTATTCCCGTATGGGCCGCGCCTGTCGCGCTTGTGCCGAAGATCTGAAAATGGCCAGCCTGCTCGGTATTAATACTGACCGCGTTATCGCTCTGACGTTTGTGATCGGCGCGGCAATGGCGGCGGTTGCGGGTGTATTGCTGGGTCAGTTCTACGGCGTGATCAACCCGTATATCGGTTTTATGGCCGGGATGAAAGCCTTTACCGCCGCCGTTCTCGGGGGTATCGGCAGTATTCCTGGCGCGATGATTGGCGGCCTGATTCTCGGTATCGCTGAAGCGCTCTCTTCTGCTTATCTCAGCACGGAATACAAAGACGTGGTCTCCTTCGCGCTATTGATCCTGGTTCTGCTGGTGATGCCGACCGGTATTCTGGGTCGCCCGGAGGTGGAAAAAGTATGAAACCGATGCATTTTGTGATCGCGCTGCTGTCAGCAGCGATGTTCTTTGTGCTGGCTGGCGTCTTTATGGGCGTGCAGCTGGAACTGTCCGGCACCAAACTGGTGGTGGATACCGCCGCCGATATCCGCTGGCAGTGGATCTTTATCGGTACCGCCGTGGTCTTCCTCTTCCAGTTGCTGCGTCCGCTGTTGCGGAAAACGATGAAGAACGTCTCCGGGCCGAAGTTTATTCTGCCGGCCATCGATGGCTCGACGCCTAAACAGAAGCTGTTGCTGGCTGCTCTGCTGGTTATTGCCGTGGCGTGGCCGTTTATCGTGTCGCGCGGGACGGTGGATATCGCCACGTTGACGATGATCTACATTATCCTCGGCCTGGGCCTTAACGTGGTGGTGGGACTGTCCGGTCTGCTGGTACTGGGCTATGGCGGCTTCTATGCCATCGGCGCTTACACCTTCGCGTTGCTGAACCACTATTACGGTCTGGGATTCTGGACCTGTCTGCCGCTGGCGGGGCTGGTCTCGGCCGCAGCGGGTTTTCTGCTCGGCTTCCCGGTGCTGCGCCTGCGCGGCGACTATCTGGCGATTGTGACGCTTGGTTTCGGTGAGATTGTGCGCATCCTGCTGCTCAACAACACCGATTTGACCGGCGGCCCGAACGGCATCAGTCAGATCCCGAAACCGACTCTTTTTGGTCTTGAATTCAGCCGCAGCGCCCGCGAAGGCGGCTGGGATACGTTCAGCCACTTCTTCGGCGTGAAGTACGATCCGTCCGATCGCGTGATTTTCCTCTACCTGGTGGCCCTGCTGCTGGTGGTGTTAAGCCTGTTTGTCATTAACCGCCTGCTGCGTATGCCGCTCGGTCGCGCGTGGGAAGCGCTGCGCGAAGATGAGATCGCCTGTCGTTCGCTGGGCCTTAGCCCGACGCGTATCAAGTTGACCGCGTTTACCATCAGCGCGGCGTTTGCCGGTTTTGCCGGTACTCTGTTCGCCGCCCGTCAGGGCTTCGTCAGCCCGGAATCCTTCACCTTCGCTGAATCCGCTTTTGTGCTGGCGATTGTCGTCCTGGGCGGGATGGGCTCGCAGTTTGCGGTGATCCTCGCGGCGATTTTGCTGGTAGTGTCGCGTGAGCTGATGCGTGATTTTAATGAATACAGCATGCTGATGCTGGGGGCGTTGATGGTACTGATGATGATCTGGCGTCCGCAGGGCCTTCTGCCAATGACGCGTCTGCAGTTGAAGCTGAAAAACGGTCAGGCGAAAGGAGAGCAGGAATGAGTCAGCCATTATTATCTGTAAGCGGCCTGATGATGCGTTTCGGCGGCCTGCTGGCGGTCAATAACGTGTCGCTGGAGCTGCGTGAACGGGAAATTGTTTCGCTTATCGGCCCGAACGGCGCAGGGAAAACCACCGTTTTTAACTGTCTGACCGGCTTCTATAAACCGACCGGCGGCAGCATTATGCTGCGCGACCAGCATCTCGAAGGGCTGCCGGGCCAGCAGATTGCCCGTATGGGCGTGGTGCGGACTTTCCAGCACGTGCGTCTGTTCCGCGAAATGACGGTGATTGAAAACCTGCTGGTGGCGCAACATCAGCAGCTGAAAACCGGGATCTTCTCCGGTCTGCTAAAAATGCCGTCTTTCCGCCGCGCGCAGAGCGAAGCTCTGGACCGCGCCGCCGCCTGGCTTGAGCGTATCGGCCTGCTGGAGCACGCCAACCGCCAGGCCAGTAACCTGGCCTACGGCGACCAGCGGCGTCTGGAGATCGCCCGCTGTATGGTGACGCAGCCGGAAATCCTGATGCTGGATGAGCCTGCTGCGGGGCTAAACCCGAAAGAGACCAAAGAGCTGGACGAACTGATCGCCGAGCTGCGCAGCCATCACAATACCACTATCCTGCTGATTGAGCACGATATGAAGCTGGTGATGGGGATTTCCGACCGTATTTACGTGGTAAACCAGGGTACGCCGCTGGCCAACGGTACGCCGGAAGCGATCCGCAATAACCCGGACGTGATCCGCGCCTATTTAGGTGAAGCATAATGGTGGTGACGTATAAGATGGAAAAAACGATGTTATCTTTTGACAGCGTTAGCGCGCACTATGGAAAAATCCAGGCGCTGCACAACGTCAGCCTGTATATCAATCAGGGGGAGATCGTTACCCTGATTGGCGCCAACGGCGCGGGGAAAACCACGTTGTTGGGCACCCTGTGCGGCGATCCGCGCGCCTCCAGCGGGCGCGTTGTGTTCGATGGTAAAGATATTACTGACTGGCAGACGGCGAAAATCATGCGTGAAGCGGTGGCGATTGTTCCGGAAGGGCGTCGCGTCTTCTCGCGGATGACGGTGGAAGAGAACCTGGCGATGGGGGGATTTTTTGCCGATCGCGACCAGTTCCAGACCCGCATCAAGTGGGTGTATGAGCTGTTTCCGCGTCTGCTTGAGCGTCGGGTTCAGCGTGCGGGCACCATGTCCGGTGGTGAACAGCAGATGCTGGCAATCGGTCGGGCGCTGATGAGCCAGCCGCGCCTCCTGCTGCTGGATGAGCCTTCGCTGGGACTGGCGCCGATTATCATTCAGCAAATTTTCGATACTATCGAACAGCTACGCGAACAGGGGATGACCATCTTCCTCGTCGAACAGAACGCCAACCAGGCGCTGAAGCTTGCCGATCGCGGCTATGTGCTGGAAAACGGTCACGTGGTGCTATCCGATACCGGCGATGCGTTGCTGGCTAACGAAGCAGTACGCAGCGCCTATCTGGGCGGGTAGTTAATTAAAAACGCCGGGCGGCGCTTCGCTTGCCTGGGCCTACAGGCTCACAGGCCGGGCAAGGCATTAGCCGCCGCCCGGCAGAAATGCGAGAACGGCAAGTAACATCGGTTCGTTATCCATTCACGCCCGCCTTCTGGCGGGCGTTTTGCCCGATGCCTACAGTTCCAGAGAGCGTTTCCATAACATAAAATCAAACTGTTCGAGCGCATCCGCTTTGGTTCGCCAGCGTCCGCTGGCGGTGGCGATGATTTTCTCAAACAAGCCGTCGGCGATTTCTGCCAGCGGCGTGCCCTCAATAATAGGCCCGCAGTCATAATCGATAATATCCGGCATCTTTTTCGCGAGAGCCGAGTTGGTGGAGATTTTGAGTACCGGAACGATTGGGTTCCCTGTTGGCGTGCCTAATCCGGTTGAGAAGATAACGACATTGCATCCCGCAGCAACCAGCCCCGTCACCGCATCCACGTCGTTGCCCGGCGTACATACCAGCGAAAGCCCGCGCTCCGCCATCGGTTCTGCATAGTCGCATACCGCGCTAACCGGCGCTCTGCCGCCTTTTTTCGCCGCACCGGCAGATTTGATGGCGTCGGTGATCAAGCCATCGGCAATATTCCCTGGGCTGGGATTATCAGCGATGGTGGTGCCGAAGAAGTTAGCCACGTGTTCATAGTTTTTCATCAGCGACAGAAACTTCTCTTTTAGATCGCGACTGTTGCAGCGTTGAACGAGATCCCCTTCCGCGCCGCACAGTTCCGGGAACTCCGCCAGCCCGGAAGCGCCGCCCAGAGCGACGAGACGGTCCGAGACCTCACCCATTGCCGGATTCGCGCTGATCCCCGAGAAGCCGTCCGAGGCGCCGCATTTCACGCCGATTTTGAGTTGAGAGAGCGGGACCTCCTGCCGTTCAGCGACGGGCGCTTCGCGAATGGCGTTATAGGTCTCGGTCAATGCATCCTGCATCATTTTTTCTTCGCTGCTCCAGTCCTGCTGCCTGAAGTAGATCACCGGCTTGTTGAACTGCGGGTTGCGTTTCGCGAGCGCCGCTTTGAAATCGACAATACGCGCTTTTTCACAGCCCAGCGCAAAGACCGTTACGCCGAGCACATTAGGATGATCGGCATAGGCGGCCAGGACGTCGCACATGGTCATGCTGTCTGAGGAGGCGCCGCCGCAGCCTGAGTTGACGGTAATACAGCGGATGCCGTCAAGATGAGGGAAGGGGAGATGTCGCTTATCGTCGAAGACATCGGCCGAGGCCACCCGGCGCGCGAAATTTTTCAGGCCGTTATTGGCATAGCCCAGGGCGTCGTTCAGCGCATCGGTGACGCGCTGAACGTTGCGGTTTTCACAGAAAACCAGCGGAATGACCAGCCAGTAATTGGCCGTGGCGACCCGGCCATCTTCACGGACGATTCCCCGAAACGTCCGCGTCTGCCATGCGGAGATATCCGGCTGCTGCCAGTCATAGGGCGCGACGTCATCAAGCGAAACCGGGGCCGCGTAGTGTTTGATATTTTCGGTGGTGACGGCTTCGCCGCGGGCGATAGGCCGCGTTGCTTTGCCTACCGGGACACCGTACAGAGAAACAATATCGCCGGGTTCAATATCCTCGGTGGCGAACTTGTGTTTGGCTTTGACATCGCTACGCAGGAGATACTCTTCATTATTCCAGTTAACCCGCTGGTCTTTGCGTAAGTCTTGCAGCGCAACGATCAAGTTGTCAGTAGGGTCAATTTTTAAGATGGTCTGCATTTTAGTTATCCTTTGTTATCAGCACATCAGAACCTTAGTGATGGGGAACCGCGACGTTACTGGCCGCCTTTCTGCCCGCCAGCGCGGCAATCAGCAATGCGCAGCAGACGGTGATAAGGGACAGGGCGATCAGGCCCGCCGAATCATTGCCAAAGAACGCATCGACTTCAACGCGAATGAGCGGTGCCAGAAAGCTACAAAAAGCGCCCATCGTGGTACAAAAACCGATGCTGGCCGCCAGTGCCGACCCTGACACAATTTGCGCCGGAAAGGTCCAGAAAATCGGTTGTACAGAGAGGAAGCCGATTGCCGAGAGGGAGAGGGCGGCAATGGCCAGTACCGGGCCGGACCAGGCGGAAACGAACAGCCCCAGCGCCGCAGCCAGCATACAAATGACTGAAATCACAACCCGGCGGGTTGGCATTTTGTCCGCCAGACGTGGAATATAATAGACCCCTACTGCGGAACAGGCCCAGGGGATGGCGGCAACTAATGACTCCTTAAAGCCGAGCGTGGATCCCATCAGCGAGGCGACTTGCGAAGGCAGGAAGAACATCAGCCCATAAACGCTGATCTGGATGGTGCCGTAGATCAGCGCCAGGTGCCAGACTTTAAGGCTTTTCAGCGCGGTGATAACGCTGCTGGTTTCGGTCTGTTTCTGCTCCAGTTGAAGCTGCTCAATAAGGGCTTTTTTCTCCTCCTGGTTCAGGAAACGAGCCTGGGCCGGGGTATCGTCAAGCCAGAACCAGGCGAAGATGCCCATGATGACCGCCGGGATCCCTTCGATAAAGAACATCCAGAACCAGCCGGGCTTGCCGAGGAATCCGTGCATTTCCAGAAGCGCGCCGGAGATTGGCGAACCTAAGGTCAATGCCAGGGGAACGCCGAGCACGAAGATGCCGACCACAGATGCCCGAACCTTATTGGGAAAGTAGATCGAGGCCAGTAGCAGAATGCCGGGGTAAAAACCCGCTTCGCCCAGGCCCAGTAAAAAGCGCAGGACAATAAACTGAGTTTCCGTCTGGACCAGGCCGGTGAGCGCAGAGAGTACGCCCCACAGAATGGTGGTGATACTTAACCATTTTTGCGCCCCAATCTTATTCAGGATCAGGTTGGCGGGGATGCCAAACAGCGCATAGGCGGCGAAAAATATTCCCGCGCCGAGGGCAAAGGCGGAACTGGAGAGGCCAATATCGACCTGCATCGCCTCTTTGGCGAATCCCACATTGACCCTGTCGATAAAGGCGATGAAGTATAAAATAAACATCAGTGGCACCAGGCGCTTCCACGATTTCGTAATGGCGGAATTTAATACCGGGTTGTCGTAAGCGGCGATCGTTTTCATCATACCTCCGTGCTGGGGTCAGGCATTAATGGCGATACCAGCACGGGAAAGTATCTGCTGGATACTTGCGGTCTGGCAGGTTGATAGGGGGCTAAAAGGTGGCGTGCAGCGGTCGGACTCAATAATTCCGCGCAGTTGTAACGCTTTTTTGAATGTCGGAATGAACGGATCGTTAACCGCATAAATAGCCATTAAATCATCCACTTTTTGCTGATATAGCGAGATCTGGCGCAGATCGTTATCATTAAATGCCTGCATCCAGTCGCGGAAGATCTCAGGGCAAATATTGGATAAACCGCCAATACAGCCATTCCCTCCGGACAAGACATTGTGGGCAAAGTTATTGTCATAACCGGCATAGACTTCGAAATATGGTCGTTCAGATTTTACCTGGCGAATCACCTGCGAGGTATGACTGGTGTCCGCAACGGTGTCTTTCAGGCCGATAATGTTCGGGAATTCTCTGGCAAGCCGGAGACAGATTTCCGGCGAGACGGAATAGCCGGTGCGCTCCGGAAAGTTATAGATGAAGATTTTTGCGGCAGTTCGGCGCGCTATCTGACTGTAAAATGTATAAATTCCTTCATCAGTCAGGCGGAAGTACCAGGGGCTGATGATCATGACCCCATCAAGTCCGCACTCATCAGCGTAGTTTGCCAGTTCCACGCACTCATCAATATCCATGCGACTGGCGCCCGCATAAGCCTGTATTCCTCCGCGGGGAAATTCCGCCGCGATTTGAATAATCTGACGGGATGTTTTCATATCCAGGGAGAAAAACTCACCGGTGCTGCCCATGACGACAAATCCCGACACGCTATTTTTGATGAAATCGTACAGGCGGAAATTGCCTTCAGGATCCAGTCTTCCACGTTCATCAAAAACGGTTATTGCCGGGGTGATGTAACGACTTTGCATATTTTACCTCTTGCGTTGTTCGTATATACAAATGATGTTTGTATTTTCGATCATGAATAAGTAAACACATGGGGGAATGGGAAGTCAAATGGCGCAAAACGCGGCGGGATAAGTAATTAACTTAATGAATTAATAGATAAATAGACGGGCTGACAAGCAGCCACTACGGGGAATTAAATATTGATATTGTGTGGGTAATCACAATTCCGGCGGGATTGTCGACGAATCCATCTTAAATAATTTGAGTTGCATGACAAAGCGGTCAACCGTTTTGCACAGCGCTTGCGCGGGCCTCGTAGAGGTGAGGCCGTAGGCCGGGTAATCCACAGTCAACGCACAGGCAACGTGAAGGATGACGGGGATTGATCAGTAATTTTTGATATCGGGCAGCTTGTTCAGCACGCTTTCGATACGATTTTTCGCCTCTTGCAACGCATGAGTGACCTGCTGCGTTTTTTCATCGGTGGCGCGGAAAAACGGCAGTGAAACGCTGATCGCGGCCAGAATAATACCTTTCTGCTGCAGAGGAACGGCGAAGCAAATGGTATCGTCGTTGATTTCCCGATCGTCCATGGCATAGCCGTTGGCGGCGACCTGGGTTAACTGCTGACGAAGCTGAGTTATATTGCTGACGCTGCGTGCGGTGACGCGAGGAAAACCTTGCGGATAAAGTTCCAGAATCTCGTCGTCGCGGTGCTTATGTAACAGCGCTTTTCCTAATGCGGAGCAGATTGCCGGAAGGCGGGTACCGACCTTCGATACCAGTTGTACGGTCTGGTCGCCCTGGACTTTATCAACATAGAGCACCCAGGCATCATCAAGAATGCCGAGCTGGCAAACCTCATTGCATTCATTGACCACCGCCTGCATTTCGCTGTTGATCATTTTAAGCCAGAACTCTTTTTCCACCGTTGAACTGGCCAGAACCGCGCATGAGATGCCCAGGGTGTAAATACCGTTGCGATCATCGTAACTGATATATTTCCGGTATTGTAATGATTTGAGGATGGGAAATATGGTCCCTTTAGAAATGCCCGTTTTCTGCGACAGTTCAGAGAGCGTCATCCCCTCCGCGTTGGCTAATGTTTCCAGAATGAGTAAGACACGCTCGGTAGGTTTATGAAGCGCCTTCATATTTTTCCTTGTGACGGTTCGCCGGAGAGAACGTTTTAACAACCCCTATTTAACTACAGATCCTCATTTATCTGTAGTCCGCACAGCGTCTCTTTTTCACTTTGCCATTTATCGGCCCTTTTTCACTGTTTCATCACCATTTTGCCAATTAGCCGTAATGCTATTGTAATAAAACAGTTATTTTTCTGTCATTCGAGCGTGTCATGTTACTCCCGCGAACATAAAACGCGTGAAATCGCGCATTTGAAACACAAGAGAGATAACCGATGATATCGTTACGACATACAGCTTTAGGGCTGGCGCTTAGCCTGGCATTTGCCGGTCAAGCGCTGGCGGTAACCACTATTCCTTTCTGGCACTCAATGGAAGGGGAACTGGGGAAAGAAGTTGATTCACTGGCGCAACGTTTCAACGCAGCCAACCCGGACTACAAAATTGTTCCGGTGTACAAAGGCAACTATGAACAGAGCCTGAGCGCAGGCATTGCCGCCTTCCGTACCGGTAACGCGCCGGCTATTTTGCAGGTTTATGAAGTCGGCACTGCGACGATGATGGCGTCCAAAGCGATTAAGCCGGTTTATCAGGTATTCAGCGATGCGGGCATCAAGTTTGATGAGTCGCAGTTCGTGCCGACCGTTTCCGGCTATTACACCGATTCCAAAACCGGCCATCTGCTCTCTCAGCCGTTTAACAGCTCCACGCCGGTGCTGTATTACAACAAAGACGCCTTCAAAAAAGCCGGATTAGATCCGAACCAGCCGCCGAAAACCTGGCAGGATCTTGCGGCGTACAGCGCGAAGCTGAAAGCCGCCGGAATGAAGTGCGGTTACGCCAGCGGCTGGCAGGGCTGGATTCAAATTGAAAACTTCAGCGCCTGGAACGGGCTGCCGGTCGCCACCAAAAACAACGGCTTCGACGGTACCGATGCGGTGCTGGAATTCAACAAGCCAGTGCAGGTGAAGCATATCGCCCTGCTTGAAGCGATGAACAAGAAGGGCGATTTTAGCTACTACGGGCGTAAAGATGAGTCTACCGAGAAGTTCTATAACGGCGACTGCGCGATGACCACTGCCTCTTCCGGTTCGCTGGCCGATATCCGTCAGTACGCTAAGTTCAACTACGGCGTGGGTATGATGCCCTACGACGCCGACGTGAAGGGCGCGCCGCAAAACGCCATTATCGGCGGGGCCAGCCTGTGGGTGATGAAGGGTAAAGATAACGCCACTTATACCGGCGTCGCCAAATTCCTCGATTTCCTGACCAAACCGGAAATTGCCGCCGAATGGCACCAGAAAACCGGTTATCTGCCGATTACCACCGCCGCTTATAACCTGACCCGCGAGCAGGGCTTCTACGATAAGAATCCTGGCGCTGATATCGCGACGCGGCAGATGTTGAACAAGCCGCCGTTACCGTTCACCAAAGGCCTGCGCCTGGGCAATATGCCGCAGATCCGCACCGTCGTGGATGAGGAACTGGAAAGCGTATGGACCGGTAAAAAAACGCCTCAACAGGCGCTGGATTCCGCCGTTGAGCGCGGTAATCAACTGCTGCGCCGTTTTGAGCAGTCGACGAAGTCTTAACAAAATGCCGGGTGGCGCTACGCTTACCGGGCCTACAAGACCGTAGGCCGGGTAAGGCGAAGCCGCCACCCGGCGCTGTTCAGGAACCAAACGCTTATGTCATCATCCCGTCCGGTATTCCGCTCTCGTTGGCTACCATATTTGCTGGTCGCGCCACAGCTGGCGATTACCGTCATCTTCTTTATCTGGCCCGCGGGCGAAGCGCTGTGGTATTCCCTGCAGAATGTCGATCCATTTGGGCTCTCCAGCCAGTTTGTCGGCCTGGCTAACTTTTTCGCGTTGTTCCATGACCCGTACTACCTGGATTCTTTCTGGACCACGATTAAATTCAGCACGCTGGTCACTTTCAGCGGGCTGCTGATCTCGCTGTTTTTCGCCGCGCTGGTGGATTATGTGGTGCGCGGCAGCCGTTTTTATCAGACGCTGATGCTGCTGCCTTATGCCGTGGCGCCTGCGGTCGCCGCCGTGCTGTGGATTTTTCTGTTTAACCCAGGCCGCGGGCTGATTACGCATTTTCTCGCCGAACTAGGCTATGACTGGAACCATGCGCAGAACAGCGGCCAGGCAATGTTCCTCGTGGTCTTCGCCTCGGTATGGAAGCAGATTAGTTACAACTTCCTGTTCTTTTTCGCCGCGCTGCAATCCATCCCGCGCTCGCTGGTGGAAGCTGCCGCGATCGACGGCGCCGGGCCGGTTCGCCGCTTCTTCAGGCTGTCGCTGCCGCTGATTGCGCCGGTGAGCTTTTTCCTGCTGGTGGTTAATCTGGTATACGCCTTCTTTGATACCTTCCCGGTGATTGATGCCGCTACCGGCGGCGGACCGGTGCAGGCAACGACGACGCTGATTTATAAAATCTATCGCGAAGGTTTTGCCGGACTCGATCTTTCCGCTTCCGCCGCCCAGTCGGTGGTGCTGATGTTCCTCGTCATTATTCTGACGGTGGTGCAGTTCCGCTATGTTGAAAGTAAGGTGCGCTACCAATGATTGAGAACCGTCGCGGGCTGACGATTTTCAGCCACACTATGTTGATTTTAGGCATTGCCGTCATTCTGTTCCCGCTGTACGTCGCCTTTGTTGCCGCGACCCTGGATGGTAAAGCGGTCTTTGAAACGCCGATGACGTTGATTCCCGGCGCGCATCTGCTCGACAACATAAAAAACATCTGGCTGAACGGCGTGGCGGCCAACAGTGCGCCGTTCTGGCTGATGTTACTCAACAGCTTCATCATGGCATTGGGTATTACGTCAGGCAAAATCGCGGTATCGATGCTCTCCGCGTTCGCCATCGTCTGGTTCCGTTTTCCACTGCGCAACCTGTTCTTCTGGATGATCTTTATTACCCTGATGCTGCCGGTTGAGGTGCGCATTTTCCCGACCGTGGAAGTGATCGCCAACCTGAAAATGCTCGACAGCTATGCCGGACTCACGCTGCCGCTGATGGCTTCGGCGACCGCCACCTTCCTGTTCCGCCAGTTCTTTATGACGTTGCCGGATGAGCTGATTGAAGCCGCGCGTATCGATGGCGCGTCACCGATGCGCTTCTTCCGCGATATCGTACTGCCGCTGTCGAAAACCAATCTTGCGGCGCTGTTCGTCATCACCTTTATCTACGGCTGGAACCAGTATCTGTGGCCGCTGCTGATTATTCAGGATGTGAACCTCGGTACTGCGGTGGCGGGCATTAAAGGGATGATCGCATTTGGTGAAGGCACCACCCAGTGGAACCTGGTGATGGCGGCGATGCTGCTCACGCTGATTCCCCCGGTGGTCATCGTTTTAGCCATGCAGCGGGCGTTTGTGCGCGGCCTGGTGGACAGTGAGAAGTAGGAAATTTTATGGCTGGTTTAAAATTACAGGCAGTAACCAAAAGCTGGGATGCTAAAACCCAGGTGATCCAACCGTTGACGCTGGACGTCGCGGACGGCGAATTTATTGTGATGGTTGGGCCATCCGGCTGCGGTAAATCGACACTGCTGCGCATGGTGGCCGGGCTTGAGCGGGTCACCAGCGGCGATATCTGGATTGACCGCCAGCGCGTCACCGAAATGGAACCGAAAGATCGCGGCATTGCGATGGTGTTCCAGAACTACGCCCTCTATCCGCATATGAGCGTGGAAGAGAATATGGCCTGGGGGCTGAAAATCCGCGGCATGGGCAAAGGGCTGATTGCCGAGCGCGTCAGGGAAGCGGCGCGGATCCTCGAACTGGACGGTTTGTTAACGCGTCGCCCGCGTGAACTCTCCGGCGGTCAGCGTCAGCGTGTGGCGATGGGACGGGCAATTGTACGCGATCCGGCAGTGTTCCTGTTTGATGAGCCGCTCTCCAACCTTGATGCCAAACTGCGCGTGCAGATGCGCCTTGAACTGCAACAGCTACACCGTCGTCTGAATACCACTTCGCTGTACGTAACCCACGATCAGGTCGAGGCGATGACCCTCGCGCAGCGAGTGATGGTGATGAATAAAGGCATCGCTGAACAGATTGGTACGCCGGTCGACGTGTACGAAAAACCGGCCAGCCGCTTTGTGGCAAGCTTTATCGGCAGCCCGGCAATGAATCTGCTGGAAGGCCGGGTCAGCGACGATGGCAGCCGCTTTGAGCTTGAGGGGGGCGTCTGCTTGCCAATGAATAACGCGCATCGCCGCTACGCCGGGCGTAAGATGACGCTGGGTATCCGCCCGGAACATTTTGCATTAAGCTCTCAGGCGGAAGGTGGCGTACCGTTGGTTATGGATACGCTGGAGATTTTAGGTGCTGATAACCTTGCCCACGGGCGGTGGGGCGAGCAGAAGCTGGTGGTTCGGCTGCCGCACCAGCAGCGTCCTCAGGCTGGCTATACGCTGTGGCTGCATTTGCCGCAGGATCATTTGCACCTCTTTGATAGTGAGACAGGACGACGCGTATGAGTCACTGGCCTTATCCCTCAATTGTTGCCCATCGCGGCGGCGGTAAACTGGCCCCGGAAAATACTCTGGCGGCCATCGATACCGGTGCGCGTTATGGCCATACGATGATTGAGTTTGACGCTAAGTTATCGAAAGACGGGCAGATTTTTTTATTGCACGACGACAACCTCGAACGCACCAGCAACGGCTGGGGCGTGGCGGGCGAGCTGGCGTGGAGCGATCTGCAAAAAGTGGATGCCGGGAGCTGGTACAGCGGTGAATTCCAGGGCGAGCCGCTGCCGTTGCTGAGTGACGTTGCCGCGCGTTGCCGACAGTACGGTATGATGGCGAATATCGAAATTAAACCGACCACCGGCACCGGTCCGCTGACCGGTAAAATGGTGGCGCTGGCGGCCCGTGAGCTCTGGCAGGGAATGACGCCGCCGCTGCTCTCATCGTTTGATATAGATGCACTGGAAGCGGCGCAGGAAGCGACGCCCGAGCTGCCGCGCGGGCTGTTGGTAGATGCGTGGCGTGATGACTGGCGCGAACTGACGGCTCGCCTTGGCTGCGTCTCTCTCCATCTTAATCACAAGCTGTTGGATGAAACGCGCGTAGCGAGCCTGAAGGCGGCGGGTTTATATATTCTCGTCTATACCGTCAATAAACCGCAGCGTGCCGCCGAACTGCTACGCTGGGGCGTGGATAGCATCTGTACCGATGCGATTGACGTTATCGGCCCCCGGTTTTCAGCGTAATCTGTAGCAGACGGCCCTGATGGGGACGTCTGCCGCAGCAACGTTTCCTCGCTATTGTTCGGTATTCACATTGTTATTCTGCTGTATTCGCCGCTGATTGTTATTCAGTTGCGTCTGTAGATGCTGCTGCTGCGCGCGCGTCTGGTTCTGTATATCCTGTTTTAGCTTGTTTTGCTGCTGCATTTGCTGCGTCTGCATCTGGTTTAGCATCCGCTGCTGGCTGGGTATCACGTATCCTGGCTGATTAGGATTGTTATTGTTATTGCTATTGAGCGGCTGCGCTAAAGCGCTCAGCGGGATCAGCGCCGCCAGATATAAAATGGCTTTCATGATTATCTCCTCCCTTGTGTGGGATCGTTTTAGTTTACCTTCTTTCCGCTACCACAATGATCTTTTAGGATTTATCGACCACTATTATGCTGGGGTAACAACACATTTCGGGAGTATGGCAATGATAAAAACAACGCTCTGGCGTCAGGTGGTCATCGCTGTTTTACTGGCATGCGGGAGTTTTAGCGTCGCGGCGAATCCCGCTCCACCTCCGGTTTCTTATGGTGTAGAGGAGGATATTTTTCATCCGGTTCGCGCTCATCAGGGGATGGTGGCTTCGGTGGACGCGCTGGCAACAAAGGTCGGCGTGGATATTCTGCGCCAGGGCGGCAACGCGGTGGATGCCGCCGTGGCAGTGGGCTATGCGCTGGCGGTGACGCATCCGCAGGCCGGTAATATCGGTGGCGGCGGTTTTATGATGCTGCGCACTAAAGACGGTCATACGACGGCGATCGACTTCCGTGAGATGGCTCCGGCGCAGGCCACCCGCGATATGTTCCTTGACGATCAGGGTAATCCGGACAGCAAGAAATCGCTGACTTCTCACCTGGCCTCCGGTACGCCGGGCACCGTTGCCGGCTTCTCCCTGGCGCTGGAGAAATACGGCACGATGCCGCTTAACAAGGTGATTCGCCCGGCGATTAAGCTGGCGGAGGAAGGATTTATCGTCAACGATGCGCTGGCTGATGATTTGAAAACCTACGGGAGCGAAGTAATCCCCGACCACGCCAATAGTCGCGCTATTTTCTGGAAAAACGGCGAACCGCTGAAAAAGGGTGACAGGCTTGTGCAAAAACAGCTGGGCAAGAGTCTGGAACTGATTGCCGAGCATGGCCCCGACGCCTTCTATAAAGGTGCTATCGCGCAGCAGATTGCTGATGAGATGAAGAATAACGGCGGGCTGATCACCAAAGCGGATCTGGCGAATTACAAAGCGGTTGAACGCACGCCGATTAGCGGTGAATACCGCGGCTATCAGATCTTTTCCATGCCTCCGCCCTCGTCCGGCGGGATTCATATCGTGCAGATCCTCAATATTCTGGAAAACTTCGATATGCATAAGTTCGGCTTCGGCAGCGCTGATGCCATGCAGGTGATGGCGGAAGCGGAAAAACATGCTTATGCCGACCGTTCGGAATATCTTGGCGATCCGGATTTCGTCAACGTGCCGTGGCAGGCGCTGACCAGCAAAGCGTACGCCAAAGCCATTGCCGAACAGATCGATATCAACAAAGCGAAACCGTCGAGTCAGATTCGCCCCGGCAAGCTGGCGCCCTACGAAAGCAATCAGACCACGCATTTCTCGGTGGTGGATAAGGACGGTAATGCCGTCGCGGTAACGTATACGCTGAATACAATCTTTGGCACTGGTATCGTCGCGGGGAATTCCGGTATTTTGCTGAATAACCAGATGGATGACTTTTCCGCTAAACCCGGCGTGCCGAACGTCTATGGTCTGGTTGGCGGTGACGCCAACGCCGTCGAGCCAAAAAAACGTCCGCTGTCGTCCATGTCGCCGACCATTGTGGTGAAAGACGGCAAGACCTGGCTGGTGACCGGCAGCCCCGGCGGCAGTCGTATCATCACCACTGTGCTGCAGATGATAGTGAATACTATCGACTTCGGTATGAACGTCGCGGAAGCAACCAATGCACCGCGCTTCCATCATCAATGGTTGCCGGATGAACTGCGGGTGGAGAAGGGATTTAGCCCGGATACGCTGAAGCTGCTGGAGGACAAAGGGCAGAAAGTGGCGGTAAAAGCGGCGATGGGCAGCACGCAGAGTATTATGATTGGCCCGGATGGTACGCTGTATGGCGCGTCCGATCCGCGTTCGCCGGATGATTTAACGGCCGGGTACTGATTTATAGGCCGGGCGGCATTGCGTTAGCCCGGCTCACGAGAGCGTAGATCCGGTAAGCGTAGCGCCACCGGGAAATTCCTTAAAGATTACTTCAGCCGCGCCATAAAGTACGCATCCACATACTCGCCGTTACGCAGGGCGAATCGCTTGCCGGTGCCTTCCACAACAAAGCCAAATTTGCGGTAAAGCGCTATAGCGGCGGAATTGTCGGTAAATACGGTTAACTCAATGCGTTCGATACGCAACCAGTTATCGCACAGGTTAACCATTTCGCGCATCAGCGCGCTGCCAACGCCGCGACCGTGCGCCTGGGATGCCACGCTAATGCCGAAGGTCGCTACGTGGCTGCGACGAGGATTTGGCTCCACGCTGAGCACCACATGGCCGACAACTTGTTCGTTGATAGTGGCCACCAGATGACGTCTGCCGGGCCTGGGTTGCAGGCGTTCCTGCCACATTTCCATCGCCGGATGGGGGAGCTGTAGCGTGTCGTGATAGACCTCCGGATGCGCAGTTAACTGACGTAAAGGTTCAGCATCGCGTGGTTCGGCATGGCGTATCACTATGTCACTCATTCTTCTTATCCTTAGTGGGTTGCAAGTCCCTTTCAACATCTCTGACGGTAAAAAAATCGTCAACGACTATTTTTTGTAAAAAAAGAGTAGACAAGTGCGAATGAGAATGATTATTATTGCTTTGCGTTCAGGGAGACCCTTGCGGAAAGCCTGAAAGCACGACATTGCTCACATTGCTTCCAGTATTACTTTAGCCAGCCGGGTGCTGGCTTTTTTTTGTTCTTTTTCCAGCGTTATCCCGGAAGTCTGGCTACTGTGCACCTCCGCCCTTTTTTGATTTTCTCTGCGGTTTCAGCGATACAACCCCTGATATTGCTCTTCTCTGTAACTGGCGGCAACACTTCCACCAGGTTGCAAAAGAGACCACTTTTTGATGACCGGTTAACCGGATCAGTCGGACCTTAGCTGATCGGTATTACGACAGATGGTGGATTATTTTATCAACGGTGCTGCCGATCACAGGTAAAAGTAAGTCTGCACAACCAATCTGTACACAGATGGAAGTGATCCAGACTATGTAAGTCTGTACCATCCAATGACGATGTATACTTTGATGGTAAACGGGTAATGCTATACCAGGATGGCAATTCATGCTGCAGCTGAAATATGAGTTTCATTATTAGATCATTACGTACAAAATCGCAGAGGCAGGTATGCCATAATTTTTACACCTTGTCTGATAACTGATCCGACGGGAAGTGTTGACTCAAAATTTGTTTTATAACGTAAATAAATTACGTTGCATTATATATATCGTGTGGTTTATTCAAGGTTGCAAATTAAAATAATAACGCATCAATAATGACACCTTAAAAATATATTAATGGCAGAAGTCATTTTTGATACTTTAAAAGACCTGTCTATAACTCAGGTTATGTGATCGTTGTAGTAACTCAGCTTAGTTGCGTTTAATAAAATAGCAAAATAAACACGACATTTTATTACCCGAGCAGAGCTCAATGAGACTCTGCACTATATTATTGAGGCCATATTATGGAAACCGTTCAAAGTACTCTTGATGCTCATGAGAGTAGTTGGAGAAAAAGTGATACTATCTGGATGCTGGGCTTGTATGGGACTGCAATTGGCGCAGGCGTTCTTTTTCTGCCGATTAACGCTGGAGTCGGTGGTTTAATTCCATTGATTATCATGGCAATTCTCGCATTCCCAATGACGTTCTTCGCCCATCGTGGTTTAACACGTTTTGTTCTTTCTGGTAAAAATCCGGGTGAAGATATTACCGAGGTAGTTGAAGAACATTTCGGTGTTGGTGCCGGTAAACTTATTACGTTACTCTATTTTTTCGCCATTTATCCAATTCTGTTGGTCTATAGTGTCGCAATTACCAATACGGTCGATAGCTTTATTACCCACCAGCTTGGTATGGTCTCTCCACCGCGTGCGATTTTGTCGCTGATTTTGATTATCGGCATGATGGGTATTGTCCGCTTTGGCGAAAAAATGATTGTGAAGGCCATGAGTGTACTGGTGTTTCCGTTCGTTGTTGCGCTGGTGATACTGGCGCTGTATTTGATCCCGCAATGGAACGGTGCGGTACTGGATACTCTCTCGCTGAGTAGCGCTTCCGCAACGGGTGATGGTATGTGGATGACCCTATGGCTGGCGATTCCGGTCATGGTCTTCTCCTTCAACCATTCCCCCATCATCTCCTCTTTTGCGGTTGCGAAACGCGAAGAATACGGTCAGGACGCCGAAAGCAAATGTTCTCGTATCCTCGGATTTGCACATATCATGATGGTGCTGACCGTGATGTTTTTTGTGTTCAGCTGCGTACTGAGCCTTTCTCCGGAAAATCTGGCAGAAGCGAAAGCACAGAATATTTCCATACTTTCCTATCTGGCGAACCACTTTAACGCACCGGTAATTGCCTGGATGGCACCGGTTATCGCCATGATCGCAATTACCAAATCTTTCCTCGGTCACTACCTCGGTGCGCGTGAAGGCTTCAACGGTATGGTGATTAAGTCCCTCCGGAGTAGAGGGAAATCAATAGAAATCAATAAATTAAATAAAATCACCGCGTTGTTCATGTTGGTGAGCACCTGGATTGTTGCGACGCTGAACCCGAGCATCCTCGGCATGATTGAAACACTGGGTGGCCCGGTTATCGCGATGATTCTGTTCCTGATGCCAATGTACGCCATTCACAAAGTACCGGCTATGCGCAAATACAGTGGTCATATCAGCAACGTTTTTGTGGTTGTGCTGGGTCTGATCGCTATTTCCGCCATCTTCTTCTCCCTACTTAGCTAAGTTTGCAGCGCCTCCTGTTTACAGGGGGCTAATCCGTTTTGTTTTGTAACCATATGGGGTCCACATGATTAGCGTCTTCGATATTTTCAAAATCAGTATTGGGCCGTCCAGCTCGCATACAGTTGGGCCGATGAAAGCAGGAAAACAATTTGTTGATACGCTGCAGGAAAAGGGTCTGCTGCATAAAGTGACTCGTTTGGTCGTTGATGTGTATGGCTCTCTGTCATTAACGGGTAAAGGCCATCATACCGATATTGCGATTATTCTTGGATTATCCGGGTATTTACCCGATACCGTTGACATTGATGCCGTTCCCGAAATTATTCACGATGTAAACACAATGCATCGTTTGTTTATTGAAGAAGGGCAGCGAGAAATTCAATTCCCGGTGGTAGAATGCATGCGTTTTCACAATGAATTTTTGCCCTTGCATGAAAATGGAATGAGTATTACCGCATTTTGTGACGGGAAAATTGTCCTTTCTCAAACCTATTATTCCATCGGTGGTGGTTTTATTGTCACGGAGGAAAATTTTGGCAAGAGTCAGGATGTAGACACCGATATTCCCTTCCCATTCTATTCGGCCCGTAATTTGTTGGCCCACTGTCATGACAATTGCCTGTCAATTTCTGCGGTGATGATGAAAAATGAGATCGCCCGCTATGGCAGGGATAACGTTGAAAAGAATATGGCGAAAATCTGGCAGACTATGCGGAATGCTATTAATCGCGGTATGAACACGGAAGGTATTTTACCCGGACCGTTGAAAGTGCCGCGTCGAGCCTCTGCGCTACGTCGTGTACTGGCACCGCAAAGCCAGACGATTACTCCGTTAAGTGCGATGGATTGGGTCAATATGTTTGCTATGGCGGTTTCAGAAGAGAATGCCGCAGGTGGGCGAGTGGTTACGGCACCCACCAATGGCGCCTGTGGCATAATCCCTGCAGTATTGGCTTATTATGATCGCTTTATTAACACGGTAACGCCGGAAATCTACATGCGCTATTACTTAACCGCAGGCGCAATCGGCATTCTATACAAAATGAATGCCTCCATTTCCGGGGCGGAAGTCGGCTGCCAGGGGGAAGTGGGGGTTGCTTGTTCTATGGCATCTGCCGGGCTGGCAGAACTACTGGGCGCCAGCCCGGAGAAAGTATGCATTGCGGCGGAAATCGGTATGGAGCATAACCTCGGGCTGACATGCGATCCGGTGGCCGGGCAAGTTCAGGTGCCGTGTATAGAGCGTAACGCGATTGCAGCGGTGAAGGCGATTAACTCAGCCAGTATGGCGATGTATCGCACCAGCGATCCAAAGGTATCACTGGATAAAGTGATCGAAACGATGTTTGAGACGGGTAAAGACATGAATGCTAAATATCGTGAAACCGCACGAGGCGGCCTGGCGATTAAAGTCGCGCGGTATGTGAGTCCTGAGTGATTTGAGAGTGGATTTGACCTTAAATAATTCGAGTCGCAGGACAATGCGCCGGGTGAGCATCGTGCTCACATCGCTATGACACGAGTCCTTGATGTTAGTGGGACTTGTTGGTTTTTTTACTGTCGTGGTGACCCTCCGGACACAACATATCGACATTGGGTGTAGTTTTGACGCTATCAATTCCGATAAAAGGCGTTCATATACATAGTGAAATTCGCTTTATGGGGTAGATTATCCCTTTTTCTCAGGGTCTGGGGACGAGGAGGACCACACCATACTGTGGGTGGCAGATGATGTGTACCATTCGTTAATGGTGGCGTTTGCCTCGTTAGTCTGCGAAGGGACTGCGCATTTCTCTTTTGGTTTATGCGCTTTTTTCCGAATACGAATACGGGAAGGGGATGTGGCGTTGATTTGAGCGTTAAAAGTACGAATGTGGGAATCGAATAATATTGACTCCAATTGATGCAAACGATCCAGACCACGCAAAATACCGATCAACGTACTCAGTGTAACGGATTCGCCTAATTCAACACGTTTGATGGTTGCAGCGCCGACCTGTGCGCGCTCAGCTAACTCAATCTGTGATAGTTCGAGTTGCATACGCGTTTCTTTAATTCTGTGACACAGCTCAGAAATTATTTCACTGTCGGACATGGTACTGAAACGCATGTTAATACCTCTACTGCGTAGTAAATCATGACGAATTATTCAGCATCTTAATTTATAAATAAAGCGGATAATTTCGCTTTTGCGATAGTAACGACGGACTTTGTTCGAATTATACGGTCATACATACCGTAAAGATCTCTGGTAGGAGCATACATTTCTCCGTAGCGTAAGTCGGGAGTTATCTCCGCTGCAGTATTTGCATAGTCAAATTGAAGGCAGGGACTGCGAAATAGGCTACGATTAACTGGATAAAATTTCGTCAATCAGTCAGCTATGCTACGTCAATGAATCTGAAGTTATGATACCTTCTGATGCGCAGGAAGAGCCAGAAATATGCGTCTGTGCTGCCATTGAATACCACCATATTCCTTACCAGATAAGCGACCTGGGTATCTCCTTACTTATTCATATTTTTTGAACAGAGGAGTCAATTTTCACCCTCTATGATTGTTTAACGATCGCGTCCACACTTACTCCATCGAAAACATATGGGGGTGCAATATGATCTATTTACGCAAAGCTAACGAACGTGGCCACGCTAACCACGGCTGGCTGGATTCCTGGCATACGTTCTCTTTCGCTAACTATTACGATCCGAACTTTATGGGCTTTTCAGCGCTGCGCGTTATCAATGATGACGTGATTGACGCGGGCCAGGGCTTCGGTACGCATCCGCACAAGGATATGGAAATCCTGACCTATGTGCTGGAAGGGGCCGTTGAGCACCAGGATAGCATGGGCAACAAAGAGCAGGTTCCGGCGGGCGAGTTCCAGATCATGAGTGCAGGAACTGGGATCCGTCACTCTGAGTACAACCCAAGCGACACGGAAAAATTGCATCTGTACCAGATCTGGATCATTCCGGAAAAAAATGGCATCACTCCGCGCTATGAACAGCGGCGCTTTGACGCTGTACAGGGCAAACAGCTGGTATTGTCGCCGGATGCCCGCGACGGTTCGCTGAAGGTGTTTCAGGATATGGAGTTGTATCGCTGGGCGTTGCTGAAAGACGAACAGTCGGTACACCAGATTGCCGCCGATCGCCGGGTATGGATCCAGGTGGTAAAAGGTGACGTGACTATTAATGGAACAAAAGCCACTACCAGCGATGGTCTGGCGATTTGGGATGAGCAGGCGATCTCCGTACATGCCGACAGCGATAGCGAGATTCTGCTGTTCGACCTGCCGCCGGTATAAATAATTTAATCAACCTTTCCTAAGGATCAGGAAAGGTTGAGCTTTGTCCGTGATAAACTGGGAAAATGTCTCCCATTTATCACAGTCAGGACGATGAAAAAGAAAAGACCCGTACTTCAGGATGTCGCCGATCTTGTCGGCGTGACCAAAATGACGGTCAGCCGCTACTTACGTAACCCGGAACAGGTTTCCGAAGCGCTGCGTGGCAAGATTGCCGTTGCTCTCGATGAACTGGGTTATATTCCGAATCGCGCGCCTGACATCCTTTCCAATGCAACCAGCCGCGCCATTGGCGTGCTGTTGCCCTCGCTAACGAATCAGGTATTTTCGGAAGTGCTGCGCGGCATTGAAAGCGTGACCGACGCTTTCGGCTACCAGACCATGCTGGCGCACTATGGTTATAAGCCGGATATGGAAGAAAAACGCCTGGAATCGATGCTCTCATGGAACATCGATGGCCTGATCCTCACCGAACGAACCCATACGCCACGTACCCTGAAGATGATTGAAGTGGCGGGTATCCCGGTGGTTGAACTGATGGACAGTAAGTCGCCGTGTCTCGATATTGCCGTCGGTTTTGATAACTTTGAAGCGGCGCGCCAGATGACCGCGGCGATAATCAACCGTGGCCACCGTCACGTTGCCTATCTGGGCGCGCGCCTTGATGAACGTACCATCATCAAACAGAAAGGGTATGAGCAGGCAATGCTTGATGCCGGGATGACGCCCTACAGCGTGATGGTCGAGCAGTCTTCGTCTTATTCCTCGGGGATTGAGCTGATGCGTCAGGCGCGCCGTGAATATCCGCAGCTTGACGGCATCTTCTGCACCAACGACGACCTTGCGGTCGGCGCTGCATTCGAGTGTCAGCGCCTGGGGCTGAGGATCCCTGACGACATGGCGATCGCCGGTTTCCACGGCCATGATATCGGCCAGGTGATGGAGCCGCGTCTGGCCAGCGTCCTCACGCCGCGTGAACGAATGGGGCGGATTGGCGCTGAACGTTTGCTGGCGCGTATTCGCGGTGAAGTGGTTACGCCAGAGATGTTAGATTTAGGTTTCACATTGTCACCAGGCGGATCTATTTAAACTGACAAATTTGAAGTAGATCACACATATTCACATCTGACAGCAATGGTTATTGCTTCTCCACATCGTCGGCATGAAAATGTTACCGATAACAGTTACCCGTAACAATTCATCGCTACGCGAGCATATTCACACTGTTTAAAGCAGTCAGAGCTGCGCGTATGTGTCCAGTGGGAGGAAGCTTTGAGCACGACTAACCATGATCACCACATTTATGTCCTGATGGGCGTTTCCGGCAGCGGTAAATCCGCCGTCGCCAGCGAAGTGGCGCATCAACTACATGCCGCGTTTCTCGACGGCGACTTTCTGCATCCGCGCAGCAACATCAACAAAATGGCGTCCGGCGAACCGTTGAATGACGATGATCGTACGCCGTGGCTGCAGGCGCTGAACGATGCCGCATTTGCCATGCAGCGCACCAATGAAGTGTCGTTGATTGTCTGTTCTGCGCTGAAAAAGAGCTATCGCGACATTCTGCGTAAAGGCAATCCGAATCTTTCTTTTATCTACCTGAAGGGCGATTTTGCGGTCATTGAAAAACGCCTGAAGGCGCGTAAAGGCCACTTCTTCAAAACCCAGATGCTGGTCACGCAGTTTGCAACGCTGCAAGAGCCGGGGACGGATGAACACGATGTTTTCGTCGTTGATATCGATCAGCCATTGGAGGGTGTGGTCGCCAGCACCATTGAGGTGATTAACAAAGGCAGTCACGAGTGAGTACATTAACGCTTGTTTTAACAGCAGTCGGCTCCGTTTTGCTGCTGCTGTTTTTAGTCATGAAGGCGCGTATGCATGCTTTCCTGGCTTTGATGGTGGTTTCTATTGGAGCAGGGCTTTTTTCCGGTATGCCGTTGGATAAAATCGCGGCGACGATGGAAAAGGGGATGGGCGGAACGCTGGGCTTTCTGGCCGTTGTCGTCGCGCTAGGGGCGATGTTCGGTAAAATTTTGCATGAAACCGGCGCGGTCGACCAGATTGCCGTCAAGATGCTGAAATCCTTTGGCCATAATCGCGCTCACTATGCGATAGGCCTGGCCGGGCTTATTTGCGCGCTGCCGCTGTTTTTTGAAGTGGCGATCGTGTTGCTGATTAGCGTGGCTTTCTCAATGGCGCGTCACACCGGCACCAACCTTGTGAAGCTGGTGATCCCGCTGTTTGCCGGGGTCGCCGCTGCGGCGGCATTCCTGCTGCCGGGGCCGGCGCCGATGCTGCTGGCTTCTCAGATGCACGCTGACTTTGGCTGGATGATCCTGATTGGTCTGTGCGCCGCAATTCCGGGGATGATTATTGCCGGGCCGCTGTGGGGCAATTTTATCAGCCGCTACGTTGAGCTGCATATTCCCGATGATATTAGCGAGCCGCACCTTGGTGAAGGCAAAATGCCGTCATTTGGCTTTAGCCTGGCGTTAATTCTGTTACCGTTAGTGCTGGTTGGCCTGAAAACCATCGCCGCGCGTTTCGTAGCAGAGGGCTCAGCGGCCTATGAATGGTTTGAATTTATCGGCCATCCATTTACCGCTATCCTGGTGGCCTGCCTGGTGGCTATCTATGGTCTGGCAGTGCGTCAGGGAATGGCGAAAGATCGCGTAATGGAGATTTGCGGCCATGCGCTCCAGCCTGCAGGGATTATCCTGTTGGTCATCGGGGCGGGCGGCGTGTTCAAGCAGGTACTGGTGGATTCCGGCGTAGGTCCGGCGCTCGGCGAAGCGCTGACCGGTATGGGGCTGCCGATTGCGATCACCTGCTTCGTGCTGGCGGCGGCGGTGCGTATTATTCAGGGCTCCGCGACCGTCGCCTGCCTGACGGCCGTGGGCCTGGTGATGCCGGTTATCGAACAACTGCACTACAGCGGCGCGCAGATGGCGGCGCTCTCTATCTGTATCGCCGGTGGGTCTATTGTGGTCAGCCACGTCAACGATGCGGGTTTCTGGTTGTTCGGTAAGTTCACCGGCGCAACAGAAGCGCAAACGCTGAAGACCTGGACGTTGATGGAAACCATCCTCGGCACGGTTGGCGCGATTGTCGGTATGATTGCGTTTACGCTGTTGAGCTAAGCGTCTGAATAATGACCCGGCGAAGTAAAACACGGCCGGGTTAATCCCCTTTCTCCCGCGATTTTTTTAGCGAAATATTATCACTTTCGACCCCGGCTAATTTCCCTTTACGGGGAATGCGCCAAAGATGGCATCGTTCATCATTCTGGCTAATTCACTGATAATTATTATGGTTTTCTGAAACCAATGGCGTCAGCCGCAATACGGAATTAGCCGTGTTACTGATTAGTGGTCAATCATTGATTAATTTCACTTGCGACTTTAGCTGCATTTTGTAATGTGAGGGGCTAACCAGTAGGAAACTGGCCTGGAACAAACAGCACACACCTCGCAGGAATATGTTATGAAAAATGTTGGTTTTATCGGCTGGCGCGGAATGGTCGGCTCTGTTCTCATGCAACGCATGGTTGAAGAGCGCGACTTTGACGCCATTCGCCCTGTTTTTTTCTCCACCTCTCAACTGGGGCAGCCTGCACCCTCCTTTGGAGGACGCACCGGTGGCACGCTTCAGGATGCGTTTGATCTGGAAGCGCTGAAGGCACTGGATATTATTGTCACGTGTCAGGGCGGCGATTACACCAACGATATTTATCCAAAGCTGCGTGAAAGCGGCTGGCAGGGTTACTGGATCGACGCAGCGTCTTCGCTGCGTATGAAAGAGGACGCCATCATTATTCTTGACCCGGTGAACCAGGATGTGATCACCGCCGGTCTGAATAATGGCGTGAAAACCTTTGTCGGCGGCAACTGTACCGTCAGTCTGATGCTGATGTCTCTCGGCGGCCTGTTTGCTCAGGATCTGGTCGAGTGGGTCAGCGTGGCGACGTATCAGGCGGCATCCGGCGGCGGTGCGCGTCATATGCGTGAGTTGCTGGGCCAGATGGGGCAACTGTACAACCATGTTGCCGTTGAACTGGCGGACCCGGCTTCTGCGATCCTTGATATTGAACGCAAAGTGACCTCGTTGACCCGCAGCGGAGAGCTGGCGGTGGACAACTTCGGCGTTCCGCTGGCGGGCAGCCTGATCCCATGGATCGACAAACAGCTGGATAACGGTCAGAGCCGTGAAGAGTGGAAAGGGCAGGCGGAGACCAACAAAATCCTCGCGACGGCTTCTCCGATCCCGGTCGACGGTCTGTGTGTTCGCGTTGGCGCCCTGCGCTGCCATAGCCAGGCGTTCACGATTAAGTTGAAAAAAGATGTTTCTATCCCGACCGTTGAGGAACTGCTGGCCGCGCATAATCCGTGGGCCAAAGTGGTACCGAACGATCGCGACATTACCATGCGTGAGCTGACTCCGGCCGCCGTCACCGGCACCTTGAGCACGCCGGTGGGCCGCCTGCGTAAACTGAATATGGGGCCGGAGTATCTGTCGGCCTTCACCGTTGGCGATCAGCTGTTGTGGGGAGCCGCCGAGCCGCTCCGTCGCATGTTAAAGCAATTAGCGTAATTCATTGTCACAAGATGAGAAAAGGGGTGTTGAATCACCCCTTTTTTTTGCGTAATACAGGGAGTAGACGCGAATGTTTTTTATTTTTCTTAACGGAGGTAATTCAGCCTTGGCTATGCTTTAAGTAAGGAGCCATGGTGTTTCCTTACCTGAAGGTGGGACGGCGCAGGAAGGTGCAAAATGTGCTGCGTCGTTCAGGGCAAAAAAAGTCGCCGCATGCAGGAAAGGGCGACACCTACAACAGGACGAAACCATGTCTAATCGTATTGATAAGGACGTGATTAATGCGCTTATTGCCGGCTATTTTGCGGACCCTTTTTCCGTGCTTGGCATGCATTACACCGACGCAGGGCTGGAAGTTCGTGCATTATTACCCGATGCCACCGATGTGTGGGTCATCGAACCAAAAACCGGGCGCAAAGTCGGCAAACTAGAATGCCTTGATTCGCGCGGTTTCTTTAGCGGTGTTCTGCCGCGGCGTAAAAACCCTTTTCGTTATCAGCTGGCCGTCACCTGGCACGGTCAGCAAAATTTGATTGATGATCCGTACCGTTTTGGCCCGTTGTTGCAGGATCTGGATGTCTGGCTGTTGTCGGAAGGTACGCATCTGCGACCCTATGAAACGCTGGGCGCGCACGCCGACACGATGGATGGCGTCGTGGGTACCCGTTTTTCGGTCTGGGCGCCTAACGCTCAACGGGTTTCGGTCGTCGGACAGTTTAATTATTGGGATGGTCGCCGTCATCCAATGCGATTGCGCAAAGAATCCGGTATCTGGGAACTGTTTGTTCCTGGCGCGCTCAACGGCCAGTTGTATAAATTTGAGCTTATCGATGCTCATGGTCATTTGCGGGTGAAGTCCGATCCCTACGCGTTTGAAGCGCAGATGCGCCCGGATAGCGCCTCGCTGATTTGCGGGCTGCCGGAGAAGGTCGAACAGCCGGAAGCACGCAAGCGGGCGAATCAGTTTGATGCGCCAATATCAATTTATGAAGTACACCTCGGTTCCTGGCGTCGCCATACCGATAATAACTTCTGGCTGAGCTACCGCGAACTTGCCGATCAACTGGTGCCTTACGCCAAATGGATGGGGTTTACGCATCTGGAACTGTTGCCGGTTAACGAGCATCCGTTTGATGGCAGTTGGGGGTATCAGCCAACCGGGCTGTATGCGCCAACCCGCCGCTTCGGGACGCGAGAGGATTTCCGCTATTTTATTAACGCTGCGCACGCCGCAGGCCTCAACGTCATCCTTGACTGGGTTCCGGGTCATTTCCCGGTAGATGATTTTGCCCTCGCCTCGTTTGATGGTACGTCGCTGTATGAGCATAGCGACCCGCGTGAAGGCTACCATCAGGACTGGAACACACTGATTTACAACTATGGTCGTCGCGAGGTCAGCAATTATCTGGTCGGCAATGCCCTGTACTGGGTTGAACGCTTTGGCATTGATGCGCTGCGGGTGGATGCGGTGGCATCCATGATTTATCGCGACTACAGTCGCAAAGACGGCGAGTGGGTGCCGAATGAATATGGCGGCCGGGAAAACCTTGAAGCGATTGAGTTCCTGCGTAATACCAACCGGGTGCTGGGTGAACAGACGCCTGGGGCGGTGACGATGGCGGAAGAGTCCACCGATTTTGCCGGAGTTTCACGTCCTTCCTCCACGGGGGGGTTGGGATTCTGGTTCAAGTGGAACCTCGGCTGGATGCACGACACTCTCGATTATATGAAGCTCGACCCGGTGCATCGCCGTTATCATCACGACAAGATGACCTTCGGTATGCTCTACAACTACACCGAAAATTTTGTCCTGCCGCTCTCCCACGACGAAGTGGTACACGGGAAAAAATCACTTCTCGACCGCATGCCGGGCGACGCCTGGCAGAAATTCGCTAATCTGCGCGCCTATTACGGCTGGTTGTTTGCCTTCCCGGGTAAAAAGCTGCTGTTTATGGGGAATGAATTTGCTCAGGGGCGCGAGTGGAATCATGACGCAAGCCTTGACTGGCACCTGCTGGACGGTGGGGATAACTGGCATCACGGCGTCCAGCGGCTGGTGCGCGATTTAAACCACACCTATCGTCACCACAAAGCGTTGCATGAACTGGATTTCGATCCTTATGGCTTTGAATGGCTGGTGGTGGACGATCATGAGCGCTCGGTGTTTATCTTTGTGCGTCGCGACAGAGCGGGTAATGAAATTATCGTCGCCAGCAACTTTACCCCGGTGCCGCGTTATGACTATCGCTTTGGCATCAACCAGCCTGGCCGCTGGCGTGAAGAGCTGAACACCGATTCAATGTATTACCACGGGAGTAATACCGGCAATGGCGGAATTGTGGCAAGCGACGCGATTGCCAGCCACGGCCGTGCGCACTCCCTTTCGATTACGTTGCCGCCGCTGGCGACGATCTGGCTGGTGCGGGAGGCGGAATGATCGCACTCACAGCAGGAAAACCCGCGCCTTTGGGGGCCAGCTACGACGGTAAAGGGGTAAATTTCGCGCTCTTTTCCGCCCATGCGGAACGGGTGGAACTCTGTGTATTTGACGAACAGGGCAATGAGCGGCGTGTTGATCTGCCCGAACGCAGCGGTGATATCTGGCACGGCTGGCTGGCCGACGCCGGACCGGGGTTGCGTTACGGCTATCGCGTCCACGGTCCCTGGGACCCGGCGCGAGGGCATCGTTTTAACCCGGCCAAGCTGTTGATCGATCCCTGCTGTCATCAGGTGGACGGCGAGTTACCTGACGATGAACGTCTTCACGGCGGCGATCATGTTGCCGATAACCGCGATAGCGCGGCGATAGCGCCAAAGTCGCGGGTGGTGGATCTGCATTATGACTGGCGCGGCGATAAGCCGCCGCGCACGCCGTGGGGCAAGACGGTGATTTATGAAGCCCACGTCAAAGGGCTGACGTATCTGCACCCTGAACTGCCGGAGGCGCTTCGCGGCACCTACAGCGCGCTGGGGCATCCGGTGATGATCGACTACTTCAAGGCGCTGGGTATTACCGCGCTGGAGCTGATGCCGGTAGCGCAGTTTGCCAGTGAGCCGCGTCTTCAGCGGATGGGGTTAAGCAATTACTGGGGCTACAATCCGCTGGCGATTTTTGCCCTTGATACGCGCTACGCCAGCGTGCCGGAGCAGGCGCTGAAGGAGTTTCGCGATGCGGTAAAAGCACTGCATGCGGCGGGCATTGAGGTGATCCTTGATGTGGTGCTGAACCATAGCGCTGAGATCGATCTCGAAGGGCCGACCTTCTCTCTGCGCGGTATCGACAACCGTAGCTATTATTGGATCAGAGAAGATGGGGACTACCACAACTGGACGGGCTGCGGAAACACTCTCAACCTCAGCCACCCCGGCGTGGTGGAGTATGCCCGTCAGTGCCTGCGTTTTTGGGTGGATGAGTGTCACGTTGATGGCTTTCGCTTCGACCTGGCCTCGGTGATGGGGCGTACGCCGGCGTTTCGTCAGGATGCGCCGCTGTTTGAGGCTATCCGTAATGACCCGCGCCTGGCGGAAGTGAAGCTGATCGCCGAGCCCTGGGATATTGGCCCTGGCGGCTATCAGGTGGGTAATTTTCCGCCGTTTTTTGCTGAATGGAACGACCATTTCCGTGATACCACGCGTCGTTTCTGGTTACAACAAAATGTCTCATTGGGCGACTTCGCTCAGCGTTTTGCCGCGTCCAGCGATGTCTTTCAGCGTAATGGAAGAGCGCCGGCGGCAGCGGTCAATCTGGTCACCGCGCACGATGGTTTTACCCTTCGCGACTGCGTTTGTTTCAATCAGAAACATAATGAGGCAAACGGGGAAGAGAATCGCGATGGGACTAACAATAACTACAGCAACAATCATGGTATAGAAGGGTTAGAAGGGAGTCTTGCTGTGATTGAACGACGTCGCGCCAGCGTTCATGCCCTGCTGGCAACGCTGCTGCTGGCGCAGGGGACGCCGATGCTGCTGGCGGGTGACGAACATGGCCACAGTCAGCATGGCAACAATAATGCTTACTGCCAGGACAATGTGTTGACCTGGCTGGACTGGAACCAGGCTAACCGCGGATTGACCGCGTTCACTGCCGCACTGATTCATTTGCGCCAGCGTATTCCGGCATTAACCGAAAACCGCTGGTGGCAGGAGGGAGACGGTCGTGTGCGCTGGCTAAACCAGAATGCGCAGCCGCTGTCTGCCGAGGAGTGGCAGCACGGCGTACCGCGTATGCAGATCGTCTTATCCGATCGCTGGTTGATGACGTTCAATGCCACCGCCGAGGTGGCTGAGATGACTTTACCAACGGGGGAATGGCATGCCATTCCACCTTTCGCCGGAGAGGATAATCCGGTCACTATAGCTGTCTGGCATGGGCCCGCGCACGGATTGTGCGTATTTCAAAGGTCGTAACCTCGAGGCTTCCGGTTGGTCTCGAAGCGGCGGCGCAGCGAGAAGGGCAGGCAAGCTGGGGAGTAAAAAAGGAGTTAATTATGGTTGGAATAGAAAAGAATGATCCGTTGATGCTGGCGCGTCAGTTGCCGATCAAATCTGTTGCGCTGATCCTTGCCGGGGGGCGTGGTACCCGTCTGAAGGATTTAACCAATAAACGCGCGAAACCTGCCGTGCATTTCGGCGGTAAGTTCCGCATTATCGATTTTGCATTATCTAACTGTATTAACTCAGGTATTCGCCGCATCGGCATTATCACTCAATATCAATCCCATACGCTGGTGCAGCATATCCAGCGCGGCTGGTCGTTTTTCAATGAAGAGATGAACGAGTTTGTCGATCTATTGCCCGCCCAGCAAAGAATGAAGGGGGAAAACTGGTATCGCGGTACAGCAGACGCGGTTACGCAAAACCTCGATATTATCCGCCGCTATAAGGCCGAGTATGTGGTTATCCTCGCCGGCGACCATATTTACAAGCAGGACTACTCGCGCATGCTTATCGATCATGTCGAAAAAGGCGCACGTTGCACCGTGGCCTGTATGCCTGTGCCCATCGAAGAAGCATCGGCGTTTGGCGTGATGGCGGTAGATGAGAACGATAAGATCATCGATTTTGTCGAAAAACCGGCTAACCCTCCGGCAATGCCCGGCGATGCCAGCAAGTCACTGGCAAGTATGGGAATTTATGTCTTTGATGCTGATTATCTTTACGAGCTTCTGCAAGAAGACGACAGTGACGACATTTCCAGCCACGATTTTGGTAAAGACATCATTCCAAAAATTACTAAAACTGGCATGGCTTATGCACATCCCTTCCCGCTCTCCTGCGTGCAGTCAGATCCACAATCCGAGCCCTACTGGCGCGATGTCGGAACCCTGGAGGCGTACTGGAAAGCGAACCTCGACCTGGCTTCGGTAACCCCTGAACTGGATATGTACGATCAAAACTGGCCGATTCGTACTCATATGGAACCTTTGCCACCGGCAAAATTTGTCCAGGACCGTTCGGGGAGCCACGGAATGACCCTGAATTCGCTGGTCTCCGGCGGCTGTATTATCTCCGGTTCTGTTGTCGTGCAGTCGGTACTGTTCCCGCGCGTGCGGGTGAATTCATTCTGTAATATTGACTCGGCGGTCTTGTTGCCGGAGGTTTGGGTTGGCCGTTCGTGCCGTCTGCGTCGCTGTATTATTGACCGGGCCTGCGTGATCCCGGAAGGTATGGTGGTTGGTGAGAATGCGGAAGAGGATGCTCGTCGTTTCTACCGCTCGGAGGAAGGTATCGTGCTGGTTACTCGCGATATGCTGCGGACATTGGGGTACCCACAGGAGCGCTAATGCAGGTATTACATGTGTGTTCAGAGATGTTCCCGCTGTTAAAAACCGGTGGGCTGGCGGATGTGATAGGCGCGCTGCCTGCGGCGCAAATTGCGGGCGGCGTGGATACGCGCATACTGCTGCCCGCGTTTCCCGATATCCGCCGCGGTATTACCGATGCACAGGTGGTGACTCGCCGGGAGACTTTCGCCGGGCCGATTACGCTGCTGTTTGGCCATTTCAATAGCGTGGGCATCTATTTGATTGATGCTCCGCATCTTTACGATCGTCCGGGGAGTCCCTACCACGATACGAATCAGCACGCCTATACCGATAACGTGTTGCGTTTTGCGCTGCTGGGTTGGGTAGGCAGCGAAATGGCCTGTGGTCTGGACCCCTTCTGGCGTCCTGATGTTGTTCATGCCCATGACTGGCATGCGGGACTGACGCCAGCATACCTGGCGGCACGTGGCCATCCGGCGAAATCGGTCTTTACGGTGCATAACCTGGCCTATCAGGGAATGTTTTACTCGTGGCATATGAATGACATTGAACTGCCATGGTCGTTCTATAACATGCACGGGCTGGAATTTAACGGCCAGATCTCCTTCCTGAAGGCCGGTCTCTACTACGCTGACCACATTACCGCGGTGAGCCCAACCTATGCCCGTGAAATTACAGAGCCGCAGTTCGCTTACGGAATGGAAGGACTGCTGCGCCAGCGTCAGCATGAAGGGCGTTTGTCCGGGATCCTTAACGGAGTGGATGACCAGATCTGGAATCCGCAAAGCGACTTGCTACTGGCTGCGCGCTACGATCGCGATCGGCTGGAGGAAAAAGCAGAGAACAAGCGTCAGTTGCAAATTGCGATGGGGCTGCAGGTGGATGATAAAGCGCCGTTGTTTGCCGTGGTCAGTCGCCTCACCAGCCAGAAAGGGCTGGATCTGGTGCTTGAAGCGCTACCGGGCCTGCTTGAGCAGGGTGGCCAACTGGCACTGCTGGGGGCGGGCGATCCGGTTCTGCAAGAGGGGTTTCTTGCCGCCGCTGCCGAGCACCCCGGTAAAGTCGGCGTGCAGATTGGCTACCATGAAGCTTTTTCGCATCGCATTATGGGCGGGGCCGATGTGATTCTGGTGCCCAGCCGCTTTGAGCCGTGTGGCTTAACCCAGCTGTATGGCCTGAAATATGGCACGCTACCGCTGGTGCGGCGCACCGGCGGCCTGGCGGATACCGTGTCCGACTGTTCGCTGGAGAACCTCGCCGACGGTCTGGCCACCGGGTTTGTTTTTGCAGACAGCAACGCTTTGTCACTGCTGCGGGCTATTCGACGCACATTTGTTTTGTGGTCGCGCCCGTCGCTCTGGCGTTATGTTCAGCGTCAGGCAATGAATATGGATTTTAGCTGGCAGGTTGCCGCCAATTCTTACCGCGAACTTTATCAACGCTTGCTGTAATCACAGGAGCCAAAGCTATGAATGCACCGTTTAGCTATGCATCGCCTACGTTAAGCGTTGAGGCGTTAAAGCACTCAATTGCTTATAAGCTGATGTTTATCATCGGCAAAGATCCGGCTATCGCCAACAAACATGAATGGCTCAATGCCACATTGTTCGCGGTTCGCGATCGCATGGTGGAGCGCTGGTTGCGCTCCAACCGGGCGCAACTCTCTCAGGAAGTTCGCCAGGTTTACTATCTGTCAATGGAATTTCTGATTGGGCGTACCTTGTCCAATGCATTGCTGTCGCTGGGTATCTATAACGATGTCAACAGCGCGCTGGAAGAGATGGGGCTGAGCCTTGAAGAACTGATTGATGAGGAGAACGACCCCGGATTAGGCAACGGTGGTCTTGGGCGTCTGGCGGCCTGTTTCCTTGATTCTCTGGCGACACTGGGTTTGCCCGGCCGTGGCTACGGTATTCGTTACGACTACGGCATGTTTAAGCAGAACATTGTTGATGGCCGGCAAAAAGAGTCTCCGGATTACTGGCTGGAATACGGCAACCCGTGGGAGTTCGAGCGCCACAATACCCGCTATAAAGTGCGTTTCGGCGGGCGAATTCAGCAGGAAGGTAAAAATTCACGCTGGGTGGAAACCGAGGAGATTTTTGCCGAAGCCTATGACCAGATTATTCCAGGCTTTGATACCGATGCGACGAACACACTGCGCCTGTGGAGTGCGCAGGCCAGTAATGAAATCAATCTGGGTAAATTCAACCAGGGGGATTACTTCGCGGCGGTAGAGGATAAAAACCACTCTGAAAACGTTTCCCGCGTGCTCTACCCGGATGATTCTACCGATTCCGGGCGTGAGCTGCGCCTGCGCCAGGAGTATTTCCTCGTTTCTGCGACGGTGCAGGATATCCTCAGCCGTCACTATCAGTTGCATAGAACCTACGACAATCTGGCGGATAAAATCGCCATTCACCTTAATGATACGCACCCGGTGCTGTCGATTCCGGAGCTGATGCGTCTGCTGATTGATGAGCATAAGTTTAGCTGGGATGAGGCGTTTGAGGTGGCCTGTCAGGTCTTCTCTTATACCAACCACACCCTGATGAGCGAAGCGCTGGAGACCTGGCCTGTTGATATGCTGGGTAAAATCCTGCCGCGTCATTTGCAGATCATCTTTGAGATTAACGACTACTTCCTGAAAACGTTGCAGGAGCAATATCCCAACGATACCGCGCTGTTGGGCCGGACGTCGATTATTGATGAGTCCAACGGTCGTCGCGTTCGTATGGCCTGGCTGGCGGTGGTCGTTAGCCACAAAGTCAACGGAGTGTCGGAACTGCACTCCAGGTTGATGGTGGAGTCGCTGTTCGCCGAGTTTGCGAAAATCTTCCCGATGCGCTTTACCAACGTGACCAATGGCGTGACTCCGCGTCGCTGGCTGGCGCTGGCGAATCCGCCGCTGTCAAAAGTGCTTGATGACAATATTGGTCACACCTGGCGCACGGATTTGAGTCAACTGGAGGAACTGGAACAGCATATTGATTACCCGTTGGTGAACAAGGCTGTGCGCCAGGCGAAACTGGAAAACAAGCAGCGACTGGCGAGCTATATCGCCCAGCAGCTTAATGTAGTGGTGAACCCGAAGGCGCTGTTTGACGTGCAGATCAAGCGTATTCATGAGTACAAACGCCAGTTGATGAACGTGCTGCATGTGATAACCCGCTACAATCGCATTAAGGCCGATCCTGACGCGGAGTGGGTACCGCGAGTGAATATCTTCGCCGGGAAGGCGGCGTCCGCTTACTACATGGCCAAGCACATTATTCATTTGATTAATGATGTGGCGGCGGTGGTGAACAGCGATCCGCAGATTGGCGATAAGCTGAAAGTGGTGTTTATCCCTAACTACAGCGTGAGTCTGGCGCAGTTGATCATTCCGGCTGCCGATCTTTCAGAGCAGATCTCGCTGGCGGGAACGGAAGCGTCCGGGACCAGCAATATGAAGTTCGCGCTTAATGGCGCGTTAACTATCGGTACGCTGGACGGCGCTAACGTTGAGATGCAGGAGCACGTTGGTGAAGAGAATATCTTTATCTTCGGCAATACCGCAGAAGAAGTGGAAGCCCTACGGGCCAGCGGTTACAAGCCGCGTGATTATTATGATCAGGATGAAGAGCTGCATCTGGCGCTGACGCAAATCGGCACCGGTCTGTTCAGCCCATCAGAGCCGGGTCGTTACCGCGATCTGCTGGATTCGCTGATTAACTTCGGCGACCACTATCAGGTACTGGCGGATTATCGTAGCTATGTGGATTGCCAGGATAAAGTGGATGAGCTGTATCGTCATCCGGAAGAGTGGGCGATTAAAGCGATGCGCAATATCGCCAATATGGGCTATTTCTCCTCCGATCGTACGATTAAAGAGTACGCCGACCATATCTGGTATATCGATCCGGTAAGGTTGTAGCGGTTTGACGCTTGAGAACGGGGCCAGACGGCCCCGTTTTTATCTTATCTGGCTTAATCGAGCGGGTCTCTAAGACGCCAGCGAAAGTTCAGACTTTCGTTCAGACTTTCCCGCGTGCTGCGCCAGCCATTCGCTGATGCGATCCTGCTGTTCGGCTGTCAGCCACATTCCCTGTTTAGTCCGCCGCCAGATAGCGTCATCCAGGGTGCGAACCCACTCATGTTCGACCAGATATGTAAGTTCGGCTTCGAAAAATTCATGGCCGAAATCTTCCCCCAGATCGGCCAACGATGTGGCGGTATCCAGGAGTTTTTCGCTGTTGCTGCCGTAGGTCCGCGCATAGTGGCGGGCCATTGACTCACTGATAAACGAGAAACGACGGCGCAGTTTTGCCGCGTAGTCATCCCGATCGCCGCCGATATCGCCGCCGGGCAGAACGGCTGTTTTCGTCCATGCCGGGCCGATACCTTTGTAGTAGGGGGCCAGTTTTTCCAGCGCATGTTCAGCCAGTTTGCGATAAGTCGTGAGCTTACCGCCAAATACTGATAGCAGCGGCGCCTGGCCGTTTTCATCATGGATATCAAGGGTGTAATCGCGGGTGATCGCCTGCGGTGAATCAGACTCGTCATCACAAAGCGGGCGGACACCGGAATAGCTCCAGACGATATCGTCGCGAGACAACGTCTTTTTAAAATGTGCGTTATAGACATTCAGCAGATAGCTAACTTCTTTGTCATCGATAGCAACAGTTTTCGGATCGCCCGTATACTCGACGTCAGTAGTACCGATTATCGAGAACTCATCCATCCACGGGATCACAAACACAATGCGTTTGTCTTCATTTTGCAGAATATAAGCCTGTTTCTGCGTATGCACGCGCGGCACGACGATATGGCTGCCCTTAATCAGGCGAATACCGTACGGTGAACGCAGGTGCATCCCTTCGTCGAAGAATTGTTTGACCCACGGGCCGGTGGCATTAACCAGACCGCGAGCCTGCCAGGTGAACTTTTCGCCCGTATCACGATCTTCCGCTTCGACCACCCATAAACCGTTTTCACGTTTAGCCGAGAGGGCACGGGTACGGGTTCGCACTTCGCCACCTTTCTGTACAACCATTTGCGCATTGGCGAGTACCAGTCGCGCATCATCGACCCAGCAGTCGGAATATTCGAAACCGCGCACAATTTCAGGTTTAAGCACCGACTCTGCGCCAAAACGCAATCCGGTCGAGCCGGGCAAACTGGTACGCTTGCCCAGATGATCGTACATAAACAGACCAATACGGATCATCCATGCCGGGCGCAGATGCGGGCGGTGCGGTAAACGAAAGCGCATAGGAAAGGCGATATGCGGCGCCATTTTTAGCAGCACCTCACGTTCCGCCAGCGCTTCGCTCACCAGACGGAATTCGTAGTGTTCAAGGTAACGCAGGCCGCCGTGAATCAGTTTTGAGCTGGCGCTGGACGTCGCGCAGGCCAGATCGTTTGCTTCCAGCATCAGTACGGATAAACCACGCCCTGCGGCATCTGCTGCGATACCCGCACCGTTGATGCCTCCCCCTATCACAATCAGATCTTTGGTTTCCACGCTCGCCACCTCTCACGCTTTCGTTTAAGTTCATAAATGTTCGATATCGCTCAATATAGCAAACAATCACGCTGTTGGTAACATCAAAAAAACATTTCAGAGTGATGCGTGTAACATATTGGCGTTTATTTACCGCCACGCTGTACACTAGGCGCTAAAATCTGGGGCGTTTCGCCGCCTGCCTGTATAAGAAGAGAGCTTATGGATCACTTTGAATGTATTAACGTAGAAGAAGCCCATCAGAAAATGCACCAGCAGACGGCGGTGCTGGTGGATATTCGCGACCCGCAGAGCTACGCGATGGGCCATACGCCGGGCGCGTTTCATTTGACCAACGACACGCTGGGGGCATTTATGCGCGATAACGATTTTGATACCGCCGTTATGGTGATGTGTTATCACGGCAATAGCAGTAAAGGTGCCGCGCAGTATCTGCTACAGCAGGGTTACACGGAGGTTTATAGCGTCGATGGCGGGTTTGATGCCTGGCATCGGCATTTTCCGGCGGAAGTCGCACATGGCGCACGTTAGGCGTTAGCGTCGGTTGTGGCTGTACCCGGCATACTTCAAGCTGCAGATACGTAGGCTACGTCCGCTCATCCCGGTCACTTACTTGAGTAAGCTCCTGGGAATTCGTGTACTTGTCGCCTTTCTGCAACTCGAATTATTTAGGGTATATAATATCTCCCTTTGTGTGGAATAAGCGATCCGCTGCATGTTAATGATTACCTCTTTTGCCAATCCGCGCGTGGCCCAGGCGTTTGTCGACTATATGGCGACTCAGGGCATTATTCTGACTATTCAGCAGCATGCACAGAGCGATATCTGGCTGGCTGATGAGAGTCAGGCCGGGCGCGTACAGGCCGAGCTGGCCCGTTTTCTGGAAAATCCCGCCGATCCACGTTACCTGGCCGCCAGTTGGCAGTCGGGGCAGACTAATAGCGGATTGCATTACCAACGTTTCCCCTTTTTAGCAACGCTTCGCCATAACGCCGGGCCATTTACCTGGGTCGTCTTATTCGCCTGTATTCTGGTGTTTATTCTGCAAACGGTTTTCGGCGATCAGGCGATGATGCTGTTGCTGGCCTGGCCCTATGATCCCTCGCTGAAATTTGAAGTGTGGCGCTACTTTAGCCATGTTCTCATGCATTTCTCCTTGCTGCATATTCTGTTCAACCTGTTATGGTGGTGGTATCTCGGCGGGGCGGTAGAAAAACGTATTGGCAGTGGAAAGCTGGTAGTGATTACCGTGATTAGCGCCTTGTTAAGCGGCTTTGTTCAGCATCAGTTTAGCGGCCCCTGGTTTGGCGGCTTGTCGGGCGTCGTCTATGCGCTGATGGGCTATGTCTGGCTGCGGGGGGAGCGTGAACCGCAGAGCGGCATTTATTTACAGCGAGGCTTAATACTCTTCTCTTTAGTATGGTTAATTGCTGGATGGTTTGATGTTTTCGGCATGTCGATTGCGAACGGCGCGCATGTGGCTGGCCTGGTGACCGGGCTGGCGATGGCGTTTGTTGATACGCAGAATGGGCGAAAACGAACGTAGAGGCTCTCAGGATATTTCATGAAACAAACACAACGTCATGACGCGATTATTGAGTTGGTAAAAAAACAGGGATATGTCAGTACCGAAGAGCTGGTCGAGCAGTTTGCCGTTAGTCCACAGACTATTCGTCGTGACCTGAACGATTTAGCCGATCAGAAAATGATTCTGCGTCACCATGGCGGCGCGGCCCTGCCTTCCAGTTCGGTGAATACTCCCTGGCACGACAGGAAATCGACACAGACGCAGGAAAAAGAGCGCATTGCCCGCAAGGTGGCGAGCGAGATCCCCGACGGCGCGACCCTGTTTATCGATATCGGTACGACGCCGGAAGCGGTGGCGCATGCCTTACTCAATCATAACGATCTGCGTATCGTCACCAATAACCTGAACGTCGCCAATACGCTCATGGCGAAAGAGGACTTCCGCATTATTCTGGCAGGCGGCGAGTTGCGTAGCCGGGATGGTGGCATTATCGGCGAGGCCACACTGGATTTTATCTCCCAGTTTCGTCTTGATTTCGGCATTCTCGGCATCAGCGGCATCGACAGCGATGGCTCGTTGCTGGAGTTTGACTACCACGAAGTGCGCACCAAGCGGGCGATTATTGAAAACTCGCGTCACGTGATGCTGGTGGTTGATCACTCGAAATTTGGCCGTAACGCGATGGTCAACATGGGCAGTATTAGCATGGTTGATGCGATCTACACCGATATGATGCCGCCCGCTGGCGTGCTGAAGGTGATTACCGACAACAACCTCCAACTGGAACTGTGCTGAGTATGTTGGGTTTCCGGCCTCTGGTGCTGATAAGGTTGTTATTTCTCCGCTGGCGCGTATTGTGCTGGCCGGGGAGGCTCCTGAGGGCGGGTTGCTTAACAAACACGCGGGTTATCGCCGGCGATGGCGAAGGGAAGACGCCAGGCGGATGGCGGCCTTTCCGCCTGGGATTAAGTTCGGTTATCGCTATACGCCATATCCCATCATTTTCAACAACTGCTGGGCATGCTGTACGGCATCCTGGCGGTGCGCTACGCCAAGCTTCTGGTACAAATTGCGAATATGGGTCTTGATGGTGGTGGCCGCAACATCCAGTTCACCGGCAATTTGCTCGTTGCTATAGCCGGAATAGATAAGCCCGAGTACCTGCCATTCGCGCTGGGTCAGCGGGCTGGTACGAATCAGTTCCGGGACATCCGGATGATTCAGCAGGCGTTCGACAAAGCTTTCATCAAAGTGGGCGAATTTGTGACGGTGATGCTGGTTGATATCGCGCAGAATGCGCTGAGCGCGATGCTGTTCCAGTTCCGGTAGCGTATTGAGCTGAATCAACTGGCGTAGCTGCTGCGCCATCGTCTCGCCTTCAATGACAAAATGGTTAATGAATCCGGTACGGTTGGCGAGTGCGAGCGCTTCCAGTAGCGCTTTCTGAGCTTCGCTTTTACGCCCTGCCTGCCAGTAAAGCTGGTTGAGTAACAGCAGGTTGCGGTTCAGATCGCTCATCAGACGCAGCGAGCGGGCATTGTCGTTTAACTCATCCAGCACCATTTCGGCGGAATCAAAATCACCGAGCAGGATCTGCGCGCGGGCGATATTGCGCCACTGACTCTGCAGGAAGTGGTTATTGGCAAATTCCGGTTTTGGCGTCTGACGCAGCCAGTTCGCCGCTGCGGCTTTATCGCCGGTCATTTGCCAGTAAATCACCCGGACTTTATCGGCATTGGATACCCAGTCGCTATGGTAATTGCCGTTTCCGAGCAGATTTTCAAGACGATTCAAATGACTGCGGGCATTATCCAGATCGCCGCGCGCCAGCGAACACTGGATCATCAGGGTCAGGCACTGTAACTGTTGCTGCGGTTGATAGGAGGAAAGTACGTTCATGCCATTGCGCGCGGACGTCTCCGCTTCATCCAGGCGCGCCCAGGCCCACAGGAGTTGGGAACGAATGCGCAACAGGAATTCATGCATAGGCAGTTGCTCAAGATGCTGCTCGCGAATTAACTGAAAGGCTTTTTCCTGAATCTCCCAGGCGGCCTGCAGGAAGCCCTGAGCAAACAGAATTTCGCTCTGCTGGATCATACTCCACAGCGCATAGTGCCAGACATCATGATGGCGGGACATCTGTTCCGTTTGCTGCATGACCGCCAGGGACTGGCTCAACTGGCCTTTGCAGTGCAGCACTTCGCCGTGTACTGATGTCGCAACGATACGACTGTAGTAGCTGGCCAGCGGCAGTTCATCAAGGGCCACCATCGCCAGGCGTTCGGCTTCGTCCTGATCGCCGGCATTAATCGCCACCTGGGCTCGCAGGGCATTGAAATCCCCATGCATGGCAATATCCATTTCCCGGTCCATCTCCTGCTCGGCGCGCGCCAGCAGGGTATTCACTTCGCTATAGCGGTGCTGGCTTTGCATAAGCCAGGCCTGCAACAAAATTAAACGCGGGTTTTCCAGCAGGTTTGACCATGGCAGCGCGGCGAGGGACTGCTCCAGCAAACTCAGCTCGCTGTGGTTAAACATGCCCCACGCGTGATTGAGCAGAATATCGCGCAGCATGGTGGCATCACCAGCGGCCAGAGCGTGGTGAATAGCCTCGCTCGGAAAGCCTTGCGCCATCCAGCTCTCGGCTGCCGCGCGGTGTATATCCGGCAGTTCGACTGCCAGCTCCCACTGGCAGCGCTGGCGCAGGAAATTGCCGAATAGCGGATGGTAGCGGAACCACTCGCCGGAATCGTCCATTCGTTGCAGGAATAATCCCTGGCGCTCAATCTCTTCCAGCTTCATCTGGCCATTCTCTTCCCCGGTGACGCGGACGATGAGCGCATCGTTCATTGAACGCAGTAACGCGCTTTTCAGCAAAAAGTTACGCGTCTGAGGATCAACGTTATCCAGCACCTCATCGACCAGGTAGTCAGAAAGGTGACTGGCGTTAATGCCGGCAAGACGTCGGGCTGAGTGATGCGCGGAAGTATTGTTATTTCGTGCCGAAAGCGCAATCAACTGCAGGGCGGTGGCCCACCCGGCAACATCGTCACACAGCCGTTTGCTCTCGTCGGCTTCAATTGGCGAGCTGAGACGGCAGTCAAAAAACTGCTTGGTTTCCTGATGGGTAAAAGCGAGTTGTTGACTGCCGATTTCAAGGAGCTGATCGCGCACGCGCAGGTTGGCAATCCCCAGTTGCGGCAGGTTACGCGACAGAACCACCAGGGTCATATTTTCCGGCTGATGGCGGAGAAAGAAGCGCATTGCATCATGAATGAGCGGGTTGCTAATCAGGTGGTAATCATCAATGACCAGGAAAAGCGGATTCTGCCAGTCGGCAAGCTCAATGAATAATTGTGCGAAGAGGGAAGGCAGGCTGGCATACTGGCGCTTTTGCACCATTGTTTCACTGGCCGTACAGTGACCACCGGTGGCCTGTTGAATGGCAGCGATGAGGTAACTGGCAAAACGCTCCTGTTGGTTATCACCTTCATCCAGTGAGAACCAGCCAAGGTGATTTTTCCCTGCTGCCCATTGAGCAACGAGCGTGGTCTTACCGTATCCTGCCGGACTGGTCACCAGCGCGAGACGATAATTGTTCGCGCCGGAAAGTTTCGCCAGTAATCGCTCACGAACGACGGTGTGTTCAAGGCGGACCGGACGACTTAATTTAGACGGAATCAACATAGTTCTTCATTATTTCGCTGTGCAAGGGCGGAGTTACGTTTTTTTTTGCGCTTCGTAATTAATATCTAACAAGGTTGACCAGAATGAATTTTATTGCAAGTTATGTCCGGGATTTATACTCTTTAATTTGCTCTATGTCACAAATTTATATGCTGAGTGAAATGTGCATAAAAAGATGCCAGTATGCGCGGTTGCTGGGTTCAGAGGGATTTCGAGGGCTGAAGGGCACGTTTTTTTTACAATGTGAGTAGTTGTTTGTTTTTATTAAATTATTATCAGTAATTTCTTAGAATCCCTCTTTTGAACTATTTCTCCATAGAAGTCTGTTTATTCCTCTAATATTTATTTTTATTTATCCATATTTACAAAACAAACTTTTACTTACCTATATTGTTCTGTCACGTAACGCATTTCAGCATCATCATGGGGGAGAGATTTGCTGTTCCGGTATGGCGATTTTTGCCGCATAATTCGCCAGTAAGCTAACATAACGGTGGCCACTATCACACTTTTCGCTCATCCCTGCGACTCCTCCCCGGCTAATCCCTGGCGGGATGAGGACGTGACTCCGGGAGGTCGGCACACTAACGCTAACGTTTTCGTAAAGGACCCGGATTTCTTATGTCACAGACTTCTTTTAACAAAGCTCAGTTTCAGGCTGCACTGACGCGTCAGTGGCAGCATTTTGGTTTACAGTCCGCTGCCGGGATGACCCGGCGTCAATGGTGGTGTGCCGTGAGTGGTGCGCTGTCCGAGATGTTGTCAGCGCAGCCGGTGGCGAAAGCGGCCGAAGGTCAGCGTCATGTAAACTATATCTCAATGGAATTTTTGATCGGTCGCCTGACCGGCAACAACTTGCTTAATCTTGGCTGGTATCAGGCGGTAAGCGATGAACTTCAGACGCATGATATTAATCTGAGCGATCTGCTGGAAGAGGAGATCGATCCGGGTTTAGGGAACGGCGGCCTTGGTCGTCTGGCGGCCTGTTTTCTGGATTCAATGGCGACCGTTGGCCAGTCGGCGATCGGTTACGGCCTGAACTACCAATACGGCCTGTTCCGTCAGTCTTTCGTTGACGGCCAGCAGATGGAAGCGCCGGATGACTGGGGGCGTAACCGTTACCCGTGGTTCCGTCATAACGAAGCGCTGGATGTCCAGGTTGGCCTCGGTGGTAAAGTCACTAAAGGCGGCGAGTGGATACCGGCATTTGTGATTACCGGCGAAGCCTGGGATCTGCCGGTACTTGGCTATCGCAATAATGTCGCTCAGCCGCTACGTCTGTGGCAGGCTCAACACGCGCATCCCTTTAATCTGACTAAATTCAATGATGGTGATTTCCTGCGCGCTGAACAGCAGGGCATTGACGCTGAAAAGCTGACTAAGGTTCTGTATCCGAACGATAACCATCAGGCGGGTAAAAAACTGCGTTTGATGCAGCAGTACTTCCAGTGCGCCTGTTCGGTTGCCGATATTCTGCGTCGCCATCATCTCGCTGGCCGCAAGCTGACGGAACTGGCGGATTACGAAGTGATCCAGCTTAACGATACGCATCCGACAATTGCGATTCCGGAACTGCTGCGGGTGCTGATCGACGAGCATCAGTTGAACTGGGACGACGCCTGGGCGATAACCAGCAAAACCTTCGCTTATACCAACCACACCCTGATGCCGGAAGCGCTGGAGTGCTGGGATGAGAAACTGGTGAAAACGCTGTTGCCGCGTCATATGCAGATTATCAAAGAGATTAACGACAGATTTAAAACGCTGGTGGATAAAACCTGGCCGGGCGATGAGCTGGTATGGGCAAAACTGGCGGTGGTTCACGATAAACAGGTTCGTATGGCGAACCTGTGCGTGGTGGGCGGATTTGCGGTAAATGGCGTTGCCGCGCTGCATTCCGACCTGGTGGTGAAGGATCTGTTCCCGGAATATCACCAGTTGTGGCCGAATAAATTTCATAACGTCACCAACGGTATTACCCCGCGCCGCTGGATCAAACTGTGCAACCCGGCTCTGGCTTCGCTGCTGGACAAGACGCTGAAGAAAGAGTGGGTTAACGACCTCGATCAGCTGATCAACCTGGAAAAATATGCCGATGATGCGAAGTTTTGCCAGACTTATCGCGACATTAAACAGGCCAACAAGGTTCGCCTGGCGGAGTTTGTGAAGCGGCGTACCGGCATTGAGATTAACCCGCAGGCGATTTTCGATATCCAGATTAAACGTCTGCATGAGTATAAACGTCAGCACCTTAACCTGCTTCATATTCTCGCGCTGTACAAAGAGATCCGCGAAAATCCGCAGACAGACCGCGTACCACGCGTGTTTCTGTTCGGCGCGAAAGCCGCGCCGGGCTACTATCTGGCGAAGAATATTATTTGGGCGATCAACAAGGTCGCGGCGGCGATCAACAGCGATCCGCAGGTGGGCGATAAACTGAAAGTCGTCTTCCTGCCGGACTACTGCGTGTCGGCGGCGGAAATGCTGATCCCGGCGGCGGATATCTCCGAGCAGATCTCCACCGCGGGTAAAGAAGCTTCCGGTACCGGTAATATGAAACTGGCGCTGAACGGCGCGCTGACCGTTGGAACCCTGGATGGCGCGAACGTAGAAATCGCTGAGCAGGTGGGAGAAGAAAACATCTTTATCTTCGGCCATACGGTGGAAGAGGTGAAAGCGCTGAAGGTGAAGGGCTACGATCCGCTGAAATGGCGTAAGAAAGATAAACTGCTGGATGCGGTGCTGAAAGAGCTGGAGAGCGGTAAATACAGCGATGGCGATAAACATGCCTTTGAACAACTGCTGCATAGCTTGTTGAAAGGCGGCGATCCGTATCTGGTGCTGGCTGATTTTGCGGCTTATGTCGCGGCGCAGAAGCAGGTTGATGAGTTATATCGCGACCAGCAGGCCTGGACTCGCGCGGCGATTCTGAACACCGCGCGCTGCGGCATGTTCAGTTCTGACCGATCGATTCGCGATTATCAGCAACGTATCTGGCAGGCAAAACGCTAAGGACGGGCCTATGGAGAGTAAACGCCTTGATAACGCTGCCCTGGCGGCGGGAATAAGCCCAAATTACATCAACGCGCACGGTAAGCCGCAGTTAATTGCTGCGGCGACCAAGCAGCGGCTACTGGATGCGATGCATCGTACGATGACTGCCACGAAAGTGGCCGTTAATCCGCTACCGGTTGTGCAGGTATTTACCTACGGCAAAAGGATGTCGCTGCCGGTGACGGGCCAGGGGGAATTCAACTGGATCCTTACCACTGAAGAAGGGAAACAGTATCAAGGCCAGACGCGCGGCGGTGAGGCGCTGCCGTTGCCTGCCAGACTACCGGAAGGCTATCACACCCTGACGCTGACCCAGGATGGCGAGCGTTGGCACAGCCGGATCATCGTGGCGCCTGTGCGTTGTTATGAACCGCAGGCGCTGAAGGATGGCCGGAAACTGTGGGGAACCTGCGTGCAGCTTTATACCCTGCGCTCGGAGAAGAACTGGGGGATTGGCGACTTTGGCGATTTACGCGCCATGTTGCCGGAAATCGCCCGTCGCGGCGGTTCGTTTATTGGCCTTAACCCAATCCATGCGCTCTATCCGGCGAACCCGGAGAGCGCCAGTCCGTATAGCCCCTCTTCGCGCCGCTGGCTCAACATTATCTATATTGATGTCAATGCGGTAGACGATTTCCGTCACAGCAAAGAGGCGCAGAAATGGTGGCAATCCCCGGCTACACAGCAGGCATTGCAGGCCGCACGGCAGTGCGATGATGTGGACTATACGGCCGTTACTGCGCTGAAACTCACCGCGCTGCGCATGGCATGGAAAGGGTTTTCCGCCCGCAATGATGAGACGATGGCAGCGTTTCGTCAGTTTGTCGCCCGGGAGGGTGAAAGCCTGTACTGGCAGGCGGCGTTTGACGCGCTGCATGCCTGGCTGATGCAGCAGAATTCAATGTACTGGGGATGGCCGGTCTGGCCGACAGCTTACCAGGATACGAATAGCCCGGAAGTGAAAGCCTTCTGCACTGAGCGTGCCGATGAGGTGAATTTTTACCTGTGGCTGCAGTGGCTGGCTTACACGCAGTTTGCCAGGTGCTGGCACACCAGCCAAAACGACGACATGCCAATTGGCCTGTATCGCGATTTGGCGGTCGGTGTTGCGGAAGGCGGCGCGGAAACCTGGCGTGACCGCGAGCTGTACTGCCTGAAAGCCTCCGTTGGCGCGCCGCCGGATATTCTGGGGCCGCTGGGGCAGAACTGGGGCCTGCCGCCAATGGATCCGCATATCATCCTGGCGCGTGGCTATGAGCCGTTTATCGAGCTGCTGCGCGCGAACATGCAAAACTGCGGCGCGCTGCGGATCGATCATGTAATGTCAGTGCTGCGTTTATGGTGGATCCCATACGGTGAGACGGCCGATCACGGGGCTTATGTGCAGTATCCGGTGGATGATCTGCTGTCGATTCTGGCACTGGAGAGCCAGCGTCATCGCTGTATGGTGATTGGTGAAGATCTGGGTACGGTGCCGGTTGAGATTGTCGGTAAGCTGCGTAAAAGCGGCGTTTACTCTTATAAAGTGCTCTATTTTGAAAATGACCACGAAAAGACTTTCCGCGCGCCGAAGGCGTATCCGCAGCAATCAATGGCTGTGGCAACGACGCATGATCTGCCAACGCTGCGCGGCTACTGGGAAAGTGGCGACCTGACGCTGGGGAAATCGCTGGGACTGTATCCGGATGAGGTGGTGCTACGCGGGTTATATCAGGAGCGCGAGCGGGCGAAACAAGGATTGCTGGATGCGCTGCATCGCTACGGCTGTTTGCCGAAGCGATGCGGACATAAAGCCTCGCTGATGGGGATGACGTCAACCCTGAATCGCGGAATGCAGCGCTATATTGCCGACAGCAACAGCGCGCTGCTGGGGCTGCAGCCGGAGGATTGGCTGGAGATGGCTGAGCCTGTCAATATTCCGGGAACCAGCACGGAATATCCCAACTGGCGGCGTAAACTTGCCACCACGCTGGAGGCGATGTTTGCTGATGAGCAGGTAAACAGACTGATTAAGGATCTGGATAAACGTCGTAAGGCAGCGGGAAAGAAGAAGCTGGACCGATAAGTCGCTTAATTGCCTGAAAAAGCCGGGATATTCCCGGCTTTTTATGGTCAATCTTAAACCACTTCTTATGGAGGTGGTGATCGCCTGGTTTTGACGAACCGCTTAGCGTTTCGGCCCGGCGGTCACCAGCGCGGCGCCTGCTGGGGTATCGGTATACTTTTCAAAGTTCTCGACGAACAGTTGCGCCAGTTGCCCGGCTTTCTCCTGCCACTGCTCTGGCGAGCCGTAGGTATTACGCGGATCGAGGATATGGCTATCCACACCCGGCAGCGCTGTCGGGATCTGCAGTTCAAATATCGGCAGGGTGAAGGTTTCGGCATTGTCCAGCGAGCCGTTGAGGATGGCATCGATAATGGCGCGGGTATCCTTGAGCGAGATACGTTTGCCGGTGCCGTTCCAGCCGGTGTTGACCAGGTAAGCCTGTGCGCCGGAAGCCTGCATCCGCTTGACCAGCACTTCCGCGTATTGCGTCGGGTGCAGCGACAGGAACGCGGCGCCGAAGCAGGCGGAGAAGGTGGGTGTTGGCTCGGTTACTCCGCGTTCGGTACCGGCCAGTTTGGCGGTGAAACCTGACAGGAAGTGGTACTGGGTCTGATCGGCGGTCAGGCGAGAAACCGGCGGTAACACGCCAAACGCATCGGCGGTCAGGAAGATAACCTTAGTGGCATGGCCAGCTTTCGAGATCGGCTTAACGATATTTTCGATATGGTTGATCGGGTAAGAAACACGCGTGTTCTCGGTCTTCGAGGCATCATTAAAATCAATGGAGCCATCGGCCAATACCACGACATTCTCCAGCAGCGCATCGCGGCGAATCGCATGGTAGATATCCGGCTCAGCGGCTTCGGAAAGCTTAATCGTCTTCGCGTAGCAGCCGCCTTCGAAGTTAAATACGCCATCATCATCCCAGCCGTGTTCGTCATCGCCAATCAGACGACGTTTCGGGTCAGTGGAAAGGGTGGTTTTACCGGTGCCGGAAAGGCCGAAGAAGATGGCGACATCTTCTTTTTCCCCGACGTTGGCGGAGCAGTGCATGGAAGCGATACCTTTCAGCGGCAGCAGGTAGTTCATGATGGAGAACATGCCTTTTTTCATTTCACCGCCATACCAGGTCCCGCCAATCAGCTGAATGCGTTCGGTCAGGTTGAAAGCAACGAAGTTTTCGGAATTCAGGCCCTGCTCTTTCCATTGTGGATTCGTGCATTTCGCGCCGTTCATCACGATAAAATCCGGTGCGAAGGTTGCCAGCTCTTCATCGTCTGGGCGAATAAACATGTTTTTCACAAAATGCGCCTGCCAGGCGACTTCGGTAATAAAGCGGACGCTCAGGCGAGTGTCGGCGTTTGCGCCGCAGAAGGCATCAACAATAAACAGTCGCTTGCCAGAGAGCTGGCGAGTAACCAGACCTTTCAGGTGTTGCCACGTTTCTTCAGACAGCGGCTTGTTGTCGTTCTTTCCTTTGCCTTTATCAGACCACCACACGGTATCGCGAGTGGTATCGTCACGAACGATATATTTATCTTTTGGAGAACGGCCGGTAAAAATACCGGTATCGACGGCGATCGCGCCGAGATTGGTTAATACGCCCCGTTCATAACCTTCCAGGTTAGGGGCAAGTTCTTCCTGATATAAAGTATCGTAGCTGGGGTTGTAAACGATATCATGGACGTCAGAAATACCATAAGCCTTGAGATCCTGCGGGGTTAAACCATTATTAACGCGCATGTCACTGCTCCTTAGCCAATTTATATTACTGGAAATTGTAGGGGTTATTACGGGGTATAGACCGCGACCAGGCTCATAGATTTACGTATCTCGACAAACGCCAGGCTGACGAAAAACGTTGTGACTCCTGTCACGAAGCGTGAGGAATTATCGCAGAAAACAGGCTGTCAGTGAGGGTCAATGTTTCTTAATGGTTAAAAAGTAATTAAAAAAACTGCTGAAATGTGAATGTAATCGCTTACCTGAAAGAAAATTACGTAACTCTTTCATTGAGAATCGATTCATCCCGTAAATAAAAACTTGACGCCAGGCACCGGGAACAAAAGCGCGTTCGGACGCCTGGCGGAAGGGTAATTAGTGAATCTGCGGGTCAGCCGGAGAAGCGTTGTTGCGGATCTCGGCGATGTCCATTGCATTAAAGAGGTAATGATTGCCGCAGTAGTCGCAGTGCATATCAATCTCCCCTTCATCTGCCAGGATGCTGTCAATCTCCTCATCCGGCAACGTTTTCAGCGCGCCGGCACAGCGTTCACGAGAGCAGGTACATTTAAACTCTACGTTCTGCGGCTCGTAGACGGTCACTTCTTCTTCGTGGTACAGACGCCAGAGCACGTCGTTTGCTGGCAGGGTGAATAGCTCTTCAGCTTTGATGGTATCGGTCAGGGTGCTGAGATGTTCGAAATCAGCCGCCTGCGCATCTTGCGCAGGCAGAACCTGCAACAGCATGCCACCTGCCATCGGTTTGCCGTCATGCTCACCGCTACGAATGATCAGACGAGTGGGCAGCTGTTCTGAGCGCTGGAAATAATCTTCCAGACAAGCCGCCAGCGTATCGCCCTCCAGACCGACCACGCCCTGATAGCGCTCGCCTTCTTCCGGCGAGATCGTAATGACCAGATATCCATTACCGACCAGGGTTTTCAGATCCGCGCCTTCCGGGATCTCGCCCTGGGTGCGGGCGACGCCGCGCATCTGCTGCTGATTGTTGCCGTTAATTACCGCCAGCGATAGCGGGCCATCACCCTGCAACTGAACGGTAATATCGCCAGCAAACTTCAGCGTTGCGGTCAGCAGGCTGGTGGCGACCAGTAGCTCCGCCAGCACGGTTTTAACCGGCTGCGGATAGCTGTGGTTCGTCAGAATCTGTTCTAAGGTTTCTGAAACGGTTACCAGCTCACCGCGTACGGCATAATTTTCAAACAGATAGCGGTGTAATTGATCGTGTTGAGTCATAATAATCTCTCTTGCTGGCCACAGTTATTCACTATTGCCGTGTTTAAATCTCATCAGGTCGCGGCGCTCTTTCTTATCCGGACGTCTGTCGGGATGCGGCATGGTTAGCGCGTTCATTTTGCGCGCCAGCGCCATTTTCTCGCGTTTCTCAATGCTTTCCGCCGTCTCTTCGTAAAGCGCGACAGCTTCGCTGGCTGGCCGGCGTTGTCCGCTAATGCCTTTTACCACAATAGTGCGCTCATCATTGCCCTGGCGGAGCATCAGGGTGGCATTCAGCTCGACCACTTTCCCTGGTTTGCTACGCTGCCCGTTGTAATGCACCTTACCGCCTTCAATCATCTCGCGCGCCAGCGCGCGGGTTTTATAAATGCGTGCTGCCCAAAGCCATTTGTCCAGCCGGATGGCTTCGACGGATTTTTCTTTCATGGCCTCTCCTGTTGGGTCAGTGAGGGGATCAGTTGCCGGTAGTCATTCAGTCCCGGATGATGCGCATAGCTTTTTTCCTCAAGCCCGGAATCGGGGTTGGTGACACCCAGGCAATAGCGGATGCCAAATGCTGCTGCCGCATCCAGAATCGCTTCGTTATCGTCAACAAAGAGCGTTTTGCGCGCATCAATGCCGATTTCTTCGGCCACCGCGCGCCACAGTCGCTGATCCTCTTTCGGATAACCAAATGTGTGGGTGGAAAGCAATAAATCAAGGTGCGCGTCCAGCCCGGTATGTTTTAGCTTTACCGCCAGATTATGCGGATGGGCGTTAGTCAGTAAAATCCTGCGCTTACCGTGGGTTTGCAGGGCATCAAGAAACGGCACGGTATCGTCACGCAGCGCGGCCCCTGCTCGCTGGTCATGGCATAAATATCCAAATCCAGGCGTTCGCTCCAGTAGTCCAGACAGTACCAGTTTAGCGTATGTTGCACCGCGTGATACTCCTGACGTATCGCTTCCCTGGCTTCCTGCAGATTGAGCCCCCGCGCGGCTCCCCAGGTTTCCGGGACCAGTTTTTGCCAGAAATAGTTGTCAAAGGCGAGGTCGAGAAGCGTACCGTCCATATCCAGCAGAACGGTATCAACTTCCTGCCAGGCGATATCAACATGCATGGTAAGTCTCCAGAGAAGGGAATGGCGCGACAGGGTATCATACCCTGTCACGCAGAGAATTATTCTTGCGTGTCTGGCGAGGAGAGCAGAACCGGATTCAGACAGTTTTCGTAGTATTTCTGGATCTCTTCCTGGCGTTGACGGTGTCGCTGATAGCGACGTATAGCCTGGATACTGTGATAGACCATGCAGCCCAGCATTGCCAGCAGCAGTAGCGTTGTCCCGAGGTAACGCCACAGACCGGTACGATCGGGGATTCGGTGCAGATTAACATGCTGGGTACCGTTGGCATCGGTATAGAGGTTCGTGACGATCCCTTCCGCCTGAAACGGCGTGTGCATCAGCATACCCGCCAGCCGCTGCAGTTCGCTCCACTGCTGATGTGCGGGAAAGTCATATAGTCCGGCAGTTGGCCATGGTTGATTCACCAGGCTGCTTCCTTCATCGCTGATAATCAAGAAACCGCCCGGCGCCGGGCTATTTAGCGCCTGGGCTGCGCGTGAGGTTTCGCGGCTGACAAATGGCGCGGTGGATGTAGTGACCAGGTTTTCCAGCGACTCAGCGCTGACCGGCCGCAGAAGTACATTGACGCCATCCAGTTTACCCGTGTTTGCGCGTTTGAGCAGAGTTTCCCAGTTATGCGTGTTGCCAAGATTGACCAGCGCATTCTTCAGCCGAATACAGTCATCTTTTGCCGAACAGAGATCGTTGGTTTTTGTCACGATATCGCCAAAGTCATCAAGCAGCACCATCCCTGATTTCTGGATGGCGGAACGCAGCGCCGGACTGACGTGTGACTGATCGGTTGATTCGGGATGGAGCTGGCGCTGAACGGTTTGCATTAACGCTGTCGCCCTGGTGACAATATCTGACTCCGGCAGTGGCAGGGGAGGGGCATCATTCCAGACGATTTGCGAACAGTCGAATGGCCTGAACGGCAGGTTCTCTTTTGCTGTCCAGGCGCCCGGCGTGTGGATATTACACATGCCGCTTCCCTTCAGGCGCAGCGTGTCGCCGATCCGGATATGTGACTTCTCTAGCTGGGCGACCGTTGTGGCTTCAATAGTCTGTGCGCCTTTAAGCCATGAAAGGGTGAATTTAAAAGGCATATCCAGCGGTACGCTGGCCCATAACATAACAACAACCAACAGCGCGCCCGAGGCGATAATCGCGCTGCGTAGCCAGTATTGAAGCGGGAAGTTTTTGACCTCATCATGCAGCGACAGAAAACGCCCCTGGCGGACAACATGGCGACTGAGGTAGATATCAATATCCGTTTGCTGGCCGAGATCCTGGGTAATCCACGGTTGCCAGTGGCGTGGGTAGATGAGGTCGATAATGCCGAGAGAAATATTGTTGATATGTTCCTGGTTATTTTCGCCAAACAGTCCCCAGCGTTTAGGCATGCCGCGCAGGCAATGAATTTCCCGAAGTGTTGTTTTACGCGGCGGCGCATAAATGCCCCATACACCGGCCAGTAGCAGCAAAACGCCACCGATCAGTAGCCAGGGGGCAAAGACCTCAGGGCTGAGCAGACTACAATAAAACAGCAGGAACGCGACAACGACCAGGACCGCTTCACGCAGGCTATCAGGGCGGCTGAGCGCGTGCTCTTCCGTTGTTTCCGGGCGGATACTCAACAGTTCAACTTGCTCGCTCTCTTCTCCACGGATAGAGGCCTGTGTCGCCGTCGTTGGCTCAAGGGCGAAGCCCCTTGCCTCCTGAGGGTAGTCCTTCAGCGTTTGCCCGTTGAGGGCAATGACCAGCGGCAGGCTATCGGTTGGAATTAACTCGACGCTGTTTTCATCGTTGATATGTTGTTCCCAGAATGGAGGAAGATGAACTTCTACTGAATCAAGGAAGTAGCGCCACTTATTCAGATCGTCAGTGGTGATGCCGTAGCGGGTAATCGCCCGGGTAACAGTAAAAACGGTGTCACTCTGTTCATTCAGCCGCAGGTTGACCGGCGCGGCGCTGGCGCCCGAAGCCGGCAGTTGCTGGTTGCGACTGAGATCGCCGAGATATTTTTCCGCAGCACTGCGCTCGTCATCAGCGAGCTTGCGCGTCGCGGCATCGCTAAATGCATGCAATAGCGGCAGGCGGCGACGTCTGGCGTGCGTTCGATACCACCACCCTATAAGCAATGCACAGATTAGCAGAGCTAGCAAAAAAATCAGAAAGGTGCCCATGCCCATCCCATCATAATTATTCTTTTCTTACTGGTATCGTCGGTAGCCGTTCACACCGGAGGTAAAAAGTCGTACGTATTCGGCATATGTCGTGTCAAAACGGGAAAATTGATAGCGCCACGCAGCAGAATACAACCTTATCAAAAACGTTAAAATCCAGGAATCAGTAAATTCTCAAAAGCTATTCAACCTATTGACTTTTTTGTCTTTATATCAACGGCATTTAAGATGGTTAAGTTGCAACTATGTAAATTAATGGCGAATTGAATTGCCGAAACCGTGCTGCGTATCGCACAATAACCTCTGTAATCACAGCATAGACCGATGACAATGAGCAAATCATTACAAAAACCTGCCATTCTCAATGTTGAAACTGTCGCGCGCTCGCGCCTTTTTAATGTTGAAAGCGTGGATCTGGAGTTCAGCAACGGCGTGCGCCGCGTGTATGAGCGGATGCGGCCTTCTACCCGTGAAGCTGTGATGATTGTGCCGATTGTCGATGACCATATTATATTGATCCGTGAATACGCTGTCGGTACGGAGTCTTATGAACTGGGTTTTTCTAAAGGTCTGATTGATCCGGGGGAAAGCGTGCCGGAAGCCGCTAATCGCGAGCTGAAGGAAGAAGTTGGGTTTGGGGCGCGAAAGCTGACCTTTTTAAAAAAACTGAGCATGGCGCCTTCCTATTTCTCCAGCAAAATGAATATCCTGGTAGCGGAAGATCTCTACCCGGAATCGCTGCCGGGCGATGAGCCAGAGCCGTTGCCGCAGGTCCGTTGGCCGCTGTCGCAACTGATGACGCTGCTGGATGAAGAGGACTTCAATGAGGCGCGTAACGTTAGTGCGTTGTTCCTGCTGCGTGAATGGCTGCAGGCTCAGGGGCGGCTTTAGGCGTACGTTGCCAGATACAGACTTAAACACCCGCGGATTAATGCCAGTTAGTTAAGCAATTTATTGAAGTTTATGCTGCCTTTTTGGGATCCCTCTGGCGAAAGCCACATACGGTCTGCTCGTTTTCTCTCCTGATTCAACCTGAATAATTTCGGCTATCGTCTGTTTTTTATGGCTTTCAACTGCCGGGTAGCCGCAGGGAACATCAGGAAACCTGACGAGAGTGCAAACGCGTAGAAACTGGGTGAACCTGACAAATGGGGCTTAACGATCCATGTTAGCCCCAGATGCGTGTTTTGTCAGAACAGTTCGTGGGTCTCGCCCCCGCCATCGGTGAGGGTGGTGCCGACTTCATGAACCGCTTGTTGCGTCGGTTGAGTACCATCGATAAAGTATTCAGGACGGCCATTACCGCCGCTGGCCAGTTGGCCCGTACTGGGATCGATATTCACCGTAATGATGCCAGGCGGTGGCGTTAGCGGCTGCTCTGGTACGCCCGCCAGCTCGATTTTCATAAACTCATCCCAGGCCGGTTGCGCGCTTTTAGCGCCACCTTCGTAACCCGATATTTGATCTTTGATGACGCCGGAGGCAGTGGTACGCCCCAGATCACGACGGTGATCATCAAAGCCAATCCAGACCGATGTCACCACGCCGGGACCGTAGCCGGAGAACCACGCATCCTTTGAATTATTGGTGGTCCCGGTTTTGCCGCCAATATCGTGACGTTGCAGGTCGCGACCTGCGCGCCAGCCTGTCCCCATCCAGCCGGGTTCGCCGAAGATATTGGTGTTCAGGGCGCTTTTAATCAGGAAGGCCAGCGGTGTGTTGATGACGTGTGGCGCATATTCCGGCACACCGCTCTGCGCAACCAGCGATGGGTTCACCTGCTCAAGCTGAGGCTGCGGAGGAACACTGGCGTTTTGCGGTTCCTGAGAAGTGGCAACGTCCTCAACATCCTTATTCTCCAGCACATTTGATTTCGGTGTATCGCCATAAATCACCGGAATGTTGCACTGTGGACAGGCCGTTTTCGGCCGTTCCTCGAAAATGACGCCGCCCTGATCGTTCTCTATTTTGCTGATGAAATACGGGGTGATCAGGAAACCGCCGTTAGCCATGACGGAATAGCCGCGTGCAACCTGGAGCGGCGTGAAGGATGCTGAACCCAGCGCCAGTGACTCGGTCCGCACAATGTTTTGTGCCGGGAAGCCGAAACGCTGGAGATAGTCGGCAGCATAGTCCACCCCCATGGCGCGCATCGCGCGGACCATCACGACGTTCTTCGATTGCCCTAATCCCTGGCGCAAGCGGATGGGACCCGCGTATTGCGGCGGCGAATTCTTGGGCCGCCAGTCTGAGCCGGAACCCGCATCCCAGCGGGAAATCGGAACATCGTTGAGCATGCTCGCCAGCGTTAAACCTTTATCCATTGCCGCAGTATAAAGGAATGGCTTAATGTTCGAGCCGACCTGGCGCAGCGCCTGAGTCGCACGGTTGAATTTACTCTGGTTAAAATCAAAACCGCCGACCAGCGCGATAATTGCGCCGTTTTGCGGATTAATTGATACCAGCGCGGAGTTGACATCCGGCACCTGCGCCAGCCACCAGTTATTACTCACCTGGCGTACCCAGACCTGCTGTCCGGCCTGCAGAACATCATTCACTTTACGCGGCGTGGCGCCTTGCTGAGTGTCGGAAATGAACCGACGCGCCCAACGCACGCCTTCCATATTCAGCGACACCGATGTTCCGTTACTCAGCAGCGCGATGGCTTCCTGCGGACTCACCGACGTGATAACCGCCGGCGTGAGGGGGCCAAAGCCGGGAATTTTTTTCAACGCGTCGATGATTTTGTGGCTATCCCATGGCGTTTCGCCGACTTTCCACAGCACGCCTGCAGGGCCGCGATAACCGTGACGCATATCATAATTTATCACGTTATCGCGTACTGCCTGCTGAGCAGCCAACTGGCTTTTTCGCGTAATGGTGGTATAGACGCGATAGCCGTCTTCGTAAGCCCGCTCGCCGTAACGGCTGACCATCTCCTGACGCACCATTTCGCTGAGATAGGGGGATGAGAAGGCGATTTTCGGCGCATGGTAACTGGCGTCAATGGCCTGACTACGCGCCTGATCGTATTGCGACTGGGTGATGTAGCCTTCGCTCAGCATACGTGAGAGCACCACGTTGCGGCGTGCAGTGGCGCGGTCCAGAGAATAGAGTGGATTAAATGTTGACGGTGCTTTAGGCAAGCCGGCGATCACGGCTATCTCACTCAGCGTGAGCTGGTCGACGGTTTTACCGAAATATACCTGAGCGGCGGCACCGACGCCGTAGGCGCGATAACCGAGATAGATTTTGTTCAGGTACAGTTCAAGAATTTCATCTTTCGTGAGCAATTGTTCAATGCGGATCGCCAGGAAGGCCTCTTTCACCTTACGCATCAGCGTCTTCTCGGGGCTCAGAAAGAAGTTACGCGCGAGCTGTTGAGTGATAGTACTGGCGCCCTGAGAAGCGTGACCGGAGAACATCGCCACGCTGGCGGCGCGGAAAATCCCGATCGGGTCGACGCCATGGTGCTCATAAAAACGGCTGTCTTCGGTGGCGATAAACGCGTTTATCAGCGCAGGCGGTATTTGTTTTAGCGTGACGGGAATACGGCGTTTTTCGCCGTATTGCGCGATCAGCTCGCCATCCGCGCTATAGACCTGCATCGGGATTTGCAGGTGTACATCCTTCAGCGTCGCGACGTCAGGGAGCTGAGGCTCTATGTATTTATAGAGACCAAAAATTGAGCCTGCTCCCAGCAATACGCAACAGATGGCAAGGATAAAAAGATACTTTACGAACTTCACCGGAGATTTCTCATTTAGTTTGAATTGGGCAGTTTATAAACAAACGCGCAGTAGTATAAAGGCAAGCCTGGTGCATTGATATAGCGAAACATGTTGGCTGATAAGGAGATCGTCAGAATGGCCTTTAGAAACTGGCGCATAGGAATGCATATCCAGCAGGATCATATCGCGATTGTCGCGCTGGCGTATGAGCGCTCACGCTGGGCGTTACGTCGCTGGTGGGAAATCCCATTAACGCCCGGTACCGTGCGTCAGGGGTTGATTGTCGATGTCGACGCATTGGCCCGGCAACTGCAGAACTGGCGGCGTGAGCTACCTTTGCAGCATCAGGTTTGTATCGCTTTTCCAGCAGCGCGAACATTGCAAAAACAACTGCCGCGTCCGCAAACTTCATTAAATGAAAGCGAGCAGGCGGCCTGGATAGCCAGCGCAATGGCGCAGCAACTGGAATGTTCTGCTTCTTCATTATGTGTCGATTATTCTGCGAGCGGCATGGATGACGGCTGGCGAGTCACCGCGGCACAGCGGTTAGATATTAATGTGCTGTGCCGCCTGGCGAAACGTCTCAAGCTGAGTGTCGTGGGGATTGTTCCGGATGCCTGCGCGCTCAGAGCTTTTTTCCCCTGGTTGCCCTCCCGGACCCATGGTCTGGCGTGGCGAGGCGAAGATAGCTGGCTTTGGGCGACAGTCGATAGCTGGGGATGTTGCGTATACAGCGAAATCCCATCTTTTTCCCGTCTGGTGTCACAGGTGGGCGCAGGGGAATTTTGGCTCTGCGCTTCCACGCCGTGCGACGAGCAAAGCTTTGACGTCTGGAGCGTCATTCATCGGTTGCAGCCTCCTCTCCCGGCCTGTAGCGACAGCTTTACCGTTGCGCTGGGCCTGGCGCTGGGAGGTCGTCAACCATGGTCCAGATAGTCAACTTTCTGCCCTGGCGTGAAACGCGCCGACGGCAGCGTCTGCAGATGGGCGGACTACTGGTCGCAGGGTTCCTGCTTATCCTGCTCGCGCTGTTGGTTACCTCACGGCTCAACAGGCAAGTTAACCACGCGTTTGAAACGGTGAGAATAAACGCTGAAAACCGCCTTTACACCGCGTTTCAACAGCGTGAACGAGTAATGCAGCAACAGCTACAGCAGTACGAGCGGCTGCGCCAGAGTCGGCGGCGGCGAGAGAAAACCGCTGCATGGCAACCAGGATTGCGAATGATCGCCGCCCGGTTACCGGCACAAGCCTGGTTAACGCATCTGGAATACCGACAAAATGCGCTGTTACTGCGTGGGCTAACGTTAAATATTAAAGGGTTAGCCGCGCTGGAGAAGGCGCTGGAGAACATAACTGGTTTCCGTCCGGCTCAGGCCGGTGAAACACACCGCGATAGCGAAGGGCGCTGGTTATTCAGCTTTTCCATGGCCGGAGAGAGTGAAGATGCGGGCGTGCATTGAGCGTTGGCTGTCTGAGTGTAAAAGCCTGTTCGTGTTGCCTGTTATTTTGCTTCTCATTGTCGGGGGCTGGCTGTGGCTCTCGTCTTCTGCGCCAGACACACAAGAAAGGGATCTGCAGCGTATGCAGGCGCAGTGGAAGAAACTGTTGCCACTGCGAGCCACGTTACAGAACGCCAGAAGAGATGACGTCCCCACTCAGGTCTTTTCTCCTGTTGATATTCCCGTTAGGAGGGCGGCGCTTGTTGCCTGGCGACCGATGAGGCGAGGGGGAGAGATGCAACTGTCAGTTGACTGGCAAGCGGTGCCTGTGCTGTTTTCCTGGTTCGCCCGCTGCGGAATGGGGGTAACGGCATTTTCAATACGGCCGGAAAAACAGGCTTTACTGCTGACTGTGCAACTGGAGGCCGAAGATGCGCAATAAATGGTCGTCTTTATTGCTATTTCCGTTTCTGCTGTTCGCAGAAGAACGCGATCCGTTTCAGCCAGCGATTGATCTTTGTCGTACGACGCAACTTAACCAGTGGCGCTATGGCGGGGCAATCGGCGATTCACTGGTTCTTACTGGAATTTTGCAGGATAGCGACGGAAAGTGGCGCCGTGTGAAGGTGGATGAAACGTTGTCAACGAACTGGCGTATTACGCTTCTGACGACAGAGAAAATCGTCATCGTGACCGGCCCGGGGTGTGAGCCTGCGCAATGGGTCTGGCAGCGCAAGGGAAGAAAAAATGATGAGATGGATAAATCTGCTGTTTCTGCTGTTGCCGGTAATCGTCACCGCGGCCAAAAAAGATCTTCCCGTGTCGCTGATCGTCGATGATGCGCCGGTGGCTCAGGTGCTGCAAACGCTCGCGGAGATAAAACAAAAAAATCTTGTGGTGGCCCCGGATGTCAGCGGTACCGTATCTCTGCATCTTAAGAATGTGCCCTGGTCGCAGGCACTGCGCTCGGTGATCGACAGCGCGGGTCTGGCGCTGACGCAGCAAGGCTCGGTATTGCATGTTCATACCCAGGCCTGGCAGAAGGCGCAACGGGGGCAGCTTGAGGCGGAGAGAGCAAAGCGTTTACAGAATCTCCCTTTGCATGGGCATAGCGTGACTTTACATTATGCCCATGCTGAAGATCTCGCTAAAGCCGGAGAAAAATTACTGAGCGCTCGCGGGCACTTGACCGTCGATAAACGCACAAACCGTTTACTTATCAGGGATGATGAGCGACACCTCCCGGCGTTAAAGGCATGGGCAAGGGAAATGGATATACCCGTTGGCCAGGTCGAACTAGCGGCACATATTGTTTCAATGAGCGAAACCAGCCTGCGTGAGCTGGGCGTTAAATGGAGTCTGGAGGAAGCCAGCAGTCCGCCGGGGTCGGGGAAGCTAACGGTTTTAAACAGCAACCTGGCGTCAAGCGATGCCGCCACGCGAGCGGGTTTTAATATTGGTCGTATAAGCGGGCGGCTGCTGGCGCTGGAACTCTCCGCGCTTGAGAAAAAACAGCAGGTAGACATTATCGCCAGCCCGCGGCTGCTGGCTTCGCATATGCAGCCCGCCAGCATTAAGCAGGGCAGCGAAATCCCTTATCAGGTCTCCAGAGGAGACAACGGTGCAACCTCGGTTGAGTTTAAGGAGGCGGTGCTAGGGATGGAGGTGACGCCCACCGTCTTACAGCAGGATCGTGTGCGTTTAAAGCTCAGAATCAGCGAAAACACACCGGGACAAGTGCTGAAACAGGAACACGGCGAGGCGCTGGCTATTGATAAACAAGAAATTGAAACACAGATCGAAGTGAAAAGCGGTGAGACTCTGGCCTTAGGGGGTATCTTTTCGCAAAGAAATAAATCTTCGCGCGATGGTATCCCTCTGCTTAGCGATATCCCCTGGCTTGGGTCGTTGTTCCGTCGTGACGGTAAAGATAACGAAAAACGTGAACTGGTTGTCTTCATTACTCCACGGATTCTGGCGGCTCATTAATCGGGTTTTTCATGCTAAACACGTTTCAGGTGTTTGACGTGAGGACGGATTTAGCATACAAGGAGTACCGATTTGAGAGTCGTGTACGACATCAATCCTCCCTTTCTTGCCCGGTGATTTATTCTGTTGCCAAACCAGCCGGAGTATTGAGATAATTTTTAGTCTGACTCTCGCTCTATCGCATATGAGGTTTCAGTTCATGCCCTGCTGCGCCGGATGTCTGCGCAGCGGGTTTATCATTAACGAATAGTCTTAGTAGTACCGAAAAAATGGCAGAGAAACGCAATATCTTTCTGGTTGGGCCTATGGGTGCCGGCAAAAGCACTATTGGGCGCCAGTTAGCCCAACAGCTCAACATGGAATTTTACGATTCCGATCAAGAAATTGAGAAACGCACTGGCGCAGATGTGGGTTGGGTCTTTGATGTCGAAGGCGAAGACGGCTTCCGCGACCGTGAAGAAAAAATCATCAATGAGTTGACGGAAAAACAGGGAATTGTGCTGGCGACTGGCGGCGGCTCTGTAAAATCCCGTGAAACGCGTAACCGTCTCTCCGCCCGCGGCGTGGTGGTCTACCTGGAAACAACTATCGAAAAGCAGCTTGCCCGTACGCAGCGTGATAAAAAGCGTCCTTTATTACAGGTTGATTCGCCGCCTCGCGAAGTTCTGGAAGCGTTGGCGGATGAACGGAATCCGCTGTATGAGGAGATTGCCGATGTCACTATCCGCACCGACGATCAAAGCGCGAAAGTGGTAGCAAACCAGATTATTCATATGCTGGAAAGCAACTGATTCTGGCTTAATAAGGTTCGTCAGAGTAAAAGCAACTGAGGTGGATGTCGCGTTATGGAGAGGCTTACTGTAACCCTCGGGGAACGTAGTTACCCGATTACCATCGCGGCTGGTTTGTTTAACGATCCAGCTTCCTTCCTGCCACTGAAATCAGGCGACCAGGTTATGCTGGTCACCAATGAAACGCTGGCTCCGCTCTATCTGGATACTGTGCGTTCTGTGCTTGAGAACGCGGGCGTGAAAGTCGACAGCGTGATTCTTCCTGATGGCGAGCAGTATAAAAGCCTGGCTGTGATGGATAGCGTTTTTACCGCTCTGTTGCAAAAACCACACGGCCGTGACACCACCTTAGTGGCGCTCGGCGGTGGGGTGATTGGCGATTTAACCGGATTTGCCGCAGCCAGCTATCAACGCGGGGTACGTTTTATCCAGGTTCCCACCACGCTCTTGTCGCAGGTGGATTCTTCGGTTGGCGGTAAAACGGCGGTCAACCATCCTCTTGGTAAGAATATGATTGGCGCTTTCTGGCAGCCAGTTTCTGTTGTTGTCGATCTCAACTGCCTCAAAACACTGCCTAAGCGTGAGCTTTCTTCCGGTCTGGCTGAAGTCATCAAGTACGGTATTATCCTCGACGGCGAATTCTTCGACTGGATGGAAAATAATATTGATGCTTTGATGGCGCTGGACGAAAAAGCAATGGCTTACTGCATTCGTCGCTGTTGTGAACTGAAAGCTGATGTTGTCGCGGCCGACGAGCGAGAAACCGGGCTGCGTGCTTTACTCAATCTTGGACATACTTTTGGTCATGCTATCGAAGCTGAAATGGGCTACGGTAACTGGTTACATGGTGAAGCGGTGGCTGCCGGTATGGTTATGGCGGCGCGCGTATCCGAGCGTTTAGGGCAGTTTAGCGCGCAAGATACGCGGAGAATTATTCAGTTATTGCAGCGTGCGGATTTACCGATATGTGGGCCGGAGGCGATGCCTGCAGAAGCGTATTTGCCTCACATGATGCGTGATAAAAAGGTGCTGGCAGGTGCAATGCGACTGGTGCTCCCTCTTGCGATAGGGAAGAGCGAGATACGCGGTGGCGTGTCGCATGATGTGGTTATGGGCGCGATTGCTGATACCCAGCTTGCGCAAAAATAAGAAGGTCTGGCCGCGCTCGCGCGGCGTTATCATTTCGGGTGATATGCAATAGTCGTGAGCATAAGCCTTTTAGTGGGGTGTTAAATGGATGAATTAAAGCCAGAAGACGATATGAAAGCCGATCGCAACGATCGTCGTACTGGTCGTTCTCGTCAGTCAGCAGAGCGTGATGCCGATCCGCAAATCAATTTTGATGATCTTGATATTGATGATGCTGACGATAATCGTCCGACCCGCGGCAGTAGAACACGCCGCGCGCACGATGAAGAACAATATGAAGAGTATGACGAGGATCTGGAGCCGGATGATGACGGTGGCGAAACGCCTCAGGTTGAACGTCGTCCGCGCAGGCGTAAGAAGGCGCCGGCTAAACCTGCTTCCCGTCAGTACATTATGATGGGCGTGGGGATACTCGTCCTTCTGCTGCTGATTGTTGGCGTTGGGTCGGCGTTGAAATCACCTTCCTCTTCATCTGGTGAGCAAACGGCTTCTGGCGAGAAGAGCATCAATTTGTCCGGTGTTGAGGATAATCATGCCCAACCTGCCGCGCAGGATGCGACAGTGGCGAACAATTCGCAACCGCAGGACGTCTCTCTGCCGCCAGTCGCTTCTAACCCGCAGGCCCCGACAACCACAGAACCGCAAGGGCAGCAACGTGTTGAGGTTCAGGGTGACCTGAACAGCGCGCTGACCCAACAGCAGGGCCAGATTGATAGCGTGGTAGCGGATTCTACGTTGCCAACTGAACCCGCTACGGTCGCTCCGATCCGTAATGGTAACGCACCTCGGCAGGCAACAGTGGAACGTCAGACGGCAGCGGAGCCGCGTCGGGCTGAGCGTAAGCATACGGTGATAGAGCCTAAAAAGCAGGCTAAGGTGAAAGCGCCGGCTGAGCCGAAACCGGTGGTGATTCAGCCGAAGCGTGTAGAAAGCGTTGCCGCCGCAGCGCCTGTAAAAGCGCCAGCGGCCCAGCCGACTAAGCCTGCGGCCTCCGCGCAGACGAAACCGGCTCAGCCAGCAGCGGTTGCAGCGACTACCGCAGCCCGGAAAAGTACGGGTGACATTGGCGCGATGAAGTCTGCGCCATCCAGTCACTATACTCTGCAGCTCAGTAGCTCCTCTAACTACAACAATCTCAACAATTGGGCGAAGAAAGAGAAGCTGAACAAATATGTTGTCTATGAGACTACGCGTAACGGTCAGCCGTGGTATGTTCTGGTGAGCGGAATTTATGCTTCGAAAGATGAAGCGAAGCGAGCCGTTGCCACTCTGCCGGCAGATGTACAGGCAAAGAACCCGTGGGCGAAACCGCTGCACCAGGTTCAGTCTGACCTGAAATAATGCCGCAGTGTAGTCTGAAGCGCAGGATGCTGTCGGAGCTTTCTCCACAGCCGGAGAATGTGTAATTAGTTAGGCAGCATGAAAAAGAATCGCGCTTTTCTGAAATGGGCGGGGGGGAAATACCCCCTGCTTGATGATATTAAGAAGCACTTGCCGCAGGGCGAATGCTTGATTGAGCCTTTTGTGGGGGCCGGATCGGTATTTCTGAATACCGATTTTTCGCGTTATATCCTCGCTGATATCAATAGTGATTTGATCAGTCTGTATAAGCTGGTCAAACTGCAAACCGATGAGTACGTTGCGGCGGCGCGCGAAATGTTTACTCCTGAGAACAACGTCGCAGAACGGTACTACCAGTTTCGTGATGAATTCAATCAAATCGAGGAGCCGTTGCGTCGGGCGGTGCTGTTCCTGTATCTGAATCGCCATGGGTACAATGGCCTGTGCCGTTACAACCTGAGCGGTGAATTTAATGTGCCGTTTGGCCGCTATAAAAAGCCTTACTTTCCAGAGGCTGAACTGTACCATTTCGCGGAGAAAGCACAGCATGCAGAGTTTCATTGTGAGTCTTATGAAGATTGTATGAAACGTGCGGATCATCGCTCGGTTGTTTATTGCGATCCACCGTATGCCCCCCTGTCGTCAACGGCGAATTTTACGGCCTATCATACAAATAGCTTTAGTGAGCAACAGCAGGAATTACTGGCGAAAAAGGCGGAATCGCTGATGAAAAAGCGTATTCCTGTGCTTATCTCAAACCATCGTACGCCGCTGACTCAGGAGTGGTATAAAAATGCCGCTGAGACGCATATCGTGAAGGTTCGCCGCAGCATCAGCAGTAACGGTGGGACACGTAAGAAGGTGGACGAGCTTCTGGCTCTGTACTGTCCGCCCAAGACCTAATAAATTTCAAGGAGATGCGGATGAAGCAGTATTTGATTGCCCCTTCGATTCTGTCGGCAGATTTTGCTCGTTTGGGCGAGGATACCGCCAGTGCGCTGGCCGCGGGTGCGGATGTTGTGCACTTTGACGTGATGGACAACCACTATGTGCCAAATCTGACTATTGGTCCTATGGTGCTGAAAGCGCTGCGTCATTACGGTATCACCGCCCCTATTGATGTGCATTTGATGGTTAAGCCGGTTGACCGTATCGTCCCTGATTTCGCCGCCGCGGGCGCCAGCATTATTACCTTTCACCCTGAAGCCTCTGAGCACGTTGACCGCACGCTACAGCTCATCAAAGAGCACGGTTGTAAAGCGGGGCTGGTGTTTAATCCGGCGACGTCGCTAAGCTATCTTGATTACGTGATGGATAAGCTGGATGTCATTCTGCTGATGTCCGTGAATCCGGGCTTTGGCGGTCAGTCTTTTATTCCTCATACCCTTGATAAACTGCGTGAAGTTCGTCGCCGTATCGATGCGTCGGGCTACGATATTCGTCTGGAAGTTGATGGCGGCGTAAAAGTCAATAATATTGCAGAGATTGCCGAAGCCGGTGCAGATATGTTTGTGGCCGGATCGGCTATTTTCGATCAGCCTGACTACAAAAAAGTGATTGATCAAATGCGTAGCGAATTAGCAAAGGTTAGCCATGGATAAGTTACAAACCATTCGCGGCGTGGCGTTTGATCTTGATGGGACGCTGGTGGACAGCGCGCCGGGATTGACCGCTGCCGTTGATAACGCGTTGTATGCGCTGGAACTCCCGATGGCGGGCGAGGCGCGCGTTGTGACCTGGATTGGCAACGGCGCGGATGTTTTGATGCAACGGGCTTTGGCCTGGGCACGTCAGGAGCGTACGACGCTGCGTGCCGCGCAGGGCAAACCTTCCGTCGAGCATGATGATATTCCGCAGAGCGAACAGCAGGCTATTTTGCGTAAGTTGTTCGACCGCTACTATGCAGAAACCGCGGAAGAGGGAAGCTTTCTGTTCCCGAATGTAGCGGATACGCTTGCCAGGCTGCATGCTAAAGGCTTGCCGCTGGCGCTGGTGACCAATAAGCCAACGCCGTTTGTCGCGCCGATTCTGGGGGCGCTGGATATCGCCAGCTATTTTAGCGTGGTGATTGGCGGTGATGATGTGAAGAACAAGAAGCCACATCCCGATCCGTTGCTTCTGGTGGCCAAAAAACTGGGGCTGACACCGGCTGAGCTGCTGTTTGTCGGCGATTCACGCAATGATATTCAGGCGGCGAAAGCGGCAGGTTGCTGTTCAATCGGCCTGACTTACGGCTACAACTACGGCGAGCCGATTTCACTGAGCGAGCCGGATTATATCTTTGACCAATTTAATGAACTTTTGCCTGCTTTCGGGCTACCGTTCAGTGAGACTCAGGAATAAAAAATGACTAAGCCCATCGTTTTTAGTGGCGCACAGCCCTCCGGTGAATTGACCATTGGCAACTATATGGGGGCGCTGCGTCAGTGGGTAAACATGCAGGACGATTACCACTGCATTTACTGCATCGTTGATCAGCATGCGATTACCGTCCGCCAGGATCCGCAGCAACTACGTAAAGCTACGCTGGATACGCTTGCGCTGTACCTGGCGTGCGGCATTGACCCGGAAAAAAGCACCATCTTCGTGCAGTCCCACGTGCCGGAGCATGCACAACTGGGCTGGGCGCTGAACTGCTACACCTATTTCGGCGAGCTGAGCCGGATGACCCAGTTTAAAGATAAATCATCCCGTTACGCGGAAAACATTAACGCCGGTCTGTTTGACTATCCGGTGCTGATGGCTGCCGATATTCTCCTGTATCAAACCAACCAGGTACCGGTCGGCGAAGATCAGAAACAGCATCTGGAACTGAGCCGAGATATCGCCCAGCGCTTCAACGCTATTTACGGCGACGTGTTTAAAGTACCGGAACCGTTTATCCCGAAATCCGGCGCACGCGTGATGTCTCTGCTGGAGCCGAGCAAAAAGATGTCCAAGTCAGACGATAACCGTAATAACGTTATCGGCCTGCTGGAAGATCCGAAATCGGTAGTGAAAAAAATCAAACGTGCGGTTACTGACTCTGACGAGCCGCCGGTTGTTCGTTACGATATTGAAAATAAAGCGGGCGTTTCCAACCTGCTGGATATCCTCTCGGCGGTCACCGGTCAGAGTATCCCTGAGCTGGAACAGCATTTTGCAGGCAAGATGTATGGTCATCTGAAGGGGGAAGTGGCAGAAGCGGTTTCTGGTATGCTGACCGAGCTGCAGGCGCGCTATCACCGGTTCCGTAGTGACGAAGCCTTCCTGAATCAGGTGATGAAAGAGGGCGCGGAGAAAGCCAGCGCTCGCGCTTCCGTGACGTTGAAAGCAGTCTACGAAGCGATTGGGTTTGTTGCTAAACCCTGAGCCATCTTGATGGTCGCAACGAAATAAAAAAGCCGGGTGCGATGCATCCGGCTTTTTACTATGGATGAGCGGAAAGATTAGTGGTTTGAGAACCAGTTCAGCTTATCGCGCAAACCGACCACGCGGCCCACGATAATCAGCGCCGGACTGGCCATCTGCTGAGCCAGCAGATCCAACTGTTCTAAGGTACCGGTGACCACCTTCTGAGTTACCGCCGTACCGTTCTCAACAATTGCTGCAGGCGTGTCGGCCGCCATACCGTGGGCTATCAGTTTTTCCCTGATAGCGGGCGCCTGATTCAGGCCCATATAGAACACCAGCGTTTGCTTTTCGGCCGCCAGGTTTTCCCAGTCCAGTTCGCCACCGGTCTTGAGATGACCAGTGACCAGACGCACCCCCTGAGAATAATCACGATGGGTGAGAGGGATACCGGAATAAGCCGAGCAGCCGGAGGCGGCGGTAATGCCCGGCACGACGGAGAAAGGAATCCCTGCCTGACACAGGGTTTCCAGCTCTTCACCGCCGCGACCAAAGATAAACGGGTCGCCGCCTTTCAGCCGAACTACGCGTTTCCCGCTCCTGGCTTCACGCAGCAAAATCTGGTTAATCTCTTCCTGCGGAACGCAGTGATAGCCTGCGCGTTTGCCGACAAACACCCGGTCGGCATCGCGGCGCACCAGGTTCATAATATCGTCGGAAACCAGGCGGTCATAAACCACCACATCCGCCTGCTGGATTTGCTGTAGCCCTTTTAGCGTGAGTAGCCCTGCGTCACCGGGCCCTGCGCCAACCAGAACGACTTCGCCGCGATGATCCAGCGGTTCAGTCAGCAACTGTTCCGTAGTATCCACCACGGCCTGACGATCTTCATTGGCCAAAGATTGCGCCAGCCTGTCGTTAACAAACAGTTTTTCCCAGAAGCGCCGCCGTTCCCCGACGGTGGCAAACTGTTTCTTCACCCGGGAACGCAACTGGCCCGCGTAGTGGGCCAGTTGACCCAAATGTAACGGCAAAACCGACTCCAGCTTTTCGCGCAGCAGACGAGCCAGTACCGGTGAGGTACCGCCAGATGAGACGGCAACCATCAGCGGCGAGCGATCGATAATCGACGGCATGATAAAGCTGGCTTGCTGAGGCGCGTCCACCACGTTGCAAAATATTCGCCGGGCTTCCGCCGCATCGCTAACCTGCTGATTGACCGCTTCGTCGTCGGTAGCGGCAATAGCCAGCCAGCAGTTATTGAGCAGGGCGGGGTTAAACTCGCCTTTCACCAGGGTCAGCCTGTGTGAATCGGCCCACACCTGGAACTGGGGGATGAAATCCAGCGCATTGACCGTTAATCTGGCGCCCGCGTCCAGCAACAGACGGGCTTTACGCTCGGCGACATCGCCGCCGCCGACTAACAGGCAGTCGCGATCGCGTAATTGACAAAATATAGGCAAATGGTCCACGACATTACCTCTTAAATTATTGGCTGCAGCCTTTCTGGCTTGTCAGGTTATCTTGTTTGCTCGTTCGAACGCCTCGCAGGGCGAGCGTGGCAAACCCTTCTCACGTGCCGCGTGTACGTGAGAAGGGGGGGCGCACAGCGCGTATTCAAACCTGCTAAAACAGACTCCTGTTTATTTTTCCGGAGCCGGGGCTCCGCTTTTGTCGTAGCATACCAATAACCTGATCCCATGAATACGATACCGGACAAAGTATTCCCGAGAGTAATTCACGGCCGGTGAGCCTCCATTGTCGTCAGGCTGCCTGACTGACGCGTTCAGTACCAGGCGTTGCGCCTCCAGATTCATCAAATGCGCAGTTGCACCACGCCGTCTTTCACGCGAGCTTCGTAGTGCGCGACGGAATGGCTTTCATCTTCCATGCACAGACCGTCACTCAGACGGAAACGCTGTTTTTTCAGCGGACTGGCAACCCACAGTTCGCCCTGATGCTCGGCAATCAACCCGCGCGACAGCACGCTGGACTCAAAAAACGGGTCGATGTTGCTGATCGCGAACACCTGGTCGCTGTGATATGGACGGAAAATGGCGACCTGCTTTTCGCCTGACAGCGCGCAGACGCCGGTTTCCGGCAGAATGTCATCGATTTTGCAGATGTTTTTCCACTGGCTCATGCGTTTTCCTCCACCAGAGTTACCGGAATGCGTTCGTACGGCGTCGCCGGACGATGCTGTTCACGCTCAGGAACCACCTGAACATTCGGGTCGCGCTTATCGCTGTTGATAAAGTGTCTGAAACGAACCTGCGCAGACGGCGTATTTACGGTCTCCGTCCACTCGCATACCACCGCTTCACGCAGGCGGGTCATCTCTTCTTCCAGATGCGCGTTCAGGCCCAGTTTGTCGTCGATGATGACCGACTTCAGGTAGTCGATGCCGCCTTCCAGGTTATCTAACCACGGTGCGGTACGGGTCAGTTTGTCGGCGGTACGGATGTAGAACATCATGAAGCGGTCGAGGTATTTAACCAGCGTTTCGCGGTCGATATCCGCCGCCAGCAGGTCTGCGTGACGCGGTTTCATCCCGCCGTTACCGCAGACGTACAGGTTCCAGCCTTTTTCCGTGGCGATAATCCCCACGTCTTTACCCTGGGCTTCCGCACATTCACGGGTACAGCCGGAGACGCCAAATTTCATTTTGTGCGGGGTACGGATGCCTTTGTAGCGGTTTTCCAGCTCGACGCCGAAGCCGACGCTGTCGCCCACGCCGTAGCGGCACCAGGTGCTGCCCACGCAGGTTTTCGCCATACGCAGCGCTTTGGCATACGCGTGACCGGTTTCGAAGCCCGCTTCAATCAACTGACGCCAGATTTCCGGCAGATCGTCTTTCTGCGCGCCGAACAGACCAATACGCTGAGAACCGGTAATTTTGGTGTACAGGTTAAACTCACGCGCGATGCGACCTACGGCCACCAGACCTTCCGGCGTGATTTCGCCGCCCGCAGAACGCGGGATCACGGAGTAAGTGCCGTCTTTCTGGATGTTCGCCAGGAAGTTGTCGTTGGTATCCTGTAGCGGGGTGTGCTGCGGCTTCAGAATGTATTCGTTCCAGCAGGAGGCCAGCAGAGAACCGACGGTCGGTTTACACACTTCGCAGCCGTAGCCTTTACCGTGTTTCGCCAGCAGTTCTTCAAAGGTTTTAATGCCTTCCACACGGATGAGGTGGAACAGTTCCTGACGTGAGTACGCAAAGTGCTCACACAGGTTGTTGTTCACTTCAATACCCTGTTTCGCCAGTTCGGCGTTCAGAACCTGAGTAACCAGCGGAATACAGCCGCCGCAGCCAGTACCGGCTTTGGTTTCCGCTTTCAGCGCCGCAACGGTGTGGCAGCCTTTGTTGATGGCGGCGACCAGCATCCCTTTGGTGACGTCAAAGCAGGAACAGATTTGCGCGCTGTCCGGCAGTTTATCAACGCCAATGGAAGGCTTACCGCTGCCAGAATGTGCCGGCAGGATCAGCGAGTCCGGGTTTTCCGGCAGTTCAATCGCGTTCAGCACCAGTTGCAGCAGGTTGCCGTAATCGCTGGTATCGCCCACCAGCACCGCGCCGAGCAGGGTTTTGTTGTCTTCGCTGACGATGAGGCGTTTGTAGACCTCTTTGCTTTCGTCGAGGTAAACGTAGCTACGCGCGCCCGGCGTGCGGCCATGCGCATCGCCAATGCCGCCGACGTCTACGCCCAGCAGCTTCAGCCTGGCGCTGAGGTCTGCGCCTTCAAACGCGTTTTCGGTTTCGAGGATGTGGTCAACGGCAACCTGCGCCATTTTGTAGCCAGGCGCGACCAGACCGTACACGCGGTTGTGCCAGCTGGCGCATTCGCCAATCGCGTAGATATCCGGGTCAGACGTCTGGCAGGCGTCGTTAATCACGATACCGCCGCGCTGAGCGACCTCCAGGCCGCACTGGGTGGCCAGTTTGTCACGCGGGCGGATACCGGTAGAGAAAACGATGAAATCGACTTCCAGCTCGCTACCGTCGGCAAAACGCATGGTTTTACGCGCTTCGGTGCCTTCCTGAACGATCTCTTTGGTGTTTTTGCTGGTATGTACGCGCACGCCCATGCTTTCGATTTTACGGCGTAGCTGCTCGCCGCCCATCTGATCCAGCTGTTCTGCCATCAGCATGGGGGCAAATTCGATAACGTGGGTTTCGACGCCTAAGTTTTTCAGCGCTCCAGCGGCTTCCAGACCCAGCAGGCCGCCGCCGACCACCGCGCCGCGTTTGCTGCGACGGGCGCAGGCTTCAATGGCGTTGAGATCTTCAATGGTACGGTAAACAAAGCAGTCCTGGGTTTCGGAACCTTTAATTGGCGGGATCCACGGCCAGGAGCCGGTCGCCATGATCAGTTTATCGTAATAGACCGTACGACCCGCGCTGGAGTGGATGACCTTCTCCTGACGGTTGATCGTAATGGCGCGTTCGCCGACCAGAACGTTAACGCCGTGCTTCTCATAAAAGCCTTCACGCACCAGAGACAGCTCTTCAGCGGTGTGGTGGGAGAAGTAGGAAGAGAGGTGGACACGGTCGTATGCTTTGCGGGGTTCTTCACAGAACACGGTAATGTCAAAATTGGCAGCGTCGGATTTATCAAGAAGGTCCTCAATAAAGCGATGGCCGACCATACCATTACCGATAATAGCGAGTCTGACTTTGCTCATTTTTGCCTCGATTTCTTTTCTATTACCGCCTACCTTAACGATTCAGTCGTGACGCTTATTGATGCAAATCAATTGCACCTTTGCCTACCACTTAATGGGTATGCTAATGATTTATCAGTGTTTTTATAAGTTATGGAAAACGCTGGCTTTTCCTTTTTGCTTTTTTTATGTACAACGCTAGCTACAAGCAACCACACCGGGTTACGCCTACCTTCAGCAATATTTACGGGAGCCATCGATATGACAGCAGCGCCGCTTTGGTTAATTGAGAATGTTCGTCTGCCCGATCGCGAAGGGTTATGGCAGATAGCGATAGACAAGGGGCGCTTCGGGGATATCACCCCAATGAGAGAGGCGCGTAGCGAAAGTTATGAAGTATTGAATGCCCGCGGTGGACTGGCAATTCCGCCTTTTATTGAACCGCATATTCACCTCGATACGACCCAAACTGCCGGTGAGCCGAACTGGAATCAGTCCGGGACGTTGTTTGAAGGAATTGAACGCTGGGCGGAGCGTAAGGCGTTATTGAGCCATGAGGACGTGAAAACCCGGGCGTGGAAAACGCTGAAATGGCAGATTGCCAACGGCATTCAGTTTGTCCGTACCCATGTGGATGTTTCTGATCCTACGCTGACCGCGCTCAAAGCGATGCTGGAGGTAAAACAGGAGGTGGCGCCGTGGGTAGAATTACAGATTGTCGCCTTCCCGCAAGAAGGCATTTTATCTTACCCCAACGGTGAAGCTTTGCTGGAAGAGGCGCTACGCCTGGGAGCCGATGTGGTGGGCGCGATCCCCCATTTTGAGTTCACGCGGGAATATGGCGTGGAATCCCTGCATATCGCTTTTCGCCTGGCGCAGAAGTATCAGCTGCCGCTGGATATTCATTGCGATGAAATTGATGATGAGCAGTCGCGATTCGTTGAAACCGTGGCGGCCCTGGCGCTAAAAGAGGGGATCGGGCCGCGAGTGACCGCCAGCCATACTACCGCAATGCACTCCTATAATGGCGCTTATACCTCGCGTCTTTTCCGCTTACTGAAGCTTTCCGGTATTAATTTCGTTGCGAATCCGCTGGTTAATATCCATCTGCAGGGACGGTTTGATGACTATCCGAAGCGTCGCGGAATTACCCGGGTTAAGGAGCTGCTGGCGGCGGGAATAAACGTCTGTTTTGGTCATGATGATGTCTTTGACCCGTGGTATCCGCTGGGGACCGGCAATATGCTGCAGGTGCTGCACATGGGGCTGCACGTTTGTCAGATGATGGGCTATCAGCAGATTAACGATGGGCTGAAACTGGTGACGGAAAACAGCGCCCGCACGTTGGGCCTGAGCGATTACGGTATTGCGACCGGGAATATGGCGAATCTGGTGATTCTGCCTGCCGAAAATGGTTTTGAAGCGGTACGCTGCCAGGTTCCGGTACGCTGGTCAATTCGTCAGGGGAGAGTGATCGCCACAACGCAGCTGGCGCAGACCTGGGTGCAGACGGATAGCGGCGGAGAGGAGCTGTTTTTTAGCCGAAATAGCCCCTTTGCCGGAACAAAGGGGCCTGAGGCTTAGTGCGATGCCACAGCCGCGTTGTTCTGGCGGTGACGGGAAACAAAGCCGAGGATCAGACACATCACAAATACTACGGCATAGAGGCCGTTAGCGGTATGCAGTGCGGCCAGCGGGCCGCTGGCGGCGACGATAGGGCCGGTCACGACGAAGGTCAGCATGGTGCCGACGGTGCCGCAGGTCAGAATAAAGTTGACCAGTTTAGGGGATGATACTTTAGTCTGCAGCGAGCCCAGGGTGATGATCGAAGTGTAGATCGCGCTGGAGAAGAAACCGAGGCTCAGGATAAACCACGGCATATGCTCCGGCGAACCGTTAATAAACAGATACATCAGTACCGTCGCCAGGCCAGCCAGCACGGTCAGAATACGCTGCAGGTCAAAGAAGCGCAGGATAACGCTGAATGACCACATACCGATCATGTACGACATCCAGAAATCGCTTACCAGTTTACCCGCATCGCCAAGACTCATACCCAGGCCTTTGGCGTATTCCGGCACCCAGGAGATAAAACCTAACTGGCCGAGGATATAGCACAAGGCGGCAATGGAGAGAAACAGCACGCCGATACCCCATTTCTCTTTTACCACCGGCTGGCTGTCCTGCTGGGCTTTTTTACCCAATACCGGGAATTCACAGCCAAAAGTCAGCACGAAAATAGCGACGTAGACCAGGCCGATGCAGGCATAAACCCAGTACCATTCGATGCTGCGCGCCAGCAGATAAGCCGCCAGCATCGGGAAGATCATGCCCGCCATGCTGAAGAAAGAGTCGGTAAACAGCAGACGCGCGCCGCGCTGACGCCCTTCATACAGATGGGTGATCAGGAAGGTACCGATCGACATGGTGATCCCGCTGACCAGGCCCAGGACAAACATTGACGCGGAGAACAGCGCCAGGCTGTGGCTGAACATCAGCCCCGCGACGGCCAGCACCATCAGAATAAAGCCGAAGCGAAGCTGGGTTTTCAGCGGAACGATTTCCATCAGCCAGGCATTCAGAAAGATAGAAATCAGGATACCGGCGTTAAGGAAGGTAAAGGTGTTGCTCATACTGGAAACGGGCAGATGGAAATAATCTGCGATGTTTCCCATCACCATCCCGGTGACGATCACCAATGCGCCGGTCAGGGCGTAGGAGAAGAAGCTGATCCATGTGAGCTTGATACGGTTGCTGTTAGTCATGACTGGCCTGTGAATAGAAATGTAAAGCGCGTTGACTTTGCGCCGGGCGGACAGATTTTATTCGTTTGGGTGATGTAAGCAATGTTTATTATGAAATATAAATATTTTTGCATATTTATATGTGACATAAATCACATTTATTATTGGCCGTTCAATGAGGGAGGAACGTTACAAGTGTTTCAGCTAAGTAAAATTAGGTAAAAGGCTGGCCCACGGGACAAAGGCTCTTTAGAATCAAGCCACTTGCTTTTTTATCCTGCTCCGTTAAGGAATGTCCATGCTCAAATCAACTCTCGCGGCGGTGGCTGCCGTTTTTGCCATTTCAGCATTTTCCCCTGCCATGGCGGCAAAGGGGGATCCCCATGTGTTGCTGACTACCTCTGCGGGCAATATTGAGCTGGAGCTAAATAGCCAGAAAGCGCCGATCTCGGTTGAGAATTTCCTGAAGTACGTTAACAGTGGTTTCTATAACCACACCACTTTTCACCGTGTCATTCCGGGTTTTATGATACAGGGCGGCGGTTTTAACGAACAAATGCAGCAAAAGCAGCCGAATCCACCGATTAAAAATGAAGCCGATAACGGTCTGCGCAATACCCGCGGGACCATCGCGATGGCGCGTACCGCCGATCGCGACAGCGCCACCAGTCAGTTCTTTATCAATATTGCGGATAACGCTTTCCTCGATCACGGTCAGCGTGATTTTGGCTATGCGGTCTTTGGTAAAGTGGTAAAAGGCATGGACGTGGCGGATAAGATTTCTCAGGTACCGACTCATAATGTTGGGCCATATCAGAATGTCCCGTCTAAACCTATCGTTATTCTGTCGGCAAAAGTGCTGCCATAAAGCATTCCTCCTGCGCGGGTGCGATGCTCGCGCAATGTCCTCTCCGTATCGCCCGCCAGATAAATCAACCTGTCTTTTGCAAAGTGATAAGAGAAAACCGCGAATCTGAGTAAAATAGCCCGGTTTGTGACTTCCGGAGCCGCTATGATCCTGCTTATCGACAACTACGATTCTTTCACCTGGAATTTGTATCAGTATTTTTGTGAGCTGGGGGCGGAAGTGCTGGTCAGGCGTAACGATGAGCTGACGCTGGAGGGGATTATCGCGCTTGCGCCGACGAAAATTGTTATCTCTCCGGGCCCCTGCACGCCAGATGAATCAGGGATTTCGCTGGCGGTGATTCGCCACTTTTCCGGCAAGATCCCACTTTTAGGCGTTTGCCTGGGCCATCAGGCAATCGCGCAGGTTTTCGGCGCCACTATCGTGCGGGCCGTCAGAGTGATGCACGGTAAAACGTCGCCTGTCAGCCACAATGGTCAAGGCGTGTTCCAGGGGCTGAATAATCCACTTACCGTCACCCGCTACCACTCTTTGTTGATTGCTCCTTTGACGTTACCCGAATGCTTTGAGGTGACTGCCCGAAGCGAAGAGGGCGAAATTATGGGGATTCGCCACCGTGAATTTGATCTGGAGGGCGTGCAGTTTCATCCGGAGAGTATTCTCAGCGAGCAGGGGCATCAACTGCTGGCAAACTTTCTCAATCGGTGATTTGTGGTTGCCATTGAGTGATTTTTTATGCATATTTTGTGATTAGATTATCATAATCATCGCTGCATAACGAAGAAGGATGGGCATGACATGGCAACAGAACAACCGGCAATCACCCGCGCGACATTCGATGAGGTCATTTTGCCGATTTATGCACCGGCAGAATTTATTCCGGTGAAGGGTAAAGGTAGCCGCGTATGGGATCAGCAGGGCAAAGAGTACGTTGATTTCGCTGGCGGTATTGCTGTAACCGCGCTCGGTCATTGCCATCCGGCGCTGGTGGCGGCACTCCATGAACAGGGTGAAAAGCTGTGGCACACCAGTAACGTTTTCACCAATGAACCGGCTTTGCGCCTGGGCCGGAAGCTGGTCGATGCGACGTTTGCTGACCGTGTGGTATTTATGAACTCCGGGACGGAAGCCAATGAAACGGCTTTCAAACTGGCACGCCATTACACCGTGACGCGTCATAATCCGTACAAAACTAAAATTATCGCTTTCCATAACGCTTTCCACGGTCGGTCGCTGTTTACCGTGTCCGTCGGCGGCCAGCCAAAATACTCCGATGGTTTTGGCCCGAAACCCGCCGATATCATTCACGTGCCGTTCAATGACCTGCATGCGGTGAAGGCCGTGATGGACGATCATACCTGTGCGGTGGTGGTTGAGCCAATTCAGGGGGAAGGCGGCGTTATGGCGGCAACGCCTGAATTCCTGCAAGGGCTGCGTGAACTGTGCGACCAGCACCAGGCACTATTGGTGTTTGATGAAGTACAGTGCGGCATGGGGCGCACAGGCTCGCTGTTCGCGTATATGCACTATGGCGTGACGCCGGATATTCTGACCAGCGCTAAGGCGCTTGGCGGCGGTTTCCCTATTAGCGCAATGTTGACTACCCATGAAATCGCCAGCGCTTTCCATGCGGGTTCTCATGGTTCAACCTACGGCGGCAACCCGCTGGCCTGCGCGGTCGGCGGGGCGGCGTTCGATCTGATTAATACGCCGGAAGTGCTTGAGGGGGTCACGGCTAAACGGGCGTCGTTCGTTAAACACCTCCAGCAAATTGACGCCAGGTTCGAGCTGTTCAGCGATATCCGCGGGATGGGGCTGTTGATCGGCGCTGAGCTGAAACCACAGTATAAAGGCCGGGCGCGTGATTTTCTGTATGCCGCGGCAGATGCCGGGGTGATGGTACTTAATGCCGGCCCGGACGTGATGCGTTTTGTGCCGTCGCTGGTGATTGACGACAGCGATATTGCCGAAGGGATGACGCGCTTTGCCCATGCGGTTGAGCGCGTGCTTAGCGCTTAGCGGCCCGTAGCCAGATGCCATGATGTGGGCGCTGACGCCATGCCACCGACGAAATCGTGTGCATGGTGTTCAGATGCCCAAGGATCCGCTGCAAATGCTGCTCCATGGCGCTGAGCGGGCCGCGGGGAACCTCGGCATCCTGCGCTTCCATAATGTTCACATCTCCTGCGCTGCCTGGCCCATCGGAATCCAGACGTTGCTGACAGCGCTGGAGCGCAATTTCGCACGACTCCAGATAACGTTGCGCTAAATCCGGCGTCAGCATATTGTGCTCGCGCGCCAGCGTTGTCATGGCATTAATATGTTCGACGATGAACTGGCTATGGGTGACCCACAGCTTCATATCTTCCAGATAGTGTGTGTTAAAACCAGGTTCCAGCATCGCCTGATTCAGTGAGTTAAACAGCGCATTATGGGCCTGATTGACGCGCATTCGCTGATAGGCCAGCGCAGGGGCCTGATGATCGTCGCTAAGAATAAGCCGGATGGCTTCCTGATCGGCTTCCAGCGCATCGTGGGCGTTTTTGCGTAGCAGGCCGCTCTGCCACTGCGGCCATAACCAGAGCATTCCGCCGAAGGCAATCAGGCAGCCAATCAGCGTATCAACCAGCCTGGCAACAATAATCTGTTCGCCGTTCAGGGTGAGCAGTTGCAGGGTATATACCGCCGTAACGGTAAACCCGACCATCGCCCAGCCGTAATTCTTACGAATAATCAGGTAGCTTAATAGCGTGATGAAGAGCATGGCGGTTAGCGTATAACCTTCCGGGACGTGAAAATGCAGCGTCAGTCCGGCGATGACTAATCCGGCAAATGTCCCGGCAGCCCGGTGGACGATCCGCACCCGTGTTGCGCTGTAGCCGTTTTGCGTCACGAAGAGCACGGTCATCAAAATCCAGTAGGGTTTTGGTAAATGCAACGCGCTGCCCATCAGGCTGGCGACACTCAGCATTACGCTGATGCGCGCCGCGTTACGTAACGCCGGTGATTTAAGCGACAGATAGCTTTTCAACGCCGGTAGCAGCGGCAGGCGGCGGGTTTTATCCGCCATCAGATTTCGGGAGTACAGAGGGCGCTGGGTGCGTAAAACCCGGGCAATGCGACTGAAATGCCAGGCGCAAAACTGGCCGACCGGGTTATCCGGATGCTGCCAGGCGATCTTTTCCAGGGCGCCGATCTGTTTATCCATCTGAAAGCGCTGAGGATAGCGATGGTAAAGCAGATCATCCGCCAGTTCGCGCAGTCGAGCGGCGATGGTTTGCGCGTTCCAGCGAATCACCGCTTCTGCGTGGCTGCGCTCCACCAGTTTCTGCACCTCTTCCGGTTGGTGCAGGCTGACGGAGATGTGCTCCTGGAGATCCAGACCAACCTGGAAAGCGCGCAGCAGGCGTTTATGATCGCTGTGCTGGTTGGCCGCCAGCATATGCATCTGCTGGTAGCACTGGGTAATCAGATCGACCACTTTTTGCTGGCGGTTGAGCAGGGGCGGCAACGAGGTGGCCGGATCGGTATGCTGGGTCAGCAGGCTGTATTTGGCTTCACAATAACTGGCCAGCTCCCGATAGAGCAGGCTCAGAGATTCGCGCAGCGGCTGTTCGCGCCACAGCCAAAACCAGAACCAGTTAAAAATTCCATACCATAGGGTGCCGAGTGCATAGATTAGCAACGGTTCCTGGATCGGCATATTGCCTGCAAGGCTCAGAGTAAAACTGGCGGCGATAAGCGAGGCGGGTAACAATCTCGCATGAAGCGAACTGATTTCGGCAGTAACGCCGAGAACCAGGGTCAGCCCGGTCAGGATTAGCGGTAAAGGAATTTCCCGCTGCAGAAGGAGCTGGACAATCAGGCTACTGCCAGCGAACAAGCAGCCGCCAATGATCAGGCGCTTAAAGAAGCGTTTATGCGGTGTATCCAGACCGGCAATATTGCAGCAGGCAGGAACGAGGGAAAACAGGAGTCCCTGCTGTAAATGACCAAGAAGAAGTCCCGTTGCAACTGGCAGACATAACACCAGCGTTTGCCGCAGTGCATAGTTGACTTCCGGGTGATAAATCAGCCTGCGCCACATGGGGAGGAAACAAAAACGGCGTATTGTCAGACAATACGCCGTTTTACCGACTTAACGGGTACCGTAGACGACGATAGTTTTACCGTGCGCGGAGATCAGGTTTTGATCTTCCAGCATTTTCAGTATCCGGCCAACGGTTTCGCGGGAGCAGCCGACGATCTGACCAATTTCCTGACGGGTAATTTTAATTTGCATACCGTCGGGGTGGGTCATTGCATCCGGCTGTTTTGCCAGATTCAGCAGCGTCTGAGCGATGCGACCGGTAACGTCGAGGAAGGCAAGGTTACCCACTTTCTCAGACGTAACCTGCAGGCGACGCGCCATTTGCGAAGAGAGACGCATCAGGATATCCGGGTTTACCTGGATCAACTGACGGAATTTTTTGTAGGAGATTTCAGCCACTTCACATGCGGTTTTAGCACGTACCCAGGCGCTACGTTCCTGACCTTCTTCAAACAAGCCTAATTCACCGATGAAATCGCCCTGGTTGAGGTAAGAGAGGATCATCTCTTTGCCTTCTTCATCCTTGATGAGTACAGCCACTGAGCCTTTAACGATGTAGTACAGCGTTTCTGCTTTCTCACCCTGGTGGATCAGCGTGCTCTTTGAGGGGTACTTATGAATGTGGCAATGAGACAAGAACCATTCGAGGGTAGGGTCTGTTTGCGGTTTGCCAAGCACCATGCGCGGTTATCCTCTGTTATCAGCTATCTCCGGGTGCCGACACTACACGGCATCCGGGCATGCAATCGTATTAAATCCCTGTACCTGGGAATCTGGCTGGAATTTTTCCGCAGCCTGTAATGTGAACTCCTCTGCATACATGCAGTACATCAATGTATTACTGTAGCATCCAGACTGTTTTAGCATAGCTTTCGCTGCATGTCTCCTGGTGTCTCGCTTCAGCATGACCCAGGTCGCCTTCCGTTGCCAGAATTGTTATGTGCGCGTAATCTGTCAGGAAAATTACAGCTCTGGAGTTCAATTTATGCAAGCGCGAGTGAAGTGGGTTGAAGGGTTAACCTTCATTGGAGAGTCGGCTTCTGGTCACCAGATTCTGATGGACGGGAATTCCGGTGATAAAGCCCCCAGCCCGATGGAAATGGTGCTGATGGCGGCGGGCGGATGCAGCGCGATTGACGTCGTCTCCATTTTACAGAAGGGGCGCCATAACGTCACCAACTGTGAAGTCAAGCTGACCTCGGAACGTCGGGAAGAGGCGCCGCGTCTGTTTACCCATATTAATCTGCATTTTATCGTGACCGGTAAGGCGCTGAAAGAGGCTGCCGTTTCTCGTGCTGTTGACCTGTCAGCGGAAAAATATTGCTCGGTGGCGCTGATGCTGGAGAAAGCGGTAAACATTACCCACTCTTATGAAGTGATCGAAGAGTAAGCCAACAAGACCCCGGCAGACGTTCGCGCTACCGGGGGGAGTCATTCGTTAACTGATTTTCCTGCCTTCCATCAGCCGCTCGACCAGCGGCGTCATGATCAGCTCCATCGCCAGTCCCATTTTGCCTCCCGGTACAACCAGAGTGTTCATATGTGAGATAAACGAGCCCTGAAGCATGGCCAGAAGCCAGGGGAAATCGATGTTTCTCAGATTACGGAAATGGATAACAACAAAGCTCTCATCCAGTGAAGGAATGGCTTTGGCCGCAAAGGGATTGGAGGTATCCACCGTGGGAACGCGCTGGAAGTTGAGATGGGTACGCGAAAACTGCGGGGTGATGAAATTGATGTAATCCTCCATTGAGCGAACGACGGAATCCATTACCGCCTCACGGGAGTGCCCGCGTTCGCTGGTGTCGCGGATAAGCTTCTGGATCCACTCCAGATTGACGATGGGCACGACGCCGACCAGCAGGTCGACATGGCTCGCGACATCATGCTGCGGCGTAACGACGCCGCCATGCAGCCCTTCATAAAACAGTACGTCAGTGGGTTCGGGGAGTGGTTGCCAGGGGGTGAAGGTCCCCGGCACCTGGTTCCACGGCACGGCTTCATCATAGGTATGTAAATACTTGCGCGACTGACCTTTGCCGCTCTGCCCGTATTCAACGAAAGTCTGTTTCAGCAGGCCGAAGTCGTTCGCTTCAGGGCCAAAGTAACTGATATGCTTGCCCTGATCCCGCGCCTTGCGGATCGCCATGTCCATTTCCGGGCGGGTATAGCGGTGAAAGCTGTCGCCTTCCACTTCAGCGGCGTGCAGGTTTAACTGCGCGAAGATTTTGCGAAAGGCGAGGCTGGTGGTTGTGGTTCCCGCGCCGCTGGAGCCCGTGACGGCAATCACCGGATGTTTGGCAGACATAACAACTCCCAGGGTAAACGATAGTGTGCGCCGCTTTAGCCGTGAAACTGCTTGCGGGGCATGATGTTGACCGTCTCGTGCAGTTCTGACCACACCAGCACGGCTTCTCCGCTTTTTAGCTGTTGTTTAACATCAGAGACTTTATCTGTCAGCGAACGTTCATGCTCACCATAATCGGTGCCTTCGCGTAATACAAAGCTTTCAATCAGATTATCCAGCGTTTCGGGATCGAGATCCTGCCAGGGAATAATCATATTTTCCCTCCTAACCAGCGGGTTAGCCAGGCCGGAATCCGTTTTTCCAGCCACATCTCTGGCTTACGCAGCGTACCGCCGACGAAACCAACATGCCCGCCGTGCTCCGTGAGCTGATATTCGACATTTGCCGGAAGCTGTTCCTGCGGGGGAATCGAATGGTGATCCATAAAAGGATCGTCTTTCGCATGAATAATCAACGTTGGTTTCGTGATATCGCTTAAGCGCGGCATGGCGCTGCACTGGCGATAGTAGTCCAGCGCATCGGCAAAACCGTGGATCCGGGCGGTAATGCTGTCGTCAAACTCCCGGATGCGGCGCATGCTTTTTAGCTGACGTAAATCGACGGGCAGCGAGCCTGGATAGGCTTTTAGCTTGCGCGCGGCGTTAGCTTTCAACAGGTTGAGCAGGTAGCGTTGATAAACACGGGAAAACCCTTTGTCCATATGATAGCTACAGGCTTCCAGCATAAATGGCGCTGAGACGATCACTGCGGCATTGACGGGAATATCGTCGCCTTCTTTCGCCAGCAGGCAGCCCAACATATTGCCTCCGAGGGAATAGCCTACCGCGGCCGTCGGTACGCAGCCATATTCGCGCTGGAGCCAGCGCAGGAACCAGGTGGCATCTTCCGTTTCGCCTGAATGGTAGATGCGGTTATTGCGGTTCGGCTCGCCGCTACAGCCGCGAAAATGCATCACCACGCCCAGCCAGCCACGCTGCATCGCCGCATGGATTAAGCCGTGGGCATAGGGGCTATGCAGGCTGCCCTCAAGGCCATGAAACACCACCAGGCGCGGTTTATGGCGCGCCTGGGAAGGATCTTCGCTCCATGCCAGATCAACAAAGTCGCCGTCCGGTAATTCAAGGCGCTGCCAGTGTGGTGTGAAACGGAGCTTGCGACGGATTAGCCGCGGCAACATGGTTTGCAAATGACGATTGCTTACGCCGCGCATCGGATGAAACTGCTGCGAGTCGTCTTCAGGAGGCGTCATTTCAGTGGGGGTAATATCAACCATAGCACCAGAGCTGTTCGGAATCTTTATACATACTATACCGCGCATAAAATACGCAGGTTAGCCAATATGTGGTCTTGTGGCCAGGCGAAACCCGCGTTGCTCTGAAGTTTGACATTGCTCTTGCGCGTTTAGCATGTCTGACCGGAATAGTGGGCCACCTTTAACTCTCCTGCAACATTTGCTCCAGTTGTTCCTGGGCTTCCAGCCAGGCCATTTCACACTCTTCAAGCGAGGATTTGGCGCTGGCCTGTTGCTGTAAACACTCTGTGAGCTCTGTTTTGCGGCTTTGCTCGTATAAACCGCTGTCGCTGAGCTTCTCCTCGACCAGCGCCAGTTTAGCGTTCAACTTTTCCATCTCTTTTTCCAGACGGGCAATCTCTTTACGCAGCGGCTGGGTTTGAGCACGCAATTCGGCTTCCCGACGCTTTTGGTCTTTACGTGCCTGCGCGCTATTGCTGTTCTCTTTCGATCCCGCTGGGGATTGATTTTCCTGTTTTTGCGTATCGCTCAACCACTGCTGGTAGTCTTCGAGATCGCCGTCGAAAGGTTCGACTTTGCTATCGTGCACCAGATAAAGATCGTCGGTGGTGGAGCGAATCAGATGACGGTCATGCGAGACCACCACCAGCGCGCCTTCAAAATCTATCAGCGCTTCGGTCAGGGCCTGACGCATATCAAGATCGAGATGGTTGGTGGGCTCATCCAGCAGTAACAGATTTGGCCGCTGCCAGACGATTAACGCCAGAACCAGGCGCGCTTTCTCGCCGCCGGAGAAGCGTTTTGTCTCTTCATTGACCTTGTCGCTCTGGAAGCCAAAACCGCCAAGATAGTCGCGCAGTTTCTGCTCCGTCTCCTGCGGCGCCAGACGCGCCAGATGTTGCAACGGCGATTCGTCCGCACGCAGAAATTCAAGTTGATGCTGAGCGAAATAGCCGAGCTTGATGCCCTTCGCCAGAGCAATTTCACCGTGCAGCGGCTGTAATTCACCGGCCAGCAGTTTTATCAGCGTTGATTTACCGGCGCCGTTACGCCCCAGAAGACCGATACGTGAACCCGGGACCAGATTCAGCTTGATTGAGTCGAGAATCACTCGCTCACCATAACCCGCGCTGATCTTTTCCATCTTCAACAGCGGGTTGGGCAGGCTTTCCGGCGCGCGGAAGCTAAAGTGGAACGGGTTATCAACGTGGGCCGGAGCAATGAGCTCCATGCGTTCAAGCATTTTGATGCGGCTTTGCGCCTGTTTGGCCTTGGTGGCTTTCGCGCGAAAACGGTCGATATAGCTTTGCAGATGTGCGACACGCTGCTGCTGGCTCTCATACATCGCCTGCTGTTGCGAAAGGCGCGTTGCGCGCTGAATTTCAAACGAACTGTAATTACCGGTGTACTCAAACATCGTCTGTTGTTCGATATGGATAATCTTATCGACGATCGGGTCAAGGAAATCACGATCGTGCGAGATCAGGATCAGCGTACCGGTATAACCCCGAAGCCACTTTTCCAGCCAGATGACCGCATCGAGATCGAGGTGGTTAGTGGGTTCATCAAGCAGCAACAGGTCGGAGCGGCAAATCAGCGCCTGCGCCAGGTTAAGGCGCATACGCCAGCCGCCGGAAAAGTCGCTTACCGGCCTTTCCAACTGGTCATTGCTGAAACCCAGACCGTGCAACAGGCTGGCGGCGCGTGAGCGAACGGTCCAGGCGTCGATAGCGTCCAGTTTGCCGTGTATCGTCGCAATAGCATGACCGTCGTTGCGTTCGTTGGCCTCGCGCAAAGCGGCCTCCAGATTGCGGAATTCGCGATCGCCATCAATAACATAGTCAATGGCGGGCTGTGGCAGCGCCGGGGTTTCCTGATTAACCCATGCCAGCTGCCAGCTGCCAGGGAAGGTCGCAGAGCCGCCATCGGCGCTGATCTCGTTTTTCAACAGCGAAAGCAGCGTGGATTTACCGCAGCCGTTTTTACCCACCAGGCCAACTTTTTGCCCGGGGTTGATAGTGGCAGTCGCGTTGTCCAGCAGGACGCGTACGCCGCGACGAATCTGTAACGAGGAGAAAACAATCATAAGGCGCCGTATGTTCTGACTATGTTAATTTGTCATTATGATAATGTAGTGTGGAGCGAAGCGCTCGCTCAACCGGGCCGCAATGGTAGCCCAAAATGAAGATGATACACAAAGTCATTCTGGTTGCGTCGGAACGCAGCCGCTGCACAGGCCGCCAGAAGACGTTCGGGAGGGAAAGATGTCTCAGGCAGCGAAAGTCTTGCTGTTGTATGCCCACCCAGAATCTCAGGATTCCGTGGCCAACCGGGTTTTACTTGAACCGGCGTTACAACTGCCGAATGTTACCGTGCACGATCTCTATGCACATTATCCGGATTTTTTTATCGATATCGCCTGTGAGCAGGACCTTCTGCGCCAGCATGAAGTGATCGTTTTCCAGCACCCGTTATATACCTGGAGCTGTCCGGCGCTAATGAAAGAGTGGCTGGATAGAGTGTTAAGCCGCGGTTTTGCCAGCGGAGCGGGAGGGAATCAACTGGCGGGAAAGTACTGGCGCAGTGTGATAACGACCGGAGAACCGGAGAGCGCCTACCGACGTGATGCCTACCGTTACCCGATGAATGACATTCTCCGCCCTTTCGAACTGACAGCCGGTATGTGCCGTATGCACTGGATGAATCCAATCATCGTCTACTGGGCGCGGCGTCAGGCTCCCGACGAACTGAAAAGCCGCGCCCGCGCTTATGGCGACTGGCTGGCGAGCCCTGTTACGGGGGGAGGTTCAAATGGCGGGAGCTGATCTATTACTGGCAGGCGTATTATTTCTCTTTGCCGCCGTGGTGGCGGTACCGCTGGCGGCGAGATTAGGAATTGGCGCTGTACTGGGCTATCTGCTGGCAGGGATCGCCATCGGCCCCTGGGGATTGCGATTTATTAGCGATGTCGATGAAATTCTTCACTTCTCGGAATTAGGCGTCGTCTTCCTGATGTTTATCATTGGGCTGGAACTGAATCCGTCCAAGCTCTGGCGACTGAGAAGCTCTATCTTTGGCGTAGGGGCGGCACAGGTTGCTTTAAGTGCACTCATTCTTGGTGGTTTGTTAATGCTTAGCGACTTCTCGTGGCGGGCCGCGGTGGTGGGGGGAATTGGTCTGGCGATGTCCTCCACTGCGATGGCGCTGCAACTGATGCGCGAGAAAGGGATGAGCCGCAGCGAGTCAGGGCAACTGGGCTTCTCCGTATTGCTGTTTCAGGATCTGGCGGTTATCCCGGCCCTGGCGTTGGTGCCTGTGCTTGTCGGTTCAGGCGACGACCATGTTGATTGGATCAAAACAGGAATGAAAGTTCTGGCCTTCTCCGGGATGCTGATCGGCGGCCGTTTTCTGCTGCGACCGGTATTCCGTTTTATTGCCGGCTCTGGCGTACGGGAGGTCTTTACCGCGGCATCTTTGCTATTGGTTCTCGGATCGGCGCTGTTTATGGAGGCGCTTGGTTTGTCGATGGCTCTGGGGACCTTTATCGCGGGAGTCCTGCTGGCAGAAAGCGAGTACCGTCATGAACTGGAAACCGCCATTGAGCCATTTAAAGGGCTCTTGTTGGGGCTGTTCTTTATTTCCGTTGGTATGGCGCTAAATATTGGCGTGCTGTACACCCATTTGTTGTGGGTCATTACCAGCGTTGCGATTCTGGTGACGGTGAAAGGCGGCGTCCTGTATCTTCTGGCGCACGTGTACGGTTTACGCCGTCCGGAGCGAGTACAGTTTGCTGGCGTGCTGAGTCAGGGCGGGGAGTTTGCTTTTGTGCTGTTTTCGATTCCGGCTTCGCTTCACCTGTTTCAGAACGACCAGATGGCGCTACTGTTAGTAACGGTGACGCTGTCGATGATGACCACGCCGTTGCTGATGAGGCTGATTGATAAGGTGCTGTCGCGGCGATTCAACACGCCGGAGGAAGAGGATGAGGTTCCGTGGGTTGAAGACGATAAACCGCAGGTTATTATCGTCGGTTTTGGGCGTTTCGGCCAGGTGATTGGCCGTCTGCTGATGGCCAACAAAATGCGCATTACGGTGCTGGAGCGCGATATCAGCGCGGTGAATCTGATGCGCAAATATGGCTATAAAGTTTATTTTGGCGACGCCACGCAACTGGAACTCCTGCGCTCGGCAGGGGCGGAAGATGCGCAGTCGATTGTGATTACTTGTAACGAGCCGGAAGATACCATGAAGCTGGTGGAAATATGTCAACAACACTTTCCACATCTGCATATTCTGGCGCGCGCGCGGGGACGCGTTGAAGCACATGAACTGCTGCAGGCCGGAGTGACGCAATTCTCGCGCGAAACGTTTTCCAGTGCGCTGGAGTTAGGACGCAAAGCGCTTATCTCGATAGGTATGCATCCTCATCAGGCGCAGCGCGCGCAGTTGCACTTTCGGCGTCTTGATATGCGAATGCTGCGCGAGTTAGTGCCGGTGCAGAGTGATACGCTTCAGGTGTCCCGCGTGCGGGAAGCCCGGCGCGAGCTGGAGGAGATCTTTCAGCGAGAGATGCAAAAAGAGAGCCGGCAGTTAGATGGCTGGGACGAGTTTGAATAAAAGGTAAAGGGTATGGCGGTGCGTAAACGTTTTATTGCCGGCGCGAAATGTCCGGCGTGCCAGGCTCTGGATTCGCTGGCGATGTGGCGTGAGAATAATGTCGATATTGTTGAGTGTGTTAAGTGCGGTCACCAGATGCGTGAGGCGGATAAAGCGGTCCGTGAGCATGTACGCAAAGAAGAGCAAGTGATAGGCATTTTTCATCCGGACTAGCGTTATCGGGCGGCTTTTTTTAAGCTAGAGGGTACACGGCTGCAGAATTCCGCTACAATCTGCGCCACTATTCTTCCCATGCTCAGGAGATATCATGAAAGTAGCAAAAGACCTGGTGGTCAGCCTGGCCTATCAGGTACGTACAGAAGACGGTGTGTTGGTTGATGAGTCTCCGGTAAGCGCGCCGCTGGACTACCTGCATGGTCACGGTTCCCTGATTTCCGGCCTGGAAAATGCGCTGGGCGGTCACGAAGTGGGCGACAAATTCGACGTAGAAGTCGGCGCTAACGACGCGTACGGCCAGTACGACGAAAACCTGGTTCAGCGCGTGCCTAAAGACGTTTTCATGGGCGTTGATGAACTGCAGGTTGGCATGCGCTTCCTGGCTGAAACCGATCAGGGGCCAGTGCCGGTTGAAATTACCGAAGTGGGTGACGAACACGTTGTTGTCGACGGTAACCACATGCTGGCCGGCCAGAATCTGAAGTTCAACGTTGAAGTGGTCGCGATTCGCGAAGCAACGGCTGAAGAGCTGGAGCATGGTCATGTACACGGCGCTCATGGTCACGACCACGATCATGACCACGACCATGACGGGTGCTGCGGTGGCCACGATCACGATCATGGCAAAGGTGGTTGCGGCGGTCACGGCGGCTGCGGTTGCCACTAATTCCGTCGCGCTAGCACTCTGCAATAAAAAAGCGGGGAGACCCGCTTTTTTTGTGTCTCAATAGTGGGGCGGCGGCGTTTCTTCTGCCTGTGAAGCCATGTGTGACGGTTGAGTGGCCTTCAGCTTTTCCACCATCAGGCGCATATGTTCGCGCATTCTGGCCATTTCTATCTCATGGGCGGTAACGGTCTTGTTGAGGTCTTCAATAGTGATTTCCTGAAACGCCAGCCTGCTTTCCAGCTCGGCAAGGCGAGTCTCTAAAGTGCAATCGTGCATGAGTAACCTCTTCTGTCTGATCCTGCGGGCGGATTCTACTGAAGTTTCAGCATTCGCGCAGCATCGTTGGGCGCGACAGGAAACTAATTCATACAAAAATAGTCCTAAATGAGTCGATATTCAGGCACGTCTGTATATAGATTTGTTCGGCAACGTTCTATAGTACGTTTTTTGTTTTTTACGATAACCTTGGGGTGAGATGCCCCGGCCCTGGAGAAATGGATGAAATCACTGTTTAAAGTAACGCTGCTGGCGACCACAATGGCCGTCGCCCTGAATGCACCGCTGACATTTGCGGCTGATACCGCAGCGAAAGCGACCCCTGCAACGGACAGCAAATCGGCATTCAAAAATGACGATCAGAAATCTGCTTATGCGCTGGGTGCATCCTTGGGACGTTACATGGAAAACTCCCTGAAAGAACAAGAGAAACTGGGCATCAAACTGGATAAAGACCAGCTGATCGCCGGTGTGCAGGACGCGTTTGCCAATAAGAGCAAACTGTCCGACCAGGAGATCGAACAGACTCTGCAGACGTTTGAAACCCGTGTAAAAACCGCCGCTCAGCAGAAAATGGAAAAAGACGCATCTGAAAATGCGGCTAAAGGTAAAGCTTACCGCGATGCCTTTGCAAAAGAGAAAGGGGTGAAAACGTCTAAATCTGGTTTGCTGTACAAAATTGAGAAAGCCGGTACCGGTGATGCGCCGAAAGATAGCGATACTGTTGTGGTCAACTACAAAGGTACGCTGATCGATGGTAAAGAGTTTGATAACTCCTACACCCGTGGCGAGCCGCTCTCTTTCCGTCTGGACGGCGTGATCCCTGGCTGGACCGAAGGCCTGAAAAACATCAAGAAAGGCGGCAAAATCAAGCTGGTCATTCCACCGGATCTGGCTTACGGCAAAACAGGCGTTCCGGGTATCCCGGCTAACTCTACGCTGGTGTTTGACGTAGAACTGCTGGATATCAAACCGGCACCGAAAGACGATGCTAAACCGGAAGCCGCTGCTGAAGCACCAGCCGCTGACGCTAAGAAGTAATCTGATTTAAGCCGCCGCCTTCAGGGGCGGCGGCTTTTTTATTGCAGACAGATATAATTAAGACTGGAAAGAACCTCAGGCGCTGTATTACTTTAGACAGATTAATAATGATGATGAGCCTGCCCTGACAATAACGACAGGCTCCTGAAAAGGAGTGCTTTTTTTCATGTCCAGGTCGCTTTTAACCAATGAGACCAGTGAGCTTGATTTACTGGATCAACGTCCTTTTGACCAGACTGACTTCGATATCCTCAAATCCTATGAAGCGGTAGTGGACGGGTTAGCGATGCTCATCGGTTCCCACTGTGAAATCGTACTGCATTCATTGCAGGACTTAAAATGTTCCGCCATTCGTATCGCTAACGGTGAGCACACCGGTCGTCAAATTGGCTCGCCCATTACTGACCTTGCGTTGCGCATGTTGCATGATATGACAGGAGCCGATAGCAGCGTTTCCAAATGCTATTTTACTCGCGCCAAAAGCGGTGTGCTGATGAAATCGGTCACGATTGCTATTCGCAACCGCGAGCACCGGGTTATTGGTCTGTTATGTATTAACATGAACCTTGATGTGCCTTTCTCGCAGATCATGAGCACCTTTATTCCGCCGGAAACGACGGAAGTGAACTCTCAGGTTAATTTTGCCTCATCAGTAGACGACCTGGTTGCCCAGACGCTTGAGTTCACCATCGAAGAGGTGAATGCCGACCGTAACGTTTCTAACAATGCCAAAAACCGTCAGATCGTATTGAATCTCTACGAGAAAGGGATCTTTGATATCAAGGATGCCATTAACCAGGTTGCCGATCGGTTGAATATCTCGAAGCACACGGTATATCTCTACATTCGCCAGTTCAAAAGCGGGGATTTCCAGGGGCTGGATAAGTAATGCGCTTTGCTATCACGGTGACTGGGCCTGCTTATGGTACGCAACAGGCCAGTAGCGCGCTGCAGTTCGCCCGCGCCGTTTTGCAGGAAGGTCACGAACTGATCAGCATCTTTTTCTATCGTGAAGGTGTCTACAACGCGAATCAACTGACGGCGCCTGCCAGCGATGAGTTTGATCTGGTTCGGGCGTGGCAGGTTCTGCATGACGAACATGCTGTCTCCTTGCATATTTGTGTCGCCGCCGCTTTACGTCGCGGAGTGACCGATGAACAGGAGGCCCGGCAGCTTGAGCTGCCTGCGCATAATTTGCAGCCAGGATTTACCTTGAGCGGGCTGGGCGCGCTGGCGGAAGCCGCGTTAACCTGTGATCGCATGGTGCAGTTTTGATGAAGCGCGTCGCCTTTATTTTTTCCTCCGCACCACACGGCTCTGCCTCGGGAAGAGAGGGGCTGGACGCCCTGCTGGCCACTTCAGCCCTGACGGAAGAGATCGGCGTTTTCTTCGTCGGCGATGGTTTATTTCAGCTACTGCCTGGGCAGCGGCCTGCCGCAGTTCTGGCGCGTGATTATATCTCCACCTTTAAACTGCTATCGCTGTACGACATCAATCAGTGCTGGTTCTGTGCCGCTTCAGGGCGTGAACGCGGCCTGAATCCGACAACGCCATTGGTTGTGGATGGCGAATGGCTGGAGCCAGAGGCGTTACGCGCCCGGCTTGATGATTTCAGCGTGATACTGCGTTTTTGAGGCTCGTATGCTCCACACACTAAGCGCATCACCCTGGCATACCGATATTTCGACAATGCTCCGCTTGATTAAAGAGGGGGACGATCTGTTGTTGCTCTCAGACGGGGTTGTTGCGGCCATCGCTGGAGGCCGTTTTGTTGAAATACTGCAATCTGCCCCCATAACTCTCTACGCTCTGCAAGACGATATTGAGGCCCGCGGGCTGACGGGGCAAATTGCGGACAGTGTCGTCAGAGTTAGCTATACTGATTTCGTCAGGCTCATCGCCAAACATCCAGGGCAGTTAGCCTGGTAACGGTGGGATCGTTGTATATTTCTTGACACCTTTTCGGCACCGCCCTAAAATTCTGCGTCCTCATATTATATGAGGCGATTTATTACGTGTTTACGAAGCAAAAGCTAAAACCAGGAGCTATTTAATGGCAACAATTAACCAGCTGGTACGCAAACCACGCGCGCGCAAAGTTGCAAAGAGCAACGTGCCGGCGCTGGAAGCCTGCCCGCAGAAACGTGGCGTATGTACTCGTGTATATACTACCACTCCTAAGAAACCGAACTCCGCACTGCGTAAAGTTTGTCGTGTGCGTCTGACTAACGGTTTCGAAGTCACCTCCTACATCGGTGGTGAAGGTCACAACCTGCAGGAGCACTCCGTGATCCTGATCCGTGGCGGTCGTGTTAAAGACCTCCCGGGTGTTCGTTACCACACCGTTCGTGGTGCGCTTGACTGCTCCGGCGTTAAAGACCGTAAGCAAGCTCGCTCCAAGTACGGCGTGAAGCGTCCTAAGGCTTAATGGTTCTCCGTTAAGTAAGGCCAAACGTTTTATATTAATGTCAAACTAAACTCGTAGAGTTTTGGACAATCCTGAATTAACAACGGAGTATTTCCATGCCACGTCGTCGCGTCATTGGTCAGCGTAAAATTCTGCCAGATCCGAAGTTCGGATCAGAACTGCTGGCTAAATTTGTCAATATCCTGATGGTAGATGGTAAAAAATCTACTGCAGAAGCAATCGTATACAGCGCGCTGGAGACCCTGGCTCAGCGCTCTGGTAAATCTGAACTGGAAGCTTTCGAAGTTGCGCTCGATAACGTGCGCCCGACTGTCGAAGTTAAGTCTCGCCGCGTTGGTGGTTCGACTTATCAGGTTCCAGTTGAAGTCCGTCCGGTTCGTCGTAATGCCCTGGCAATGCGTTGGATCGTTGAAGCTGCTCGTAAACGTGGTGATAAATCCATGGCTCTGCGTCTGGCGAACGAACTCACTGATGCTGCAGACAACAAAGGTACTGCAGTTAAGAAACGTGAAGACGTTCACCGTATGGCCGAAGCCAACAAGGCGTTCGCACACTACCGTTGGTAATCCCTTCGGAGTCATAGTCACCAGGCGGGCGCTTCAGATAAGTCGCCCGTTCTGGATAACTTAATTGAGCGCCTAAAGAAATAAACGAGGAATCAAATGGCTCGTACAACACCCATCGCACGCTACCGTAACATCGGTATCAGTGCGCACATCGACGCCGGTAAAACTACTACTACCGAACGTATTCTGTTCTACACCGGTGTAAACCACAAAATCGGTGAAGTTCATGACGGCGCTGCCACCATGGACTGGATGGAGCAGGAACAGGAGCGTGGTATTACTATCACCTCCGCAGCGACTACTGCATTCTGGTCTGGTATGGCTAAGCAGTATGAACCACATCGCGTTAACATCATTGACACCCCGGGGCACGTTGACTTCACAATCGAAGTAGAACGTTCCATGCGTGTGCTTGATGGTGCAGTAATGGTTTACTGCGCAGTTGGTGGTGTTCAGCCGCAGTCTGAAACCGTATGGCGTCAGGCAAACAAATATAAAGTTCCGCGCATTGCGTTCGTTAACAAAATGGACCGCATGGGCGCGAACTTCCTGAAAGTTGTTAGTCAGATCAAAACCCGTCTCGGCGCGAACCCGGTTCCGCTGCAGCTGGCGATTGGTGCTGAAGAAGGTTTCACCGGCGTTGTTGACCTGGTGAAAATGAAAGCTATCAACTGGAATGATGCAGATCAGGGCGTTACCTTCGAATACGAAGATATCCCGGCTGACATGCAGGATCTGGCTGACGAATGGCACCAGAACCTGATCGAATCTGCAGCTGAAGCTTCTGAAGAGCTGATGGAAAAATACCTGGGTGGTGAAGAACTGACTGAAGCCGAGATCAAAAATGCTCTGCGTCAGCGTGTTCTGAACAACGAAATCATCCTGGTAACCTGTGGTTCTGCATTTAAGAACAAAGGTGTTCAGGCGATGCTGGATGCGGTAATTGATTACCTGCCATCCCCGGTTGATGTACCTGCGATCAACGGTATCCTGGACGACGGTAAAGACACGCCGGCTGAGCGTCACGCGAGCGATGATGAGCCTTTCTCTGCACTGGCGTTCAAAATCGCTACCGACCCGTTCGTGGGCAACCTGACCTTCTTCCGCGTGTATTCTGGTGTGGTTAACTCTGGCGATACTGTACTGAACTCCGTGAAAACGGCGCGTGAGCGTTTCGGTCGTATCGTTCAGATGCACGCTAACAAACGTGAAGAGATCAAAGAAGTTCGTGCGGGCGACATCGCTGCTGCAATCGGTCTGAAAGACGTTACCACCGGTGACACCCTGTGTGACCCGGATGCGCCGATCATTCTGGAACGTATGGAATTCCCGGAGCCGGTAATCTCCATCGCCGTTGAGCCGAAAACCAAAGCTGACCAGGAAAAAATGGGTCTGGCTCTGGGCCGTCTGGCTAAAGAAGACCCGTCATTCCGCGTATGGACTGACGAAGAGTCTAACCAGACTATTATCGCCGGTATGGGTGAGCTGCACCTCGACATCATCGTTGACCGTATGAAGCGTGAATTCAACGTTGAAGCGAACGTCGGTAAACCTCAGGTTGCTTACCGTGAAGCGATTCGCGCGAAAGTTACTGATATCGAAGGTAAACACGCTAAGCAGTCTGGTGGTCGCGGTCAGTACGGTCATGTTGTTATCGACATGTACCCGCTGGAGCCGGGTTCTAACCCGAAAGGTTATGAGTTCATCAACGACATTAAAGGCGGTGTAATCCCTGGCGAATACATCCCGGCCGTTGATAAAGGCATCCAGGAACAGCTGAAAGCGGGTCCGCTGGCGGGTTACCCGGTAGTTGATCTGGGCGTGCGTCTGCACTTCGGTTCTTACCACGACGTTGACTCCTCTGAACTGGCGTTTAAACTGGCTGCGTCTATTGCCTTTAAAGAAGGCTTTAAGAAAGCAAAACCCGTTCTGCTTGAGCCGATCATGAAGGTTGAAGTAGAAACGCCGGAAGAGAACACTGGTGACGTTATTGGTGACTTGAGCCGTCGCCGCGGTATGCTGCGCGGTCAGGAATCTGAAGTTACTGGCGTTAAGATCCACGCTGAAGTTCCGCTGTCTGAAATGTTCGGATATGCAACTCAGCTGCGTTCTCTGACCAAAGGTCGTGCATCATACACCATGGAATTCCTGAAGTATGATGATGCGCCGAACAACGTTGCTCAGGCCGTTATTGAAGCCCGTGGTAAATAATCCACAGGATTAAAACCCAAGTCCCGTGCTCTCTCCGAAGGTGAGAGCACTATAGTAAGGAATATAGCCGTGTCTAAAGAAAAATTTGAACGTACAAAACCGCACGTCAACGTCGGTACTATCGGCCACGTTGACCATGGTAAAACTACCCTGACTGCTGCCATCACTACCGTACTGGCTAAAACCTACGGCGGTGCCGCTCGTGCTTTCGACCAGATCGATAACGCGCCGGAAGAAAAAGCACGTGGTATCACCATCAACACTTCTCACGTTGAATATGACACCCCGACTCGCCACTACGCGCACGTAGACTGCCCGGGCCACGCCGACTATGTTAAAAACATGATCACCGGTGCTGCGCAGATGGACGGCGCGATCCTGGTTGTTGCTGCGACTGACGGCCCGATGCCGCAGACCCGTGAGCACATCCTGCTGGGTCGTCAGGTAGGCGTTCCGTACATCATCGTGTTCCTGAACAAATGCGACATGGTTGATGACGAAGAGCTGCTGGAACTGGTTGAGATGGAAGTGCGTGAGCTGCTGTCTCAGTACGATTTCCCGGGCGACGACACCCCGATCGTTCGTGGTTCTGCTCTGAAAGCGCTGGAAGGCGATGCAGAGTGGGAAGCGAAAATCATCGAACTGGCTGGCTACCTGGATTCTTACATCCCGGAACCAGAGCGTGCGATTGATAAGCCGTTCCTGCTGCCGATCGAAGACGTATTCTCCATCTCCGGTCGTGGTACCGTTGTTACCGGTCGTGTAGAGCGCGGTATCATCAAAGTAGGTGAAGAAGTTGAGATCGTTGGTATCAAAGACACGCAGAAATCAACCTGTACTGGCGTAGAAATGTTCCGCAAACTGCTGGACGAAGGCCGTGCCGGTGAGAACGTGGGTGTTCTGCTGCGTGGTATCAAACGTGAAGAAATCGAACGTGGTCAGGTTCTGGCTAAGCCGGGCTCAATCAAGCCGCACACCAAGTTCGAATCTGAAGTGTACATTCTGTCCAAAGACGAAGGCGGCCGTCATACTCCGTTCTTCAAAGGCTACCGTCCGCAGTTCTACTTCCGTACCACTGACGTGACTGGCACCATCGAACTGCCGGAAGGCGTAGAGATGGTAATGCCGGGCGACAACATCAAAATGGTTGTTACCCTGATCCACCCGATCGCGATGGACGACGGTCTGCGTTTTGCAATCCGTGAAGGTGGCCGTACCGTTGGCGCAGGCGTTGTAGCGAAAGTTCTGGGCTAATTACTCGTTAATTAGTTTTGAATTGAAAAGGGCGCTTCGGCGCCCTTTTTGCTATCCCTTATACCTACTCATCATAGAAAGAGAGTCATATTTAGTCGCAATTTTTATACGTATCTGCTGTATATAAACGTATTTCCTCTATTGTAATTATAACTATTCTCATTTACACTTTGCGCAGAAATTGAACGGGGGCGATTATGTACGTTTGTTTGTGTAATGGTGTAAGTGATAAAAAAATTCGTCAGGCTGTACGTCAGTTTCACCCTCAATCATTTCAGCAATTGCGTAAATTTATTCCCGTTGGAAATCAATGTGGTAAATGCATCCGTGCGGTGCGAGAAGTGATGCAGGATGAATTAACACAAGTGCCAGAGTTTAAAGAGACCGCCTGAGCGACACTTTTTTTTTGACATCCCGGTAGCCCCATCTACGCTCTAAGAGTGGAAGCGGAGGGACTATAAAATGAAAGGTGATGTTAAAATCATAAATTATCTCAATAAACTATTGGGAAATGAGCTTGTCGCAATCAACCAGTATTTTCTCCATGCCCGTATGTTTAAAAACTGGGGGCTCACTCGTCTCAATGATGTCGAATACCATGAATCCATCGATGAAATGAAACACGCTGATAAATATATTGAGCGTATTTTGTTTCTTGAGGGGCTCCCAAACTTGCAGGATCTTGGCAAGCTGGGAATTGGTGAAGATGTCGAAGAGATGCTGCAGTCAGATCTTCGGCTAGAGCTGGAAGGAGCAAAAGACCTGCGTGAGGCTATTGCTTACGCCGATACTGTCCATGACTATGTTAGCCGGGATATGATGATTGAAATTCTGGCGGATGAAGAAGGGCATATCGACTGGCTTGAAACTGAGCTGGATCTCATCGGTAAAATTGGTCTGCCGAATTATCTGCAATCGCAGATTAAAGTGGAAGACTGAGTATTCCCGCCAGAAGCGTTTGCCCACTAACGATAAAACCCGCAGTCGCCAGGAATGGCCCGAAAGGCAGCGGGTTTTTTAGTACCGCTTTTCCCCTCCTTATGAACAGTACTAACGTGAAGACACAGGCGAAAAGAGCAGCCAGAAAAACCAGAACAGGTAAGGATTGCCAACCGTGCCAGGCGCCCAGCGCGGCAAGGAATTTTACATCACCATAGCCAAGCCCTTCCTTGTGATATAGCCAGCGATAAATCCAGTAAAGAAACGCCAGTACCACGTAGCCTGCCATTGCGCCCCACACGGCTTCAGGCAGTCCTGCCGATAAACAGCACTGGTGATAAAGCAACCCACTCCACAGGAGAGGGCAGGTAAACCGGTCAGGCAGCAACCCGGTTCGCTGATCGGAGATCCAAAGCAGTATCGATAAAGTAAAATAGACAATCAGGAAGGGGAGGGCGGTTAGCATCGATTACTCCATCTAATACGTTGTGGCCACCATCGCGAAAATGATCGCGCAGCACAACGCAGACGTGATGTCGTTATGCGGTTCCTCCAGAAGAAAAAGCGCAAAGCAAAACCAGCGAACATATTGTGGATAGCGGCTCGCATTACCGGGCAGGTGATTAATATCTACGCAGCGCTTGCGTCAGTCTGAGATTTGCGTATAATGCGCGGGCCTGTCTTAATCGACGGTAGGTTCAATCTGAACCTTAGGTAGCCGATTTGGTTATCTAACAATGCTCCCAATCGGGGGGCTACGTAAGAACGGTTACACTCTCCCATCAATCGTAATGGGTTCGAGGAGTAATCATTTTCGTTTATAAAATAATTGGAGCTCTGGTCTCATGCAGAACCAAAGAATCCGTATCCGCCTGAAAGCGTTTGATCATCGTCTGATCGATCAATCAACCGCGGAAATCGTCGAGACTGCTAAGCGCACTGGTGCGCAAGTCCGTGGTCCGATCCCGCTGCCGACCCGCAAAGAGCGCTTTACCGTTCTGATCTCTCCGCACGTCAACAAAGATGCGCGCGATCAGTACGAAATTCGCACTCACAAGCGTCTGGTTGACATCGTTGAGCCAACCGAGAAAACCGTTGATGCTCTGATGCGTCTGGACCTGGCTGCCGGTGTAGACGTGCAGATCAGCCTGGGTTAATCAGGTCATCGAGCGATTGAGAGGTTGAAACAATGATTGGTTTAGTCGGTAAAAAAGTGGGTATGACCCGCATCTTCACTGAAGATGGCGTCTCTATCCCAGTAACCGTAATCGAAGTTGAAGCAAACCGCGTTACTCAGGTTAAAGATCTGGCTAACGATGGCTACCGCGCTGTTCAGGTTACCACTGGTGCTAAAAAAGCTAACCGTGTAACCAAGCCGGAAGCGGGTCACTTCGCTAAAGCTGGCGTTGAAGCTGGCCGTGGTCTGTGGGAATTCCGTCTTGCTGACGGCGAAGAATTCACCGTAGGTCAGAATATTAGCGTTGAGCTGTTTGCTGATGTTAAAAAAGTTGACGTAACCGGTACCTCTAAAGGTAAAGGTTTTGCTGGTACCGTTAAGCGCTGGAACTTCCGTACCCAGGACGCGACTCACGGTAACTCCTTGTCCCACCGCGTTCCGGGTTCTATCGGTCAGAACCAGACTCCGGGCAAAGTGTTCAAAGGCAAGAAAATGGCAGGTCAGCTGGGTAACGAACGTGTAACCGTTCAGAGCCTGGACGTAGTACGTGTTGACGCTGAGCGCAACCTGCTGCTGGTTAAAGGCGCAGTCCCGGGTGCAACCGGTAGCGACCTGATCGTTAAACCAGCTGTGAAGGCGTAAGGGGATAGCAATGGAATTAGTATTGAAAGACGCGCAGAGCGCGCTGACTGTTTCCGAAACTACCTTCGGTCGTGATTTCAACGAAGCGCTGGTTCACCAGGTTGTTGTTGCTTATGCAGCTGGTGCTCGTCAGGGTACTCGTGCTCAGAAGACGCGTGCTGAAGTCACTGGCTCCGGTAAAAAACCGTGGCGCCAGAAAGGTACTGGCCGTGCCCGTTCTGGTTCTATCAAGAGCCCGATCTGGCGTTCTGGTGGCGTGACCTTCGCTGCTCGTCCGCAGGACCACAGTCAAAAAGTTAATAAGAAGATGTACCGCGGCGCGCTGAAAAGCATTCTGTCCGAACTGGTACGTCAGGATCGTCTGATCGTTGTCGAGAAGTTCTCTGTAGAAGCGCCGAAAACTAAGCTGCTGGCTCAGAAACTGAAAGACATGGCTCTGGAAGATGTGCTGATCATCACCGGTGAGCTGGACGAGAACCTGTTCCTGGCTGCGCGCAACCTGCACAAGGTTGACGTACGCGATGCAACTGGTATCGACCCGGTTAGCCTGATCGCCTTCGACAAAGTCGTAATGACTGCTGATGCTGTTAAGCAAGTTGAGGAGATGCTGGCATGATTCGTGAAGAACGTCTGCTGAAGGTGCTGCGCGCACCGCACGTTTCTGAAAAAGCGTCTACTGCGATGGAAAAAACCAACACCATCGTTCTCAAAGTTGCTAAAGACGCGACCAAAGCAGAAATCAAAGCTGCTGTGCAGAAACTGTTTGAAGTCGAAGTCGAAGTCGTTAACACCCTGGTTGTTAAAGGGAAAGTTAAACGTCACGGACAGCGTATCGGTCGTCGTAGCGACTGGAAAAAAGCTTACGTCACCCTGAAAGAAGGCCAGAACCTGGACTTCGTTGGCGGCGCTGAGTAAGTCGGAGGAGTAATACAATGGCAGTTGTTAAATGTAAACCGACATCTCCGGGTCGTCGCCACGTTGTTAAAGTGGTTAACCCTGAGCTGCACAAGGGCAAACCTTTTGCTCCGCTGATTGAAAAAAACAGCAAATCCGGTGGTCGTAACAACAATGGCCGTATCACCACTCGTCATATCGGTGGTGGTCACAAACAGGCCTACCGTATTGTTGACTTTAAACGCAACAAAGACGGTATCCCGGCAGTTGTTGAACGTCTTGAGTACGATCCGAACCGTTCCGCGAATATCGCGCTGGTTCTGTACAAAGATGGCGAGCGCCGTTACATCCTGGCCCCGAAAGGCCTGAAAGCTGGCGACCAGATTCAGTCTGGCGTTGATGCTGCAATCAAACCAGGCAACACCCTGCCGATGCGCAACATCCCGGTTGGTTCTACCGTTCATAACGTAGAAATGAAACCAGGTAAAGGCGGTCAGCTGGCGCGTTCTGCGGGTACTTACGTTCAGATCGTTGCGCGCGATGGTGCTTATGTCACCCTGCGTCTGCGTTCTGGTGAAATGCGTAAAGTCGAAGCAGAGTGCCGTGCAACTCTGGGCGAAGTTGGCAATGCTGAGCATATGCTGCGCGTTCTGGGTAAAGCAGGTGCTGCACGCTGGCGTGGTGTTCGTCCGACCGTTCGCGGTACCGCGATGAACCCAGTCGATCACCCACATGGTGGTGGTGAAGGTCGTAACTTTGGTAAGCACCCGGTTACTCCGTGGGGCGTACAGACCAAAGGTAAGAAGACCCGCAGCAACAAGCGTACTGATAAATTCATCGTACGTCGCCGTAGCAAATAATTTTAGAGGATAAGCCATGCCACGTTCTCTCAAGAAAGGTCCTTTTATTGACCTGCACTTGCTGAAGAAGGTAGAGAAAGCGGTGGAAAGCGGAGACAAGAAGCCCCTGCGCACTTGGTCCCGTCGTTCAACGATCTTTCCTAACATGATCGGTTTGACCATCGCTGTCCATAATGGTCGTCAGCACGTTCCGGTATTTGTAACCGACGAAATGGTTGGTCACAAACTGGGTGAATTCGCACCGACTCGTACTTATCGCGGCCACGCTGCTGATAAAAAAGCGAAGAAGAAATAAGGTAGGAGGAAGAGATGGAAACTTTAGCTCAACATCGCCATGCTCGTTCTTCTGCTCAGAAGGTTCGCCTTGTTGCTGACCTGATTCGCGGTAAGAAAGTGTCGCAGGCCCTGGATATTCTGACCTACACCAATAAGAAAGCGGCTGTACTGGTCAAGAAAGTACTGGAATCTGCCATTGCTAACGCTGAACACAACGATGGCGCTGACATTGATGATCTGAAAGTTGCGAAAATTTTCGTAGACGAAGGCCCAAGCATGAAGCGCATTATGCCGCGTGCTAAAGGTCGTGCAGATCGCATCCTGAAGCGCACCAGCCACATTACTGTGGTTGTGTCCGATCGCTGAGACTCTGGAGACTAGCAATGGGTCAGAAAGTACATCCTAATGGTATTCGCCTGGGTATTGTAAAACCATGGAACTCTACCTGGTTTGCGAACACCAAAGAATTCGCTGACAACCTGGACAGCGATTTTAAAGTACGTCAGTACCTGACGAAGGAACTGGCGAAAGCGTCTGTATCTCGCATCGTTATCGAGCGTCCGGCTAAGAGCATTCGTGTGACTATTCATACAGCTCGTCCGGGTATCGTTATCGGTAAGAAAGGCGAAGACGTAGAAAAACTGCGCAAGGTCGTAGCGGATCTCGCTGGCGTGCCTGCACAGATCAATATTGCCGAAGTTCGTAAGCCTGAACTGGACGCTAAATTGGTTGCTGACAGCATCACTTCTCAGCTGGAACGTCGCGTTATGTTCCGTCGTGCGATGAAGCGTGCTGTACAGAACGCAATGCGTCTGGGCGCTAAAGGGATCAAAGTTGAAGTTAGCGGCCGTCTGGGCGGCGCGGAAATCGCACGTACCGAATGGTACCGCGAAGGTCGCGTACCGCTGCACACTCTGCGTGCTGACATCGACTACAACACCTCTGAAGCGCACACCACTTACGGTGTAATCGGCGTTAAGGTATGGATCTTCAAAGGTGAGATCCTGGGTGGTATGGCTGCTGTTGAACAACCGGAACCGGCTGCTCAACCTAAAAAGCAGCAGCGTAAAGGCCGTAAATAAGGAGCGTCGCTGATGTTACAACCAAAGCGTACAAAATTCCGTAAAGTGCATAAAGGCCGCAACCGTGGTCTGGCGCAGGGTACGGATGTTAGCTTCGGCACTTTCGGTCTGAAAGCTGTTGGCCGTGGTCGTCTGACTGCCCGTCAGATCGAAGCAGCACGTCGTGCTATGACCCGTGCAGTTAAGCGTCAAGGTAAGATCTGGATCCGAGTGTTCCCGGACAAACCGATCACCGAGAAGCCGCTGGAAGTTCGTATGGGTAAAGGTAAAGGTAACGTGGAGTATTGGGTTGCCTTGATTCAGCCGGGTAAAGTCCTTTATGAAATGGACGGCGTACCGGAAGAGCTGGCCCGTGAAGCATTCGGCCTGGCAGCAGCGAAACTGCCGATCAAAACCACCTTTGTAACTAAGACGGTGATGTAATGAAAGCAAAAGAGCTGCGTGAAAAAAGCGTTGAAGAGCTGAACGCTGAGCTGCTGAACCTGCTGCGTGAGCAGTTCAACCTGCGTATGCAGGCTGCAAGTGGCCAGCTGCAACAGACTCATCTGCTGAAGCAAGTGCGTCGTGATGTTGCACGCGTTAAGACTTTACTGACTCAGAAGGCGGGTGCGTAATGACCGATAAAATCCGTACTCTGCAAGGTCGCGTGGTTAGCGACAAAATGGAGAAATCCATTGTTGTTGCTATCGAACGTATGGTGAAACACCCGGTATACGGCAAATTCATCAAGCGTACGACCAAACTGCACGTACATGACGAGAACAACGAATGCGGTATCGGCGACAAGGTTGAAATCCGCGAATGCCGTCCGCTGTCCAAGACTAAGTCCTGGACTCTGGTTCGCGTTGTAGAGAAAGCGGTTCTGTAATACAGTACCTGCTCTCAACGAATAAACGGCTCAGTGATGGGCCGTTTATTTTTTCTACCCATATCTGATTTGCGGTGTTATAATGCCGCGCCCCCGATATGGGGCTTTTTTAACGACCTGATTTTTGGGTCTCAGTAGTAGTTGACATTAGCGGAGCACTAAAATGATCCAAGAACAGACTATGCTGAACGTCGCCGACAACTCCGGTGCACGTCGCGTAATGTGTATCAAGGTTCTGGGTGGCTCGCACCGTCGCTACGCAGGCGTAGGCGACATCATCAAGATCACCATCAAAGAAGCAATTCCGCGTGGTAAGGTCAAAAAAGGTGATGTGCTGAAGGCGGTAGTGGTGCGCACCAAGAAGGGTGTTCGTCGCCCGGACGGTTCTGTCATTCGCTTCGATGGTAATGCATGCGTTATTCTGAACAATAACAGCGAGCAGCCCATCGGTACGCGTATTTTTGGGCCGGTAACTCGTGAACTTCGCACCGAGAAGTTCATGAAAATTATCTCTCTGGCCCCAGAAGTACTCTAAGGAGCGAATCATGGCAGCGAAAATCCGTCGTGATGACGAAGTTATCGTGTTAACCGGTAAAGATAAAGGTAAGCGCGGTAAAGTTAAGAATGTCCTGTCTTCCGGCAAGGTCATTGTTGAAGGTATCAACCTGGTTAAGAAACACCAGAAGCCGGTTCCGGCTCTGAACCAACCGGGTGGCATCGTTGAAAAAGAAGCCGCTATTCAGGTTTCTAACGTTGCAATCTTCAATGCGGCAACCGGCAAGGCTGACCGTGTAGGCTTTAGATTTGAAGACGGTAAAAAAGTCCGTTTCTTTAAGTCTAACAGCGAAACTATCAAGTAATTTGGAGTAGTACGATGGCGAAACTGCATGATTACTACAAAGACGAAGTAGTTAAAAAACTCATGACCGAGTTTAACTACAATTCTGTCATGCAAGTCCCTCGGGTCGAGAAGATCACCCTGAACATGGGTGTTGGTGAAGCGATCGCTGACAAGAAACTGCTGGATAACGCAGCAGCCGATCTGACAGCAATCTCCGGTCAAAAACCGCTGATCACCAAAGCACGCAAATCAGTTGCAGGCTTCAAAATCCGTCAGGGCTATCCGATCGGCTGTAAAGTAACTCTGCGTGGCGAACGCATGTGGGAGTTCTTTGAGCGCCTGATCACTATTGCTGTACCGCGTATTCGTGACTTCCGTGGCTTGTCCGCTAAGTCTTTCGATGGTCGTGGTAACTACAGCATGGGTGTCCGTGAGCAGATCATCTTCCCAGAAATCGACTACGATAAAGTCGACCGCGTTCGTGGTTTGGATATTACCATTACCACTACTGCGAAATCTGATGAAGAAGGCCGCGCTCTGCTGGCTGCCTTTGACTTCCCGTTCCGCAAGTAAGGTAGGGTTACTTAATGGCTAAGCAATCAATGAAAGCACGCGAAGTAAAACGCGTGGCTTTAGCTGATAAATTCTTCGCGAAACGCGCTGAACTGAAAGCTATCATCTCTGATGTGAACGCTTCTGACGAAGATCGTTGGAACGCCGTTCTCAAGCTGCAGACTCTGCCGCGTGATTCCAGCCCGTCTCGTCAGCGTAATCGCTGCCGTCAAACAGGTCGTCCGCATGGTTTCCTGCGGAAATTCGGGTTGAGCCGTATTAAGGTCCGTGAAGCCGCTATGCGCGGTGAAATCCCGGGTCTGAAAAAGGCTAGCTGGTAATTGTCACCAATTGAATCACGGGAGTAAAGACAGATGAGCATGCAAGATCCGATCGCGGATATGCTGACCCGTATCCGTAACGGTCAGGCCGCGAACAAAGCTGCGGTCACCATGCCTTCCTCCAAGCTGAAAGTGGCAATTGCCAACGTGCTGAAGGAAGAAGGTTTTATTGAAGATTTTAAAGTTGAAGGCGACACCAAGCCGGAACTGGAAGTGACGCTTAAGTATTTCCAGGGTAAAGCTGTTGTAGAAAGCATTCAGCGTGTCAGCCGCCCAGGTCTGCGCATCTACAAACGTAAAGATGAGCTGCCGAAAGTTATGGCGGGTCTGGGTATCGCGGTTGTTTCTACCTCTAAAGGTGTTATGACCGATCGTGCAGCGCGCCAGGCTGGTCTTGGTGGCGAAATTATCTGCTACGTAGCCTAATCGGAGGAAAAAATGTCTCGTGTTGCTAAAGCACCGGTCGTTGTTCCTGCCGGCGTTGATGTAAAAATCAACGGTCAGGTTATTACGATCAAAGGTAAAAACGGCGAGCTGACTCGTACTCTCAACGATGCTGTTGACGTTAAACATGCAGATAATGCACTGACCTTCGGTCCGCGTGATGGTTACGTAGACGGTTGGGCTCAGGCTGGTACCGCGCGTGCCCTGCTGAACTCAATGGTTATCGGTGTTACCGAAGGCTTCACTAAGAAGCTGCAGCTGGTTGGTGTAGGTTATCGTGCAGCGGTTAAAGGGAATGTAGTAAACCTGTCTTTAGGTTTCTCTCACCCGGTTGACCACCAGCTGCCAGCAGGTGTTACTGCAGAGTGTCCGACTCAGACTGAAATCGTGCTGAAAGGCGCTGATAAGCAGGTGATCGGTCAGGTTGCAGCAGATCTGCGCGCCTACCGTCGTCCTGAGCCTTATAAAGGCAAGGGTGTTCGTTACGCCGACGAAGTCGTGCGTACCAAAGAGGCTAAGAAGAAGTAAGGTAACACTATGGATAAGAAATCTGCTCGTATCCGTCGTGCGACCCGCGCACGCCGCAAGCTCCAGGAGCTGGGCGCAACTCGCCTGGTGGTACATCGTACCCCGCGTCATATTTACGCACAGGTAATTGCACCGAACGGTTCTGAAGTTCTGGTAGCTGCTTCTACTGTAGAAAAAGCTATCGCTGAACAACTGAAGTACACCGGTAACAAAGACGCGGCAGCAGCTGTGGGTAAAGCTGTTGCTGAACGCGCTCTGGAAAAAGGCATCAAAGATGTGTCCTTTGACCGTTCCGGGTTCCAATATCATGGTCGTGTCCAGGCACTGGCAGATGCTGCCCGTGAAGCTGGCCTTCAGTTCTAAGGTAGAGGTGTAAGATGGCTCACATCGAAAAACAAGCTGGCGAACTGCAGGAAAAGCTGATCGCGGTAAACCGCGTATCTAAAACCGTTAAAGGTGGTCGTATTTTCTCCTTCACAGCTCTGACTGTCGTTGGCGATGGTAACGGTCGCGTTGGTTTTGGTTACGGTAAAGCGCGTGAAGTTCCAGCAGCGATCCAGAAAGCGATGGAAAAAGCCCGTCGCAATATGATTAACGTCGCGCTGAACCACGGCACCCTGCAGCACCCGGTTAAAGGTGTTCACACGGGTTCTCGTGTATTCATGCAGCCAGCTTCCGAAGGTACCGGTATCATCGCCGGTGGCGCAATGCGCGCTGTTCTGGAAGTTGCTGGGGTTCATAACGTTCTGGCTAAAGCATATGGTTCCACCAACCCGATCAACGTGGTTCGTGCAACTATTGATGGCCTGGAAAATATGAATTCTCCAGAAATGGTCGCTGCCAAGCGTGGTAAATCCGTTGAAGAAATTCTGGGGAAATAAACCATGGCAAAGACTATTAAAATTACTCAAACCCGCAGTGCAATCGGTCGTCTGCCGAAACACAAGGCAACGCTGCTTGGCCTGGGTCTGCGTCGTATTGGTCACACCGTAGAGCGCGAGGATACTCCTGCTGTTCGTGGTATGGTCAACGCGGTTTACTTCATGGTTAAAGTTGAGGAGTAAGAGATGCGTTTAAATACTCTGTCTCCGGCCGAAGGCTCCAAAAAGGCGGGTAAACGCCTGGGTCGTGGTATCGGTTCTGGCCTCGGTAAAACCGGTGGTCGTGGTCACAAAGGTCAGAACTCACGTTCTGGCGGTGGCGTACGTCGCGGTTTCGAAGGTGGTCAGATGCCTCTGTACCGTCGTCTGCCGAAATTCGGTTTCACTTCTCGTAAAGCGATGATCACTGCAGAAGTTCGTCTGTCTGATCTGGCTCACGTTGAAGGCGATGTAATCGACCTGAACACGCTGAAAGCGGCTAACATTATCGGTATCCAGATCGAGTTCGCGAAAGTGATCCTGTCTGGTGAAGTCTCTCGTCCGGTAACTGTTCGTGGCCTGCGCGTGACGAAAGGTGCTCGTGCTGCTATCGAAGCTGCTGGCGGTAAAATTGAGGAATAAGTAGCAGATGGCTAAGCAACCAGGATTAGATTTTCAAAGTGCCAAAGGTGGGATTGGCGAACTGAAACGCAGACTGCTGTTTGTAATCGGTGCGCTGATTGTGTTCCGTATTGGCTCTTTTATTCCGATCCCTGGTATCGATGCCACTGTCCTTGCCAAACTGCTTGAGCAACAGCGAGGCACCATCATTGAAATGTTTAACATGTTCTCTGGTGGTGCTCTCAGCCGTGCTTCTATCTTTGCTCTGGGTATCATGCCGTATATTTCGGCGTCGATTATTGTCCAGCTGTTAACGGTTGTTTATCAGCCGTTAGCTGAATTGAAGAAAGAAGGGGAGTCTGGTCGTCGTAAGATCAGCCAGTACACCCGCTACGGTACTCTGGTATTGGCGATATTCCAGTCGATCGGTATTGCTACCGGTCTGCCGAATATGCCTGGTATGCAGGGCCTGGTCATTAATCCGGGCTTTGCATTCTATTTCACCGCTGTTGTTAGTCTGGTTACAGGAACCATGTTCCTGATGTGGTTGGGCGAACAGATTACAGAGCGCGGTATCGGTAACGGTATCTCAATCATTATCTTCGCCGGTATTGTTGCGGGACTTCCGCCAGCCATTGGCCATACTATTGAGCAAGCGCGTCAAGGCGACCTGCACTTCCTCCTGTTGCTGTTGGTTGCAGTATTAGTATTTGCAGTGACGTTCTTTGTTGTCTTTGTTGAACGTGGTCAACGTCGCATTGTGGTTAACTACGCGAAACGTCAGCAGGGTCGTCGTGTCTATGCTGCACAGAGCACACATTTGCCGCTGAAAGTGAATATGGCAGGGGTAATCCCGGCAATCTTCGCTTCCAGTATTATCCTGTTCCCGGCAACCATCACATCATGGTTCGGGGGCGGTACTGGTTGGAACTGGCTGACAACAATTTCGCTGTATTTGCAGCCTGGGCAACCGCTTTATGTGTTACTCTATGCGTCTGCAATCATCTTCTTCTGTTTCTTCTACACGGCGTTGGTTTTCAATCCGCGTGAAACAGCAGATAACCTGAAGAAGTCCGGTGCATTTGTACCAGGAATTCGTCCGGGAGAGCAAACGGCGAAGTATATCGATAAAGTAATGACCCGCCTGACTTTGGTTGGCGCGTTGTACATTACTTTTATCTGCCTGATCCCGGAGTTCATGCGTGATGCAATGAAAGTACCGTTCTACTTCGGTGGGACCTCACTGCTTATCGTTGTTGTCGTGATTATGGACTTTATGGCTCAAGTGCAAACTCTGATGATGTCCAGTCAGTATGAGTCTGCATTGAAGAAGGCGAACCTGAAAGGCTACGGCCGTTAATTGGTCGCCCGAGAAGTTACGGAGAGTAAAAATGAAAGTTCGTGCTTCCGTCAAGAAATTATGCCGTAACTGCAAAATCGTTAAGCGTGATGGTGTCATCCGTGTGATTTGCAGTGCCGAGCCAAAGCATAAACAGCGCCAAGGCTGATTTATTCGCATATTTTTCTTGCAAAGTTGGGTTGAGCTGGCTAGATTAGCCAGCCAATCTTTTGTATGTCTGTACGTTTCCATTTGAGTATCCTGAAAACGGGCTTTTCAGCATGGTGCGTACATATTAAATAGTAGGAGTGCATAGTGGCCCGTATAGCAGGCATTAACATTCCTGATCACAAACATACCGTAATCGCTTTAACTGCAATTTTCGGTATCGGCAAGACCCGTTCTAAAGCCATCTGCGCTGACACGGGTATCGCTGAAAATGTTAAGATCAGTGAGCTGTCTGAAGAGCAAATTGATTCTCTGCGTGAAGCAGTAGGTAAATTTGTCGTTGAAGGTGATCTGCGCCGTGAAATCACCCTTAGCATCAAGCGTCTGATGGACCTTGGTTGCTATCGTGGTTTGCGTCATCGTCGTGGTCTTCCGGTTCGCGGTCAGCGTACTAAGACCAACGCACGTACCCGTAAGGGTCCGCGTAAACCGATCAAGAAATAATCGGGGTGATTGAATAATGGCAAAGGCACCAGTTCGTGCACGTAAACGTGTAAGAAAACAAGTCTCTGATGGCGTGGCTCATGTCCATGCTTCTTTTAACAACACCATCGTTACCATTACCGATCGTCAGGGTAACGCGCTGGGTTGGGCAACAGCCGGTGGTTCCGGTTTCCGTGGTTCCCGCAAATCCACTCCGTTCGCAGCTCAGGTTGCAGCAGAGCGTTGCGCTGAAGCCGTAAAAGAATACGGCATCAAGAATCTGGAAGTTATGGTCAAAGGTCCGGGTCCAGGTCGCGAATCTACTATTCGTGCACTGAACGCCGCTGGTTTCCGCATCACTAACATTACTGATGTGACTCCGATCCCTCATAACGGTTGTCGTCCGCCGAAAAAACGTCGCGTATAACGCGTTCGTTTCCAGGTTTGTTGGAGAAAGAAAATGGCAAGATATTTGGGTCCTAAGCTCAAGCTGAGCCGTCGTGAAGGCACCGACTTATTCCTTAAGTCCGGCGTTCGCGCGATCGATACCAAGTGTAAAATTGAACAAGCTCCTGGCCAGCACGGTGCGCGTAAACCGCGTCTGTCTGACTATGGTGTGCAGTTGCGTGAAAAGCAAAAAGTTCGCCGTATGTACGGTGTGCTGGAGCGTCAGTTCCGTAACTATTATAAAGAAGCAGCACGTCTGAAAGGCAACACCGGTGAAAACCTGTTAGCTCTGCTGGAAGGTCGTCTGGACAACGTTGTATACCGTATGGGCTTCGGCGCGACTCGTGCTGAATCACGTCAACTGGTTAGCCACAAAGCTATCATGGTAAACGGTCGTGTTGTTAACATCGCTTCTTATCAGGTTAAAGCGAATGACGTTGTTAGCATTCGTGAGAAGGCGAAAAAGCAATCTCGCGTGAAAGCCGCTCTGGAGCTGGCTGAGCAGCGTGAAAAGCCAACCTGGCTGGAAGTTGATGCTGGCAAGATGGAAGGTACGTTTAAGCGTCAGCCTGAGCGTTCTGATCTGTCTGCGGACATTAACGAACACCTGATCGTCGAGCTTTACTCTAAGTAAAGCTTAGTACCAAAGAGAGGACACAATGCAGGGTTCTGTGACAGAGTTTCTAAAACCGCGCCTGGTCGATATCGAGCAAGTGAGTTCGACGCACGCCAAGGTGACCCTTGAACCTTTAGAGCGTGGCTTCGGCCATACTCTGGGTAACGCACTGCGCCGTATTCTGCTCTCATCGATGCCGGGTTGCGCGGTGACCGAGGTTGAGATTGATGGTGTACTTCATGAGTACAGCACCAAAGAAGGCGTTCAGGAAGATATCCTTGAAATCCTGCTCAACCTGAAAGGGCTGGCGGTGAGAGTTCAGGGTAAAGATGAAGTCATCCTTACTTTGAACAAATCTGGCATTGGCCCTGTGACCGCAGCCGACATTACCCATGACGGGGATGTCGAAATCGTCAAGCCGCAACATGTGATCTGCCACCTGACCGATGAGAACGCGTCTATTAGCATGCGTATCAAGGTTCAGCGCGGTCGCGGTTATGTGCCGGCTTCTGCCCGAATTCATTCGGAAGAAGATGAGCGCCCAATCGGCCGTCTGCTGGTCGACGCATGCTACAGCCCTGTAGAGCGTATTGCCTACAATGTTGAAGCAGCGCGTGTAGAACAGCGTACCGACCTGGACAAGCTGGTCATCGAAATGGAAACCAACGGCACAATCGATCCTGAAGAGGCGATTCGTCGTGCGGCAACCATCCTGGCAGAACAACTGGAAGCTTTCGTTGACTTACGTGATGTACGTCAGCCGGAAGTGAAAGAAGAGAAACCAGAATTCGATCCGATCCTGCTGCGCCCTGTTGACGATCTCGAATTGACTGTCCGCTCTGCTAACTGCCTCAAGGCAGAAGCTATCCACTATATCGGTGATCTGGTACAGCGTACCGAGGTTGAGTTGCTGAAAACGCCGAACCTGGGTAAAAAATCTCTTACTGAGATTAAAGACGTGCTGGCTTCTCGTGGTCTGTCACTGGGCATGCGCCTGGAAAACTGGCCACCGGCAAGCATTGCTGACGAGTAACCGGATCACAGGTTAAGGTTTTACTGAGAAGGATAAGGTCATGCGCCATCGTAAGAGTGGTCGTCAACTGAACCGCAACAGCAGCCATCGCCAGGCTATGTTCCGTAACATGGCTGGTTCGCTGGTTCGTCATGAAATCATCAAGACGACCCTGCCGAAAGCGAAAGAACTGCGTCGCGTAGTTGAGCCGCTGATTACTCTTGCCAAGACTGATAGCGTTGCTAATCGTCGTCTGGCATTCGCCCGTACTCGTGATAATGAGATCGTGGCAAAACTGTTTAACGAGCTGGGCCCGCGTTTCGCGAGCCGCGCCGGTGGTTACACTCGCATTCTGAAGTGTGGCTTCCGCGCAGGCGACAATGCACCGATGGCATACATCGAGCTGGTTGATCGCTCTGAATCGAAAGCAGAAGCTGCTGCAGAGTAATCTACAGTAACGTAAAAAAACCCGCTCCGGCGGGTTTTTTTATATCCACAAAAGCTGTGCTTCACTACAATACCTGTATTATTTTTGTTCATCCTCGGAGCCGTGTCATGTGGTTACTGGATCAGTGGGCAGAGCGCCATATCCTTGATGCTCAGAACAAAGGTGAATTTGATAATCTTGCTGGTTGCGGGGAACCGTTAACCCTGGATGATGATTCGCATGTCCCTCCTGAGCTGCGGGCTGGTTATCGCTTACTTAAAAACGCGGGATGTTTACCTCCTGAACTGGAGCAGAGAAAAGAAGCCGTTGAGCTTGCTGACTTACTTAAAACGGTTCAGGAAAACGATAGCCGATATACGGAATTGAGTCGCCGCTTGTTATTACTTGAGTTAAAGCTTCGCCAGGCTGGGCTGAACACTGATTTCTTGCGCGGTGATTATGCGGATCGATTGCTGGATAAAATTAACGAGAGGTAATGATGTATCGCATCGGTGAACTGGCAAAGCTGGCTGATGTTACGCCTGATACCATCCGTTACTATGAAAAGCAGCAGATGATGGATCATGATGTGCGTACAGAAGGGGGATTTCGCCTTTATTCAGACAATGATCTGCAAAGGCTTCGGTTTATTCGTTATGCCAGGCAGTTGGGCTTTACTCTGGAATCGATCCGCGAGCTACTTTCGATCCGTATTGATCCAGAGCATCATACCTGTCAGGAGTCAAAAGGGATCGTCCAGGCGCGTTTAAATGACGTTGAATCACGTATCGAAGAGTTGGAAACTATGCGTCGTTCACTGCAGCGTCTCAATGATGCCTGCTGTGGAACAGCCCACAGTAGTGTGTACTGTTCAATTCTCGAAGCGCTGGAACAAGGAGCAAACAGCCCACACAGAGAACGTTGATTTATGCCGTGTGGATCATAGTCGTATTAATCTGGAGAGTTTATGAGTCGTTATCAGCATACCAAAGGACAAATACAAAATAATGCCATCGAAGCGCTTCTTCATGACCCGTTATTCAGGCAGCGAGTTGAGAAGAATAAAAAGGGAAAAGGAAGCTATAAGCGTAAGGACAAACATGTGGGGCGTAATGACCGGGAGGCCAGTGGCAAGAGCGTGAATCACTTTTTTACCACTGGCCTTCTGCTTTTATCGTCTGATTAAGAACGATTGTTCTGTTCTTTTAGCAGGTCACGAATTTCGCTCAGTAGCACTTCTTCTTTTGACGGAGCTGGCGGTGTAGCCGGAGCCTCTTCTTTTTTCCGATTCAGTTTGTTCATCAGTTTGATTGCCATAAAAATTGCAAATGCCACAATGACAAAATCAAAGATGTTCTGGATAAATACTCCGTAATGCATCACGACAGCAGGAACATCCCCCTGCGCATCCCGAAGTGTAACGGCAAATTGTTTAAAATCGATCCCTCCAATCAGCAAGCCGAGCGGCGGCATAATAATATCGGCAACCAATGACGAGACGATTTTACCAAATGCGGCACCAATTATGACACCGACCGCCAGATCGACAACATTGCCGCGCATCGCAAATTCGCGAAATTCTTTCAAAAAACTCATTCTATTCTCCTTGAGCCAGCTAACACTAATAAGTTTACCAAATGTATCTCTATTTTCCATTCTCAAGAAATAATTGCCGAAAAATATTATCCATTAAGTAATAAGGGATAAAAGAACGCATCTGGCTGATGTCTGAAAACTATAGAAAGAAAGGACTAGGTTGGAAAAGCCTCTCAACGTCAGAAATGAATTTTTTGTCTGTCAGGAACATAATGACGTGATCACCCTGCTCAATACGCAGGTTGTTATTCGCGATCATGACATCATTGCCGCGTACTACCGCTCCAATAATTGTACCGGGGGGAAGCTTAATCTCATCGATAGAACGACCAACAACCCTTGAAGTACTTTCATCACCGTGTGCTACGGCTTCAATGGCTTCAGCGACGCCGCGGCGTAGCGAAGAAACGCCGACGATATCGGCTTTGCGCACATGGCTGAGCAGTGCGGAAATCGTGGCCTGCTGCGGTGAAATTGCAATGTCGATCACGCTCCCCTGAACCAGATCAACATAGGCCCGGCGTTGGATTAGCACCATGACTTTTTTGGCGCCCATGCGTTTAGCGAGCATTGCCGACATAATATTGGCTTCGTCATCATTGGTGACAGCAATAAACAGATCAACCTGATCAATATGCTCTTCAGCCAGTAGTTCCTGATCTGAGGCATCACCAAAAAAGACAATTGTATTCTGTAATTTTTCAGCAAGTTCCGCAGCACGTTGCTGATTTCGCTCAATAAGTTTGACGCTGTAATCTTTTTCCAACCGATGAGCAAGCCCTGCCCCGATATTTCCGCCACCAACCAGCATGATTCGCTTATAAGGCTTTTCGAGACGCTGAAGTTCGCTCATTACTGCACGGATATGCTGGGATGAAGCAATGAAAAAAACCTCATCTCCGGCTTCGACGATTGTTGAGCCTTGTGGCCTGATAGGCCGATCGTGACGGAATATCGCGGCAACGCGGGTATCAATATGCGGCATGTGTTCGCGCATCGTTGAAAGCGCATTTCCAACCAGAGGACCACCGTAGTAGGCTTTAACGACCGCCAGGCTGACTTTGCCCTCGGCAAAGTTAACCACCTGTAAGGCGCCGGGATATTCGATCAGGCGATAAATGTTATCAATGACCAGCTGTTCAGGTGCGATTAGATGGTCAATCGGAACTGCTTCTGAATGAAAAAGCTTATCGGCATCGCGAACATAATCTGGTGAACGGATGCGGGCAATACGGTTGGGTGTATTAAATAATGAATAAGCAACCTGGCAAGCCACCATGTTGGTTTCATCAGAGCTAGTCACGGCAACCAGCATATCCGCATCATCCGCGCCGGCTTCGCGCAGCACCCGGGGATGCGAACCATGCCCCTGAACGACACGCAGGTCGAATTTGTCCTGCAGACTGCGAAGACGGTCGCCATTAGTGTCAACCAGGGTAATGTCATTGTTCTCTCCGACCAGGTTTTCAGCCAGCGTGCCGCCGACCTGCCCGGCGCCCAGAATGATAATTTTCATCAGTCGCGACCCGTTATCTCATCACTTTTTGATTAGCTTAGCGTAAAAGAAGCCATCGCCTTCTTCCGCGCCTGGCAGATTTTGCACGCCCGGTTGAGCGAGGGTTCCGGTGCCGGTCAGGGTGGCGTCCGGGGTGCGCTGTAAAAAGGCCTGAATCTGTTGGCTATTCTCTTCCGGCAGGACGGAACAGGTTGCATAGACCAGTGTTCCTCCTGACTTTAAATGTGGCCATATGGCATCCAGAATTTCCGACTGTAATTTTGCCAGTTCAGCAATATCACGATCGCGGCGTAGCCATTTTATGTCCGGGTGACGACGAATGACGCCGGTGGCTGAGCAAGGAGCATCCAGCAGAATACGGTCAAATTTCTGCTCGCCACACCATTGCGCGGGATACCGACCATCGCCCTGTTTGACGGTTGCCTTCATCCCCAGACGTTTAAGGTTATCGTAAACGCGTGAAAGACGCTGTTCGTCGACATCGACAGCCAACACCTGCGCTTCTGGCGCGGCTTCGAGTATATGCGTTGTTTTCCCCCCCGGTGCGGCACACAAATCCAGGATTTGCTCGCCGTTTTGTGGGGCGAGGAAGCTAACACAGCCTTGCGCGGAAGCATCCTGAACCGTAACCCAACCCTTTTCAAAACCGGGTAAAGCGTGAACCGGCACCGGAGACTCAATACGCAGGGCGTCAGGATAGGCCGGGTGGGGAAAACCATTCATTCCCGCCTCCTGCAATAACGTGAGCCAGCCATCGCGTGAATGATGTGTACGGTTCACACGTAGCCACATTGGAGGACGTTGGTTGTTGGCTTCGACAATCGCTTCCCATTGGGTGGGCCAGGCGTTTTGCAGACGTTTTAGCAGCCAGGATGGATGCAGAAAACGCGCCTCGCTGGTTGCAAACTCAGCCAGCAACTCTTCCTGCTGGCGCTGAAACTGGCGCAAAACGCCATTGATCAGCCCTTTAAGCTGTGGGCGCTTAATAGCAACAGCGCCTTCAACCGTTTCCGCGAGGGCCGCATGTGGTGGAATTCGTGTGTGCAATAGCTGGTAAAACCCTACCATGATCAGGTAATGCACGGTACGTTGCTTACCGGTCATTGGGCGAGACATTAATTGATTAATCAGCCACTCCAGCTGCGAAAGGGTGCGCAACACGCCAAAGCACAGCTCCTGAAGTAGCGCTTTGTCTTTATCGGAGACTTTTTGCTGGAGTGGTGGCAGGACATTACTTAAGGATTGCCCTTGCTCAACGACCTGCTCAACGGCCTGTGCCGCCAGACTGCGTAAATTTTGTTTTTTCATAACCGCAAAAATAAAAATGCCCGGTAACACCGGGCGTAGTAAGACGTGACCGTCAGGCCAGACGGTTGCCAGGAATAAACCATTCCCGACGTGAATTTAAAAGATCCTGCGCGCTCATTGCCTTCTTACCTGCGGGTTGAAGGGAGAGCAGGTTCAGGATGCCGTTGCCGGTCGCAACCTGAATGCCTTGTTTAGTCGCGTCAAGAATGGTGCCCGGTTCCGCTTGCGTTACCCGCTCTATCACTGACGCCTGCCACACTTTTACCGGCTGACCGTCAATTTCCATCCAGCTCATCGGCCAGGGATTAAAGGCACGGATGCAGCGTTCAAGCTGTGCAGCAGAGAGAGACCAGTTCATACGCGCCTCTTCTTTGCTGAGTTTTTCAGCGTGAGTGGCCAGGGCGTTGTCCTGTACTTCTGGCTTCGTGGTACCGTTTTCTAACTGTTTCAGCGTTTCAATCAGCCCCTGCGGGCCAAGATCCGCCAGCTTGTCATACAGTGTGCCGCTGGTGTCTTCTGCGGTGATTGGACAGGCAAGTTTATAGAGCATATCGCCAGTATCCAGACCCACATCCATTTGCATGATGGTGACGCCCGTTTCGGCATCACCAGCCCAAAGTGAACGTTGGATCGGCGCTGCGCCACGCCAGCGCGGGAGCAGGGAACCGTGAACGTTGATGCAGCCGAGTCGGGGCATATCCAACACCGCTTTTGGCAGAATCAGGCCATACGCCACCACGACCATTACGTCAGCGTGTAAGTCTGCGACTAAATGCTGATTTTCTTGTGGACGCAGGGAGGCAGGCTGAAAAACCGCTAGTCCTTTCTCTTCCGCCAGCACTTTCACCGGGCTGGGCATCAGCTTTTTACCGCGTCCTGCCGGGCGGTCGGGTTGGGTAAACACGCCAACGACGTTGTGTCCAGAAGACAACAGCGCGTCAAGATGACGCGCTGCAAAGTCAGGTGTACCCGCAAAAATAATACGTAGTGAGTCTGACACGTGGGTTTCTGTCCTTAAGCTCGGGCTTTCAGTCGATCGAGTTTCTCAACTTTCTGACGAATACGCTGTTGCTTCAGCGGCGACAGATAATCGATAAACAGCTTACCGACCAGATGATCCATTTCGTGCTGAATACAGATAGCCAACAGACCGTCGGCCTCCAGCTCAAAAGATTTACCGTCGCGGTCGAGTGCGCGAATTTTTACTTTCTCTGCTCGCGGCACTAAAGCTCTCTGTTCCGGAATAGACAGGCAGCCTTCTTCAATCCCCGTTTCACCGCTTTTTTCCAGCAGTTCCGGGTTGATTAATACCAGACGTTCATCGCGGTTTTCCGAAACATCAATTACGATGATACGTTGATGAATATCGACCTGCGTCGCCGCCAGACCAATACCTTCTTCTGCGTACATCGTCTCGAACATATCATCGACGATGCGCTGAATTTCTGCATTTACTTTTTCTACCGGCTTTGCGACTTTGCGAAGACGCTCGTCCGGAATATGTAACACTTGCAAAACTGACATAGTTATCCAGAGTTGTGTTCAGGAGTTAGAAAGACTATGACTTCTATTCTAGACAAAACCCCCTCCAATTGACAGTCTCGCTGACCAATCGCAAAGATTGTCAGAGCCGCTTGTGGCAGGGGAATAGGGATGACGCCAAAGGAAATTTGGTTACGTTTGATGAGGGTGAGCAGCCTGTATGGCGAGGCTGCCATCATGGTTGCCCGCCAGTTGCGTTCAAGTTCAACATTAGATTATGAGAATCTGCGTGCCTGTGGTCTAAATTCTGTGCAGTCTCAGCATTTTCTCGGTGTTAGCCAGAGTGAGGTTGATGCAACGTTGCAATGGCTGGAACGACCAAATTGTCATCTACTCACTGCTGATGAGCCTCTTTATCCCCCCCAGTTGCGAGCCATTGTCGATTTTCCCGGTGCGGTTTTTGTATGTGGAGATCCTGCATTACTGAGTTGCCGACAGTTGGCGATCGTTGGAAGCAGGGCACATTCGTGGTATGGCGCTCGTTGGGGAAAGTTATTTAGCAAGGTTTTAGTTCGATATGGCGTCATTATCACTAGCGGATTGGCGTTAGGAATTGATGGTATTGCTCATCGTGGCGCGCTGGAAGGGAAAGGCAAAACGATTGCTGTTTTGGGGAATGGTCTAAGCAAGATCTATCCTCGCCGTCATCAGGCATTAGCAGATCAGATTATTCATACTGGCGGCACCATACTTTCTGAATTTCCGCTGTTTACTCCTCCATTACCCTGTAATTTCCCACGTCGTAACCGGATTATTAGTGGGTTAAGCGCTGGCGTACTGGTTGTCGAAGCAGCACTGAAAAGTGGCTCATTAGTGACAGTTCGTTGTGCTCTCGATCAGGGAAGAGACGTTTTTGCCATACCGGGACCGATTGGGAGCCCGGGCTCGGAAGGTCCCCACTGGCTCATCAAGCAGGGCGCAATTCCCGTGACGACACCGGAAGACATCGTTGAATATTGGCAGGATGAATGGTCATGTGTTCTCAATAAAGCGGATAGCGTAAATAATTGCGACGATCCGCCATTTGTGGCATTGCCATTTCCAGAGCTCCTGGCTAACGTAGGAGATGAGGTAACACCTGTTGACGTTGTCGCTGAACGTGCCGGCCAATCTGTGCCAGTAACCGTAGCCCAGCTACTTGAACTGGAGTTAGCAGGCTGGATCGCAGCTGTACCCGGCGGCTATGTCCGATTAAGGAGGGCAAGCCATGTTCGACGTACTGATGTATTTGTTTGAGACTTATATCCATAACGAAGCTGAAATGCACGTGGACCAGGATAAGCTGACTCGGGATCTTACCGATGCTGGTTTTGAACGAGAGGATATTTATAACGCGCTGATGTGGCTCGAAAAACTGGCTGATTACCAGGAAGGGCTTGTTGCGCCGATGCTATTGGCTTCTGACCCACTCTCGTTGCGGGTGTATACCGATGAGGAGTGCCAGCGTCTGGATGCGAGTTGCCGGGGTTTTTTACTCTTCCTTGAACAAATTCAGGTGCTGAATCTCGAAACGCGGGAAATGGTGATAGAGCGGGTGCTGGCGCTGGATACAGCAGAGTTTGATCTTGAGGATCTGAAGTGGGTCATCCTGATGGTGTTGTTCAATATTCCAGGCTGCGAAAATGCCTATCAGCAAATGGAAGAATTACTCTTTGAAGTAAATGAAGGTATGCTGCATTAATATTTTGCCGCGACATTAGAGTTGTTATGACCAAATCAGCACTGTTTTCGGTGCGTAAAAACGAGCCTTGCCCCCAGTGTGGTAGGGAACTGGTGATACGCTCCGGGAAACATGGCCCTTTTCTCGGCTGTTCACATTATCCAGATTGTGATTATGTCCGTCCTCTGAAAAATCAGGCGGACGGACATGTTGTAAAAGTCCTGGAGGGACAGTCTTGTCCGTTATGCGGAGCTGTACTGGTATTGCGCCATGGGCGCTTCGGTATGTTTATTAGTTGTAACCGCTATCCAGAGTGTGGGCATACTGAACTCATTGACAAACCGGATGAGACCGCAATAGTCTGCCCGGCGTGTCGTCAAGGGCATCTGGTCCAGCGGCGCTCGCGCTTCGGTAAAAATTTCTATTCCTGCGATCGTTATCCTGATTGCCAGTTTGTTATTAACTTCAAACCGGTAGTGGGCGAATGCCCTGAATGTCATTACCCGTTACTTATCGAAAAGAAAACGGCGCAGGGCGTTAAGCGTTTTTGTGCCAGTAAACAATGTGGAAAGCCGGTACCGGCGGAACAAAATCAGTGAATAATTACCAGCCTTCAGAAATCATCGCACATGCTTTGACGGTTCTTAATAATGAGCACGTCATTGCGTATCCTACGGAAGCCGTTTTTGGTATTGGTTGCGACCCCGATAGCGAAAATGCCGTCATGCGCCTGCTGGCGCTTAAACAGCGGCCTGTTGATAAAGGTCTCATTCTGATTGCCGCTGACTTTGAGCAACTGAAGCCGTATATTGACGATACGCGGCTTAGCGATGAGCGGCGTGCCGCTATTTTTTCCTGCTGGCCTGGACCGGTAACTTTTGTCTTCCCTGCCCGGCCTTCAACGCCGCGTTGGCTAACTGGACGCTTCGATTCGCTGGCGGTGAGGGTAACGGCTCATCCACTGGTGGTGGAATTATGTAAGGCTTATGGTAAACCACTGGTTTCTACCAGCGCGAATTTATCCGGCGAGCCGCCGTGCCGTACTACAGATGATGTTTATAAACAGTTTGGTGCTGGTTTTCCTGTCATTGAGGGGGCAACCGGTGGGCGTCAAAACCCTTCCGAAATTAGAGATGCCTTGACGGGCGAACTCTTCCGCCAGGGATAATCTATGAAAACCTATGCAGTATTTGGGCATCCGATTGCTCACAGCAAATCACCTGCTATTCATCAACTGTTTGCACAGCAACTGCGGATTACGCATCCTTATGGGCGCATCCTGGCGCCTCTCGACGGCTTTGTAGAGACTCTTGACGCTTTCTTTCATCAAGGGGGAAAGGGCGCGAATATTACAGTTCCTTTTAAAGAGGAAGCTTTTGCACGGGCTGATGAGCTTACCGAACGTGCGGCGCTGGCGGGAGCGGTAAATACCTTGAAACGGCTGAAAGATGGTCGTTTGCTGGGGGATAATACCGATGGCGTCGGGTTGCTGAGCGATTTGGAGCGGCTTAATTTTATCAGGCCTGGGTTTCGGGTTTTGCTCATTGGTGCAGGCGGTGCTTCACGGGGGGTATTGCTTCCTCTTTTGTCGATGGATTGCGCTGTCACTATTGTGAATCGTACTTTTTCTCGTGCACATGAGCTCGCAACGCTGTTTGCTCATACCGGAAGCGTCCGCGCTTTGGCTACAGATGCATTAAATGGGCAGGCGTTCGATCTCATTATTAATGCCACATCCAGCGGTATTGACGGAGATGTTCCTGCGATCCCCGTTACATTGATTAATGCCGATGTCTATTGTTATGACATGTTCTACCAGAAAGGCGATACACCATTTGTCGGATGGTGTCAGCAGCATGGTGCTAAAAAGTGCGCCGATGGGTTGGGAATGTTGGTGGCGCAAGCTGCGCACTCGGTACTCTTGTGGCATGGCGTCCTGCCAGAAATTGATCCGGTTATTCAGGCTTTGCATAAGGAATTGAATGCGTGAATCAGGCTATTCAATTCCCCGACAGGGAAATGTGGGATGAAGAGCGCCAGTGTATCGCTTTTCCGGCGTTAGTTAACGGCATACAGTTAACTTGTGCCTTAACATTGACGACACTTCAGGAGCGTTTTGGTGGTGAAGCGCCAGAACAATGGTTGGCCGCCTTTCGTGAGCATCGCTGGGATCTGGAAGACGAAGCTCACGAGCTAATTTGCGACCAGCAAGAAGATGCTCAAGGATGGGTCTGGTTTTCCTGAGAAAGATAATCATCTTTCCATTTTACATAGTTATTTGCTGAATATATTAATCCGGCAACCTCCGCCTCCGTCAGGGGGCGTATTTGTTTTACTGGGTTGCCAAAGTAAAGATAGCCACTTTCAAGACGTTTGTTCTGCGGTACCAGGCTGCCAGCACCAATTATGACATCATCTTCCACAACTACACCGTCCAGCACAATTGACCCCATGCCGACCAGTACACGATTACCGATGGTACAGCCGTGCAACATCACTTTATGACCCACCGTAACATCTTCACCAACAACAAGTGGATTGCCCTGAGGATTATACGAAGACTGGTGGGTGACATGTAAAACGCTTCCATCCTGGATGTTGGTTCGAGCGCCAATTTCCACATAATTCACATCGCCGCGAATCGCGACCAGCGGCCAAATACTGACATCATCAGCAATTCTGACATCGCCGATGACGACGCTACTGGCGTCGATCATCACGTTTTGACCTGTTTTTGGGAATAATTCTTTGTAACGACGTAAATTGACGGACATGTTTACCTCAACAAACAACTAAGGGGGACGCAGAGACTTTGGTTGCTTTTGAGGCTGTCTGCAAGTCTTTATAGTGGTAAAAGTTGAGCGATTTGGCGAACAACACGGCGAAAAGGGTGAAAAAACAGCATCTGGAAAAAAAGATCGAAAAAAGGCTTGTGCAAAAGAATGGGATCCCTATAATGCGCTCCCACTGACACGGCAGATGTGAATCACTTCACAAACAATCCGGTCGGTTGCAGAGAAAAATCCTTAAATAACGGGTTGACTCTGTAAGAGGAAAACGTATTATACGGGACCTCGCGACAGAGCGCTGAAGCGCGTCGCAACTGCTCTTTAACAATTTATCAGACAATCTGTGTGGGCACTCAAAGTGACATGGATTCTTAATGTCTTCGGACAATAAATGAATACCAAGTCTCTGAGTGAACACGTAATTCATTACGAAGTTTAATTCACGAGCATCAAACTTAAATTGAAGAGTTTGATCATGGCTCAGATTGAACGCTGGCGGCAGGCCTAACACATGCAAGTCGAACGGTAGCACAGAGAGCTTGCTCTCGGGTGACGAGTGGCGGACGGGTGAGTAATGTCTGGGAAACTGCCCGATGGAGGGGGATAACTACTGGAAACGGTAGCTAATACCGCATAACGTCGCAAGACCAAAGAGGGGGACCTTAGGGCCTCTTGCCATCGGATGTGCCCAGATGGGATTAGCTTGTTGGTGAGGTAACGGCTCACCAAGGCGACGATCCCTAGCTGGTCTGAGAGGATGACCAGCCACACTGGAACTGAGACACGGTCCAGACTCCTACGGGAGGCAGCAGTGGGGAATATTGCACAATGGGCGCAAGCCTGATGCAGCCATGCCGCGTGTATGAAGAAGGCCTTCGGGTTGTAAAGTACTTTCAGCGGGGAGGAAGGCGGTGAGGTTAATAACCTTACTGATTGACGTTACCCGCAGAAGAAGCACCGGCTAACTCCGTGCCAGCAGCCGCGGTAATACGGAGGGTGCAAGCGTTAATCGGAATTACTGGGCGTAAAGCGCACGCAGGCGGTCTGACAAGTCGGATGTGAAATCCCCGGGCTCAACCCGGGAACTGCATTCGAAACTGTCAGGCTGGAGTCTTGTAGAGGGGGGTAGAATTCCAGGTGTAGCGGTGAAATGCGTAGAGATCTGGAGGAATACCGGTGGCGAAGGCGGCCCCCTGGACAAAGACTGACGCTCAGGTGCGAAAGCGTGGGGAGCAAACAGGATTAGATACCCTGGTAGTCCACGCTGTAAACGATGTCGACTTGGAGGTTGTGCCCTTGAGGCGTGGCTTCCGGAGCTAACGCGTTAAGTCGACCGCCTGGGGAGTACGGCCGCAAGGTTAAAACTCAAATGAATTGACGGGGGCCCGCACAAGCGGTGGAGCATGTGGTTTAATTCGATGCAACGCGAAGAACCTTACCTGGTCTTGACATCCACAGAAGTTTTCAGAGATGAGAACGTGCCTTCGGGAACTGTGAGACAGGTGCTGCATGGCTGTCGTCAGCTCGTGTTGTGAAATGTTGGGTTAAGTCCCGCAACGAGCGCAACCCTTATCCTTTGTTGCCAGCGGTCCGGCCGGGAACTCAAAGGAGACTGCCAGTGATAAACTGGAGGAAGGTGGGGATGACGTCAAGTCATCATGGCCCTTACGACCAGGGCTACACACGTGCTACAATGGCGCATACAAAGAGAAGCGACCTCGCGAGAGCAAGCGGACCTCATAAAGTGCGTCGTAGTCCGGACTGGAGTCTGCAACTCGACTCCACGAAGTCGGAATCGCTAGTAATCGTGGATCAGAATGCCACGGTGAATACGTTCCCGGGCCTTGTACACACCGCCCGTCACACCATGGGAGTGGGTTGCAAAAGAAGTAGGTAGCTTAACCTTAGGGAGGGCGCTTACCACTTTGTGATTCATGACTGGGGTGAAGTCGTAACAAGGTAACCGTAGGGGAACCTGCGGTTGGATCACCTCCTTACCTGAAGAACCTGCCTTTGCAGTGCTCACACAGATTGTCTGATGAAAAGTAAGAAGCAAGGCGTTTACGCGTTGGGAGTGAGGCTGAACAGAATAAGGCCGCTCGCTTTCTATTAATGAAAGCTCACCCTACACGAAAATATCACGCAGCGCGTGATAAGCAATTTTCGTGTCCCCTTCGTCTAGAGGCCCAGGACACCGCCCTTTCACGGCGGTAACAGGGGTTCGAATCCCCTAGGGGACGCCAGCGTTCAACTGATGAGGTCAGACCTCCCAGGGGACGCCACTTGCTGGTTCGTGAGTGAAAGGCACAACCGATGATATCTCAAAACTCATCTTCGGGTGACGTTTGAGATATTTGCTCTTTAAAAATCTGGATCAAGCTGAAAATTGAAACGACACACTGAATAAGTGTGTTCGGGTCTCTCAAATTATCGCAATCAGAAGATGACACTGTAAAAGGTGATGTGAGCGATGTGAAGACAAGGCGTACCGCACGCAGCGAGCACAGTGGACTGAATGTCCATGAGCATCGCGAGTACGGAACAACGCAGTATTCACGACGCGCAACAAGCCGGACAGAATAAAACATCTTCGGGTTGTGAGGTTAAGCGACTAAGCGTACACGGTGGATGCCCTGGCAGTCAGAGGCGATGAAGGACGTGCTAATCTGCGAAAAGCGCCGGTGAGGTGATATGAACCGTTATAACCGGCGATGTCCGAATGGGGAAACCCAGTGTGATTCGTCACACTATCGTTAGCTGAATACATAGGCTAACGAGGCGAACCGGGGGAACTGAAACATCTCAGTACCCCGAGGAAAAGAAATCAACCGAGATTCCCCCAGTAGCGGCGAGCGAACGGGGAGGAGCCCGGAGTCTGAATCAGCATGTGTGTTAGTGGAAGCGTCTGGAAAGGCGCACGGTACAGGGTGAAAGTCCCGTACACAAAAATGCAGGTGCTGTGAACTCGAAGAGTAGGGCGGGACACGTGTTATCCTGTCTGAATATGGGGGGACCATCCTCCAAGGCTAAATACTCCTGACTGACCGATAGTGAACCAGTACCGTGAGGGAAAGGCGAAAAGAACCCCGGCGAGGGGAGTGAAAAAGAACCTGAAACCGTGTACGTACAAGCAGTGGGAGCCCCACCACCAAAGCGTTTCGCTTTGTGTGGTGCACAAAGAAGCGTAACGACAGCACTGAATGACGGTTAACGGCGCGTAAGCGACGTTCAACACAAAAATCAGGCAGTGGAGCGCTTTGGGGTGGGGTGACTGCGTACCTTTTGTATAATGGGTCAGCGACTTATATTCTGTAGCAAGGTTAACCGCATAGGGGAGCCGCAGGGAAACCGAGTCTTAAC
>NZ_FZNJ01000005.1:0-322248 GCF_900198535.1 Klebsiella sp. 2680 | reverse complement strand
GAATGGAAGGGCCATCGCTCAACGGATAAAAGGTACTCCGGGGATAACAGGCTGATACCGCCCAAGAGTTCATATCGACGGCGGTGTTTGGCACCTCGATGTCGGCTCATCACATCCTGGGGCTGAAGTAGGTCCCAAGGGTATGGCTGTTCGCCATTTAAAGTGGTACGCGAGCTGGGTTTAGAACGTCGTGAGACAGTTCGGTCCCTATCTGCCGTGGGCGCTGGAGAACTGAGGGGGGCTGCTCCTAGTACGAGAGGACCGGAGTGGACGCATCACTGGTGTTCGGGTTGTCATGCCAATGGCACTGCCCGGTAGCTAAATGCGGAAGAGATAAGTGCTGAAAGCATCTAAGCACGAAACTTGCCCCGAGATGAGTTCTCCCTGAGACTTAGAGTCTCCTGAAGGAACGTTGAAGACGACGACGTTGATAGGCCGGGTGTGTAAGCGCAGCGATGCGTTGAGCTAACCGGTACTAATGAACCGTGAGGCTTAACCTTACAACGCCGAAGATGTTTTGGCGGTGAGAGACAGAGACAATATTCAGCTTAGATTCAGAGTCCGAAGGATTTTGCGCTGAGACAAGGCGGCAAGAGAAGTAAAGGAAGGAGCATACAAGAGTATGTGACTGACGTTCGCCAGAGCAGCCAACGCAGTATCAGCGCAAAAGACACAGGACAGAGCACAAAGAATTTGCCTGGCGGCCGTAGCGCGGTGGTCCCACCTGACCCCATGCCGAACTCAGAAGTGAAACGCCGTAGCGCCGATGGTAGTGTGGGGTCTCCCCATGCGAGAGTAGGGAACTGCCAGGCATCAAATAAAGCAAAGGGCTCAGTCGAAAGACTGGGCCTTTTGCTTTTTGTCGTCTAAGCCCATCCTGACGAATGGGCTTTTTCGTTAAGGATAATAAAAAATGGTCAGGGATGCGGTCAGATCTGGCTGACTAAGTGTTGTTGCCCCATATTTTCAATATGCCACAACATTTTTGCTTTCAGATACCTTCATATTCTGTTGTCTGAATGCTGAGGAGAGGAAACTTTACCCCTGGCAGCTCGATTAAAAGGTGGCAAATTAATGAAAGGGTTGCCACTGGTTGAGATCTTACTTTAGCTTCTGGAGTAAAACTAACGGATTGTGACTGATAGAACAACGCCTACCTGTTGTACTGCTATCAGTAACAGGCAACTTCATGAGTTATACGGTAATCATGGGTATGATTTTGATAAAAATAATTTATATCATTCACTTCGGGCGGTAACTAAAAGAGCCAATGCTGTGGCGATGCAAGGCAAAAGCTATTCTCAGACATGGTCTTTAAGAACAACATCATTGCTTGAAACTAAATAATAATATTAATTTAATATATAAAATACAATGGGTTACCTTATGGCGTTATTATTTTTTAGTTCTGATAGTGAATGAATATATAGGGAAAAGTCTTAATGTTGAATGTGAATACGGTGTGGCTTATTTTAAGTATAATTATTTAGTTACGATAATATAATTATATTAACAAATGGCGACAATACCCTCGCTTAATGTAGAACAATGGCGTAATGGCTGGACTTTTTCAGACAAATGTCTTAGTGTCCTTAACACTTTGTTAACTCGATCGGATTCAGGTTAATTCAAATCTGATAAAACATAGGAAGCATCACCTGTATGGCGGTGAATCCGATAACGTCTTTTGACGACTGATGTATGTCACCGGCTGGCAATATGAGAATATAGAATATAAATGAAAATTTTGATCAACTGTCCTCCTCTGCGCCAACTGATAATTTATATTCAGGAGCGTTTCACCTTTCTGGTTTTGCTCTGCTGGCCTGCGATTATCTGGCTGGTCTGCCGGGTGCTGGTATGGCTGACGGATGGCGTTATGACTCTGCTGGGAAAGCCTGTAGATCACTCATTTACCGTGTATCTTCAGCCCTTTATGACGCTAAATACGTTGCTGCGAATCTCAGTCAGTTGGGTGCTACTGTTGTTTATCTTATTCAGCATGGCAATGGGGTTCACCTGGCTGCTGCGCCGCTTTATGAACCGTAATAAATAACGCAGATACCACTACCTGATATTGCAATAACGGTACTGGCTCATGCCATTGCACCGATGGTCTTACGAAAGCGCAGTAGCGCAATCGTAAAAAACACACTACCAATAGCCAGAAGCGTCAGAAACTGCGGCCAGACTATTGCGAAATCCGCACTCCGATACAGAATCGCTTGCGCGAGGCTGACAAAATGGGTTGTCGGCATGGTGAGCATGATGTCCTGCACCGCCTGCGGCATACTTTCCCGCGGCGTTGATCCCCCTGAGAGCATCTGCAACGGTAAAAGGACCAGAATCATCAACAAACCCAGTTGCGGCATTGAACGCGCCACCGTCCCCATAAAAATGCCAATCGAGGTGGTGGCAAACAGACTCAGGGCCACCCCCAGCATAAACAGCGGTACGGAACCTTCAATCGGCACTTGAAGAACCCCCTGAACCATCAATATCAGGGATAGACCGGAAACCACCAGCACGACCAGCCCCATTGACCATATTTTCGCCAGCATAATCTCAAACGGCGTGACCGGCATAACCAACAGATGTTCCACGGTGCCGTGTTCACGCTCGCGTATCAGCGCCGAACCGGTAAGAACAATCGCCAGCATGGTGATATTGTTGATAATCGCCATTACCGCACCGAAACGTTCTTGTTCAAGGTTCGGATTAAAACGCATCCTGACGTTCAGCTCAACCGGCAGCGAGCTGTTATCCCGATAGCGAGCGACAAAGCTATTTACCTCACCAGTGACGATATTCTGAATATAGCTATTACCGGTAAACGCCTGACTCATTCGCGTAGCGTCAACGTTAACCTGTAGCTCTGGCTGGCGTCCGGCCAGCACATCGTGCTGAAATTCGGGCGGAATATTAATGGCGAAAGTGTAGCGCCCGGCATCCAGGCCCGCGTCCATTTCATCAGCGGTAATGAGTTCAGGCGGTAAAAACCAGGGCCGATAAAAGCCGTTAATAATACGCGATGAGAGCTGGGATTTATCCATATCAGCGATGGCGATAGGGGCTAAATGCAACGATCCGGGCATCACGGTGGCGGAGGAGTATACCGAGACGGTAAAAGCGAATACGATTAATGTCAGCATTGCTTTATCGCCTAGCAGACTGCGTAGCTCTTTCACGCCCAGATTATAAATATTGCGTAATCCGCGCATCATCCCTCCTGTTTTTTCAGCAGCCATACGCTCAGGCCAAGCACCAGCGGAACAGCAATGAGCAGAGGTATAAAGGACATCCATAGATCTGTCAGATTCAGCGCCTTCGAAAACGTCCCCCGCACAATCGTCAGAAAGTGGCTGGTTGGATAAATTTGACCAATCCAGCGGCCTGGCCCTTCCAGCGAGGCAACGGGATCGATCATTCCTGAAAACTGCGTCGCCGGGATAAGCGTGATGATCGCGGTGCCAAAAATCGCCGCAATCTGGCTTTTCATAAAGGTTGAGATCAGCAGGCCGAGCCCGGTAGCAATAGTGATATAGAGCAGCGCGGCCAGCATGAGAGTCAAAAAGCTCCCTTTATGCGGCACGCCAAAGACAAATACCGACAGCCCACAAAGCAGAAAGAAGTTGAACATCCCCAGAGCGATATACGGCATCTGTTTACCCAGCAGAAATTCGCTACGGGTGGTTGGCGTCACGTATAAATTAATTATTGAGCCAAGCTCTTTTTCGCGAACGACGCTAAGCGCGCTGAGCATCGCCGGGATCATCATCAATAGCAGTGGAATAACCGCCGGGACAATGGCTGGCAGACTCTTCACATCCGGGTTATAGCGGTAACGGGTTTCGATGGAAATCAGAGAAGTATCGCGCTTGGGGCTCGACTGACGAGCAGCCATTTCCTGTAGCCAGGCCAGATGCATTGCCTGCACGTAGCCGCGTATTGTTTCCGCCCGGTTTGGCATCGCACCATCCACCCACACGCCAATTTGCACCGGCGTACCCCGGGCGATATTGCGGCCGAAATTGGGCGGAATCTCGATAGCCACCGCCAGTTCGCCGTCGCGCATTCGTCTGTCCAGTTCGCTATAACTTTGCAACGGCGCTTGTTCAATAAAGTAGCGTGAGCTGGTGATATTTTGCGACCAGCGTTGGCTACTGATGGTCTGGTCACGGTCGAGCACCGCGAATCGCAGATCTTCAACGTCCATACTGATCCCATAGCCCATAATAAACATCAGGATCACGGTGCCGAGCAATGCCAGGATCGATCGTACCGGATCGCGGCGTAACTCAAGCGCCTCGCGGCGACTGTAGCTAAACAGGCGGGACAAGCTAAATGCCTGACGCGGTTGCGGCATTTCGTTTTTAAGTGCATTAACAGGACCCTGTGCGCGCTCAACCTCTGGTGGCCGGGCGGCGTCTGCTGCCTCCCGTAGCCAGGCGATAAACGCTGCTTCGAGGCTATCCGTTCCACGCTGTTCGACCAGTGCCTGCGGCGTATTACTGGCTAACACCTTCCCGGCATGCATAAGCGAAATGCGATCGCAGCGTTCCGCTTCGTTCATAAAGTGGGTGGAGATAAAAATCGTCACCCGATCCTGACGGGCTAAATCGACCATCAGTTGCCAGAACATATCCCGGGCAATGGGATCGACGCCGGAGGTCGGTTCATCAAGAATTAACATTTCCGGGCGGTGAATCACCGCTACCGCCAGTGATAATCGTTGACGAATCCCCAATGGCAGTGAGGCGGGCAGAGTATCCACAACGTCTTCCAGCATAAAGCGCCGGCTCATCTCAGCAACCCGATCGGGGATCTCGATATCCGGAATATGGAACAGGCGAGCATGCAGTTCGAGGTTTTGCCGGACGGTCAGCTCGCTATAGAGGGAAAAGGATTGCGACATATAGCCGACACGACGACGGGTTTCGATGTCCTTAGGATCCACTGGCTGGCCAAACAGCCACGCTTCGCCTTCGCTGGCCGGTAGCAGCCCGGTCAGCATTTTCATGGTCGTGGATTTACCGCAGCCGTTAGAACCGAGGAAACCGAAAATTTCGCCACGGGCGATGCGAAAGTTAACATGATCAACGGCGATAAAATTACCGAAGCGCATCGTCAGATCGCGAGCTTCAATTGCAATGTCATTCTCCCCGGCGTTGCGCGGCGGAATGAGCACCTCTTTATGCGCCCGGCGCTGCGTCTCCGGCAACAGAGCAATAAAGGCCTGCTCCAGCGTCCGGCTCTCCGTTTGGGCTTTTAATTCTTCGGCGCTGCCGGTCGCCAGTATCTCTCCCGCATTCATCGCGACCAGCCAGTCAAAACGTTCCGCCTCTTCCATATAGGCGGTGGCGACCAGTACGCTCATTTCCGGCTGACGCTGGCGAATGCTGTCGATCAAATCCCAGAATTGTGCCCGGGAGAGGGGATCGACCCCGGTAGTGGGTTCATCAAGGATCAACAACTGCGGATCGTGAATAAGCGCGCAGCAGAGACCAAGCTTTTGCTTCATCCCTCCGGAGAGTTTCCCTGCCGGACGGTCGCGAAACGGCGTCAGCCCCGTGCTGTGCAGCAACGCATTGATCCGGCTTTCGCGTTCGGCCTTGTCATGACCGAATAAGCGGGCAAAGAACTCAATGTTTTCGTATACCGACAAGGAATGATAGAGATTCTTCCCCAGTCCCTGAGGCATCCAGGCGATTTTGGGACACACATTCAGACGGTGACGCGCATCGTGCATGTCACCGCCGAGAACCATGACGCTACCATGCTCAATCACTCGCGCACCGGAAATCAGCGATAGCAGGCTGGATTTACCCACGCCATCAGGCCCGATCAGCCCCACCATACCGCGGGCGGGAATATTCAGCGTAATGTCCTTTAGGGCGACGGTGGCGCCAAAGTGCTGACTCACATTTTCCAGGCTGGCGACCGTTTTCATCGCGGCACCCTCACCGTCAATGCTTCGGGCCACGTCTGCTGGTTATCCAGCCTTACCCAGGCCATGCCGGGCAGGCCCGTTTTCACATACTCAAGATGCTGTACAAGTAATTCAGGCGGAATGCGGGCTTTGACGCGAAACATCAGCTTCAGCCTCTCGTCGCGGGTTTCTACCGTTTTTGGGGTAAATTGCGCTACGCTGGCGACAAAACTGATATTGGCCGGAATGACCAGATTCGGTGCGGCATCAAGGATAATCCGCGCTTCGCTGCCCAGCGCCAACAGACCTGCCTGTTCAGTGGGCAGGAAGAAGGTCATATAGACATCGGACAAGTCGACCATATTTAGCACCCGACCACCTGCTGCCAGCACTTCTCCCGGCTCAGCAACGCGATACTGAATACGGCCATCGCGCGGTGCTTTAAGTTCGCTATCGTCAATATCGGCGATGATTCGACGTTCGGTGGCCTGAGCTGCTTCGACCCGGGTTTTGGCCTGAATAATGTTGGTTCGCGCCGCCTCGATAGCCGCTCTGGCCGCTGACACTTGCGCTTTTGCTGATTCCAGCGCTGCCCTGGCGCTTTCCGCTGTCGCCCGATCGTCGTCAAGCTGTTGAGCGGAGACTGCGCCGCGTTGTGATAGCGTGCTGGAGCGAGCGTGGCGTTTGGCGGCGGAATTTAATTCGGCCTGGCGTTGCTTCACCACTGCTTCGGCGGCGCGCATTTCGCTTTGGCGCTGGTCGAGCAGCGCTTTGGCAGCGGCGATTGCGCTTTCCGCTTCCTTAATTTGTGCGGAGGCTTCCAGGCGCTGTTCGTTGAGTACCCGGATATCCATCCGGGCCAGGACTTCGCCCTGGCGGACAAACTGTCCCTCATTAACCCGAATCGTGGCGATACGTCCGGCGGTTTTTGTGGCGATGTCGACTTCGGTCGCCTCAATTCTGCCATTGCTGCTGGCAAAACCTGCCGGAACCCCTGGCGGGCGTAGCATCCACCATGCCGCGGCGGCTATCACCATCAGTAAAGCCGCAGTGAATCCAACCCAACGCCGTTTGATTTTGTCCATACACGACTCGCTTTGTTCCATTTGCTGAGTGGCGCGTGTTTCTTCTTCGCATAGTGAAGTACTGTCTCTTCAGAGAAGTGAGGAATGAAGGGAAGGGCCAGTCGGCGCAGGGGGGCTGAGGAACTGCTAACCGGTCAGAAGGAGGTGCGATTAATGTGGTCATCATCAGCAATCCTCGCCTTAAATGAAACACGCATATTTTTTCTACCGTCAAGGCAAGACTAGCACCCGCAATAAATATGTCCATATGCAAAGCATGGACTTGTTGCAAGGTTAACAGAAAAACAGCAGAAGAAACCGGGAGCCAATATTCCCCATGATATTTATTGAGATTACGGCTCCGGGCGTCAGTTCATTTTATCTTCGTATCGATAAGCAATGCCTTCATGGCTAATAACCAGAGGATATTATTGGTGGCTGGCTGGCGCATTTTTAATCTGGTTACCCTGGGTGAACTGTTGTATGATCTCCGGCCCTGAAAATACACTAACGCCTGGCGAGTGCTGTATTCAATGAAAGATGAAAGTCAAAAATATATTGCCCTTATTTTTAAGGAGTGGTTGCCGTTGTACGACAGCCTGACGCCGGAAGTGAAGTCGGTACTTAAAAATATTGCGGGGCAGCAGGCGGAAGCGTTAGCGACCCGTTTTTATGACTTTATTTTCCAGGATCCGGATATCGCACGGTATCTCACCTATGATTTAGTCCAGGAGCGGCTCAGTAGCTCGCTGGCCGGGTGGGTGAAAGACCTCCTGACATGTGAGAAAGCGGGCCTGCAGGCGCTGGCGGAACGGCAGTACCTGATCGGCAGCATTCATTCGCGCATCGGGATCCCGGCAGAGGCCGTACTGCGCGGCGCGCGTCAGTTGAAGGCCGGATTGATTGAAACTATCCGCGATAGCACCATTGACCGTGAAACCAGCATCGCCGCCATCCACTACGCCAGCATGGCGATTAGTATGGCGATAGAGATGATGTGTCATGCTTATACTTTATCGCACTCTCGGGCGACAAAAAATGAAGAGGCTTACCGCCTGTATAGTCTGATGGATAACGTGCCGCTGGAATACGGAAAACAGCAGGCTTCACTCTCCGGATGGGAAAATACCGCTATTTTTAATATTGTCAGCGATAATAAAACGGATATTAACAGTACGTTATTGTCTGATTCGGAGTTTGGTTTGTGGTTCCGCCATAAATGCGTGCGTTATTTTAATAAAAATCCGCAAATGCAAGAAATCGCTGACTTAATTAACAAGGTGGATACTCTGTTATCCGCCTGGAAAGCCTCGGTGGAAGGCTCAGACTATAAAAATACCCAAAGTCTGTTACAGGGTATCCATATCCATTGTCAGCAGATTGGCAGCCAGCTCGCTGTTCTCTTTAGCAGTTTAACGCAGATGCAAGGTGGCAAAGATGCGCTGACCAGCCTGTTGAACCGCCGTTATCTGCCGGTGGTTCTCAAGCATGAAGTCGCCCTGGCGATGAATTATGAGTTGCCGATGACGGTGGCCATTATTGATATTGACCATTTCAAAGAGATCAATGATCACTGGGGGCATATGGTAGGCGACCGTGCGATCAAGCTCATCGCGGAGCTCATCAGCGATAATATCCGCTCCAGCGACTATATCTTCCGCTACGGTGGAGAAGAGTTTCTGCTGGTGCTGGTGGAGACCGGTGCGGCGGAAGCTTTTACGATTCTCGATCGTCTGCGCCAGAAAATTAGCCAACTGGCGTTTGACGTTGGTGCGGAGAGCGAGGTTTCGCTTACCGTCAGCATTGGCTACGCCGCCCACACCGGTCATCCGGATTACAATCTGCTGCTGCGCGACGCCGACAGCGCATTGTATGTTGCCAAGCGCAATGGGCGCAACTGCGTGAAATTGCACGAAGGCGACAGCGGTCATTAATCCCGGTTTTCGCCTGCGCCCGGGGCGTTCAGAACAGCACCGGTAATCCAAGGCCGCGTTTCACTTCATACAGCGTCTGCTGCGTTAACTGATGCGCCCGCTTGCTTCCCTGGCGCAGCAGTTCCAGTAGCATACCTTTATCCTGAATACAGGTTGCCCGACGTTCACGCATCGGCGCCAGCAATGCCTGAAGACAGGACTCGAGTTCATTTTTGCATTGTCGGTCCCCCAGCCCTCCACGCTGATAGTGCGCTTTCATGTCTGCAACCAATGCCTTATCAGGATGAAAGGCGTCGAGATACGTGAAGACAACGTTACCTTTTGTCTGGCCGGGATCGGCGACTCGGAGATGATTGGGATCGGTATACATGGCGCTGACCGTACGATGAATCTCCTCTTCGCTGGCCGAAAGCGTGAGCGTATTTCCCAGCGATTTCGACATCTTGGCATTGCCGTCGATGCCGGGCAGACGGCTGACTTCGCTGAGGAGGGCTTTACAGTGCCGCAATATCGGTGTTGTCGTCAGGCTATTCATTTTGTGCACGATCTCGTTGGTCTGTTCAATCATTGGCAGTTGATCGTCGCCCACAGGCACCAGCTCGGCTTTGAAGGCGGTGATATCGGCGGCCTGACTAATGGGATAGGCTAAAAATCCGACCGGCAGCGAACGGGAAAAGCCCTTCTGGGCGATTTCATTTTTAACCGTGGGATTACGCTCGACGCGGGAGACGGTGACGATATTCATGTACAGCGCGCTGAGTTCGGCCAGTGCCGGCAGGGCCGATTGCAGGCAGATGGTGGTTTTTTGCGGGTCGATGCCGACGGCCAGATAATCAGCCATCACTTCAAGAATATTGCTGCTGACTTTTTGTGGGTTATTACCGTTATCGGTGAGCCCTTGCAGGTCCGCAATCAGGATAAATTGTTGATGGTCATGCTGAAGCTGTACGCGCTGGCGCAGGGAGCCGACGTAATGGCCGAGGTGCAGTTGGCCGGTGGGACGATCGCCGGTAAGAATAGTTTGTGTGGTGGTCATGAGTCACTCCTTACGGTGTAATCAGGCCGAAAGGCGCCACTCAGAAACAGCAAAGCCGCCTTCCGGCGGCTTTGAATAGAGGAAACGTAATCATGCCGCCTGTTATACAGGCAGCCACCAACGACGCGAGTAGGCAACGACAACGTTTCTGTTCATAACGGTTATCCTGCCACGAAAAGTGAGGGCAGTAAAAGCAGTTTTTCACTTAGCGATAAACCGGCATCAGGTTAACGCTGGATAAAATATGAATTAGCGCGTTGACGCCGCCGAAGCATAAGATCAGCAGAATCATGGCATTACCGCCCCATACCCGATAGTTTGGGCTGCCGAAACGCCGACGTGAGGCACGCGCCAGCAGAGCAGGTACGATAGCTGCCCAGACGGTGGCGGCAAGACCAGCGAAGCCGATGGCATAGATAAAACCGTTTGGCCACAGCAGTCCGCCGACGATTGGCGGCAGAAAGGTGACCAGCGCGGTTTTAAAACGTCCCAGTCGACTATCGTTAAACTTAAACAGATCCGCCAGATAATCAAACAGGCCGAGAGTCACGCCAAGGAACGAACTGGCGACGGCGAAGTTGGAAAAAACGGTCAGGAGTAAATCCAGCGTCGAACTGTTCAGCAGACCGCTCAAGGTTTGCACCAGTACATCGATATTGCCGCCTTTCGCGGCGATATCGATAAACGCCGGGCGCGGAATATTGCCCATAGTGCCCACCAGCCAGATAATATACAGCACCAGTGCCATCAGCGTACCGAACAGCAGGCAGCGGCGAATGATGAGCGGGTCTTTACCGTAATATTTCATCAGGCTGGGGACGTTGCCGTGATAGCCAAATGATGCCAGACAGAACGGCAGCGTCATTAGAACATAAGGCAGATACGTCGCATTGGCTTCCGAGCGGTTGAACAGAATGGCGGGTTCAACATGCCACATCAGGCCGCCAAAGGTCATAAAGAAGGTTATAATTTTGGCACCCAGCACGATGGTGGTCATCCGGCTTACCGCTCTGGTACTGAGCCAGACAATAAAGGCGACCACCAGCGCGAACCCAAGGCCGCCTAAGCGCGCTGGTACAGCGAGATTTATTTGCGCGAAAGTATGCTGAATAACTGAACCGCTGGCGGAAATATAGGCGTAGGTCAAAATATATAATACAAAAGCGACGGTCGCACCATTAATAATATTCCAGCCGTTTCCCAGTAAATCTTTGGTAATTGTGTCGAAGCTGGCGCCAATATGATAATTCAGATTCGCTTCCAGGATCATTAATCCGGAGTGAAGCATACAAAACCAGGTTAATATGAGCGCCAGCAGCGACCAAAAAAACCAGGCTCCGGACATCACCACTGGTAAAGAGAACATACCCGCGCCAATAATTGTACCGCCAATGATCATCGCTCCGCCAATGAGCGATGGCGTATTTTTTGTAACCGATAATGTAGCCATAAGGTGTATTCCTCATGCGGCTATATTTATTAAATAACAGGCTGCGCAAACAGCTACCCGGACGCAACCCGAGTGATTGAGCGTATTGGTACCGACTTGTGATTAAAAGCGCTCCCGTTGCGGGAGCGCTATGGGGAGGTTATTTCACCGGCTTCAGTCTGGCGACGAAGTGGCGCAGTACCGGTGGTTCATAGGTGAAGGTCAAGCCCTTAATCGTTGCGGCACGGGCCTTAACGGCGAGCAGTGCATCAGCGATATAGTCCATATGATCGTTAGTGTAGACGCGGCGCGGAATGGTCAGACGTAATAGCTCCATCGGCGACGACTTCTGCTTGCCGGTTTCCGGGTCGCGCCCCAGCAGCAGGGAACCAATTTCCACGCTGCGAATTCCGGCCTCCAGGTAGAGTTCGTTGTTTAAGGCGTGGGCCGGGAACTGCTCTGGCGGGATATGTGGTAGCAGTAGTTTGGCATCGACGAACACCGCATGGCCGCCAGTCGGATACTGAATCGGAATGCCGCCTTCACGCAGGCGTTCGCCAAGGTATTCCACCTGGTTAATACGATAAGCGAGATAGTCCTCGTTGGTCCCTTCTTCGAGGCCGATAGCCATTGCTTCCATATCACGTCCCGCCAGTCCGCCGTAAGTGACAAAGCCTTCCATCGGCACGCAGCGAATGCGCACTTCGTTGAATAACGCTACGTCATCGCGGAAGCAGCACAACCCGCCAATATTGACCATCGGGTCCTTCTTGGCGGACATGGTCAGCATATCGCCGTACTGGTACATCTCCAGAATAATCTCTTTCACCGACTTATCGGCATAGCCCTCTTCACGTTGTTTAATAAACCAGGCGTTTTCGCAGAAACGGGCTGAGTCGATCACCACCGGAATATTATTCTGACGAGCGATCTGATACACCTCGCGCATATTGGCCAGCGATACTGGCTGGCCGCCTGAGCTATTGCAGGTGACGGTCGTAATGATTGCCACCACGTTTTCCGCACCCTGCTCGGCGATGGTCGTTTTCAGCAAATCGATGTCAAAATTGCCTTTCCAGTCATACCAGGAGGTGGTGTCGAAGGCTTTCGGCGTCACCACGTTAATGGCTTTTGCACCGTTGAGTTCGACGTGAGCGGCGGTGGTATCGAAGTGGAAGTTAGAAATAAATACCGGATGCGCCGACTTGCGGCGGGCAATCAGGCTCGGGAACAGGATCTGCTCCGCGCCGCGTCCCTGATGGGTTGGAATGGTGTATGGATAGCCGATGATCTCTTTGACCTTTTCACACAGGTGCTGATAGTTGCGCGACCCGGCATAAGCTTCGTCGCCCATCATCAGCCCGGCCCACTGGTGGTCGCTCATGGCGCCGGTACCAGAGTCGGTTAACAGGTCAATATAAACATCCTGACTATTAAGCAAAAACGGATTGTAGCCCGCTTCTTCCAGGGCTTTCACGCGATCGTCAAAGGTGGTCATACGAATGTTTTCAACCATTTTAATGCGGAACGGTTCAGGGATACGTTTCATTTATTTTCTCCATGGGAATGCTGTGCCGCGTTTAGTTATCTGGCGACAAATAACAGGCGCGACAAATAACGACTAAACGCAGTAATAAATTAATTTTTCAGAGAGTAAGCAGCAGCGGAGAATTAACGAGGGAAGTCGTTGGTGATGCGGTGATCCAAATTATACCAGTCGTCCAGGCCACCCTGGGCGATGAGACGATAAATCGATTTAGGTATCATTACATCGTCCTCTTGTTGGTTAAAGGGTGTAATCAAAATAGGGAAAAAGGAAAAAATAACCGCGATTGAAATCACAAAATGTTATTTATCGATAAGCACAGTGACAAACTTTGACATTCATCGTGTTTCTAGCAGCTTTGATTATCTGGTTGGTTCGTTATGGTTTTTTATTTCTTTGATTGCGGTTGTATGTATTATTTAGTGTATATGTTCAAAAAATAATTCGGGTCGCCCTCGGCTACGGTGACCCGGCTCATCCCTGAGCCTTGCCTTTTTGAGGCCAGCACAAGCGTTGTGCAAACGGTTAATCGTTTTGTCCTGCAACTTGCAGAAAGATCACTTGTGGCTGAGATGAATGCTAAGGCCGCTTTCTCCCGGCGCCAGTTCCGGGCGCAGCGTTAACGACGGGATCAGATAGTCGCCCTGATTCTGGCGGCGGAAGGGAATCGGAGCGGTTTCGGATAACGTATCCAGCCGTCGGGCCAGTTCCTCGCACAATGTGGCGAAGCGCGAATCATCTATTTTATTTGTACGGTAAAATACCAGCGGTGGCAGTACGTCGAAGCCAGGATAGAACAGGATCCCGTGCTGAATAGGGAACAGGATGTCGTCGATAGAGCCGTTAATCCCCCGAGACGAGTAGTGCTCCGCCCACCCTCCAGCGGTAACGATCAGCATCGCCCGTTTGCCCGCGAACGTCCCTTCACCGTAGCGATCGCCCCAGTGTTTTTCGTTGTGCTCGCCGACGCCGTAGGCAAACCCGTAAGCGTAGACCCGGTCAATCCAGCCTTTCATGATAGCGGGCATAGAAAACCACCACAGCGGAAACTGAAAAATTACCGTATCGGCCCACAGTAGCTTCTCTTGTTCGCGAACGATATCCTCGCGTTGTGTACCATGAGCAAAGGCGTATTGCGAATCCAGCGTCGCTCGCCAGCACGCCCCCACCGGCGGGGCGCTGCTGTCATCGGCATCAAATCCGGCCTTCCAGCGCATGGCGTAAAGATCGGAAACCTGAACTTCGTGACCGGCATTGTGCAGACGCTGCACGGTAAAATCTTTCAACGCGCCGTTAAGGGAACGCGGTTCAGGATGGGCATAAACCAGTAACACATTCATTGAGATCACCTCTGAGCAATGGAGAACTGCAGAGTAGAGGGGCTGGCGTTATAGTAAAAATGAATTACTTTAATAACAGGTATAGTTATGTCTAATCTCCAGCGTCTGGATCTTAATCTGCTCCGCACTCTTGATGTCCTGCTCAGTGAAAATAATGTGACCCGTGCGGCGCAACGCCTTAATTTGTCGCAGCCGTCGGTTAGCGTGCAACTGGCAAGGTTGCGTGAAATATTTGCCGATCCTCTGCTGCTGCCTGGGCCGCGGGGTATGCAGCCCACCGCTCGCGCCGATGAACTACGCGGTCCTCTGCGCGATGCGCTACTGGCGCTGGAGCTGGCAGTGACGCCAGCTCAGGGGTTTGATCCGCAGACAGCGGTGCAGACCTGGCGAGTGGCGGCGACGGACTATATGGCATCGGCAATTTTGCTACCGGTGATTAATGCGCTGCGAATTGCTTCCCCGCTCAGTCGTCTGGCGGTATACAGGCTGCAACCTTCCCGGCTGATACAGCAGGCGGAGCGAGATGAAGTGGATCTGTTTTTTCATACTCACGATGGCGCGCCGCCGGGACTACATCAGCGTTTGTTGTTTCGTGAGCGCTACGTGCTGGCGGGCAGAGTGGGGCATTGGGCTCTGCAATCTGCGTTAAGCCTGGAACAGTTCTGCCAGCTGGAACAGGTGATTGTCTCGCCGGAAGGCGGAGGATTCAGCGCCGCGACTGATAGCGCACTGGCGAATCTGGGGCTAACCCGCCGGGTTGTGCTTTCTGTGCCACATTTTCTGTTTATGCTGGAAACCCTGCGCAATAGCGAGCTGGTGGCGGTGCTGCCGGAACGGCTGGTCCGTGGCGCTGGCGGCCTGACGGTGGTCGAACCGCCGCTGGCGGTGGCGGGATTTGATATGCTGATGCTGTGGCATGAACGCTGGCACCGTGACCCGGCGCATCGGTGGCTACGTCAGCAAATCGTGATGTCATTAGAGGATAAGCCATGTTAAGCGGATTGAATCATCTGACCCTGGCAGTCAGCCAACTGGCACCAGCCATTATGTTTTATCAGCAGCTTCTGGGTATGAGATTGCACGCGACGTGGGATACCGGTGCGTATCTCTCCTGCGGCGATCTCTGGCTGTGTCTGTCGCTGGATCCGCAACGGCGCGTTCCCCCGCCGGAGGAAAGCGACTACACACATTATGCGTTTAGCATAGCGGAAGAGGATTTTGCCCGCTTTGCCGCCCGCCTCGAGGTTGCTGGCGTGGCGGTATGGAAGGTGAATAAAAGCGAAGGGGCATCGCACTACTTCCTCGATCCAGACGGTCACAAGCTGGAGTTGCACGTTGGCGATCTCGCCAGGCGTCTGGCGTCCTGCCGGGAGAAACCCTATAAGGGGATGGTGTTTTTTGGGGAGTGAATGGATGAAAACAACGTAGGGACAATATCAGAAAACATGGATTTGTTTCGCGTTGGCGGTGTTGATCTTTGGCCTGGCGCTTTTACTGACAGGAATGCTATGAAAGTGGAAATGAGGTCATTTGTATTATTAGCGCACGGAGGTGAACAGTGATCGAACTTGAACTGAGAAAATTGAGATGCTCACTATGGAGTGTATAAATACAAAGTATAAGTTGTACATTCCGACGTGATGTTGCGCTTAGGTTTTCAATTAAAGTATATGGTGTTAATAAATACTAACCTCAGGAAAAACTATTATTATTTGATGTTCAATAAACAGGATAAATATTCCTGCAGTCTGGTTGGTCAACTTACTGAACGTGGCATAAAACACTCTGCTTTAGTCAGCAAAAGATCATAAAAATCTTTGGCGCATTGTGACAGTTGGCGTTCTTTATCTGTTACCAGATAGATACCGCGCTGTAACGATAAATCACGGAATGGGACGATAGCAATGTCCTTATGTTGGAACTGAAACAACGTCAATCCCGTGACGATACTAACGCCATAGTTAGCCGCTACTAATCCCATCATGGTTGTCAACTGACGCACTTCCAGCACATAGTTAAAACTGTGTGGCGTCATCAGTTGATCAGTGTACTGGCGGATGCTGGTCCCTTGAGAGAATCCAACAAATGTGTATTGTGCAACTTCTGAAACATCTACATTCTGTCGTTGTGCCAGCGGATGAGTTCTGTGGCAAATAAGAAAAAAATCATCAGCAAACAGCATACGTGACCTAAAGGTTCCTGGAGAAGGTTGACCGGCCATCAACGCCAGATCAGCGTGTTTGTCCAGAATTGCTTTCAGGCAGCGATCCCATTGTGTATCCAGTAGTTCCACTTTAATATCAGGATGTTCATGGTGATGTTGAGCCAGCACCTGTGGCAACCATTCCACGGCCATAGACGGTAATAACGCGAGCACAATTTTGCCTTTATAACCAGTGGCATAAGTTCTAATTTCATTTTCTGCATCGTCATGGGATTGAATTAGTCGTCGCGCAACTTCGATAAAATGAATACCGTTGGCATTTAATTGCACCTTGCGGGTATCACGATCGAATAAGCGATAACCAATTTCGTCTTCAAGAGTAGCGATCAGTGCGCTAAAAGCAGGCTGTGAAAGGTTTATTTTATGCGCTGCACGAGTAAAACTTTGAGTTTCCGTTAAGGTAATGAATGCCCGTAATTGTCTAATGGATAAATTCATAACACCTCTATCTGAAATCAAACCTTCAACATTGTCGGATATTAAAATACTCATTTACTGCAAGTAACTTATTATGTTTTTATGATCGGTGCCTCATTTATTAAATCTTACTTGTCAGCAAGATGGAAGAGATAAAGATGATATTTTCAACACATGTCACATCCACGGAAGGTCAATAAGCGTAATTTTCTTCATGATTACACATAAAAAACATTTAGTTACCTATCCATATGAAATGCTTTACTAGTTATCTGTTTGACAAATAAAATGCATGCATTTTTATTTCAAATAAATCTATTCTGATTATGAGTTAGTCTGTTGTCATTCTGGATGGTAAAAAAGATCAGCCAACAATATCTGTTCTGGGATATGCGTTGATTCTGGTTTGTTATGAAAACGATATTTACTTACATCTTATTTAAATAAACGCAACAATCAACGGCGCAACGGTAATAAATAGAATAGAGAGGAGTGCTTTATGTTAGCGTTAATCGGTGTGCTTACCATTGCCACCCTTTTATTTTTCATCATGACCAAAAGAATGTCCCCTTTGGTAGCATTAATTGTCATTCCGATTGTCGGTGCATTGCTGGCAGGTTGTGGTACCGACACAGCAAAATATGTCGTTGATGGTATAACCAAACTGGCACCTATGGCAGCCATGTTTGTGTTTGCCATTTGTTTTTTTGGTGTGGTTACGGATGCGGGAATGTTTGATCCTATTATTCGCGGTATTTTGCGCATGGTAGGTACCAGCCCAGTTAGAATTATCATTGGTACCGGCGTTTTGGCTTTACTGGCTCACCTGGATGGTAATGGTGCGGTTACCTTCCTGATCACCATACCGGCCATGTTACCTCTGTTCAATAAACTGGGCATTGATAAGCGTATTCTGGTCGGCATCACTGCATTAAGCGCAGGTGTTAATTTTCTGCCCTGGACTGGCCCGATGATTCGCGCTTCTGCTGCGCTGAATATCTCCACCCACGATCTGTTCATTCCACTGATTCCGGCTCAGATTTGCGGTTTGGTCTTTATGGTGCTGATGGGCTACTACTGGGGTAAAAAAGAGGAAAAACGCCTCTGTCTGGCGAGGGGGAATTTACCTGATAGAGGCACTGCATCATTTAACGTACAAGAACATGTGAAGGAATTGACTGACGAGGAGAAAGCCTTACGTCGTCCGCATATGTTCTGGATTAACATCGTGTTAGTTTTGTGCGTGATTGGCACTATGGTGTTTACGAAGATATCCCCCACAGTCGCTTTTATGGTCGCACTGACCGTGGCGCTGATAGTGAACTACCCTAATGTAGAAATGCAGAAGGCGCGTATTAATGCTCACGCCAAAGCCGCATTGATGATGGCCAGTATCCTGTTCGCCGCAGGTGCTTTCACTGGCATCATGGGCGGTGCCGGGATGCTTAAAGCGATGTCCGAAGCGGCCGTTGGTTTTGTCCCGCCCTCACTGGCTTCTCATATTCCATTCGTTGTTGGTCTGATATCCATGCCACTCAGCCTGGTATTTGATCCGGACTCATATTACTTCGGCATCATGCCCGTGATCGCACACACCAGCGAAATGCTTGGCGTACCTGCCATCCAGGTTGCGCAGGCATCTGTATTGGGGCAAATGACGACTGGCTTTCCCGTTAGCCCGTTGACGCCAGCCACCTTCCTGCTGGTTAGCCTGGCGGGCGTCGATTTAGCCGATCACCAGAAATTCTCAATTCCCGTGCTCTGGGCGGCTAGTGTCGTCATGACAATTGCCTGCGTCATCTTTGGTGTCTTCCCTCTTTAGTCAACCTCGTCGACAACGACATCGATATAAGAGTTGTTTTAAATACAGAAGGTAATGCTATGAAAACTATCCGTATAGGTTCCGGTGCAGGCTATGCCGGAGATCGCATCGAGCCCGCGCTTGAATTGGCTCAGAAAGGCGATATTCAGTATCTCGTTTTTGAATGTTTGGCTGAACGAACTATTGCTATTGGCCAAAAACACAAAAAGCAGAACCCGGAGATGGGTTACAACGAACTGTTGGCAGACAGAATGTATGCGATATTACCGACCTGCCTGGAAAAAGGTATCAAAATAATTACCAATATGGGTTCTGCAAACCCAACAGCGGCCGGAAAGCGTGTATTGGAAATCGCCCGGGAGTTAGGCGCGAAGCAGTTGAAAATCGCGGTGATTACTGGTGATGATGTTCATCCTGTGCTGATTCAAACCGATGCGATACTGGATGATATTGGAAAACCCGTATCATCATGTGGGAAAGAGATTCTCTCCGCTAACGCCTATATGGGCGCCGATGCAATGGTGCAAGCCCTGCGTGACGGCGCAGATATTATCATTGCTGGACGCGTCTCCGATCCGTCCTTGTTCCTGGCTCCGATGATGTATGAATTTAACTGGGCAGCGGACGACTGGGAACATCTGGGCAAGGGTACTTGTTTAGGACATTTGCTTGAATGCGCCGGACAGATTACCGGCGGCTATTATGCTGATCCGGGTTTCAAAGACATTCCGCATCTTGAACGCTTGGGTTTCCCTGTTGCGGAGATCGATGAAAATGGTGACGCGATTATCACTAAGGTGCAAGGCTCCGGTGGTCGTGTATGTGTTGATACCTGCAAGGAGCAGATGTTGTATGAAATCCACCGTCCCGACAGTTATATCACGCCGGATGTGGTTGCCGATTTCACTGCTGTTACTTTTACCCAGGTGGGTGAAGATTGTGTACGTGTTCAGGGAGCCACTGGCCGAGCCAGGACCGATACTTTGAAAGTATCGGTCGGTTATCTGGATGGCTTTATCGGAGAAGGCGAAATATCGTACGCTGGCCCAGGTGCTGTGGCACGTGGTCGTCTGGCGCTGGATGTCGTTAAAGGCCGTTTCGAGCTTTGCGGCTTTGTACCATCTGAAGTACGTTTCGATCTTATCGGCATCGATGCTTTGCACGGTACCCGACTCTCTCAGAGCAGCGAACCATATGAAGTGCGCGCCCGCGTTGCGGCACGTTGCGCCACACGTGCTGAAGCGGTGAAAGTGGGTAACGAGGTCGAGACGTTGTATACCAACGGTCCGGCAGGCGGCGGCGGTGTGAATAAAGGCGTCAAAGAGATCCTGGCAATGGATTCCACACTACTAGCCCGCGATCGGGTTACCCCGATGATTAATTACCTGGAGATTAACTCATGAAACTGCGTGAAATCGCCCACTCCCGAACTGGTGATAAAGGCAATACCTCAAATATTTCGCTGATTGCTTACCGCACGGAAGATTATGAGAAAATTAAGAAAGCTATTACGGCTGAGAAAGTGAAAGCCTGGTTTGCCGATATTGTCACTGGCGACGTGGTGCGTTATGAATTGCCTGCGATTGGTGCGTTGAACTTTGTAATGTACGGTGCATTGGGGGGCGGCGTAACTCGCTCTCTGGCGCTGGATATGCATGGTAAAGGGCTGAGCGCTGCTATCCTTGATATGGATATTTGATACCCGCGATATCCGATCGCTGACAATGATATCTATACCCTAAATAATTCGAATTGCATAAAGGCGGCAAACGAGCGAGTCCCCAGTCACTTACTGAAGTAAGTGACTGGGTGAGTGAACGCAGTCAACGTACATGCAGCTTAAAGTATGACGGGTATATGGCACGCAATAAATGAATTAATATGGGCAGGTTTTCCTGCTTATATTAGGAAGTCATTATATCGGAAAGTACGTTGAAATTGTTGCCCGCTTTTGGTGAGGCAGCGTATTGTCCGTGTGAAGGAGTGACTAAATAATGAAAACCAAAATTATTGATGCGGGTTATTTCCATTCTTGCTTAAAGGATGGAATGACCATTATGTTCGGTGGCTTTATGGGTGTAGGTACTCCGGAATTATTAGTGCAGGAAATTATTAAATCCGGTGTCACCCATTTAACCCTGATAGGTAATGATACCGCTTTTCCCGATACCGGCGTTGGCCCATTAATAGCTAACGGTCAGGTAAAGAAAATCATCGTGTCACATATCGGGACTAACCCAGAGACGGGTAAGCGTATGCTCGCTGGTGAAGTGGATGTTGAGCTGGTGCCTCAAGGAACGCTTGCCGAGCGTATACGTTGTGGCGGCGCTGGGCTTGGTGGTTTTCTTACCCCAACTGGAGTGGGTACTGTAGTCGAAGAAAATAAACAGAAAATTACCATTAATAACACCACATACTTATTAGAGTTACCTTTACGTGCCGACCTGGCACTCATTCAGGCAAGCATCTCTGATACCAGTGGAAACCTTGTTTATCATCTCACTGCTCGTAATTTTAATCCTCTTATTGCTCTTGCTGCAAATACTGTAATTGCACAATGCGAGCAGGTTATTCCTGTCGGTCAATTAGCGCCGGAATGTATTGTGACGCCAGCAGCACTCGTTGATCATATATACATGGAGGAATATTAATGGACGCAAAATCGATTATTGCACGCCGCGTTGCCATGGAGTTAAAAGATGGGGATGTTGTCAATTTAGGGATCGGTTTACCCACTAAAGTGGCGAACTACGTACCAAATAATATTGAAGTCACCTTCCAGTCGGAAAATGGTTTTCTCGGTTTAGGTGCCACCACTGAAATCAATACTAATCTGGTCAATGCTGGTGGACAGCCTTGCGGCATGGTTCCGGGCGCAGCCATGTTTGATAGTGCATTTTCCTTTGCATTGATCCGTGGTGGTCATGTGGATGTATGCGTCCTCGGTGGCTTACAGGTGGACGAGCATGCCAACCTGGCTAATTGGGTTGTACCTGGAAAAATGATACCGGGCATGGGAGGAGCCATGGATCTGGTAGTGGGGGCCAGGAAAGTGATAATCGCACTTGAGCACTGCGCGAAGAATGGTACCCCGAAGCTACTGCACAAATGCACTTATCCGCTTACGGCGGTCAACAGAGTTAGCATGGTCATCACTGAACTGGCGGTATTTGAATTTATTGACCAACAAATGGTGCTGCGTGAAATTAGCCCGGAAATCACTCTTGACGAACTACGCCAGAAAACAGAAGCCAGGTTCATCCTCTCCGACAATCTGCAACTGTTAAAAGTCCACTGAGGAGAAAATGATGAATTTGAATAATTCTGTCGTTATTGTTAATGCCAAACGTACTGCTATTGGTAAATTTGCTGGTAGCCTGGCAAATATCCCAGCGGTGGAACTGGCTGCTGCCACGATTAAGGATGGGCTGTCGGCACTGCCTCAAGGTCTGCAGATCGACGAAGTTATCCTGGGTAACGTACTGAATGCCGGGCTGGGGCAAAATCCGGCGCACCAGGCGAGCCAGGCGGCAGGGCTTGGGTTTGAAACTCCCTCATTTACGGTTGGTAAAGTGTGTGGTTCTGGCCTGAAGGCCGTGGCCCTTGGGGCCCAGTCCATTGCCGCTGGTGATAATCAGGTTTGCATTACTGGTGGTATGGAAAACATGAGCGCCGCCCCTTACCTGTTGAAAAAAGCGCGCCAGGGATACCGTATGGGCGATGGAAAACTGGTGGATTCGATGATAACGGATGGCCTGTGGTGCGCCTTCAATGATTATCATATGGGCATCACGGCGGAGAACATTGCTAAACGCTACGGCTTTACTCGTGCCGATCAGGACAGCGTTGCGCTGGTATCGCAGCAAAAAGCTATTGTTGCACAGACCAGCGGTCGTTTCGCTGCCGAAATTACGCCCGTTACGTTGCGTATGAAGAAAGAAACCCGCTGGTTCAGCAAAGATGAGTTCCCGCGTGCCGATACCACGCTGGACTCACTTAGCACGCTGCGCCCGGCCTTTCTGCCCGACGGAACCGTAACTGCAGGAAATGCTTCCGGTATTAACGATGCGGCAGCTACCCTGATCCTGATGCGTGAATCCGAAGCGCGTCAACAGGGGATAGCGCCATTCGCTCGTATCCTCAGTTGGGCTTCTGCAGGGGTGCCAGGCGAAGTGATGGGGCTGGGGCCGATTCCCGCTACTCAGAAAGCGCTGCTGAAAGCGGGCCTGACAATACAAGACATTGATTTAATCGAAGCTAACGAAGCGTTTGCCGCTCAATATCTGGCGGTACAACGCGAGCTGGGGTTAGATCCGGAGAAGGTTAATGTTAACGGCGGTGCTATTGCATTGGGCCATCCGATCGGAGCCAGCGGCGCGCGCATTCTGGTGACGTTGATCCACGCGCTACATAGCTACGATAAAACGTTGGGCCTGGCAACGCTATGTATTGGTGGCGGTCAGGGTATTGCAATGATTGTGGAACGCCTTTAAAGCAGTAGATGAATATATCCAGTATATAACCATGAGCGCACCCGTCTGAATTTAACCTGCCTGGGTTCAATTAAATACCGGACTCAAACAGGTTAATTACCTGACGCAGACTGTCTGACGTTATCAGTATCGTTCAAATCTGGCGCGAATATCAGCGCCCGTTTGCACGTGATGGAACAAGTGGGCGCTGGCTCGCCAGCATCATCGCCAGTGACATTATGTATAGCCAGAATCTATATCCGCACAGGTTCCGCTTGGATGAGCGCGCACTCAGGTCGTCAGCGCCCGCTGCGCATCGCGAAAAGCGTTATGCAATAGTCGCCACATATGATGGGCTGCGGGTGAAAACCGACGGTCGGAGTTGCGTAATAAGTGGCATTGGGCGCTACTGGCGATAGGATGGTCGATGGGGATCGCGGTCAGTATGCCATGGGCGATGGCTTCCCGGGCGGCATATTCGGTCATAAACGAGATCCCCAGACCAGCCTGGCTCAGGCTCATGGCGGTTGAAAAGAGGTTACAGCGATAAGCGGGATGAAACTGTAGTCCGGCGGTTTTAAACATGGCGTTCATATGGCGCTGGAGACCGAAGCTTTCGGTTAGCGCGATCAGGCGATATTGGGTTAACTCGTCAATCGTGACGATAGACTGCGTCGCTATGGGATGCTGCGGAGATACGACCGCGCAGATAGGCCCCCACTGAAAGCTGTGGCGTTTCAGCTCCGGGTTGCCGATGGGGCCGAAGGCCACTGCCATATCCGCTTCGCCGCTGGCGATATCATTAAGCATCTCCTGCATGCTGCTGACGATAATATCGACGAACACGTTCGGCCAGGATTGAGAGAAGGTGCTCATCACCGATTCAATAAAGGTGGTGACCAGTCCTCCGCCAATCCTCACCGATATACTCCCGCCGCGCATGTGGCGTAAATCCTTTAGATGGCTTTCCAGTTTTTCTCGTCGCTGGCGGCTTTCGCAGTAATCCTCCGCCAGCAGACGCCCCGCTTCGGTAAGCACGACATTGCGCCCCCGGCGCTCCAGCAAAGGCAGTTCCAGCGCTCGCTCCAGTTGTGCTATCTGGCGGCTAATGACCGACGGATTGATCCCCAGAATATCGGCTGCCCGCCGAATACCTCCCTGAATACCGACTTCATACAGATAGCTCATGGGCTTCTCGTGTAACATCGTTTCTCACTCCTTTGTTGACCTAAAGTCAACAATAACACCCTTTAGCAGGCATTTATCATCCTGTCTGGTTATAGATAATCGTTATTCGGACAAAAAACAGGAATGGAGGAAAATGCGGGGCGGATAAAACAGCGATACTAATCAGATAACCCAATTATGGGTGCTGATGAATAAGGTATTTATATAAAATAAATAAGATGAATAAGGTTTTGGTATGTCTGCCAGCCTCTTTTAAAAAAGGAAAGCCTTAGTTATCTATGGATGTTATTTCGTCAAAATAATAAGCCAGAAGAATAATAAATTGACAATATTGCACATTACATACAATCGGACAGATATTCCATGATGTGAGAGGATTGGGTATGAGTGAAAATAAAACGTTGGAATGTTCCTCCAACGATACAACAAATGAATGGAAAGTAGGGCCTGGCGCCTGGATTTCGCTGGTAATCGTATTATTGGTTTTCTCAGGGTTATTTTTTAAAGTTGAAGGGATGGCCTGGTTGGGGGCTTTTGACTTCACCACGCTTGGCGGCGCATTTGGGACCATGAAAACGCCAGAAACCAACTCTTTTATCGGCAGTGGTGGGATCAGCGCGAAGGCCGGGTTTTTATTTGCCCTGTCACTGGTACCGACGGTAATGCTGGCGCTGGGGCTGCTGGAAATATTTACTCACTACGGCGCGATCCGCGCGGCGCATAAGCTGCTGACACCGCTATTACGTCCGCTGTTGGGTATTCCGGGGTACACCGGTCTGGCCTTAATTACCGATCTACAGAGCACCGATGCCGGTGCGGCGTTAACGAAAGAGTTGTATGACAGCAAAAAAATTAACCGCAAAGATGTGGTGATTATGGGGGCCTGGCAATATTCCGGCGCGGGCCTGATTAATAACTATTTCTCTATTGGTTCGGCGCTGTTCGCATCGTTAACGATCCCCATTATTATCCCGCTGCTTTTAATGTTTGTCCTGAAATTTGTTGGCGCAGTAATCGTCCGTATGGTTTTGAATACTGCCTATAAAGGAGATTTTGACAATGAGTAATTCGGCAAAAGTCGCCAGTAATCCGTTCGATATTTTTGTTATTGGCGCACGGAAAGGATTTAATATCGCCATCAACAATCTGATGCCGAATGTATTAATGGCCTACGTCATTGCCGAAATGCTTAACTTGCTCGGCGTGATGCAGATAATAGGCCATCTTTGCGCGCCGCTGATGGGGCTGTTTGGCCTGCCTGGCGAAGCGATTACCGTTCTGCTGACCTCCTGGCTTTCCGCTTCCGCGGGGACCGGTGTGGCGGTGAGCCTGCTGAGCAAAGGTACCCTCAATGTGACAGATATCACTATCCTGATCCCGGCGATTTTTCTGATGGGCTCGCAGCTCCAGTACATGGGACGGCTGCTCGGGGTGGCGGATGTACCGAAAAAATATTGGCCGCTGCTGATGGCGGTGAGCATTATCAACGCCGTTATCGCCATGCTGGTCATGCGCGTGATTGCATAATAAAAGACAAGGAGTAAAACGTGTCGCGAACTTTAGAGCATTTCAATTATTTGCATCAAATTCCGGAATTGGGCTTTGAGGAGTACAAAACGTCGGCTTATATCGGCGATGCGCTGGAAGCTGCGGGTTTTCAGGTTTCCCGCAACGTTGGCGGCACCACCGGCATTGTTGCGCAACTGGATAGCGGCAAACCGGGGCCGGTAGTGGCGCTGCGGGCAGATATGGATGCGCTGGGCCATATTATCGGTGGTCGTTTAGAGGCCCGCCATACCTGCGGCCATGACGGGCACTCTTCGGTGGTGTTGACCGCTGCCGAAGAGATCCTCGCTGAAGGTCTGGTGAAGCGTGGGACGTTAAAAATACTTTTCCAGCCAGCTGAAGAACTGGGAACCGGGGCGATAGCGCTGACGGAAGCGGGCGTTCTGGATGATGTGGAGATGTTGTTTGGTTTCCATCTCAGGCCGCTGGAAGAGTGTCCAAAAGGGAAGGCGGTTCCGGCGATGTACTACTCCGCTTCCGCGACGGTAATGGTTGATTTCCACGGTAAAGCCGCGCATGCAGCCCGTCCTCATCTGGGCATTAACGCGCTGGATGCCGCGTCGCATGCTGTGCAGGCGGTAAACGGTATCCACCTGGCGCCTTCGCTGACCTGGAGTGCGAAAGCTACACGTTTTCTTTGCGATGCGGGAGTGACGAATTCTGTTCCGGCTAAAGCGCACGTGTGCTGGGATCTGCGGAGCGCGGAAAATGACGGGATGGCAATGCTGAAAGAGCGCGTAGTCAGGGCGATAGAGAGCAGCGCGGCAGCTTACGGCGCCACAGTGGATATCAGGATCGTCAAAGAGATGCCTGCCGCCATTATTAATGAAGAGGCTACGGCCATTGTCAGCCAGGCGATTCGGGAAACGTTTGGCGATGCGGGCTTAACGGAAGCGAAGAGCACGCCGGGTAGCGAAGATTTTTTCCACTATCTGCGTTTGCGCCCGGAAGTGAAAGGCGGGTTCTGGGGACTGGGCTGTAACCTGGTGCCGGGTCTGCATCACCCGGAGATGCATTTCGATCGCGAATCGCTGGCGGATGGCGTGCGGGTGTTTAAATCTTGCATTCGTCAGGTGCTGGGTTAAGGGAAGCATCCGGCGATTGCGCGCGCATTTTTTCTGCTGGTAGGGTCATGGCCCTATCCTGAAGACAAAACCGTAAAATTCGGCGGTCCGCGTAAACAACGCGCCGCCGACTCATTCCGCATTGTGCGCTCTGCTGCAATGTGCGGGATGTTCTTAAGATCCCTCATGTTCATTGCGGGAAGCGGGTCAGTAGCTGGTAGTTATCCCCGGTGACACAAAATATTGCTTCCGTTTCGCCGGGGATTACCCACTGCTGCTGCTCTCCCGCCTTACAGCTCAGATAAATACAGAGTCCGCAGCCGCCGCGTAGCTGGCGGGGAATATCCTTTACCCGAAAATGCATTTCTGCGGCCTGCAGGGCTTTGCGCATCCTCACCACGCCTACCGTGGAATGAAATAAAAACAGATATTCCGTCATTTGCGACTCCTCTGGCGTAGACCAATCAGCGCCGCACCGATAGCCCCGGCAAACTGAGCGTCGGGGTGGGTATGCACCGCCATGCCGATGTGCCCCTCCAGCATTCGTGCGAATGCCGTGCAATGGCTGACGCCGCCGGTAAACAGCAGTGGACCATGCGCCGAAAGGCGGCCAATAAAATGGGCGCTGCGCCGGGCCATGGCATTGATGACCCCGGCAAGGATCGCCTCTGGCTGCACCCCTGCAGAACGCAGGCTGATGGCCTCGGATTCGGCAAATACCGTGCACATGCTGGTCATCTCATGCGGCTCAATACCCGCGGTGATGCTGTCCAGTTGCTCGACGCTGGCGCCCAGCGTGCGCGAGATCACCTCCAGGAAGCGACCGGTACCCGCCGCGCATTTGTCATTCATCAGAAAGTCGGTCAGATTACCGTCGTCATCCAGTTGGATAACCTTACTGTCCTGGCCGCCAATATCGATGATCGTGCGGGTGGCGGGGGCCAGCAGGCGAGCCCCCAGTCCATGGCAGGAGATTTCGGTGACCTGCTTATCGGCAAAATCCACTAACTGGCGACCATAGCCGGTTAAGGTTAAAAACGGGCGTTCGCTTAACCCGGCACAGAGCGTTTCCCAGGCTTCGACGATGGCGTCGGCGGGGCGAAACGGCGTTGGGCTAAGAAAACGGCGCTGAATGATGCCGTTTTCAAGCAGGATGCCCTTTGTGGCGGTGGAACCGGAATCAATTCCTACGCAAACACTCATGCTTACTCCTCGAGCATTTCAACAAAGGCTGCGACACGCGTGCTGAGCTGGCCGATATCCGCCGTTGAATAGTCGGTCTCGATAGCGATATAGGGAATGTTGTGCTGCTGGCGCACGTGACGTTTAATCGCCAGCGATTCCACCGCGTAGGTATGGCAGGCCTGCAAAATGACATCCACCACGCCATCGGCCTGATACTCGTCAATCATCTGGCTGAGCAGGGTTAAGCGCTGATCATTCGGTGAGATGCAGGAGCAGCCGATGGCGAGATATTTGTCGGTCAGGGCGTCGTAAACGTCGCCGTTCTCCTCCACACAGCGTTCGGTGGCTTTGGCGCCGGTGCAGTTTTCAAAGCCCACCACCCAACCACCGTTCTCTTCAATAGCGCGGACGACTTTTTCCGCCGCGCCGCCAATCGGGCAGCCGGTGATCAGAATACGTGGCCGCGCTTCCAGCCGTTTACCCTCGTGCCACTCCTGGCGAACCCGTTCAGCCATGTTATTGAGTTCATCAATCAACGCCTCTTTATCGAAGCGGAATGTCGCGCCGTAGACCACTTTTAAGATATCGCTGCCGCTGAGCGCGGGAGGATTGAGTTGCCCGACGCGATAGAAATTCGCCAGCGCCCGGCGTTCACGATTCTTGAGGATAATCGCCTCGCGCAGTGCGGCTTCGGTGATCGGCGTGCCAAAACGCGCCTCAACCACCTGCTGCAGGCGCAGAATTTCCGCTTTCCACAGCGCTCTTGAGGCCGCGTCGTTGGCGCTATTGGGCAGTTGCATAATGTGCACCGCCTTAAACTCGGCCATGTATTCGTACATTTTCTTTTTGCCGTCGCAGGTGGTTTCACCCACCACGAGGTCGGAAAAGTAGAAGTAGGGACATTTGTCGGTTTTGCCAAAGCCGTAGCTGCTTTTTATCAGCGGACAGAGATTGCGCGGCAGATCTTTTTCCGCCTCTTCAATCGTTTCGTCAGAGGTTGAGCACAGCGAAACGACTACCGCACCTGCGGCCAGCGGGATCTCTTGTGGCATAAAGGTGCAGTAGGTACCAACCAGCGGAATATGGTGTTCTTTAAGCTCCATGACCGTGAGAAATCCCTTCTGGCGGGCTGCAGAGAACTGGTCAAAGATGGCGGGTAGATCGGTGATAAGTGACATGGTTTTCCTTCCCCGTACACGGGAGATGATGAAAGAAGCCACATTATAACCCTGCAAACACTACGTATTTATTGATCTCCCGCTAATAGATCTTTTTCAGATCCATCTCTTCCTGGATTCGATCGCTCCAGGCAAGGTGAGTGCTAATCGCCGCATCAATCCCGGCATTGTAAAACGTTGGGCCCAGTTCTTTAGTGATAAAGTCGATAAAGAATTCGGCATCAAATTGCTGCAGTTCCAGTTCAAAATTATCTTCGCAGTATTTACATAACTTTTCGCGCAGCAAATCGCGTTGCGCCAGGCTGAGATCGATATCGTTCATTACATTCCTTAATAAATATTGTTACCGTTAGACAGAATTCAAAATTATATCCGATATTAATGATTAACTTGCCCGAAAGCGCGATGTTTTTCCTCATCAGGAAGATATTGATAAAATATGTCAGAGTATAGAACATGATCTGGATCAAATTTCATCGGATTAAATGGAAATAATCAATATTTCTCATAACATCATGAATTTAAATGGGATAGTATCATCTCGCCAGTGTTAGCAACATTTAGTTGCGTTCGCCTTTTTTCAGCATAGTAATATCTATCTGAATATTCTCTGGCCTGATTCTGGATTATCAGGCTGACGGAATTTATCTATATCCGTCATATTTCAAGTTGCTTATGCGTTGACGACGCGCGTTATTCGGTCCGTTCAGGGCTGCTGCAGGCAGCGTTCAAATCTGTTTCTGGCAGATTTGTCTCCCGAATCACTTACTTGTGTAAGCTCATCGGGACACTCTTGCTTGCCGCATGGCCGGTCTTCGGTATCGTGTTTCGGAGTCGGCGTATGCGCGTTCAAAACGGTTATCGTTTGTCCTGCAACTCGAATTATTGAGGGTATATAAGTACATTTTGACAGCGATTCATTTATCATGGGTGAAGGATGAAGCTCGTAAAACTGAATATGAATGTTTTTGACGCTGCCCTGATGCGCTTAGATTGGGTATTTGATACCTTTGATCGGGTGTGTTTATCTTTTTCCGGCGGCAAAGATTCAACGGTATTATTTCATTTGGCTGCCGCCGTCGCGCGGAAAAAAGGGAAGACATTTGCGGTATTGTTTGTTGACTGGGAAGCGCAGTATTTATTAACCATTCAACATGTACAAAATATGAAAGACCGTTATCAGGACGTCGTGAGTCGGTTCTACTGGGTGGCGCTGCCTATGACAACGGTGAGCGGCGTATCGCAACATGAGCCCGAATGGGTTGCCTGGCGTCCAGGGGTGGAATGGGTGAGACAACCGCCTCATGATGCCATCACGGATGCGGCCTTCTTTCCTTTTTATCAGCCAGAAATGACATTCGAATCCTTTGTCCCGGCTTTTGCGCACTGGCTGGCCGCAGGCAAAAGTCTCGCCTCGCTGATCGGTATTCGTACCGACGAGTCGCTGCATCGCTATATGGCGCTAACCTCATCGACGAAACTGCGCTTTGAGGAGGATAAACCCTGGACGACGGCCTCGCCGGAAGGGTTTAGCTACACCTGCTATCCCCTCTATGACTGGCGGACCCGCGATATCTGGATTTTTAATCACAAGTCGAAACTGCCCTACAATCCACTTTATGATCTGATGTATCGTGCTGGCGTGCCATTGAAGAATATGCGCGTATGCGAACCTTTTGGCCCTGAGCAGCGTCGTGGGCTATGGCTCTATCATATTCTGGAACCTGATACGTGGGAGCGCATGTGCCGTCGGGTATGCGGGGCGCACAGCGGCGCGATTTACGCCAATACCAGCGGCGATTACTTTGCGCTGAAGACGAAAATCCGCAAGCCGCCGCACTATAGCTGGCGCGAGTATGCGCTCTTTTTGCTCGATAGCATGCCGGAAAAAACGGCCGAGCATTACCGGAATAAAATCGCGATTTATCTGCGCTGGTACCAGACCCGCGGTTTCCCCGATGATATTCCCGATGAGCAGGAAAAAGATCTCGGCTATCGTGATATTCCCTCATGGCGTCGTATCTGCAAAACGCTACTGAAAAATGATTTCTGGTGTCGGATGCTTTCATTCAGTCCGACGCAGCCTAAGCACTATGAACGGTACTGTCGGCTTATGGGTAACAAACGCAAAGAATGGAGAGTGTTGTGATATCACCGGATGTGGCTAAAACAGTGATTGAATATCTGCAATCGTTTGATGACCTTGATATGAAAATCAAGGCAATAAACGAGCTAAAGAGCCTGATTCATCAGCACAGTCCGTTTCGCCGTGAACCGGTGGACTGCGTTCTTTGGGTGAAGGCGCAAACGGTAGAGGCGAATGACTATAATCCAAACGTGATGGCGAGTGTGGAAAAGCAGCTTCTGGAGCGCTCCATCGAGCTGGATGGTTTTACGCAACCGGTCGTGGTGGCTCGCCAGCAGCAGCGTCATCTGGTTGTGGACGGTTTTCATCGCCATCTGATTGGCCAGCGTCGTCCACAACTGAGCCGACGCCTGCATGGTTATCTTCCGGTGACGCTGATCAATGCCGAACGAGAGGGAGAGAAAGAGCGTATTGCTGCGACCATTCGCCATAATCGCGCCAGGGGCAAACATCAGATCGCGGCGATGTCGGATATTGTGCGCGATTTACACCGTCAGGGGTGGGACGATCGGCGCATTGGCGAAGAGCTGGGTATGGATGCCGACGAGGTGCTGCGCCTCAAACAGATCAGCGGCCTGACGGAACTGTTTGCCGATGAGAACTTTAGCGAGGCCTGGACCGTGGAGTAGCGTTTCTCTACTCCTGCGTCTCCTGCATCGGCGTTGCATCCGGCAACTTGCGCATCCGGTTCAGCAATCCTGCCAGACAGAAAGCGGCTGCTATCCCTGCCGCGACGCCCAGGATGTGAAAAGGCAGTCTGCCGCCATTAAACCACAGCCAGCGTGCTGCTTCGATGGAGAGTGCGCTGACGCTGAGGATCACAATGTTCAGCGAAGCGGAAACGGTGCCTTTTGGCAGATCGTTAGAGAACAGGGTAAAGCGGAACAGCGTCGGGAAAATCAGCCCAATGCCAAAAGCATAGAAGCAGGTGCCCAGCACTGACCACAGCCAGATGTGCGGCCAAAGCAGATTGCCGGCGATCAGTAGCGTCAGTCCGGTCATTTGAATGGGTACTGCACGCCAGATAAAGCGTGGATGGGCCGGATCTTTTACCCAGCGCGCCACTGACAGACTGGCGATAATCACTGAGCTGAATATGGGGACCTGAGTCCAGGCAAACGCTGCGGAGCTCAACCCGCCGTCATCAATCAGAATAACCGGTGAAACCGCAACCCAGCTCATCAGCGGGATATAGCTGAGCGAGATCGTGGCGGCGCCGAACAGAAAGATTCGGTTGCGAAACGCGTCGCGGAAGTCGCGGACGACGCCGCTGACGCTAAAGGCAACGTCGCCGCGTCGTATGGTTTCCGGCATATTCAGCAATAGCCCCAGCCAGGCGATAAATCCCATCGTGGCAATAATACCGAACAGCGTTTTCCAGTGGATGAAATGCATCAGCGCGGCGCCGGAGAGCGGGCCGATAATCGGGGCGATCAGCACGGTGGAGGTAATAATGGCCATTAGCTTGATCGATTTCGTCTCGCTGAACGCCTCCTGCACGGTGACGTAACCGACTGTAGCGATAAAACAGATGCTGGTGCCCTGGATAAAACGTGTTGCGAGGAATTGCGTCATCGAGGTGGTAAACATCGTCGCGCAGCAGGCAAGGGTAAAAATCAGCGCGCCGGTAAGCAGCACCGGCCGACGACCGACGCGGTCCGATAGCGGTCCGAGCAGCCACTGCAGTATCATTCCGCCAGCCATATACAGGCTAACCGATGCGGGCGCCAGCGCCACATCGGCGTCAAAATCATGCACGACGTGAATGATGCCGGGCTGGATAAGATCGGTGGTCAGGTAAGCGGCGAAATCATACAGGATCAGCGCCACAGGAAAGAACAGCGTGGCGGAATGCCGGGCGAAAAAACGAGTCATTCCTTGCAACATCAGTGGGCTCCTTGTCGAGTCTCTGTACATTTTATCGCCCGGCTCTGGCGTAATCCACCGCCTGACAGAAATGCGAGCACGGTCTGTAATACTGGTTGGTCATCGGGCTATCAAAACGCACAGCGTTTTGTTCAGGTACGGCCGGGAGGCAAAATGACCAGTGAAATAACCCCGGTGGGATAGGTTCTGAACCGGCGCATGCTATTTCAGCAGTTCACACGGCAACAAATTTAGGGTCAATAGAAATATCCATATTTTTTAATATGTTAATTATCTTTATGATAAAAAGATATTAAAAACAATCTATTACGTCATATATGAAGATGCAGCAGCGACGGAATTTGTGAAAATAGCCACAATACCAGGCCGATAGTACCGCCAACCAGCGTGCCGTTGATGCGGATAAACTGCAGATCCTTGCCAATGTTCAGTTCGATTTGCCGTGACATGTCGCGTGAGTCCCAGCTTTTTACCGTATCGCTAATATGGCGTGTCAGGAACGTCGCAAATTCTGGCGCAACCCGATGCGCCGCCTGCTCAAGATGCTCGCTCAGTGATTCACGCAGCGCTTTATCATGGAGCAGCGTTTCACCAAACCATTGTCCGGCGTCGGCAATGCGCTGCTTAATACGTGAATGCTCGTGATTGACGTCGCGTTTGATCCAGCCGCGCAGGTCGGCCCATACCTCTCCAAGGTAACGATTAAAGGTTTCATCGTTTTTCAGATATGCCTTAATATGATCCGCTTTTTCCGCCATCTGCGGATCGGACTTAAGGTTGTCGATCAACGTCAACGTGGCGCGATCGAAGGCCTTGCGGATCTGATGGGCCCGATCCTGGCTGACTTCGTCAAGTAGCGTATTGACCGCATCGGTGACCATTTCCGCGCTGTGCTCGCCCAGCCATTCGGTGGGTAACAGTCTGGCCTTTAGCGGATGTTCGGTCTTCAGCCAGTGTACGATCCCGCGGGAGATAAATGCCCGTGAACTGTCGCGTTGTAGCAGGGCGATCAACTGGCTAATGAGCGAATCCAGCAGTTTCTGGTGGCGGTTATCGCGGGTCAGCCCTTCGAGCATCATGGCGCTGGTTTGGGTTAAATCAACCTTATCAATCGCCTTATGCACCGCCCGACGCAGCAGACGTTGAATTCGCGCATCATCGGTCAGTTCCAGAAAGCCGCTCATCACTTGCAGCAGATGCTGACCAATCCTGCGAGCGTTTTCCGGCTGGCTGAGCCAGTTGCCGAGCATTAGCGCCGGTTGATAGCGGCGGATTAGCGCCACCAGCGACGGCGTGTCGAGAAATTTTTCCTGCACGAAATGGCCGAGATTGTCCGCAATACGATTCTTATTGCGCGGGATAATGGCTGTATGCCGTGACACAAACGGCAGCGGAATGCGGCGAAATAGCGCCACTACCGCAAACCAGTCCGCCAGCGCGCCAACCATCGCCGCTTCGGAAATAGCCTTCAGCGCACCGACCCACGGAGCCGGCGGCAGCACGAGAGTAGTGATAAAAATAGCGGCTGCGATCAGCAGCAGCAATAACGCCAGTCGTTTGGCGCGTTTCAGGTCAGCGATTTTATTCATAGGGTTAAGCATATAACCTGACGGCGAACAGGTGCAAAAACTGCCACACGATCCAGCAACCAAAAGCCATCAGGATGCCACCGGCTACCTGCTCAATTCGCCAGACGACGGCGGAAAGGCGGCGTTGCACCGACGTGAGTGCCATTAGGGATACCAGTAACAGATCCCACAGCAACACGACGCCGGTCATCCAGACTCCGCTCACCACTTGTTGCAACATCGTGACATTTGGGCCAAGTAGCGAGGTCATCAGCGCGAGGTAAAACAGGGCGTTTTTGGGATTGAGCAGTGAGGAACCGAGCCCCAGAAGCAGTTGTTTTAGCTGCGACGGGCGTGAAGCCGGCGCGCCGCGTAAATCCAGCATTGTCGGGCGACTGCGTACAAGCAAACTGCCAATCCACAGCAAATACGCCGCACCCAGCAGTTCAATCAGCGTAAAAAGCAGGGGGTGCTGGCGCAGAATTTCCCAGCCGATAATCGCCAGCATGATATAGAGGCCATTACCGGCAGCAATACCGACGCACAGCCCGGCGCTGCCGCGCAGCCGATAGCGGATGGCGTAGCCCACCAGCAGGAAAAAATCAGGCCCTGGGCTTAACAAGGCAACAAAATGAGAGAGCGCGAGCGCCGGAAAGGCAGAGGGAAAGAGCGTAGTAAGTGTGTTCATAGCAACCTCAGTAATAAACTGAGGCCACCCTACGCCTGCGCGAACGTTAATTATTGTCTGATATTGATCGGCCCTGTGCGTACTGACGCGGCGTGGCGGCGGTATAGCTGACAAAGGTCTTATGGAAGTGACTCTGGTCGGCAAACCCGGCCTGATAGCCGACGTCGGCAATATTATCTCCGGCGCGCAGGCGCGTTTTGGCGAATTCAATACGCGCTATATTCAGAAAACTGGCAGGAGTCAGGCCAGTATCCTGCTTAAAGACGCGGATCAGCGTCTCTTTGCGCAGGGCGAACTCATCGGCGAGGTTATCCAGCGTAGGCGGAGCCTGCAGGCTTGTTCCCAGACGGTTAAACAGCCGTGAGCTGGTTTGGCTGAGCGCCAGAGGCGCGAGCGGGCGCAGAGGTAGGCACTGAAGTAATCGGGCTATGTTTGCGGGGAGCGTCGCGGTTTGTTGTTGTTTCATCTGGTCCACGATCTGCAGATACTGCGTGAAGAGCCCGCGGTCATGTATTACCGGCTGAGATGTCGCCAACTGGCACTGAGGAGGAATATTCACCAGCTGTTGTCGGCACCAGTTTAAATCGAGGTAAAGCATATGGTAACTGCGCGGCTGATCGTTACGCGGGTTGCAGCTGTGGGGCGTTTGCGCAGGGATGAGAATCAGATCGCCAGTACGCAGTAGATACTCCTGTCCGTTGCAGATACAGCGCGTTTCCCCTTCAATAATCGCCCCGAGAGAGAGTTGTGGGTGATGGTGGCATTTATAGGCCTGGCGGCTGCGCCAGGTGCTGCGCAGCTCCAGCCAGGGAAGCTGCTCGTTGCGCCAGAAGGTTTGCGGAATATCACGGGGTTGCGTCATGGTGCGCTCGTGTTGGCAAGGGATGGTTTGTTATAACACAGATGGAAACATTGTTTGGCCGTAAGCCCTCCATTCCCGAATTAAAGCGTTGTGAACCCGAAGCTGGTGGTTATACGCCAGTAAGCGATCTCTCCGCCTGCCGGAAGAAGGACGTTTCATGTCATTGCCACTTTTATCGCGTTCCCCAATTTTTGCATGACTTCCCGATGTTTCTCATCTGGTGCTAACGCGCAGTTGATGCGCACGCAGTTGCGGTATTTTCCTGATGCGGAAAAGAGCGAGCCCGGTGCGACCTGGATTTTCAGGCGACATAACTGTCTGGCGACGCAGACCATATCAACCTGCTCCGGCAATTCCACCCACAGCATAAAGCCGCCTTTGGGGCGCGTTACGCAGATCCCGCTGGGAAAGTATTCTTGCGCCCAGCAGGTAAATATCTCCATATTACGCTGATAGATCTGACGCATCCGTCGGACATGGCGGTGATAATGCCCCTCACGAATAAAGGCCGCCGCCGCCAGCTGCGTGGCGGGGACATTGGTGCCGATAACAGCGTATTTCATGTGCAGCAGTTTGTCATGATAGCGACCGGGGACGGCCCAACCGACACGCAGACCCGGCGCGACAGATTTGGTTAATGAACTGCACAGAATGACCCGGCCGTCGATGTCCCAGGAGTGAATAGTGCGTGGACGCGGGTATTCCGTCGCCAGTTCGCCATACACATCGTCCTCAAAAATCACAATATCGTGGCGTTGAGCAAGGGACAGTACCGCTCTTTTACGGGCGTCCGGCATGATAAATCCCAGCGGATTATTGCAATTGGGGACCAGAATGACGCCTTTGATGGGCCACTGCTCCAGCGCCAGTTCCAGCGCCTCAATACTGATACCAGTGTCAGAATCGGTGGGGATTTCAATGACTTTTATTCCCAGACCGCGCAACAGCTGCATGGTGCCGTAGTAGGCGGGGGATTCAATAGCGACAATGTCTCCCGGCTGACAAACCGTCAACAGCGCCAGTGACATTGCGCTCTGGCTACCGCTGGTGATCACAATATCATCGGCGTCGATGACTGAACCGCTATCCAGCATCAGGCGGGCAATTTGTTGACGCAGTTCCCGGCTGCCGGGGAGTTGGTCGTAGCCCAGCACCGACTTCAGATTATGCTGCGCCACCCGGCTAAGCTCGCGCCAGAGCGGTTTCAGGCTGGGTTGACTGACATCCGGAATACCGCTACTGAACGGGACAATCGAGCTATCGTGATGGCCCTCAAGCATATCCAGCACCTGATCCCATTGCGTAATTTCTACCGGGCGCTGTACCGGACGTGACATGGGAGGGACTGGCGGCTGCGCTTTCCGCGGCGCGACGAAGTAGCCCGAACGCGGCTGCGGCGTAATGAGCTGCCGCGTTTCCAGGGTCTGATACGCCTGCTGTACGGTACTGATGCTGACTCCGTGTTGCTGGCTCAGACTCCGCACCGACGGCAGTTTTTCCCCGTGGCGATACAGCCCTTGCTCAATACGCTCGGCCAGCAGATTAGCCAGATGTTGGTAACGCGTCACGCTGTATCCCTCATAGATGTCATACAGATAGAAAAACCAGTACAGATGGCGGGAATTAATCCGGTTCAGGTACCGTTTTAACCAATCTGTATGTTAAATAAAAGTATTTTGTGAATCTGTATTATACGGCCTGCAAGCCCTCAGAATGAAGCCTCTGCTAATCATATGGGGAGGTGGCGTGTGGAATTTCATGAGAACAAAGCAAAACAGCCGTTTATCGGTTTTGTGCTGATCTGGCGTGCCTACAAAGCGCGGCGACGGCAGGCACAAACCCGGCGCATCCTGCAATGCATGAGCGATGAGAGATTGAAAGATATTGGCTTACGGCGGGATCAGGTCGAGTAGCCATGAGGTCGTTTATAAAGGCTGAACAGGTTGATGTCCGGCCTTTTTATATTCATAAAATTTATCAATTAATGCTTCCTGATAGTTTGTTTCTTGATACTTATCCTGGTAACTATTATTTTCTCTTCAGCTAAGAGGGAAAATACATGACCGAAGATGATCTGTTTGCCCGCCGCCCGATGGGGATGCGTATGGCGATGGTGGTGCGCCAGTGGCGAGCCATTATTGATGCCGCTATCACCGATACCGGCCTGACGCAGTCAAGCTGGACGGTGTTGATGCAACTGCATCAACTGGGTGATAACGTCTCGGTGAGTGAACTGGCGGAGGTACAGGGCATTGAGCTGCCGCCGCTGATGCGTACCCTTAAGCAACTGGAAAATCAAGGTTATCTGGTGCGTTCAACATCGCCATATGATAAGCGCATCCGCCTGCTGACGCTAACGGAAGCAGGGCGCTCCCGGCTGGTAGAACTGAACCGGGTGATTGAGATCTATCAACATCGGGTCACGCGTACGCTTCCTGAAGCGGAACTCGCCGCTTTCAGCGCCACATTAAATCAAATCGCCTGCAATCTGCGGTTAATCCGCGAAGAAGACAATCAACACTAAAAATTATGATGACCCCAGAACAAAAATTTGCCCGTTGGGTAAGGGTGAGTATTGCCGCTTTCCTTGCAATATTCACCTGGTTTATCGTTGCCGATATCTGGATCCCGCTGACGCCGGATTCCACCGTGATGCGCGTGGTGACGCCGATCTCCTCGCGCGTCTCCGGCTATGTCTCTCACGTCTACGTACGCAACAATAGCCAGGTGAAAAAGGGCGACCTGTTGTATGAACTGGACCCAACGCCGTTTATCAATAAAGTTGAAGCCGCACAGATTGCCTTTGAGCAGGCGAAGCTGAGCAACCAACAGCTGGATGCGCAGATCGCCTCTGCGCGCGCCAACCTGCGCACCGCGCAATATACCGCCCGCAACGATAAACTCACGCTTGACCGCTATCAGCGACTGAGCGCAATGCAGAATGTCTCGCAGTCTGATCTGGATAAGGTACGCACGGCCTGGCAGACCAGCGAGCAGTCGGTGGCGGCGCTGAATGCCAGTATCCAGAACCTGCTGATCCAGCGCGGTGAACGCGACGACAGTCGCAATGTGACGCTGCAAAAATACCGCAATGCGCTGGAGGAGGCGCAACTGAACCTGGAGTGGACAAAGGTGCGGGCGGAAACCGACGGGACGGTGAGCAATCTCCAGCTCAACCCTGGGCTTTACGCCACTGCTGCCACGCCTTTACTGGCGCTGGTCAGTCCTGAGATGGATATTGTTGCTGACTTTCGTGAAAAAAGCCTGCGCCATACCCGTATTGGCACGGATGCGGCAGTGGTGTTTGACGCCATGCCGGGCAAAGTGTTTCCTGCGCATGTGACCAGTAGCGATGCCGGGATTCTGGCCGGGCAGGAAGCGGTTAACGGCCAGTTGTCGCAGCCGGAGCAGTCGACGCGCTGGGTACGCGATGCCCAACGGATGCGTATTCATGTGGCATTGAACGAGCCGCTGGAGACCCCCCTGCCGACCGGGGCGCGCGCTACGGTGCAGTTGTATAACAGCGAAGGGCCGTTTGCCCGCACCTTTGCCGGGGTGCAAATTCACCTCGTTAGCTGGTTGCATTATGTTTATTAACTTGCTGGCGTCGATCAACACCCTGGCCCGTGTATTCAACTCGCATGATAATGTGGCCTACACCGCCAATGATTTTCGCCAGACCGTGCGTATTTCCGTTGCCGGGACGATAGCGCTGAGCATTTCGACCTTCTACAACGTGCAGTACGGCGTGTTCTTTGTGGTTTATCCGCTGATGCTGCTGTCGCTGGTGCCGGTGTTTAATCGCCATGTGGCGAGACAGTTTGTATTCAGCGCGGCGGTGAACTGTGTCGAAATGGTGTTGATTGTCGGCTATCTCTCGCAGTGGCCGGTCATTATGACGCTGGTGGTGTTTGGTCTGTACGTGATGCGCTTTCGTTTTATGAGCAAGGGGCCGCTGTTTTTACTCGGAGCGATGGGGGTGGTGTGCCAGAGCACGATGCTCAACTTTATGAGTTACCCCACCACCAACTGGCATACGCTGATGTTCTCCAATATGGAGGCCTGCGTGATGGCGGTAGCCCTGAGCGCGCTGCTGCACTATCTGATCCCCGATGTCGAACCGCGTCAGCCGCCGCCGCGTATTGAGAAAGATGATGCCCGGATTCGCCATGAGTCGCTGCTTTCCGGCACCGTGGCGACGATGATCTTTGTGATCTTTCAGATCTGCGATTTGAGCGATTCGTTGTCGGCGCTGATGGCGGGTATTTTGATTCTGTTTCCGATGCATTATCGCGGGGCGGTGTTAAGTTCTCTCTGGCGCGTGGTCGGCGTGGTCTTGGCCTGTATCTATATTCTGCTGGTGCAGCTGCTCATTTATGACTTCAGCAACCATATGCTGCTGATGATGCCGCTGATCGGTCTCGGGCTGGCCTTTAGCGCTCGTCTGCATGTGATGGAAAAGGTCGGCGCGGGCGTCGGTTTTGCCAGTATCACCACCATCGGGATTATGTTCGGCCAGAACCTGCACCCGGACAGCGATCTGGTTTTCAGCGATCTGTACCGCATCACTTCAGTCACCGTCGCGCTGGTAGCGACGCTGACGATGGTGTTTCTGGTGCACCGCATCCTCAACTGCTTTGCCGCGACGCGGTTTGTGATTACTGAGTGAGTGGGGGGAGTGAGTGCCGGATGGCGGCTTCGCCTTATCCGGCCTGTGTCGTTGATTTGTAGGTCCGGTAAGCGCCACCGGACAATCCAGAATAAGGGTTACTTCTTCAACCCCGAAAATGCGGCTCTGATCTCATCTTCCGGCAACTGAATGCCGATAAACACCAGCGTGCTGTGCGGCTGTTCGTCGCCCCACGGGCGGTCCCAGTCGGCGCTGTAAAGGCGCTGGACGCCCTGGAACAGCAGGCGGTTCGGTTCGCCGTCAATCCACAGCATGCCTTTGTAGCGCAGAAGTTTCTCCGCCGATTCCAGCAGCAGGTTTTCCATCACTCGCGACACGTCGCTGATATCCACCGGATAATCCAGTTCCACCACAACCGATGAAACATCGTTTTGCTTATCGGCGATAAAGTGAAAACGCGGTTTGCTGCTAACCACGTTCTCTTCCAGCATAAAGCCGCTGGTGTCGAACAACAGGGAGAGGTCGATATCGCCGTGCGTGACGGTGTAAATCGGGGCACGGGCGTTGATACGCGCTAAACGCTCACACAGTTTTTCGCTTTCGCCTGCCACGTCGGTTTTGGTTAGCAGAATGCGATCGGCATAGCCGATCTGCGACTGGGCGATGGTGAACTGATTCATCTGCTGGTCGGCATGTACCGCATCAACTAAGGCAATGACGCCGTCCAGCAGGTAACGTTCGCACAGCACTTCATGGGAGAAAAAGGTCTGAATAATCGGGCCGGGGTCGGCCATGCCGGTGCACTCAATTACCAGCCGGTCAAAATGGATGTTGCCCTGGTCGAGGTTGTCGAGCAGGTCTAACAAGGCATCTTCCAGTTCATTGGAGCGGGTACAGCAGATGCAGCCGTTGGTCAGGGTTTTGATCTGGGTGGCGCGATCGCCGATGAGCTGATCGTCAACAGCAACCTCGCCAAATTCGTTTTCGATAACGGCGATTTTAAAACCGTGCTGTTCGTTGAGAATATGGCGTAGCAGGGTGGTTTTCCCCGCGCCAAGAAACCCGGTCAGCAGGGTCACTGCAATCGGTGTCATGTTTGCCTCCATTAACAGCAGCGCATACCGCCTTTGCCATCGCCACCGTAGCGGGCTAGCTGGCGTTCGCGAAAGAATTCATCGTAGGTCATATACGGCTTGTCCGGATGGTTGGTCTGCATATGCTCGACGTAGTTGTCATAATCCGGAATGCCAATCAGCATTTTCGCCGCCTGGCCGAGATATTTTTTTGCCTGACCTAAGTTACCAAACATTTTGCCGTCCCGTTAATGAATAAAGCCGGATGGCGGCTTTCGCCTTACCCGGCCTACGTTAACTGCATTTTGTAGGCCGGATAAGCGTAGCGCCATCCGGCATCAGGTTTAGTTAGTGATGTGAAGAGGTCTCCACACCGCCTTCCGGTACCGGCACGTACGGGGTCTCTTTATCGGTGCGCACTTTATTGTTGCGCACGTTGAGCCAGGTTTTGATGCCGTAGAAGATGATGCTGTAGACCACCACCAGGAACAGAATGCTCAGACCGGCGTTGGTGTAATTGTTCACCACGATATGGTTCATGTTGGCAATCTGCTGTGCGGTCAGTTCACCGCCGGAAGCAATCTTCTCTTTGTACTGCTGAGCCATGAAGAAGAAACCTTCCATCTGCGGGTTGGTGCTGAACAGTTTCAGACCCAGTGCCCAGGTGGTGCACAGCAGCAGCCATACGGCGGGGATGACGGTAACCCAGATGTATTTGGTGCGCTGCATTTTGACCAGTACCACGGTGCCAAGCACCAGCGCCACGGCGGCCAGCATCTGGTTAGAGATACCGAACAGCGGCCACAGGCTCTTCACGCCGCCCAGCGGGTCGACCACGCCCTGATACAGGAGATATCCCCACAGACCGACGCAACCCGCAGTACCGATGACGCCAGCAACCAGAGAATCGGTTTTCTTGAGGAACGGCACGAAGTTGCCCAGCAGATCCTGGAGCATAAAGCGGCCTGCGCGGGTACCGGCATCCAGTGCGGTGAGGATAAACAGCGCTTCAAACAGAATACCGAAGTGGTACCAGAAGCCCATATCCGCCATCGGAACAATTTTGTGGAACACATGAGCAATACCGACAGCCAGGGTTGGCGCGCCGCCTGCGCGGTTCAGTACCGACGGTTCGCCGATATCTTTCGCGGTTTGCAGGATCTGTTCAGGCGAAATCACAAAGCCCCAGGAACTGACGGTTGCTGCGGCGTGCGCGGTCACATCCTTCAGTTGCGCGGCAATCATCGCGGCGTTCTCACCGCCCATTTCATGCAGGTTTGGCATGGTGATGCCAAGGCCAGCAGGTGGGGTATTCATCGCGAAGTAGAGGCCCGGCTCGATAATTGATGCCGCCACCAGCGCCATCACCGCTACAAAGGACTCCATCAGCATCGCGCCGTAGCCGATAAAGCGGGCGTCGGTTTCGTTAGCCAGCAGCTTCGGCGTCGTACCGGAAGAGATAAGGGCGTGGAAGCCGGAGACCGCGCCGCAGGCGATAGTGATAAACAGGAACGGGAACAGCGCGCCTTTCCACAGCGGGCCGGTGCCATCGATATACTGGGTCACGGCCGGCATTTTCAGATCCGGATTGAGAATCACGATACCCAGCGCCAGGCCGACGATAACGCCGATTTTCAGGAAGGTCGCCAGGTAGTCGCGCGGCGCCAGAATCAGCCATACCGGCAGCAGTGCGGAAATAAAGGCGTAGCCAATCAGGGTAAAGGTGATGGTGGTGTCTTTAAAGGTCAGCGCCGGGCCCCAGTACGGGTCGTGCGCAATGATGCCGCCGAACCAGATGGATGCAACCAGCAGAACGATACCGATAACCGACACTTCACCCACCCGGCCCGGGCGCAGGAAGCGCATGTAGATACCCATAAACAGGGCGATCGGTACGGTCGAGCAGACCGTGAACACGCCCCACGGGCTTTCCGCCAGCGCTTTTACGACAATCAATGCCAGCACGGCGAGGATGATGATCATAATCAGGAAGCAGCCGAACAGGGCAATGGAACCCGGTACCGGCCCCATCTCTTGCTTGATCATTTCCCCCAGCGAAGCGCCGTTACGACGCGAGGAGATAAACAGCACCATAAAGTCCTGTACCGCCCCCGCCAGCACGACGCCCGCCAGCAGCCACAGAGTGCCCGGCAGGTAGCCCATCTGCGCGGCGAGAACCGGGCCTACCAGCGGACCGGCACCGGCAATAGCGGCAAAGTGGTGGCCGAAGAGCACGTAGCGGTTAGTCGGTACGTAGTTCAGGCCATCGTTGTTAATGACCGCCGGCGTGGCGCGCGTGGGGTCGAGCTTCATCACCTTTTGCGCGATGTACAGGCTGTAGTAACGATAGGCGACAAGGTAGACGGAAACCGATGCCACTACGATCCACAGGGCACTAACGTGCTCGCCGCGGCGCAGGGCGATGACTGAGAGGCAAAATGCCCCGATGATTCCAAGAATCACCCAGGGTATGTGCTTGAATAACTTTTTAGTATCCATAGTAAAACCTGGCTTAATTAGATGAGTAATAGGCCGAAGCCGTCTGGTTCTGGGTTTAAGTTAGGGGTTGAGGAGATATTGACTCGCTATGCTGGAGACGATCTTGCCAGAACTTCATATGCGTAAAGTTGGGTAAATCTGCGAGTGGTTATATGCGGGGTTAAGCGGTCACTTGCCGGAGTAAGCGGTTGGGTATAAGGCCGACGGGTGGTAGATATGTGATTGAGGTCACTATTTTTTCTGTCTGGCGATAAGCGTTTCTTTGCCGGTTCAGGATGGAGTTATTTATCAGCAGAAAAATCAATATTGTTATTTCACTAATAGGTATTTTAATATCATGCTGACTTTGAAGTTTTGGGTATGGATAGCGTTTATCAAAGGGAAATCAGGTAATGAAATTTGTAAAGTTAATGATCATCATCAGTGCTTTATATGCAACATTCAGTTATGCAGCCAGCCCTCGTCAGGCCGCTGATGAGCCGCCTGCACCTTATAATCTGCGATGGGAGATGAGCTATGATGAGGCCAGGAACACGCCTTTATATTCTCTGGAAGTCTCAGATGTCAATTACGCGGGGAAAGATCCAAACCTGATTATTTCAACTCTGTCCCCCCAGGAAGTGAGTGAATTGAAATATCAGAAAATGAATCTTTATTTCGATAAAAGCAAAGGACTGAAGAGTATTTATTTGAACGCTGTTGTTGACTCCAGCGAACAGGCCTACAAGGTTGATAATGGCAAAGAGGCGCTGGCTCTTTACAATAAGGAAGTGAAAATCCTTGATCGAGATTATGGCCGGGCGATAACTAAAGAAGAGTTTATTGCTGATAAAAACAAGTTCTATCAAAGTCTTTCAGACTGTATGGCCAGACAACAAGAATGGTATAATAAAGGGTTAGATACCAATAGAATTACTGACTGCGCGAAATGGCAGCGCAGCTATAAAAAAGGTCGAGTAACCGTTTTGCTGTACATTGAACCGAGACAAGTTTCAAAACAATATATTTATAAATAGAATGAGGAGCTTCTCGTTGAAAATATATAAAATCTTTCTGAGAGTTATTGCTATGGTCGTTATGGTAATCATGCTTTCTGATTGTCAGCAGTCTTATTATATGGCGAGAAATACGGGACGCAATGTAATGACCTTATCCGACCATCAGCGCGCGGTATCGGCGTTAAATGCTAACGATTTAAATGCTGCTCAAGGTTACCTGACGGGTGAAAAATACAATAATCGCTACAGACCCGTTGGTGGCGGTGAATCCTGGGGTAGTTTACAATATCGGGCGGCGAAAATCGTTGCCAGCGCGGCGGCGAACGGTCAAAAGGTACGTGATGACGCACTCTATCTCGCTTACATCTCTTTATTTGAAGCTGAAGAGGGCTTGCCCGAACGTCCCGACATTATGTTGGGCTACATGCATAAAGCTATGGCGCTACTGTTAGCAAATCCACAGTTACTCGATAAAATAGATTCTGAAAATGTCAGTACCTTACCCAGCCAATTTACCCTTGAGCGTTATGCTGTGTGGCAATATTTAAACGATGGCGGAGAGATTGACTGGACAAAAAAGGCGCCTGAAGGTGAAGCTTATACTATTGCCGGCGAGAGCTATCAAGTCTGGAATATCCGGCTCAAAAAAGCGATATGGAATCGAGGTGACGCCTTTTTACAACATATAGGTAAAAAGCAATTTATTCATGATGCTATCGATTATTCTCAATTTCCCGTCATTGCCTGCGTCGCCGAACGAAAAGGGTGGCATTTAACGCTGCCTGAGAACTATACCAAACAAAATTTCCGCGGTGGTGGGAGGTTTGACTGGGCATCATGTCGCGCAGTTGACTGACTACTTTCTTGCCGAATCACAACACATTCCCGGAGGCACCACCTCCGGGAATGTGTTTATCATCAGGCTACCCGCGTGGCGGCGAGTAAACCTACATCACCACTTCTATCTCCATCATTACCGAATGGAAACGGCGCTTGAAGTAAATCAGCCCGTGGCCCTGCTGGCTGAGGGTAATATTCTTGATTTCGACCAGATAGACCAGGTGACTGCCGATAGCCTGCACCTGATTAATCTCACCCTCAAGGCTTGCCAGTGAGCACCACTCCCATTATAACCGCCAGTTCCTGTTGGTTGATGTCTATCGCTCAAAAACTCAAGCAGGAAGGTCGACAAGAAGGTCGGCAAGAGGGGAGGCAGGAAGGCCGCCAGGAAGGGAGCAGGCGGGAAGCGCTGCGTATTGCCGATAGTATGCTGAAGAACGGTTTAGATACCGAGACGATACAGCGGATTACCGGACTGTCGGCGGATGAGTTAAAGCCGCTGCATGGCTGATTTCCGGCCTTAGTCACCACGACCCGGCACAGAAAGTCGCCGGGCGGGTTTATTTTATCCTTCGCGTTTTACCACTTTGATCTCAACCATACCGATACCGAGCTGGCGTGGGGAATGACCGAGAATATTGCCCTCGTTGGTTGACTGCGGATCTGGCGGCGTAATGGTCAAGGTATTGCTGCGTGACGGATTATCAAAATGCAGGGTGGTGGTGGTGACGGTGTTAGCCAGCGTGAGCGTTTGCTCGCTGTCGCCAACGCGTACGGGAATTGGCTTATTGGCATTCGGACCATAGGCTTTGGCGGTAATCACCAGATCGAATTTCTCCGGCAGCGGCGCTTTATATTCTATCTTCACGTCACCGCCAAGCTGCGCGTTGGACCAGCGCCCCCATGATTCCGGGCGGGAAATGCCGCTGAATTGTTTCACTTCCTCCGGCGCGCCGGCAACGTTAAAAATGAAACTGTCGGCTTTATAACGAATATCGTTATCGACAATCTTCAGGGTATTAACATTGCTCTTATAGCGCCCCATGTCGATAAGGGTATCGTTGAACGCCGTCTTGCCCTGCCATTGCGCTTTGTCGACACGCTGGACGTGCTGTTCGCCGCCCAACTGTCCCTGCGATACGCACCAGTCCGTAGAGAGCGCCAGCGCCGGCGACCATAGCTGGCCCATCTTGTAGCAGCGATCGATCCAGACGAAATTGTCGCGCGGGGCAAAATCAGCCAACTGAAAGCGCAATGGCGCAGAGTATTCGCTTTCCGGCAGCGGTTCAACGCGCTTACTGGAGATACGCAGCAGTAACGGCAGGCGGAAATGGCTGCCGGAAAATGAAACCATGTTCTTCTGCGCATCGATGGTGAAATTCTTCATCTCTTTAGGGAAGTTCCACAGCCGGATGATATCTGGTTTCCATGCCAGCACTTTTTCTTTCATGTTCAGGAAAATAGCGGAAAGCGACTCGCCGGAAAGGCTGCTGCGGCCAAGGCCAATAAAGTTATCGCCGCCGAGGATATCAAGCACCGTTGCGCCGTTGTCCATCGTATTACGCTTGACCGTCAGGATATCCTGCTGCGGTTGATCGCCGCGCAGGACGAAAAAAAGATCCCGGCGATCCTGTTTATTCAGATAATCCCAGGCGGTGTTTTTCATCGCCAGGTGATCGGAAGATACGACGATGACCGTGTTTTTGAACCAGGGCGAGGCTTTTATCTTGTTAATCAGCGCGGCAATATGCTCCTGACTACAGGAAACGGCGCTGAAGGAAAGGTTCTTTTTACCATCGATTTCGTAGCTTTTTCGCTGGCAAGTGCGGGAGATAAAACCATCCGGATGATGGGTATCGACCGTCAGCGCGAACAGCGAGAAGCGTTTTCCCGATTGTGAAAGGGCGACGAATTTTTTCCAGGTCTCATCAAGAACGGTGTCATCATAGAATCCCCAGTCGTTACGATAGGTGGGATCGGCGACCGTTGCTTTGAGCTCTTCCGCACCGTACAGATGATCGAAGCCGTGAGATTTGAGGAAGACATCTTTGCCGGCGAAACGCAGGTTAGCCCCCTGGACGAAGTAGTTTTCGTAGCCGGAGTTTTTCAGGATATCGCCCAGACAGATATTTTGCGGGAAAAAGCTGGAGACCGAGGCCGATGCATTGCCTTCAAACGGCGCAAACAGCGGGATCCCGCACTGGGAGGCGACCATCCCGGCAATGGTGTAGTCGGTACCCGGTAGCTGGGCGGTATTGCTGAAATCCAGACCCTCGTTTTTCAGTTTTCCGAGTTCGGGAGTCAGCTTCGGGAACGCGTCGTCGTCAAAATAAGTCCGTTCAAGGCTTTCCCCATAGATATACACCAGGTTCAGCTTCGGATGCGCAATGCTCTTTGACGGTTCTTTATAGTAAGCCACAAAATCGGGATCGCCATCGCGTGACTGGGATTTGACCAGTTCGCTAATCTGGCGAAAGGCGGGGCTGGCATCGACTGAAGCCATCGCCAGAACCAGTGCGGCAAGGCTGTAGCCAAAATGGTGAGGATGATGCTGACGACGGCGCAGCACCCAGCCGAGCGCAGCAAACACCGCAACCAGCGCGATCACCAGCCCAATACCTGGCAAAATATATTTGCTCACGCCTGCGCCCGTCAGGCTGTTGGTCAATGTATAGAGTACTGCATCGTTGATACCGTCGCCGGTGAAGTAATCGCTGGCGTAAAGGGTAATATTCAGAATAACGAACAGGCCCAGTACGGTGAGCGTGACGGCGAACCACCAGGTATTACGACCTGCTTTTAATGCGTAAATCATCACCGAGGCAAGAAACAGGGCGATAGATAACAACTCAGACACAGCTCATCCTCATTCATGCCAGCTGTCGGCTGGCCGGGCAGATCACTTTCCACACTACACTGTAATTGCCGCTTCATATTGCTGCAATTATAGGGTCATGAAATTGTGCTTTGGTTCAGAATTGGTTTAGAAAACGCCGTTTTTGATCTGCTTCACATCGTGCCCGGAGGGGGCTCAAACTGACATCTGTGCAACAAATTGCCATGACGGCCGCGCTGGCGGAGCTAAGTCGCCAAACGCGGCATGATAAGGAAGGGATCAGGAGAGGAAGTTAACGCCCTGTTTTAAGACCAGATCGCAGGCTTTAGTTTTCACTTTTTCCGCCAGTGGGCTGCTGCCAAGGCTATTCAGATTCAACTGCTGGCCGTCTTTGCTACTTAATAGCCCCTGAAGGCCTTCAAGGTAGTTGGTGTCCTCTTTTTGCTTCTCCTCAGTGTTGAGGCCCAGTTTATCCAGAACCTGATTTTTGATGTTTTCGCCATTAGTTACCGATGCCAGCTTCTGTTTCGCACAATAGGACATAATCCCGGCGGCATTATTCATGCTGCTGGAAGTCAACGACTGGCTTCCGCCGTTTAGTAAGCCGGTGAGCGAGGAGAGGGATATACCGCTGCTTTGCTGGCTATCGCTCTGGGCGCTGAGCTGGTTAGCGGCGCTGGAAAGAGAATCCTGCCAGGAGCTGGCGTGGGCGCCGAAAGTCAGTAAAGCGGCTGACACCATCGCCGTGCGGAACAACATTTTTGTAGATTTCATAGACATACTCTTCGCCGTGATTTAACGATCGTGTAATTATAGCGCTGGCAGGGTTCAGAAATATCTTAATACTCTTTCCCGGTCACACGGTCGCGATAACTGTCCCAGTTAAAATTGACCCACAGGCTGTTGCCGAGTCGCATGCGATCCATAACGCGCTCGCCAAGCAGTTTATTCATTTCGTCCATATTGCTGTTAGTCAGCATGCCGGTAGGGCGTTTTGATGAAGAGCGGCGGTCGACAATCTGGTTGATGATGACCTTCTCGTAGCGCGATTCCGTTTGCATGCCGATTTCGTCAATCACCAGCAGATCGACCTTACTCAGGTCAGTAAGGAGCTGCTCTTCGCTGGTTTCCCGGTTGCTAAATGTTTCTTTCATCGCCGACATAATATCGGCGACGGTAATAATTAATACTGACTTACCGCGTAGCAGCAGTTCATTGCAGATCGCGGCGGCGAGATGATTTTTTCCGGTGCCCGGTTTGCCGGAGAAGATAAAGCTGGCGATGTTGCCGTCGAACTCCTCGACGTACTGTCGCGCCCTGGATAGCGCGATCATCTGGCCTTCGCACTCTACCCGGTAATTATCCAGCGAACAGTTCTGATGCAGCGGGCGAATGCCGGAGCGGTTAAACGTGCGCTGCATTTTCATGGCGCGGTTTTCACGCGCCAGCGCTTCCGAACGCAGTTTGCCCTGCTCTTTTTGCCAGGCCAGCAGTTCTTCACCTGTTTTAAACGCGGGTTCGATATGGGCTGGCATCATTTTTTGCAGGCGCTTCATTAAATCGCCGACATTTTTCATGCTCATCCTCGGAATCCTCGTGGAATATGGTTATCAGGTTCGCTGATCGCGTTGACATCGCGTCGCGGCTGACCCCCGTTGCTGGCCCGGCCAATCTGCACGCTGCGCGCCAGCTTCTGTTGCCACTGGACATGATGAAAGACCTTGCCTTCCGCCTGCCAGTAAGCGATGAACGCGGCCAGTTCTTCCGGCGTGACGGGCTGGCTCAGGGCAATGCCCCAAAGCGCGGCCAGACGCTGGAAATCCGCATCCGGCTGCCAGTCGGCATACATTGGAAATTTACCCATCGGCACGACGCAAGGTTCCGCCTGAGGAGGCTCGGCAAAAAACTGCGCGTCCAGCGCAATATCGCTACCAGGGCGTGATAGTCTGGCCTCCAGTTCCAGCAACGTTGCCAGACGTTCCGGCGTGAGCGCATAGAATGCGGGGGCATTGTTGGCGAAGACGGCGACGACGCCGCTGGCCGATTTTGCCAGTACCGTTGCGTGATCCTGCATGAAGTCATCCAGACCGCTAAAATCGGTAGTTAATATTCGTGAAGACATAAATCAATCTCAACTCTGAACGACAATGAAAGAGGGGAACTGCACACATAGTAGCATAGGGTGCGCTCAGGAAGGAGCGCCGCAGGTGACCCGGCGACGCGAACCGTTATACGCGCGGACGTTTGCGGTAGAGCCACAGGCCTGGAATAGAAAGGCCGATAGATAATGCGCCAACAATAGACGAGGTCTTAAGAAAGTTGCTCAAGAGCATCACCATCATCTCTTGCGAATAGCCAAAGTGGCTGATTTTTACCGCTGAAATCATCGCGGTATAGGCGGATATACCGGGAAACATAGGGATGACGGCCGCAACGGTGAAAATTTTCGGGTGCGCCAGATACCAACGGGACCACTGGATCCCGATGCAGCCAACCAGCAGGGAGGCCATAAATGTCGACCACTCAATATTAACACCCGCCGTCATCATCACCATGCGCGAACCGTGGCCGATGGCCCCCAGCAGGGCGCACCAGCGCAGCGCGCGCTGCGGCACGTTAAATACCATGGCAAAACCTACGGCAGGAATAGCCGCCAGGACCATATCCTGCGCAAGGGCGAGGAGATACATGATTATACCCATCCGCGTAACCCCCATATGGTCATTGCCATCACCACACCAATGCAGGTGGCGAGCGTTAGCAGACTGGCGATGGCCCAGCGTGCAAGACCGGTATTGATATGCCCTTTAAACATGTCGGCAACGGCATTAATCAGCGGAAAACCGGGAACCAACAGCAGTACACTGGCGGCCATCGCGATTGTCGGCGTACCGGCAAAAGCCGGAAGACGCAGCATCAGTCCGGATATTGTGGTGGCCACAAAGGCGGTAAGGCAGAAGTTAATCTGCGGATGCATTGAGCGGTGAGTGAGTACCTGGCGAATATACATGGCCACCGCGCTGGCGCAGAAGGTCACCAATGCCCCGTCCCAACCGCCATTGTTGAGTTTACAAAAGCAGGCGCAGGAGAGGCCGACCATTAAAACCAACTGCCAGCGCGGATAGCGCAGCGGTTTGATTTGCGCGAACCGCTTTTCAACATCCTTATAATCCAGCAGCTTATGCTCCGCCATAATCACAATGTGTTGAACTTCCGTAACGACATGCATGTTGATGCCGCGATCGGCATTTTTCCGCGTTGACGTCAGACATTCACCATCTTTAATGGTGGTGAGCACAATCGCGTTGGAAGAGATGGCGCTTTCAACGCTATCCATTCCCAATGCCCGTCCCAGGCGGGTTGAAAGCTCCTCAACCAGTGCGCTCTCTGCGCCATGTTGTAATAAGAAAAGACCACATTGAATGCACAATCGCGTGATTGCGCGTTGAGTTGCCTGCGTTGCTTGCATAAATACCTGCTGTCCGTGATGCCTGATGCTGTCGTGTCTGGCGATACTTTTACCTGAAGTCTTGTTTTAGCTGAGCGGTCAGGATCAAACAATGTGTAAAAAATCGCCCGTCTGTTGGCCTCTGGAATTTGACCTCTGCCACATTTCCGCAAGATTGATAAAAAGTGCAATTTTTGCACCAATTCTTACCTTCTTTTTCCTGCCCGACTTATCAAAAATGCAAATTCGAACTTTTAATAAACAAAAAATCAACAAATAATTAACTTGCTGAGGCGATCCTATGAAAACACAGGTTGCGATTATCGGCGCGGGTCCTTCCGGACTCCTGCTGGGGCAGTTGTTACATAACGCGGGGATCCAGACGGTCATTCTTGAGCGGCAAACGCCTGAGTATGTGTTAGGGCGGATTCGTGCGGGGATTCTGGAAACTGGAACGGTGGAGTTGTTGCGTGAAGCGGGCGCTGCCCGGCGGATGGATGCTGAGGGTCTGGTGCACCACGGGATCGAGTTTCTGTTTGAGGGACAGCGCGTACCGGTTGCGTTGACGGAGCTTACTGAAGGCAAAAGCGTCATGGTTTATGGGCAGACCGAAGTGACGCGCGATTTAATGGCGGCGCGTGCGGAATGCGCAGCACCGATTATGTATGGCGTTACGGACGTCATCATTAATGATGCGAAAAGCGACCGGCCCTCGATCTCGTTTCGCTGCGATGGTGAAAACTACCGTCTGGCGTGCGACTTTATTGCGGGCTGCGATGGGTTTCACGGTGTTTCCCGGCAAAGTATTCCTGACGGCATCCTTAAAGAGTATGAAAGCGTCTGGCCGTTTGGCTGGCTTGGGCTGCTGGCGGATACGCCGCCGGTTAATCCGGAGCTCATTTACGCCCATCATGAGCGTGGGTTTGTGCTTTGCAGTCAGCGTTCACTAACCAGAAGCCGCTACTACTTGCAGGTACCGCTCAGTGAAAAGGTTGAAGCATGGTCTGATGAACGTTTCTGGGATGAGCTCAAACGTCGGTTGCCTGATGATCTGGCGAATAAGTTAGTGGTTGGTCACTCACTTGAGAAAAGTATCGCGCCGCTGCGTAGCTACGTGGTGGAACCGATGCAGTATGGGCGATTATTTCTGGTGGGGGATGCGGCGCATATCGTACCGCCAACGGGGGCAAAAGGGCTGAATCTGGCGGCATCCGATGTCAACTATTTGTGGCGGATCCTGCGTGAATATTATCACCATGGACGCGCCGATCTGTTAGCAAGCTATTCTCGTCTGGCGCTGGATCGTGTCTGGAAAGGTGAGCGATTCAGCTGGTTTATGACGCGTCTGTTGCATGACTTCCCCCAGCAAAGCGAGTTTGACAGAAAAATGCAGGCGGCGGACCGTCGCTATTTTCTTGAATCACGTGCCGGTTTAACCACTATCGCTGAAAACTATGTCGGTCTGCCGATGGTGTGTGTGGCGTAAGCGATAAGATCCGGAGCCATCATGCAGACAGATAACATCGTTCCCGTTTTTAAACTGTATGGTGAAGATCGCGACTGGCCAACGCCCGACCTTTTGCACTGTGAATCGATACTGCAGCGTAGCCGTCTGTATGAATGGCATATCCGCGTGCATCAGCATGCGGAGTTGGTGCAATTGCTGTATCTGCATAAAGGGCAGGCTGCCATCGAAATTGAAGGGGCCACCACCGTGATGACGGAATCCTGTATTCAGGTTGTTCCGGCGTTATGTATTCATGGGTTTCATTTTTCGCCGGGAACGGAAGGATATGTTTTATCGCTGGCGTTGCCGCTGCTTAGAGGTTTCGAAAATCAGTTTGGGCGGCAACTGGATGTACTCGACCAGCCGCAGTGTGTGCCGGTGAAAACGTCCAGGAGCCATATCCGGGCCCTGTTTACCGCCATACAGGAAGAGTACCGTGAGGATCATGATGCGCGCGAAATGATGCTGCATTCGCTGTTGGGGGCGCTGCTGGTCTGGTTAAACCGGCGGTATCGATCGCAGCTAATCACGGAGGATAAAGCTGAACGTAAGCGCACCGTCATGCGTCATTTTTCGCGTCTTATTGAAAGCCACTATCGCGAGCATATGCCTTTGACGGGTTATGCCCGGCGGGTTGGTATATCTGTGACGCATCTGAATTATTTATGCCATGAATTTTATGGCTGTAGCGCGCTGGGCGTTCTACATCAACGGTTGATGCTTGAGGCTCGTCGTAACCTGCAGTATACCAGCATGACAATTGCGCAACTTTCTGATTATTTGGGATTTACTGAGGCTGCTTATTTCTCCCGTTTCTTTCGTCGCTATAGTGGGGAATCACCTAAAGCATTTCGGAAGAAAATAAAATAAATCATAGTTGGCTCATCTCTCTTGCGTTAGCATATCTAACGAAGGTTTTAACCATTTCTAATTTATTGCTGACAAATACCTGTGTTAATGTTAATTATTGGCATGGATAACGGCAATATGTTGCTCGCCATAATATAAATTGACTTCAGCGCACGAGATAGTGTGCTCGCCAGGGACGACAAAGATTTATTTCGGCAGAATAATCTGATGGATGCACAATTATTCATCTGATCTTTTGCCTGGGCTGAATCTTCAACAGGAAGCGGAGAGTTTATGTTACCAGGAGAGGGGAAGCACTGTATTATTATTAGTAGCGCTCCGGTTATGCAGTGTGGGCTAAAAGCCATTGTGGGGGAGTATCGCCCTGATTACGAATTCAGTTTCTGTCGCTCTCCGGAAGCGTTAACCTTACTACAATTACGTTGTGCGCTGCTGGTTATTGCAGATCTCTCCAGCGGAATCGATCAACCTGGAGATATATGTGAATATTACCATTCTTTAATGATTCAATATCAGAATATACACTGGGTATTTATGGCCGGAGATGCCTGTTATCCATTAGCGGTTGAGTTATTAATGCGGTCGGGAAGCACATTAATTTCTAACAGTGAACCGGTGAACTACCTCATCGACGCGATTTGCCCCGGAGGAAATGCGACTGAACGCGTCAGCGAGGCGGGATGCCGCCCGGAAAGGGGAAATATTGATGAAGAGATGCATCAACGGGCCATACTGACGTTTTCTGAGCGGAAGGTGCTGAGGCTTCTCGCAAAAGGGTGGGGAATTAATCAAATCGCCGCTTTATTGAAGAAAAGTAATAAAACAATAAGCGCGCAAAAAAATAGCGCTATGCGGCGCTTATCTTTACGCAGCAACGCAGAAATGTATGCCTGGATTAACAGTGTTCAGGGAATGAGAACGCTGAATATTGATTCGGCCAATGAGGACCGGCAGAATGGAAAATAATCACATAACGCGATATATTGCTGTCGTCGAAAAATGTACGATGACGGAAGTGGCGCTTCACCACATATTAATGAATGAAAGCGATAAGAAATTTTGTGTTCGTTTTTTTAAAGATACTCAGACATTAAAGCAAGCATTTAAATCTGATAATTTTTCCGCGATTATTTTTTCACTTTCGGGTAATCGTCGAGCGCGTCTGGAAAGTTTACTTTTCCTTAATGAAGTCGCACACTATTACCCTGAAATACAAAGAATTGTCCTGGCAAATGATGAAGCCGAAATGCGTTTGATCGTTCATCTGGTATCTTCTCGTTTACATGGTCTGTTGAATAAATCAGCGTGTCGGATTGAGTTGCAGGAACGCTTGCTGCAGATTCTTAATCTCAACCCTCAGGTAAATGCGGCAGATATGAACCCAAAAACGAGGTTGTGTCATCAGATCCTGAGCCCAATGGAACATACGATTCTGAGATATATGTCCTACGGCTATTCCCTGGCGGAGATAGCGACGCAGCTGAAACGAAATATCAAAACTATCCGCGCGCATAAATCGAATGCGATGACTAAGCTTGGCGTCAGTTCTGATATGGGGCTATTGAGCGCAGCAGATATTCTGCTGCGCCTGTAGTGGAGCTCGGATGTTGCCAGAAGCACGAGAGGCCTGCTCTCTCCAGCCTGGTGTTACTTAACAGCAAACATCAATCCAGGTGGCGTCAGTCAACTGCGCCATTCGTTCGGGTGAAATGCGAACGGCGCTATGGATTGATCCTGCGGCTGGCAGGACTTCGGGGTATTGCTTGAGTGAGATGTCACAGTAAACCGCCAGCGGAATTTCCAGGCCAAATGGGCACACACCACCGACGGGATGCCCGGTTAGCGTAACCACCTCATCACTGCTTAGCATACGTGCTTTAGCGCCGAACGCTTCCTTGAGTTTTTTATTATCCAGGCGTGCATCGCCTTTCGCGACAACAAGCACGACCCTTTCTTTGACTTTTAAGGACAGGGTTTTTGCTATTTGCCCGGGCTCAACGTTATGCGCCGCTGCGGCTAAGGCGACCGTTGCTGTACTCTGATTAAGTTCGATGATTTCGATATCGGGGGCGCGGTCAGCAAAGAACTGCCGCACGGACTGCAGACTCATTGGAATCTCCTGATTAAGGCTTGTTAAAAATCTGTCACAAGCTTCGCAAAGTGTAAATATCATTGGGGGATAATCAAGAATCTTTCCAATTTCTGGATCTCCTTCACAATCACTGCAACCGGTTACTGTAACCGGTTGCGGGTTTTCATATAGATATGAATACTGGCAACGTGATTTCCCGCGTCACCTATAACAAAAGAGCCGTATATGAACCGGATCTGGTTGCGCAGCCAGTGCGCCAGGAGTGCTATCCGACGTGCTGACCCACTCACCAATCCGGGGTCATTGCTGCGGCAAGATAATCGTTGCCGGGACTGTTTATCTGGCCTGTCAGGAGGGCTGCTATGTCTGCTAACCATGCTGCATTTAATTTGATATTTCGCTTTGTAGAAAATTACATCAGCCCGGCCGCGGGACGTATTTCGTCTCAGCGCCATGTTATGGCTATCCGCGACGGTTTTATTTCCGCCATGCCGTTTATGATTGTTGGCTCTTTTCTTCTCGTCTTTGCTTACCCGCCGTTTTCGCCGGATACCACCTGGGGGATTGCCCGTGCCTGGCTGGATCTGGCAAAAGAGTATGAGGGGCGAATTCTGACGCCGTTTGATATGACGATGGGCATTATGTCTATCTACATTTGTGCCGCGATTGCCTATAACCTCGGCAAGCATTACGAAAAAACGAATCAGCTTGATCCTTTTATGTGCGCGATGCTGTCGATTATGGCCTTTCTGCTCGTAGCGGCACCAAAGACGAATGGCAGTTTGCCGGTTGATAGTCTGGGGGGAACGGGGATCTTTACCGCCCTTCTTGTGGCGGTTTACTGCGTCGAAATGATGCGCTTTCTGAAAGCGCATAACATCGGTATTCGCCTGCCGGATCAGGTGCCGCCGATGATTAAAAACTCTTTTGATCTGCTGATCCCGGTGCTGGTTGTGGTGGTGACGCTCTATCCGCTCAGTCTGTTTATTCAGCATCATTTCGATATGCTGATCCCTCAGGCCATTATGGCTATCTTCAAACCGCTGGTTTCTGCGGCGGATTCGTTGCCCGCCATTTTACTGGCGGTACTGATTGCTCATCTGTTGTGGTTTGCCGGTATCCACGGTGCGGCGATTGTCTCCGGTATGCTGCAGATGTTCTGGCTAACCAATCTTGGCATGAACCAGCAGGCCCTGGCGCAGGGCGCACCGTTACCGCATATCTTTATGGAAGCGTTCTGGACATTCTTTATCGTCATTGGTGGTTCGGGAGCCACAATGGGGCTGGTATTTTGCTATCTGCGCAGTCGCTCCGCGCATTTGCGTTCGATTGGTCGTTTGAGCGTGGTGCCAAGCCTGTTTAACATCAACGAACCGGTGATTTTCGGTACGCCAATTGTGATGAATCCGGTGTTCTTTATTCCTTTCCTGCTGGCGCCGATGGTTAATGCGGTACTGGCCTGGGCGACAATGAAGCTGGACCTGATTAGCCGGGTGATTTCAGTGGTGCCGTGGACGGCGCCGGCACCGATTGGCGGCGCATGGGCGTTAGGCTGGGATTTCCGGGCAGCTATTCTGGTCGTTATTCTGGCGTGCGTTTCGGCGATCATTTATTTCCCATTCTTTAAAGTGTACGAGAAACAGTTGCTGACCCAGGAGGCAGAAGAGGCGCAGCGTATTGCCGCGGAGAGTCAGCAGACGGCATAAACATGACGGGTGGCCGGGCTGGTCGCCCGTTTCAGGAGAAGGCTATTTCAGCGTACAGTCGCCGCACTGTTGAACATCCGCCAGACGATAGCGCTGGCAGCAGGTGCGGCGCACGAGCTGTCCTTCGCGTAAAACCACCGTTCGCCACAGCGGGTTATCCTGACCGTCGGCAAGCTGTTTTTCAAAGAAGCAGTGTTGGCGAATTTCGGTGACTTTTTCATCCCCCAGCAGGGCTTTCATTTCCCCCAGATACCAGTTGATCAGATAGCCAGTATTGCTCCAGATAAGCTTGCCGTTGATATCACCAGTGGCTTCCAGCGCCTGAACGACGGGCTGTAAAGCATGGGTGACCAGCCTTTCCATTCGTGATGAAGCGGATTGTCCGGAGATGTTCTCCGCTGAATGGATGGCGATCCAAAAACAGGCGGCACGGCCAGTTTCATGAAATTCGACGCGAATATGCTCCGGCGCCAGGCTAATGGCACGCTCCTCGCTCAGCAGAGCCAGCATTAGCGGCGGAACCAGTAAACCGATGTACCATTGCGCCCACAGGGATAACAACGGTTTTTGTTCACGCGCATGCTTGGGATGGTTGCGATAAATGTGGTCTGAATACGTCGCCAGCAGGGAACTTAGCGCCACCGGCTGTGACCATTCTGTCAGGGTTAATGCATGATGTGGCGCTTGTTCATTCAGTCGGAGAAAATCCAACAGATGGGGGCGTAATGTCGCGATCTTGTCCCGAATCGTATTCGCCAATGCCTGCTCAGGCGAAGAGAGCGGCGCCCGCCAGATGAGATCATTGTTGAATGAGAGTGATCGGTAAGCCATCGGATATAAAATGAAAATATAAATGAGAATGATTTTTGATATTAATATCCTGACGTTGACCTGGCAAGAGATTTGTCTACGCGATGATGTCGTGCAGGGGGACAGCCAGATCTAGCTGGCGAGAATGATGTTACGCCCCATATTTTTGGCTTCATAAAGGGCGTTATCCGCCCGTTTCAGCGCACTATCAACATCGGCATCAATCAGCGGCGTCATACCAATACTGATAGTGACATTGGTCGCGACACTTTCATTAAACATATGGGGAATTTTCAGGTCGTAGACTCGTTGACGGATCCGTTCCGCAGCCTGAAGCGCATTTTCCGCCGTACTGTTGGTCAACAGCACCATAAATTCTTCGCCGCCAAAGCGGGCAACGATATCGCGTGAGCGCACGGCGTTGCGGATGGCGGCGGAGACCTGAATCAGCGCCTGATCGCCCATCATATGCCCATAATGATCGTTGTAAGCTTTGAAATGATCAATATCCAGCAGCAGGACGTAGTGCTCGGTATTTTCTAATGAAAGAACAGTATTCAACTGATTCTGTAAACCTCGGCGGTTATACAAACCAGTAAGCGGATCTAACATACTGAGATCGTTAAGCGTGTTACGTTCCTTCAGAAGCTTATCCATAAGCCCTTGAGTGAATATTTCGCTACGCTTCTGAATGACGTTCTGTAGCGTGATACCGACAATGGGCAGAAAAAAGTACCAGCACATCCGTATCCATTGCCCTCTGTCATCAAGAATCAAACAGACAGTAAATGTCGGCAAAGAGTACAGGGTGAACGCAATGATATTGCTGGAAAAAGCAATAGTGCCAATAAACAGTACGCTTAATAAGGCAATCACCAGGTAGTTAAAATGCGGTGAACCTATCACCGCTGATTTTACCGCAATGTGCCATGCCCAAAGCAGGCCAAATATAAGAGAAATAACTGAAATACTTATTTTACGCCGGGAAAATCGCCAGTGCCATAGCAACAAAACCGTACTGCAGCCAACAATCATAAAGCAAGGCAGAGTATAAGTAATGACGCTAAAGAGTGGACTGACCAGAGACAACGTGGCAGAAACAAAACTAAGCAACAGGAAGAGCCGTAAGGAATACTGATATTTTTGCTTGTGATGTACGCGCCAGGATTGTGCAGTCATGTTGGGGTAGTCATTATTAGTCGTTAAAATACAATATGATGGGTGCTAAAAATAAATAATGAAAAAACACCACACAAAATAAGCTTTTTTGTGCATTAATCAGGAATTTTAATATATAGTTTTCGTTCGCTTAATTTATCACCTTCATGAATGTATGTCATTACCGTAAACGTAAAGAATAGAGTCTTGCAGCTTACCAGATATGACAAATGATAAAAATTACCATATGATATTGGTTATCATTATCGTTGTGAGAGGTGGAAACATGTTGCAGCGAACCTTAGGGAGTGGTTGGGGCGTTCTGATCCCTGGCATATTGATTACCGCCCTCGGTTTTGCCGATTTGTCGGTTGAGGCCTGGCGCGGATTAGTCACTTCAGGAATGCTGATGTCAGCCGCGATGATTTGGCATCGTCAGTTACGGCATTTCGTTCTGTTACCGTCATGTCTCGCGCTGGTAAGTGGGATGATGCTGATGATAATGAATTTAAGGCTGATGGGATAATTCAGAAGGGGAAGAATATTGGTGCGAGGGGGGGGACTTGAACCCCCACGTCCGTAAGGACACTAACACCTGAAGCTAGCGCGTCTACCAATTCCGCCACCTTCGCACAGTATTCTTCATTTTTGATATCGCCTCGTTGGTGCGAGGGGGGGGACTTGAACCCCCACGTCCGTAAGAACACTAACACCTGAAGCTAGCGCGTCTACCAATTCCGCCACCTTCGCCCAGTGCGAGCAATATCAACGTGGTTTTGGTGCGAGGGGGGGGACTTGAACCCCCACGTCCGTAAGGACACTAACACCTGAAGCTAGCGCGTCTACCAATTCCGCCACCTTCGCATACCATCGACACTATGAAAGTATCGCTACCACGGAGGCGCATTCTAGTGGTTTTCAGCTATTCGTCAATAGTTAATTGTATCAGTTGGATTGATTGTTGCAAAAATGGACGGCTGAAGGGGGATGTCGGCGACAGGCATGCGCTGTCGCCGGAACAGGTGAAAGATTATTTCTTTGCCTGATGGGTCATAACCGTCCGGTAGACCTTAAAGCGACCGGTTTGGGCGATAACTTCGTGAAAGCCGAAGGTCTCATCCAGCACGTTCGGATAAGGCAGGAAGGCGTTGGCGACGATACGCAACTCTCCGCCGCTATTCAGATGACGGACGGCCCCGCGAATCAGCGTTTGCGCGGCTTCCAGACTGGTCTGCAGACCATCATGGAAAGGCGGGTTGGAGATAATCATGTCGAAGCGCCCCTTCACTTCGGAGAAGACGTTGCTGGCGAACACTTCCCCTTCCATGCCGTTGGCGGCAAGCGTGGCGCGGCTGGCCTCTACCGCCGGAGCGCTGACGTCGCACAGGGTTAAACGAACTTTTGGTGAATGGCTTGCCAGCACGGTTGCCAGCACGCCAGCGCCGCAGCCGACATCAAGCACTTTGCCTTTCGTATGGGGTGTCAGGGTAGAAAGGAGCAACTGGCTGCCAATATCCAGCCCATCGCGACTGAAGACGCCCGGCAGGGTTTTAATTGTCAGATTGTCCAGCGCGTATTCGCCCCAATACTGTTGTGGATTGAATTCGGGCTGTTTTTCCAGACGACCGTGATACAGCCCGCAGCGCCGCGCGCTGTCGATTTTGCTTAGCTGCGCATATTCGGCCAGCATCTGCTCCGCGCTGCGTACGCCGCTGCGGTTCTCGCCAACCACGAAAATATCGCTACCTGTGGGTAATAGCGAAAGCAGGTTCATCAACTGAAACTGCGCTTCCGGCTTGTTCTTTGGCCAGTAGTAAATAAGTGTGTCGCAACCGGCGACGTCGCTGGCTTCAGCGACCAGACTAAAGCGGGCATGTTCACCCATCTGGCGGCTCAGTACCTGCCAGTGGTGAAACTGCTGGGTATGGGCGCGGCTGGCGGCTGTGTCCAGACGTGCGGGCAGATCATCCTGCAGGTCACCGGCAAACAGAACGCGGGCGGACTCGAAATCATCACTGTGGCGCAGCAAGACTTCACTTGCCGGGGTAAAAGCGGACATGAAACACTCCTTCATTGAGACTGGCGCCGATTATACACGTTATCTTTCGGGCTGCCTCTTTGTCAGACGCGGGACACCGACCAGCGGCAGCGGCTTTGTTGGCGCAGATACGACGGATTTGTTATATTGCGCGCTGGATTAACAGGAGTGTTTCGCTATGACATCCCGACGAGACTGGCAATTACAGCAACTGGGGATTACTCAGTGGTCGCTACGTCGTCCTGGGGCGTTACAGGGTGAAATCGCTATCTCGCTGCCCGGGAGTATCCGTCTGGTGATGGTGGCGGAAGCATTGCCATCGCTTAGCGAACCGCTGGTCAGTGATATTTTACGCGCGCTGGCCCTGGCCCCGGAACAGGTTATGCAATTGACGCCTGAACGTGTCGCGATGCTGCCGCAGGATACCCGCTGTAATAGCTGGCGATTGGGCACGGACGAACCGCTGCCGCTGGCGGGGGCTCAGATATCGACACCCGCATTCGATGAACTTCAAACCAGTACGCCTGCCCGCAGGGCGCTCTGGCAACAAATTTGCGCACATGAACACGATTTCTACCCTCAACGCGGCTGATTTGCCCCGCGCCTGGCAAATCGAAACGCGCGCTCACGCGTTTCCCTGGAGCGAGCAGACGTTTGCCAGCAATCAGGGAGAACGCTATCTCAATTTTCAACTGGCAGTGGACGGCGAGATGGCGGCCTTTGCCATTACGCAAATCGTGCTCGACGAAGCAACACTCTTTAATATCGCGGTCGATCCTGCTTTTCAGCGTCGCGGCCTCGGCAGAGAACTGCTGGAACATGTGATTGACGAAGTGGAAAAACGCGGCGTCGTCACCCTGTGGCTGGAGGTGCGCGCCTCTAATCTCGCCGCCATCGCACTCTATGAGCGCTTAGGCTTTAACGAGGCGACCCTTCGTCGCAACTATTATCCCACGGTCGACGGGCGTGAGGATGCAATCATTATGGCGCTGCCAATCAGTATGTAAGACAAGGTGAGACGATGAAATGGGACTGGATTTTCTTTGATGCCGATGAAACGTTATTTACGTTCGACTCATTTAGCGGTCTGCAGCGAATGTTTCTCGATTATAGCGTGACGTTTTCCGCCGAGGATTTTCAGGATTACCAGGCCGTGAATAAGCCGCTGTGGGTGGATTATCAGAACGGCGCTATCACGTCTCTTCAACTGCAGCATCAGCGCTTCGATAACTGGGCCGAACGGCTGAATGTCCCCCCTGGCGAATTGAATGCCGCATTTATGAATTCGATGGCGGAGATCTGTTCGCCGCTGCCGGGGGCGGTATCGTTACTTAATGCGTTGCAGGGGAAGGTGAAAATGGGGATTATCACCAACGGTTTTACCTCACTGCAGCAGACGCGACTTGAGCGTACCGGATTATGCGATCACTTTGATTTATTGATTATTTCCGAAGAGGTTGGGGTGGCGAAGCCGGATGTGCGTATTTTTGACTATGCGCTGGCGCAGGCGGGAAATCCCGAGCGTTCCCGGGTGTTGATGGTCGGCGATACCGCTGAGTCGGATATTCGTGGCGGCGTCAACGCCGGTCTGGCGACCTGTTGGTTCAACCCTCATCAACGGGAACTGCCTGCGGATCTCCATCCGGACTGGACGGTCACCTCGTTAAGCGAACTGGAGCAACGCCTGTGTAAACACTGATTGCCTCCCCTCCATTGATGGGTAAAATAGCCGCAATTTTTTCGTATTCAACATGCGCGGCGCGTTGTCGCGTTTACTAAGAAGATTGAATTATGACGTTGTCTCCATATTTGCAGGAGGTGGCTAAGCGCCGCACTTTTGCCATTATTTCTCACCCGGATGCCGGTAAAACCACCATTACGGAAAAGGTGCTGTTATTCGGACAGGCGATTCAGACCGCTGGTACGGTAAAAGGCCGTGGCTCCAGCCAGCATGCGAAATCTGACTGGATGGAGATGGAAAAGCAGCGTGGCATCTCTATTACCACCTCCGTTATGCAGTTCCCGTATCACGACTGTCTGGTTAACCTGCTGGATACCCCCGGGCACGAAGACTTCTCCGAAGATACCTACCGTACCCTGACGGCGGTAGACTGCTGCCTGATGGTTATCGACGCCGCGAAAGGCGTTGAGGATCGTACCCGTAAGCTGATGGAAGTTACCCGCTTGCGCGATACGCCGATCCTGACCTTTATGAACAAACTGGACCGTGACATCCGCGACCCGATGGAACTGCTGGATGAAGTGGAAAATGAGCTGAAAATTGGCTGTGCGCCGATCACCTGGCCGATTGGCTGCGGTAAGCTGTTCAAAGGCGTCTACCACCTTTATAAAGACGAAACTTACCTGTACCAGACCGGCAAAGGCCACACCATTCAGGAAGTGCGCATTGTTAAAGGTCTGAACAACCCGGAACTCGATGCTGCCGTGGGCGAAGACCTGGCGCAGCAGCTGCGCGACGAGCTGGAACTGGTGCAGGGCGCTTCTAACGAGTTCGATAAAGAGCTGTTCCTGGCCGGTGAAATCACGCCGGTTTTCTTCGGTACCGCGCTGGGTAACTTCGGCGTTGACCATATGCTGGACGGCCTGGTGGCATGGGCGCCCGCGCCGATGCCACGTCAGACTGATACCCGTAAGGTAGAAGCGAAAGAAGAGAAGTTCACCGGCTTCGTGTTTAAGATTCAGGCCAATATGGACCCGAAACACCGTGACCGCGTGGCGTTTATGCGCGTCGTTTCCGGCAAGTACGAGAAGGGCATGAAAATGCGCCAGGTTCGCACGGGCAAAGACGTGGTGATCTCTGACGCCCTGACCTTTATGGCTGGCGATCGTTCCCATGTGGAAGAGGCGTATCCGGGGGATATTCTCGGTCTGCACAACCACGGCACCATTCAGATTGGCGATACCTTTACCCAGGGCGAGATGATGAAGTTCACCGGTATCCCGAACTTCGCGCCGGAGCTGTTCCGTCGTATTCGCCTGAAAGATCCGCTGAAGCAAAAACAACTGCTGAAAGGGCTGGTCCAGCTCTCTGAAGAGGGGGCGGTGCAGGTTTTCCGTCCGATCTCTAACAACGATCTGATCGTCGGGGCCGTTGGTGTGCTGCAGTTTGACGTAGTTGTGGCGCGTCTGAAGAGCGAATATAACGTAGAGGCGATTTACGAATCGGTTAACGTGGCGACTGCGCGCTGGGTTGAATCAACCGACGTGAAAAAGTTCGAAGAGTTTAAGCGTAAGAACGAAACTCAGTTAGCGCTTGATGGCGGTGATAACCTCACTTATATCGCTCCGACGATGGTTAACCTGAACCTGACCCAGGAACGTTATCCTGACGTGCAGTTCCGAAAAACACGCGAACACTAATCCACTCCGGAGCGCGGTTTTCGCCGCGCTCCACGCACTTTACCCTCTGCGATTGCCTGTCTGGAAAGTTCTTAATTGTGGCGCTTCGTCGCGCTTTTTTACCTGCTCATGCCGCGTTTTCTGGTTTTTCTACTACATTTAATAAGTCATTCTTACATTTCTGGCTTAATAGACTGCTTATTTTGCTTTATCTGTTAAAAAATAACGAGGAACTCACAATGACAAGACCAAAGAACGCCAGGACAGTACTGGCTCTCCTCTTCGGCTCAGCCATCATCAGCGCCTCGGCATATGCGGAAAACTCAACCCTCGATAGCGTCAAATCTGCTGCCAGCCGTGCGGGGCAGGCGGTGGATAATTCGATGGATAAAGTCGGTAATTTCATGGATGACAGCACCATTACCGCCAGAGTGAAGGCGGCACTGATTGACCATAAAGAGATTAGCAGCACCGATATTTCTGTGAAAACCGAAAATAAAGTCGTTACGTTAAGCGGGACGGTGGATAGCGCTGAGCAGCGTAAACAGGCGCTTAGCGTTGCCAAAGCCGTTGAAGGTGTGGACTCCGTTAACGACAAACTTAGCGTGCAGAACGAACAATCCGCGTCCCTGAAGGGTTACGCTGGCGATACGGCAGTCACCAGTGAAATCAAAGCTAAATTACTGGCTGACGATATTGTTCCGTCGCGAAACGTGAAGGTAGAGACCACCGATGGCATCGTGCGTTTATCCGGCACGGTCGCCTCCAGCAAACAGTCGGCGCGGGCGGAGGCGATTGCCCAGGCCGTTTCCGGCGTCAAAAGCGTAAAAAACGATCTTAGCGTCAAATAAATCCATTCATTAACAGCATTTCTCTGCGGTCTTTCCGCTGAATGTGTAGCACCACAGGGTTGTGTATGCGCGGTCTGAACGCGCAGAAAATCAACCGTCATTAACTCTGGTAAGGAGAGACGTATGTTTAGATGGGGTATTATTTTTCTGGTGATCGCGTTAATTGCTGCTGCCCTGGGCTTTGGTGGCCTGGCGGGCACCGCTGCCTGGGCTGCTAAAATTGTCTTTATCGTTGGTATTATTCTGTTTCTGGTCAGTCTCTTTACCGGCCGTCGGCGCCCCTGAACGTTAGCCTGTGAAATACCGTCTTACATAAAGCCAGTCGCTGCGACTGGCTTTCTCTGCTTTCGGGCGTTAAAAATTGCGTTACCTTTGTTTTTTACAATACGTAAGGCAGGAAGCAGGGTGGGGCATCGCATTCCCGTTACGCTGGGCAACATCACGCCATTATCTGTAAAACCCTTCCCGCCGGGCAAACTCGCCCTGGTGTGCGAAGGTGGGGGGCAGAGAGGGATTTTTACCGCCGGAGTGCTGGACGAATTTATGCGCGCGGGATTTAACCCATTCGATATGATGTTTGGCACTTCAGCCGGAGCGCAAAACCTGTCTGCCTATATCTGTAACCAACCCGGTTATGCCCGTAAGGTCATCACGCGTTATACCACCTCTCGCGAATTTTTCGACCCGATGCGTTTCGTTCGCGGCGGTAACCTTATCGATCTGGACTGGCTGGTGGAGACCACCGCGCAAAGGATGCCGCTGGCAATGGCTTACGCGGAAGAACGCTTTGCGCAGGGAAAAGCGTTCTGGATGTGCGCCTGCCGGGGTGATGACTATATGGCAAATTATTTTTCCCCGACCCAACAAACCTGGCTTGATCTGATCCGCGCGTCCAGCGCTATTCCCGGCTTTTATCGCAGCGGCGTGATGCTGGATGGCGTCAGCTACCTCGACGGCGGCGTCAGCGACGCGATACCCGTGCAGGAAGCGGCCCGTCGGGGGGCGCAGACCATCGTGGTGATTCGCACCGTTCCCTCCCAGATGTACTATACGCCGAAGTGGTTTCAACGAATGGAACGGTGGCTTGGCGAAAGTAGCCTGCAGACGTTTGTGAACCTGGTGCAGCATCACGAAACCACCTATCGTGCTACGCAACAGTTTATTGAGAAACCTCCGGGCAAGCTGCGTATTCTGGAGATATATCCGCAGAAACCCTTGAAGAGTATGGTGTTAGGTAGCCGTATTCCGGCGTTACTGGAAGACTACAAAACCGGACGCCAGTGCGGGCGTTATTTCCTCGCCACGATCGGTAAACTGTTGGCCGACCAGCCGCCGCTGTTGCGCCATGCGCCGCGTATCGCGGTGCCGAAAACGAGCGTTGTTCCGCCTGCACCTGTGGCCAATGAGATTCATCAGGCGTCGATTGTCGCCACGTCACAGGCCAATGATACCAGCATGAATAATGAGGATCTGGCGTGACCTTACGATTTATTGATACTCACTGCCACTTTGACTTTCCACCTTTTACCGGTGATGAAACCGCCAGTCTTGCCCGGGCGGCGGCCGCTGGCGTTACGCAGATCGTGGTACCGGCAATTGAAGCGGATAATTTCAGTCGGGTATTGGCGCTGGCGGAGCAACATGATGCGATATATGCCGCACTGGGCTTACATCCGATAGTCATTGAGCGGCATGATGAGCGTAGCCTTGAACAGCTTGAAATCTGTCTGACCGGGCGTCACGACAAGCTGGTGGCGGTGGGGGAAATCGGCCTCGATCTTTATCGTGAAGATCCGCAGTTTGAACGCCAGATTTCAATATTTGAAGCGCAACTGCGGCTGGCCAAACGTGACGATCTTCCCGTTATTATTCACTCCAGACGCACCCACGATAAGCTGGCGATGCTGTTGAAAAAACATGCTTTACCGCGAACCGGCGTGGTACATGGTTTTTCCGGTAGCCTGCAGCAGGCGGAGCGCTTTGTACAGTTGGGCTATAAAATTGGCGTAGGTGGGACGATTACCTATCCACGCGCCAGTAAGACCCGCGATGTGATGGCCAGGTTGCCTCTTTCGGCGCTGCTGCTGGAGACCGATGCGCCGGATATGCCATTGAATGGCTTTCAGGGACAGCCGAACAGCCCTGAACAGGTGGCTCGCGTTTTCGCCAGCCTGTGCGAGCTTCGACGGGAACCTGCGGAAGTGATCGCCCATGCCATAATGTGTAATACCAAAGACGTTTTTGCCCTCCTGTGACGATCTGTTAAGTGACGGATATCTCATTATTGCCTTTTTATATCATCGATTTGCTTAAAATATGTGAGCTGAAATGAGAATGATGATTTCATACCGTTATAATCGCGTGGCTTTTAGGTCGAACTATTAATACACAGGTATTCTGTATGCAAATTCTCATGGGACTTTTTGGCATGGTGGTGCTGTTAGCTATCGCTGTGCTTCTCTCCAGCAATCGAAAGGCCATCAATCTGCGTACCGTCCTCGGCGCCTGGATTATCCAGGTGGGGATCGGTGCACTGGTTCTTTATGTACCGGCGGGTCGCACGGCGCTGTTGGCCATGTCGAACGGTGTTGCCAACGTGATTGCTTATGGCAATGAGGGGATCAGCTTTATTTTCGGTGGGCTGGTTTCCGATAAGATGTTTGAGGTTTTCGGCGGCGGTGGATTTGTTTTCGCTCTCCGCGTACTGCCGGTGATTGTCTTCTTTTCTTCGTTGATCGCGGTACTCTACTACCTCGGCATTATGCAGTTTATTATTCGCATTCTTGGCGGGGCGCTGCGCGCGGTGCTGAAAACTTCGCGCACGGAGTCGCTCTCAGCCACGGCGAATATCTTTGTTGGTCAAACAGAAGCGCCGCTGGTGGTGCGTCCTTATATTGCGACGATGACGCGCTCGGAACTGTTTGCGGTGATGTGCGGCGGCCTGGCGTCTGTTGCCGGGTCGGTTCTTGCCGGCTATGCGCAGATGGGTGTGCCGCTGGAATACCTGATTGCCGCTTCGTTTATGGCGGCGCCTGGCGGCCTGCTGTTCGCGAAGATTATTGTACCGGAAACCGAGAAACCGCAGGACAGTCCGGCGATGGGGAAAAATGACGCCGACCCAGAGGCTCCGGCGAATGTGCTGGATGCCGCCGCCTCCGGCGCGGCTTCCGGGATGCAGTTAGCGCTTAACGTTGGCGCGATGCTGTTGGCGTTTATCGCCCTGATCGCGCTGGTGAACGGTATTCTTTCCGGCGTTGGCGGCTGGTTTAACTATCCCGATCTCTCTTTGCAATTGATCCTCGGTTGGGTTTTCTCGCCGCTGGCGTGGGTGGTTGGCGTACCGTGGAGTGAGGCTACCGTTGCCGGTTCTTTTATCGGCCAGAAGCTGATCATCAATGAATTTGTCGCTTATATGAATTTTGGTGAATATCTGAAAGCTGATGCTGACGTTGCCGCCGCAGGTTTACAGGTGATTTCCACGCATACCAAGGCTATCATCTCTTTTGCGCTTTGCGGCTTTGCTAACCTGTCATCCATTGCGATTCTGATCGGTGGGTTAGGAGGAATGGCGCCTAACCGTCGTCAGGATATTGCCCAGTTGGGTATCCGCGCCGTTGCGGCAGGTACGCTCTCTAACCTGATGAGCGCCACAATCGCGGGTGTATTCCTCGCGTTATAACTCACGCTTAACGATAAAACAGGCCAGCGGCAACACCGCTGCTGGCACTCGCCTTCTGATTGTTAAAATTCCCTCATTTCAGCAATAAAATAAATTTATTATTTATCAATAAATAATAAGGATTCTCTGTCGCTTTGGGTAAATTCTGCACACCGACAGCACGTTTTAATATGGTGTTATGTTATTATTGTCACATTTACGATCTGGCAGAAGAGGGGATGATGCGTACGCACCGGTTGACCCTGAACGCCTGAGTTCGGGTTTTTGTGTGAGTAATATCACATTTAATTAATGCAAATTAGCAATTGTCTTTCATTAATTGTGATACGTATCGAAGTGTGAGTGCGAGATGATGTTACAATAGTAACAGTCTCGCAAAGTGAATAAACGTTAAACCGGCAATACGCCGTCGGAGTATAAAATGACTGATTTAGCTGCAAGCAGCCTGCGGGCGCTGAAACTGATGGACCTGACTACCCTGAATGACGATGACACCAATGAAAAAGTGATCGCGCTGTGCCATCAGGCAAAAACCCCGGTTGGAAATACTGCTGCAATCTGCATTTACCCGCGTTTTATCCCTGTTGCCCGTAAGGCCCTGAAAGAGCAAGGCACGCCGGAGATCCGCATTGCGACCGTCACCAACTTCCCGCACGGTAATGATGACATCGACATCGCGCTGGCGGAAACCCGCGCAGCCATCGCGTATGGCGCGGACGAAGTTGACGTGGTATTCCCGTACCGTGCGCTGATCGAAGGTCGACAGCAGGTGGGCTTCGATCTGGTGAAAGCCTGTAAAGAGTCCTGTGCAGCGGCAAACGTGCTGCTGAAAGTGATCATCGAAACCGGTGAGCTGAAAGAAGAAGCGTTAATCCGTAAAGCGTCTGAAATTTCCATCAAAGCCGGTGCGGATTTCATCAAAACCTCTACCGGTAAAGTCCCGGTTAACGCAACGCCGGAAAGCGCACGCATCATGCTGGAAGTAATCCGCGATATGGGCGTTTCCAGAACCGTTGGTTTCAAACCGGCTGGCGGCGTGCGTACCGCTGAAGATGCGCAGCAGTTCCTGGCTATTGCTGACGAACTGTTTGGCGCTGACTGGGCGGATTCCCGTCACTACCGTTTCGGCGCATCCAGCCTGCTGGCAAGCCTGCTGAAAGCGCTGGGCCACGGGGATGGCAAGAGCGCAAGCAGCTACTAAGCCTTATATTGCCGGAGTTGTAGTGACGTAGGCCGGATAAGGCGCAGCCGCCATCCGGCATCAATACGACTGCCGCGTGGCGCGTTGCTTACCCGGCCTACAATGGCCTTCTACTCTTTTCTCCTGGGGGTTACCGTGTTTCTCGCACAAGAAATTATTCGTAAAAAACGTGATGGTCATCCGTTAAGCGACGAAGAGATCCGCTTCTTTATCAATGGTATTCGTGATAACACCATCTCTGAAGGGCAGATTGCCGCGCTGGCGATGACCATTTTCTTCCACGATATGTCGATGCCTGAGCGTGTGTCGCTGACCATGGCGATGCGAGATTCAGGAACCGTTCTGGACTGGAAGAGTCTCAACCTTAACGGCCCCATTGTCGACAAACACTCCACCGGCGGCGTGGGTGATGTGACTTCGCTGATGCTTGGCCCTATGGTGGCGGCCTGCGGCGGCTACATTCCGATGATCTCCGGGCGCGGTCTCGGTCATACCGGCGGTACGCTCGACAAACTGGAAGCGATCCCGGGATTTGATATTTTCCCGGACGACAACCGTTTCCGCGAAATCATTAAAGACGTGGGTGTGGCGATTATTGGGCAGACCAGTTCGCTCGCACCGGCGGATAAACGTTTTTACGCCACCCGCGACATTACCGCGACGGTGGACTCCATCCCGCTGATCACCGCTTCAATCCTCGCGAAAAAACTGGCGGAAGGGCTGGATGCGCTGGTGATGGACGTGAAAGTGGGCAGCGGCGCCTTTATGCCGACCTACGAACTCTCTGCCGCGCTGGCTGAAGCCATCGTTGGCGTTTCCAACGGTGCAGGCGTGCGCACAACGGCGCTGCTCACCGACATGAACCAGGTGCTGGCCTCCAGCGCCGGTAACGCCGTCGAAGTGCGCGAAGCGGTGCAGTTCCTGACAGGTGAATACCGCAACCCGCGTCTGTTCGACGTCACGATGGCGCTGTGTGCGGAGATGCTGATCTCCGGCAAGCTGGCGAAAGATGACGCCGATGCGCGAGTGAAACTACAGGCGGTGCTGGATAACGGCAAAGCGGCGGAAATCTTTGGTCGCATGGTAGCGGCACAGAAAGGGCCGAGCGATTTCGTGGAAAACTACGCGAAATACCTGCCGACGGCGATGCTCAGCAAAGCCGTCTATGCCGATACGGAAGGTTTTGTCTCCGCGATAGACACTCGCGCATTGGGCATGGCGGTGGTCTCAATGGGCGGCGGTCGTCGCCAGGCGTCGGACACCATTGATTACAGCGTCGGCTTTACCGATATGGCGCGTCTGGGGGACAGCGTTGACGGGCAGCGTCCGTTGGCTGTTATCCACGCCAAAGACGAAGCCAGCTGGCAGGAAGCGGCGCAAGCCGTCAAAGCGGCAATCAGCCTTGACGACAAAGCGCCTGAAATTACACCGACAGTCTATCGTCGTATTACCGAATAGCGGTATACTGATCTGATCGCTTTTTTGCAGCGCAAAAGGTACGGAGAATAAGATGAAACGTGCATTTATTATGGTGCTGGACTCTTTCGGCATCGGTGCGACTGAAGATGCGGATCGCTTTGGCGACGTAGGTTCAGATACCCTGGGCCATATTGCAGAAGCCTGCGCCAAAGGCGAGGCTGACCACGGCCGCAAAGGTCCGCTGAATTTGCCTAACCTGACTCGTCTGGGGCTGGTGAAGGCGCATGAAGGTGCTACCGGTAAAATTGCTGCGGGTATGGACGGTAACGCAGAGGTTATCGGTGCTTACGCATGGGCGCATGAGCTCTCTTCCGGTAAAGATACCCCATCAGGACACTGGGAAATCGCCGGTGTGCCGGTTCTGTTCGACTGGGGCTACTTCAGCGACCACGAAAACAGCTTCCCGCAGGAACTGCTGGATAAGCTGGTAAAACGCGCCAACCTGCCGGGTTACCTCGGTAACTGTCACTCTTCCGGCACGGTCATTCTGGATCAACTGGGCGAAGAGCATATGAAAACCGGTAAACCGATTTTCTATACCTCCGCTGACTCCGTATTCCAGATCGCCTGTCATGAAGAGACCTTTGGGCTGGATAAGCTGTACGAGCTGTGCGAAATCGCCCGTGAAGAGCTGACCGAAGGCGGCTACAATATTGGTCGCGTTATCGCGCGTCCGTTTATCGGCGATAAGGCCGGTAACTTCCAGCGTACCGGCAACCGTCACGATCTGGCCGTTGAACCGCCGGCGCCGACCATCCTGCAGAAACTGGTCGACGAGAAAAAAGGGCAGGTGGTTTCCGTCGGTAAGATTGCGGATATCTACGCCAACTGCGGCATCACCAAAAAAGTGAAAGCCACTGGCCTGGACGCGCTGTTCGACGCCACCCTTAAAGAGATGAAAGACGCGGGCGACGAGACGATCGTCTTTACCAACTTCGTTGATTTCGACTCATCCTGGGGGCATCGCCGCGACGTAGCGGGCTATGCTGCGGGTCTGGAGCTGTTTGACCGCCGTCTGCCGGAACTGATGGAACTGGTCGGTGAAGATGACATTCTGATCCTCACCGCCGACCACGGTTGTGACCCGACCTGGACCGGTACGGACCATACTCGCGAGCACATTCCGGTGCTGATTTATGGCCCGAAAGTGAAAGCGGGCTCGCTCGGTCACCGTGAAACCTTTGCGGATATCGGTCAGACGCTGGCAACGTACTTCGGTACGTCGCCGATGGACTACGGCAAAAACATGCTGTGATGCAATTGCCCGGCGGCGCAAGCTTACCGGGCCTACGGTTTGCAGGCCGGGTAAGGCAAAGCCACCACCCGGTAAAAACAACTAATTAAAGAGAGCTGAAGATGGCAACTCCACATATTAATGCAGAAATGGGTGATTTCGCTGACGTCGTTTTGATGCCGGGCGACCCGCTGCGTGCGAAGCACATTGCTGAAACTTTCCTTGAAGATGTACGTGAAGTGAACAACGTGCGCGGCATGCTGGGTTTCACCGGGACGTACAAAGGCCGTAAGATTTCCGTTATGGGGCATGGCATGGGGATCCCATCCTGCTCTATTTACGCGAAAGAACTGATCACCGACTTCGGAGTCAAGAAAATCATTCGTGTGGGTTCCTGCGGTGCTGTGCGTATGGACGTTAAACTGCGCGATGTGGTGATCGGTATGGGTGCCTGCACCGATTCCAAAGTTAACCGTATCCGCTTCAAGGATCATGATTTTGCGGCCATCGCCGACTTTGACATGGTGCGCAACGCGGTAGACGCGGCGAAAGCGCTGGGTGTTGACGCGCGCGTGGGCAACCTGTTCTCCGCCGATCTGTTCTACTCTCCTGACGGCGAAATGTTCGACGTGATGGAAAAGTACGGCATCCTGGGCGTGGAAATGGAGGCGGCAGGTATTTACGGCGTTGCGGCTGAGTTTGGTGCGAAAGCGCTGGCTATCTGCACCGTATCCGACCATATCCGTACTCATGAACTGACCACCGCCGCTGAACGCCAGACGACGTTCAACGACATGATCAAAATCGCGCTGGAATCCGTTCTGCTGGGCGATAAAGAGTAAGGCCTGTTGTGCCGGGCGGAGCTTCACCCGACCCGGCCTGCGGTTTTGAGGCCCGCTAAGCGCAGCGGGCTTTTTTAATTAGCGCACCGCTCCGGCAATCCATGCCGACAACTCCCGTAGCGCTTTCTCCTGCTCTGGAAAATCGACTAACAGCGCATCACAAGCCTGCTGTAGCATTTCAGCGCGATACAGGCAGCCCTGTAATTTCGTGGCCAGCGCTTCCAGCGGCGCAGGGTCAAGGCTGTCGGTAAAAACCTGAGCACGTGTGATATGCCCTTTCTCAACGTCGAAGTGCAGTTCAACGCCGCCCCAGATAAAGCGTTCATCCAGAAGATGCGTAAAAGCTGGCGCCTGGCCGAAGTTCCATTGCCAACTGCTCTGGCGAGCGAACGTTTCGGCAAAATTGGGCAGATCCGGCGTTTTATCTGGAGAGATTATCTCGGCGTCCACGCGTTCGCCGTAATGGCTGAAGAACGCCTCGGTAATAGCGTCGCAGATGTGTTCATGGGTAATGCCTGGCAGCAGATCCACCAGATTTGCGACGCGCCCGCGTACAGAAGTGATCCCTTTGGCCTGTAACTTTTTCTTATCAGGGTTGAGGTAGTTCGCAAGACGGCCGAGATCGGCATTCAACAGCAATGTACCGTGATGGAAGCCGCGATCTTTGGTTTCCCGGTAGGCCGAGCCGGAAACCTTGCGGTCGCCTTCCGCTGTTTTCACCACCAGATCGTTACGGCCGGAAGCTTCTGCGGTAACGCCCAGCGCGTTCAGCGCATTGAGCACTATCGCGGTGGAGATCGTTTTGTCGTACTCCGGCTTCCCGGCCATAAAGGTAAAACAGGTATTGCCCAGATCGTGAAACACCGCGCCGCCGCCGCTGCTGCGTCGCGCCAGGCGAACATTGTCTTCTTCCATGCGCCGGGTGTTGCACTCTTTCCACGGGTTTTGCGCGCGGCCAATGACCACAGTGTCGGCATTCCGCCACAAAAACAGCACACGCTGGCTGGCGGGCATCTGACGGAAAATAGATTCCTCAACCGCCAGATTGAACCACGGGTCGTAAGAGTCAGAGAGCAGCAGACGAAGTCCAGGCATCGCGATTTCCTTATTCCGATTCATCTTTATCTTCATCCTGCACCGGTTTATTCGCGGTCAACAGGAAGGGCGATTGCTGCCAGCGGGTGCGCTTACCTTGCAGCAGGGTACGCGTCAGTACCACGCCGATGGCCAGTGATAATAACAGCATCAGGCGTAAGATATTGGTGGTATTATCGACCTGTTGCGATTCAGTGGCTAAGGTATGTGTATCCAGCGTCAGCCGCAGGTAGCCGAGTGGACCATTTTTACCCTGAACAGGCTCGACGATTTGCTGGTTGAAGTAACCGCCCGCTTTTTTGCCGTCCAGCGCCAGCCGATCGCGTACTTCAACGCTTTCACCGGAACGCGCGATCAAATCGCCCTGTTGGTCATAAACACCCGCATCCAGGACCCGACTTTTGTCGGTAAGCTGTTCCAGCAACTGGCCGATCCTTTTCTCATCTGGCGTTTCGCTACGCATCAGCGGCGTCAGATTTAGCGTCACCTGTTGTGCCAGCGTGCGTGCCAGTTCTTCCAGTTGCGGATTACGCTGTTTTTGACTGTTCTGGCTGAACCACGACGCGCCCTGCATCAGAGCAACGAGCAGCGCCAGACAGATCAAAACGATCACCGCGCGATGCAGCCGGAATTTAAGTTTTGCGCGTACCATATTCCACCTTTGAAAATTTGCAGCTTAATGTTGCCAGAAGCGTTGGTTACAAGGTAGCCTCATGCGTTATTTTCCTCGCCTGAATGAAGTGATGTGGAGCCGTGATGCCAAATAGTTTGACCTGGTGCGACCTGCCTGAAGATGTTTCCCTGTGGCCTGGATTGCCGCTTTCCCTCAGCGGTGATGAAGTTATGCCGTTGGATTACCACGCCGGACGTAGCGGCTGGTTGCTGTATGGCCGGGGCCTTAACAAGCGTCGTCTGACGCAGTGGCAGCGTGAGCTGGGCGCGGCGCTGGTTATCGTCTCCTCGTGGGCGGTCGAAGATTATCAGGTGATTCGTCTGGCAGGTTCATTGACGCTACGGGCGACGCGGCTGGCCCACGAAGCGGGACTGGATGTCGCGCCGCTGGGCAAAATCCCGCACTTGCGCACGCCCGGTTTACTGGTGATGGATATGGATTCAACGGCGATTCAGATTGAGTGTATCGACGAAATCGCCAAACTGGCCGGTACCGGCGAACTGGTTTCGCAAGTCACCGAACGAGCGATGCGTGGCGAACTTGATTTCACCGCCAGTTTGCGTCAGCGGGTGGCGACCCTGAAAGATGCCGACGCCAACATTTTGTTGCAGGTGCGCGAAGCCCTGCCGCTGATGCCGGGGCTGACGCAACTGGTTCAGAATCTGCAAACGCTCGGCTGGAAAGTGGCGATCGCCTCCGGCGGTTTCACCTTCTTTGCCGAGTATCTGCGCGACAATTTGCATCTTGATGCGGTATTTGCCAATGAACTTGAGATCATGGACGGTAAGCTGACTGGCAACGTTATTGGCGATGTCGTCGATGCAAAATATAAAGCCAATACGCTGCGCAAACTGGCGGAAAAGTATGCGCTCCCGGCGGCGCAAACCGTAGCGATTGGCGATGGCGCTAACGATCTGCCGATGCTTAAAGCGGCAGGGCTCGGCATTGCCTATCATGCCAAACCAAAAGTAAATGAACTGGCGGAAGTGACTATCCGTCACGCTGACCTGATGGGGGTATTCTGTATTCTCTCCGGCAGCATGAATCAAAAGTAAGAGGTGAACGTGGCGAAAGCTCCAAAACGCGCATTTGTCTGTAATGAATGTGGTGCGGACTACCCGCGCTGGCAGGGGCAGTGCAGCGCCTGTCATGCGTGGAATACGATCACCGAGATGCGCATAGCCGCTTCACCGCAGGTGGCAAGGAACGAGCGCCTGTCAGGCTATGCCGGTAATGCCGGGATCTCGAAAGTACAGAAGCTTTCTGATATCAGCCTTGAGGCATTGCCCCGTTTTTCCACTGGCTTTAAAGAATTCGACCGTGTGCTGGGCGGTGGTGTCGTGCCTGGCAGCGCCATCCTGATTGGCGGCAATCCCGGGGCGGGTAAGTCGACGCTGCTGTTGCAAACCCTGTGCAAACTGTCTGAAGGTATGAAAACGCTGTACGTTACCGGGGAAGAGTCGCTGCAGCAGGTGGCGATGCGCGCCCATCGTCTGGGGTTGCCGACCGCCAATCTCAATATGCTGTCAGAGACCAGTATTGAGCAGATTTGCCTTATTGCGGATGAAGAAAAGCCGCAGCTGATGGTTATCGATTCCATCCAGGTGATGCATATGGCCGACGTGCAGTCGTCGCCGGGGAGCGTGGCCCAGGTGCGCGAAACGGCCGCTTACCTGACGCGCTTTGCCAAAACGCGCGGCGTGGCTATTGTGATGGTTGGTCATGTCACTAAAGATGGCTCTCTGGCCGGGCCGAAGGTGCTGGAGCACTGTATCGACTGTTCGGTGCTGCTTGATGGTGACGCCGATTCTCGTTTTCGCACCCTGCGCAGCCATAAAAACCGTTTTGGCGCAGTAAATGAACTGGGCGTGTTCGCGATGACCGAGCAGGGACTGCGTGAGGTCAGCAACCCCTCCGCAATTTTCTTAAGCCGTGGTGATGAAGTGACGTCCGGCAGTTCGGTGATGGTGGTCTGGGAAGGGACGCGCCCGCTGCTGGTGGAGATCCAGGCGCTGGTGGATCACTCGATGATGGCCAATCCACGCCGTGTGGCTGTGGGGCTGGAGCAAAACCGTCTGGCGATCCTGCTGGCGGTGCTGCATCGCCACGGTGGCCTGCAGATGGCGGATCAGGATGTGTTCGTCAACGTCGTCGGTGGGGTAAAGGTCACTGAAACCAGCGCCGATCTGGCGTTGCTGCTGGCGATGGTCTCCAGTCTGCGCGACCGCCCATTGCCGCAGGATCTGGTGGTCTTCGGCGAAGTGGGGCTGGCCGGGGAGATTCGCCCGGTGCCGAGCGGTCAGGAGCGTATCTCGGAAGCGGCTAAGCATGGATTTCGTCGCGCAATCGTTCCGGCGGCCAACGTACCGAAAAGAGTGCCGGAAGGGATGCAGATCTTTGGTGTGAAAAAACTTGCGGACGCGTTAAGCGTCTTTGACGACTTATAATCATCTGTATGCACTGATGTTGTATAATTTGCCGGATGGCGGCGCAATGCGTCGCCATCCGGCCTACGGATTGATGTTGTAGGCCTGATAAGCGAAGCGCCATCAGGCATTGTTACGCGTTTTTTAGCAGGAGGCTCTTGTGTCATCGTTTGACTATCTTAAAACCGCGATCAAGCAGAAAGGTTGTACGCTACAGCAGGTGGCGGATGCCAGCGGGATGACCAAAGGCTATCTGAGCCAGTTGCTGAACGCTAAAATCAAAAGCCCGAGCGCGCAGAAGCTGGAAGCGCTGCATCGGTTTCTGGGGCTGGAGTTTCCGCGTCGGCAAAAGAGCGTGGGTGTCGTTTTTGGTAAGTTTTATCCGCTGCATACCGGGCATATTTACCTGATTCAGCGTGCCTGCAGCCAGGTCGATGAACTGCATATCATTATGGGTTACGACGCTCCCCGTGATCGTGAACTGTTTGAAAAGAGCGCCATGTCACAGCAGCCGACCGTACCCGATCGTCTGCGCTGGTTGCTGCAAACCTTTAAATATCAAAAAAATATTCGCATTCATGCTTTTAATGAAGAAGGAATGGAGCCTTATCCGCACGGCTGGGATGTCTGGAGCCGCGGGATCCGTGCCTTTATGAGCGAGAAGGGTATTGAGCCAAACTGGATTTATACTTCAGAAGAAGGGGATGCGCCCCAGTATCTGGAGCATTTAGGGATCGAGACCGTCCTTATCGATCCGAAACGCACTTTTATGAACATTAGCGGGGGGCAGATCCGTGAAAACCCGTTCCGCTACTGGGAATATATTCCGACTGAAGTAAAACCATTTTTTGTGCGTACGGTGGCGATTCTTGGTGGTGAGTCCAGCGGTAAATCGACGCTGGTAAATAAACTGTCCAATATTTTTAATACGACCAGCGCCTGGGAATATGGTCGTGACTATGTGTTTTCGCATCTTGGCGGCGATGAGATTGCGTTGCAATATTCTGACTATGACAAAATAGCTCTTGGACATGCACAATACATTGATTTTGCAGTAAAATATGCCAATAAAGTGGCGTTTATCGACACCGATTTTGTCAGCACTCAGGCTTTTTGTCTGAAGTATGAAGGGCGCGAGCATCCCTTTGTTCAGGCGCTGATCGATGAGTATCGCTTCGACCTGGTTATTTTGCTGGAGAACAATACTCCGTGGGTAGCGGATGGTTTGCGCAGTCTTGGCAGTTCAGTCGATCGTAAGGAGTTCCAGTCGCTGCTGGTCTCTCTGCTAAAAGAGAATGAAATAGACTTCGTGCATGTGAAAGAAGCGGATTACGACGCGCGCTTTCTGCGCTGTGTTGAACTGGTGAAAGAGATGATGGGCGAGCAGGGGCAGCCCGGATAAGGCACGGACAGTGCGGCCTGATGCCCTCACCCCGGCCGTCTCAGCCTACAGAGAGACGGGATACATAAAAAAGGGCAATTTGCTTTGTAATGCCGTTCACTTAAGCAAATCATCGGTGTTGCCTTTTGTTTTATTTGCCTGTGGCAATCGCATTATCGGTGGTTTAAACGAAAATCTGATTCAGTTGATTCGCTTACTGAGCTGATACGGGCTGAAATATAAAGGATATAACTTTTTTATAATTTTCAGCCTCTGAAAAGCCACTGACGAATAACGGACTCACCGCATGGGGGTTGGGCGCATCAAGGAAACCTGGCGAGAACGCAGGCGCGCATCCAGGACTGGCCGCCAGGACGGCGGCCAGAGGCTGAGTCGCGGCAAGGATGCCGCGTCTCAGCCGGTCCGCCAGATGAAGCCGGAGTGGAGCGGACCGCGGAGCGGCAGGTTTTCAGCGCCATGCCGGGGGTGCAGGGGGACGGGCGAAACGTCCCCCTGCCCGTTCACACGCTGTGGATATAACGAATATCTTCGTATTACCCGTGAACGGAACAGACCACGGAATTTGAATGGGCGAAAACGAAAAACGCGCCATGTTCGCCATAACTACCGATTAGCGGAGCTGCTTACCCGCTATAACACCGGGTGAATTTTCCTAAACTGACCAGCACCACAACTTGCTTTGTCTTTTTCAATGAGCGTTCTTCAGGAATTGTCCGGCGGCGCTTCGTTTGCACGGGCCAGCAGGTGATTGATAATTTATTGATATTTTAGAACATGTAGGCCGGATAAGGCGTTAGCCGCCATCCGGCGGAAATGCGGGCACAGTATCTGATGCAGGTTTGTCATCAGCCTGAAAAGGGCAACTTGCGTTGCCCTTTTGCATTTATTTCGAGATACGCTTGTACTTGATACGCTTCGGCTCAAGGGCATCGGCGCCCAGGGTGCGTTTCTTGTACTCTTCGTACTCGGTAAAGTTCCCTTCGAAGAACTCCACCTTACCTTCATCCTGGTAATCCAGGATGTGAGTGGCGATACGGTCAAGGAACCAACGGTCGTGCGAGATAACCATTGCGCAGCCCGGGAACTCCAGCAGGGCGTTTTCCAGCGCGCGCAGGGTTTCAATATCGAGGTCGTTGGTCGGTTCATCGAGCAGCAGCACGTTGCCGCCAACCTGCAGCAGCTTCGCCAGATGCAGACGACCGCGCTCACCGCCGGACAGCTCGCCCACGCGTTTGCCCTGGTCAACCCCTTTGAAGTTAAAGCGGCCAACGTAGGCGCGGCTCGGCATCTCGGTATTGCCGATCTTCATGATATCCAGCCCGCCGGAAACTTCTTCCCACACGGTTTTGCTGTTATCCATGGCGTCACGGAACTGGTCGACGGAAGCCAGCTTGACGGTATCACCCAGGGTGATGGTGCCGCTATCCGGCTGTTCCTGACCGGACATCATGCGGAACAGCGTGGATTTACCCGCGCCGTTCGGGCCGATGATGCCGACAATCGCGCCTTTCGGCACGGAGAAACTCAGGTCGTCAATCAGCAGGCGGTCACCGTAGGACTTACGCAGATTGCTGACTTCCACCACTTTATCCCCCAGACGTGGGCCAGGCGGAATAAACAGTTCGTTGGTTTCGTTACGTTTCTGGTATTCGACGCTGTTAAGTTCTTCAAAGCGTGCCAGACGGGCTTTGCCCTTAGACTGGCGGCCTTTCGCGCCCTGGCGTACCCACTCCAGCTCTTTCTCGATCGATTTACGACGGGCCGCTTCCTGAGAGGCTTCCTGCGCCAGACGCTGATCTTTCTGCTCCAGCCAGGAAGAGTAGTTACCTTCCCACGGAATCCCTTCGCCGCGGTCAAGTTCAAGGATCCAACCGGCAACGTTATCGAGGAAGTAACGGTCGTGAGTAATCGCCACGACGGTACCTTCGAAATCGTGCAGGAAACGCTCCAGCCATGCCACGGATTCTGCATCCAGGTGGTTAGTTGGTTCGTCAAGCAGCAGCATGTCCGGCTTTTCCAGCAGCAGACGGCACAGCGCGACGCGGCGGCGCTCACCACCGGAAAGATTGGCGATTTTCGCCTCCCAGTCCGGCAGACGCAGAGCGTCGGCGGCACGCTCCAGCTGTACGTTGAGATTGTGGCCGTCGTGCGCCTGGATTATCTCTTCAAACTTACCCTGTTGCGCGGCGAGTTTGTCGAAGTCGGCATCCGGCTCAGCGTACTTAGCGTACACCTCGTCGAGACCCTTCAACGCGTTGACCACTTCGGCCACCGCCTCTTCGACTGACTCGCGTACGGTCTGCTCCGGATTTAACTGCGGCTCCTGTGGCAGGTAACCAATCTTGATGCCGGGCTGCGGGCGCGCTTCGCCTTCGATATCGGTATCAATACCGGCCATAATGCGTAACAGGGTCGACTTACCGGCGCCGTTCAGACCGAGAACGCCGATTTTCGCGCCAGGGAAGAAGCTCAGGGAGATATTTTTCAAAATATGACGTTTCGGCGGAACCACTTTGCCGACACGATGCATAGTATAAACGAATTGAGCCACGTTGGAGTTCGCCTCTCATTTATATACTCTCTATCCTTCTGGCGGCCTCTGTGTTGGCTGCATTCGGAACACCCGGTAATGCTTTCAGGGATCTCTTCTTATTGCCGCTTTGATGCAGCCAGAATAATTTTGAGTAGCGTAGTGAATAGTTTTCAAAGGCGAAGTGTAGCCTTTTTCGCGCGTTAATCCCAGCGAGGCGATGGGATTAACAAAAGCGTAAAAAAATGTTCAGGACATGGCGTGATTTGCGTTGTCTGATTAGCATATCTATCTGATACATGAAATTTTGCCAGCGGCATGATGCTGCAGTGGCGCACCTGAAGAGAGGATGAGCTTGTGGAAAAAGCCAAAACTGTGGCCTGGCGTGTTCTGGCTGCCAGCGTGAGTCTGTTGGTGTTAAGCCAACTGGCGCATGCGGATTCACTGGATGAACAACGCAGCCGCTATGCTCAAATTAAACAGGCGTGGGACCATCGACAGATGGATGTTGTCAACCAACTGATGCCCACCCTGACGACCTATCCGCTCTATCCTTACCTTCAGTATCGGCAGATAACCGACGATCTCATGAATCAGCCTGCGTTGGTGGTGACCAATTTTATCGCTGCCAACCCGACACTGCCTCTGGCGCGGTCGCTGAAATCACGATTTGTTAACGAGCTGGCGCGTCGTGACGACTGGCGTGGCCTGCTGGCCTTTAGTCCGGATAAACCGGCCAGCACTGAAGCGCAGTGTAATTACTACTATGCAAAATGGAACACAGGCCAGACTCAGGAAGCCTGGAGCGGTGCAAAAACGCTGTGGTTGAGCGGAAAAAGTCAGCCAAACGCCTGCGATCGGCTATTTGGCGCCTGGCGCGCTTCCGGTCAGCAGGATCCGTTGGCGTATCTTGAGCGGATCCTGCTGGCGATGAAAGCGGGGAATACCAGTCTGGTGCGAGTTCTTGCCCAACAGATGCCGCCTGATTATCAAACGATTTCGACAGCGGTCATTGCGCTGGCTAACGATCCGAATAGTGTAATGACGTTCGCCCGTACCACCGGCGCGACGGATTTCACCCGCCAGATGGCAGCGGCGGCCTTTGCCAGCGTTGCGCGTCAGGATGTGGAAAACGCGCGCCTGATGATCCCCGCATTGGCGCAGGCGCAGAAGCTGAATGAAGAGCAGACTCAGCAACTGCGGGATATTGTCGCCTGGCGACTGATGGGTAACGACGTTACCGAAGAACAGGCTAGCTGGCGCGACGACGCCATTATGCGTTCGCAATCGACGACTCTGGTGGAGCGTCGGGTGCGTATGGCTTTAGGTCTCGGCGACAGACGCGGTCTGAACACCTGGCTGGCTCGTTTGCCGATGGAGGCGAAAGAGAAAGATGAATGGCGATACTGGCAAGCAGATCTGTTGCTGGAGCGCGGGCGCGATGATGAAGCGAAAGAGATTCTGCACGCTCTGATGCAGCAACGCGGTTTTTACCCGATGGTCGCGGCCCAGCGTCTTGGCGAGGAGTACACTTTTCGCATCGACAAAGCGCCCGCTAATATCGATCCGGCGTTGACCTCCGGGCCTGAAATGGCTCGCGTGCGTGAGCTGATGTACTGGAATATGGATAACACCGCCCGTAGTGAATGGGCAAGCCTGGTGACCAGCAAAACCAAAGATCAGCAGGCTCAGTTGGCGCGCTATGCGTTTAATCAGGACTGGTGGGATCTCAGCGTTCAGGCCACGATCGCCGGTAAATTATGGGATCAACTGGAAGAGCGTTTTCCACTCGCCTATAAAGATCTCTTTGCCCGCTATACCAGCGGCAAAGATATTCCACAAAGCTACGCGATGGCGATTGCCCGCCAGGAGAGCGCCTGGAATCCGAAAGCCGGTTCACCGGTTGGCGCCCGCGGCCTGATGCAGATTATGCCGGGAACGGCCACGCACATGGTCAGCATGTTCAGTATTCCGGGTTACAGCAGCCCATCGCAACTGCTGGACCCGGAAATGAACATCAATATCGGCACTCGCTACCTGCAATATGTTTATCAACAGTTTGGCGATAACCGCATTTTCGCCTCTGCAGCCTATAACGCCGGCCCAGGGCGAGTTCGAACCTGGCGCGGCAATAGCGACGGGCGGATAGACGCAGTGGCGTTTGTCGAGAGTATACCGTTCTCGGAAACGCGTGGTTATGTGAAAAACGTTTTGTCCTATGACGCTTACTATCGCTACTTTATGGGGCAGAAAGATACGCTGTTGAGCGATGCGGAGTGGAAACTGCGTTATTAGCCCCGTCGTTTTCAGGCAACATAGCATTTTGCTATGTTGCCTGAAATGCGTAGAGTACGGACAGAAGTATGTTATGCTTTGTACTCGTTAGTGAGTACATCCGACAGGTGGCGTAACATGACCCAACAATCCCCCTATTCAGCGGCGGTGGCCGAACAGCGTCATCAGGAATGGCTGCGTTTCGTGGCGCTATTACAGCAGGCGTACACCGACGATTTACAACTGCCGTTTTTACAGCTCATGCTGACCCCCGATGAACGTGAGGCGCTGGGGACGCGCGTTCGCATCATTGAAGAACTGCTGCGCGGCGAGATGAGCCAGCGCGAGCTAAAAAATGAGCTCGGCGCGGGGATCGCCACTATTACCCGTGGTTCAAATAGCCTGAAGTCCGCTCCGGCGGAATTGCGCCAGTGGCTGTCGCAGGTGCTGCCGAAAGTTAACGATAAATAGCGTTATGAAACGGGCTTAGCGCCAGCACGACCGCCTGATGATAAACGCTGCTGCGCGTTAGCTTTCCGGCGGTAAAGATGCCAATCGCTCCCTCTTTACGGCCAATTTCAATGATACCGGTATGCTGTGACATCACCGATCCCAGCGCTTCGCCAGCGTGAACCTTTTCCAGAATGGTTGGCGGTAGCGGCAGGGTCGCGGAGCGCGATTCTCCACGCTGTGCGCCATCGTCGATAACCACCCAGCTAAAAGTACTGCCTTCGTCGATCCCGGCTTCAATGGCTACCCAGAAGTCCGCGTTCGGCCGTATACGGCGCGCGTTGGCTACGCGATTTCGTGCGCCAGCGCGCGTTTCCTCGTTGCCAAAAGGCTGTTCCGGCACATCGCTCTCGACGGCGATAGACTCAATATGGCAGGATCCTTCGCCGAAGATCTCGTTAAAAGCCTGCAGAATTGCCTGAATTTTGGCGGGATTAGTGGTCGCTGAGACAACATGGTGCATAATCAAAACAACTCAGAGTGACATAACATCATCGCAGTATACTCCAGATCAGTCTGGTTGCAGGTAAGCTATGCTTGTAGCTCGAAGATTGAGAGTTCAGAACGGATAATAAAGCATGTTACAGGTTTACCTTGTTCGCCACGGTGAAACGCAGTGGAACGCCGAGCGACGTATTCAGGGCCAGTCTGACAGTCCGCTTACCGCCCATGGTGAGCGTCAGGCCTGGCAGGTTGGTGAGCGTGCCAGAACGTTAGGCATTACGCATATTATCACCAGTGATTTAGGCCGTACGCGGCGTACCGCGGAGATTATCGCCGAAGCTTGCGGTTGCCGTATCATTGCGGACGCACGCTTGCGTGAGCTGGATATGGGGGTGCTTGAAAAGCGCCATATTGACTCGCTGAATGAAGAAGAAGAGGGCTGGCGTCGACAACTGGTGAACGGCACGCCGGATGGCCGCATTCCGCAGGGGGAGTCAATGCAGGAGTTGAGCGAGCGCATGCACGCGGCGCTGGCATCTTGTCTGGCGTTGCCTGCCGGAAGTCGGCCGCTGCTGGTGAGCCACGGGATGGCGTTGGGTTGCCTGGTGAGTACAATCCTGGGTTTACCGGCTTATGCGGAACGTCGTTTGCGCCTGCGCAACTGCTCTATTTCCCGCATTGACTACCAGCAAAGCCCGTGGCTGGCCTCAGGATGGGTGGTGGAAACGGCGGGGGATGTTTCGCATCTGGATGCCCCCGCAATGGATGAGCTTCAGCGTTAACGGCGAATCGGGATCAGGTATTCACAGCGCACGTTAACTGGCGGTTCCTGATCCCCACTTTCAATTTCCGGGAAGAAGCGTTCGATATCCAGGCCTCTGCGTCGGGTAAGGTTGAGCATCGGCATACAGGTACCGTAAACCGTCAGGATGAATTCCTGTAACCCGGTGCCCAGGCCTTCGTAGGTAAACATCACGTACTCTCCGCCTTCAAGCGTCATCGGATGAGCGTTATGCAGGTGGCCGTTAGCCAGCTCCGGCGTCAGCGCAGTGGTGTAAAAAACCTCCTGCTCGTCATCTTTATCGAGGCTAGGACGCGGCTCATGCAGGCCATACAGGGTCGGCGGAATCGACGGCGTATTGGCAAGAAACTCTCGCCAGAATTGTACGCGCATCTGATTACGGAAGTCAGAAATCTCTTCGAGTTTGCAGGTATAGCTCTGGGTTAAGCCAACCAGTTCAGTAGTCTCAAGCGTGACGAACTCATGCTTTGGCATCGTGAATTCGCCGAGACGCAGCGGTGGACGTATACCATACGAACTCCAGTCAGGAGAGCGTCGGTAGAGCGCTGGCGTGAGCGAGAATTGCTTCTTGAACGCTCGGGTAAAGGTCTGCTGTGAGTCGAAGCGATACTGTAAAGCGATATCGAGAATCGGGCGTGCGGTCAGTCGCAGGGCGACAGCCGATTTGGATAAGCGACGGGCACGGATATAGGCGCCGATGGCATGACCGGTTACGTCCTTGAACATTCTTTGTAAATGCCACTTGGAATAGCCCGCTTTTGCTGACACATTATCCAGTGAGAGTGGTTGATCCAGGTGACCTTCCAGCCAGCTAAGGAGATCGCGAATAATCCCTGCTTGATCCATAAAATATCCCCATCCTTAAACTCAGGTGCCCGCTACTAAAGGTAGCGGATAATAGCATTTTTTGACGTTTTAGCATTCAGTGTTTTTTTTGCTTTTAAATGCGATTATTCAGAAAGTATTGGTGGTGCGTTTTTAACGCTGTGATCTATAAAACTTTTCTTCTTGATGTGTGATAATGGCTCAGTAAATTATTTAATAATGGTAACAATATGAAATACAAGAAATTAGCTGCGGGCATGTTTTTATTCGCGGGCTGCCAGCTGGCGCAGGCGGAACAAATCGGCTCTGTTGATACTGTTTTTAAATTCCTCGGACCGGATCATAAAATCGTGGTTGAGGCCTTTGACGATCCCGATGTTCAGAATGTTACGTGCTATATCAGCCGGGCGAAAACGGGGGGAATTAAAGGCGGACTGGGGCTGGCGGAAGATACTTCCGATGCAGCGATCTCCTGCCAGCAGGTGGGGCCCATTGAGTTAACGGATAAAATCAAAAAGGGCAAAACCCAGGGGGAGGTGGTATTCCAGAAACGTACCTCGCTGATATTTAAAAAGCTGCAGGTTGTGCGTTTTTACGATGCCAAACGTAATGCGCTGGTTTATCTGACCTATTCAGATAAAATTGTCGACGGTTCGCCAAAGAATGCGATTAGCGCTGTGCCGATTATGGCATGGGATAAATAACGGGCAATGCTAATTCAGTCGCCGGTATATAGTTGGTGCTGGATGGGCCGGGTATGGGATAATGCGCGTCTGTTCCCGTCAAACTGCAGGTGCGCAGGTCGCCGGAGTGGCCAGTCTTACTCATAAGACCCGCTCTCACGGGGCGCAGCTATTATGGTGTTCAACTCTGTTGCTGACCGATTTGCCGTTCATCGTTATCCGCTTCACGGTCTGAGAGCTGTGATGAGGCGGGAAGCGTGGCATCTTAAATAAAAAACGGCGCTAGTTGCGCCGTTTTTACGTGATGACAGCAAGAAAAACGCTGTTATTCCTGCAGGTCGCCACAAAAACGGTACCCCTCGCCATGGATAGTGGCGATAATTTCCGGGGTATCCGGGGTGGACTCAAAATGCTTACGAATGCGACGGATGGTCACGTCCACGGTACGGTCGTGCGGTTTAAGCTCACGGCCGGTCATTTTCTTCAACAGTTCTGCACGCGACTGAATTTTGCCCGGATTTTCACAGAAGTGAAGCATGGCACGGAATTCACTGCGCGGCAGTTTGTACTGCTCGCCATTCGGGCTAACCAGCGAACGGCTATTGATATCCAGCTCCCAACCGTTGAACTTATAGCTTTCTACGCTGCGATGCTCTTCGCTTACGGTGCCGAGGTTCATGGTTCGGGACAGCAGATTGCGTGCGCGAATCGTCAGTTCACGTGGGTTAAATGGTTTCGTGATATAGTCATCGGCACCGATTTCGAGGCCAAGGATTTTATCCACTTCGTTGTCGCGGCCTGTAAGGAACATCAGCGCGACGTCTGCCTGTTCACGCAGTTCGCGCGCTAACAGGAGACCATTTTTACCTGGCAGGTTGATATCCATGATCACCAGGTTAATATCATTTTCAGACAGGATCTGATGCATTTCCGCGCCATCGGTCGCTTCGAATACATCATAACCTTCTGCTTCGAAAATACTTTTTAACGTGTTGCGTGTTACCAACTCGTCTTCAACGATAAGAATGTGCGGGGTCTGCATGTTTGCTACCTAAATTGCCAACTAAATCGAAACAGGAAGTACCAAAGTCCCTGACCTGCCTGGTACATGTCGCAAATTAACATGTCCGGCGTAACATGACTAAAGTACGTAATTGCGTTCTTGATGCATTTTCCATCAACGTCAACAACATCATTAGCTTGGTCGTGGGTACTTTCCCTCTGGACCCGACGGTGTCAAAAACGGCTGTCATCCTAACCATTTTAACAGCAACATAACAGGCTAAGAGAGCCCTGACACCCAATAAAACTACGCTTCGTTGACCTATATCAAGTTCAATTGTAGCACGTTAATAGTCATGTGAAATCATTGCATTGAAATGCGATTCATCATCACAATTTACCTACGGCTCAATTAATCGCGCTCAGCAAATAATGAATAGGGTGAATCCACTACCCGCAAAGACGCTTTGACATAAATATCATTGTCAAACATACGGATAAATGCGTTCTGTTAACATACTCCGGGTAATGGGGTCTTGGGAATAGTTTAGTTTTCTTTATGAGTGATAAAGCTCAAATTTAGCGTCTTTTGTTGCAAATTTGTAAATTCATGGCGCGTAAAATGAGGGGATGAATGGTCATTCCTGCCGCTGAAAGATAAAAGGGAAACCGAATGCGTTTATCAATTGTGTTAGTGTCTCCCGCTCGGGCAGAAAACGTTGGCGCTGCCGCGAGAGCGATGAAAACAATGGGGTTTAGCGACCTGCGTATCGTCGATAGCGATGCCCATATGCAGCCTGCCGCGCGCTGGGTTGCGCATGGCTCCGGCGACATTCTCGATAATATCAGTACTTTTGCCACATTAGAGCAGGCGCTGCACGACGTCGATTTTACCGTCGCCACAACCGCTCGCAGCCGGGCGCGTTTTCACTATTACGTGACGCCGCAGCAGCTTTTGCCAATGCTGGAGGAGAAAGCGCAGTGGATGAATCATACCGCTCTGGTGTTTGGCCGGGAGGATTCCGGGCTTACTAACGAAGAGTTGCTCCTGGCCGACGTATTGACCGGTATCCCCATGGTGGCGGACTACCCTTCGTTGAATTTAGGGCAGTCTGTGATGGTGTATTGTTATCAACTGACTTCGTTGCTGCAGCAAAACCGGACCATGTTAGTCGACGGGGATGACAATCAGCTCCAGGCGTTACGTTTACGAACTCGCGATCTACTTACCCGTCTGGGCGTTGAAGATGATGTCAAACTCAGCGACTGGCTACAGCAGCGTATCGGTCTTTTGCAACAGCGCGACACCGCAATGCTTCATCGTTTATTGCACGACATTGAAAAAAAACTCTCAGACTAAAATCCCGTCATAGCGTTTTAGTATGGATATGTGTGCTGATTATTGACATTTCTTTGCATAAATTCCGGTGAGTAATTGGGGTATTTTGGCGGATTGTCTATTCACGAAAAAAACGCCTGTAAGTAGAAATTCGTTGACTTAAGGCGACAGATACTTTAACCAATATAGGCACAGGATACAGACAGATAAAAATTACAGAGTACACAACGTCCATGAATCGCATCGGCATGATCACCACGATTATCACCATCACTATTACCACAGGTAACGGTGCGGGCTGACGCGTACAGGAAACACAGAAAAAAGCCCGCACCTGAACAGTGCGGGCTTTTTTTTCGACAAAAAAATCAAGGGGTCACAACCATGCGTGTGTTGAAGTTTGGCGGTACATCAGTGGCAAATGCAGAGCGTTTTCTGCGCGTTGCCGATATTCTGGAGAGTAATGCCAGGCAGGGGCAGGTAGCGACCGTTCTGTCTGCCCCGGCAAAGATTACTAACCACCTGGTCGCAATGATCGAAAAAACAATCAGTGGTCAGGAAGCGCTAACGAATATCGCCGATGCTGAACGTATTTTTGCCGAACTTTTGCAAGGGCTCGCCGAGGCGCAACCCGGATTCCCGCTTGCGCAATTGAAAGTCTTTGTTGAGCAGGAATTCGCGCAAATTAAACACGTACTGCATGGTATCAGCCTGCTCGGACAGTGCCCGGACAGCGTCAACGCGTCGTTGATTTGCAGAGGAGAAAAGCTCTCTATTGCCATTATGGCCGGTTTGCTGGAAGCGCGCGGTTATCACGTTACGGTCATTAACCCGGTCGAAAAACTGCTTGCCGTAGGGCATTATCTCGAGTCGACCGTAGATATCGCTGAATCGACCCGGCGCATTGCCGCCAGCCAGATCCCGTCTGACCATATGGTGCTGATGGCAGGTTTCACTGCGGGCAACGAAAAGGGTGAACTGGTGGTGCTGGGGCGTAATGGTTCCGACTATTCTGCGGCGGTACTGGCTGCCTGCCTTCGTGCCGACTGCTGTGAGATCTGGACCGATGTTGATGGCGTTTATACTTGCGACCCACGCCAGGTGCCGGATGCCCGTTTGCTGAAGTCAATGTCCTATCAGGAAGCGATGGAGCTTTCCTATTTCGGCGCTAAAGTTCTCCATCCGCGCACTATCGCCCCCATTGCCCAGTTCCAGATCCCGTGCTTAATCAAAAATACCGGTAACCCGCAGGCGCCGGGTACCCTTATCGGCGCCAGCCGTGATGAAGACGATCTGCCGGTGAAGGGGATCTCTAATCTTAACAATATGGCGATGTTCAACGTCTCCGGGCCGGGGATGAAGGGGATGGTGGGGATGGCGGCGCGCGTATTTGCCACCATGTCTCGCGCGGGCATTTCCGTTGTTCTGATTACCCAATCCTCTTCCGAATACAGCATCAGCTTCTGTGTTCCGCAAAGCGACTGTGCGCGAGCGAAGCGGGTAATGGAAGATGAATTTTACCTGGAGCTGAAAGAGGGGTTGCTTGAGCCACTATCGATCATGGAACGCCTGGCGATTATCTCCGTTGTCGGCGATGGTATGCGGACTTTACGTGGGATCTCCGCCAAATTCTTCGCTGCGCTGGCGCGCGCCAATATTAATATCGTCGCGATTGCTCAGGGCTCTTCCGAGCGCTCTATCTCTGTTGTCGTAAGCAATGATGACGCGACAACCGGCGTGCGCGTGACTCACCAGATGCTGTTCAATACCGACCAGGTGATTGAAGTGTTTGTGATCGGCGTCGGCGGCGTTGGCGGCGCGCTGATCGAACAGATCAAGCGCCAACAAAGCTGGCTAAAAAGCAAGCATATTGACCTGCGCGTTTGCGGCGTCGCCAATTCTCGTGCCCTGCTGACCAGCGTACATGGTCTGAACCTTGAGCACTGGCGCGACGAGCTGTCTGAGGCGAAAGAGACGTTCAATTTAGGCCGACTTATCCGTCTGGTGAAAGAGTACCATCTGCTGAACCCGGTTATTGTCGACTGCACTTCCAGCCAGACGGTAGCCGATCAGTATGCGGATTTCTTGCGTGAAGGTTTTCACGTGGTGACGCCGAATAAAAAAGCCAACACCTCCTCGCTCGATTACTACCATCAGTTGCGCCATGCTGCGGCCAGTTCCCGGCGTAAGTTTTTATACGATACCAACGTTGGCGCGGGTCTGCCGGTCATTGAAAACCTGCAAAATCTGCTGAACGCGGGTGATGAGCTGATGCATTTCTCCGGTATTCTTTCCGGCTCGCTGTCATTTATCTTCGGTAAACTTGATGAAGGCATGAGTTTTTCTGAGGCGACGAAGCTGGCGCGTGAGATGGGCTATACCGAGCCGGATCCGCGAGACGATCTGTCCGGCGTCGACGTCGCGCGTAAACTGCTTATCCTCGCGCGTGAAACCGGGTGTGAGCTGGAGTTGTCTGACATTATCGTCGAACCGGCGCTGCCGGCCGATTTCGATGCCAGCGGCGATGTTGAAAGCTTTATGGCGCGTCTGCCTTCTCTGGATGATGAGTTTTCCTCGCGGGTCGCGAAAGCGCGCGATGAAGGTAAAGTCTTGCGTTATGTGGGTAACATAGAAGAGGATGGCACGTGTCGGGTGAAAATTGCCGCGGTTGACGGCAACGATCCGCTGTTCAAAGTGAAAAACGGCGAGAACGCGCTGGCTTTTTACAGCCACTATTATCAGCCGCTGCCGCTGGTGCTGCGCGGCTATGGCGCGGGTAACGATGTGACGGCGGCGGGCGTTTTCGCCGATCTGTTGCGTACCCTGTCATGGAAGTTAGGAGTTTAAGATGGTCAAAGTATATGCCCCGGCTTCCAGTGCCAATATGAGCGTCGGGTTTGACGTGCTGGGGGCGGCGGTGACGCCGGTCGACGGTACGCTGCTGGGGGACAACGTGACGGTGGAGGCGGCTGAAAGCTTCAGTCTGCAAAACGTTGGCCGTTTTGCCAGCAAACTGCCGACGGCTCCGCAGGAAAATATCGTCTATCAATGCTGGGAGCGCTTCTGCCAGGAGGTTGGCAAAAAAGTACCGGTCGCGATGACGCTGGAAAAGAATATGCCGATAGGCTCCGGGCTTGGTTCCAGCGCCTGCTCCGTGGTCGCGGCGCTGGTGGCGATGAACGAATTTTGCGGTAAGCCGCTCAACGAAACCCGGATGCTGGCGCTGATGGGCGAGATGGAAGGGCGGATTTCCGGCAGCATCCACTACGACAATGTGGCGCCGTGCTACCTTGGCGGTATCCAGTTGATGCTTGAGGAAAACGGCATTATCAGCCAGCAGGTTCCGGCATTTGACGAGTGGCTATGGGTGCTGGCTTATCCGGGCATTAAAGTTTCGACGGCGGAAGCGCGGGCGATTCTCCCGGCGCAGTATCGCCGTCAGGACTGCATTGCTCATGGTCGTCATCTGGCGGGCTTTATTCATGCCTGCTATACCCGTCAGCCGCAGCTGGCGGCGAAATTGATGACGGATGTGATTGCCGAGCCGTATCGTACCAAATTGCTGCCGGGCTTCAGCGAAGCGCGTCAGGCGGCGATGGAAATTGGCGCGCAGGCGTGTGGTATTTCCGGCTCCGGCCCGACGATGTTCGCGTTATGCGATAAACCGGAAACCGCGCAGCGTGTCGCCGATTGGCTGGCAAAGCACTATCTACAAAATCAGGAAGGCTTCGTTCATATTTGCCAGCTGGATACGGCGGGCGCTCGAGTAGTGGGATAACCAATGAAACTCTATAACTTAAAAGATCATAACGAACAGGTCAGCTTTGCGCGGGCCGTGACGCAGGGGCTTGGCAAGCAGCAGGGGCTGTTCTTTCCGCACGATCTACCGGAATTTAGCCTGACTGAAATTGACGATATGCTGAAGCTGGATTTCGTCCCGCGCAGCGCGAAAATCCTGTCTGCGTTTATTGGTGACGAGATCCCGCAGGACATGCTGCAACAGCGTATTGCCACGGCATTCACCTTTCCGGCGCCGGTCAGTAAAGTGCAGAAAGATGTGGGATGCCTGGAGTTGTTTCATGGCCCGACGCTGGCGTTCAAAGATTTTGGCGGCCGCTTTATGGCGCAGATGCTGACCCATATCGCGGGCGACAAACCGGTGACCATCCTGACGGCAACCTCCGGCGACACCGGCGCGGCGGTCGCCCATGCGTTCTATGGTCTGCCGAACGTTAACGTCGTCATTCTCTATCCGCGCGGTAAAATCAGCCCGCTGCAGGAAAAACTGTTCTGTACCCTGGGCGGCAATATTGAAACCGTCGCGATCGACGGTGATTTCGATGCCTGCCAGGCGCTGGTGAAACAGGCCTTTGACGACGAAGAGCTGAAAACCGCTCTGGGGCTGAACTCGGCTAACTCCATTAATATCAGCCGCCTGCTGGCGCAGATTTGCTACTATTTTGAGGCCGTCGCGCAGTTGCCGCAGGAGGCCCGTAATCAGTTGGTTATCTCGGTGCCAAGCGGCAACTTTGGCGATTTGACGGCTGGTTTGCTGGCGAAATCGCTGGGGCTGCCAATTAAACGCTTTATCGCGGCGACCAACGCCAATGATACTGTGCCGCGTTTCCTGCAGGACGGTAACTGGTCGCCGAAAGCGACCCAGGCCACGCTGTCTAACGCGATGGACGTCAGCCAGCCGAACAACTGGCCGCGCGTAGAAGAGCTGTTCCGGCGCAAAACCTGGCGTCTGAATGAGCTGGGCTATGCGGCGGTGGATGATGAAACCACGAAATCCACCATGCGCGAACTGAAAGCCATTGGCTATACCTCGGAACCGCATGCGGCGATAGCTTATCGCGCGCTGCGCGACCAGCTGCAGCCCGGTGAGTACGGCCTGTTCCTCGGCACCGCGCATCCGGCGAAGTTTAAAGAGAGCGTGGAAGAGATTCTGCAAGAGACGCTGCCGCTGCCGAAAGCGCTGGCGGATCGTGCGGATCTGCCGCTGCTGTCGCATAATCTACCGGCTGATTTTGCCGCCCTGCGTAAGCTGATGATGGGTTAAGCCTGACTCCCCTGCTGCCTTATCCGGCGGCAGGGGAGCGTGATTTTTACTGTTCGCGGCGTTTAAATACCAGTTCGTCCGGCCCTGATGCATCGGCATCAAAGAAATAACCTTCGCTATCAAAGCGGGTCAGCTGCTCTGGCCTGGTTAAGCGATTTTCAATGATGTAACGGCTCATTAATCCGCGCGCTTTTTTGGCGTAGAAGCTGATTACTTTAAACTTACCGTTTTTCTCATCGAGGAAAACCGGCTTAATTATCCGACCCGCAAGCTGTTTGGCTTTAACCGCCCGGAAGTATTCATCAGAGGCCAGGTTAATAACGATATCGTCGCCCTGCGCTTCCAGTGCCTGATTCAGCTTATCGGTAATCACCTCTCCCCAGTACTGATACAGATCTTTGCCTTTCGCGTTTTCAAGCTTAATTCCCATCTCCAGCCGGTAAGGTTGCATCAGATCGAGCGGGCGCAGAACGCCATAAAGGCCGGAAAGCATCCGCAGATGCTGCTGGGCAAAATCAAAATCGGCTTCGCTAAAGGTCTCTGCCTGCAGACCGGTGTAAACATCGCCCTTAAAAGCCAGAATCGCCTGTCGGGCATTCGCCGGGGTGAAATCCGGGTGCCAGTCGTGAAAACGGGTGGCATTGAGGTCAGCCAGCTTGTCGCTGATGCTCATCAGTTTACCTATCTGCGGCGCAGACAGCTGGCGAGCGATATTGATCAGTTCCTGAGAGTATTCCAGCAGTTCAGGCTGGGTATAGCGAGCAGTCGCTAGCGGGCTTTGATAATCAAGCGTTTTGGCAGGTGAAATCAGAATGAGCATATCCAGTCCTTTCAGGAGATTTTTGACGACTTTAGCAAAAAAACGCCACAGAGGGAGCGATAGCTGTAATTGCCGCGCTATTTACGCGGCAGATTATCCCAGATACCCGACATCACCTGCTGATGAATTTCGGGGTAACGCGTAACGTCAAATTCCGGCCGCGTGCCCAGCCGACGCTGGCGTAGATAATCATCGGTGATGATCCGTACCGTTGGCGACAGGAGCAGGATAGCCGTCAGGTTCGTAATCGCCATCAACGCCATGACGATATCCGCCATTTGCCAGGCGACCGGTAAGCTGATTACCGTTCCGGCGATGACCATGCTCAGGGCGAGGAACCGCAGCGCCCAGATATTTCGCCTGCTGTCCATCCGCAGAAAGACAAGATTATTTTCCGCATAGATATAGTTTGCAATGATGGCGCTGAAGGCGAAAAGCAGCATGATAAAAGCGACAAAACCGGCGCCCCAGTCGCCAACAAGATTGTTCATGGCAAGCTGAAGCGCCTGAATACCGTTTATTGCGGCGCTGTTATCGTTCCTCGGGGCGAGCATGATGATGACGGCGCTGGCAGTGCAGATCACTACCGTATCAATGAAGACGCCAATCATTTGCACGAGCCCTTGAGTGGCAGGGTGCGACGGCCAGGTCGCTGCCGCCGCTGCGACATTGGGCGTCGACCCCATGCCCGCTTCATGGGAAAACATACCGCGCTGAAAGCCGCTGGTGAGCGCCTGGCTGATGGTATAGCCGACAGCGCCTGCCGCCGCCTCTTGCCAGCCGAAGGCGCTGCGGAAAATGGTGGCAAAAACGGTTGGTAGCTCGTCGATATGCCACAGACTGATAACCAGGCTGGTCAGGATCCATACCATAGCCAACAGCGGCACGAACCACTGCAGTAATCGCGCCACGCCTCGAATGCCGCGGACGATAACCAGCAGAATAAGAATGGCCAGCACGCAACCTGTGACGATTTCAGGTGCATGGAATGCATACTTCATGGCATAGGCAACGGAGTTGGCCTGCACGGTGTTAAAAATAGTGCCATAGGCCAGCAGCAGCAAAATGGAAAACAACACCCCCATCCAGCGCATACCTAAACCCCGGGCCATATACCAGGCGGGGCCGCCGCGAAACTGGCCACGGGCATCGCGTTCTTTATAAAGCTGAGCAAGAGAACATTCGGCAAAGCTGCTTGCCATCCCAAGCAGCGCTGAGATCCACATCCAAAAAACGGCTCCCGGTCCACCGGCGGTGATGGCCAGGGCGACTCCCGCCAGGTTGCCGCTCCCGATACGTGCCGCCATACCTGTGCACAATGCCTGAAAAGACGTGACTCCGCCGGGCCGGGACGCAAGGCTTTTTTTCAGACCCTGGCTAAACTGATGGACGCAACGAAACGGAATAAACTTTGTTCGCCAGGTAAACCAGGCGCCAGCGCCCAGTAACAGATAAATCATTACCGAGCCCCAGAGTATTTCATTGATGAAGAACAGAAAATCAGGCATTAAACATCCCCTGGCCCATACTGGCGCGTGAGTGTAAGCGCCACCAATTCAGTGGTAATCCCTTTACGTTCAGATAATTAATTGGTGTAGTTTATCACACTCTGCGCTCGTGCATTGTCGGCGGTTGCGCTGATCCAGCAGCGTGTTATCATCTTGGCAGACCGGTTACATCCCCTTAACTGCTGTTTAAGAGAAACACTATCATGACGGATAAATTAACTTCTCTGCGTCAGTACACCACTGTCGTAGCTGATACCGGAGATATCGCGGCGATGAAGCTGTATCAGCCTCAGGACGCCACGACTAACCCTTCTTTGATTCTCGGTGCGGCTCAGATCCCTGAGTACCGTAAGCTGATTGATGATGCTGTTGCCTGGGCTCGCAGCCAGAGCAGCGATCGCGCGCAGCAGATTGTTGATGCTTCCGATAAGCTGGCGGTGAACATTGGTCTCGAAATCCTTAAGCTGATCCCTGGCCGTATTTCCACTGAAGTTGACGCTCGCTTGTCCTATGACACCGACGCCTCCATCGCTAAGGCTAAACGCATCATCAAGTTGTACAACGATGCCGGCATCAGCAACGATCGTATTCTGATCAAACTGGCTTCCACCTGGCAGGGCATCCGCGCGGCGGAGCAGCTGGAAAAAGAAGGCATCAACTGTAACCTGACTCTGCTGTTCTCTTTCGCTCAGGCTCGTGCTTGCGCGGAAGCAGGCGTATTCCTGATCTCTCCGTTTGTTGGTCGTATTCTTGACTGGTACAAAGCCAATACCGATAAGAAAGAGTATGCGCCGGCTGAAGATCCGGGCGTGGTTTCCGTAAGCGAAATCTACGAATACTACAAACAGCATGGCTACGAAACTGTGGTTATGGGCGCAAGCTTCCGTAATGTCGGCGAGATTCTGGAACTGGCTGGCTGTGACCGTCTGACCATCGCGCCGGCCCTGCTGAAAGAGCTGGCGGAAAGTGAAGGCGCTATCGAACGCAAACTGGCGTTCAGCGGCGAAGTTAAAGCGCGCCCGGCGCGTATCACGGAATCCGAGTTTCTGTGGCAGCACAACCAGGATCCGATGGCGGTAGATAAACTGGCGGAAGGTATCCGTAAGTTTGCGATCGACCAGGAAAAACTGGAAAAAATGATCGGCGATCTGCTGTAATCCCGCGCGTGGCCGACGTCCGTCGGCCACATTAAACTGTCTGCCTTGCTCCCCTCGGTGTATTATTCTGTTTATTAATACTGTTTGAACGGAATAATCATGAACACCTTACGAATCGGCTTAGTTTCCATTTCCGATCGCGCCTCCAGCGGCGTCTATCAGGATAAAGGTATCCCGGCGCTTGAAGAGTGGCTGGCGCGTGCGCTGTCCACGCCTTTCGAATTGCTGCCCCGCTTAATCCCCGATGAACAGATTATTATCGAGCAAACATTGTGTGAGCTGGTTGATGAGATGGGCTGTCATCTGGTGCTGACCACCGGTGGTACCGGCCCGGCAAGGCGCGATGTGACCCCGGATGCGACACTGGCGATTGCCGACCGGGTGATGCCGGGCTTTGGTGAGCAAATGCGCCAGGTCAGCCTGCATTTTGTACCGACAGCTATTCTTTCGCGTCAGGTTGGCGTTATCCGCAAGCAGGCGCTGATCCTTAATCTGCCCGGTCAGCCAAAGGCGATTGAGGAGACGCTGGAGGGGGTGAAAGATGCCGAAGGTAACGTCCTGGTACAGGGTATTTTTGCAAGTGTACCGTATTGTGTACAGCTGCTTGAAGGGCCATATGTCGAAACAAATGGGGATGTGGTAGCAGCTTTTCGCCCTAAAAGTGCAAGGCGTGAAACTTTATCCTGAATTTGATGCATTTCTGATATAACCTGAATTGCCTGTGGTGTGTTGTTTTATTTACGGTATAGTGTTTTTTACTTTACACATTGCGTAAAACACCCTTCATACCTCTGGATGATTGCTCGTTATGTCACAATATACCCGACCTCTGAATCGACAAGATTATAAAACTCTGACGCTGGCTGCCCTGGGCGGCGCGCTGGAGTTTTATGACTTCATCATCTTTGTCTTCTTCGCTGCTGTCGTTGGCGAACTGTTCTTTCCGGCCGATATTCCGGAGTGGCTGCGTCAGGTGCAGACCTTCGGTATTTTTGCCGCAGGATATTTAGCCCGTCCCCTTGGCGGCATTATTATGGCGCATTTCGGCGATCTGGTCGGGCGTAAGAGAATGTTTACTCTGAGCATTCTGCTGATGGCGCTGCCAACGCTGGCGATAGGCCTGTTGCCGACTTACCAATCGATGGGCATCGTGGCGCCGCTTTTGCTGCTGTTTATGCGTATTCTTCAGGGGGCTGCTATTGGCGGAGAAGTGCCGGGTGCATGGGTGTTTGTTGCAGAACATGTTCCGGAGAAAAAAATCGGTATCGCCTGTGGCACGTTGACCGCTGGCCTGACGGTGGGGATCTTACTGGGATCGGTCGTCGCGACGCTGATTAACACTCATCTGACGCCACAGGGGATCCACGACGGCGGCTGGCGCATTCCTTTTTTGCTTGGCGGCGCATTTGGTCTTGTGGCCATGTATTTACGCCGCTGGCTACAGGAGACGCCGATTTTCCTTGAGATGCAACAGCGAAAAGCCTTAGCTCAGGAGATGCCGGTTAAGGCCGTTACGCTGAAGCACCAGAAAGCGGTGATCGTCTCAATGTTGCTGACCTGGCTATTATCTGCCGGAATAGTGGTCGTGATTTTGATGTCGCCAGTTTGGTTACAAAAGCACTACGGTTTTGCTCCGGCAATCACTCTGCAGGCGAACAGTATTGCCACCATTATGCTGTGCATTGGCTGTTTGTTGGCGGGTCTGGCAGTCGATAAGTTTGGCGCCAGCCGCACATTTATCGTCGGGAGTTTATTTCTGGCCGCCAGTAGCTGGGCTTTCTACCATCTTTCTGGCGGCAACTCGCAGCAGCTGTTCCTGCTCTATGGCGCGGTTGGCCTGTGTGTCGGCGTGGTGGGGGCGGTACCTTACGTGATGGTGCGCGCGTTCCCGGCGGAAGTTCGCTTTACCGGCATTTCATTCTCTTATAACGTCTCGTATGCCATTTTTGGCGGCCTGACGCCGATCGCGGTGACAATGCTGATGGGCGTTTCGCCGATGGCGCCGGCCTGGTACGTGCTGGCCCTGTCGTTTATGGGACTGGGATTGGGCGTGTGGCTGAATCAGGGACTGGATAAGCAGGTCGCTACGCCGGAAGCTGAACTGCAGCGCCTGTCTTAACGCCGTGCGGTTATCTCGTTGCCGCCCATGTTCGGGCGGCAACATCAATCAATGCTGTTCGCCGATTGGCAGAACGGTGCGGCCAAACTGTTCGTTCAGCACTTCACCCATCGCCAGATAAATCGCGCTGCCGCCGCAAATCAGTCCAACCCAGCCCGCAATCTTAACGATGCCTTCGTTATCTGCCAGGTGGCCGATCGCCAGCAGAGCAAACAGTATGCTCAGACTCAGAAACACGAACTGCAGCATACGCGGGCCTTTGAGAGTGCCAAAGAACATAAACAGCGTAAAGATCCCCCACAGTGCGAGATACATACCGAGAAAGTGTGCGTCAGACGCTTCGGCAAGACCTGTTTTCGGCATCAAAAGGATCGCGACCAGCGTCAACCAGAAAGCGCCATAGGAGGTAAATGCAGTTAAGCCAAAAGTATTACCTTTTTTAAATTCCAGCAGACCGGCAAAAATTTGTGCGATACCGCCGTAAAAAATGCCCATTGCCAGGATAGCGACATCAAATGCGAACAAACCGCTATTTACGAGGTTAAGCAGAATAGTGGTCATGCCGAAGCCCATAAGGCCCAGCGGTGCCGGATTAGCTAATTTAGAGGTATCCATAATTTCCCAACTTAATGATTATAATAAAAATATTAACAGCCGCTGGAGAGCGGGGCGCGGCATAATAATGAGGCGCCAGAATACTGTCCATGATCTGGAGGGGGGTTTTTAAGCAATTTGTGATTCTGCCTGACGACGGTAGGTTATCGACCCTGGGCAGGCGGGGTGCCGAGAATTTATTGCGAATTATGCCTGGGTCATATATTACGCTACCGATTAGCGCTATTTTTATCGGGTGTACTCTTTTCCCTCTCTTGTTGCCAACTGCCGCCGTTTTGCCCATCCATCAGGGGAGCAGAGGTAAAATTTTTTTGTGTCTCCCCCTTGATGACGCGGTGGCTGACCCCATCTTGTAGTCAACCGCAGTGAATGAACCTGAAAAAAAATGATGTCCGGGCGGTTGAAACCGCACGTTTCGCCCTTATTACAGGTTCACAACCACATGTTGACTGAATTTTTAGTGGAGACGTTTAGATGGGTAAAATTATTGGTATCGACCTGGGTACGACCAACTCTTGTGTAGCGATTATGGATGGCACTACAGCTCGTGTGCTGGAGAACGCCGAAGGCGATCGCACCACGCCTTCTATCATTGCTTATACCCAGGATGGTGAAACTCTGGTAGGTCAGCCGGCTAAACGTCAGGCAGTGACAAACCCGCAAAATACCCTGTTTGCGATTAAACGCCTGATTGGCCGCCGCTTCCAGGATGAAGAAGTCCAGCGCGACGTTTCCATCATGCCGTATAAAATTGTTGCTGCAGATAACGGCGACGCATGGCTTGATGTGAAAGGCACCAAAACGGCACCGCCGCAGATCTCTGCTGAAGTGCTGAAAAAAATGAAGAAAACCGCAGAAGATTACCTGGGTGAGCCGGTAACCGAAGCGGTTATCACCGTACCGGCTTACTTCAACGATGCTCAGCGTCAGGCAACGAAAGACGCCGGTCGTATCGCTGGTCTGGAAGTCAAACGTATCATCAACGAACCGACCGCCGCCGCACTGGCTTATGGTCTCGATAAAGAAATCGGCAACCGTACTATCGCGGTATATGACCTCGGTGGGGGGACTTTCGATATCTCTATTATCGAAATCGACGAAGTTGATGGCGAAAAAACCTTCGAAGTTCTGGCAACCAACGGCGATACTCACTTGGGTGGTGAAGACTTCGATACCCGTCTGATCAACTACCTGGTTGAAGAATTTAAGAAAGATCAGGGCATTGACCTGCGTAACGATCCGCTGGCGATGCAGCGTCTGAAAGAAGCGGCAGAAAAAGCGAAAATCGAGCTTTCTTCCGCACAGCAGACCGACGTGAACCTGCCGTACATCACCGCAGATGCCACCGGTCCGAAACACATGAACATTAAAGTGACTCGCGCGAAACTGGAAAGCCTGGTCGAAGACCTGGTGAACCGTTCTATCGAGCCGCTGAAAGTCGCGCTGCAGGATGCTGGCCTGTCCGTATCGGATATCAACGACGTTATCCTCGTGGGCGGTCAGACGCGTATGCCGATGGTGCAGAAAAAAGTGGCGGAGTTCTTTGGTAAAGAACCGCGTAAAGACGTTAACCCGGACGAAGCTGTTGCTATCGGCGCAGCGGTGCAGGGCGGCGTACTGACCGGCGATGTGAAAGACGTTCTGCTGCTCGACGTTACTCCGCTGTCTCTGGGTATCGAAACCATGGGCGGCGTAATGACCGCGCTGATCAGCAAAAACACCACTATCCCGACCAAGCACAGCCAGGTGTTCTCTACCGCTGAAGACAACCAGTCTGCGGTAACCATCCATGTGCTGCAGGGTGAGCGTAAACGCGCGTCTGATAACAAATCTCTGGGTCAGTTCAACCTGGATGGCATCAACCCGGCACCGCGCGGTATGCCGCAGATCGAAGTCACCTTTGATATCGATGCTGACGGTATCCTGCACGTTTCCGCGAAAGACAAAAACAGCGGTAAAGAGCAGAAGATCACCATCAAGGCCTCTTCTGGTCTGAACGAGGACGAAATTCAGAAAATGGTTCGCGATGCTGAAGCGAACGCTGAATCTGACCGTAAGTTTGAAGAGCTGGTTCAGACCCGCAACCAGGGCGACCATCTGCTGCACAGCACCCGTAAGCAGGTTGAAGAAGCGGGCGATAAACTGCCGGCTGATGATAAAACCGCAATCGAGTCTGCGCTGAGCGCGCTGGAAACGGCGCTGAAAGGTGAAGACAAAGCGGCTATCGAAGCGAAAATGCAGGAACTGGCGCAGGCTTCCCAGAAACTGATGGAAATCGCTCAGCAGCAGCATGCACAGCAGCAGGCTGGCGGCGCTGACGCTTCTGCAAACAACGCGAAAGATGACGATGTTGTCGATGCTGAGTTTGAAGAAGTAAAAGACAAAAAATAATCGCCCTTTGAACGGGTAAATACTGGCACGGGCGAAGAGGGTTCCTCTCCGCCCGTGCACGCATGTTAAGGGGCTGAACAACACCAATGGCAAAGCAAGATTATTACGAGATTTTGGGCGTTCCCAGAACCGCGGAAGAGCGTGAAATCAAAAAGGCGTATAAACGCCTGGCCATGAAGTATCACCCGGACCGCAATCAGGGCGATAAAGAGGCCGAAGCGAAATTTAAACAAATTAAAGAAGCGTATGAAATCCTGACTGATGCTCAGAAGCGCGCTGCTTACGATCAATACGGTCATGCCGCCTTCGAACAAGGCGGCATGGGGGGCGGCGGTTTTGGCGGCGGTGCTGATTTCAGCGATATTTTCGGCGATGTTTTCGGTGATATTTTTGGCGGAGGTCGCGGCCGCCAGCGTGCGTCGCGCGGTGCCGATTTGCGCTATAACATGGATCTGACGCTGGAAGAAGCCGTTCGCGGAGTGACCAAAGAGATCCGTATTCCGACGCTGGAAGAGTGTGATGTCTGCCACGGTAGTGGCGCGAAAGCAGGCACTCAGCCGCAGACCTGCCCGACCTGTCATGGTTCCGGCCAGGTGCAGATGCGCCAGGGCTTCTTCGCCGTGCAGCAAACCTGTCCGCACTGTCAGGGCCGCGGTACGCTGATTAAAGATCCGTGCAACAAATGTCATGGTCATGGTCGCGTAGAGAAGAGCAAAACGCTGTCGGTTAAGATCCCGGCAGGCGTCGATACCGGGGATCGTATTCGCCTCGCCGGTGAAGGCGAAGCGGGTGAGCATGGCGCACCGGCTGGCGATCTGTACGTTCAGGTACAGGTTAAGCAGCACGCAATTTTTGAGCGTGAAGGCAATAACCTGTATTGCGAAGTTCCGATCAACTTTACCATGGCTGCGCTTGGCGGTGAGATTGAGGTCCCGACGCTGGATGGCCGGGTGAACCTGAAGGTGCCCGGCGAAACGCAGACCGGTAAGCTGTTCCGCATGCGTGGTAAAGGCGTAAAATCTGTGCGTGGCGGCGCGCAGGGCGATCTGCTGTGTCGCGTAGTGGTCGAAACGCCGGTGGGGCTTAATGACAAACAAAAGCAACTGCTGAAAGAGCTTCAGGAGAGCTTTGGTGGGCCCACGGGTGAGAAGAATAGCCCGCGCTCGAAAAGTTTCTTTGATGGCGTGAAGAAATTTTTCGATGATTTAACCAGCTGATCTTTTTTGATTGCCTGTTGCATCTCAAGCCTGGGTTTTGTTACTCAGGCTTTTTCTCTTTTAGCCGCTACACTACCTGAATTAACGATTATCCACCATCTCGCCTCGCCCCTGAATTATTGAGAGCGGTTTACGTTTATTCTTCCTCTGACAAACGCTATGTCGTCTTACTTGTTAATTCGAAAAAACCGTCTATAAAGGCAATTTAAAACTGGTTTTTTCGATGTATTTGCGTCTGTATGATTCTTTTATCGAGTTGTTTACCGATAAGGTGAGGTAAAAGTGAAACATCTGCAGCGTTTTTTCCATAGCGATGCATCCGGAGGCATTATCTTAATTTTTGCCGCCGTAATGGCGATGTTATTCGCCAATACTGGCTTGACCAGCGATCTGTATCGTTCTTTTCTGGAAACGCCCGTTCAACTGCGCGTAGGGGCGTTAGAAATCAACAAAAATATGCTGTTGTGGATTAACGATGCGCTGATGGCGATATTTTTCCTGCTGATAGGCCTGGAAGTGAAGCGCGAGATGAATCAGGGGGCGCTGGCCAGCCGTCGCCAGGCCGTGTTTCCGCTCGTCGCGGCGTTGGGCGGAATGGTGGTTCCGGCACTGGTTTATCTGGCGTTTAACGGCCGGGATCCGATTGCCAGAGAAGGGTGGGCGATTCCGGCTGCGACCGATATCGCCTTCGCGTTGGGCGTACTGGCGCTGCTGGGGAATCGGGTTCCCGCTGCGCTGAAGATTTTTCTGATGGCGCTGGCCATCATTGACGATCTGGGCGCCATTATTATTATTGCGTTGTTCTATACGCACGACCTTTCCGTCATGTCATTGATTGTTGCGGCTGGATCTATCACGGTACTGGCGGCATTAAATCTGAGCGGCGTACGACGCACCGGCATCTATATTCTGGTCGGCGCCATACTCTGGACCGCGGTTCTGAAATCGGGCGTTCACGCAACGCTGGCCGGCGTCATTGTCGGCTTTATGATCCCGCTAAAAGAGCAGAAAGGTAAATCGCCGGCGAAGCAGCTTGAGCACGTACTGCATCCGTGGGTGGCATTCCTGATCCTGCCGCTGTTCGCCTTTGCTAATGCGGGCGTTTCTTTGCAGGGGATCACGGTAGAAGGGCTGACCTCGCTGCTGCCATTGGGTATTATTGCCGGGTTGTTTATCGGTAAACCATTGGGAATTAGCCTGTTCTGCTGGCTGGCGCTAAAGCTGAAATGGGCCTCGTTGCCTGAAGGGACGAGCTGTAAGCAAATTATGGCGGTTGGCATTCTATGTGGGATTGGTTTCACCATGTCGATTTTTATTGCCTCCCTGGCTTTCAGCAGCGTTGATCCCGCATTGAACAACTGGGCCAGGCTTGGCATCCTTATTGGATCGATATTATCGGCAGTGACGGGATACATCATACTGCGTAAGCGCGTAGCGGATTCGGGCTACGCGGCTTAACATTTCACGGAAAGCCGCTACGGTTCTCCTCGACATAATCAGGGAGAGAAGCATGTCACATATCAATTACAACCATCTGTACTATTTCTGGCATGTCTATAAAGAAGGCTCAGTGGTTGGTGCTGCGGAGGCATTGTTCCTGACGCCGCAAACCATTACCGGACAGATCAAAGCGCTGGAAGAGCGTCTGCAGGGGAAGTTGTTCAAGCGTAAAGGACGAGGGCTTGAGCCCAGTGAACTGGGGGAACTGGTCTTCCGCTACGCCGATCGTATGTTTACCCTGAGCCAGGAAATGCTGGATATCGTTAATTATCGTAAAGAGTCGAATCTGTTGTTTGATGTCGGTGTGGCTGACGCACTGTCAAAAAGGCTGGTCAGCGGTGTACTTGATGCCGCCGTCGTCGATAACGAACAGATCCATTTACGCTGTTTTGAGTCAACTCACGAAATGCTGCTGGAGCAGTTGAGCCAGCATAAGCTCGATATGATCATCTCCGATTGCCCCATTGACTCCACCCAGCAGGAAGGCTTGTTTTCAGTGAAAATCGGCGAATGCAGCGTCAGTTTCTGGTGCATGAATCCTCCGCCGGAAAAGCCGTTCCCGGCCTGCCTGGAAGAGCGTCGTTTGTTGATTCCGGGGCGTTGTTCCATGCTGGGGCGTAAGCTGCTCAACTGGTTTAACTCGCAGGGATTGCAGGTGGAAATTCTGGGGGAATTCGACGATGCGGCGTTGATGAAAGCCTTCGGGGCGCTGCATAACGCGATATTCGTCGCGCCAACGCTGTATTCACATGATTTCTATAGCGATGAGTCGATCGTCGAGATCGGGCGTATGGATAATGTGATGGAAGAGTATCACGCTATTTTTGCCGAGCGCATGATCCAGCATCCGGCAGTGCAGCGTATTTGTCACCGCGACTATTCAGCGCTTTTCACCTCTTCCCGGAGATAAGCCAGAACAGTTTCCTGCTACGTGGAAAATGCCGCAGCCAGTCCATGCTGAAGTATGAACCGGCTGCGATAACCAGAACGCGAGTATTGACGTTTGACGTGATCAACGACAGACATAAAAAAACCCGCTTTCGCGGGCTTTTTTACAAAGCGACAACCAACAGACAATTAAGCCAGTTTGTTGATCTGAGCAGTCAGGTTTGCTTTATGACGTGCGGCTTTGTTTTTGTGGATCAGACCCTTAGCAGCCTGACGGTCCACGATCGGTTGCATTTCGTTAAATGCTTTCAGTGCAGTCGCTTTGTCGCCAGCTTCGATAGCTGCGTATACTTTCTTGATGAAAGTACGCATCATAGAGCGACGGCTCGCGTTGTGCTTGCGGGCCTTTTCAGACTGAACGGCGCGCTTCTTAGCTGATTTGATATTAGCCAAGGTCCAACTCCCAAATGTGTTCTATATGGACAATTCAAAGGCCGAGGAATATGCCCGTTTAGCCTTCTTTTGTCAATGGATTTGTGCAAATAAGCGCCGTTTAAACCAACAACGCTTTATTACGTAGTGATGGCGCAAGATTCTATCAGCTTGTTGCTGGCGAATACAGCCTTTCGACCAGAAAAATCGACGACAGCGGGGTGTTTTTCCGGCGATCTTGCGCTGAGTGAATGAATTACCGGGATCTTTCGGTGTAGAGGTGCAATCGCTGGTTAACGTTGCCAGTTGTACAAGGTATACTCGGACGATTTTCACTGTTTTGAGCCAGACATGAAGCTGATACGCGGCATACATAATCTCAGTCAGGCCCCGCGCGGGTGTGTGCTGACCATTGGAAATTTTGACGGCGTGCATCGCGGGCACCAGGCGTTACTGCAGCGTTTGCGTGCGGAAGGTCGTCAGCGTGGCTTACCGGTGGCAGTGATGATTTTTGAGCCGCAGCCGCTGGAGCTTTTTGCCGCCGATAAAGCGCCCGCACGTTTAACGCGTCTGCGTGAAAAGCTTAACTATCTGGCTGAAAGCGGCGTCGATTACGTACTGTGCGTGCGCTTTGATCGGCGCTTTGCGTCGTTGACCGCCCAGGATTTTATTAGCGAACTGCTGGTCCGCAGATTAGGCGTTCAGTTCCTCGTCGTGGGGGATGATTTCCGCTTTGGCGTTAGCCGCCAGGGGGATTTCTTATTATTACAAAAAGCCGGCGTGGAATACGGCTTTGATGTCACCAGTACCCACTCATTTTGCGAGGGCGGGGTGCGTATTAGCAGTACGGCGGTACGCCAGGCGCTGTCGGATGACGATCTGGCGCTGGCCGAGACTTTGCTGGGGCATCCGTTTACTATCTCTGGTCGCGTTGTCCACGGCGATGAGCTGGGGCGCACCATTGGTTTCCCGACGGCGAATTTACCGCTGCGTCGTCAGGTCTCCCCGGTACAAGGGGTTTATGCGGTGGAAGTGATGGGGCTGGGAGAGCATCCCTTGCCTGGCGTCGCCAATATCGGCACCCGTCCGACAGTGGCAGGCGTACGCCAGCAGTTAGAAGTGCATCTGCTGGATGTTGTAATGGACCTCTATGGTCGTCATATAGATGTAATACTGCGTAAAAAGATACGTAATGAGCAGCGATTTGCGTCGCTTGATGAACTAAAGGCGCAAATTGCCTGCGATGAGTTAACGGCCCGCGAGTTCTTTGGGCTAACCGGGCAGGCCTGACCCTGACGGTGTTTATCAAACCGAAATAACGGAACCGAGAATCTGATGAGTGACTATAAATCGACCCTGAATTTGCCGGAAACAGGGTTCCCGATGCGCGGCGACCTCGCCAGGCGTGAACCGGGAATGCTGGCGCGTTGGACCGATGATGACCTGTACGGCATCATCCGTGCAGCCAAAAAAGGCAAAAAAACCTTCATTCTGCATGATGGCCCTCCTTATGCGAATGGCAGCATTCATATTGGTCACTCGGTTAATAAAATTCTGAAAGACATTATCGTTAAGTCCAAAGGGCTGGCGGGCTATGACTCTCCGTATGTGCCGGGCTGGGATTGCCACGGTCTGCCGATTGAGCTGAAAGTGGAGCAGGAGTACGGTAAGCCGGGGGAAAAATTCACCGCGGCTGAATTCCGCGCTAAATGCCGCGAATATGCGGCTACCCAGGTCGACGGCCAGCGTAAAGACTTTATCCGTCTGGGCGTGCTCGGCGACTGGTCGCATCCGTATCTGACCATGGACTTCAAAACTGAAGCCAACATCATCCGCGCGCTGGCTAAAATCATCGGCAACGGCCACCTGCATAAAGGCGCTAAACCAGTACACTGGTGTGCAGACTGCCGCTCCGCACTGGCGGAAGCGGAAGTGGAGTATTACGACAAAACGTCTCCGTCCATCGATGTGGCATTCCACGCGGTGGATAAAGCGGCGGTGCTGGCCAAATTTGGCGTGGCCGATGTGAATGGCCCGGTTTCTCTGGTTATCTGGACCACCACCCCATGGACGCTGCCAGCCAACCGCGCAATCTCTTTGTCACCAGAGTTTGATTATGCGCTGGTGCAGGTTGAGGGGCAGGCGCTGATCGTCGCTAAAGACCTGGTCGACAGCGTGATGAAGCGCGCCGGCATCGCTGACTACACCATTCTGGCGGTGGTCAACGGCGGCGAACTGGAGATGTTACGCTTTAAGCATCCGTTCCTCGATTTTGACGTACCGGCGATCCTTGGCGATCACGTCACGCTGGATGCGGGTACCGGGGCGGTGCATACCGCGCCAGGCCACGGTCCGGACGACTATGTCATTGGGCAAAAATATGGGCTGGAAGTCGCTAACCCGGTTGGCCCGGACGGCGCTTATCTGCCGGGAACTTATCCGACTCTGGACGGCGTCAACGTCTTTAAAGCCAACGACATCGTCGTAGCGCTGTTGCGGGAAAAAGGCGCGCTGCTGCACGTAGAAAAGCTACAGCATAGCTATCCGTGCTGCTGGCGTCACAAAACGCCAATCATCTTCCGCGCCACGCCGCAGTGGTTTGTCAGCATGGATCAGAAAGGTCTGCGCGCGCAGTCGCTGAAAGAGATCAAAGGTGTCCAGTGGATCCCTGACTGGGGGCAGGCGCGTATCGAATCGATGGTCGCCAATCGTCCCGACTGGTGTATCTCTCGTCAGCGCACCTGGGGTGTCCCGATGTCGCTGTTCGTGCATAAAGAGACGCAAGAATTGCATCCGCGTACGCTGGAGCTGATGGAAGAAGTGGCTAAACGCGTGGAAGTCGATGGCATTCAGGCGTGGTGGGATCTCGACTCCCGCGACATCCTCGGCGCCGATGCTGATAACTACGAAAAGGTGCCGGATACCCTCGACGTGTGGTTTGACTCCGGGTCGACTCACTCCTCCGTCGTTGACGTGCGTCCTGAATTTGCCGGTCATGCTGCCGATATGTACCTGGAAGGTTCCGACCAGCATCGCGGCTGGTTTATGTCCTCGCTGATGATCTCCACCGCGATGAAAGGCAAAGCGCCGTACCGTCAGGTACTGACCCACGGCTTTACCGTCGATGGCCAGGGCCGCAAGATGTCCAAATCCATCGGTAACACCGTTTCTCCGCAGGATGTAATGAACAAACTGGGGGCCGATATTCTGCGTCTGTGGGTGGCTTCTACCGACTATACCGGTGAAATGGCGGTTTCTGACGAGATCCTCAAACGTGCCGCCGACAGCTATCGCCGTATCCGTAATACCGCGCGCTTCCTGCTGGCGAACCTGAATGGTTTCGATCCGGCAAAAGACATGATGAAACCGGAAGAGATGGTGGTGCTGGACCGCTGGGCGGTTGGCTGTGCGCAAGCGGCGCAGGATGATATCGTCAAATCCTATGAGTCTTATGATTTCCACGAAGTAGTGCAGCGCCTGATGCGCTTTTGCTCTGTCGAAATGGGGTCATTCTGGCTTGATATCATCAAAGACCGCCAGTACACCACCAAAGCGGACAGCGTCGCGCGCCGTAGCTGCCAGACTGCGTTGTACCATATTGCCGAGGCGCTGGTGCGCTGGATGGCGCCGATTATGTCCTTCACCGCCGACGAAATCTGGGGTTATCTGCCGGGCGAGCGTGAAAAATATGTCTTTACCGGTGAATGGTACACCGGTCTGTTCGGCCTGACTGCCGACGAAGCAATGAATGACGCTTTCTGGGACGCGCTGCTGAAAGTGCGCAGCGAAGTCAACAAGGTAATCGAACAGGCGCGTGCGGATAAGCAGGTGGGCGGCTCTCTGGAAGCGGCGGTCACGCTGTATGCCGATGCCGATCTTGCGGCGAAGCTGAACGCGCTGGGCGATGAATTGCGATTTGTCCTGTTGACCTCCGGGGCGAAAGTTGTCGATTATGCGCAGGCTCCGGCTGACGCCTGGCAGAGTGAACTGCTGAAGGGGTTGAAAGTTGTGCTGAGCAAAGCCGAAGGTGACAAATGCCCGCGTTGCTGGCATTACACCACGGATATCGGCAAGGTGGCGGAACACGCGGATATCTGCGGACGCTGTGTCAGCAACATCGCCGGTGACGGTGAAAAACGTAAATTTGCCTGATGAGTAAACCGATTTGTTCAACGGGGCTACGCTGGTTGTGGATCGTCGTAGCCGTGCTGATTATCGATTTAGGCAGTAAATACCTGATCCTCCAGAATTTTGCTCTGGGGGATACGGTCTCGCTGTTTCCATCGCTTAATCTGCATTATGCGCGTAACTATGGCGCGGCTTTTAGCTTCCTTGCCGACAGCGGCGGCTGGCAGCGCTGGTTCTTTGCTGGTATCGCTATCGGTATCTGCGTGATCCTCGCGGTGCTGATGTATCGCGCTAAGGCGACGCAAAAGCTGAATAACATTGCCTATGCGCTGATTATTGGCGGAGCACTGGGGAATTTATTCGACAGGCTCTGGCACGGCTTTGTCGTCGATATGATCGATTTCTACGTTGGGGAGTGGCATTTTGCCACCTTCAATCTTGCCGATACCGCCATTTGCATCGGCGCGGCGCTGATTGTGCTGGAAGGGTTCCTGCCGAAAAAGCAGGCGTAATAAAATGCCGGATGGCGGCGAAATGCCTTATCCGGCCGACAAAATAGCGCGATCTTTGTTTGTCCGGTAACGTTAGCGCTACCGGGCAAACAGGCGGTAAAACAAGTGAGCAACCTGCATGTCTAAATCAGTACAGAGCAACAGTGCGGTGCTGGTGCACTTCACCTTAAAACTCGACGATGGCTCCACCGCAGAGTCAACCCGTAATAATGGTAAACCCGCGCTCTTCCGCCTGGGCGATACTTCGCTTTCTGAAGGTCTTGAGCAACACTTGCTGGGGCTGAAAGAGGGGGATAAAACCACCTTTTCGCTGGAGCCGGATGCGGCGTTTGGCGTACCGAGCCCGGATTTGATTCAATATTTCTCCCGCCGGGAATTTATCGACGCGGGTGAACCTGAGACTGGCGCGATTATGCTCTTTACCGCAATGGATGGCAGCGAAATGCCTGGTGTGATCCGTGAAGTGAACGGTGATTCGATCACCGTGGATTTCAACCATCCGCTGGCCGGGCGTACCGTTCATTTTGATGTTGAAGTGCTGGAGATCGATCCGGCGCTGGAGGAGTAAAATGCAGATTCTGTTGGCTAACCCGCGCGGATTTTGCGCAGGCGTTGACCGCGCTATCAGCATTGTCGAAAACGCGCTGACGCTTTACGGCGCGCCGATCTATGTGCGTCATGAAGTCGTCCACAACCGCTATGTGGTGGATAGTCTGCGTCAACGCGGCGCTGTTTTTATCGAGCAGATTAGCGAAGTACCGGACGGCGCAATCCTGATTTTTTCCGCCCACGGCGTCTCTCAGGCCGTGCGCAATGAGGCGAAAAACCGCGATCTGACGGTTTTTGACGCCACCTGCCCGCTGGTGACCAAAGTGCATATGGAGGTCGCCCGCGCCAGCCGCCGCGGTGAAGAGTCGATTCTGATTGGCCACGCCGGTCACCCGGAGGTCGAAGGCACCATGGGCCAGTACAGTAACCCGAAAGGGGGGATGTATCTGGTGGAATCACCGGATGATGTCTGGACGCTGGATGTGAAAAACGACGCGAAGCTGTCGTTTATGACCCAGACAACGCTCTCCGTTGATGATACTTCTGACGTGATTGACGCCCTGCGCGAACGTTTCCCGAAAATCGTCGGACCGCGTAAAGATGATATCTGTTATGCGACCACTAACCGTCAGGAAGCGGTCCGCGCGCTGGCTGAACAGGCCGACGTGGTGCTGGTCGTAGGGTCGAAAAACTCCTCTAACTCCAACCGTCTGGCCGAGCTGGCTCAGAGAATGGGTAAAGCGGCGTATCTGATTGATGATGCGGCCGATATTCAGGAGGCGTGGGTGAAAGAGGCGCAATGCGTGGGCGTAACCGCGGGCGCATCGGCGCCGGATATTCTGGTGCAGAACGTCATTTCTCGTTTGCAGGAACTGGGCGGCGGCGAAGCCGTGCCGCTGGAAGGCCGCGAAGAGAACATTGTTTTCGAAGTGCCGAAAGAGCTGCGGGTCGATGTCCGTGAAGTCGAATAGATTCTTTTTCGCCATAGTATGAGAAGATGCCAGACTGAATGTCTGGCATTTTTTTATGGAGAAACGATGCGCTTACCGATCATTCTGGATACCGATCCCGGCATTGACGATGCGGCGGCGATTGCCGCGGCGCTGTTTGCCCCAGAGCTGGATCTACAGCTGATGACCACCGTGGCGGGGAATGTCTCCGTGGAGAAAACGACCCGCAACGCCCTGCAATTGCTGCATTTCTGGAACGCTGATATCCCGCTGGCCCAGGGGGCATCAATGCCGCTGGTTCGCCCGCTGCGCGATGCTGCTTCCGTTCACGGCGAGTCCGGGATGGAAGGCTATGCTTTCGTTGAGCATAATCGCCAGCCGCTGGCCAAACCGGCGTTTCAGGCCATGCGCGATACGCTGATGCATGCATCGGAGCCGATAACGCTGGTGGCGATTGGTCCGTTAACCAATATCGCGCTACTGCTGACTCAGTATCCCGAATGCCGTTTTAATATCCGCCGCCTGGTCATTATGGGCGGTTCCGCCGGGCGCGGTAACTTTACGCCGAGTGCGGAGTTTAATATCGCTATCGACCCGGAAGCGGCGGCGAAAGTCTTTAACAGCGGGCTGGAAATCGTCATGTGTGGGCTGGATGTAACCAATCAGGCGGTGCTGGCTCCGGATTATCTCGCGACGCTTCCCGCGCTTAATCAGACCGGGAAAATGCTTCATGCGTTGTTTAGCCACTATCGTAGCGGCAGCATGCGCAGCGGCTTGCGTATGCATGACCTGTGCGCGATTGCCTGGCTGGTTCGTCCGCAGCTCTTTACCCTCAAACCGTGCTTTGTGGCGGTGGAAACTCAGGGAACATGGACATCCGGCATGACGGTTGTCGATATTGAAGGTAAGCTGGGGCAGCCAGCAAATGCGCGGGTAGCATTGGGGCTGGATGTCGCCGGGTTCCAGCGCTGGGCGGCAGAGGTGATTGCGCTGGCGCCTTAATATGGCGATGAAGCGGCTTTTCGGGAACTCAGGTATTCTGATTTGAGTCGACGACATTGCGCCATAGCGTGCCCGCTTCATTTGTCCACATAAGAAGTAATAGTGACGCGAATCGTTCCGATGCTTCGGACAGCGGACGGTTTTTTGCGCGGATCATACCAAGCGTGCGTCTGATAACCGGTTCGACAAGGGGAATGCTCACGACCTTGTTATTCGCGTTATGAGACATCGCCAGGCACGGTAGCGCCGATACGCCCAGGCCAGCCTCGACAAGACCGAGCGAGGTTGACAAATGTCTCACTTCATAAAACCAATCCAGCCTCCAGGGTTTATCCGCCAGGCATTTTTCTATTAGCTGTCTATTGACACTTGATCTTCTTACACCGATTAAGGTCTGGTTGACGAGTTCCTGCCATTCGACCAGTTTCCTGGTTGCCAGGGGATGATTTTGTCGACAGGCCAGAACAAAAGGCTCATTCAGCAGCGGGATAAAATCGACGTCAGGGTATGTGACGAAGTTCATATTTATTCCAAAATCAACATTGCCTTTTCGTACTGAGTTCAGACATGTTTCTACACCTTGCTCATAAATTCGTACTTTGATGTTGGGATAGCGTTGATTGAATTGAATGATAGCACGCGGTAAAAAGTAAAACACGGCAGTAGGAATGCAGGATAGCGTGACGGTATCATGTAATTGAGATGTTAAATTGCTGAGGTTAAATATTGCCGCATCAAGGTTGGAAATCAAAGACTTTGCCTTTGGGAGAAGAGCTTTTCCGGCCTGAGTCAGCGCAATTTTTCGCGTCGTTCGTTCGAATAGCGCAATATTCAGATTACTCTCTATTTTTTTTATCTTTTTGGTTAATGCTGGTTGCGTGAGATTGAGTGACTCGGCAGCTTTACTAAATGAGCCTAGCTCTGCAATTGTGACAAAGGCTTTCATTCCAGATAGTTCATTTTTCATTTTTTCTCCATAAGGGGTAATAAATTTTCTCTAACCCGATGAAAAATGGTGATTAATCGGCAAAGTTTTTTTAATTAATGCTCAGCAGGAATAACTCCTATGGCAAAATTTTATCAACCAATAAATTTCTTGCAAGTAGAATGAATTTGTAAAATGCCTGAGATGATTTACATGTGGCGTTGATTAAGGAAATAAAAACTTAAAGAGCATAAAACTAATTAAATTCACAAGGCTGTTTTATTCAATTCTTCTATTTCTTATGGTGTGAGGAACATGCTATGAAGCGCATTCCCTGTGTATTAATGTGCGGAGAGACATCCACAGATGCCTTTCTTTTGGACGATGATTTACCTAAGGATCTTCAACAACGAGATGAGTTCTTGTTAGCCATAATGGGATCGGGTTATGCGCTGGAGATGAATGGCATTGGTGAAAGGAGTCCACAAAGCAGTAAAGTCACTATTATCAGTCAATCTCTTAGCGATAAAGCAGATATCGATTATCTGTCTGTTCAGGTTTCGGTTAACCAACTGCAAATCGACACCTTGCCAAACGACGGAAATATGCTGTGTGCTGCGGGGGATGTGAATGCGTTCCACAAGCATCCTTTAATCCTGAGTGCAGGTAAGGAATAAAAATGCAAAAGAATACGTTATGGAAATTACTTGTTATAATAGCAATACCGTTGCTCATAAGTTTATTTCCGGCACCCGCAGGGTTATCACAACTTGCCTGGATATTATCCGGTATATATCTGGCAGCCATTGTCGGTTTAGTTATTAAACCTTTTTCTGAACCTGTCGTGTTACTGATAGCTGTTGCTGCATCAATGGCGATTGTCGGTAATTTAGGGGACGGAACTGTAAAAGCCGTTAGCGTATTAAGTGGATATTCATCCGGTACAACCTGGTTAGTTTTTTCCGCATTTACACTAAGTGCGGCATTTGTCATTACCGGATTAGGTAAAAGAATTGCTTATATTCTTATTGGCAAGATTGGCAGTACGACTTTGGGGCTTGGCTATGTTACTGCTTTTCTTGACCTGATTCTGGCTCCAGCCACGCCTTCGAATACTGCTCGTGCTGGCGGTATAGTATTACCCATTATCAATAGTGTCGCCGTCGCTCTTGGATCAGAGCCTGAGCAGAGCGCAAAGCGAGTTGGCCATTATCTCATGTTGAATGTCTATATGGTTACTAAAACAACCAGTTATATGTTTTTCACCGCCATGGCCGGAAATATACTTGCGCTGAAAATGATCGAGGATATTTGCCACATAAAATTGAGCTGGGGAGGATGGGCGCTGGCTGCGGGATTACCTGGCGTCATCATGTTACTATTAACGCCACTGATTACCTACAAGCTTTATCCACCTGAACTGAAGATCGTAGATAATAAAAAGATCGCTAAAACAGGTATCGAATTGTTGGGGCCAATGACGTTACGCGAAAAGATGCTGTCTTGTATTTTTGTTCTCGCCCTGGCTGGCTGGGTATTTAGTAAGCCACTGGGGATCAACGCGTCAACCGTTGCAATCTGTGTCATGGCGTTGATGCTGGTGTTGAGAATCGTTACCTGGGATGACGTGATTAAAAATAAGGGAGGATGGAATACGCTCATATGGTACGGTGGCATCATTGGCTTAAGTTCACTGCTATCCAGGGTCGGTTTTTTCTTATGGCTGGCTGATTTATTAAAAAACAATATATCATTTAACGGTCACGGTAATTTAGCCTTTATTGTTATTACTGCATTAAGTATTTTGGTGCGTTATTTCTTTGCATCGGGAAGTGCTTATGTTGTAGCGATGATTCCAGTATTTGCTATGCTGGCGAATGTGTCAGGCGCACCGGTGATGCTAACAGCACTCGCCTTACTCTTCAGCAACTCTTATGGCGGTATGGTAACCCACTATGGCGGTGCTGCAGGGCCGGTTATTTTTGGCGCTGGCTACAATGATATCAAATCATGGTGGATTATCGGCGGAATATTAACGTTTCTTACCTTTCTTCTTCAAATTACATTTGGGGTATGGTGGTGGAGAATATTAATGAACTGGGGGATGATTTGAATGGTCATTGAAAAAATAGATACCCGTCATATTTCAAGTTGTCGGACAAAACGCTTAACCATGTTGAACAGCATTCGCGCTGGTGACGAAAAAGGGAGGTCAAAGGCCGATTCCTGCCCAGGCGTGAGGCGCTGCGGCTAATTGCTGAAGGCCGTCGGGCGTGTTTGGCGCGCAACGGCAGGAACGTTGCTCCGTTCGATAATCTGCACGAACAGGACCAGAGGGGGGAAGTAAGCTCAGATTCATTTGTACTTCCAGAGCAAATGAATCTGAGCTCAGGCCGAGATGCGAATCAGCAACATCAAACTTTCGCCAAAACCGGCCAAAAATGAATTCCACGCAGATAAACGAGACGGCATAAAACCTCAGGCGTGTACTTAACTCACTGCCATAGCCCAATAAACAGGGGCTCGCCTGATGTTTAAGTGGGGTCAGAATGTTTACCATGATATATCCGTTCCGGTCTGCCGACTTTACCGTAGCTGATTTCAGCCTCAAGAAAATCGTTTTTAACCCCTTGTTCCAGGTAACGGCGGGCGGTGGTTTTACTGCTGCCGAGAATACGGGCCAGTGAGTCGGCGGTGTGGACTGTCTCCGGGTCAGCAAACAGCTGCAGAACTCGGTTGAAAGTGCTTTCGTCAATGCCGCGTAGCGGGGAACCGGCGGCTTCGGTATGTTCTTTGGCCTGAATATTGAAAAGAGCGTCAACGTGGGTCTGGCTGGCCTGTTCGCTGGAACGCAGGGAACTGCGGTAACGGGCAAAACGCTCAAGCGTATGCTGCAAGCGCTGATAGTGAACCGGCTTAATCAGATAATCAAAAACCCCCATCCGCAATGCTTCGCTGATGGTATCCATGTGGTTATCGGCGGTGATGAAAATGATACGCCCTTTATAATTAATCGAGACGGCGTGGCGGATTAAATCGAGGCCTTTGCCATCGGGTAAGAAATTATCCAGCAGGATCAACTGCGGTTGATAGAGACGGAGCTGTTTTTTTGCGCTTTCAAGTTTATCCGCGATACCAATGACTTCGAACTGAGGGAATTGTTTGATGGTATCCACCAGAATTTCCGCCAGCATAGGTTCGTCTTCAACGATGAGGGTTGTTATGCTATCCATGATGTTCATCTCGGGTCAGGGGGATATAGAGGGAAAAAATTGTGCCAAAGGGGATATTGTCATCAATGACGATATGGCCGCCAGCCTGCGCAACGTAGCTACGCACCAGCCATAATCCGATGCCGTGATCGCTGCTGTCGCTGCTGGTGACGCCGCGCTCAAAAATGCGATCGCGCAGCGCCTCGTCAATACCGCACCCTTGATCGGCGATTTCGATGATGACTTCACTGCCTTCACTGTTGATCAGGCACTCAATCTGTCTTGAACCTTCCGGCTGACGTAACGTGGCATTGTAAGCATTGTCCAGCAGATTCCCGACAATCGAGATCCACTCATTGTGCGAAAGTGATGGGGGTAACGTATCGACATAGCAGCCGGGGTCGAACACCAGTTCTAAGCCAAGTTCCTTAGCACGGTAGTATTTGCCAATCAGCAGCCCGGCAAGATGATTAACTTTAAAATTACGCGCAATAAAATCGAGGACTTTCTGGTGTCTCTCCGACTGTTGTTGAATCAGATCCAGCGCGTTATCGTAGCGTTTCAAAAACAGCAAACCGGCAATGGTGGATATCAGGTTGCGATGTTCATGCTGCACGGCGCGCAGATTATCCGCATATTGCTGGACCTGACTAAGCTGTAGACTCAGGGTATTAATATCATCTTTGCTGCGAAAGCTAATCACCCAACCCTGAGGTTCATTATTGAGGGTCACGGCCATCCGGCTGGCGATGACTTTAATTTGATTAAAAGTAACGATTTCGTCTTTCTTATTTGTTTGCGGCGCATCATAGAAAAAGTTTTCCTGGGAAATCACGCTGCTGATGCATTTACCTATCAGACTTGTTTCCGCCTGGCTCAGGTTTAATAGCCGTCGTGCGGTTTGATTGATGGCGGTAATGTTGTAATGTGAGTCGATTGCAATCAGCCCTTCAAATACTGATTCAAACAGCACGCTCTGCTGGATAAGCAGTTGTGAAAGCTGTTGCGGCTCCATATTCAGCATCTGTTTTTTTATATGCAGGGAGAAGCGTCGGGCGCAATAAAGCAGCAGGAGAAGCATGATCGCCATGGGGATCATCAATGAACCGATCTGCAGACTCAACCAGTTTTCCAGCTGTTCAATGGTGTATCCCACAGAGACGATGCCAATCACTTTTCCGGTGCTGTCCTGGATCGGCGACTTACCGCGTAATGAAGAACCCAGCGAGCCTTTACGTACCGAAACATAGCTTTTGGCGTTAGACAGCGCTTCGTCGTTGTCGCCGCCTTTCATATATCTGCCGATTTCATCAGGATTAACGTGATAGAGACGCAGGCCGTTTACATCGCCGACGGTGATATAGGTGGCATCAGAAAAGGAGCGCATTGGGTCGATAAGTTTTTTAATTCGCGCCAGATCGTGCTTTTCCACCGCTTCAACCAGCTCAGGCATGGCGGATATTTGCATTGCCTGAATCAGCGCGCGCTGTCCGACCTGATAATGCAGGCGCTCTTTTGTAATACTGGTGAGATACCATGACATGGCCAGCATCACGATGGTTGAGGTAAACAGGATCAACAGAAAGATGCGGTTCTGGAATGAACGGCGGGCAAACCAGTGCGTGATTTTTCGGCTAATCATTGGGCGAATGGACATCAAATGGTCATGTTCTCCTTTTTAGTGGCTGACAACGCCGAATCGGCCCACAGTTTTGCTGATTTCGGAAGATATTTAGCTTGCAATACGATATTTTCGTATCCCCGGGATGCGGCACCGGCGTCAGACCCGGATCATCCGAACGCACGGAGCCGCACCCCGGACAGGTGCGCAGCACCGCCGCCTGGATACGTACCGAACTACATTGCCATCACGTACTTGAGCATCACGCCAGCGGCAATAGCCGAGCCAATCACTCCGGCCACATTCGGCCCCATTGCGTGCATCAGCAGAAAATTCTGCGCATCCGCTTCCAGCCCCACCTTGTTCGATACTCTCGCCGCCATTGGTACTGCGGAGACGCCGGCCGAGCCTATCAGTGGATTTATCGGATGCTTGCTGAACTTATTGAGTAATTTCGCCATCAAGACCCCAGCCGCGGTTCCGACGCAGAAGGCCATCACCCCCAGAACCAGAATACCCAGCGTCTGCGGTTGCAGGAACTTGTCCGCCACCAGCTTGGCGCCAACGGATAATCCGAGAAAAATAGTGACGATATTAATCAGTGCGTTCTGCACCGTATCGCTCAGACGTTCCACCACGCCGCTTTCGCGCATCAGATTGCCGAAGCAGAACATCCCCAGCAGCGGGGCGGCGTCCGGTAACAGCAGCGCCACCAGCAGTAACAGCACCACCGGGAAGAGGATCTTTTCCCGCTTGCTTACTGTGCGCAATTGCATCATGCGGATTTTCCGTTCCTTTGTCGTGGTCAGCGCCTTCATAATTGGCGGTTGGATCAGCGGCACCAGCGCCATATACGAATACGCTGCTACCGCGATAGCCCCGAGCAACTCCGGCGCCAGCTTGCTGGCGAGATAAATTGCGGTCGGGCCATCCGCGCCGCCGATAATGCCTATCGCCGCCGCCTGCGGCAGCGTGAAGTTGATAAAGCCAAGATAATTCAGCGTCAGCGCGCCGAGTACGGTGGCAAAGATACCGAACTGCGCCGCCGCCCCCAGCAGTAGGGTGCGCGGATTGGCCAGCAGCGGACCGAAATCGGTCATCGCCCCCACGCCCATAAAAATGACCAGCGGGGCGACGCCAGAGCCTATCGCCACCTGATAAAACAGCGCCAGCACGCCCGGCGTGTAGCCCATATCGGTCGCCAACGCTTCTGTTTGTTGTTGCACTGATGGTATGGCCAGTGCGAATGCCTCCTTAATGGCGTGGACATCCGGTATGCAGTTGAGCTTTGCGGCAATCACTGCTAGCTGTCCGGCATCGTGGTGCGCCAGCAGGTTTTCAAGGGCGGTTAGCGCCAGCCCGGCCTCCGGGATGTTGGACAACAGGCCGCCGAAGCCAATCGGCAGCAGCAGTAACGGCTCGAACTTTTTCGCGATGGCCAGCCACAGCAGCAGCAGACTCACCAGCAGCATGATGGCCTGCCCGAAGCCGAGGTGCATCAGCCCCATGCCCTGAATCAGGGCGTTCAGACTTTCCATGGTTCCTGTTCCTTACGCCAGCATCATCAGGGTGTCGCCCACGGAGACCGCATCGCCGGCTTTCACCGTAATACCGCGAACGATCCCGGCCTGCGGCGCGCGGATTTCGGTTTCCATTTTCATGGCTTCCAGAATCAGCAGTACGTCACCTTCCGCGACCGTCTGGCCTTCGTTGGCGATGACTTTCCAGATATTGCCCGCCAGCGGTGCCGTGACCGGTGCGCCGGTTCCTGTCGGCGCTGGCGCGTTGGTTGTCGGTACCGGCGCAGAAGGGGGACTGAGCTGGCTGATGTCGCCGCCGTCGCTGACTTTCACCACAAAGGCTTTCCCCTCTACTTCTACGGTATAGATGCCGGACGCTGCGGGCATGTCGGCTTTCGCGGCAGGCTGCGCGGTTTCCGCCTGCGGTTCCGGCTCAAAGGCCGATGGATTGTTACGGTTCTCAAGGAACTTCAGGCCGATCTGCGGAAACAGGGCCACGGTGAGCACGTCGTCGATAGCATTCTCCGCCAGCACGATGCCCTGCATTTGCGCCTGTTGCTTCACATCCATTTCCAGCTGTACCAGCTCCGGTTTGAGCAGATCCGCCGGGCGACAGGTGATAGCCTCTGCGCCATCCAGTACCCTTGCCTGTAATGCGGCGTTAACCGGTACCGGGGTGTGGCCGTATTCCCCTTTCAGAATCCCCGCAGTCTCTTTGGCGATGGTTTTATAGCGCTCCCCGGTCAATACGTTGAGCACCGCCTGGGTACCGACAATCTGTGAGGTGGGGGTGACCAGCGGAATAAAACCGAGATCCTCGCGCACGCGGGGGATTTCCGCCAGCACGTCGTCCAGCCGGTCGGCGGCATTTTGTTGCTTTAGCTGGCTTTCCAGATTGGTGAGCATCCCGCCCGGCACCTGAGCGACCAGAATACGGCTGTCATAGCCTTTCAACTGGCCTTCAAAGGCGTGATATTTTTTGCGCACTTCGCGGAAGTATGCCGCAATGCTTTCCAGCTTGTTGATATCCAGTCCGGTGTCATACTGCGTTCCGGCAAGGGTGGCGACCAGGGCTTCAGTGGCCGGATGACCGTAGGTGGCGCTCATGGAGGAGATCGCCGTATCCACGCCGTCAACACCGGCTTCAATGGCCTTCAGCAGGGTCATTTCCGCTATTCCGGTGGTGGCGTGGCAGTGTAAATGCAGGCGCACATCGTGGCGTTTTTTGATTTCACTCACCAGTTCAAAGGCGGCGGACGGCGTCAGGATACCGGACATATCCTTGATGGCGATGGAGTCAACCCCGGCTTCCAGCAGCTGTTCAGTCAGATCCAGCCAGGTTTGCAGCGTGTGCACCGGGCTGGTGGTATAGGAGAGCGTTCCCTGAGCATGCGCGCCGTGGTTGTGCACCGCCTGCAGCGCCGTTTTCATATTGCGCGGATCATTCATGGCGTCGAATACGCGGAACACATCCATGCCGTTTTTGACGGCACGTTCGACAAAACGCTCCACCACGTCATCAGCATAGTGGCGGTAGCCGAGCAGATTTTGCCCGCGCAGCAGCATCTGCAGCGGTGTTTTCGGCATGGCCTTTTTTAGCTCTCGCAGGCGGACCCAGGGGTCTTCGCCCAGAAAGCGGATACAGGCGTCATAGGTGGCGCCGCCCCAGCATTCGAGTGAGCCGTAGCCCACATCATCAAGCTGAGCGGCGATAGGCAGCATATCGTCAAGACGCAGGCGGGTAGCGAAAAGAGACTGGTGGGCGTCGCGCAGGACGACATCGGTAATGGCAACGGTCATGGATTCCTCTGTGAATTAGGGGTTAAGGCGACGATGGTGGTGAATAGCGGCGACAATCACCGGCTTGAGGCGGGTGAAGTCGTCAGTGTCTGGCGCGGCAGATGTCGGGGCCGTTCCCTGGGCGTGAACCGGTTCGGGAAAGAAACGGTTCACGGCGATGGACATGCCCTGGATGGCGAAAATCAGCAGCAACAGAAACGTCAGCACAAAACCCATACCAAGAAACATCAGGGTGAAACCTTCACCCAGCAGAACTGCATTACTCATGAAATAGTCCAAAAATAAGGGCACGATGGCGTGTCTGAAGATGAATCCGTTGGTGCTTCTGGCTAAGGAGCAGGGTGGATTTCCCGGAGCCGCCCCTGGCTCAGGGCCCTGATTTGCACCACCGTGATTTATGCCCAGATAGCGCCATCGTGCGTATTGGTTACATCATCATGCCGAACACGATGCTGGCGATGACCAGTACAATACCGCCGCCCAAACGGGAGGATATTTGGGCATAAGAGATAAGATTCATACGGTTGCAGGCAGAGAGAACTTCCAGGTCGCCGGAACCGCCGCGGTTAGCCATACACAAACCGGCGGTAATTGCTGATTCAATCGGGAAGAAGCCAATCAGCCAGCCGCCGACAGCGGCCCCAACGACGGCACCGACGACAATCACCGCGGCAATGATGACGTTGGCGAAAGTAATGGCGTCAATAATTTCTTGCAGGTCGGTGTAGCATACGCCCACGCCAACCATCAGCACCCATAGCAGCTGTTTAGAGAAGAAGTCAGACAGACGTTTAGCGCCGGCTTTGATTTCCGGCGAGCAGAGGCCGGAGGCGTTCAGCGCGGCGACAATCAGTACCATCCAGGCGAAATAGTGGATGGACACGCCGCCAATACTCGGCAGAATTTTTTTGGCGAGAACGTAAGCCAGCAGGAAGCAGGTCGTGGAGAGCACCAGGCCGACAGCCGTTTCACGATGGGTGATTTCACCGGCTTTTTCGTCATCTTCCACTTTGAATGAGGCTTTACGCACCAGTTCGCCTTCACCGCTCATTGCCGGATATTTTTTGCCAATAATATTGAGCAGCGCGGCAAACACGATGGCAAAGATATTGGCGATAGTCAGAATGGCAATTGCCGTTGAGTAGTACTCTTCACGGGAACGACCGGTAATAGAGTGATAAATTTCAGACAGTGGAACCGCGCCTGCGCCGTTGCCGCCGCCCATGATCGGCAGCACGTACAGCATCATGATACGATCCACAGGAATGCCGAAGCACAGACCAATAAGCATACCGAATATTGATGCGCCGAGGATCCCCATTAAGATGGTCGGAATATAACCCAGCAGGGATTTAAGTAGCAGTTTGCGGTTAACCGACAGGATTGCGCCGGTTATCAACACTGCGATGAATAAGTTCAGGAAATTCGTTTTTTTCATCACATTGGTGATGGCATCAATTTCTTTTTGTGTGAAAATTCCGGCATACACAAAATATGCGGCAACCAGAAAGATCATCACCGGCGCACCGCCAATATATTTATTAAATATGGGTAAGCGTTTACCAATTTCACCGAAAATGGCGCCAATAATAAACATCACCGCGAAGCCACCGACAACGTCGGTCGGTAATGCGTTATAAAAATGTGAAAGAAGTAAAGTAATTAATGCTAACGCGTAAAGCGGAAGTGGCATACCGAAGATTTTAAATCCCAGTATATCGTTAACGCTCTTTTTCTCCGTCTCCGGAACCTGGCTCATGTTAGTCATAAGACGTCACCCTGTTATAATAAGGAATAATGCCGTTAGAAAAGTAATAATAGGACGGTGGCATAATAATAAATCCGTCCCCGGTGGATATGTGATTATCTTCACTGATTAGCGGTGTTTTTTATTAATTTAATTGTTTTTATTCTTCTGAATTAATTAACAACATAAAAGCCATAAAGCCAATTAAGGTACGAAAAAAAGTGTGACTTAAATAAAAGAACCACTCTGGGAACAGTGGCGAAATACAGTCCGTTTTTGGTCAATGAAGCGCTAAAAAATGAATCTGATATTAAAACGTGTCGCGGTACAAAAAGATCCGCAGCGGCGAGAGAGCATCGATCTCTTTCTTCATCAACATCAGCTCTCGTTAGAAGCCGATTGCGAAATTGTGATTGTTGCGGAGTATCAACGTCGCATTGTCGGGTGTGGCGCGATTGCCGGATGTGTTCTGAAGTGTATTGCCGTCGAACCGTCACTGCAGGGAGAAGGGGTGAGCCTGAAGCTGTTGACCGAACTGATGACTCAGGCGTATGAACTGGGGCGCAGCGAACTGTTTTTGTTCACCAAACCCTCCAATGCCGCGCTATTTTCCTGCGCTGGATTCTGGCCGATAGCCCAGGCAGGTGAGCAGGCCGTTTTAATGGAAAATAGCTGTGAGCGTCTGGCCCGTTATTGCCGTCAGCTTATGATGTATCGCCAGCCTGGGGAAAAAATTGGCGCTATTGTGATGAATGCCAATCCCTTCACCTTAGGACACCGCTGGCTGGTTGAGCAGGCCGCTCATCAGTGCGACTGGCTGCATCTGTTTGTGGTGAAGGAGGACGCTTCACTTTTCAGCTATCAGGATCGTTTCGCGCTCATTGAGCAGGGGATCGCCGGGATCGCCAACGTAACTTTGCATCCGGGATCGGCTTATTTGATTTCGAGAGCCACTTTCCCTGGTTATTTCCTCAAAGACAACGGCGCGGTTGACGATTGCCACAGCCAGATCGATCTACAACTCTTTCGCCAACATTTAGCTCCGGCGCTACAGATCACCCACCGCTTTGTCGGCAGCGAGCCACTGTGTCCCCTGACCCGTAATTACAACTTGCGCATGCGGCAACTGCTGGAAGCGCCCGGTGATACGCCTGCCATTAAGGTCGTCGAACTGCAGCGGGTTGAGAAGGATGGCGGACCGATTTCCGCTTCCCGCGTGCGCACGCTCTATCAGCAACGCAAGTGGTCAACGATCGCCTCACTGGTTCCGCCGGGAACACTCTCTTTTCTGAAGCATCTGGCGGAAAGCGAGCAGCAAACCGCCTGATTTTACCTCCATAACTAAGGATCTGCCTCTATGGAAATAATGATTGATGCCCTGGCCGGCACGCTGGAGTCCAGCGATGTCATGGTCAGGATCGGGCCTGCCGATGCGCCAGGTATTCAGCTTGAAATAGACAGCGTGGTGAAGCAGCAGTTTGGTGCCGCGATCGAACAGGTGGTCAGAGAGACGCTGGCGAAGCTTGGCGTCACCCGGGCAAATGTGATCGTCGATGATAAAGGCGCGCTCGAATGTGTACTGAAGGCGCGCGTCCAGGCCGCGGCGCTGCGGGCTGCGCAACAATCTCAACTGCAATGGAGCCAGTTATGAAACCTCGTCGCAGTATGCTGTTTATCCCGGGCGCCAACGCCGCAATGTTAAGCACCTCTTTTGTTTACGGCGCAGATGCGGTGATGTTTGACCTCGAAGATGCGGTGTCGCTACGTGAAAAAGATACCGCTCGCCTGCTGGTACACCATGCGTTGCAGCATCCGTTGTATCAGGACGTGGAAACCGTGGTGCGTATTAATCCGCTCAACACACCGTTTGGCCTCGCTGACCTTGAGGCCGTCGTGCGCGCGGGCGTGGATATGGTTCGTTTGCCGAAGACCGACAGTAAAGAAGATATCCATGAACTGGAAGCGCACGTCGAGCGCATTGAGCGTGAGTGTGGCCGGGAAGTCGGCAGTACCCGGTTAATGGCGGCGATTGAGTCGGCGTTGGGGGTGGTGAATGCGGTCGAGATCGCCCGTTCCAGTCCGCGTCTGGCGGCAATTGCGCTGGCGGCCTTCGACTACGTGATGGATATGGGCACCTGCCGGGGCGATGGCAGCGAGCTGTTTTACGCTCGCTGCGCGGTGCTGCATGCCGCCCGCGTCACCGGTATCGCGGCCTATGATGTGGTGTGGTCGGATATTAATAATGAAGAAGGTTTCCTTGCGGAAGCCAGCATGGCGAAAAACCTCGGTTTTAACGGCAAATCGCTGATCAACCCACGTCAGATTGAGCTGCTGCATCAGGTTTATGCCCCAACGCTTAAAGACGTCGAGCATGCGCGGGATGTTATCGCGGCGGCGGAAGAGGCGGAAGCGCGTGGTCTGGGCGTGGTATCGCTAAACGGCAAGATGATAGATGGGCCGATTATTGCTCATGCGCGCAAAGTTGTGGCGCTATCGGCGTCCGGCATTCGGGATTAAGGAGAAAATCATGAAAGAGACCGTGGCAATGCTTAATCAGCAGTACGTCATGCCGGAAGGATTAGCGCCCTATGTGGGCGTGACGGCGAAAAGTCCGTGGTTATCCAGTGAAAGTGAAAAACGGCATCGTAAAGTTTGTGACTCGCTGGAGGAAGCGATCCGCCGCTCCGGGCTGACAGACGGTATGACCATCTCCTTTCACCACGCTTTTCGCGGTGGCGATAAGGTGGTCAATATGGTGGTGGAGAAGCTGGCGGAGATGGGATTTCGCGATCTTACGCTGGCGTCCAGTTCGCTTATTGACGCACACTGGCCGCTGATTGAGCATATTAAAAACGGCGTAATTCGTCAGATTTACACCTCTGGCCTGCGCGGTAAGCTGGGCGAAGAGATCTCTGCGGGTCTGATGGAAAATCCGGTACAAATCCACTCTCACGGCGGGCGGGCGTATCTGGTACAGAGTGGAGAACTGAGTATTGATGTCGCGTTCCTCGGGGTGCCGTGCTGCGATGAGTTCGGGAACGCCAATGGTTTTAGCGGGAAATCACGCTGCGGATCGCTGGGTTACGCCAGGGTGGATGCCGAGGCTGCAAAATGCGTGGTGTTGCTGACCGAAAAATGGGTGGATTACCCGAACTATCCGGCCAGTATCGCTCAGGATCAGGTGGATTTGATCGCCCAGGTTGAGGAAGTGGGCGATCCGGCGAAAATCACCGCCGGGGCGATTCGCCTGACCAGCAATCCGCGCGAGTTATTGATTGCTCGCCAGACCGCAAAAATTATCGAACATTCCGGCTACTTCAAAGACGGCTTCTCTCTTCAGACCGGTACCGGCGGTGCATCTCTGGCGGTCACGCGTTTTCTGGAAGACAAAATGCGCCGTAATAACATTACTGCCAGCTTTGGCCTGGGTGGGATCACCGGCACGATGGTCGATCTGCATGAAAAAGGATTAATTAAAGCGTTATTGGATACCCAGTCTTTTGATGGCGATGCCGCACGTTCGCTGGCGAATAACCCGAATCATATTGAGATTTCCGCTAACCAGTACGCCAATCCCGGCGCGAAAGGCGCTTCCTGCGAACGCCTGAACGTGGTGGTGCTGAGCGCGCTGGAAATCGATACCGGGTTTAATGTGAACGTGATGACCGGCTCTAACGGCGTGCTGCGTGGGGCATCCGGCGGCCACAGCGATACCGCGGCCGGTGCTGACTTAACCATTATTACCGCGCCGCTGGTGCGCGGGCGCATTCCTTGCGTGGTGGAAAACGTCCTGACTCGCGTCACGCCGGGCGCCAGCGTCGACGTGCTGGTGACCGACCACGGTATCGCCGTAAATCCGGCGCGCCAGGATCTGATCGATAACCTGCGTAATGCCGGTATTCCGCTGATGACCATCGAAGCGCTACAGCAGCGCGCTGAGCTTTTGACCGGCAAACCGGCGCCGATCGCATTTACCGATCGCGTTGTTGCCGTGGTGCGCTATCGCGATGGGTCGGTGATTGATGTGATTCATCAGGTTAAAACCGCCCGCTAAACGCGTCGAGGAGATGAGGCATGAGCGAAGTGATGATGAGCCAGCATCGCCAGTCGCGTCGTCAAACAGTCACGGCAGAGGATATTGTTTCTCGCGTGGAGCGGGCGCTGCTGACTGAAGTTCGCCTGACGCCGAAGCCAGGGCTGGTGGATATTTGTAACACCGGCGCGCATCAGGATATGGATCTGGCCTCGTTTGAGGCCAGTACGGCGGTTGTCGCCCCGTGGATGGAGAAGTTTTTCATCATGGGTCACGATACCGCGAATATCGTGTCAGATCAGGTATTGATGATGCTGCGTCCAGTGGGTATGGCCTGCGAAACGGATATGCTGGAGGCGACTGGCGGGGTGAACACACATCGCGGCGCGATCTTCGCTTTTGGTCTGCTCAGCGCGGCGATTGGAAGACTGGTTGCCTGGAGGGAACCGGTTGAGCAACATCGGGTCTGCGATCAGGTCGCCAGATTCTGTCGTGGCCTGGTGGGGCGCGAGCTTTCCGCCTGTGAAGGAAAAAAGGTGAGTAAGGGGGAAGGGCATTTTCTGCGTTACGGACTGTCTGGTGCCAGAGGTGAGGCGGAAAGTGGCTTTCGTACCGTGCGCACTCAGGCGATGCCGGTATTTAATCGCGTGATGGCTGAGACCGGAGACACCAATCTGGCGCTGCTGCAGACTTTACTCCATCTGATGGCCTGGAATGACGATACCAATCTGGTTTCTCGCGGTGGCCTGGAGGGCCTTAACTTTGTCCAGCAGCAGGCGCAAAGACTGCTGTGGGAAGGTGGGGTACTGGCTGATGGCGGGCTTGAATCGTTGCGCCAACTGGATGATGAACTGATCGCTCGTCATCTTAGCCCCGGCGGTAGCGCCGATCTGCTGGCGGTCACCTGGTTCCTGTATGGTTTTCCTGCCGGTGAACTGTACCTGCACTGATTGCTCGCTTTTATACTGTTGATTGAGCCCGGATAGGCCTGTCTGCTGACCGATCCGGGCTTTTCAGACTCGACCAGACTCATCCTTTCCGGTTGCCAGCCCGCCGATTCCCGGCACAATCTTATAGTTTTTACTGATATCAGCGGCAGTTTGTCATAAATTTCTAATTATCGGCGTTTTTGAGTAGCGGCGCAGCGATGGGCTGGTTACTCTGAAAACAATTTACGTAGTATTAACAAAAGAGAATAGCTATGCATGATGCACAAATCCGCGTGGCCATCGCGGGGGCGGGCGGCCGGATGGGACGCCAGTTAATTCAGGCGGTACAGCAAATGGAAGGGGCGGTACTTGGCGCCGCGCTGGAGCGAGAAGGTTCCTCGCTGATCGGCAGCGATGCGGGAGAACTGGCGGGCACGGGTAAGTCAGGGGTCGTGGTGCAAAGCCACCTTGAGGCGGTCAAAGATGATTTCGACGTCCTCATCGATTTTACCCGTCCGGAAGGTACGCTGAACCATCTCGCTTTTTGCCGTGAGCACGGCAAAGGGATGGTTATTGGCACGACGGGTTTTGATGATGCCGGAAAGCAGGCGATTAGTGACGCGGCGCAGGAGATTGCCATCGTGTTTGCCGCCAACTTTAGCGTCGGCGTCAACGTGATGTTAAAGCTGCTGGAAAAGGCGGCGAAAGTGATGGGCGACTACACCGATATTGAGATTATCGAAGCGCACCATCGCCACAAAGTGGATGCGCCATCGGGCACTGCGCTGGCGATGGGTGAGGCGATTGCTGGCGCACTGAATAAAGATCTGAAAGCGTGCGCGGTATACAGTCGTGAAGGCTATACCGGTGAACGGGTACCCGGTACGATTGGCTTCGCCACCGTGCGCGCCGGGGATATCGTTGGCGAACATACGGCGATGTTTGCCGATATTGGCGAACGCATCGAAATCAGCCACAAAGCCTCCAGCAGAATGACTTTTGCTAATGGTGCCGTCCGCTCTGCATTATGGCTAAAAGGCAAGAAAAATGGTCTTTTCGATATGCGTGATGTGCTTGAGTTAAACAGTTTATAACGATTATTACCCATCGTGATGTGGTTATTGTGATCAATAAGTAATTGATTGCAAGGGGCAATATCTTGTTGCCCTTTTTATTTTTCGTCGTTTTTTATTGTATTTACAACGAAGTAAGAGAAATTTGATGTTTTATTCGTATTTTTTGTGGCTTCGTTGTGAATTTTGACCAGTTGGTCTGTTTTTTTACTTTCGCAGGATTGATTTCACAATCACCTGGCTCCGCAAGCGTTTTCCCTGGTCAGTTAGTTGATCTTTTTGCCCGTTAAAGCCGGTATTTCTGAATAGTTGCCTGAAATAAGGTTAAAAATATCCGCTTTAAGTTGACTTTTACCTGCCTTCTCTCCAGAATGCCGCCGTTTGCCAAAATTCTGCGGGCAACAGATTTGCATTGATTCAGATCTATATTATGAATTAATATGCAAATAAAGTGAGTGGATATTCTTTGGAGGGTGTTTTGATTAAGTCAGCGCTATTGGTTCTGGAAGACGGAACCCAGTTTCACGGTCGGGCCATAGGGGCAACAGGTTCGGCGGTTGGGGAAGTCGTTTTCAATACTTCAATGACCGGTTATCAAGAAATCCTCACTGATCCTTCCTATTCCCGCCAAATCGTTACTCTAACTTATCCCCATATCGGCAACGTCGGCACCAATGCCGCCGATGAAGAGTCTTCGCAGGTGCATGCGCAAGGCCTGGTGATTCGCGACCTGCCGCTGATTGCCAGTAACTTCCGCAATACCGAAGACCTCTCTTCTTATCTGAAGCGCCATAATATTGTGGCGATTGCCGATATCGATACCCGCAAGCTGACGCGCCTGCTGCGTGAAAAAGGCGCGCAGAACGGCTGCATTATCGCGGGTGATAACCCGGATGCGGCACTGGCGCTGGAAAAAGCGAAAGCGTTTCCGGGGCTGAACGGGATGGACCTGGCGAAGGAAGTAACCACCGCAGAAACCTATAACTGGACCCAGGGGAGCTGGACGCTGGAGGGTGATTTACCGGAAGCTAAAGCCGAAAGCGATCTGCCTTTCCACGTCGTGGCCTATGATTTCGGCGCCAAACGCAATATTTTGCGCATGCTGGTGGATCGCGGCTGCCGCCTGACGGTGGTTCCGGCGAAGACCTCCGCCGAAGAGGTGCTGAAGATGAACCCGGACGGTATCTTCCTCTCTAACGGCCCTGGCGATCCGGCGCCGTGCGATTACGCTATCGAGGCGATTCAGGCATTCCTCGAAACCGATATTCCGGTTTTCGGCATCTGCCTCGGCCATCAGTTGCTGGCGCTGGCCAGCGGCGCGAAAACCATCAAAATGAAGTTCGGCCACCACGGCGGTAACCATCCGGTTAAAGATATCGATAATAATACCGTGATGATTACGGCGCAGAACCACGGTTTTGCGGTGGATGAAGCTTCTATGCCTGCCAATCTGCGCGTGACGCACAAATCGCTGTTCGATGGCACTCTGCAAGGGATTCATCGCACCGATAAACCGGCGTTCAGCTTCCAGGGGCACCCGGAGGCGAGCCCAGGCCCGCATGATGCCGCGCCATTGTTCGACCACTTTATCGAGTTAATTGAGCTCTACCGTCAGTCCGCGAAATAATCAGAACCTGTTTATGTTCTGCTGTGCTCGGGAATACGGCGTTAAAAATTTGTTCAAAATGCTCATTTACGTTTTGTAAACTGCGCTTTCTCACAAATTTTTTCCTTGTCTGCCCATCGCTCGCGACGACCATAAACAGGTTCTTCGGAGAAGAAAGCAATGCCAAAACGTACAGACATAAAAAGTATCCTGATTCTGGGTGCGGGCCCGATTGTTATCGGCCAGGCGTGTGAGTTTGACTACTCCGGTGCCCAGGCGTGTAAGGCGCTGCGTGAAGAGGGGTATCGCGTAATACTCGTGAACTCTAACCCGGCGACCATCATGACCGACCCGGAAATGGCCGATGCGACCTACATCGAGCCGATTCACTGGGAAGTGGTGCGTAAAATTATTGAGAAAGAGCGCCCGGATGCGGTGCTGCCGACGATGGGCGGCCAGACGGCGCTGAACTGCGCGCTGGAGCTGGAGCGTCAGGGCGTGTTGGCTGAGTTCGGCGTGACCATGATTGGCGCCACCGCCGATGCGATTGATAAAGCTGAAGACCGCCGCCGTTTTGACGTGGCGATGAAGAAAATCGGCCTCGACACTGCCCGCTCCGGTATTGCGCATACGATGGAAGAGGCGCTGGCGGTTGCCGCTGACGTCGGTTATCCGTGCATTATCCGTCCCTCCTTTACGATGGGCGGCACCGGCGGCGGTATTGCCTACAACCGCGAAGAGTTTGAAGAGATCTGCGCCCGCGGGCTGGATCTTTCTCCGACCAACGAGCTGCTGATTGATGAGTCGCTGATTGGCTGGAAAGAGTACGAAATGGAAGTGGTGCGTGATAAGAATGACAACTGCATCATCGTCTGTTCCATTGAGAACTTTGACGCGATGGGCATTCACACGGGTGACTCCATCACCGTCGCGCCAGCCCAGACGCTGACGGACAAAGAGTACCAAATCATGCGTAACGCCTCGATGGCGGTACTGCGTGAAATCGGCGTGGAAACCGGCGGTTCCAACGTTCAGTTTGCGGTGAACCCGAAAAACGGTCGTCTGATTGTCATCGAAATGAACCCGCGCGTCTCCCGCTCCTCGGCGCTGGCGTCAAAAGCCACCGGCTTCCCGATTGCCAAAGTGGCGGCGAAACTGGCGGTGGGTTACACCCTCGACGAACTGATGAACGACATCACCGGTGGCCGCACTCCGGCATCGTTCGAACCGTCCATCGATTACGTTGTGACCAAAATTCCTCGCTTCAACTTTGAAAAATTCGCCGGCAGCAACGACCGTCTCACCACCCAGATGAAATCCGTCGGCGAAGTGATGGCGATTGGCCGTACTCAGCAGGAATCTCTGCAGAAAGCGCTGCGCGGTCTGGAAGTGGGTGCCACCGGTTTTGACCCGAAAGTGAGCCTGGATGACCCGGAAGCGCTGACCAAAATTCGTCGCGAGCTGAAAGATGCGGGCGCCGAGCGTATCTGGTATATCGCGGACGCCTTCCGTGCGGGCCTCTCCGTGGATGGCGTGTTCAACCTGACCAATATCGATCGCTGGTTCCTGGTACAGATTGAAGAGCTGGTTCGCCTGGAAGAGAAAGTGGCTGCAGTCGGTATTACCGGCCTCGACGCGGACTTCCTGCGTCAGCTTAAGCGTAAAGGCTTTGCCGATGCGCGTCTGGCGAAGCTGGCAGGCGTGCGCGAAGCGGAAATCCGCAAACTGCGCGACCAGTACGATCTGCACCCGGTTTACAAGCGTGTGGATACCTGTGCGGCGGAATTCGCTACCGATACCGCCTACATGTACTCCACTTATGAAGATGAATGTGAAGCGAACCCATCCGTTGACCGGGATAAAATTATGGTCCTCGGCGGCGGCCCGAACCGTATCGGTCAGGGTATTGAGTTTGACTACTGCTGCGTACACGCTTCACTGGCGCTGCGCGAAGACGGCTACGAGACCATTATGGTCAACTGTAACCCGGAAACCGTTTCTACCGACTACGACACCTCTGACCGCCTCTACTTCGAACCGGTGACGCTGGAAGATGTGCTGGAAATCGTGCGTATCGAGAAGCCGAAAGGCGTTATTGTCCAGTACGGCGGCCAGACGCCGCTGAAGCTGGCGCGTGCGCTGGAAGCGGCTGGCGTGCCGGTTATCGGCACCAGCCCGGACGCGATTGACCGCGCGGAAGACCGTGAGCGCTTCCAGCATGCGGTTGACCGCCTGAAGCTGAAACAACCGGCTAACGCCACCGTGACGGCGATTGAGCAGGCCGTTGAGAAGGCGAAAGAGATTGGCTACCCGCTGGTGGTGCGTCCGTCCTACGTTCTCGGTGGGCGGGCGATGGAAATTGTCTATGATGAAATCGACCTGCGTCGCTACTTCCAGACCGCCGTCAGCGTCTCCAACGATGCGCCTGTGCTGCTGGATCGCTTCCTTGACGATGCGGTGGAAGTGGATGTGGACGCCATCTGCGACGGCGAAATGGTGCTGATTGGCGGTATCATGGAGCATATCGAGCAGGCGGGCGTCCACTCCGGCGACTCCGCCTGTTCGCTGCCCGCCTACACCCTGAGCCAGGAGATTCAGGATGTGATGCGCGAGCAGGTGCAGAAGCTGGCGTTTGAGCTGCAGGTGCGCGGTCTGATGAACGTACAGTTCGCGGTCAAAAACAACGAAGTTTATCTGATTGAAGTCAACCCGCGTGCGGCGCGTACCGTGCCGTTCGTCTCGAAAGCCACCGGCGTGCCGCTGGCGAAAGTGGCGGCGCGCGTGATGGCGGGCAAATCGCTGGCCGAGCAGGGCGTGACGAAAGAAATTATCCCACCGTACTACTCGGTGAAAGAGGTGGTGCTGCCGTTTAACAAGTTCCCTGGCGTTGACCCGCTGTTAGGGCCGGAAATGCGCTCTACCGGTGAAGTGATGGGCGTAGGCCGCACCTTCGCGGAGGCGTTCGCTAAGGCGCAACTGGGCAGTAACTCAACGATGAAGAAATCGGGCCGTGCGCTGCTCTCCGTGCGCGAAGGCGACAAAGAGCGCGTGGTGGATCTGGCGGCGAAACTGCTGAAGTTTGGTTTTGAACTGGATGCAACTCACGGCACGGCGATTGTGCTGGGCGAAGCCGGTATCAACCCGCGTCTGGTGAACAAAGTGCATGAAGGTCGTCCGCATATTCAGGATCGCATCAAGAATGGCGAATACACCTACATTATCAACACCACCGCAGGTCGTCAGGCGATTGAAGACTCCAAGCTGATTCGCCGCAGTGCGCTACAGTACAAAGTACACTATGACACTACGCTGAACGGCGGGTTCGCCACCACGATGGCGCTGAATGCCAACGCAATGGAGAAGGTGACATCGGTACAGGAAATGCACGCGCAAATTAAAAAGTAAGGTAATTTGTTGATAAAAGCGCCTCCGGTGGTCGACGCCGGAGGCGCTTTTTTTGTTGCGGCAAGATCCTGCGCATTATCATGAGGCGTAAAGTGTCGCCATACGTTTGGGCACCGACAGGCGTGGAACGACCGAAACCTATGCCTGGATGCTCAACTGATAGATGAGCAGGATATCTAAACGCTATCTATGGGCTCGCTGGAATTGCTGCGAGGCCGATTCATTAAAGCAAGGCGTGGTCTATTTTGACAATAATCTTGCGCAGCGGGGCGCCCGTATCCATGGCGGACATTGGCCGGTGCAGCTCTCCGGGGAACAGAATCGCCAGTTCCTCGGGGTACAGATGAATCAGCGTTTCGCTGCTGATTTTCTGACAGAACCCAATATCATGCGCCGTATTAAACGGGCCATCTTCTACGATCTCCAGACCCTGATTACCGGCACCGATAATCTCCTCGCCTTTCAGTACAATATGAATATCTATGTACTGATGATGATATTCTGGGCGCTGTTCCACCAGCGGTTTCGTCCTGCCTTCAACGACGGTAAAAAACAGATTATCGCCATCAATGGTGTATTTCCCCGGTGGCAGTGTCTGTGGATCCTGCTGCAATACCGCCTGTAACGCTTTGCGGATAACCGGTGGGTAAACGTTATTTTTGGCGGCGGCGGTTAAGGTATCAATAATCATGCCGGGATCCCCTGTCGTTGATGATGGTTGAGTAGCGTGATGGAATGCGCCACGATGTCCGGGACATCGGGCGTGATATCGACGGCTAAAACATCGCTTTCGCTGGCGTCCGGCGTCTCCAGGGTGGCGAACTGGCTGCGCAACAAGGCCTCTGGCATAAAGTGGCCCTTACGCGTCTGCATACGCTGCAAAATGCAGTCATAGTCGCCGGTCAGCCACAGGAAGCGCAAATGGGGGTTGCCCTCGCGCAGCTGGTTGCGGTAGCGCTTTTTCAGCGCTGAGCACACCAGTACGCCGGACTCGTTCTTCTGTCCAAGGCTGAAAATCACATCGCCGATGCGCTCCAGCCACGGCTGGCGATCGTCATCATCAAGCGGCTGGCTGGCGGCCATTTTGACGATATTTTTCCGCGGATGCAGATCGTCACCATCGATAAATTTTGCGCCAAGCGCCTGGGCTAAGGCCTGACCGACGGTGGTTTTGCCGGTCCCGGAGACGCCCATTAAAATAATGCATTGCCCTGCCATAGTGAGTGAACTCCTTGTTCAGACGGCGACAAGCATGCCGCCATCGACGAACAGCAGGTGACCGTTAACGAAATCCGAGGCTTTGGATGATAAGAATACCGCTGCGCCAACCAGCTCCTGCGGGTCACCCCAGCGGGCGGCGGGGGTACGTTTGCATAGCCAGTCGGTGAAGGCTTGATCGTCAACCAGCGCCTTTGTCATCGCCGTTTTAAAGTAACCCGGCGCGATACCGTTGACCTGGATGTTGTAGCGCGCCAGCTCGACGCACATCCCGCGGGTTAACATCTTCACCGCGCCTTTCGCCGCAGCATATGGGGTGATCGTGTCGCGTCCCAGTTCGCTCTGCATCGAACAGATATTGACGATTTTTCCCTGCTGGCGGCTAATCATGCGTTTAGCAACGGCCTGGGAAACGAGAAATACGGCGGTTTGGTTTACCGAAATAACGTCATTCCATTCCTGTACCGGAAACTCGGTAAACGGATGACGGCGCTGAATTCCGGCATTATTAAATAAGACATCAATTGCGCCGGTTTCATTTTCAATTTGATTAATCGCGTTTTCTACGGAATCGGCATCGGTAACATTAAATACCGCAGCATGCGCGGTAGCACCTTCATCGCGTAATTTCATTACCGCATCATCAGCGCGCGATGCTGAAATATCGTTAATAATAATTTCCGCACCATATTGCGCAAGGCCCTGCGCCATGACAAAGCCAATCCCTTGTCCTGCGCCAGTAATTAAAATACGTTTGCCTTGTAAGCTGAAAAGATCTTTCATCTTGATGTCCTGATTAACGGCTGAATATAAATGATGTTGCGCCCGGTAATTCTGATTTGATAAAAAACGTAACCGGAATAACCTGTGCTCTATCTCACGGATTTTTGTTGGGTAAAACTGTGATGCAGATCACTCAAAACGGTGTTACCAAAAGGGGTTACGCTAAACGTGAAGCGGGATGGAAATTACCGTAGCTCAGCAGGTTAACACGGGAGCCGTAAGATTCTCTTTTTAACCTGTGACAGGCATAATGGCCTGATGCAGTGGATGTATTTGACGGGTCGATAAATGAAAGCACAACGCATTACGCTCAATGATATTGCAGCGCTGGCAGGCGTAACTAAGATGACCGTCAGCCGCTATTTACGTACGCCGGACAAGGTCAAGCCGGAAACGGCAGAGCGTATCGCCAGCGTTATTGCCGAAATCGGCTACGAACCGGACCCTGATAATCCGGCGATGATTAGCGTTGCCGTTCCGCGTATTGGCGTGCTTATTCCCTCCTTTCATAATCAAATTTTTGCCGATCTGCTGGCCGGGATTGAGTCGGTCACCGCTACCCACGGTTATCAGACGCTGGTGGTGAATTACGACTATGACCGTCAGCGTGAAGAGGAGCAGATTGCCGCTGTGTTAGCCTTTAACGTTAAAGGTCTGCTGCTAACCGAGTCGGTCCATACGTTGCGGGCGGATAAATACCTCAATGCGGCAAAGATTCCCGTGGCCGAGGTGATGGGGCTGACGGATAACGTCGGGCGCATTAATGTCGGCTTTGATAACTTCAACGCCGGATTCGATATGACCAATATGCTGCTGGCGAGCGGTAAGCGGCGGGTAATCTATTTTGGTTCGATGTCCGACGTGCGAGATGAGCAGCGCTATGCCGGTTACTGTCAGGCGATGACCAATGCTGGATTGCCGCAGGGACGTATCGCGCCGAACAAAGTGTCGTCGGTGTCGATAGGAACCGGGATGATGACCCTCGCTCGTCAGATGTACGCAGATATGGATGCGATTCTTTGTACCAATGACGATCTTGCCGTTGGCGTGTTACAGGAGTGCCTGGCTTCCGGTATCAATGTGCCGCAGGAACTGGCGATTGCCGGTTTTCATGGTCTGGAGATCGGGCAGATCGTCTCCCCGCGTCTTGCCAGCGTACTGACGCCACGCTTTGAAATGGGTAAAGTCGCAACGGAAATTTTAATTAAGAAAATCAAAGGACTGCCCACGATTGAGAAAGTCGATCTGCATTATCGCTTGTCGATGGGGGAAACAATTTAACCCTGCCTGACCGTTAATGGCGCGGTGTTAGCGGAACGTTAACGTATTTTCCGCTGTCATGCCGCTGCAGGCCGGTTTTGTCTTAGCGATCACGGAGCGCGTAACAGCTATTTTTAACACGATTCAGCGTGATGCAGATCGCAAAAAACCACATAGAAAACCCGTTTGATAGTGACTACCGTCGTACTGAAATATCAAACAGGTGATCTGATGAATAATGCTATTACCCGCGCCGTCCTTTTAGTGGCTCCCGTTATCGATACCCTACAGGCGCAGCTGGCCGCCGAGTTTCCGTTGTATCGCCTGTATGAGCAGGACGATCCGATCGCTTTTCTGCGCGAACAGGGGGAGAACATTGCGGTCGTGGTCACCCGGGGTGATGTTGGCGTTCAGAACAGCGTTCTGGAGCTGCTGCCGCACGTTGGGTTGATTGCTATCTTCGGCGTGGGTACCGATGCCGTCGATTTGGAGTTCACCCGCACCCGACAGATCGCCGTCTCTATTACTTCTGGCGTGTTGACCAACGATGTCGCCGACCTGGCGATGGGGCTTCTGCTGGCCGGTTCGCGTCAGTTGTGTCAGGGCGATCGTTTCGTGCGGGAAGGGCGCTGGCTGACCGGCGGGCTGCCGCTGGCGACTCAGGTGAGCGGCAAACGCATCGGCCTGCTGGGGATGGGCAATATCGGCCAGGCTATCGCTCGCCGCGCCCGCGGATTCGATATGGAGGTGCTTTATACGGATCGCAAAAAAGTGAAAGGACTCAGTTATCAGTGGTGCGCGGACCTGCACACGCTGGCCCATGAAAGCGACTTCCTGGTGATTGCCGCCTCGGGAGGCGAAGCTAATCGCGGGCTGATTGACGCTTCCGTGTTTAACGTCATGCCGAAACATGCCTGGCTGATTAATATTGCCCGCGGCTCGCTGGTGGACGAGAAAGCACTGATCCAGGCGTTACAAAACGGTGTTATCGCCGGAGCCGGTCTTGACGTCTTCGAAGATGAGCCAAATGTACCGGCAGAGCTGATTGCGCTCAATAATGTAGTACTACAGCCGCATGTTGCCAGCGCCACTCATGAGACGCGGCAGAAAATGAGCGATGTGGTTTATGCCAATGTGGCGGCTTATTTCGCCGGTACGGTATTGCCGAACGCAATTAATTAATTCTCACGTTTATTTCTCTGTCCCTACGCTCACTTTATTACAATGATAACCTCTGCATAGAGAGTGCGATATATGAACGATAAAATTCCCAGCACCCGCTGGCTGCGTATTATTACGCCGGTATTGATTGCTTGTATTATTTCGTTTATGGACCGGGTTAATATTAGTTTTGCGCTGCCCGGCGGAATGGAAACGGATTTAGGTATTACCAGTCAGATGGCTGGTGTCGCCAGCGGAATATTTTTTATTGGTTATTTATTTCTGCAAATACCCGGCGGCAGAATTGCGGTAAACGGCAGTGGCAAGACGTTTATTGCCTGGTCACTGATCGCCTGGGCGGTTGTGTCTATCGCCACCGGTTTTGTGACTCATGAATATCAATTGCTGGTGTTACGTTTTATTCTCGGGGTCTCTGAAGGCGGCATGCTGCCGGTGGTGCTGACGATGATCAGCAACTGGTTTCCGGAAAAAGAGCTTGGTCGGGCGAATGCTTTTGTGATGATGTTTGCCCCACTGGGCGGCATGCTGACCGCGCCAGTGTCGGGCGCCATTATTGCGGCGCTGGACTGGCGCTGGCTGTTTATCATCGAAGGGCTGCTGTCGGTAGTCGTGCTGGCGGTATGGTGGTTTATGATTAGCGACCGCCCGGAAGAAGCCCGCTGGTTGCCGGAAAGCGAGCGTCAATATCTTGTCACTACGCTTGCGGCTGAACGAGCGGTAAAACTGGCCGAAGCGCCAGTGAGCAATGCGCCGGTGAAAGACGTGTTCCGTAACCCTGGCCTGATGAAGCTGGTGATCCTCAACTTCTTTTACCAGACCGGTGATTATGGTTACACGCTATGGCTGCCGACGATCCTTAAAGGACTGACCGGCGGTAGTATGGCTAGCGTCGGATTCCTCGCCATACTGCCGTTCATCGCGACCCTGGCCGGGATCTACGCGATCTCGCTATTCAGCGATCGCAGTGGTAAACGTCGTCTGTGGGTTCGTTTCTCGCTCTACTGCTTCGCGGCGGCGCTGGTGGCCTCAGTCGTGCTGCGCGAGCATGTGGTGGCGGCTTATATTGCGCTGGTGGTCTGTGGTTTCTTCCTGAAGTCGGCAACCAGCCCATTCTGGTCGATGCCCGGACGTATCGCCTCGCCGGAAGTGGCCGGGAGCGCTCGTGGTGTGATTAATGGTCTGGGTAACCTTGGCGGTTTTTGCGGTCCATATCTGGTCGGCGTGATGATTTATCTTTATGGTCAGAACGTCGCGGTCTGTGCGTTGGCCGGGTCGTTGATCATTGCCGGAACCATCACTTTCTTGTTGCCGAAGAAGTGCGACCTTGATACCTCCGAGTCGGATATCGCGGTCAATAAACAGCCGCGGAATGCGTAAAATAACGCGGTATAGATCGCACTTATCGTTGTAAGCGTTTTGATTAACTGTCTACACTCTTGCTGATTACTACAGGAGCGAATGCAGGCTAATCAATGATTCTTATAATTTATGCGCACCCTTATCCGCAGCACTCGCATGCGAATAAGCGGATGCTTGAGCAGGCAGGGAGGCTTGACGGCGTAGAGATACGCTCCCTCTATCAACTGTACCCTGATTTTAATATCGACGTCGCCGCCGAACAGGCGGCGCTGGTTCGCGCCGATCTGGTTATCTGGCAGCATCCGATGCAGTGGTACAGCGTGCCGCCGTTGCTGAAACTGTGGATGGATAAAGTCCTGTCGCACGGCTGGGCATATGGTCACAACGGCAGCGCGCTGCGCGGTAAATCGCTGATGTGGGCGGTGACGACCGGCGGCGGTGAAAGCCACTTTGATACTGGCGCTTTTCCCGGTTTTGATGTTCTGGCCCAGCCGCTACAGGCGACCAGTCTGTACTGTGGCATGAAGTGGTTACCACCGTTCGCCATTCATTGCACGTTCGTCTGTGATGATGAAACCCTCCAGGCGCAGGCGCGCCATTATCGGCAACGTTTAATAGAATGGCAGGAGGCACATCAGAATGGATAGCCACACGCTTATACAGGCGCTGATCTATTTAGGTTCTGCCGCGCTGATTGTCCCGATTGCCGTGCGCTGTGGGCTGGGATCGGTGCTCGGCTATTTAATCGCCGGGTGTATTATCGGCCCGTGGGGGCTGCGGCTGGTCACGGATGCTGAGTCAATTCTGCACTTTGCTGAAATCGGCGTGGTGCTGATGCTGTTTGTCATTGGCCTGGAACTGGATCCTCAGCGCCTGTGGAAGCTGCGCGCTTCGGTGTTCGGCGGTGGGGCGTTGCAGATGGTGGTCTGCGGCACGCTGATTGGGCTGTTCTGTATGTCGCTTGGCCTGCGCTGGCAGGTGGCGGAGCTGATAGGTATGACTCTGGCGCTCTCCTCAACGGCGATTGCGATGCAGGTGATGAACGAGCGTAACCTGATGGTGACGCAACTGGGCCGTAGCGCTTTTGCGGTGCTGCTATTCCAGGATATTGCCGCTATTCCGCTGGTGGCGATGATCCCGCTGCTGGCGGCGAGCGGCGGCTCGACGACGCTGGGCGCGTTTGCCCTGTCGGCGCTGAAGGTCGTGGGGGCGCTGGCGCTGGTGGTGGTGCTCGGGCGCTACCTTACCCGACCGATGCTGCGCTTTGCCGCACGTTCCGGCCTGCGAGAAGTGTTCAGCGCCGTGGCCTTGTTTCTCGTATTTGGTTTCGGATTGCTGCTCGAAGAGGTTGGCCTGTCGATGGCGATGGGCGCGTTCCTTGCCGGGGTGCTGCTGGCGAGCTCGGAGTATCGTCACGCGCTGGAAAGCGATATCGAACCGTTTAAGGGCCTGTTGATGGGGCTCTTTTTTATCGGTGTCGGCATGTCTGTCGATTTTGGTACCCTGGCGACCCATCCGCTGCGCATTCTGATTTTACTGGTGGGTTTTCTGGTGATTAAATCCCTGATGCTGTGGCTGATTGCCAAACCGCTGAGCGTACCGCGCGCCCAGCGCCGCTGGTTTGCGGTACTGCTGGGACAGGGGAGTGAGTTTGCCTTTGTCGTGTTCAGCGCAGCGCAGATGGCCCATGTGCTGGACAGCGAATGGGCGAAGGCGTTAACGCTGGCCGTCGCACTGTCGATGGCGGCAACGCCGATTCTGCTGGTATTGCTGACGCGTCTGGAAAAATCTACGGGGGGCCAGCAGCGCGAAGCTGATGAAATTGATGAAGAGCAGCCGCGGGTGATTATCGCCGGATTTGGTCGTTATGGGCAGATCGTCGGTCGTGTGCTGCTCTCCAGCGGCGTAAAGATGGTTATCCTCGATCATGATCCTGACCATATCGATACCTTGCGCAAATTTGATATGAAAGTGTTTTACGGCGATGCCACGCGCGCTGATCTGCTGGAATCCGCCGGGGCGGAGAATGCGGAAGTGTTGATTAACGCTATCGATGATCCGCAGACCAGCCTGCAACTGGTGGAACTGGCAAAAGAGCACTTTCCGCATCTGCACATTATTTCCCGTGCCCGTGATGTTAACCATTACATCAAGTTGCGTCAGGCCGGGATAGAAGCACCGGAACGTGAAACCTTTGAAGCGGCGCTGAGATCCGGGCGCATGACCCTGGAGGCTCTGGGGCTGGGGGCATACGAGGCCAGGGAGCGCGCCGATCTGTTCCGCCGTTTTAATCTGCAAATGGTTGAGGAGATGGTGGTCATGGCGGAAAACGATTCGGCTTCCCGGGTGGCGGTGTTCAAGCGTACCAGCGAGATGCTGGCCGATATCATCAACGAAGATCGCAACCATTTGTCGCTGGTTCAGCGTCATGGCTGGCAGGGGACGGAAGAAGGAATACATACTGGCGATATTGCTGATGAGCCGCAGAATAAGCCGGTGTCATGAAATGAATTCAGGGTGTCACGTGAGTTTTACAAGTAATATTTTGTTTTCCATTTAAATCCGCTGCTGGCGGCTCACCAGGCTTACGTGGGCTTGCCAGCAAATCTAAAAATTTCCTTATTCTTTACTCTCTGTCCAGTCGACGAAGTATTACGCTTTCCGTATAGTGGCGGCAATTTTTTGTATTCGGGAATTAATCAATGATCAGTCTTATTGCGGCGTTAGCGGTCGATCGCGTTATCGGTATGGAAAACGCCATGCCGTGGAATGTGCCCGCCGATCTCGCCTGGTTTAAGCGCAACACGTTAAACAAACCGGTAGTGATGGGGCGTCTGACCTGGGAATCCATTGGTCGCCCTTTACCCGGGCGTAAAAATATTGTTATCAGCAGCCAGCCGGGCACCGACGAACGCGTACAGTGGGTAAAATCGGTTGATGAAGCCATTGCCGCCTGCGGCGATGTCGAAGAGATGATGGTGATTGGCGGCGGTCGTGTTTATGAACAGTTTCTGCCGAAAGCGCACAAGCTCTATCTGACGCATATTGACGCGGAAGTCGAGGGTGATACCCACTTCCCGGATTACGATCCGGATCAGTGGGAGTCCGTATTCAGTGAGTTCCACGACGCCGACGCGCAGAACTCTCATAGCTACTGTTTCGAGATTCTGGAACGTCGTTAATCGGTCGTGGTCATGCAGATTTGTCGGCCTGATAAGCAGCTATCTCAGATAATGATGTGGCGTGAATGCCGGATAGCGGCGTAAACGCCTTATCCAGCCGACAACATAAGACTCAGGCGTTTACCGCTTCGCCTTTGCCTGAATCAAGATGACGGTTCGACGGCTGCACAAAGTAGCGTTTATCTTCCCAGCGCAGGCAGGTGAGATCCCCGCCCCAGCAGCAGCCGGTATCCAGCGCATAGATCCCTTCCGGCGTGCCTTTTCCTTCCAGCGAAGCCCAATGACCGAAAGCAATGCTGTATTCGCTGGCCACCGGGCCAGGAATGGCAAACCACGGTTTTAGCGGCGCGGGGGCGTTTTCCGGCGCCTCTTTGGCGTACATATCCAGTTGCCCGTTCGGAAAACAGTAGCGCATGCGGGTAAAGGCGTTGGAAATAAAGCGCAGGCGCGCCAGGCCGCTGAGTTCATTGCTCCAGTTATTTGGCATATCGCCGTACATGGCGTCGAGGAAGAACGGGTAGGAGTCGCTGGACAGCACCGCTTCCACATCGCGAGCGCACTGTCTGGCGGTGGCCAGATCCCATTGCGGGGTAATCCCGGCATGGGTCATCACCAGCTTTTTCTCTTCATCGATTTGCATCATCGGCTGGCGACGCAGCCAGTTGAGCAACTCATCGGCATCAGGCGCTTCAAGCAGTGCTTTTAGCCGATCCTTCGGCTTATTGCGGCTGATACCGGCGAAAACCGCCAGCAGATGAAGATCGTGATTACCCAGGACGATGCGTACGCTATCGCCAAGCTGTTTCACGAAACGCAGCACTTCGAGAGAACCGGGACCGCGCGCGACCAGATCGCCGGTGAGCCACAGGGTATCAACCTCAGGATTAAACTCCACCTGCTCTAATAATGCGATCAATTCATCGTAACAACCGTGAACGTCGCCAATAAGGTATGTAGACATTGTTTTAATGGATGAGCGTTGGTACTGCGAGACGGAAAACAGGGATTTCAATGGCGAACGGCGTACCGTTCACATCGATCATTTCATAATGACCCTGCATGGTGCCCAGCGGCGTTTCGATAACCGCGCCGCTGGTGTATTGAAATTCGCCGCCAGCGGGAATATATGGCTGTTCGCCGACAACCCCTTCCCCCTGAACTTCGGTCTCACGACCATGACCGTTGGTGATAAGCCAGTAGCGGCCAAGAAGCTGAACCTGAGTCCGCCCCAGATTGCGAATGGTGACGGTATAAGCGAAGACGTAGCGCTCTTCTTCCGGGGAAGATTGCGATTCGATATAGACGCTTTGCACCTGCACACACATTCGGGGCGAATTAATCATGGTTAGCTCTCCTTGACAGGGGGATGATCGGATAACCAGTTAGCTAGCTGACAGTACTGCGCCACGGAAATATTCTCTGCGCGCATTGCCGGATCGATGCCCAGTTCGCTCAGAACCTCTATGCTGAACAGATTACCAAGGCTGTTGCGGATGGTTTTGCGCCGCTGGTTAAACGCCTCGGTCGTAATACGGCTCAGCACGCGTACTTCTTTTACCGGATGGGGCAATGTGCGGTAAGGCACCAGACGTACGACGGCGGAATCGACTTTAGGCGGCGGCGTAAAGGCGCTCGGCGGCACTTCAAGCACCGGGATTATCTGGCAGTAATACTGCGCCATTACGCTTAACCGACCATACGCCTTACTGTTCGGCCCGGCGACCAGACGATTGACCACCTCTTTTTGTAGCATAAAGTGCATATCGGCAATGGCATCAGTATAGCTGAACAGATGAAACATGAGCGGCGTTGAGATGTTATATGGCAGGTTGCCGAAAACGCGCAGCGGCTGGCCCAGGTTCCGGGACAGCTCGCCGAAGTTCATGGTCATGGCATCCTGCTGATAAATCGTCAGCTTTGGCCCGAGAAACGGGTGGGTTTGCAGACGGGCGGCCAGATCGCGGTCCAGCTCGATGACGGTCAACTGGTCGAGGCGTTCGCCGACCGGCTCGGTCAGCGCGGCGAGGCCGGGGCCGATTTCAACCATTGCCTGACCTTTTTGTGGATTGATGGCCGAGACAATGCTGTCGATCACGAAGCGATCGTTGAGAAAGTTTTGCCCGAAGCGTTTACGGGCTAAGTGGCCCTGATGGACTCGATTATTCATTGAGTATTAACAATCATTTTGATGGCGAGATTAAGCGCCGTGATAAAACTGCCGACTTCCGCTTTCCCCTGGCCCGCGAGTTCAAGCGCGGTACCGTGGTCAACGGAAGTGCGAATAAAAGGTAAACCGAGCGTAATATTCACGCCGCGGCCAAAGCCCTGGTATTTTAGCACGGGCAGGCCCTGATCGTGATACATCGCGAGTACCGCATCGGCATGGTCGAGATATTTTGCCTGAAACAGGGTATCCGCCGGTAACGGGCCGCTGAGGTTCATGCCCTTCGCGCGCATCTCTTCCAGCACCGGAATTATCGTATCGATCTCTTCCGTGCCCATATGGCCGCCTTCACCCGCATGCGGGTTCAGGCCGCAAACCAGTACGTGCGGGTCCTTGATGCCAAATTTGCTGCGCAAATCATGATCGAGGATGGTGATGATTTCGCGCAGCAGCTCGGGGGTGATCGCCTCGCTTACCGCTTTGAGCGGCAGATGGGTGGTCACCAACGCCACGCGAAGCGCTTCGGTTGCCAGCATCATGACCACTTTACTGGCCTGTGAACGCGCTTCGAAGAACTCAGTATGGCCGGTAAAGGGGATTCCCGCGTCGTTGATAATACCTTTATGCACCGGCCCGGTAATCAGCGCGGCGAATTCGCCGTTCAGGCAACCATCGCAGGCGCGAGCCAGCGTGTCGACCACATAACCGCCGTTTTTGACGTTGAGCACGCCCGGTTCAACCGGCGCATTGAGGGCGACGGGAAGCAGCGTCAGGGTACCTGCGCGTTGCGGTGTCGCCGGCTGCGTGGGTTCGTAAGGCAAAAGGGATAAAGAGAGACCGAGCAGCTTTGCTCTGTCAGACAACAGCGCGCCGTCAGCGCAAACGACCAGTTCGACCGGCCAGTCGCGCTGTGCAAGCTGCACCACGAGGTCGGGGCCAATCCCTGCGGGTTCGCCGGGAGTGATAACAACGCGATTCATACACTTCATCCTTCAGACGATCTTTTACTGGCTGCGCTTCGTCACCCCGGTCAAAGGCCGGGGCGATTCGCTTAGCCGCCTCGATACACCCTGAACGATGTTGTGTATGAGGCTTATGCGATTAGTTGTTCAGAATCTTAACGTAGGCGCTGGCGCGCTGTTCCTGCATCCAGGTGGCCGCTTCTTCAGAGAATTTGCGGTTCATCAGCATGCGGTAAGCGCGGTCTTTTTGCGCGGCATCGGTTTTGTCAACTTTGCGGGTATCCAGCAGCTGAATCAGGTGCCAGCCGAAAGAGGAGCGAACCGGGGCGCTGATCTGACCTTTGTTGAGATGCATCAGCGCATCGCGGAACGCCGGATCGAAGACATCCGGCGTCGCCCAGCCTAAATCACCGCCCTGGTTGGCGGAACCAGGATCTTCGGAAAACGCTTTCGCTGCCTGAGCGAAGGTGGTTTTACCGCTCTTAATGTCAGCCGCGATCTGCTCCAGCTTCTCGCGTGCCTGATCGTTGTTCATAATCGGCGACGGTTTCAGCAGAATATGACGAGCGTGAACTTCGGTGACCGAGATGTTCTGGTTGCCGCCGCGCATATCGTTAACCTTCAGGATATGGAAGCCAACGCCGGAACGAATCGGGCCAACAATATCGCCTTTCTTCGCGGTACTCAGCGCCTGAGCAAAGATGCCTGGCAGCTCCTGAATACGCCCCCATCCCATCTGGCCGCCTTTCAGCGCCTGCTGGTCGGCAGAATAGGTAATAGCCAGTTTGCCGAAGTCTGCGCCGTTGCGCGCCTGCTCAACCACCGAGTTTGCCTGCGCCTGCGCAGCGGCAACCTGCTCGGAAGTTGGATTTTCCGGCAGCGGGATCAGGATGTGGCTAAGATTCAGTTCGGTGCTGGCATCGTTCTGATCGCCAATCTGTTTGGCCAGCGTTTCCACTTCCTGCGGCAGAATGGTGATGCGACGACGAACTTCATTGTTACGCACTTCCGCAATCAACATCTCTTTGCGAATTTGATTACGATAGGTGTTGTAGTTGATCCCGTCATAGGCCAGACGGCTACGCATCTGATCCATGGTCATATTGTTTTGTTTGGCGATGTTGGCGATGGCCTGGTCGAGCTGATCGTCAGAGATCTTCACGCCCATTTTCTGGCCCATCTGCAGAATGATCTGGTCCATGATCAGCCGTTCGAGGATCTGATGACGTAAGGTTGCGTCATCCGGCAACTGCTGCCCGGCCTGGTGGGCGTTAAGTTTTACCGATTGCATCAAACCATCGACGTCGCTTTCCAGAACAACGCCATTATTGACGACAGCCGCTACTTTATCGATAACCTGTGGGGCAGCGAAACTGGTATTCGCGATCATGGCGATACCGAGAAGCAGCGTTTTCCAGTTCTTCATACTTTTTCCATTTCAATTAACCGCAATTGCGGATTACGTTGTAAACCAGCCACATCACAGGGAGCTCTGGTACGGTAAAATGTTCGAACGCAGCATTTGTTGGGTGCCGAGGCCGTAGTTGGAACTCAGACCACGCAGCTCAATGTTAAAGCCGAAGGTATTATCGTATTTGCTTTCGCTGCTGTCGTTATCCCAGCCGTTGATCTTGCGTTCATAGCCGACGCGGATAGCGTAACAGCAGGAGCTATACTGCACCCCTAACATCTGGTTCGCTGATTTTCTGGTATTCGTGTCGTAGTAGTACGCGCCGACGACAGCCCAACGATCGACGATTGGCCAGCTGGCGGTGATACCTACCTGCGAAATCCCATCTTTATACTGCTTAGCGGTGGAATACGAAGGCAGTGTCGCCTGAATGTACTCCGGGCTTGCGTAACGGTAGTTAAGTTGTACTAAACGGTTTTCGTCGCGACGGTATTCCACGGTTCCGTTGCCGGTTGCGACGTTATCCAGACGCGTATCGTACTGAATGCCCCCGCGTAAACCCCAGTCATCGGTGATGCGCCAGTAGGTGTCGCCAGCCCATACCAGTGAACCTCGCGTGTCGTTGTTCTCCCAGTTGATGTTATCGTCACCGGTTCGTGCCTCGGTGAAATAGTAGATTTGACCAACGGAAATATTAAAACGTTCAACGGCGGCGGAATCATAAACGCGCGATGTGACGCCGGTAGTCAGCTGATTGGCCGAAGCAATACGGTCGAGGCCGCTATAGGTGCGGTCGCGGAACAGGCCATTGTAGTCCGATTGCAGCAGCGTGGAGTCGTAGCTGCCGATCTTGCTCTGGTCACGATAGGGGATATACAGATACTGCACGCGCGGTTCAAGCGTCTGGGTGTAGTTCTCTTGCATATCGCGCTCGAAAACCATTTTGCCATCGACTTTAAACTGCGGCATGACGCGGTTAACGGAATCTTTATAGTCAGTCCCGTTGGCTGCGTTATAAGTATCAAGGTTGCTCTGCTGATAATGCGTTGCCAGCAGTTTTGCCTCGGTATCGAGACTTCCCCAGCCGTTAGACAGCGGCAGATCGATGGTCGGTTCAAAGTGAACCCGGGTGGCTTCCGGCATATTGCTGTTTGAGTTAACAAAGTGCACCGCCTGGCCATAAAGATGGGTATCAAACGGGCCGACATCGTTCTGATAATAATTGACATCCAGCTGCGGTTCGGCGGAATAGGCGTTACTTGATTCCCGGTTAAAGACCTGGAACTGCTTCGTCGACACGGTGGCGTCAAAGTTCTGATTGGCGTAGCCCGCGCTCAGTTTTTGCGTGGCGTAGCCGTCGGTACTGGAACCGTATTTGGAGCTAAAATCGTTGAAGTAATCGGGATCGCTGACTTTGGTGTAGTCGGCATTCAGACGCCACACCTGGTCGATAACGCCGGAATGCTTCCAGTAGAACAACCAACGGCGGCTGTTGCCGTCGTCCGGGTGATCGTTGCGATAAATGCTATCCGATGGCAGATAATCGAACTCCAGCAGGCCGGTGCCCGCCTCGGTGAGATAGCGGAACTCGTTTTCCCACATGACGCCGCCGCGCTTGCTCATGTAGTGCGGGGTCAACGTGGCATCGAAGTTAGGCGCGATATTCCAGTAGTAAGGAAGATAGAACTCCACGCCGTTTTTGGTACTGTATTTGGCGTTCGGGATCAGGAAGCCTGAGCGGCGTTTATCGCCTACCGGCAGTTGCAGGTAAGGGCTGTAAAAAATCGGCACCGAGCCGAGTTTAAACCGCGCGTTCCAGATTTCCGCCACCTGCTCCTGGCGGTCGTGGATAACTTCGCTGCCGACGACGCTCCAGGTGTCAGACCCTGGCAGGCAGGAGGTAAAGCTGCCGTTTTCTAATATCGTATAGCGGTTTTCGCCGCGCTGCTTCATCAGGTCAGCGCTGCCGCGGCCCTGACGACCCACCATTTGGTAATCGCCCTGCCAGACGTTAGTATCTTTGGTGTTCAGATTCGACCAGGCCTTCGGCCCTTTCAGGATCACCTGATTGTCGTCATAGTGAACATGGCCGAGGGCGTCAATCGTGCGTACGGGTTGCGCCTGGCCTGCGGCCTGCTGCTGATGAAGCTGAACCTCATCGGCCTGGAGACGGCTGTTCCCCTGATTAATATCAACGTTGCCGGTAAATACGGCATTATCAGGATAGTTGCCTTTCGCGTGATCGGCATTAATCGTCACCGGCAGGTCGTTGGGCTTCCCTTCAACCAAAGGACGTGTATAGGCAGGGACGCCAAGCATACACTGCGTGGCGAGATCGGCAGCGAAGCCTTGTTGGCTATACAAGGCGCTGGCAATCATGGTTGCCAGTAGGCTGGGAATACGTTTTTTCATACGTTGTATTTGTTGTTCCGTCATCATGTAGCAGCGGCTTGCAAACGGTCAGAGCCTAACGTACTCATCTTAATCGCGCTAGTGTTAATCCGGCCCGTTTTATTCCCGAGCGTTAGGCACCGTGTAGAATGACGAGTATGATAAAGCAAATTATAGGCTATGTCCCATAATTGACCGAGGCGTCAGCGCTTTGTAATGTGCGGTCAGATATAGCTTAACTGGCGGCTGAGAGATTGGGGAGTCTATGCAGTATTTGGGGAAAATAATTGGCGTTGCGGTGGCGTTGATGATGGGGGGCGGCTTCTGGGGCGTGGTGCTGGGCTTCTTAGTCGGGCATATGTTTGACCGTGCACGTAGTCGCCGTTTGAATGTGTTTGCCAACCAGCAGGAGCGCCAGTCGCTGTTTTTTTCCACCACTTTTGAAGTGATGGGGCATCTGACCAAATCGAAAGGGCGTGTCACTGAAGCGGATATTCATGTCGCCAGTCTGATGATGGATCGGATGAATCTGCATGGCGAAGCGCGTACCGCGGCACAGCAGGCATTTCGGGTCGGAAAATCAGATGATTATCCGCTGCGCGAGAAAATGCGTCAGCTGCGTAGCGTCTGTTTTGGGCGCTTTGATTTAATTCGGATGTTTCTGGAAATTCAGTTGCAAACCGCCTTCGCCGATGGCGAGTTGCATCCGAATGAGCGTGAAGTGCTGTTTGTTATTGCCGATGAGCTGGGGATTTCCCGCGCCCAGTTCGATCAGTTCCTGCGTATGATGCAGGGCGGCGCGCAGTTTGGCGGTGAGTCGCAGCAGCAATCGTATGGCCAGCGCGGCGGCCATGCCGGTTGGCAGCAGGCGCAGCGAGGGCCAACCCTTGAAGATGCCTGTAACGTATTAGGGGTAAAGCCCACTGATGACGCCGCGACCGTTAAGCGCGCCTATCGTAAACTGATGAACGAACACCATCCGGATAAACTGGTGGCGAAAGGCTTGCCGCCGGAGATGATGGAGATGGCCAAGCAGAAAGCGCAAGAGATCCAGAAAGCCTGGGAGCTTATTAAAGAGCAGCGCGGATTCTGAATTACCGCCCTCTCCCCGGCGCGGGAGACGGCGTTACGATGTGCCGACGGCGCGGCGGTACATCCGCCGCGGATGGCCGATTTTGCCGTATAGCATTTCCACATCCAGAAAGCCGATTTCCACGCAGTGTTCCAGATAGCGTCGGGCGGTGGTTTTACTTAACCCCGCCTCATTCACCACTTCATCAACCGAAAAGCAGCGATCTTCTCTGTCGGTAAACAGGTTTTGCACCCGCGCCAGGGTTTTTTCTTCAATGCCTTTGCTGCCGCTATCGGCGCGGAAGTTTTTCGCCTGCAACTGATACAGTGAATCAACGTTCTGCTGGTCGACAATCTTCCATTCGCGCTGTTGATCGTAGAACTGCACGAACCGTTCAAGCGACTGGCTCAGACGCTTCCATGACACCGGCTTGAGGATGTAGTCGAAAGCACCGTTGCGGATTGCCAGACTGCAGGTTTCCATGTCACTGGCGGCGGTAATAAAAATCACCGAACAGTTAGCCTGGGCCAGAATGGGGTCGTTCATCAGGGTGACGCCTTTTCCGTCCGGCAGGTAGTTATCAAGCAGTAGCAGCTGCGGTGGCCTGGCGTTGAGTATCTGCCGCGCCTGGGCGAGGGATGCCGCCATTCCCGTGAGTCGCATGCGCGGGTGTTTATGGATAAGCTCGGCGTGCAGCCGCGCCAGTTCGCTTTCATCTTCGATGATCAGTACATCGACCAGGTCATGATGCATAGTGCGTCTCTTGTTGCGGAAGGGCTGGCCCGTTGGCGGGAATAAACAGCGTGAAAATCGCGCCGCGCGGCGTGTTATCGGCCACTTCAATCGTGCCGCCAGCCTGGGTGACATAGTGCTCAATAAGATAAAGACCAATACCGTGATCGCCACGGGTTTTGGTTGTGATCCCGCGTTCAAAAATGCGCTCGCGGATTTCCGGGCGAATACCGATCCCGCGGTCAGCCACCTCAATGATTAATTCCCGGGCATTAAGCTGAATCAGGATCTCGACCGCTTCGTGCGGCGTCGCAGCGCGCTGGGTGGCCTCAATGGCGTTATCCAGCAAATTACCGATGATAGAGATAAGTTCAGACTCCATCAATGACGGCAGCGGGCGGTCAATACGGCAGGCGGGGTCAAAGCTGAGTTCCACCCCTTTCTCCCGTGCGCGGGCGGCTTTACCCAATAGCAGGCCGCACAGCGTCGGGGAATGAAAACGCGATGAGATAAAGTCCAGCAGTTCCTGGGCGTGTTCCGACTGGGCCTGAATATAGCGAATCGCCTCATCATAGTGGCCCATATGCAGTAGACCGGAAAGCGTCGTCATACGGTTTAGCTGCTCGTGACGCATAATACGCAAGTTATCGACATAGCGTTTTACCTGGCTGAGCTGGGCGCTAAGGGAGTTAATTTCATCGCGATCGCGGAAGGTAATCACCCAACCCTGTAGCGCATTTTCCAGCATGATGCGTACCCGGCTGGCGAGGACGGTAAGCTGGTTAAATCGGCACAACTCATCGTGAGTATCGTTTTCGAGCATCTCATCGCCGGTGAAAAACGGCTGTGGGGTAATGACGCTATCGATTGATTTACCGCGCAGTTGGTGCGCGGGCTGGGTCAGCCCGAGCAGGCTGCGGGCAGCGTGGTTAATCACTTCAATGCGCCGATTATGATCGATCGCAATCACGCCTTCGTATATCGATTCCATCATTGCTTTTTGCTGGCGAACCAGCAGGCCGATTTCGCGTGGTTCCAGCGAAAAAATCTGTTTTTTGATGCTGCGGGTGAAGTACCAGGAGAATACAAACAGTGCGATCAGCAGTATCAATGCGGCGATAAAGAGATTGAGCGCTTTTTCCAGCGTAATGCTGTCGAGATAGCTGGTGAGGTAGCCGACGGAAACAATCCCGATAACCTGGCCTGCGTCATTGAAAACGGGCGCTTTGCTGCGCAGGGAAATCCCCAGCCCGCCTTTACGGATGGTGGTGATGCTTTTCCCCTCCAGTACGGCTTGGTTATCGCCGCCAACCAGCCGGGTGCCAACCCATTCCGGATGGACCGAATGAAACAGATGCAGGCCATGCTTGTCGCCAATCACAATAAAACTGGCGTCGCTGCGGCTGGCGATATGTTGCATAAACGGTTTGATGGCTTGAGCGTCTTCACGCGCCACCCACTGACGTAAATCCGGCATCAGGGCGATTTCTTCTGCCTGTATTTTCGCCCGGGCGCTCATTTCCTGATAAAGCTGATGGCTGGCATCGAAATAATAATAAACGCCGAACAGTGAGAACAGAACTGAGAAAAAGGCGACCAACGAAATGAATAACTTAAATTGAAATGAAACTTTCATAAGTATTATGCACAATATCAGAGTGGCGGCAGGCGATCATCTTTTGCAATGCCAACAGGGTTCTTGAGGGAAACTTGTGAGCGTCCATGCAGGGCAGGGGCCTGGTACCAGCATTATCCGCTGGCGGTGATTTATCAAGGTGAATTCGGCCACGGATTTAAAAACCATAAAAACCACGCCAATAAATCAGCGCGATATCACACCAATAATAAAAACCATAAAAACCATAGTGACCATAAAAACTTCGTTTTTAATCTGTTGATCCTCACATTAAGTCTGTGCGTGGCGCTCTAATCTGCAAAGGAATAATAATCAGAGGGCTTAATCATGAGCACCACAGACAACGCATTCCCTGCAACCATCGATCCTATTAATACGCCGAAAGCACCGCTAAAACAGCGCTGGTGGCACATTCTTGATAACTGGAAAGTCGGTATTATCCCCTTGCCGCTGTTTTTGCTGGCCGGCGGCCTGATCGCGATAGATTGTCTGGGCGGCAAGCTACCGAGCGATATTGTGGTTATGGTGGCGACACTGGCTTTTTTCGGTTTTGCCTGCGGCGAATTTGGTAAACGCCTGCCGGTGCTGGGGAAGCTCGGGGCGGCGGCCATCTGCGCGACCTTTATTCCTTCGGCGCTGGTGCATTACGGACTGCTGCCGGATGTGGTAGTGGAATCAACCACCAAATTCTATAAATCGACCAACATTCTCTATCTCTATATTTGCTGCATTATTGTCGGCAGCATTATGAGCATGAACCGTACCACGCTGATTCAGGGTTTTTTGCGGATTTTCTTGCCGATGCTGTGTGGGGAAATCGTTGGCATGCTGGTGGGGGTCGGCGTCGGTACCGTGCTGGGTCTGGAGCCGTTTCAGGTATTCTTCTTTATTGTGTTGCCAATTATGGCCGGTGGCGTAGGGGAAGGCGCGATCCCACTGTCAATTGGCTACGCCGCGCTGATGCATATGGAACAGGGCGTTGCTTTAGGTCGGGTTCTGCCGATGGTGATGCTGGGGAGTCTGACCGCGATTGTTATATCCGGCGGCTTGAATCAGTTGGGTAAACGCTTCCCGCATTTAACCGGTGAAGGGCAACTGATGCCAAACCGCCGCAACGAGATACAGGGTGAAAAGGCTACCGAGGGCAAAATGGATGTGACGACGCTGGCGTCCGGCGCGCTGTTGGCGGTGCTGCTGTATATGCTGGGTATGCTGGGGCAGAAGATGATCGGCTTGCCAGCGCCGGTGGGAATGCTGTTCCTCGCGGTGCTGCTCAAACTGGCGAACGGCGTCTCTCCGCGTCTGCAGGAGGGATCGCAGATGGTGTATAAGTTCTTCCGCACGGCGGTGACTTACCCGATTCTGTTTGCTGTCGGCGTGGCGATCACCCCGTGGCAGGAGCTGGTTAACGCATTTACCGTGACCAATCTGCTGGTGATTATCAGTACCGTGTCGGCGCTGGTGGCGACGGGGTTCCTGGTAGGGAAAAAGATTGGCATGTACCCGATTGACGTGGCGATTGTCTCCTGCTGCCAGAGCGGTCAGGGCGGTACCGGCGATGTGGCGATTCTGACGTCCGGCAACCGCATGAATCTGATGCCGTTTGCCCAGATAGCCACGCGAATCGGCGGCGCGATTAATGTTTCGCTGGGATTGCTTTTTCTTAGTCATTTCCTGGCATGATTTAACTTTTTTGTAACGATTAAGTCTGTTATTTATCGCAAAATGACGCAGAAAATTTCTGCGTCCTGTCTCCAAAATGCGGTGCATTTAGCGATACAATCAGCGCCGAAATTAGTGAGAGCGACGGTCGCCTGAGCGCTGTCTTTTATTGATGAGGAGAGAAACAAATGTCGGTGGATAGTCCCGCCTTTGAGGGCGTAAGCATGGAGGCGCTGCTGGCGGCGAGAGAGCAGCGTGCGGCTCGCCAGGCCGACTGGCTGGCCCATTATCAACAGCCGGTCATTTCGTTGACCCTGGTAACGCCTGGCGCGGTAAAAGACAGCATTCGCTATCGCAATATGATGGGCGTGGCGCTGCAGGCCTGTGACCAGATGTTATGGACACACCGCTGGCACACCCTGGACCGTCAGGTGCTATGGCTGCCGACCGGGCCGGAAGCGCTGTGGTGCGTTGAACATAACGCGAGTGAAATCAAAGCGTTTTGTACCGATCTGGAGCAGAGTCATCCGCTGGGCCGTCTGTGGGATATTGATGTGATCTGCCCGAAAAATGGCCTGGTTGGCCGGCAGTCGATGGGAGAAGATAAGCGCCGTTGCTTGCTGTGTGAAGAACCGGCGCACGCCTGCGCCCGTAGTCGTCGTCACGAAACCGGGCAGGTTGTTGCCCGCGTTGAACAGATGATTGATGCGTGGTTTGCCCGCGATTAACGCGAGCTTCCTGTTAGGTACTATAAGCGTCCCGGGTGCGCCGCTGGCGGCACGACCGGGACGGAGATCGTCGACCGGTCAGAAATCGATCGGCGCGCGGAACGTCATCGCGTTACCGTAAGCGGGATGGGTAATGGTCAGCGTTTCGGCGTGCAGTAACAGACGCGGTGCCATGGCCAGCGCTTCCGGCGGAGCATAAAAGCGATCGCCGAGAATCGGATGGCCCAGCGCCAGCATATGCACCCGCAACTGGTGCGAACGCCCGGTAATGGGCTTCAGGCGCACGCGGGCAGTGTTATCTTCCGTGAATTCCAGCACTTCATACTCGGTTTGCGCCGCTTTGCCTGTTTCGTAACACACTTTCTGCTTTGGCCGGTTCGGCCAGTCGCAAATCAGCGGCAAATCCACCAGACCTTGCGCTTTTTCCGGATGCCCCCACACGCGGGCGACGTACTGCTTTTTCGGCTCTCGTTCGCGGAACTGGCGCTTGAGTTCGCGCTCTGCCGCTTTGGTCAGGGCGACCACAATCACGCCGCTGGTGGCCATATCCAGCCGGTGCACCGATTCGGCCTGCGGGAAGTCGCGCTGAATGCGCGTCATCACGCTGTCCTTGTGCTCCTTCAGCCGACCCGGCACGGACAGCAAGCCGCTGGGCTTGTTGACCACCATAATGTGCTCATCCTGGTAGAGGATAATCAGCCAGGGATCCTGCGGCGGATTGTAGTTTTCCATCGCCATATTCGCGTTCCGTTACTGGTGAGTGACCACGATTAAGCGCAGCGCATCAAGACGCCAGCCTGCTTGTCCCAGGGCGTCCATCACCTGCTGACGGTTGTTCTCGATAGCCGCCAGTTCATCATCGCGGATGTTCGGGTTAACGGCGCGCAGCGCTTCCAGACGCGACAGTTCAGCGCTCAGCTTGTCATCCGCCTCGCTACGCGCGGCATCGATCAGCGCCTGGGCCGCTTTTGCCGCCTGGCCCTCGCCCTGTAGCAAAATTGCGTGCACATCCTGCTGGACGGCGTTGACCAGTTTACTCCCGGTGTGACGGTTAACGGCGCTCAACTGGCGGTTAAAGCTTTCAAACTCGACTTGACCGGCGAGGTTATTGCCGTTTTTATCAAGCAGCATGCGCACCGGCGTCGGCGGCAGGAAGCGGTTAAGCTGCAGATGTTTCGGCGCCTGCGCTTCCACGACGTAAATCAGTTCCAGCAGCAGTGTTCCTACCGGTAGTGCTTTGTTTTTCAGCAGCGAGATGGTGCTGCTGCCGGTATCCCCGGAGAGGATCAGATCCAGACCGTTGATAATCAGCGGGTGTTCCCAGGTGATGAACTGCGCATCTTCACGGGACAGGGCGACATCACGTTCGAAAGTAATGGTGCAGCCATCTTCCGGCAGGCCCGGAAAATCCGGGACCAGCATATGATCGGACGGGGTCAGCACAATCAGGTTTTCGCCGCGATCGTCCTGGTTGATACCGACGATATCAAACAGGTTCATGGAGAAGGCGATCAGGCTGGTGTCGTCGTCCTGTTCTTCGATGCTTTCCGCAAGCCGCTGGGCTTTTTCACCGCCGTTGGAGTGGATCTCCAGCAGACGGTCACGGCCCTGTTCCAGTTGCGCTTTCAGCGCTTCGTGCTGCTGGCGGCAGGTTTTGATTAGCTCATCGAAGCCATCGCTGTTTTCCGGCGCGGCGAGATAGTTAATCAGCTCGTTATGCACGCTATCGTAGACGGTGCGACCGGTCGGGCAGGTATGTTCGAAGGCGTCGAGTCCCTCGTGATACCAGCGCACCAGCACCGACTGGGCGGTTTTTTCCAGATACGGCACGTGGATCTGAATATCGTGGGCCTGGCCGATACGGTCAAGACGGCCGATACGCTGCTCCAGCAGATCCGGGTTGAACGGCAGATCGAACATCACCAGATTGCTGGCGAACTGGAAGTTACGCCCTTCGGAGCCGATTTCAGAACACAGCAGCACCTGAGCCCCGGTATCTTCTTCGGCAAACCAGGCGGCGGCGCGGTCACGCTCGATGATGGACATCCCTTCATGGAACACCGCCGCACGAATACCTTCGCGCTCACGCAGCACCTGCTCCAGCTGTAGCGCAGTGGCCGCTTTGGCGCAGATCACCAGCACTTTCTGCGAGCGATGACTGGTGAGATAGCCCATCAGCCATTCGACGCGCGGGTCGAAGTTCCACCAGGTACCCGTATCGCCTTCAAATTCCTGGTATATCTGCTCCGGGTAGAGCATATCGCGGGCACGTTCCTCTGCGGTTTTGCGTGCGGCCATGATGCCGGAAACCTTGATGGCCGTCTGGTACTGGGTCGGCAACGGCAGACGAATCGTATGCAGTTCGCGTTTCGGAAAGCCTTTGACGCCGTTACGGGTGTTGCGGAACAGCACGCGACTGGTGCCGTGGCGGTCCATCAGCATGGATACCAGTTCCTGACGCGCGGTCTGCGCGTCATCACGGTCGCTATTGGCGGCCTGCAATAACGGTTCAATATCCTGCTCGCCGATCAGGTCGCTAAGCGCGTTCAGCTCGGCGTCGTTCAGCTTCTTACCAGCCAGTAGCAGGGCGACGGCATCGGCAACCGGACGGTAGTTTTGCTGTTCTTCAACAAACTGGGCGAAATCGTGGAAACGGTTGGGATCGAGCAGGCGCAAACGGGCAAAGTGGCTCTCCATCCCCAGTTGTTCCGGGGTGGCGGTGAGCAGCAGAATGCCCGGCACGCGTTCCGCCAGTTGTTCGATGGCCTGGTATTCACGGCTCGGCGACTCTTCGCTCCACACCAGGTGGTGCGCTTCATCGACCACCATCAGATCCCATTCGGCGTCACACAGATGTTCCAGACGCTGTTTACTGCGGCGCACAAAATCCAGCGAGCAGATAACCAGTTGTTCGGTTTCGAACGGGTTAATGGCGTCGTGCTGGGCTTCGGCGTAGCGCTCGTCATCAAACAGGGAAAAGCGCAGGTTAAAACGACGCAGCATTTCCACCAGCCACTGGTGTTGCAGGGTTTCCGGTACCACGATCAGTACGCGTTCGGCAGCGCCGGAGAGCAACTGCTGATGGAGGATCATCCCGGCTTCAATGGTTTTTCCTAAACCGACTTCATCCGCCAGCAGGACGCGGGGCGCGTGGCGGCGACCGACGTCGTGGGCGATATTCAGCTGATGTGGGATCAGGCTGGTACGCTGGCCGCGCAGACCGCTCCAGGGCATGCGATACTGTTCGCTCTGAAATTTGCGCGCGCGATAGCGCAGGGCGAAACGGTCCATACGGTCGATTTGCCCGGCAAACAGACGATCCTGGGGTTTGCTGAAGACCAGCTTGCTGTCGAGCAGGACTTCCCGCAGGCTGATGTTGGTTTCCTGGGTATCGAGACGGGTTCCGGTATAGGTCAGCAGGCCATTCTCTTCTTTAACTTCGTCAATCTGGAGTTGCCAGCCTTCATGACTGGTGACGGTATCGCCCGGGTTAAACATTACGCGGGTGATGGGGGAGTCGTTGCGTGCGTACAGACGGTTTTCGCCGATGGCGGGGAAAAGCAGGGTAACCATGCGCGCATCCAGGGCAACGACCGTCCCTAATCCCAGTTCGCTCTCTGTATCGCTAATCCAGCGTTGACCAAGTGTAAAAGGCATATATGTTCGGCTCTTTAGTTCTTTAATTGCAGGCAATAGTTGCTTATCTCCGAAAGAATCGAAGATGCGTTAAAATTGGGTCCGGGAATGGAAAGGGCGCTATATTACTGGATGGCGGAACGTTCGTCACCACCTCCTCGCCCTTCATTTTTCGGCTTTTGTGCCAGCGGCGTGCGTAAGGCAATATCAAAATAGGCCCAGTTGCCCGGTCACAATTGTAGCAAAATCATCGTCGACAAAGGGAAGAATTCCTTCGGCGACCGGCTGTAATTGCTTTGACAAATAGTGCTCATAATCCAGCGGTGATTGTTGATAATCCACCGGCTCAGGGCCGTTGAGGGTCCAGACGTATTTAATGCTGCCGCGTTGCTGGTACTGCTGCGGCCTGCCCAGCCTGACGTTTTGCTCATCCGCGAGCCTTGCGGCGCGGACATGGGGCGGCACGTTACGCTGATACTCCACCAGCGGACGGCGCAGGCGTTTACGATAGACCAGTCGATCGTCAAACTCACCGCTCATTAGCTTATCGATGGTCTCGCGCACATAGTCGCGATAGGGCTGATGGCGGAAGATGCGCAGATAGAGCTCCTGCTGAAACTGCTGGGCCAGCGGCGTCCAGTCGGTACGCACCGTTTCCAGCCCTTTAAACACCATTCGCTGTTCGTTTTCTTCCTGAATCATCCCGGCATAGCGCTTTTTACTGCCGGTGTCGGCGCCGCGAATGGTTGGCATTAAAAAGCGACAGAAGTGGGTTTCAAACTCCAGCTCCAGGGTGCTGGTGAGCTCCTCTTTGCCCAGCGCCGTCGCCCACCATTCGTTGACGAAGGCCACCAGCGAGCGGCCGATGCTGCTGGCTTCCTCTTCGCTATGGGCTCGTTTGAGCCACACGAAGGTGGAGTCGGTATCGCCATAGATAACGTCATAGCCCCGGGATTCAATCAGCGCTTTGGTCTGGCGCATAATCGCGTGTCCGCGCATAGTGATGGATGAGGCCAGACGCGGATCGAAAAAGCGGCAGGCGCTGGTGCCGAGCACGCCGTAGAAGGCATTCATGATTATTTTCAGCGCCTGCGCCAGCGGTTTGTTTTTATGTTGTTTGGCCTCGTCGCGCCCGTGCCAGATTTGCCCGACAATCCCCGGCAGGCAGTGCTTTTCTCGCGAGAAACGGGCGCCAAGGAAGCCTTCGGTGCTGTGCGCGTCATCGGGCTGCGCCAGCCCTTCAACCAGCCCCACCGGGTCAATCAGAAAGGTGCGGATAATCGACGGGTACAGGCTCTTATAGTCCAGTACCAGCACCGAGTCGTACAGGCCGGGGCGTGAGTCCATCACGTAGCCGCCGGGACTGGCCTGCGGCGGCACTTCGCCGAGGTTCGGCGCAACGTAGCCCAGCCGGTGCATACGCGGGAAATAGAGATGGCTGAAGGCCGCTACCGAGCCGCCGTGACGATCCGCCGGCAGGCCGTTGACCGTGGCGCGTTCCAGTAAAAACGGCATGATCTCGGTTTTATGGAAGATGCGGGTGACCAGCTCGCAGTCCTGCAGGTTGTAGGTGGCCAGCGCTGGTTTATCCTGGTGAAAACGGCGGTCGATTTCATCCATCCGATCCCAGGGATTATCAATGGCTTTGCCCTCGCCGAGCAGTTCGCGGGCGACCGACTCCAGCGCAAAAGAGGAGAAGTTCCAGAATGCCGATTTAAGCGCTTCAATGCCGTCGATAATCAGGCGGCCGTTGGCCTGAGCAAAGAAGACGCCGTTTTTAAAACCGTGCTCGCGCCACTCCAGTTCACTGTTGCCGCGGCCGAGTATTAGCGGGATACGGTAACGCTCGGCGTGCTTTTGTAAAACGCGTAAATCGAACTGCACCACGTTCCAGCCGATCAGCACATCAGGATCGTGAACGGCAAACCAGGCGTTTAGCTTTTCCAGCAGTTGCGGGCGGCTGGCGACGTAGTGCAGATCGAAATCGACGGCAGGCGCTGAGGCGGGTTCAGGACCAAGCATATAGACGACACGCTGACCGCATCCTTCAAGACCGATGCAGTAGAGTTCGCCGTTACGGCTGGTTTCAATATCCAGCGAAACCCATTTTAGCGGTGGGCGGTAGTGGGGATTGGGCTTCATCCGGGCGTTGACCAGTTGCCGACCGCGCGCGTCGCCTTCTACCCATACAGGCGCGTTAATAAAGCGTTCCATCAGGTAACGCTCCGGCGGGCGAATATCGCCTTCGTATACCGTGACGCCGTTTTCGCGCAGCTTCTTTTCCAGCCGCATAAGCTGGCGATGCGCACGGCAGTAGAGGCCAAAAACGGGCTGGCGGTGAAAATCTTTCAGGGCGAGAGGCGCAAGGCGCAGGCCGTTTTCCCCCTGCAGCAGGCGCTCAACCTGCGCGCGCTGGGATTCAGGGATAAACGCGACGGATTCCTGCGGCGGCAGCGTAACCTCCAGCGGGCCATTATCGGTCGCCAGCCAGAACGTCAGTTCGGTGCCCTGCGGGGTATCCCGCCAGTGACGGGTGAGTAAAAAACCTTCTCGTGGCTGCGTCACGCCGTGCTCTCATCAATAAAAACCAGGCCTTATTATAACCTGGTTTATGGCGTGATGCTGGGGTTTTATACAGGTGTGGCGCGCGCTATCTCCCGGAGGCGGCGCTGCGCACCTGTCCGGGCTACCAGTCCCGCAGACGGCTGTGCACCTGTTGCCCGGCTAAGCGCAGCGCGAGCCGGGAATGCTGTGCCGCTACTGCCCGTAATAGGCTTTCGCGCCATGCTTGCGCAGGTAGTGTTTATCCAGCAGCGTCTGCTGCATATCCGGCAACTGCGGCGCCAGCTGGCGGCAGAAAATACCCATATAGGCGATCTCTTCCAGCACGATGGCGTTATGTACTGCATCCTCGGCGTTTTTCCCCCAGGCAAACGGCCCGTGGGAGTGCACCAGCACGCCGGGCATTTGCGCCGGATCGAGGCCTTTTTCACGGAACGTTTCGACGATCACCGCCCCGGTCTCCCACTCGTATTCACCGTTGATTTCATCGTCGGTCATCAGGCGAGTACAGGGGACTGCGCCATAGAAATAGTCGGCGTGGGTGGTGCCGGTCGCGGGAATCGACAACCCGGCCTGCGCCCAGATGGTGGCGTGACGGGAATGGGTGTGGACGATGCCGCCCAACGTCGGGAATGCCAGATACAGCAGACGATGCGTTGGCGTATCAGAAGAGGGTTTCTTATTGCCTTCAACCACTTCGCCCGTTTCCAGGCTCACCACAACCATATCCTCGGCGGTCATTATGCTGTAGTCGACGCCGGAGGGTTTGATCACCAGCACGCCCCGTTCACGGTCAACGGCGCTGACGTTGCCCCAGGTCAGCGTGACAAGGTTGTGCTTTGGCAGGGCCAGATTAGCTTCCAGTACCTGGCGTTTGAGATCTTCTAACATAATGTGCTCCGAAATAGCAGGCAAGTCAGATTTCCTTCACCCCGGCCTCTCCCAAAAGGAGAGGGCGAAAATCGGCAGGATGATCGGGTTTTTCTCCCGGGCTTACATCGCGCGATCGGTTCTCTCTCCCCGTTGAGGGGGAGAGGGTGAGGGGACAGCCGCTTAGCGTTTTGAACCGTAATAAACGTCGTTCCAGCGCAGCGCATCCTTGAAGGACGGCAGGCGCGTTTCGTTATCAATCACCGTCAACTCGATATCCTGGAGTTCGGCAAACTGGCGCATATCGTCGAGCGTCAGCGCCTGGCTGAAGACGGTGTGATGCGCGCCACCGGCAATAATCCAGGCCTCGGAGGCGGTGCGCAGATCCGGATGCGCTTTCCACAGGGCATTGGCCACCGGCAGCTTCGGTAGCTCGTGCGGAGTTTTTACCGCTTCAATGGTATTCACCAGCAGACGATAGCGATCGCCGAGATCGATCAGACTGGCAACGATCGCCGGACCGCTCCGGGTGTTGAAAATGATACGCGCCGGATCGGCCTTACCGCCGATGCCCAGCGGCTGGACGTCGAGAATCGGTTTCTCGGCGGTGGCGATGGTCGGGCAAACTTCCAGCATATGCGAGCCCAGCGCCAGATCGTTGCCGTTCTCGAAGTGGTAGGTGTAATCCTCCATAAAGGAGGTGCCGCCCTGCAGACCGGTTGCCATCACCTTCATGATGCGAAGCAGAGCGGCGGTTTTCCAGTCGCCTTCGCCGGCAAAGCCATAACCCTGCTGCATCAGGCGCTGTACGGCGAGCCCTGGAAGCTGTTTCAGGCCGTGTAAATCTTCAAACGTGGTGGTGAAGGCGTGAAATCCACCTTGTTCAAGGAAACGCTTCATTCCTAGTTCAATTCGCGCGGCATCAAGGAGGTTCTGCCGCTTTTCGCCGTGGATTTGTACCGCAGGCGTCAGGCGATAGCTGCTTTCGTACTCATCAACCAGCGCGCTGATTTCGCCATCGGTAACGGCGTTGACCACCTGCACCAGATCGCCAACCGCCCAGGTGTTAACCGAGAAACCAAACTTGATCTGCGCGGCGACTTTATCACCGTCGGTAACCGCCACTTCGCGCATGTTGTCGCCGAAACGGCACACTTTCAGATGGCGGGTATCTTGTTTAGAAACCGCCTGACGCATCCATGCCCCGATACGCTGATGGGCATCGCGATCCTGCCAGTGGCCGGTTACCACGCTGTGCTGCTGACGCATACGCGCGCCGATAAAGCCGAACTCGCGGCCGCCGTGCGCGGTCTGGTTCAGGTTCATAAAGTCCATATCAATAGTGTCCCACGGCAGCGCCGCGTTGTACTGGGTATGGAACTGCAGCAGCGGTTTGTTGAGGATAGTGAGGCCGTTAATCCACATTTTCGCCGGTGAGAAAGTATGCAGCCATACCACCATCCCGGCGCACTTATCATCATAGTTCGCGTCGCGGCAGATATGAGTGATCTCATCCGGCGTGGTGCCCAGCGGTTTAAGCACCAGTTTGCACGGCAGTTTGGCTTCCGCATTCAGACTGTTCACCACATGTTCTGCGTGTTTCGTAACCTGGCTTAGCGCTTCAGGGCCATACAGATGCTGGCTACCGATGACGAACCACACTTCATAATTATTAAAAATAGTCATTTTCATGTCCTTAATGGGTGAGGGCGGCCTGGGATTGCGGGGCTGTTTCCGCCTTTGCAGTCGAAGGGAGATAAAGCTGTTCTGCGCTGACCGACCACTGCTGGTAGCGCTGATAGAGTTGTTCAAACCGTTGCGCCTGATTAGGGTGCGGCTGAAGGGTGCGTTCCACCTGGCTGGCCATATGCTGCTGTGCGGCGGGAATATCGGCGTAGACGCCAGCGGCGACGGCGGCAAAGATAGCCGCGCCAAGCGCGCAGCACTGATCGGACGCGACGATTTGCAGCGGGCGATTCAGCACATCACAGCAAGCCTGCATGATCACCGGGTTTTTCCGCGCGATACCGCCAAGCGCCATCACGTTATTCACCGGAATGCCCTGTTCGGTGAAGCACTCCATAATGGCGCGCGCGCCGAAGGCGGTGGCGGCAATCAGCCCGCCGAACAGCGCCGGGGCGTCGGTGGCGAGGTTCAGATCGGTAATCACCCCTTTCAGGCGTTGGTTAGCGTTCGGCGTGCGGCGACCGTTAAACCAGTCCAGCACCACCGGGAGATGATCGAGTGACGGATTGTTTGCCCAGGCTTCGGTCAGCGCGGGCAGCAGCTGTTTTTGGCTGGCTGTGATCTGCTCTTTTAGTTCCGGATGGGTCTGCGCCAGTTGTTCCAGCGGCCAGCCGAGAATGCGGCCAAACCAGGCGTAAATGTCGCCAAAAGCGGATTGCCCGGCTTCCATACCGATAAAATCAGGGACAACGCTGCCGTCGACCTGGCCGCAAATCCCCTTCACCGTGCGCTCGCCAACGTTTTGCTTATCGGCAATCAGGATGTCGCAGGTTGAGGTGCCGATCACTTTGACCAGGGCATTCGGCTGCGCGCCAGCACCGACGGCGCCCATATGGCAGTCGAAAGCGCCGCCGGAGATGGTGACGGTTTGTGTCAAACCGAGGCGCTGAGCCCACTCGGCGGTCAGGGTGCCGACCGGGATATCCGCGGTGAAGGTATCGCTGAACATCGGGTAGGCGAGGTTCTGATTAATTATTGGGTCGAGTTCATCGAAGAAGCCGGCCGGCGGCAGGCCACCCCAGCTCTCATGCCACAGAGATTTATGCCCGGCGCTACAGCGACCGCGGCGAATATCCTGGGGACGTGTCGTCCCGGAAAGCAGGGCGGGCACCCAGTCGCATAGCTCAATCCATGACACGGCGGCGCGGGCGACGGCGCTGTCCTGGCGGGTGACATGAAGGATCTTGGCCCAGAACCACTCGCTGGAGTAGATACCGCCGATATAGCGGGAGTAATCCTCTTTGCCCGGCTGGTGGCACAGGCGGGTAATCTCCTCCGCCTCCTCTACCGAGGTATGGTCTTTCCACAATACGAACATTGCGTTCGGGTTACTGGCGAACTCTTCGCGTAGCGCCAGCACATTACCGTCGGCGTCAACTGGCGCGGGGGTTGAGCCGGTGCTATCGACGCCGATACCGACAACGGTAGCGCGTTGCTCAGCGCTCAGTGATGCCAGGACGCTTTTCAGCGCCGTTTCCATCGATTCGATATAGTCGCGTGGATGATGACGGAACTGATTGTTTGGGGCATCGCAGAATAGCCCTTTTTGCCAGCGCGGATACCACTCGACGCAGGTGGCCAGCTCTTCGCCGGTTGCGCACTCTACGGCCAGCGCGCGTACTGAATCACTGCCAAAATCGAGGCCAATCGCAATTGCCATGCTGTTACTCCATGCTAAAAATCATTCATGGTGAAACAGTAGATAGTCAGGCAGAAAACCGTCAGGCCGTATTCGCTAATCTTATGGACTATATTGCTGTGACGCTGCAAAGTGTGACATCGTGCAAATATTCAATGTGGACTTTTCTGCCGTCTTTATAGACACTTCAGTTATGCGCTGAAAGCGGTGGAATTGTCCGATTTTCTCAGTTATTACCGAGAAGCGGCGGGTTTTAATTCGATTTCAAACCCGCGTCGCAGTACAGGCTGTCAGCCAGGCGATAAAATGCAAGGTATGGACAATTGGTGTCCTTAATGTCTCCGGGAGAGCTGAGGTTATGGCCGAAACGCAAAACGATCCTTTATTGCCGGGTTACTCTTTTAATGCCCATCTGGTGACGGGCCTGACGCCGATTGACGCCGATGGCTATCTGGATTTCTTTATCGATCGTCCGCTGGGCATGAAGGGCTATATCCTTAATCTGACGATCCGTGGCGAAGGGGTGATCAAGAACCACGGGGAGCAGTTTACCTGTCGGCCTGGGGATATGCTGCTGTTCCCGCCGGGCGAAATTCACCATTATGGCCGTCATCCCAATGCTGGCGAATGGTATCACCAGTGGGTTTACTTCCGTCCACGCGCTTACTGGCATGAGTGGCTTAACTGGCCGACGATTTTTGCCCAGACCGGGTTTTTCCGCCCGGATGAGCAGTGGCTGCCGCGCTTTGGCGAGCTGTTCGGGCAAATCGTTGAGGCCGGGCAGGGGGCGGGGCGCTATTCCGAACTGCTGGCGATCAATCTCATGGAGCAACTGCTGCTGCGGCGTATGGAGGCGATCAATGAATCGTTGCATCCGCCGCTGGATAACCGGGTGCGCGACGCTTGCCAGTATATCAGCGATCATCTGGCGGACAGCCATTTCGATATTGCCAGCGTTGCCCAGCATGTGTGCCTGTCGCCGTCGCGGCTGTCGCATCTGTTTCGCCAGCAACTGGGGATCAGCGTGCTGGGGTGGCGTGAAGATCAGCGGATTAGCCAGGCGAAGCTGCTGCTCAGCACCACGCGGATGCCGATAGCCACCGTGGGGCGTAACGTCGGCTTTGAAGACCAGCTCTACTTTTCACGCGTCTTTAAGAAGTGCACCGGCGCCAGCCCCAGTGAGTTTCGCGCTGGATGCGAATAGAAAGTAAAGAAAGTGAAATGATGGTCCGGTTAATTAACGCAGCCAGTAAACAGGATCTACGCTAAATAATTCACGTTGCCATCTGCAACGTAAAATATGACGGGTAGAAACAATTGATGGCTTGACGAAGTATTCACGGCTCCGGAGAATCCGTGCTTCGTTTTAAAACCGGGTACATTATGCAAGCATTGCTGGAACACTTTATTACGCAATCCACGGTCTATTCTCTGCTGGCTGTTCTGCTGGTCGCTTTCCTCGAATCGTTGGCGTTGGTCGGGCTTATTCTGCCGGGAACGGTGATGATGGCCGGGTTGGGCGCGCTGATCGGTAGCGGCGAGGTTAATTTCTGGCAGGCATGGCTGGCGGGGATTATCGGCTGCTTGCTCGGCGACTGGGTGTCATTCTGGCTAGGCTGGCGGTTTAAGAAGCCGCTGCATCGCTGGTCTTTTTTGAAGAAAAATAAAGCGCTGCTCGATAAGACCGAGCATGCGCTACATCAGCACAGCATGGTGACCATTCTTATCGGGCGGTTTGTCGGGCCGACGCGTCCGCTGGTGCCGATGGTCGCCGGGATGCTTGATCTGCCGGTGGCGAAATTTATCCCGCCAAATATTATTGGCTGCCTGCTGTGGCCGCCGCTCTATTTTTTACCGGGTATCCTCGCCGGGGCGGCGATTGATATTCCGACGGATGAACACAGCGCCAGCTTTAAGTGGCTGCTGCTGGGGGCGGCCCTGCTGGCCTGGCTGGCGGCCTGGTTGTGCTGGCGACTGTGGCGGGGCGCTAACAGCGCGGGCGATCGTTTAACCCGTTTCCTGCCGCGTTCGCGCCTGCGGTGGCTAACGCCGCTGACGGTATGCGTTGCCGCGGCCGCGCTGGTTTTTACCTTCCGCCACCCGCTTATGCCGGTCTATCTTGATATTCTGTATAAGGTTATTGCGCGCTAATCCCCAGCAGCGCTGAGGCGCTGCTGTTGCCCCTGAGCAGCGCGGTAGTCTCGCCGTCCCAGAGTATCCGTCCCTCAGCCACTACCAGCGAACGCGGCGCGATGCGCGCCGCGTCCTCTACGCTGTGCGACACCATTAATAGCGTCAGTTGCTGCTGCTGGCAGACGTCGGCAACCAGCGCCAGCATCTCCTGACGTAGCGCGGGATCGAGCGCTGAGAAGGGTTCATCCAGCAGCAGTACCGGTTGCTGACGCACCAGACAGCGCGCCAGCGCCGCACGCTGGCGTTGCCCGCCGGAAAGCTCGCCAGGCAGGCGATCCAGCAATGCGTCAATCGCCATCTGCCCGGCAATGGTCTGCAAACGGGTGGCCTGCTCTGCGTTCAGCTTTAATCCCGGATGCATCCCCAGCGCGATGTTCTGGCGGATAGTCAGGTGATTAAAGAGATTATTTTCCTGAAACAGCATCGATACCGGACGGCGCGCGGGCGGCGTGTGGGTATGAGGCTGACCGTCGATCTCAATGCTGCCGCTGGCGGGTGATAAAAAACCGGCGATCAGATTCAGCAGGGTACTTTTCCCGGCACCGCTGGGACCGAGGACGGCCAGGCATTCGCCGCGTTCAGCAGAGAGGGTAAAACGCATCGGCAGATGCTGGTAAAGCCAGGTGACATCATTCAGTTTTAGCATCACGCCCCGGAAGTTTTTCAATTACGCTAAAGAGTAAAAAGCACAGCGCCAGCAGCAGCAGAGCGGTAACGGCGCCGTCCTGGCTACGATAAGCGCCAATTTGCTGATACAGATAGAACGGCAGGGTACGAAAATCTTCATTGCCGAACAGCGCCACGACGCCGAAATCGCCGATCGACAGCACGCAGGCGAAAGCCAGCGCCTGGGCCAGCGGGCGTGTTAAGGCGCGAAGCTCCACCACCCTAAGGCGCGTAAAGCCGTGCAAATCCAGCGACTGGCAAAGCGCGCCATAGCGGGTGCTGATATCGCGCATAGGATTTTCCAGCACCTTCAGCGCATAGGGAATCGCCATCAGCGCATTGGTGAAAATCACGATACCGTCGGCGGATTCCGGTAGCCCTGTGCTGTTATTGAGCAGCAGGAAGAATCCGGTGGCCAGTACGATGCCCGGCATGGCGAGGATCAGCATGCCGCTGAGTTCGAGCGCCTGTCCGGCCAACGGGCGATTACGGGCGCGAAGTTCGCGACTGCTCCACAGCAGCATCATGGTCAGCATCACGCTTAACAGCCCGGCGGCAAGGGCGATACGCAGTGAGGTCCCCAGCGCCTGCCATAGCGCAGGCTGTTGCAGGACGCTAAACAGATTGTTATTCAGACCGTCGTATATCACCGCCAGTAGCGGAGGCAGCAACAGTAAAAGCGCGATGACAATGAGCGCAATGTCGCTCAGTCGACTGAACAAACGGTCGTCAGGATCGCGCCAGCCGTGGATGTTGCTGACCCCGATGGCGAGGGCTTTGCTCAGGCGCTGGCTGAGTAATACCAGCCCGAGGCAGCAGACCATCTGGATCAGCGCCAGCATCGCCGCGCGCGCCGGGTCATAGTCGAAATTGAGCGCCTGGTAGATCGCCAGTTCGATCGTGGTCGCGCGCGGGCCGCCGCCCAGCGACAGCACGGTCGCAAAGCTGGCGAAACAGAGCATAAAGATCAGCGCCGCGACGGGCAGAATTTGCCGACGCAGCCATGGCCATTCAACCAGCCGGAAGAAGGCGTAGCCGCGCATCCCTAGTTGGGCGGCGATTTGCCGCTGTTCGCCGGGGATATTTTCCAGCGTTTGCAGCAGCAGGCGCGTGGCCATTGGCATATTGAAGAACACATGCGCCAGCAAGATCCCTTGTAATCCGTAGGGTGAAAACGTCCACTGCCAGCCGAACACGGTAAACAATTCAGCCAGCCAGCCCTGGCGACCGTAAACGCTAAGAATGCCGAATACCGCCACCAGCACCGGCAAGATTAAGGTCATCGCGCACAGGCGCAGCAGCAGCGTGCGCCCGGGGAAGCGCCGACGGTAGAGCGCGCGGGCGAGAAAAATCGCCGGTATCACGGAAAGCAGCGCGGAAAGAAACGCCTGCCAGAAAGAAAAGCGCACCACATGCCAGAGATAGCTATCGCTAACCATCGATCCCCAGACCGCTTCCGGCGCGCTGAACCACAGCGCCAGAAAAGCAGCCAGCGCGACGGCGACCAGTAAGGTCGCCGCCGTCAGGCCGGGCAGCAGCCAGCCGAAAGTTAGCGGCTGACGGCGCGTTGCCATGCGCTGATCCAGTTCTGGCGCTCAGCCGCCACCTGTTGCGGCGTAAATTCAAGGGTGGTTTGCGGTTTGATCAGCCCGTCAAAACCTGCGGGAAGCGCAACCTGGGTAACCGGGTACATCCAGTTGCCGGTGGGGATCGTGTTCTGGAAGCCGGGAGAAAGCATAAATTTGAGGAATTTCTCTGCCAGCTCCGGTTGTTTGCTGGCCGCGGTGCGGGCGGCAACTTCGACCTGCAAATAGTGGCCTTCCGCGAAGTTGGCCGCCGCGTAGTTATCTTTTTTCTCTTCGATAATGTGATAAGCCGGGGAGGTGGTGTAGCTGAGCACCAGGTCGCTTTCGCCCTTGAGGAACAGGCCGTAGGCTTCGCTCCAGCCTTTGGTGACGGTGACGGTTTTCGCCGCCAGTTTCTGCCAGGCTTCCGGCGCGTTATCGCCGTAGACTTTTTGCATCCACAGCAGCAGGCCGAGGCCCGGCGTGCTGGTGCGCGGATCCTCATAAATGACCCGCCATTTCTGCTGGCTCTCAACCAGCTCTTTCAGGCTTTTCGGCGGATTTTTGAGCTTGTTTTTATCGTAAACAAAGGCGAAATAGCCGTAATCGAATGGAACGAAGGTATCGTTGCGCCAGCCGCCGGGTACGCTGACCGCGCGGGTAGATACGCCGCTTTTGGCGAACAGCTTGCTCTGGGCCGCGGCTTCCAGCAGGTTGTTATCCAGTCCAATCACCACATCGGCTTTGCTGTTTTTGCCTTCCATTCGCAGACGATTGAGCAGCGAGACGCCATCTTCCAGCGCCACGAACTTCAGTTCGCAGTCGCAGTCCGCTTCAAAGGCTTTTTTGACCGCCGGGCCTGGCCCCCAGTCGGCGGCGAAGGAGTCGTAGGTATAAACGGTCAGGGTGGGTTTGGCAAAAACCGGCGCGGCGACCAGCGCCAGCAGGGGAAGTAATTTTTTTAACACTTTGCACCTCAGAAGAAGGGGGGGCAAAGGATTTTGAGTGGGCCTCAAATCCCTTCGCCGGCGTTATCCGGATCAGGTTCGACGGGTATTTTCTCAGCCCATACGCTTTATCTTTCTGGTTGCTTCCGGGCTAACCGCGCGTCGATGCAACTCGAATGATATTGTGTATGTTTATTAGCACCCCGTTGAGAACGGCAGTTAGTGTAATGATTTTATCTGCTAACGAAAAGCGTTACGGCTCCGGCGGCGCAAACCAGGCTGACTTAAAGTCAAACCAGCCAAGGGTGTTCATTCGCACGCCGCGCATACTGCGTTGCCCCTGGATCATCAGCCAGTGGTGAATGAGCGGCACGATAGTTTGCGTGGTGAGCAACTGCTGGCTCCAGGCCGCCGGATTAAGCTCTCCCGCGCGCCAGCGGCCGGCATCGCGCTCCCAGTCAATGGGAATACATTTGCGAATCAGCGGGACTTCATACAGCCAGGCAAACAGGGAAAAATCGATCGGCAGCGTAAAGTTGGCGCTGTTGAGCCACACGTCACTCACTACCTCTCCGCGATGCCACTCTTCGTATTCCAGTTCCTGAATCTCCAGCTTCACCTGATGTTCGGCCAGCAGCGTCGCCATGATCTTGCCCATGACGCGATGTTCGACGTGCTCCTGATAGTAGGTCAGCCTGACCGTTTCCAGACCTGGCGGTTTTTCACAGGCATGGCTGCGCGCATGATGCCAGCGGGGCAGCAGGCCATAGGCTGGAAACCAGTTGCCCTGGTAGTGTTCACCAGCGTGATAGAGCAGGTTAGCGGGCTGGAACAGATAACTTAACCACTGGCGTACCGCCGTATTACCGCCGAGCGGGCTGCGGGAGTCGAACAGCAGGTAATAGCAGCCTTCTTCAAGGCGGCTTTCTACCGCTTTTTCACTCTCCGTACTTCCCTGAAGCGTTAACCCGCCGTTGGACTCTTCACCAATTTCCGGCAGTACCCAGACGTTGACTTCATCAATTAGCGCCCGGTAGCCGAAATAGTCGTCGAAAGCGTGAATTTTAAGTTGATTCTGGTTATTACGCACAACCGAGTAAGGGCCGGTGCCAATGGGCGTGCTGGCGAATTTTTCCATCGACCGCCACTCCTGGGGCAGGATCATCGCCTGAACCTGGCTGAGTAACCACGGTAGCCAGCGGTCGGGCTGACTAAGATGAATATCCAGGGTCCATGCGGTGGGGGAGTCGATACGCTCAATATGGGAGAAGAGCGGCAGCGTGTTGCTACGCTGTAAGGAAGAGATGACATCCGCCATCTCCAGTTCCCGACCATGATGAAAATGTATGCCCGGACGAAGAAAAAAACGCCAGTGAGTGGCGGTGATCTGCTGCCAATGGTGAGCAATATCCGCTTCCAGTTCCCCATTTTCCTCATTTACTCGCGTCAGCGCGCTAAAAATCTGCCGCACGATGTGCGTTTCTGAGCGGCGCAGCGCGCTGCCTGGCAGCAGATTTTTCATCGGTCGATAGTAGAGCACGCGCAGAATATGCCGACCCTGGCGGAAGCTGCGGCCAAGATGGGAGATCAGCATCTGTCGGACGGCGGCTTTATCACCGACTAACTGTACCAGCTGATCGATCCTGTCCTGTTCCAGCAGATCTTCCGCTCTTTGCTGCTGCAGGGCCAGACCGGTATAGAGAAAAGCCAGTCGGGAACGCTTACCGCGTCCGGCTTCCGCCTGCCAGGTCAGCCAGCCACGCTCTTCCATCATATTCAGTAAGGTGCGCATATGGCGGCGCGAGCAGCTCAGCATATCTGCCAGTTCATTAAGCGTCGTCTCCTGCGACTTACCGTCGCAGCACTGCCATAAGCGGATGAACTGCTGTTGTAAACGGCTGGAAGACATAAAAGGGGAACTCCTGATAAAAACTCAGCAATTTATGACTTCCTATATTAAGTCAATAATCACCTTCGATGAAGTGAGGAGGTGAATATGATGAGGTCTACCACACAACAGTTCTACCAACGCTACTTTTCTGCGACGCAGGATGCGTCCTGGCTGGCCCGCCTGATGGCAGGAAGACAGCAGAAAATGCTCGGCGAACTGATGCAGTGGGGAGTGACGTCGCAGACCTCGGTTCATTGACTTGCAGACATCATGTGTGACTGAGTATTGGTGTTATATTCGCCCGTTTTTCAAGCTGCAGTTATCTGTGTCGCCAGAGATTGACAGTCTGGCTGCATGATTCAGCCTGGGTCCCTCCTCTGGTGAGCCAGGGTAAGCGCTGTTCAGTAACCTTTGTATAGTTATTGTCCTGCAACTCGAAATTCATAGAGTATAGAATCACCCGCCAGCAGAAATCTTCTGCTGGCTTTTTTCTTTTTTTCGCGCGCTAAAGGATATGTGATGCTGTGGTTAATGACGATGGGGCGCCGTCTTAACGGCGTGTACGCCGCTTTTATGCTGGTCGCGTTTATGATCGGTATTGCAGGCGCGCTGCAGGCGCCGACGCTCAGTTTATTCCTTAGTCGCGAAGTGGGCGTGCAACCCTTTTGGGTGGGACTGTTCTATACGGTTAACGCGATTGCCGGCATTCTGGTCAGCCTGGCGCTGGCTAAGCGCTCGGATAGCCGGGGCGATCGTCGACGCCTGATCATGTTCTGCTGCCTGATGGCGGTAGGAAACGCGCTGCTGTTTGCGTTTAATCGTCATTATCTGACGCTGATCACCGGTGGCGTGATGCTGGCCTCGGTGGCGAACGCCGCGATGCCGCAGCTTTTTGCGCTGGCGCGGGAATACGCCGATAGCTCGGCCCGTGAAGTGGTGATGTTCAGTTCGATAATGCGTGCTCAGCTCTCGCTGGCATGGGTGATCGGTCCTCCGCTGGCCTTTATGCTGGCGCTTAATTATGGCTTCACGACCATGTTTTCGATAGCGGCGGGGATCTTTGTCATCAGTCTGGCGCTCATCGCTTTCAGGCTCCCGTCGGTCGCCCGTGTTGAACAACCCTCGGAGGAGGGGGGAGTGCTGAGGCAGGTCGGGGGATGGCACGATAAAAATGTCCGTATGCTGTTTATCGCCTCCACGCTGATGTGGACCTGCAACACTATGTATATCATTGATATGCCACTGTGGATCAGCAGCGATCTCGGACTGCCGGACAGCCTCGCCGGAGTCCTGATGGGGACGGCCGCCGGACTGGAGATTCCGGCGATGATTCTGGCGGGTTACTTTGTTAAGCGCTGGGGCAAGCGCAATATGATGGTGGCGGCGGTTGCCGCGGGCGTGCTGTTTTATATTGGCCTGATTCTGTTTCACGGCCGCGTGGCGCTGCTGGTTTTACAGCTGTTTAATGCGGTGTTTATCGGTATTATCGCCGGGATTGGCATGCTGTGGTTTCAGGATCTGATGCCCGGACGAGCAGGGGCGGCAACGACGCTATTTACCAACAGTATCTCCACCGGGGTCATTCTGGCAGGCGTCATTCAGGGCGCGCTGTCGCAAAGCTATGGGCATATCAGCGTTTACTGGATGATTACGGCGATTTCGCTGGTGACGCTGTTTATGACCAGCAGGGTTAAGAATATTTAGCGCCTGAGTGCTCCGGCAGCCTGCCGGAGCACTGTCCGTCATGCGTTATTTCAATACAATTCGTTTGATATCGCCGATAATGAAGATATACGCAATAACGCCAATCAACGCGGTCACACCGATATAAATGAGCGCGTAGAAGAAATTACCGGTCATTGAGATGATAACGCCAATGATTAATGGGGTAATGATTGACGCCATATTTGCACAAAAATTAAAAATCCCCCCGGTAAGCCCGGCCATATTCTTCGGCGCTATATCTGAGATCAATGTCCAGCCTAGCCCGACCATGCCCTGGCCAAAAAAGGCAATTGACATGATGATAATAACGGCGGTGTTACTATCCACCCAGTTAGCGGTAATTATTGTGCCGGAAAGTAATAGTCCGGAAATAATCGGGAGTTTTCTGCTAATATTTACTGAACATGTCTTTTTTAATATTTTATCCGATATCCAGCCGCCGAAAATAATGCCGATGGCCGCTGCCAGAAAGGGCCAGGAAGCAAAGAAACCAACGTGAAGCCACGGTAAATGACGCTCGTTCGCGAGATAGGTCGGGAACCAGGTCAAAAAGAAAACCAGCGTCGTGTTACCGGCATATTGCCCCAGGCTGGCGCCAATGATTTGTCGGCAGCACAGCAGGCGTTTCGCATCAGGCCAGTTAAAGGGAATATTTTCATTGGGTTGTGCGGTATTTTCTGCGCCGATATATTCCAGTTCGGCTTGATTTGCGGTTTTTGACTCATGAGGTTCATGATAAAACTTCCACCACACAAAGGTAAATACAATACCTAATCCACCGGTAATAAAAAATAATGTTCTCCAGCCATGATGTTCAAGAATTAAAAAGAGCAATGGAGAAAAAGCGGCCAGGCCAATATATTCTCCGACGGTGTAGGTCGCCGTTGCGCGCGCGCGTTCATGCTGTGGAAACCATTTACTGACAACCCGGCTGTTGACCGGGAAACAGGGCGCTTCGCTGATACCTAACCCTAAACGCAGCAGCAGTAGGGATTTCAACCCCACGCTAAAGCTTTGTAATAGGGTAAAGGTGGACCAGAAAAAAATTGACAGGGCATAGGTTAATTTATTGCCAAAACGATCTAAAAACATCCCGCCAGGAATTTGAGCCAGCGCATAAGTCCAGGCGAAAGCGGAAAAAACGATACCCATCATCGTCGGGTCGATATGTATTTCGCGGGTTAAACTGGGTGCAACAATACCCAAAATGGTACGATCGAGATAATTTATCATCGTCCCAATAGAGAGTAACAGTAGAATGACAATTCGCGTTTTGCTTCGTTTCTGTGTGGCCGACGGCAGAATCGGCCGTTCCTCAGCATTTATCGTCCTCATATAGAATTCCTTTAAAGTTTAAAATATTTTTGCATGACTACAGGCATGCAAAAATACTCTGTTGCAGGACCGATACATCGATCATCGGCAATACCGTATGCGTCGCTGGCATTAAATAACAAAATAATATTTGATATAGCCCTGGTATTTCTCTTTTATGGCTTATCAGCGATGGCTTGTATGGTATATTAGATCTATTTTTATATTATACGAGAAAAAATAATGAACCTGAAGCAACTTTATTATTTTAAGAGACTGGCGGAAACGGAGCATTACACGGAAGCAGCCTCCAGTCTTTTTATCACCCAACCCTCCCTGAGCCATGCTATTTCTGAACTGGAGAAAGAGCTGGGCGTCGCGCTGTTCGCCAGAAAAGGGCGCAATGTTAAGATCACGCAGAATGGCAAACGCTTTCTGCCCTATGTCGAGGATGCGCTGGCCTCTTTAGAAAATGGCCGTATGACGTTGCAAAAAAATAATTCAGAGAACAAAGAAAACATTCGCATCGCGTTTATTTACACCATGGGAGAGCATGTTGTTCCACGGTTAATCCATAAGTACTCACTTTCACCCTCTCGTCACAATGTGACATTTTCTTTTACTCAGGGTACCTCGCTAAGTTTATTGCAGGATCTTAAGGCCGGGAAAAGCGACCTGGTTATTTGTTCCTATATTGCTGATGAACCGGATATTGATTTTATTCCCATTATTCAGCAAGAGCTGGTGGTCGTGACGGCGAAAGATCATCCTCTGGCCAGATTGTATGAAAATGAAGTCGATCTGGCGGAAACGATTCATTATCCCTATATCTATTTTTCAGAAAACAGCGGGCTACGACCTTTTATTGATAATGTCTTTATGCAACAAAAACTGGTGCCGGATATTGCCTGCTATGTGGAAGAGGATACGGCGATGGCGGGACTGGTCAGTATTGATTATGGTATTGCGATCATGCCGCGAATTTCCGCACTCTCATATTATAACGTGCATATCCTGACGATAAAAAATGCGATTCCTCCTCGTTATATTTATCTGGCAACGATGAAAGAAAGGGTGTTTTCCCCGGCAATTCAGTCATTTAAAGAAGTCATTATCAATGACAGCCAAAAAATCAGTTGAACAGATGCCCGGAGAGATTCTCCGGGCAACCTCATTCTCAGGAGAGAATGTCCATAAGCTCACGCAGTTGGCTAATGGCGATTTGTCCCGGTGCCGAGGCGTGGCCCACGGTACCGAAAGTCATTGCCGAACCGAACAGGCGACCTGTTACCCGGCTAACGCCGCCGGATTTTCCCATCGACATGGTGATTAATGGGCGAGTGGCATATTTTTCTTTCATGGTCAGGGTCGCAGAGAGCAGCGTTAGTACATCCTGCGGTGACTGCGGCATAACCGCGATCTTCGGCAGGTCGGCACCCAGGTCCTGCATACGGCGCAAACGGTAGATGATATCTTCCTGAGCCGGTGTTTTATGAAAATCATGATTACTCATGATGACTTTTACACCAGCAGAGTGCGCATCGTTTACCAGCGAGCGAATTTGCGCTTCGTCGTTGAACAACTCAATATCAATGACGTCGGCCAGACCACTGTTGACCGCCTGGCGATTCAGCTCGAAATAGGCTTCATCGCTGATTTCCGTTTCTCCTCCCTCTTTTTTACTGCGGAAGGTGAACAGCAGCGGCATATTTTTTAGCCGCTGGCGAATTTCACTCAGTGCCAGCAGTACCTGCTCCGTCTCTCTAACCTGCGTGAAGTGATCGACGCGCCATTCGATAATGTCGGCTCCGGCCGTTGCCAGCGCGCAGGCATTGTCTTGCAGCTCCTCAAGCGTTTTGCCGATCAGCGGCACGCAAATTAAGGTTTCCCCTTCCCGGAAGGTAATGTTTTTTACTGTTACTGCGTTCGTCATGTGGGTATCCATTCTTTTTGTCAGCGACTATCAGAGGGTTGCCGCGACATGCGCGGTTTTTGCCGCGGCGCGAGTCTGAAACTGACGATAACCGATGTACAGCGCAATCACAAAACCAATGATGGCGATAAAGAAATCAAACCACATAATGCTGGCGATGCCGATCTTCGAGAGTTTTGCCGTGATCAACGGGATCGTAAAGCTGGCCACACTCCCTGCAGTGTAGAAAATCCCGGTAGCTTTGCCTTTCCCGTCCGGGAAACTCATAGCCATAATGGTCGCCCCTATTTGCATCACCCCGCCGGCGGCGGAGAAGCCAAAAACAAAAGCGAAACCGGTAACTATCATTGGCGTGGGGAACAGGCAGACGATCAGCAGCGAAATCATCGACAGACAGGTATATATCATCATCGCAACTGCCGAACTGACGACGCCTCTGACAAGCGCGGCGGTGACGAATACGCACGTCAGCGAGCCCATGGTATAGATACTCAGCAGTTTGATGGCTGATGCGTAAGGGATCCCGGCAACAAACTGACCATACTGTGCGAGCCACTGGCTGACCAGATAGAACGTGGCCATGCTGATGTAGCCGTACAGAGTAAATACGATCATATCAAGCTTGTTGGCGTTGCTCTGCGGCGCTGGGGTCACCTGTACTTTTGCGACGCTCTCCTTTTTCGTCTGCTGGTCCGGGAACGGCATTTTCAGCAGATAGAGACCGCTGATAACGAACAGCGCGGCGGCAATGATAAACGACCAGCCAAACCACAGATTTGCCCATATCAGAAAACTAATGATAAATGGCAACAAGAACTGCCCGGCAGAGATAAAGGCTTTGATCAGCACATTCGCGCGGCTGGCAGAGTCAGGAAAAGATTCCATCAGCGCCGGGTAGGTTCCGGAGTCGAGGAAGCTGTTCGCCAGGCCCGCCATAATACCGCAGAAGTAGGCCAGATAGATGTTCTTCGTCATCAATATACCGATAAAGAAGACCAGATAGCTGGCTATCCCGAGATAAACAAAGGGTTTGCGGCCAAAGCGGTCGGACAGGAACCCTGTCACGATCGTGGCGAGCTTACCGATACCAAGCGACGAGATAACAATGGAGACGCCGGCAGCATCAGTTCCCCACTGTGTCTGTAAATTCGCCATATTGAGGGTAATTAACAAAACCCCCATGCCGTGGATCATGTAGTTGAGGTATAGCCCGGCTGCCGTTGGAACATATTTATTTTTCATCGCGCCCATCCTTAAAAAAGGATACTTTTGACGTGTTCAACCGGCATCTCTTTTCCGGTCCAGATTTCGAAAGCTTTCGCCCCCTGCCAGAGCATCATTCCAAGGCCGTTTAAAGTACGGCAGCCTTTTTTCTCAGCGACTTCGAGCAGATAGGTTTTGCGCGGGTTGTAGACGACATCGGAAACAATCAGGTCCGGTCGCAGGAAGCTGTCGTCAGGCAGTAACATCTGGCCTTCAAACGGTTTCATGCCCACGCCGGTGGCGTTGGTCAGAATGACGCTACTGTCGATCTCGGCGCGCAGTTTATTGTGGTCGGCAATATCGTACAGGTGGATCTCGCAGTCGGTGTTGCGGCGGATCTTGGCGACAGTTTCTTCCGCGTTGGGGAAGAATTTGTCTTTCTGGTTAAAAATAGCGATCTCTTTTACGCCATCCAGCGCCGCCTGTACGCAGATCGCGGTAGCCGCGCCACCAGCGCCTAACACGGTCATTTTTTTGCCAATAATGTCTATGCCCGCTTCAGACAGGGCGCGCATATAGCCGGTGCCATCGGTGATGTGGCCAGTCAGCACGCCATCGTCGTTCACTACGGTATTTACCGCGCCGACCAGTTCCGCCGCCGGAGAGAGTTTATCCAGATACTGGCAAATATCAGTTTTGTTCGGCATTGAGACGTTCCAGCCCCGCAGCTTTAACCCTCGAAAGCCCTGTACGACATCTTTTAATTCCTTATTACCCACCTCGAATGCCAGGTAAACATAGTCCAGCCCCAGATAAGCAAAGGCTTCGTTATGCATGGTTGGCGACATGCTGTGGCGAATCGGGGTGGCAATCAGACCAATCAGCTCAGTATGCCCGGTAATACGTTCTGCCATGATAAAACCCTCAATATGTTAGAAATGGAATTTTTGTTGATTCGAGATTGCCCCCCAGAGCACCCATGTCTTCAAGGATGTCCAGTACGTTGCGTCCTTCGCGTACGCCATCAATGATTCGCCGGGCCATCAGGCTGTCGCCGATGTTCATCACTTTTACGTTATTGTCTCTGGCCCATTGTTCAATCTCATTGAGGCCACGGGTATTGGCGCGCATTCCCAGACAGACGAAGCCGTAATCAAACGGAATATCAAAGGTGCCATCTGCGTTTTTAACGGTGAAATGGGTTGGGGTAACGGCCACTAACTGTGTACCCATGTGCTGTTCCACGCGATGCTCATTAAGCATGGTCAACATGGCGTTTTTGGTAATAATGTCCAGGTCGCGGCCAGGGGCATCCTGCATTTCGATAAGTACGGCGTTGACGCCGCGAGTGGAAAAATATTCAATCACATCCAGACCGACGGCTCCCGCGCCGACGACGGCGATACGTTTACCCGCGGCATCGGCAAATCGATCCAGATTATGCAGCATATGGGTAATCGAAAAGACGCTGCCGCCGACGACATCGATGTTCTCGCGCAGTCCCTCAATCGGCGGCAGCAAGGGAACAGAACCGGTGGCATTGACGATTAGATCCGGGCGCAGCGCGGCAACCGATTCGACACTGGCGCGCTTACCGACCTGCAACATCAGGTTATCAAGCGAGGCGATACGGTTTTTCATAAACTGCGGGAAATCGGCGATACGTTTTTTCTCCGGCAGCAGCGAAATCTCGCTGGCCAGCCCGCCGATATTGTGTTTCTCCTCAAGCAACCAGGTATGGCAGCCGACTTCAGCCGCGGTGCAGGCCGCTTCCATGCCCGCCGTCCCGGCACCGATAACGACGACGTTGACATCACGGTTTACGCGCCGCTGTTTATAGGCGTCACCGTGGATAATATCCGGGTTAATAGAGCAACGCAGAGGACGGGAACGGGCAATACGGTGATCCGCACAGCCGATGTTGCAGGAGATGCATTTGCGCATCAGGCGTTCATTACCGCTCTGCACTTTCTGTACCCATTCTGGTTCGGCGATAAGCCCGCGGCCAATGGCAATCAGGTCGGCATCGCCGCTGGCGATAATGTCCTCGGCGACCTTCGGCGACCGAATATTGCCGGCAATCACCGTCGGCTTATGGAATTTTTCGCGAACCGCCCGTGAGAGGTAGCGTTTCCAGCCATCTTCCAGTGACATCTGGTCAATCTGGAAATTCAGGTTATCGTTTTGTGCGGCGGAGACGTTGATAATATCGACTTTGTCCTGGCACAGTTCGAGGATACGCAGAGAGTCTTCGAGCGTATTGCCGCCTTTCTGGAAATCATCAGCGCTAATACGCAGACTGATCGGGAAACGCGGGCCGACGCAGGCGCGTATTTTATCCACAATTAAGGTTAATATTCTGGTGCGATTCTCTATACTGCCGCCAAATTCATCCGTGCGTTTATTAAATAGCGGCGATAAAAACTGGCTAATTAAATAGGAGTGGCCCGCGTGAATTTCCACGCAGTCAAATCCGGCCCGGCGTACGCGTTCCGCCGCATCGCCAAATTTATTCACCACATGATAAATTTCCTCATGTGTCATCGGCCGGGGAATATTTCCGTTCTTTTTTGACGGTGTGCTGGAGGATGAAAGCGGCATTTCCCCATTCAGGCGATATGCATAGGCTGAAGCGCCCGCATGATTTAATTGAATACTGACGCAGGCGCCGTGTTTATGCAAAGTCTCGGTTAATTTGAACAGTCGCGGGATATATTGATCGTTATCGATGCGCAACTGCGTGGTACCGTTAGACGCAAAAGGAAAATCGATACAAATATTTTCAATAGTGATAAGCCCGGTGCCGCCCCGCGCGCGTAACTCATAGTATTCAATCTGCTCCTGGGTGACTTCACCGTTCAGACTCGCCATGTTGGACCCCATCGGCGGCATGATGATACGGTTTTTGATGGTCATCCCGTTGATAGTCAACGGGGAAAAAAGATGGGGGTAGTGGCTCATATACTCTCTCTCCACGGGATGCCAGGCAGACGCTATACGGTGTCCTGGCCGATCCAAGGTTAATCTCTCTCTGTGGGGGAAGATAACGAGGCACGAAATGGAAAAATAATGCTTTTTTTTACGTTGAGCTATAGGGGAATTCTATAGGATTAACATTTCATTCACGCGCGGATGTTTTTATATTAAATATTTCAATCGATTGTTTACTTGTCCATGTGAATTGACACAAAACAGGTCGCGGAATGATTGAATAGATGCCCAATTGATAATGACTTATTTTTAAAGATTCAAATATTCCTGTCTGGCATAATGGCCAATATGAGTATATGTGCGTCAGGTCTCATTTTCGCGGGAAGAAAAAAAGCCCGAACTCACGTCCGGGCTGAGATATACACTTCTGGCCGCTTTACCTCATAAAGGCCGGCTGCTTGTTCTCATAGGCTGAGATTGCCTCTTCATGCTGCAGAGTCAGGCCAATACTGTCCAGACCGTTAAGCATGCAGTGACGGCGGAAGGCGTCAATTTTAAAGGGATAGGATTTATCTCCCGCTTTGACGACTTCAGCTTCAAGGTCGACTTCAAATTTAATGCCGGGCTGTGACAGGACCAGCTTAAACAGCTCATCGACCTGTTCTTCGCTCAGGGTTACCGGCAGCAACTGGTTGTTAAAGCTGTTGCCGTAGAAGATATCAGCGAAGCTGGGGGCGATAACCACTTTAAAGCCGTAGTCGGTCAGCGCCCAGGGCGCATGTTCCCGCGAGGATCCGCAGCCAAAGTTTTCCCGCGCCAGCAGAATGGATGCCCCTTTATATTCAGGGAAATTCAGCACGAAGTCCGGGTTGGGCTGTTCGCCTTTGTCATCCAGGAAGCGCCAGTCGTTAAACAGGTGCGCGCCAAAGCCGGTACGTGTGACTTTCTGCAAGAATTGCTTGGGAATGATTGCATCGGTATCCACGTTCGCAGCATCCAGCGGAACCACCAGGCCGGTATGTTGGATAAATTTCTCTGCCATAATGGTTTCCTTATTTCAAGCTACGGATGTCGGCGAAATGGCCGGTAACGGCTGCCGCGGCGGCCATTGCCGGGCTGACCAGATGAGTACGGCCACCGCGGCCCTGACGGCCTTCAAAGTTACGGTTGCTGGTGGAGGCACAGCGCTCGCCCGGATTCAGACGGTCATTGTTCATCGCCAGGCACATGGAGCAGCCCGGCAGACGCCATTCAAAACCAGCTTCAATAAAGATTTTATCCAGGCCTTCCGCCTCGGCCTGGGCTTTCACCGGACCAGATCCTGGCACCACCAGCGCCTGGACGCCCGGCGCGACTTTGCGGCCTTTGGCGATTTCCGCTGCGGCGCGTAAATCTTCGATGCGCGAGTTGGTGCAGGAGCCGATAAAGACCTTATCAATCGCCACTTCAGTTAACGGTACGCCAGATTTCAGGCCCATGTAGGCCAGCGCTTTTTCTGCGCTTGCGCGCTCGACCGGGTCAGTGAAGGATGCCGGGTCCGGGATGGTATCGGTGACGGAGATCACCTGACCGGGGTTCGTTCCCCAGGTTACCTGTGGGGAAATGTCTTCCGCCTGCAGAGTCACAACACGGTCAAAAGTGGCATCATCATCGGTGCTCAGGGTCTTCCAGTATGCGACGGCATCGTCAAAATCCTTGCCCTTCGGCGCGTGCAGACGGCCTTTTACGTAATTAAAGGTGGTTTCATCCGGTGCAACCAGGCCCGCTTTCGCGCCTAACTCGATAGCCATATTGCACAGGGTCATGCGGCCTTCCATGCTTAAATCACGAATGGCTTCGCCGCAGAATTCCACAACGTAACCGGTGCCGCCAGCGCTGCCGGTTTTACCGATGATCGCCAGGACGATGTCTTTGGCGGTGATGCCCGGCGCGGCTTTACCCATGACTTCGATCTTCATGGTTTTAGCACGCCCTTGCTTCAACGTCTGGGTCGCCAGCACGTGTTCAACCTCGGATGTACCGATACCGAAGGCCAGCGCGCCGAATGCGCCATGCGTCGCCGTGTGGGAGTCGCCGCAGACAATGGTCATCCCAGGCAGCGTCACGCCCTGTTCCGGGCCCATGACATGAACAATCCCCTGGTACGGGTGATTCAGGTCATACAGTTCGACGCCAAACTCTTTGCAGTTTTTAATCAGTTCCTGCATCTGGATGCGTGCCATTTCGCCGGAGGCATTAATGTCTTTGGTCTGCGTCGAAACGTTGTGATCCATCGTGGCGAAAGTTTTGCCTGGCTGGCGCACCGGGCGGTTGTGAACGCGCAGGCCATCGAAGGCTTGCGGAGACGTCACTTCATGCACCAGATGACGGTCGATATACAGCAGCGGAGTTTCGTCAGGCGCCTCATAAACCACATGAGCATCAAACAATTTTTCGTATAACGTCTTCGCCATGATTACACCCCTTCAGCGACATAGCGGGCAATGATATCACCCATTTCATCGGTACTCACCGCCGCCGCGCCGCGCGCCAAATCGCCGGTACGTACGCCTTCTTCTAACGCACGGTTGATTGCATTTTCGATAGCCGTCGCCGCGTTATCCGCATCCAGGCTATAGCGCAGCAGCAGCGCAAGCGACAGGATTTGCGCGATCGGGTTGGCGATATTTTTGCCGGCGATATCCGGGGCGGAGCCACCAGCGGGTTCATACAGACCGAAGCCTTGTTCATTGAGGCTGGCGGACGGCAGCATCCCCATTGAGCCGGTGATCATCGCGCACTCGTCAGACAGGATGTCGCCAAACAGGTTGGAACACAGCAGTACGTCGAACTGGGACGGATCTTTAATCAGCTGCATGGTGGCGTTGTCGATGTACATATGCGCCAGTTCAACGTCAGGGTACTGCTTACCAATTTCGCTCACGATTTCGCGCCACAAAATAGAAGACTGCAGCACGTTGGCTTTATCGATAGAGGTGACTTTGCGACGGCGTTTGCGGGCGGATTCGAAAGCGATGTGAGCGATGCGCTCAATCTCAAAGCGGTGATAGACCTCGGTATCAAACGCTTTCTCATGCTGACCGCTACCCTCGCGGCCTTTCGGCTGGCCGAAGTAGATGCCGCCGGTCAGTTCGCGGACGCACAGAATATCAAAGCCACTGGCGGCAATATCCGCACGCAGCGGGCAAAACTCTTCCAGCCCCTGATACAGCTTAGCCGGGCGCAGGTTGCTGAATAATTTAAAGTGCTTACGCAGCGGCAGCAGCGCGCCACGCTCCGGCTGCTCTGCGGGGGGCAGGTGTTCCCATTTCGGCCCGCCAACGGAGCCGAACAGAATGGCGTCGGCCTGCTCGCAGCCCTCAATGGTGGCCTGCGGCAGCGGGGTACCCTGATGGTCGATGGCGATGCCGCCAACGTCATGCTGGCTGGTGGTAATACGCATATCAAAACGATGACGAACGGCTTCCAGTACTTTCATCGCCTGGCTCATGACTTCCGGGCCAATACCATCACCTGGTAAGACAGCGATATGGTAATTCTTCGACATTACACGGTTTCCTTATTGTTCTCTTTATTTTGAGCTTTGCGTTGCAGCTCTTTTTCGACTTCTGCGGCGCGCCAGATGTTGTTCAGGACGTGAACCATCGCTTTCGCGGACGATTCCACGATATCCGTTGCCAGACCCACTCCGTGGAAACGACGGCCATTGTAGTTAGCGACGATGTCTACCTGACCCAGCGCGTCTTTGCCCTGGCCTTTGGCGTTCAGGTCATATTTGACCAGCTCAACGTCATAGCCGGTAATACGGTTAATTGCCTGATAAATCGCATCAACCGGGCCGTTGCCGTTGGCGGCTTCGGCTTTGGTCTCTTCGCCGCAGGCCAGTTTCACGGACGCGGTTGCGATATCGCTGGAGCCTGACTGCACGCTGAAGTAATCGAGGCGGAAATGTTCCGGCTCTTCCTGCTGTTTGTTGATGAATGCCAGTGCTTCCAGGTCATAATCGAAGACCTGGCCTTTTTTGTCCGCCAGCTTCAGGAAGGCGTCGTACAAGTGATCCATATTATAGTCGGTATCTTTGTAGCCCATCTCTTCCATGCGGTGTTTCACCGCGGCACGGCCGGAGCGGGAGGTCAGGTTCAGTTGTACCTGGTTCAGACCGATGGATTCCGGCGTCATGATTTCGTAGTTTTCACGATTTTTCAGCACACCGTCCTGGTGGATACCGGATGAGTGCGCGAAAGCCCCGGTGCCGACGATGGCTTTGTTGGCAGGGATAGGCATATTACAAATCTGGCTGACGGTTTGGCTGGTGCGCCAGATTTCATTGTGATTAATGCGGGTGTGCACATCCATAATGTCTTTGCGCACTTTGATAGCCATGATCACTTCTTCCAGCGCGCAGTTGCCCGCGCGTTCGCCGATACCGTTCATCGCGCCTTCAACCTGGCGAGCACCAGCGTGAACCGCAGCAATGGCGTTACCGACCGCGATGCCTAAATCGTCATGGGTATGGACGGAGATAACCGCTTTGTCGATGTTAGGAACCTGTTGGTACAGGCCGGTAATGATGTTGGCGAACTCGAACGGCATGGTGTAACCGACAGTGTCGGGGATATTGATCGTGGTCGCCCCCGCGTTGATGGCGGCCTCGACGACGCGAGCCAGATCGGCAATTGGCGTACGGCCGGCATCTTCACAGGAAAACTCAACATCGTCGGTGTAATTACGTGCGCGTTTAACCATATAGATCGCCCGTTCAATCACCTCATCCAGGTTACTGCGCAGCTTGGTCGCAATATGCATTGGCGAGGTGGCGATAAAGGTGTGGATGCGGAACGCTTCCGCGACTTTCAGTGATTCTGCTGCCACATCAATATCTTTTTCGACACAGCGTGCCAGGGCGCAAACGCGGCTGTTTTTAACCGTGCGCGCGATGGTTTGCACGGATTCAAAGTCGCCCGGAGATGAGACCGGAAAGCCGACTTCCATCACGTCAACGCCCATACGCTCCAGGGCCAGGGCAATCTGCAGTTTCTCTTTCACGCTCAGGCTGGCTTGTAACGCTTGTTCTCCGTCGCGTAAGGTCGTATCGAAAATAATGACTTGCTGGCTCATGGTTTAGATCCTTGGTCTGTGTCCTGGCGCCTTGCTCGCGAGCATAAAAAAACCCGCGCATTGGCGCGGGTTTTATCGTCTTGCTGGAAGATGACTTAACGATGAACGTCGCCCAACAGCCTACCGCGCAAAATGGATGCGTTTAGTAGTAGTAGGCTGAGTAAGCGGATGCTGCGAATCATTACGTCATGCTCCAGATGAAATCGTTATGCCTTTAGAGTTACTGGATATGGCTTTTGATGTCAACCCCCGAGAGAAGAAAACGGCTTTTTACCAAAAAGAGTCGTCAGCGTATTATGCTGGCGACTGCGCTTTTTTTACGACGATCGTTTTGTGCTATCAGCCGGGCCGCTTGCTGAGTGACTTTGATATCGTGATGTAGAGGGATCTTCAATTAAGCTCCGGGTCCATCAGGTAACGATATCTGTATAGCCATTTGTTTTGCGGCTGTTATTTATGTGTGGGTTGGGTGTTGTGAATGATAATGATATGTAAATTAAAAAGGGGTAAACATATCGTATAATAAAACCCATGTCGTGGTTAGCGTTATCTGTTTTTATTCATTTTTAGAACCTATCCCACCAGGCGTTATTGGCGCCGACAGTTTGAACACGGCCAGCGCGGAAGAACCGGAGCGTACACGTAGTACGTGAGGATTCTGAGCACTGCCCAGGTTCAAAATGACAAGCAAAATAGCCCTAATGGGATAGGCTCTTAATCTTTATGTGACACTTAATACTATTAAATAAAAGATAGAGATTTATTGAATACAGATGCTGTCAAATTGTTCGATTTCTGCCGGTATTCATAATCTTGATATATTCCTAAAATCGATTCCGACCCTTTTGTCAGTGTCATATGCATGATAAATGATATTCTCTGAATTAATTAATGTATTTCGGTAAAAGGATTTTAGTGTAACAGGGGAGTTAGATATGTTAAATAAAGGTACTGAATATAAATCTGTTTCTGAGGGAGAAAACAAAAAACCTCAGTTACGCATGGTGGATCTCAATCTGTTGACCGTATTTGATGCGGTAATGCAGGAACAAAATATTACGCGTGCGGCGCATTCTCTGGGGATGTCGCAGCCAGCGGTCAGTAATGCCGTATCGCGTCTGAAAGTGATGTTTAATGATGAGCTGTTTGTTCGTTATGGGCGCGGCATTCAGCCAACAGCAAGGGCTTTTCAGCTATTTGGAGCCGTTCGTCAGGCATTGCAGCTGGTACAAAATGAATTACCCGGCTCTGGCTTTGAGCCACTCAGCAGCGAGCGGGTATTTAATTTATGCGTTTGCAGTCCGCTGGATAACTACCTGACTTCAGTTATCTTTAATAAAGTAGCTGAGATTGCGCCGAACATTCATTTAGTTTTTAAATCTGCCTTGAATAAGAATACTGAGCATCAATTACGTTATCAGGAAATCGAATTTGTTATTGGTTATGAAGAGTTTCGTCGTCCTGAGTTTGCCTGTGTCCCCTTATTTAAAGATGAAATGGTGATGGTGGCGAGTCGGAAACATCCACGAATTTTCGGGCCGTTGGCGGGGAGTGATATTTATCAGGAAGAGCACGCCGTCGTCGCGCTTGATAGTTATGCATCATTTAGTCAGCCATGGTATGACACGGTTGATAAACAATCCCGTATTGCTTATCAAGGTAATGCGATGATAAGTGTATTAAATGTGGTTGCCAAAACCAACATGGTTGCTATTGCGCCACGCTGGCTGGCGGGTGAATTCGCCGATAAGCTGGACCTAAAAATATTGCCTCTACCGCTGAAAGTGAATAGCCGGACTTGCTATCTTTCCTGGCATGAAGCGGCCGGGCGTGATAAAGGTCATCAATGGATGGAAGAACTGCTGGTGAGTATTTGCCAACGTTAACCGCGTGTACAAAGGGGGGCTTCGGCTCCTTCTTTGTGTGATAAAAATCACAAAATGTAGCATTTTATGCTGTTTGCATTTATCACATGCTCTCTGTATCAGATAAAAAATGGATGATTTCCTGTAGTTAGTTATTTTCTCCGAGCATTGGCTATCATATTTTCTTATATCTGAAGTTTTTCACCGTCTTTTGCTCCGGATTCTATCTTTTCTTCTTTTTATGCGTCTCTTGCGCCGACGGTCACCAATTGCCTGCCCGTTAGTGAGCAGTTATGGTAACGCCATGCAGTCTATTCACCTCAATGCGGAGCCGTTGTGCTCCGTCTTGTGCGAGCGCGCGGAAATCGGATTCCGCTGTCGTTAAAAACAATAAGCCGGGAGGCAAATCATGGAGATGTTGTCAGGAGCCGAGATGGTCGTCCAGTCGCTGGTCGATCAGGGCGTCAAGCAAGTGTTCGGTTATCCCGGGGGCGCAGTCCTCGATATCTATGATGCGTTACACACCCTTGGTGGCATCGATCACATTCTGGTTCGCCATGAGCAGGCTGCCGTGCATATGGCCGATGGCCTTGCTCGTGCGACGGGCGAAGTTGGCGTTGTGCTGGTCACGTCCGGCCCCGGGGCAACGAACGCGATTACCGGTATTGCGACGGCCTATATGGACTCCATTCCGCTGGTGATCCTGTCCGGGCAGGTGGCAACGTCATTAATCGGCTACGATGCTTTCCAGGAGTGTGACATGGTGGGGATCTCCCGACCGGTGGTGAAACACAGTTTCCTGGTGAAGCAAACCGAGGATATTCCCGGCGTGCTGAAAAAAGCCTTCTGGCTGGCGGCCAGCGGGCGTCCTGGCCCGGTTGTCGTCGATTTACCGAAAGATATTCTGAACCCGGCTAAAAAACTGCCTTATAGCTGGCCGGACACGGTTAGCATGCGCTCTTATAACCCGACGACGATGGGCCATAAAGGGCAGATCAAACGTGCGCTGCAAACGCTGATGACGGCAAAAAAACCGGTGGTTTATGTCGGCGGTGGCGCGATTAACGCGCAATGCGAATCCCCGTTATACACGCTGGTTGAGAAGTTGAAGCTGCCGGTGGTTTCTTCGCTGATGGGGCTGGGGGCTTTTCCTGCATCGCACCAGCAGGCATTAGGGATGCTGGGCATGCATGGCACTTATGAAGCTAATATGACCATGCACCATTCCGACGTGATTTTCGCCGTCGGCGTGCGCTTTGACGATCGTACGACGAACAATCTGGCAAAATACTGTCCGAACGCCACGGTGCTGCATATTGATATTGATCCCACGTCTATTTCAAAAACCGTGTCTGCTGATGTGCCTATCGTGGGCGATGCCCATCTGGTGCTGGAACAAATGCTGGAGTTGCTCGCATCTGATGACTCTCAGCAGCCGCTGGATGACATCCGTGACTGGTGGCGGCAGATTGAACAGTGGCGTGCGCGCCATTGCCTGAAATACGACACGCAAAGCGACAAGATTAAGCCGCAGGCGGTGATTGAAACGATCTGGCGTCTGACCAACGGCGATGCGTATGTCGCGTCCGATGTCGGCCAGCATCAGATGTTCGCCGCACTCTATTATCCTTTCGATAAACCGAGGCGCTGGATTAATTCCGGTGGCCTGGGCACGATGGGATTCGGTTTGCCTGCCGCCCTTGGCGTCAAAATGGCGCTGCCGGACGAAATGGTTATCTGTGTGACCGGCGATGGCAGTATCCAGATGAATATTCAGGAACTCTCCACTGCGCTGCAATACGAATTGCCGGTACTGGTTCTGAATCTGAACAACCGCTATCTCGGAATGGTTAAACAGTGGCAGGACATGCTCTATTCTGGTCGCCATTCACAATCCTATATGGCGTCGCTGCCCGACTTTGCCCGCGTGGCGGAAGCTTATGGCCATGTCGGGATTCGTATTAGCGAACCCCAGGAGCTGGAGGAGAAACTCGCTCAGGCACTGGAACAGGTGCGCAATAACCGTCTGGTTTTCGTTGATGTGGCGGTTGATGGCAGCGAGCATGTCTATCCGATGCAGATTCGCGGTGGCGGTATGGATGAAATGTGGTTGAGCAAAACGGAGAGGACCTGATTATGCGCCGGATATTATCAGTATTACTGGAGAACGAATCGGGGGCATTATCCCGTGTAATCGGCCTCTTTTCGCAGCGTGGTTATAATATTGAAAGCCTTACGGTCGCGCCGACCGACGATCCGACGCTTTCCAGAATGACAATTCAGACCGTCGGCGATGAGAAAGTGATTGAGCAGATAGAAAAGCAACTGCACAAGCTGGTGGACGTCTTACGCGTTAACGAGCTTGGCCAGGGCGCGCATGTTGAGCGTGAAATTATGCTGGTGAAAGTGCAGGCCAGCGGTTACGGACGTGACGAGGTGAAGCGTAATACGGAAATTTTCCGTGGGCAGATTATCGATGTGACGCCCTCTATCTATACCGTGCAACTGGCCGGAACCAGCGACAAGCTGGATGCGTTTTTGGCTTCTTTGCGTGATGTCGCACGAATTGTCGAAGTGGCCCGCTCGGGGGTCGTTGGATTGTCCCGTGGCGACAAAATCATGCGCTGATCCCCTGAAATTGATGTAAAAATAGCCCGGCACAGCTTGTCGGGCTATTTTTTTGCGAAATCGGTGGGAACTGTAGACTAAAGCGGTTGCTGTGCTAACTTTTCTGCGTTTAGATGTTATAAAAATGAAGCCATACCTGAAGAATGGTTATGTTTTGTACTTATTACCCAAGGGGCAATTGTGAAACTGGATGAAATCGCCCGGCTGGCCGGTGTCTCGCGAACCACCGCCAGCTATGTGATTAATGGTAAAGCGAAGCAGTATCGCGTTAGCGATAAGACTGTTGAAAAGGTGATGGCGGTTGTTCGTGAGCATAACTATCATCCGAATGCGGTCGCTGCCGGCTTGCGTGCAGGACGTACGCGCTCTATTGGTCTGGTTATTCCGGATCTGGAGAACACCAGCTATACGCGTATCGCCAATTACCTGGAGCGCCAGGCGCGTCAGCGTGGTTATCAACTGCTCATTGCCTGTTCCGAGGATCAACCGGATAACGAGATGCGCTGTATTGAGCATCTGCTGCAGCGCCAGGTCGATGCGATTATCGTCTCCACTTCGTTACCGCCTGAGCATCCGTTCTACCAGCGCTGGGCCAACGATTCGTTCCCGATTGTTGCCCTTGACCGCGCGCTCGATCGCGAACACTTTACCAGTGTCGTTGGCGCCGATCAGGATGACGCTGAAATGCTCGCGGCGGAATTACGCAAATTTCCGGCGGAAACGGTACTGTATCTTGGCGCATTGCCGGAGCTTTCGGTGAGCTTCCTGCGTGAGCAGGGATTTCGTATCGCGTGGAAGGACGATCCACGAGAGGTGCATTTCCTCTATGCAAACAGTTACGAACGTGAAGCGGCGGCGCAACTGTTCGAAAAGTGGCTGGAGACCCATCCTATGCCACAGGCGCTGTTTACGACTTCGTTTCCGCTGCTGCAGGGCGTAATGGATGTTGCGCTGCGCCGGGAAGGGAAATTGCCTTCTGAGCTGGCGATTGCCACTTTTGGCGATAATGAACTGCTGGATTTTCTCCAGTGTCCGGTGTTAGCCGTTGCTCAGCGCCATCGCGATGTTGCGGAACGCGTTCTGGAGATCGTGCTGGCCAGCCTGGATGAACCCCGTAAACCGAAACCGGGCTTGAGCCGTATCCGGCGTAATTTGTATCGTCGCGGCACGCTAAACCGCCGCTGAGCATTTGCGCTAATAGGTTACCAGGATTATGCGTAAAGCGTTCGCCAGACAGATACGCGTCTGGCGATAATTCGGATGAATGGTGTAAAAATGGCAGGGTGAAGCATCTTTCAGATAAATCCTTAATCTTTCTGCCACCTTTTTTAATTTTATTCTTACGGCCAATTATTTTGCGCTTTTATTACTCGCTAAATGGATTGGCTAAACTGTTTGTATTATTTTGTTACACTCAATCGGCGCGTTGCTGAATTAATCCTCGTTTTCTCACTATTATGCTGGCCACGAACCCTGCCTCACGCTGTAAAAGGCCCTCTCAGGCGCTAACTGATGCTGTTAACCCGCATCAGAATGACCTAAAATGCCGCTCGCGTCGCAAACTGACACTTTAATATTTTCCTGCCGAAGATATTTTGCAGCTTTTAACTGTTACACGTTTGTTGGTTATTTTCTTACCGATATTCATAGCGTTAATTTGCCTCGTTTGTTGGTTGATTTTTCGTCAGGGCGAATATCGGCTGTAAATAATGGGTTTTTAGGCTCCGTTGGTATTCGTGCTAGCTTGACAAGCTTTTCCTCCGCTCCGTAAACTCCTTCTTGTGGGAATTTGTGGGATAAAGTGGCGAAAAGAGGTGAGGCTGGCATGTTCCGTGGGGCAACGTTAGTCAATCTCGACAGTAAAGGCCGTATGGCTATCCCGACGCGCTATCGCGACGGGCTGATCGAGGGCGCTTCCGGTCAACTGGTATGTACCATTGACCTCCATCACCCATGCCTGCTGCTTTACCCCTTGCCTGAATGGGAAATCATCGAGCAAAAATTGTCGCGTTTATCGAGCATGAATCCCGCTGAGCGGCGCGTACAGCGTCTGCTTCTGGGGCATGCCAGCGAATGTCAGATGGATAACGCCGGGCGCCTGTTGATAGCGCCGGTGCTGCGGCAACATGCCGGGCTGACAAAAGAAGTGATGCTGGTCGGGCAGTTCAACAAGTTTGAACTGTGGGACGAAACGACCTGGTATCAACGGGTCAAGGAAGATATTGACGCTGAGCAGTCCGCTTCCGGGGAACTGTCGGAGCGCCTGCAGGATTTGTCTTTGTAAATGATGGAAAATTTTAAACATACTACGGTCCTTCTGGATGAAGCCGTCAATGGTCTGAATATTCGTCCGAACGGTATCTACATTGATGGCACTTTTGGACGCGGTGGTCACTCGCGTCTGATTCTCTCCCGGCTGGGAGCGGAAGGACGCCTGCTGGCAATCGATCGTGACCCGCAGGCTATTGCCGTGGCAAAAACCATTGATGATCCTCGTTTTTCCATCGTTCATGGTCCTTTTTCACTGCTGGCTGACTATGTTGGCGAGCGCAATCTTACCGGTAAGATCGACGGTATTTTGCTCGATCTTGGCGTCTCATCACCGCAACTGGATGATGCGGAACGTGGTTTTTCGTTTATGCGCGATGGCCCGCTGGATATGCGTATGGATCCGACTCGCGGCCAGTCAGCCGCTGAGTGGTTACAAACCGCCGATGAAGCCGATATCGCCTGGGTGATAAAAACCTTTGGCGAAGAGCGTTTTGGCAAACGCATTGCGCGTGCGATTGTCGAGCGTAACCGTATTGAGCCGATGACGCGAACCAAAGAACTGGCGGAAGTGGTGGCGGCGGCAACGCCGGTAAAAGACAAATTCAAACATCCCGCGACCCGTACCTTCCAGGCGGTGCGCATTTGGGTGAACAGTGAACTGGAGGAGATAGAGCAGGCGCTAAAAAGCTCGCTCAGCGTGCTGGCCCCGGGAGGGCGGCTTTCCATCATCAGTTTCCACTCGCTGGAAGACCGTATTGTGAAGCGTTTTATGCGTGAGCAAAGCCGCGGTCCGCAGGTTCCCGCGGGGTTGCCGATGACGGAAGAGCAGCTCAAAAAACTGGGCGGCCGTGAGCTAAGAGCATTAGGCAAGTTGATGCCGGGCGAAGAAGAAGTGGCGGAAAATCCACGGGCCCGTAGTTCAGTGCTGCGTATTGCAGAGAGGACGAACGCATGATCGGCAGAGTGACAGAAGCCCTCAGTAAGGTTAAAGGATCGATAGGAAGCAACGAGCGCCATGCTTTGCCTGGCGTGATCGGAGACGATCTTCTGCGGTTTGGGAAACTGCCACTCTGCCTGTTCATTTGCATCATTATCACGGCGATTACGGTGGTGACGACGGCGCATCATACGCGCCTGTTAACTGCGCAGCGCGAACAGCTGGTTCTGGAGCGTGATGCGCTGGATATTGAATGGCGCAACCTGATCCTTGAAGAGAACGCGCTGGGCGATCACAGCCGGGTTGAGCGGATTGCGACGGAGAAATTACATATGCAACACGTCGATCCATCACAAGAAAATATCGTTGTACAGAAATAAGGATTATTGCGACGCATGAAAGCAGCGCCGAAAACGTTAAAAGCAAAACGTCAGGAAGAACAGGCCAACTTTGTTAGTTGGCGTTTTGCGTTGTTATGCGGCTGTATTCTGTTGGCGCTGGGTTTTCTGCTGGGCCGCGTGGCCTGGCTACAGGTGATTAGTCCCGACATGCTGGTGCGTCAGGGCGATATGCGTTCGCTGCGTGTGCAGGAAGTGTCCACCGCACGTGGGATGATAACCGATCGCTCCGGTCGTCCGCTGGCAGTGAGTGTGCCGGTGAAAGCGATTTGGGCCGATCCGAAAGAGTTGCATGATGCCGGCGGCGTCACGCTGGACAACCGTTGGAAGGCGCTGGCAGATGTGCTGAATATGCCGTTGGATCAGCTGGCTTCGCGTATCAATACCAATCCACGGATGCGCTTTATCTATCTGGCGCGCCAGGTTAATCCTGATATGGCCGATTACATCCGTAAGCTGAAGTTGCCGGGGATTCATCTGCGCGAAGAGTCCCGCCGTTACTATCCGTCAGGCGAAGTAACCGCTCACCTTATTGGTTTCACCAACGTCGACAGCCAGGGGATCGAAGGCGTTGAAAAGAGCTTTGATAAGTGGCTCACCGGTCAGCCTGGCGAACGTATTGTGCGTAAAGACCGCTATGGCCGTGTGATTGAGGATATCTCCTCTACCGATAGCCAGGCGGCGCATAACCTCGCGCTAAGCATTGACGAGCGTTTGCAGGCGCTGGTGTATCGCGAGCTGAACAACGCCGTGGCGTTTAACAAAGCGGAGTCGGGAAGCGCGGTACTGGTGGATGTTAACACCGGTGAAGTGCTGGCGATGGCTAATAGCCCATCCTATAACCCTAACAATTTCTCCGGAACCGCCAAAGATGCCATGCGTAATCGCGCCATTACCGACGTGTTTGAGCCGGGTTCAACGGTGAAGCCGATGGTAGTGATGACGGCGCTTCAGCGCGGTATTGTTAACGAAAATAGCGTGCTGAATACGATTCCTTATCGAATTAACGGTCACGAAATTAAAGACGTGGCGCGCTATAGCGAATTAACCCTGACCGGGGTACTACAGAAGTCGAGTAACGTCGGTGTTTCTAAGCTGGCGTTAGCGATGCCGTCCTCAGCGTTAGTGGATACTTACTCACGTTTTGGACTTGGAAAAGCGACCAATTTGGGGTTGGTCGGAGAACGCAGTGGCTTATACCCTCAAAAACAACGGTGGTCTGACATAGAGAGGGCCACCTTTTCTTTCGGCTATGGGCTAATGGTAACCCCGTTACAGTTAGCGCGAGTCTATGCGACGATCGGCAGTTATGGCATTTATCGCCCGCTGTCGATTACCAAAGTTGATCCCCCGGTTCCCGGAGAGCGCGTGTTCCCGGAATCCACCGTGCGTACCGTTGTTCATATGATGGAAAGCGTGGCGCTGCCAGGCGGCGGCGGCGTGAAGGCGGCCATCAAAGGCTATCGCATCGCCATTAAAACCGGTACGGCGAAAAAAGTCGGGCCGGATGGCCACTATATCAATAAATATATTGCTTACACCGCAGGCGTTGCGCCCGCCAGTCACCCACGCTTCGCGCTGGTGGTGGTGATCAACGATCCGCAGGCGGGTAAATACTACGGCGGCGCCGTTTCCGCGCCGGTCTTCGGTGCCATCATGGGAGGCGTGTTGCGTACCATGAACATTGAACCGGATGCGTTAGCAACGGCCGAAAAAAGTGAATTAGTGATTAATAAAGGCGAGGGGACAGGTGGCAGATCGTAATTTGCGCGACCTTCTCGCTCCGTGGGTGCCTGGCGCGCCGGAGCGAATTCTGCGAGAAATGACGCTGGACAGCCGGGTGGCGGCTTCTGGCGATCTTTTCATTGCGGTTTTAGGTCATCAGGCGGACGGGCGTCGTTATATCCCGCAGGCGATAGCGCAAGGTGTTGCTGCCATTATTGCTGAGGCCAAAGATGAGGCTAACGACGGTGAAATCCGTGAAATGCACGGCGTACCGGTCATTTATCTGAGCCAGCTCAATGAGCGTTTATCTGCGCTGGCCGGGCGCTTTTACCATCAACCTTCGGAGCAACTGCGCCTGGTCGGCGTAACCGGGACGAATGGCAAGACCACCACCACTCAACTGCTGGCGCAATGGGCGAAGCTACTCGGCGAAACCAGTGCGGTAATGGGCACAGTCGGGAATGGCCTGCTGGATAAAATCATCCCGACGGAAAATACCACCGGTTCGGCAGTCGATGTTCAACAGGTGCTTTCCCGCCTGGCGTCGCAGGGCGCGACCTTTGCCGCGATGGAGGTTTCCTCTCACGGTCTGGTACAGCACCGCGTCGCCGCGCTGAAGTTTGCTGCATCGATCTTTACCAACCTGAGCCGGGATCACCTTGATTATCATGGCGATATGGAGCATTACGAAGCGGCGAAATGGCTGCTCTATTCAACCCACCATTTTGGTCAGGCTATCGTCAATGCGGACGATGAAGTCGGCCGCCGCTGGTTAGCGAAACTGCCGGATGCGGTTGCTGTATCAATGGGAGAACACATTAATCCGAACTGCCGGGGACGCTGGCTCAAAGCAACCGCCGTAAACTATCACGACGGCGGCGCGACCATTCAGTTTGACTCCACCTGGGGCAAGGGGGAGATCGAAAGCCGCCTGATGGGCGCCTTTAACGTCAGTAATCTGTTACTGGCGTTGGCGACGCTGCTGGCGCTGGGTTATCCGTTGGCTGAGCTATTGAAAACGGCTCCTCGCCTGCAGCCGGTTTGCGGGCGAATGGAAGTGTTCAGCGCGCCGGGAAAACCGACAGTAGTGGTCGATTACGCCCACACGCCCGATGCGCTGGAAAAAGCGCTACAGGCGGCGCGTCTGCACTGCGCCGGTAAACTGTGGTGTGTGTTTGGCTGCGGCGGGGACCGCGACAAAGGCAAACGCCCGCTGATGGGCGCTATCGCGGAAGAATTCGCCGACATTGTTGTGGTCACCGATGACAACCCGCGCACCGAAGAGCCGCGGGCGATTATTAACGACATCCTCGCCGGTATGCTCGACGCGGGGCGTGCTAAAGCGGTTGAGGGGCGTGCCGAAGCGGTAACCAGTGCGGTGATGCAGGCGAAAGAAAGCGATGTGGTGCTGGTGGCGGGAAAAGGCCACGAAGATTACCAGATCGTTGGCAATCGCCGGCTTGATTATTCTGACCGCGTCACCGTTGCGCGTCTGCTGGGGACGGTCGCATGATTCGCTTGACTCTCAGCCAGCTTGCCGACATTACGCGCGGCGAACTGCACGGCGGCGATGTGGCGATTGATGAGGTCACGTCGGATACCCGTAAGATCACGGCTGGCTGCCTGTTTGTGGCACTGAAAGGCGAGCGCTTTGATGCCCATGATTTTGCCGACCAGGCAAAAGCCGCTGGCACCGGGGCATTGCTGGTCAGCCGTCAACTGGCGTGCGATTTGCCGCAGGTGGTGGTGAAGGATACCCGACAGGCCTTCGGCGAACTGGCGGCATGGGTGCGTCAGCAGGTTCCCGCGAGGGTCGTCGCGCTGACCGGTTCTTCCGGTAAAACCTCGGTCAAAGAGATGACCGCCGCGATTCTGAGCCAGTGCGGCAATACGCTGTATACCGCAGGCAACCTGAACAATGATATCGGCGTGCCAATGACGCTGCTGCGTCTGACTAAAGACCATGATTATGCGGTTATCGAGCTAGGTGCCAATCACCAGGGCGAAATTGCCTGGACCGTTAGCCTGACGCGACCTGAAGCGGCGTTAGTCAATAACCTGGCCGCCGCGCATCTTGAAGGTTTCGGCTCGCTGGAAGGTGTTGCGAAGGCCAAGGGCGAAATTTACACCGGTCTGCCCGTCAACGGTATTGCCATTATGAACGCCGATAACAATGACTGGCTGAACTGGCAAAGCGTGATTGGCGAACGTAAGACCTGGCGCTTCTCGCCGAACGCCGCCAATAGCGATTTCACCGCGACGAACGTTCGCGTGACCTCACGCGGTACAGAATTTACCGTGTGCACTCCAACGGGCAGCGTTGATGTCCTGCTGCCATTGCCGGGACGTCACAACATTGCCAATGCGCTGGCTGCCGCCGCGCTCTCGATGGCGGTGGGGGCGACCCATGCGGCGATTAAAGCCGGTTTGCAGGGGCTGAAAGCGGTGCCGGGAAGATTATTCCCGATCGCGTTGACCGATAGCCAGCTTCTGCTGGATGACTCCTACAACGCCAACGTCGGCTCAATGACCGCCGCGGTACAGGTGCTGTCAGAGATGCCGGGTTATCGGGTGCTGGTCGTTGGCGATATGGCCGAACTCGGTGCGGAAAGTCAGGCCTGCCATCGTCAGGTCGGTGAGGCGGCGAAAGCGGGCGGGATCGATCGCGTATTAAGCGTTGGTACATTGAGCGCAGCCATTAGCGACGCCAGCGGCGTCGGCGAACACGTTAGCGATAAAACGCAGCTGGTGACGCGACTACAAGAATTGATGTCAGAACACAAAATTATGACCATTTTAGTGAAGGGTTCACGTAGTGCCGCCATGGAAGAGGTAGTACGCGCATTACAGGAGAACGGAACATGTTAGTATGGCTGGCCGAGCATCTGGTCAAATATTATTCCGGCTTTAACGTCTTTTCCTACCTGACGTTTCGTGCCATTGTCAGCCTGCTGACCGCGCTGTTCATCTCTTTGTGGATGGGCCCGCGGATGATCGCCCGTCTGCAAAAACTCTCTTTCGGCCAGGTGGTGCGTAACGATGGCCCGGAATCACACTTTAGCAAGCGCGGCACGCCAACCATGGGCGGGATCATGATCCTGACCGCCATTGTCGTTTCCGTTCTGCTGTGGGCCTATCCATCCAATCCTTATGTCTGGTGTGTGCTGACGGTACTGGTCGGCTACGGCGTTATCGGTTTCGTTGATGACTATCGCAAAGTGGTGCGTAAAGACACCAAGGGTCTGATCGCCCGCTGGAAATACTTCTGGATGTCGGTGATTGCGTTAGGCGTCGCCTTCGCGCTGTATATGGCGGGTAAAGAGACGCCCGCCACGCAACTGGTGGTGCCATTCTTTAAAGACGTGATGCCGCAGTTGGGGCTGTTCTATATCCTGCTGGCCTATTTTGTCATCGTCGGTACCGGCAACGCGGTCAACCTGACCGATGGTCTCGACGGGCTGGCGATTATGCCGACCGTATTTGTTGCCGCCGGGTTCGCGCTGGTGGCCTGGGCCACCGGTAACATGAACTTTGCTAACTATCTGCATATTCCCTATTTGCGTCACGCCGGTGAGCTGGTGATTGTCTGTACGGCAATTGTCGGCGCCGGTCTCGGTTTTCTTTGGTTTAACACCTATCCGGCGCAGGTCTTTATGGGAGACGTTGGGTCGCTGGCGCTGGGCGGCGCACTGGGGATTATCGCTGTGCTGCTGCGCCAGGAGTTCTTGCTGGTGATTATGGGGGGCGTTTTCGTCGTTGAAACATTGTCGGTGATTCTGCAGGTCGGCTCCTTCAAGCTGCGCGGTCAGCGCATCTTCCGTATGGCGCCGATTCACCATCACTATGAATTGAAAGGCTGGCCGGAACCGCGCGTTATTGTGCGCTTCTGGATTATTTCGCTGATGCTGGTGCTGATTGGCCTGGCGACGCTGAAGGTACGTTAAACATGGCAGATTATCAGGGTAAAAAAGTCGTCATTATTGGGCTGGGCATGACCGGCCTGTCGTGCGTGGACTTTTTCATGTCTCGCGGCGTGACGCCGCGGGTAATGGATACCCGTGTCGCGCCTGCCGGGCTGGATAAACTGCCGGAAGCCGTTGAGCGCTATGTCGGCGGTCTGAACGATGACTGGCTGCTGGCGGCGGACCTGATTGTCGCCAGCCCTGGCATCGCGCTGGCGCATCCTTCCCTGAGTGCTGCGGCAGATGCTGGGGTGGAGATCGTCGGCGATATCGAACTGTTCTGTCGTGAGGCGCAGGCGCCAATCGTCGCGATTACCGGCTCTAATGGCAAAAGTACCGTGACCACTCTGGTCGGCGAAATGGCGAAAGCGGCGGGCGTCAATGTCGGCGTAGGGGGCAATATTGGTCTCCCTGCGCTGATGCTGTTGGCCCCTGAACGTGAACTGTATGTACTGGAACTTTCCAGTTTCCAACTGGAAACGACCTTCAGTCTGCGGGCGGTAGCGGCGACGATCCTCAACGTTACCGAAGATCATATGGACCGCTATCCGTTGGGGCTGCAGCAGTACCGTGCCGCTAAGTTGGGCATTTATGAGCATGCCCGGGCCTGCATCGTTAATGCTGATGATGCCTTAACCATGCCGGTACGCGGCGCTGATGAGCGCTGCATCAGCTTCGGCGTTGACGTTGGCGATTATCATCTGAACCGCCAGCAGGGAGAAACCTGGCTGCGCGTAAAAGGTGAGAAAGTACTCAACGTTAAAGAGATGAAAATTAGCGGTCAACACAATTACAGCAATGCCCTGGCGGCATTAGCGCTGGCCGATGCCGCAGGCCTGCCGCGCGCCAGCAGCCTGAAAGCGTTGACCACATTTACCGGGCTGGCGCATCGCTTTCAACTGGCGCTGGAACATAACGGCGTGCGCTGGATCAATGATTCCAAAGCCACTAACGTCGGCAGTACCGAAGCGGCGCTCAATGGCCTGCATATCGATGGCACGCTGTATCTGTTGCTGGGGGGCGATGGGAAATCCGCCGATTTCACTCCGTTAAGCCGCTATCTGACAGGGGAAAATATCCGGCTGTACTGCTTTGGCCGCGATGGCGCGCAGCTGGCGGCGCTGCGCCCGGAGGTTGCTGTGCAGACGGAAACCATGGAACAGGCAATGCGCCTGATCGCTCCTCTGGTCGTTGCCGGCGATATGGTGCTGCTGTCGCCGGCGTGCGCCAGCCTCGATCAGTTTAAGAACTTTGAACAACGCGGCGATGTTTTTGCGCGTCTGGCGAAGGAGTTAGGCTGATGCGTTTATCACTCCCGCGCCTGAAAATACCGCGACTGAGACTGCCGGGAATGTCTATTTTCGCCTGGCTGTTCGCCGCGCTGAAAGGGTGGGTGATGGGTTCGCGTCCGAAGGACAGCGATAGCCTGGTGATGTACGATCGCGTGCTGCTGTGGCTGACCTTTGGCCTGGCGGCAATCGGTTTCATTATGGTGACCTCGGCCTCGATGCCGGTAGGACAGCGTCTGGCCAACGATCCGTTTCTGTTTGCCAAACGTGATGGTTTATACATTCTGCTGGCGTTGGGGCTGGCGATGGTGACGTTGCGCCTGCCAATGGAGTTTTGGCAGCGCTACAGTACCGCGATGCTGATCGCCTCTATCGTGATGCTGTTGATCGTTTTAGTGGTCGGCAGCTCGGTTAACGGCGCGTCGCGCTGGATTGCACTGGGGCCGTTACGTATTCAGCCTGCGGAGTTTACCAAGCTGTCACTGTTCTGCTACATCGCCAACTACCTGGTGCGTAAGGCTGATGAAGTTCGTAATAATCTGCGCGGCTTCCTCAAGCCGATGGGCGTGATTTTTGTGCTGGCGATTTTGCTGCTGGCGCAGCCCGATCTCGGTACAGTCGTCGTGCTGTTTGTGACCACTCTGGCCATGCTGTTTCTTGCGGGCGCCAAGCTGTGGCAGTTTATCGCGATTATTGGTATGGGCATTTCTGCAGTGGTGCTGCTGATCCTCGCCGAGCCGTATCGTATTCGCCGTGTCACCTCTTTCTGGAATCCGTGGGAAGATCCGTTCGGCAGCGGTTACCAGTTAACTCAGTCGCTGATGGCTTTTGGTCGTGGTGAGATGTGGGGGCAGGGCCTCGGCAACTCAGTACAGAAACTGGAGTATTTGCCTGAAGCGCATACCGATTTCATCTTCGCCATTATCGGTGAAGAACTCGGTTATATCGGTGTGGTTCTTGCGCTTTTAATGGTATTCTTCGTCGCTTTTCGCGCCATGTCCATTGGACGTAAAGCGCTGGAAATCGACCATCGTTTCTCCGGTTTTCTGGCCTGCGCCATTGGCATCTGGTTTAGCTTTCAGGCGCTGGTTAATGTCGGCGCGGCGGCGGGTATGTTGCCGACCAAAGGTCTGACGTTACCGCTGATTAGCTACGGTGGTTCGAGTTTGTTGATTATGTCGACGGCCATCATGTTGTTGTTACGTATTGATTATGAAACGCGTCTGGAAAAAGCCCAGGCGTTTACACGGGGTGTGCGATGAGCGGTCAGGAAAAGCGGTTAATGGTGATGGCGGGCGGTACCGGCGGGCATGTGTTCCCGGGACTGGCCGTTGCGCACCATTTAATGGACCAGGGCTGGCAGGTTCGCTGGCTGGGTACCGCGGATCGTATGGAAGCGGATTTAGTGCCGAAGCACGGTATTGACATTGATTTTATTCAGATTTCTGGTCTGCGAGGCAAAGGTCTGAAAGCGCTACTGCTGGCGCCGCTCCGTATTTTCAACGCCTGGCGCCAGGCTCGGGCGATTATGCAGCGTTTTAAGCCGGATGTGGTGCTGGGCATGGGCGGATATGTTTCCGGGCCTGGCGGTCTGGCGGCATGGTCGTTGGGGATCCCGGTTGTGCTGCATGAGCAAAACGGTATTGCCGGGTTGACCAATAAATGGCTGGCGAAAATTGCCAAAAAGGTGATGCAGGCGTTTCCCGGCGCTTTTCCCCATGCCGATGTCGTCGGTAACCCGGTGCGCACGGATGTGCTGGCGCTGCCGCTGCCGGAGCTGCGCTTGATCGGGCGTCAAGGGCCGACGCGCGTATTAGTGATAGGCGGTTCGCAGGGCGCGCGCGTGCTCAACCAGACGATGCCGCAGGTGGCGGCGAAGCTGGGATCTGCCGTGACCATCTGGCACCAGAGCGGCAAAGGTGGCGAGGAAACCGTGCAGCAGGCATATGCCGATGCCGGCCAGCCGCAGCATAAAGTGACCGAATTTATTGATGACATGGCGGCAGCTTATGCCTGGGCCGATGTTGTTGTGTGTCGTTCCGGCGCGTTGACGGTGAGTGAAATTGCCGCCGCGGGGTTACCGGCGCTGTTTGTGCCTTTTCAGCACAAAGATCGTCAGCAGTACTGGAATGCACTGCCGCTGGAGAAAGCGGGCGCAGCAAAGATCCTTGAACAACCGCAGTTTACCGTGGATGCCGTCGCCCGGATCCTGGCCAGTTGGGATCGGGAAACGCTGCTGGATATGGCGGAGCGAGCGCGTAGAGCCTCGATTCCGGACGCTACCGAGCGGGTAGCAGAAGAAGTGAGCGCCGCAGCACTGGCGCGCTAATCGCGGTGAATATCACCGTCCGAATAAAGAAGTTGATGGCGTAAAGAATGAATACACAAGATCTGGCAAAACTCCGTTCCATCGTGCCCGAGATGCGTCGCGTCCGGCACATTCACTTTGTTGGCATTGGTGGTGCCGGCATGGGCGGTATTGCCGAAGTTCTGGCTAACGAAGGTTATCAGATTAGCGGCTCCGATCTGGCGCCGAACCCGGTAACCCAGCAGTTGACCCGGCTTGGCGCCACGATTTATTTCAACCATCGCCCTGAGAACGTGCGTGATGCGAGCGTGGTTGTTGTTTCCAGCGCGATTTCTGCGGATAACCCGGAAATTGTCGCTGCTCATGAAGCGCGTATTCCGGTGATTCGTCGCGCCGAGATGCTGGCGGAATTGATGCGTTTTCGTCACGGTATTGCCATTGCCGGGACGCACGGAAAAACCACGACGACGGCGATGGTATCGAGCATTTATGCAGAGGCGGGGCTTGATCCCACCTTTGTTAACGGCGGACTGGTGAAAGCCGCGGGCGTGCATGCACGCCTGGGGAATAGCCGTTATCTGATCGCTGAAGCGGATGAGAGCGACGCTTCGTTCCTGCATTTGCAGCCGATGGTCGCTATCGTGACGAATATCGAAGCCGATCATATGGATACTTACCACGGCGACTTCGAAAATCTGAAGCAGACGTTTATTAACTTCCTGCACAATCTGCCGTTCTACGGACGCGCGGTGATGTGCGTGGACGATCCGGTTATCCGTGAACTGCTGCCGCGCGTTGGTCGCCAGATCACGACCTACGGATTCAGCGATGATGCTGATGTGCGCGTTGAAGATTATCGCCAGATCGGCGCTCAGGGGCATTTCCGTCTGGTGCGCCAGGACAGAGACGTTATCCAGGTGACGCTGAACGCACCGGGGCGTCATAACGCACTGAACGCGGCTGCGGCGGTTGCCGTTGCGACGGAAGAGGGCATTGACGATGTCGCCATCCTGCATGCGCTGGAAAACTTCCAGGGAACCGGACGTCGTTTTGATTTCCTTGGCGAATATCCGTTAGCTGCGGTGAACGGTAAAGATGGCACCGCCATGCTGATTGATGATTATGGCCATCATCCGACGGAAGTTGACGCCACCATTAAAGCGGCACGCGCGGGCTGGCCGGATAAACATCTGGTGATGCTGTTTCAGCCGCACCGTTTTACCCGTACGCGCGATCTGTACGACGATTTCGCCAACGTGCTAACTCAGGTTGATGCTTTGCTGATGCTGGATGTCTATCCAGCCGGAGAAGCCGCTATCCCAGGTGCGGATAGCCGTTCGCTGTGCCGCACGATTCGCGGGCGCGGGAAAGTGGATCCGATTCTGGTTTCAGATCCGAACCAGGCGGCGGAAATGCTGGCTTCCGTATTGACCGGCAACGATCTGGTGCTGGTTCAGGGCGCGGGAAATATCGGTAAAATCGCCCGCCATCTGGCTGAAATTAAATTGCAACCGCAGAAAACGCCGGAGGAGCGCCATGGCTGATAGAATCGCCGTTCTCTTTGGTGGGACTTCGGCTGAACGTGATGTCTCGCTCAAGTCAGGCTCGGCTGTGCTGGCCGCTTTGCGTGATGCTGGCGTTGATGCGTATCCTGTCGATCCGCGCGATGTTGATATTACCCAATTGAAAAATATGGGATTTCAGAAAGCGTTTATTGCGCTGCATGGTCGTGGTGGTGAAGATGGGACATTGCAGGGGCTGCTGGAATTGATTCAACTGCCTTATACCGGTAGTGGCGTGATGGCCTCGGCGATTTCAATGGATAAGTTGCGCAGCAAATTGCTGTGGCAGGGGGCTGGCTTACCCGTTGCGCCATGGGTGACCGTGACGGGAAAACAATTTAATGCAGGGCTGTCCCCTGAAGTTGAACAGCAAATTTCGGCGCTTGGTCTGCCGCTGGTTGTTAAACCCAGCCGGGAAGGCTCAAGCGTTGGTATGTCGATAGTGAGTGAAAGTTGTGCATTGCAAGCCGCATTGACGCTGGCTTTTCAGCACGATGACGAAGTTTTAATTGAAAAATGGCTCAGTGGGCCTGAATTTACCGTCGCTATCCTTGGAGAAGACATTTTACCGTCAATACGTATCCTGGCGGCTGGAACCTTCTATGATTATGAGGCGAAGTATCTTTCTGATGAGACACAATATTTCTGTCCTGGTCTTGAAGATCCTGCCCGCGAGTCCGAAATCAAGACGCTGGCGCAAAAAGCCTGGGATAGTCTTGGCTGTCGCGGATGGGGGCGAATTGACGTGATGATGGACAGCGATGGTCAGTTTTATCTGCTGGAAGCAAACACATCTCCTGGCATGACCAGCCATAGTCTGGTGCCAATGGCGGCGCGCCAGGCAGGGATGAGCTTCTCGCAGCTTGTTGTTCGAATTTTGGACCTGGCGGGGTGATATGTCGCAGGCTGCGCTGAATACGCGGAACCACGAAGAGGACGAAGGGATCTCTTCGCGTCGAAGCAATGGAACTCGTCTGGCAGGTATCTTCTTCCTGCTGGTGGTCCTGTGTACCGTGCTGGTCAGCGGATGGATGGTTCTGGGCTGGATGGAAGATGCACAGCGTTTACCGCTGTCGAAAATGGTGGTCACCGGCGAGCGCCACTATACGCGCAACGATGATATCCGTCAGGCGATTCTTGCGTTAGGGCCTCCGGGCACCTTTATGACTCAGGATGTCAATATTATTCAAAGCCAGATTGAGCGTCTGCCGTGGATTAAGCAGGCGAGCGTCAGAAAGCAGTGGCCGGACGAATTGAAGATTCATCTGGTTGAATATGTGCCGTTTGCGCGCTGGAATGATCAGCATATGGTCGATGCGGACGGGAATTCTTTCAGCGTGCCTGCCGAGCGCATCGGCAAACAGAATTTACCGATGTTATACGGTCCCGAAGGCAGTGAGAACGAAGTTCTGCAGGGATACCGCGAGATGGGGCAGGCGCTGGCAAAAGATAAATTTACGGTGAAAGTGGCGGCCATGACCGCGCGTCGTTCCTGGCAGTTGACGCTGAATAACGATATTAAGCTCAACCTTGGTCGGGGCGATACCATGAAACGGCTTCAGCGCTTTATAGAACTCTACCCGGTTCTTCAGCAGCAGGCGCAGACCGACGGCAAACGGATAAGCTACGTTGATTTGCGTTATGACTCGGGGGCAGCAGTCGGTTGGGCACCGGTTCCCGTGGAAGAGAGTAATCAACAACAGAATCAGGCACAGGCAGAACAACAATGATCAAGGCGACGGACAGAAAACTGGTAGTTGGACTGGAGATCGGCACCGCGAAGGTGGCCGCTTTAGTAGGGGAAGTTCTGCCCGACGGTATGATTAATATCATTGGCGTGGGCAGTTGCCCATCGCGTGGTATGGATAAAGGCGGAGTGAACGACCTGGAATCCGTGGTGAAATGCGTACAGCGCGCCATTGACCAGGCTGAACTGATGGCGGATTGCCAGATTTCGTCAGTCTATCTGGCGCTTTCCGGCAAGCATATCAGTTGTCAAAATGAAATTGGTATGGTGCCGATTTCGGAAGAAGAAGTGACGCAGGATGACGTCGAGAATGTGGTGCACACCGCGAAATCGGTGCGTGTACGTGATGAGCATCGCGTTCTGCACGTGATTCCGCAAGAGTACGCGATTGATTACCAGGAGGGGATTAAAAATCCCGTCGGGCTCTCTGGCGTGCGTATGCAGGCGAAGGTGCATTTGATTACCTGCCATAACGATATGGCGAAAAATATTGTCAAAGCGGTGGAACGCTGCGGCCTGAAAGTCGATCAGCTCATTTTCGCCGGGTTAGCCTCCAGCTATTCCGTATTAACGGAGGACGAGCGTGAACTGGGGGTCTGCGTGGTGGATATCGGCGGTGGTACAATGGACATCGCCGTATACACCGGTGGCGCGCTGCGTCATACCAAAGTGATCCCGTATGCGGGCAATGTGGTGACCAGCGATATCGCTTACGCCTTCGGAACGCCGCCGAGCGACGCGGAAGCCATTAAGGTGCGTCACGGCTGCGCGCTGGGCTCCATTGTCGGTAAAGATGAAAACGTCGAAGTTCCGAGCGTTGGCGGGCGTCCGCCGCGTAGCCTGCAGCGTCAGACCCTGGCCGAGGTGATTGAGCCGCGTTATACCGAATTGCTCAACCTTGTCAATGAAGAGATTCTGCAGTTGCAGGAGCAACTCCGTCAACAAGGTGTTAAGCACCACCTGGCGGCAGGAATTGTATTAACCGGCGGCGCGGCGCAAATCGAAGGCCTTGCCGCCTGTGCGCAGCGCGTGTTCCATACGCAGGTACGAATTGGGGCGCCGCTGAACATCACCGGATTAACGGATTATGCCCAGGAGCCGTATTACTCAACGGCGGTTGGGCTGCTGCACTACGGGAAGGAATCTCATCTCAGTGGTGAAGCTGAAGTGGAAAAACGCGTGACGGTCGGGTCGTGGATCAAGCGGCTCAACAGTTGGTTGCGAAAAGAGTTTTAATTTTTTAAGAGAACGCAGAAAATTAGCGTTCTCAGGCGACAGGCACAATACACAAAGCCATTTATGTCGCATCGAGTCGGCAACGACGTGAGTTTCCGGGCGCTTATATGGGTAAGCGACCGGGAAGGAACGAAGGCGCTAACAAAGAGGCGGCCTGAAGAGCGAAGTGTAAAACGGAGAGAGAAATTATGTTTGAACCTATGGAATTAACCAACGACGCGGTGATTAAAGTCATCGGCGTCGGTGGCGGCGGCGGCAACGCCGTTGAGCACATGGTGCGCGAGCGCATTGAGGGTGTCGAATTTTTCGCGGTGAACACCGATGCGCAGGCGTTGCGTAAAACGGCTGTTGGTCAGACAATCCAGATCGGTAGCGGTATTACCAAAGGTCTTGGCGCAGGCGCAAACCCGGAAGTCGGTCGTAACGCCGCTGATGAAGACCGTGAAGCGCTGCGTGATGCGCTTGAAGGCGCAGATATGGTGTTTATCGCCGCCGGTATGGGCGGCGGCACCGGCACCGGCGCCGCGCCAGTGGTGGCTGAAGTGGCAAAGGATTTGGGGATCCTGACCGTTGCTGTCGTGACTAAGCCTTTCAATTTCGAAGGCAAGAAGCGCATGGCATTCGCTGAACAGGGTATTACCGAGCTGTCCAAACATGTCGATTCGCTGATTACCATCCCGAACGACAAACTGCTGAAAGTCCTGGGCCGCGGCATTTCGTTGCTCGACGCCTTTGGCGCGGCAAACGACGTGCTGAAAGGCGCGGTGCAGGGTATCGCAGAACTGATTACCCGCCCAGGCTTAATGAACGTTGACTTTGCGGATGTGCGTACCGTGATGTCTGAAATGGGCTACGCAATGATGGGCTCCGGCGTGGCGAGCGGTGAAGACCGTGCGGAAGAAGCGGCGGAAATGGCAATCTCTTCTCCGCTGCTGGAAGATATCGATCTGTCCGGCGCGCGCGGCGTACTGGTCAACATCACTGCGGGCTTCGACCTGCGTCTGGATGAGTTCGAAACCGTGGGTAACACTATCCGCGCATTTGCGTCGGATAACGCGACCGTGGTTATCGGTACCTCTCTGGACCCGGATATGAACGACGAACTGCGCGTGACCGTTGTGGCAACCGGTATCGGTATGGATAAACGTCCGGAGATTACCCTGGTAACCAACAAGCAGGTTCAGCAGCCGGTAATGGATCGTTACCAGCAGCACGGTATGTCTCCATTGACGCAAGAGCAGAAATCGGTCGCTAAAGTGGTTAACGACAATACGCCGCAAACCGCTAAAGAGCCGGATTATCTGGATATCCCAGCCTTCCTGCGCAAGCAAGCCGATTAAGAATTGGCCGGAAGTTGGGCATCTGTGCTCTTTATGCTAAACTGCTCTGCCGAATGTGCTAAATGTATTGTACACTATCGGTTGAATAGGTAACCTGGCGAGATTATACGATGATCAAACAAAGGACACTTAAACGTATCGTTCAGGCGACTGGCGTCGGTTTGCATACCGGCAAGAAAGTCACCCTGACGTTGCGCCCTGCGCCGGCAAATACCGGGGTCATCTATCGTCGCACTGACTTGAATCCACCGGTTGATTTCCCGGCCGATGCCAAATCTGTGCGTGATACCATGCTCTGTACTTGCCTGGTAAACGAGCATGACGTACGGATATCGACGGTCGAGCACCTTAATGCCGCGCTGGCAGGCTTAGGTATCGACAACATTATTATTGAAGTCGATGCGCCGGAAGTCCCGATTATGGACGGTAGTGCAGCGCCGTTCGTTTATCTGCTGCTGGATGCCGGCATTGATGAGCTAAACAGCGCGAAGAAATTTGTGCGTATCAAAGAGACGGTTCGCGTTGAAGATGGCGATAAATGGGCTGAATTCAAACCGTACAATGGTTTTTCACTGGACTTCACCATTGATTTTAACCATCCGGCGATTGATTCCAGCAACCAGCGCTATGCGATGAACTTCTCGGCTGATGCGTTCATGCGCCAGATTAGCCGTGCACGTACTTTTGGCTTCATGCGCGATATCGAATATCTGCAGTCCCGCGGTCTGTGCCTGGGCGGTAGTTTCGATTGTGCCATCGTTGTTGACGATTATCGCGTATTGAACGAAGACGGGCTGCGTTTTGAAGATGAGTTTGTCCGCCACAAAATGCTGGATGCGATTGGCGATCTGTTTATGTGCGGGCACAATATTATCGGCGCGTTTACGGCGTACAAATCCGGTCACGCGTTAAATAACAAATTGCTGCAGGCTGTTCTGGCCAAACAGGAAGCCTGGGAATATGTGACCTTCGAGGACGAAGCAGAAATGCCGCTGGCGTTTCGAGCGCCGACTATGGTTCTGGCGTAATAAGTCAGTCCATGCTAAATGCGACTGGTGACCTGGTACTCTCTCCGGCCAGGAAGCCAGTCGTTTTCTTTTGATATATTTGTTTCCCGCTTCGATTTCTCATCCGTATTTATTGCGCGTTTGTTCCTTTTTTAAACGTTTTTACCTTATGTGGCGCCTCATTCATGCTGCTGTGAAGGCGTATTAATGTTAGTATTTGAACGCAAAAATTTTCTCTGGGTTGCGATAAACAAAAGGTAATGCAAGTGAGTGGATTGCTGACGCGCTGGCGACAGTTTGGCAGACGATATTTCTGGCCGCATCTCCTGTTAGGAATGGTCGCGGCAAGTCTCGGTTTGCCTGCGCTTAGCAACGGTCATGATCATGAAAGCGCATCGCCTGCAAAGACGACCTCCAGCAACCATAATCCTGCTAAAGTTAATTTCTCTCAGCTGGCGCTGCTGGAGTCTTCCAGCCGTCGGCCCAATTTTGCCGTTGATTACTGGCATCAGCACGCGATTCGCACGGTCATTCGTCATCTGTCTTTCGCGATGGCGCCGCAAACGCTGCCAGTAGCCGAAGAGTCTTCGCCGCTCCAGGCCCAGCATCTGGCTCTGCTTGATACGCTTAGTGCCCTGTTAACCCAGGAGAGCAAACCGCCAGCCGTTGTTCACCCGGTGGCGTATAACCCATCTTATTCCCACTGCGCATTTCGCGTCAGTACCTGGATTAGCCAGGTTGCTGGTATTCGCGCCGGGCCTCAACGTCTCAGCTAAACCAAAAATAAACCATTCCATTTTTGTGACTCCGCATCGCGGGGCGTTTGAGATTTTATTATGCTAATCAAGTTATTAACTAAAGTGTTCGGTAGCCGTAACGACCGTACGCTGCGTCGTATGCGCAAAACTGTCAACGTTATCAATGCCATGGAACCGGCCATGGAGAAGCTCTCTGATGACGAGTTGAAAGGGAAAACCGCTGAGTTTCGTGCGCGTCTGGAAAAGGGCGAAAGCCTGGAAAGTCTGATCCCTGAAGCGTTTGCGGTTGTTCGTGAAGCCAGCAAACGCGTCTTTGGTATGCGCCATTTCGATGTCCAGTTACTGGGCGGCATGGTACTTAACGATCGCTGCATTGCCGAAATGCGTACAGGGGAAGGTAAAACCCTGACCGCAACCCTGCCTGCATATCTTAATGCGCTGACGGGCAAAGGCGTTCACGTCGTAACCGTCAACGACTACCTGGCGCAGCGCGACGCGGAGAACAACCGCCCGCTGTTTGAATTCCTCGGTATGACCGTAGGCATTAACATGTCCGGCTTGCCTGCACCGGCTAAACGTGAAGCCTACGCCGCCGATATCACTTATGGTACCAACAACGAATATGGTTTTGACTATCTGCGCGACAATATGGCGTTCAGTCCTGAAGAGCGCGTGCAGCGCAAACTGCACTATGCGCTGGTGGATGAGGTCGACTCCATCCTGATCGATGAAGCGCGTACTCCGCTTATCATTTCCGGCCCGGCTGAAGACAGCTCCGAAATGTATAAGAAAGTGAACAAAATTATTCCGCATCTGGTGCGTCAGGAGAAAGAAGACTCCGACACTTTTACCGGCGAGGGGCATTTCTCGGTTGATGAGAAAGCGCGCCAGGTTAACCTGACGGAACGCGGTCTGGTATTGATTGAAGAACTGCTGGTGCAGGAAGGTATTATGGACGAAGGTGAGTCTTTGTATTCGCCAGCTAACATTATGCTGATGCACCATGTTACCGCTGCGCTGCGTGCGCATGCGCTGTTCACCCGCGATGTTGATTATATCGTGAAAGAGGGTGAAGTTATTATCGTCGATGAACATACCGGCCGTACCATGCAGGGGCGCCGCTGGTCTGATGGGCTACATCAGGCCGTAGAAGCGAAAGAGGGCGTTGAAATCCAGAACGAGAACCAGACGCTGGCATCAATTACTTTCCAGAACTATTTCCGCTTGTATGAGAAGCTGGCGGGGATGACCGGTACTGCGGATACCGAAGCGTTTGAGTTTAGCTCGATTTACAAGCTGGATACCGTGGTGGTACCGACCAACCGTCCGATGATTCGTAAAGATATGGCGGATCTGGTCTATATGACCGAAGCGGAAAAAATTCAGGCCATTATTGAAGATATTAAAGAGCGTACCGCTGCGGGTCAGCCGGTTCTGGTGGGGACTATTTCTATCGAAAAATCGGAAGTGGTCTCTCATCAATTGACTAAAGCGGGTATCAAGCACAACGTGCTGAACGCGAAGTTCCACGCCAGCGAAGCGGATATCGTTGCTCAGGCTGGTTATCCGTCCGCGGTGACCATTGCGACTAACATGGCTGGTCGTGGTACGGACATTATGCTGGGGGGGAGCTGGCAGGCTGAAGTCGCCCAACTGGAAGACCCGACCCCGGAACAGATCGCGCAGATCAAAGCCGACTGGCAGGTACGTCACGATGCGGTTCTGGCTGCTGGCGGTCTGCATATTATCGGTACTGAGCGCCATGAGTCTCGTCGTATCGATAACCAGTTGCGTGGTCGTTCTGGTCGTCAGGGGGATCCCGGTTCTTCCCGTTTCTATCTGTCGATGGAAGATGCCCTGATGCGTATCTTCGCTTCTGACCGCGTGTCCGGCATGATGCGTAAACTGGGTATGAAGCCTGGTGAGGCGATTGAGCACCCGTGGGTGACCAAGGCGATCGCCAATGCCCAGCGCAAAGTTGAAAGCCGCAACTTTGATATTCGTAAGCAACTGCTGGAATATGATGACGTGGCCAACGACCAGCGCCGCGCTATTTATACCCAGCGTAATGAACTGCTTGATGTGACTGATGTTAGCGAAACGATTAACAGTATTCGTGAAGACGTGTTCAAAGTGACCATTGATGCGCATATTCCTCCTCAGTCGCTGGAAGAGATGTGGGATGTCGAAGGTTTGCAGGAACGTCTGAAAAATGACTTCGATCTTGATCTACCGATCAAAGAGTGGCTGGATAAAGAGCCAGAGCTGCACGAAGAAACTCTTCGCGAGCGTATTTTGCAGAGCGCCATCGAAACTTATCATAGTAAGGAAGAAGTGGTTGGCGCTGAGATGATGCGTCATTTCGAAAAAGGCGTCATGCTGCAGACTCTGGACTCGTTGTGGAAAGAGCACCTGGCCGCAATGGACTACTTGCGTCAGGGTATCCATCTGCGCGGCTATGCGCAGAAAGATCCGAAGCAGGAGTATAAGCGTGAATCTTTTTCCATGTTTGCTTCGATGCTGGAGTCGCTGAAATATGAAGTGATCAGTACGCTGAGTAAAGTTCAGGTGCGGATGCCGGAAGAGGTTGAAGCGATGGAACAGCAGCGTCGCGAAGAAGCCGAGCGTCTGGCGCAGATGCAACGCCTGAGCCATCAGGATGATGACGCCGCCGCTGCCGCAGCGCTGGCCGGGCAAACCGGCGATCGTAAAGTAGGGCGTAACGATCCTTGCCCATGCGGTTCCGGCAAAAAATATAAACAGTGCCATGGACGTCTGAGCTAAGCTTGATAAAATTGAGTATAAAGGCGCAGATATCTGCGCCTTTTTTATGGAATAAGTACAATGAAAAATCTGCAAATTTCAGTGGGCATTATCCGTAATTCGCAAGGGGAGATCTTTATTACCCAGCGGGCTGCCGACGCGCATATGGCGAATAAACTCGAATTCCCCGGTGGAAAAATAGAAACGGGTGAGTCGGCTGAGCAGGCTTTGGTTCGCGAACTGCAGGAAGAAGTGGGAATTACGGTAAAATCATCCCGCCTGTTTGAGCAACTGCAACATCAGTTTCCTGACCGTCATATTACGCTGTGGTTTTGGCTGGTGGAGGAGTGGGAAGGCGAGCCGTGGGGCAAAGAAGGGCAACCGGGGCGCTGGATCGCACAGCGTGCGCTGACTGCCGCCGATTTCCCTCCAGCAAATGCATCCGTGATTGCGAAGTTAGTTCAGCAGGTTCAGGCAGAATAAGGTAACTTTGGTGAATTGTGGCGGCTGCGCAACGCGTATCCGCCTTTGATTAACTTACGCTTCCTTTTCGCTCCAGCCGTCGCTGTCGGACAGGTCGCTGCTGCTTGGGATGCGTTTTTCTTCCGCAGCCCATTCGCCTAAATCAATAAGCTGGCAGCGTCTGGAACAAAACGGACGGTGGCGGCTCAGTTCGTTCCAGACCACAAGTTTGCCGCAGGTCGGGCAGTTGACGGTTATCTCTTCTGACATGTTCTTGACTCCTTAACAGCAGGCCAGTTCAAAATCAAACCGCTGCGGGATGATGCCGTGTTCGCTGTCCTGCGGTAAAAAACGAATGGCAAAACGGCTCTTATGGCCTGAAATTTGTGGATAGAGCTGGCTGGCAAGGTCCAGACGCAGGCGCAGCAGATCGGCATCCTCACTGTTATCCTGATAAAAGCCATTCAGGCTGGTTTGCTTGCGGAATGTGGCTGAGTTGCGAATCAGATCGAGAATAAGCGTCAGCGATTGCGATAGAGGGTCAAGGCTGGTCAGCCATGTCGAGACCTGCTCATCCCGATGTTCCTGCGGTATATGCAACCAGAGATGCAGCGTCGGGAGATCAAAGTTACAGCAGCCGCCCGGAATACTTAGGCGCTGGCGCACCAGCCCAATCAGGCGATCTTCTCGCAGATATTGGCCGATACGCGGGGCGGACATTAATGTGCTGCCCGATTGTTTCAGTTGCTGGCGAAGCGTGTCGATACGATCCTGATCAACCCCTGGAACTTCCGCCCACGATTGCAGCTTGCGCTGCTGGCGCTCAAGCTCTTTCAGCAGATCGGTACGGACTTCACCGCGCTCAAAAACATCTAAAAGATCGCCGATATTGCGGAAAAAATGCAGCGCATCCGCATGGCTGGTAATGGCCGGATATACGGACAGTTGCTGTAGCAAAAATTCAATACGTAGCCAGGTGCGCATTTTTTCATTAAGCGGATGTTCAAACAGAACAGCGGTATGCATTACGTTTTTTCCTGTGAGACGCCCTGCGATGCCAGCAGTTGATACTTTGCATGCAGGCGGGCAACATCCGAAGCGATGGCATCAGGTGAGCCCATATTTTCAATAACATCATCCGCAACGGCAAGGCGCTGTTCGCGCGTTGCCTGTGCGGCAAGAATATGTTCCGCATGTTGGCGGCTTACCCGGTCGCGAAGCATCGTGCGCTCTATTTGCGTCTCTTGCGGCACATCGACAACCAGCACGCGATCGGCTTTGGCGAACAAACGATTTTCGACCAGTAACGGCACAACCCAGAGAAGATAAGGCGAGGTGGCAAGTTGCATCTGCCGATGCGTTTCCCGTTGAATTTGCGGGTGCAGCAGTGCATTCAGCCAGCGCTTATCCTCGACGTGGGCAAAGATGCGTTCACGCAGAACGCGACGGTTCAGAGTGCCATCTTCGTTGTTGAGTATCTGCGGGCCGAAGCGTTCAGCAATTGCGTCGAGCGCCGGCGTGCCGGGCTCGACAACCTGGCGCGCGATGATGTCTGCATCAATAACGTTAACTCCGAGGCGTGCAAATGCGTCGGCTACGGTACTTTTACCACTGCCGATTCCGCCTGTTAACGCCACTGTGTAGGTCATACACCTCAATCCTGAAACTGACTACATGCATATTGTTTAATAAACAGGACCGTTATTTACAGCACAACGACTCTGCGGCAGTGATTTTATCGATGTGATATCAAACCGACAAACTGTTGTCACCACGCATTCTGATTTTTGGGTGCATGTAAATCAAATGGTTAAAGATAATTCGCTGGCGAGTCGCTACCGCGTATTCGCTTTGGCTATTCACCAGGTAAATTTATACAATTGTAGCGTAAAAAAAGCGAAAATCGCAGTCTTGCGCGGCTATGATTCATGCGTATGATAACGTTACTGGAGTTGTGCTCTCACAATAATGCAATTAACCCCAGGAATTCGCTCATGCGTATTGAAGAAGATTTGAAGCTTGGTTTTAAAGACGTTCTTATCCGCCCGAAACGCTCTACCCTCAAAAGCCGTTCTGACGTACAGCTGGAACGTGAATTCACTTTCATACATTCAGATCAGACCTGGTCCGGCGTGCCGATTATCGCGGCCAATATGGACACCGTCGGCACCTTTGCTATGGCGAAAGCCCTTGCCGCTTTTGGCGTTCTGACTGCGGTACACAAGCATTACAGCGCTGAACAATGGCAGGCGTTTGTACAAAGCGTATCTGCAGATGTACTACGCTACGTGATGGTTTCTACCGGTACTTCCGATGCGGACTTTGCCAAAACGGAACAGATTCTGACGCAGAGCCCACAGATTAACTTTGTGTGTATTGATGTTGCGAATGGTTATTCGGAGCATTTTGTGCAGTTTGTCGCCAAAGCCCGCGAAGCCTGGCCACAAAAAACCATTATCGCAGGTAACGTTGTCACCGGTGAAATGTGTGAAGAGTTGATTCTTTCTGGCGCTGATATTGTGAAAGTAGGGATTGGTCCCGGTTCGGTATGTACGACTCGCGTGAAAACCGGCGTGGGATATCCGCAGCTTTCCGCCGTGATTGAATGTGCGGATGCGGCGCATGGTCTGGGAGGACAGATCATCAGCGATGGTGGCTGCACTATGCCTGGGGATGTGGCTAAAGCGTTCGGTGGCGGCGCGGATTTCGTTATGCTTGGCGGTATGCTGGCGGGCCATGAAGAAAGTGGTGGCGCTGTAGTCGAAGAGAATGGCGAAAAATTCATGCTGTTCTACGGTATGAGCTCAGAGTCGGCGATGACACGTCACGTTGGCGGTGTCGCCGGGTACCGTGCGGCTGAAGGCAAGACCGTTAAGCTGCCTCTGCGCGGCCCGGTGGATAACACCGTGCGCGACATACTTGGCGGTTTGCGCTCCGCCTGCACTTACGTTGGCGCATCACGCCTCAAAGAGCTAACCAAACGCACGACTTTCATTCGCGTACAGGAACAAGAGAATCGCGTGTTTAACACACTGTGATACTGCGCGCTGGCGCGTGGGCGCCAGCGCTATCCCCCCATCCCGCTAATGGCGTCGCCGAGATGAAAAATGGGTAAATACATTGCCACTACCAGTAAGCCGACAAGCGTTCCGGTGACGATCAGTAAGACGGGTTCCAGTATGGTTGCCAGGTTATCTGCCTGCTGATGTGTCTGCTCACTGTGATGGCGAGCCAGATTCTCCAGCATGGTATCCAGCGATCCCGAGGCTTCACCGGTACGAATCAGTTGCAGACAAAGCGGTGTAAAACCTCCGCTGCGGGTGAGCGCCTGCCAGATGGGATCGCCGTGAGTAATGTGCAGGCAGGCCTGCTGTAGCCTTTGTCGCCACAGCGGGCAGCTTAAGGTTTCCTCTACGCTTTGCAGGCCTTGTAAAAAGCTAATACCTGCGCTTTGCGTTAAGGCGAGTACGGTAAAAATTTGGCTAAGTCGTTGCCCGGATAGCAATTTTCCAAATACCGGGAGTGAGTGCAGCAGTTTTTGACGGCGGAGCAACCAGTCTGGTCTCTGGCGAATGAGCCTGTTGAGAACGATCGGTAAAATGCCTGATGCAACGAGCAACGGCCAGGAGTGGGTTAGCCCTGCGCCAGCGCGCATGACCGCACGGGTCAGTAGCGGCAGCGGAGTATTAAAAGTCTGATAAATAGCGGCAAATTCTGGCAAAACGAAGTACAGCATTCCCATAATCACCAGTAGCGCCAGGGATAAAATAATGCCCGGATAGCGTAGCGCTTTTTTCACTTTCTCGGTAAGAAGTAACTGCTCTCGCTGCTGCTGTGCCAACTGGGTGCAGCAACGTTCCAGTTTACCGGTCAGTTCACCGGTACGGATCATGGCCAGATACAGTGGGGGGAATACTTCTGGCCATTTTTCCAGCGAGCTGGAAAGCGAAACGCCTTGCGCCAGATCCTCCGCCAGCGTTTGCAGAAGCGCCTGCCATTGTGCTTGAGGTTGCTGTTGTGCCAGCAATTCCAGCCCTTCCGACAGAGGGAGGCCAGCCTGCAGCAGCGTGGCTAACTGGCGGATGATTTCGCCGCTGTGGCGGGGATGCCAGAGGCTGTTTTGGACGCTGCAGCGGCGTAGCGAAAGCGGGATGATGCGTTCCTGCTGTAACATTTGCACTGCCTGCGAGCGATTATCATGCCAGAGTGTTCCCTGGCAGGGGATGCCCTGAAGGTTGATACCGCGCCAGCGCCAGAGTCGTTTAGTCGCCATGGGGGAGCCCTAAAACGCGAATCACTTCTTCCGATGTGGTCATTCCTTGCTCCACGGCCAGACACCCGCTTTCAAAGAGCGTTATCATTCCGGCGCCTCGTGCCAGGGACTCAATCTCCGTGGCGCTAAAGCCCTGAGTAATCGCCTGGCGTAGCGCACTATTGACGGGTAAAAGTTCAAATAGCGCCAGGCGACCATAGTAACCGTGATAGCAGTGCTGGCAACCCGGGGTTTCCCAACGCGGAAGCGCCCGTGGCCAGAGATTGTGCGGTATCTCGGTTACGCTGTCGGTTTCCCGACGACAGTGTGGACACAGTTTGCGTACCAGACGTTGAGCAATAACCAGTGACAGCGCAGATGAGATCATCCAGCGCGCAACGCCCATTTGCTGCAGGCGGAGCAGGGTTTCGCTGGTCGAATTGGTGTGCAGAGTGGAGAGAACCAGGTGCCCGGTTTGTGCCGCTTTTATGGCTATTTCAGCGGTTTCCGCGTCGCGTATTTCACCGACCATGATGATATCAGGATCCTGACGTAGCAGGGCGCGCAGCACGCTATGGAAGGTCAAACCGGCCTTAGGGTTAATCTGCGTTTGATTCATGCCCAAAATCGGGATCTCCAGCGGATCCTCTACGCTGCAGATGTTGACTTCATCACGATTTCGCACCTGTAGCGCACTATATAAAGTGACGGTTTTTCCGCTTCCCGTCGGGCCGGTGACCAGCAAAAGCCCCTGCGGCTGATTAAGCGCCGAATGGAAGAGAGCAAGCTGCTGAGATGAGAGCCCCAACGCCTCAATATCCAGAGCTTGTTTGACCTGGTGCAATAAGCGAAGAACGATTTTTTCCCCACCGCGACAGGGTAGTGTGGCGATACGGAAAGAGATCGGGCGATCTGCCAGTGTCAGCGTAAACTGGCCGTCCTGTGGTATGCGGTGTTCGGCAATGTCCAGATTGCCGAGCACCTTAAGCCGGGCGGTGACGGGAGCGGCGAGCTCCGGAGCAAGCGGCACCAGCGGTTGAAGGACGCCATCGACACGCAGACGAATTCTCAGGTGATTTTCACTGGGTTCAATATGGATATCGGATGCGCGTTGGCGTAGCGCTTGCTCCAGAATGTGATTAACCTTGTCAATTACATTGACTGACGTTTCGCTGTGGAGTGAGGCCAGCGCTGTTCCCGGAGCCTGTAGCCGCTTGTCCATCTGCTCCTGGCTCCAGCACTCGATGTCGATCCGTTTCCGGGTAGAGAAACGTAATGCTTCCATCAACTCCGGTGCTGGCGCATCAACGACGGCGATAGTCATGGTGGAATCATCGCTGTCGAGTAGCAGCGCCTGGTAGCGTTGGCAGAGAGGGGTTAATTGTTCAGTGTTCACGGTATGGCCCTCAATTAAAACGGAACACGTCTTCGCAGGCCTGCTTAAGCGCGCTGTCTCCGGAAATGCTACATACGCGCTGCCAGCCGGTGATGCCGCTGGCGTTATCCCAGCCCGGGGTCATGGTGACGCTTAAACCATTGAGGCTTTCCTGACCGGTGAGCGTTACAACGCCTGTGGCTACATTCATCGCTGAAATATAGCGGGTGGTTGCGGGCTCCGGGATTCCGTTGCTGCCGCCATCACAGGTGGTTAATCCGCCGTGCTCCAGCGCGCATAGCTCAATCGCGGTGCGAAAAGGCACGAAGGTTTGTAGCATGTCGGTGAGGGCCGCTTTTCGCAGGTAGTTCTGATAAGCGGGAATGCCGATAGCGCTGAGAATGGCGATGATCCCGATAACCACCATCAGTTCGATTAGCGTAAAGCCGCGTTGTTTGTCCATATGTTGCTCCTTGTTATCTTCGGGAGCACTGTGCCGGGCAGCAGAAGATGATGCGAGCAGGGGATTGTCGGCTGTGAAGCCGGATCCCTGGCTTTTTCAGCCGATTGCACTGAATGGCTACAGGGATGCGAATCGGCTCGTAAAAGAGAGCCCCGGCATGACGCATCTGCCGGGGAAGGGCGGTTAGCGGAAACGCATAGAGAGGTCGAGAGCGTGAACGTGTTTGGTCAGCGCGCCTACGGAGATGTAATCGACGCCGGTCTCGGCGAATTCGCGGATGGTATCAAAGGTGACATTACCGGATACTTCCAGCGCAGCCTGCCCATGAGTGCGTTTAACCGCTTCACGCATCAGGTCGGTAGTGAAATTGTCGAGCATAATGATGTCGGCACCGGCTTTCAGTGCTTCCTCTAGTTCATCAAGCGTTTCGACTTCAACTTCGACCGGGACATCCGGATGCAGCCAGAACGCCTTTTCTACCGCCTGCCGTACCGAGCCGGAAGCGATAATGTGGTTCTCTTTAATCAGGAAAGCATCGGACAGGCCCAGACGATGATTGGCGCCGCCGCCGCATAAGACCGCGTACTTCAGCGCCGTGCGCAGGCCGGGTAGCGTTTTACGCGTATCAAGCAGTTGGGTTTTCGTACCTGCCAGCAGATCAACATAGCGACGGACTTCGCTCGCCACGCCGGATAGCGTCTGTACGAAATTAAGCGCGGTACGCTCTCCGGTGAGCAGGATTCGTGAGGGGCCTTCCAGTTCGAATAACTGCTGATTTGCCTTCACCACGTCGCCGTCGGCAATATGCCACGTGAGGTTGACGTCATCTCCCGCCAGTTGAATAAACACTTCTTCTACCCAGCGCTTACCGCAAAATACGCCATCCTCACGGGTGATCACCACTGCATGGGAACGCGCCTCTTGCGGCAACAATTGGGCGCTGATGTCATTGTTCGCATCCACTTCACCGCCCAGATCTTCCCGCAGGGATTGGGCGACGGCATCGGTAATATCAAGATTAATACGTTCCAGCAGCGCGTCACGGCGGAGGTCGGGATTGTAGCGACGAGGCGACATGATAAAGCTCCAGATAGATAAGATTCAGAAGTAGGAAACATGCTAACCTGAACAACGTTTCCGTACCACATCCACTTCATTTTGCAGGCTGTTTCAGCGCCGGGGCTTTAGCTCCAGAGGGATGAATGAGAGTGCGTATGGCGGCAGGTATGCTTTGGCCACAATGCTGCAGGTGCATAAGTTAGTAAAAGGAGACTCAACATGCAGTTGAACGGGGGATGGCTGGTGGATGTGCGTCGGGTTCCTTCACCCCATCACGATAACCGCCCGGATAATGAAATTCCTTCTTTGTTGGTGGTGCATAATATTAGCCTGCCGCCAGGTGAATTTGGTGGTCCATGGATTGATGCGCTGTTCACCGGCAAGCTTGATCCTGATGCACACCCTTTCTTTGCTGAGATAGCGCATCTGCGTGTTTCGGCGCATTGTCTGATTCGTCGCGACGGCGAAATCGTGCAGTATGTGCCTTTCGATAAGCGCGCGTGGCACGCAGGCGTTTCCTGCTACCACGGGCGTGAGCGTTGCAATGACTTTTCGATAGGTATTGAGCTGGAAGGGACCGATACACTGGCCTATACCGATGCGCAGTATCAGCAACTGGCGGCTGTTACCCGGTCGCTGGTTGCGCGCTATCCAGCGATTGCTGACAATATCACTGGCCATAGCGATATTGCGCCAGTACGTAAAACGGATCCCGGCCCGGCCTTTGACTGGGCAAGGTTTCGCGGTCTGTTGACCCCGATGTCCGATAAGGAGAGGCTATGACGTTGTTTACTACGCTGCTAGTCCTGATTGCTGAGCGTTTGTTTAAGCTGGGCGAACACTGGCAGCTCGATCACCGGCTGGAAGTGTTATTTCGCCGTGTGAAGCATTATTCCCTCTTGAGCACTGTATTGATGGTGGTCGCAGCGGTGGTGGTCGTTTTTATTATTCAGCGTCTGTTGCAAGGGCAGTTGTTTAATGTTCCGCTGCTGGTGTTCTGGATCCTGCTTGGCCTGTTGTGTATCGGCGCGGGTAAGGTCCGTTTGCACTATCATGCTTACCTGAAAGCCGCCTCCCGTGGTGACAGCCGTGCCTGCGATGCTATGGCCAGCGAACTGACCCTGATTCATGGCGTGCCGCCAGGGTGCGATCAGCGTGAGTATCTGAGCGAACTGCAAAATGCGTTGTTGTGGATTAACTATCGCTACTATCTTGCTCCGCTGTTTTGGTTTGTTGTCGGTGGCGCATGGGGGCCGTTAACGCTTATTGCCTACTGTACACTGCGAGCCTGGCAGACATGGCTCGCACGTTACCAGACGCCGCGCCATCGTTTACAGGCGGGGATTGACGCTATCCTGCACGTGGTCGACTGGGTTCCGGTACGCCTGGTCGGCGTGGTCTATGCTCTGGTGGGACATGGAGAAAAAGCCTTACCGGCCTGGTTTGCGTCGCTGGGCGATTTGCACGCTTCTCAGTATCAGGTGCTGACACGCCTGGCGCAGTATTCTCTGGCGCGTGAGCCGCACGTGGATAATGTGGCTACGCCGAAAGCGGCGGTCTCAATGGCGAAAAAAACATCGCTGGTGGTAGTGGTGATTATGGCGCTGCTGACGATTTACGGGACGCTGATTTAATCCGTTTTCCGTCTTTCGAACACATCAAATGCTCTGCGCCCGCCCACCGTACAGGCGGGCACAGAGTCTGGGTATGTTATGCCTTTATCGCACTTGCGGTTTTCTGTTTAAACAGATAGCCGACGCCGAGAACGGCAATCCATACCGGGATCAGGTAGACGGAAATGGCCATGCCTGGAGTCATCAGCATGATAACCAGTACACCCACCATAAACAGCAGGCAAATCCAGTTTCCTAGCGGATAAAACAGCGCGGGAAAGCGAGTCACTACGCCCTGCTGCTGTTTGGCGCGACGGAATTTGATGTGCGCCAGGCTAATCATTGCCCAGTTGATTACCAGGGCAGAAACCACCAGCGCCATCAGCAGACCAAACGCTGATTCCGGGGCAAAGTAGTTAATCAGTACGCACAGCGCGGTGATCACTGCGGAGACGAGGATAGTGTTGACCGGCACACCGCGTTTATCAACGCTCATCAGCGCTTTTGGCGCGTTACCCTGTTGGGCGAGGCCAAACAGCATACGGCTATTGCAGTAAACGCAGCTGTTGTAAACGGAAAGCGCGGCGGTTAATACCACGATATTCAGGGCATTGGCCACCAGGTTATCGCCCAACTCATGGAAGATCAGGACGAACGGGCTGGTATCTGCGGTCACGCGGCTCCACGGCAGCAGGGAGAGCAACACCGCCAGTGATCCCACATAGAAAATCAGGATGCGGTAGATAACCTGGTTGGTGGCTCTGGGAATGCTTTGTTCCGGGTTGTCAGCTTCTGCTGCGGTGATACCCACCAGCTCCAGGCCGCCAAACGAGAACATAATAATCGCCATCATCATCACCAGCCCGGAGAATCCGTGCGGCAGAAATCCACCTTGCTCCCACAAGTTGCGCACGGTGGCCTGCGGGCCGCCATTGCCGCTGAACAGCAGCCAGCCGCCGAACAGGATCATCGCCACAACGGCGACAACTTTAATGATCGCGAACCAGAATTCCAGCTCGCCAAACACTTTGACGTTGGTCAGGTTGATGGCGTTGATGACAATAAAGAAAACGGCAGCAGATACCCAGGTTGGGATCTCCGGCCACCAGAACTGAACGTATTTCCCGACGGCAGTCAGCTCGGCCATCGCCACCAGGACATAAAGCACCCAGTAGTTCCAGCCGGATGCGAAGCCCGCAAAGCCGCCCCAGTATTTGTAAGCGAAGTGACTAAATGAACCTGCTACCGGCTCTTCTACGACCATTTCGCCCAGTTGACGCATGATAAGAAAGGCGATAAAACCGGCAATCGCATAGCCCAGAATAATACCGGGACCTGCATTTTGGATGACGGATGCGCTACCCAGGAACAGGCCGGTACCGATAGCCCCTCCTAGCGCAATAAGCTGAATATGGCGGTTTTTAAGGCCGCGCTTTAGCCGATCGCCATGCTGTTGACCTTCCATCATGAAACCTCGTGTGTGGTTATGGTTATTATGTTTGTACGCGTCATCCTTCAGGTGACCTCTTTTCTTTTCGTCGCTGGCGGGCGCATCGTCAGCGACGAGTCAGTCAGTCTGCGGTCCGTTTCGCCCAGAGTGATGTAACGCACATATTGTTGTGTTTGTGTAATTATGGAATTCCGTTTTTGTACTCATTTCTTTACTTAAGGCCTGGTAGTAATTCATGTAAAAGCCTTTCGTATCATCGAGAATAGTGGTAAGTGCCGGGGAATGCACCTGCTTTGTGAAGGGATGAAGGCGAAGCGAACAAAAAGAAACCATTTGTAAATGATGCCCCGCAATTTAACATTTGTTGTCACTCATTTAGCTATTCACATTTAATGAATTTATATTCATTAAGTGAGGGTTTGAATCGGTTCAGATAGCGTAGTTTTTCGTTTCGATTAAGTTAATTCCCCTGTTTTGCTGGTAAACGCAACATTTGTGCATAGTTACATTTTTGAAATGTTATTTCTGTAAGGTTGTTAAAACATGCCTGCATTAATGATTTCAATCAAAACCTGTATGGACAGAAGGTGAATACTTTGTTACTTTAGCGATACGAATTATAAATTGGTAAGACCAATTGACTCCGGGCTAATGGCAGAGACAGGGAATATGGCCTACAGCAAGATCCGCCAACCAAAATTATCCGATGTGATAGAGCAGCAACTGGAGTTTTTAATCCTTGAGGGGACGTTGCGCCCCGGAGAAAAGCTTCCGCCCGAACGTGAACTGGCAAAGCAGTTCGACGTTTCCCGTCCCTCGCTGCGTGAGGCGATTCAACGCCTCGAAGCCAAGGGATTGTTGCTTCGTCGCCAGGGCGGCGGAACGTTTGTACAGAGCCGCTTATGGCAGAGCTTCAGCGATCCGCTGGTTGAGCTACTGTCCGACCACCCTGAATCCCAATTTGATCTGCTGGAAACCCGCCACGCGCTGGAAGGCATCGCCGCTTATTACGCGGCGTTACGTAGCACGGATGAAGACAAAACCCGCATTCGTGAACTTCATCATGCCATCGAGCTTGCGCAACAGTCCGGCGATTTGGACGCCGAATCCGACGCGGTTCTCCAGTATCAAATTGCCGTGACTGAAGCGGCGCACAATGTGGTGTTGCTCCATCTACTACGCTGTATGGAGCCCATGCTGGCCCAGAACGTTCGCCAGAATTTTGAATTGTTGTATGCCCGTCGGGAGATGCTCCCGCAGGTCAGCAATCATCGTACTCGAATTTTCGAGGCGATCATCGCCGGGCAGCCGGAGCAGGCGCGTGAAGCTTCGCACCGTCACCTGGCGTTTATTGAGGAAATCTTGCTGGATCGTAGCCGTGAGCAGAGCCGTCGTGAACGCTCATTGCGTCGTTTACAGCAAAGAAAGGATGAGAACTCCGGTTCTTAAGCGCCACTTTTAGAGCGCGGCAACTAAACGCAGAACCTGTCTTATTGCACTTTTAGTTGTTCAAAATACTTTTCGATGTATCACGACGGCAAGTGACTGACCCCCAAAACATAGTGAACTATGTGTCAGGGGAGGCGGTATTGCCAGGCCGGATATCACCGGAAAGCAAGATGAAGAACAAAGAGCGCAATGGGACAGGTTCCAGATTAATCAACGATTAGATAGATAAGGAATACCCCCATGTCAGAACGTTTACCAAATGACGTGGATCCGATCGAAACTCGCGACTGGCTACAGGCGATCGAATCGGTCATCCGTGAAGAAGGTGTTGAGCGTGCTCAGTATCTGATTGACCAACTCCTTTCTGAAGCCCGCAAAGGCGGGGTGAAAGTGGCTGCTGGCACATCGACTGGCGGTTACGTGAACACTATTGCCGTTGAAGATGAACCCGAATATCCGGGTAATCTGGATCTGGAACGTCGTATCCGTTCTGCGATCCGCTGGAACGCCATTATGACCGTTCTGCGCGCATCGAAAAAAGATCTTGAACTGGGCGGCCATATGGCTTCCTTCCAGTCTTCTGCAACCTTCTATGAAGTGTGCTTTAACCACTTCTTCCGCGCCCGCAACGAGCAGGATGGCGGCGATCTGGTTTACTTCCAGGGCCACATCTCTCCGGGCGTATATGCGCGCGCCTTCCTGGAAGGTCGTCTGACTGAAGAGCAGATGAACAACTTCCGTCAGGAAGTCCACGGTAAAGGCCTCTCCTCTTACCCGCACCCGAAACTGATGCCGGAATTCTGGCAGTTCCCGACCGTTTCCATGGGTCTGGGTCCAATCGGTGCGATCTACCAGGCTAAGTTCCTGAAATATCTGGAACACCGCGGTTTGAAAGACACGTCAAAACAAACCGTTTACGCTTTCCTCGGCGACGGCGAGATGGACGAGCCGGAATCCAAAGGGGCTATCACCATTGCCACCCGTGAAAAGCTGGACAACCTGGTCTTCGTTATCAACTGTAACCTGCAGCGCCTTGACGGCCCGGTTACCGGTAATGGCAAAATCATTAACGAGCTGGAAGGCATCTTTGGCGGTGCTGGCTGGAACGTTATCAAGGTTATCTGGGGTGGTCGCTGGGATGAACTGCTGCGTAAAGACACCAGCGGTAAACTGATCCAGTTGATGGAAGAAACCGTTGACGGCGATTATCAGACCTTCAAATCCAAAGATGGCGCCTACGTGCGTGAGCACTTCTTCGGTAAATATCCGGAAACCGCCGCTCTGGTGGCTGACTGGACTGACGAACAGATCTGGGCGCTGAACCGTGGCGGCCACGATCCGAAGAAAGTCTACGCTGCACTGAAAAAAGCGCAGGAAACCAAAGGCAAAGCAACCGTCATTCTCGCCCATACCATTAAAGGTTACGGCATGGGCGACACCGCTGAAGGTAAAAACATCGCCCACCAGGTTAAGAAAATGAACATGGACGGCGTACGCTACGTCCGCGATCGTTTCAACGTGCCGGTATCCGATGCCGATATCGAAAAACTGCCGTACGTGACCTTCCCGGAAGGTTCCGAAGAGCACACCTACCTGCACGCGCAGCGTCAGAAACTGCACGGCTACCTGCCGAGCCGTCAGACTCACTTCTCTGAGAAGCTGGAGCTGCCGACCCTGGAAGATTTCGGCCCGCTGCTGGAAGAGCAGAGTAAAGAGATCTCTACCACTATCGCCTTCGTTCGTGCCCTGAACGTGATGCTGAAGAACAAATCCATAAAAGACCGTCTGGTGCCGATCATCGCCGATGAAGCGCGTACCTTTGGTATGGAAGGTCTGTTCCGTCAGATTGGTATCTACAGCCCGAACGGCCAGCAGTACACCCCGCAGGACCGCGAACAGGTTGCGTATTACAAAGAAGACGAGAAAGGCCAGATTCTGCAGGAAGGTATCAACGAACTGGGCGCTGGGGCATCCTGGCTGGCTGCTGCGACCTCTTACAGCACCAACAACCTGCCGATGATCCCGTTCTACATCTACTACTCCATGTTCGGGTTCCAGCGTATTGGCGACCTGTGCTGGCAGGCGGGCGACCAGCAGGCGCGCGGCTTCCTGATCGGTGGTACTTCCGGTCGTACGACGCTGAACGGCGAAGGTCTGCAGCACGAAGATGGCCACAGCCACATTCAGTCTCTGACTATCCCGAACTGTATCTCTTACGATCCGTCTTACGCGTACGAAGTTGCGGTCATCATGCACGATGGTCTGGAGCGTATGTACGGTGAGAAACAAGAGAACGTTTACTACTACATCACCACGCTGAACGAAAACTACCACATGCCAGCCATGCCGGAAGGTGCTGAGGAAGGTATCCGTAAAGGTATCTACAAACTCGAAACCCTCGAAGGCAGCAAAGGTAAAGTTCAACTGCTGGGCTCCGGTTCTATTCTGCGTCACGTTCGTGAAGCCGCAGAGATCCTGGCGAAAGACTACGGCGTAGGTTCTGACGTTTACAGCGTCACCTCCTTTACTGAACTGGCGCGTGATGGCCAGGATTGTGAGCGCTGGAACATGCTGCACCCGCTGGAAACGCCACGCGTTCCGTACATTGCTCAGGTAATGAACGACGCGCCAGCAGTGGCATCGACTGACTATATGAAACTGTTCGCCGAGCAGGTGCGTACTTATGTACCGGCGGATGATTACCGCGTACTGGGTACTGACGGTTTCGGCCGCTCTGACAGCCGTGAAAACCTGCGTCACCACTTCGAAGTGGATGCATCTTATGTGGTTGTTGCGGCTCTGGGCGAGCTGGCTAAACGTGGCGAAATCGATAAGAAAGTGGTAGCGGAAGCCATCACCAAATTCAACATCGATGCAGATAAAGTTAACCCGCGTCTGGCGTAAGAGGTAAAAGAATAATGTCTATCGAAATCAACGTACCGGACATCGGGGCTGATGAAGTTGAAATCACCGAGATCCTGGTCAAAGTGGGCGACAAAGTTGAAGCTGAACAGTCGCTGATCACCGTAGAAGGCGACAAGGCCTCTATGGAAGTTCCATCGCCGCAGGCGGGCGTCGTTAAAGAGATTAAAGTCTCTGTTGGCGACAAAACTGAGACGGGCGCACTTATCATGATTTTCGATTCCGCCGACGGTGCAGCCGACGCTGCGCCTGCTCCGGCAGAAGAGAAGAAAGAAGCCGCTCCGGCAGCCGCGCCTGCGGCTGCGGCAGCGAAAGACGTACACGTACCGGATATCGGCGGCGACGAAGTTGAAGTCACCGAGATCCTGGTGCAAGTGGGCGACACCGTTGCGGCTGAGCAGTCGCTGATCACCGTAGAAGGCGACAAAGCCTCTATGGAAGTGCCGGCGCCGTTCGCGGGTACCGTGAAAGAGATCAAAGTCAACGCTGGCGATAAAGTCTCTACCGGCTCACTGATCATGGTCTTCGAAGTAGCGGGCGCTGCGCCTGCTGCTGCGCCCGCTCAGGCGGCCGGCGGCGGCTCCGGCAGCAGCGGCTGGCGCGAAAGACGTTAACGTACCGGACATCGGCGGCGACGAAGTTGAAGTCACCGAAGTGATGGTTAAAGTCGGCGATAAAGTGGAAGCTGAACAGTCGCTGATCACCGTAGAAGGCGATAAAGCCTCTATGGAAGTCCCTGCGCCGTTTGCGGGCGTGGTGAAAGAGCTGAAAGTTAACGTTGGCGACAAAGTGTCTACCGGCTCGCTGATTATGGTCTTCGAAGTGGAAGGCGCCGCCCCTGCCGCAGCGCCGGCTGCTGCTGCTCCGGCACCTGCCGCTGCACCTGCTCAGGCCGCTAAACCGGCCGCCGCGCCTGCGGCAAAAGCGGAAGGCAAATCTGAGTTTGCTGAAAACGACGCTTACGTTCACGCGACCCCGCTGATTCGCCGCCTGGCGCGCGAGTTCGGTGTTAACCTGGCGAAAGTGAAGGGCACTGGCCGTAAAGGTCGTATCCTGCGCGAAGACGTTCAGGCTTACGTGAAAGACGCTATCAAGCGCGCTGAAGCGGCTCCGGCTGCTGCGGGTGGTGGTCTGCCGGGTATGCTGCCGTGGCCGAAAGTGGACTTCAGCAAGTTTGGTGAAGTGGAAGAAGTTGAACTGGGCCGCATCCAGAAAATCTCCGGCGCCAACCTGAGCCGTAACTGGGTGATGATCCCGCACGTTACGCACTTCGACAAAACGGATATCACCGATCTGGAAGCGTTCCGTAAGCAGCAGAATGCCGAAGCTGAGAAGCGCAAACTGGACGTGAAATTCACGCCGGTTGTCTTCATCATGAAAGCCGTTGCCGCTGCGCTTGAGCAGATGCCGCGCTTTAACAGCTCTCTGTCTGAAGACGGTCAGTGCCTGACGCTGAAGAAATACATCAACATTGGTGTCGCGGTTGATACGCCGAATGGTCTGGTTGTTCCGGTCTTTAAAGACGTGAATAAGAAGAGCGTTACCGAGCTGTCTCGCGAACTGACGACTATCTCCAAAAAAGCGCGTGATGGTAAGCTGACTGCTGGCGAAATGCAGGGCGGTTGCTTCACTATCTCCAGCATCGGCGGCCTGGGTACCACTCACTTTGCGCCGATTGTTAACGCGCCGGAAGTGGCCATCCTGGGCGTGTCTAAATCTGCGATGGAGCCGGTGTGGAATGGCAAAGAGTTTGTTCCGCGTCTGATGATGCCGATCTCTCTCTCCTTCGACCACCGCGTGATTGACGGTGCCGATGGCGCGCGCTTTATTACTATCATCAATAACATGCTGAGCGATATTCGCCGCCTGGTGATGTAAGCGAAAAAGCCGGCCTGACGGCCGGCTTTTTTCTGGTAATCTCTTCTGTGTTTTGAGGTTATCGGCAATAAAGGACAAAATCGTTTTTCGTTTGTTGTTTCAAAATTGTTAACAATTTTGTAAAATGCAGGCGGATAGAACGTCCCGGTGGATATGGGCGTAATTTACACAAAAAAATTCGAGTTGCGTCAAGGCGGCAAGGGAGTGAATCCCTGGAGCGTACAAGCGGTACGTGACCGGGGTGAGCGAGCGCAGCCAACGCAGAGGCGGCTTGAAGGATGAAGTGTATAACAATAGCGTCAGACCCGCCGGATACAAATTACAGAGGTCATGATGAGTACTGAAATCAAAACTCAGGTCGTGGTACTTGGGGCAGGCCCCGCAGGCTATTCTGCTGCCTTTCGTTGCGCTGATTTAGGTCTGGAAACCGTTATCGTAGAACGTTACAACACCCTTGGCGGTGTTTGCCTGAACGTCGGCTGTATCCCTTCTAAAGCACTGCTGCACGTTGCGAAAGTTATTGAAGAAGCGAAAGCGCTGGCTGAACACGGCATCGTTTTCGGCGAACCGAATACCGATATTGATAAGATCCGCACCTGGAAAGAAAAAGTCATCACTCAACTGACCGGCGGTCTGGCTGGTATGGCGAAAGGCCGTAAAGTGAAAGTGGTAAACGGTCTGGGTAAATTCACCGGGGCCAACACCCTGGAAGTGGAAGGCGAGAACGGCAAAACCGTGATCAACTTCGACAACGCGATTATCGCAGCCGGTTCCCGCCCGATCCAGTTGCCGTTCATTCCCCATGAAGATCCGCGCGTCTGGGACTCCACCGATGCACTGGAACTGAAATCCGTACCGAAACGTCTGCTGGTGATGGGCGGTGGTATCATCGGCCTGGAAATGGGGACGGTGTACCATGCGCTGGGTTCAGAGATCGATGTGGTCGAAATGTTTGACCAGGTTATCCCGGCAGCAGACAAAGATATCGTGAAAGTCTTCACCAAACGCATCGGCAAGAAATTCAACCTGATGCTGGAAACCAAAGTGACTGCCGTTGAAGCGAAAGAAGACGGTATTTACGTTTCTATGGAAGGCAAAAAAGCACCAGCAGAAGCACAGCGTTACGATGCGGTGCTGGTGGCTATCGGCCGTGTGCCGAACGGTAAAAACCTCGATGCTGGCAAGGCTGGCGTAGAAGTTGACGACCGTGGCTTCATCCGCGTAGACAAACAGCTGCGTACTAACGTACCGCACATCTTTGCTATCGGCGATATCGTCGGTCAGCCGATGCTGGCGCACAAGGGTGTTCACGAAGGTCACGTTGCCGCTGAAGTTATCGCCGGTAAAAAACACTACTTCGATCCGAAAGTTATTCCGTCCATCGCTTACACTGAGCCAGAAGTTGCATGGGTCGGTCTGACGGAGAAAGAAGCGAAAGAGAAAGGCATCAGTTTTGAGACCGCCACCTTCCCGTGGGCAGCGTCTGGCCGTGCTATCGCTTCTGACTGCGCAGACGGTATGACCAAGCTGATTTTCGACAAAGAGTCTCACCGTGTAATTGGTGGGGCGATTGTCGGCACCAACGGCGGCGAGCTGCTGGGCGAAATCGGTCTGGCGATCGAAATGGGCTGTGATGCTGAAGACATCGCCCTGACTATCCACGCTCACCCGACTCTGCACGAGTCTGTTGGCCTCGCGGCGGAAGTGTTCGAAGGCAGCATTACCGACCTGCCTAACCCGAAAGCGAAGAAGAAATAAGCTTTCGTTCTGGCAAAATGAACAGGCGGCTCGGTGAGCCGCTTTTTTAATGCCCGATGCTGAGAACGTCTCGGTGTAAATAATACGACATGCCTGTCACTGTCTGCCAAACACTCCTGATCGCATAGGACAAATATTCCGCTCACTGACCAGAAAACCTGCAATATCCTGTCCTTAACGATTCAGCTAATTTTTAATGTTGCTTTTTTGTAAACAGATTAACACCCCGCGAAAATCCTGCTATGCTGCCGATGCGGTATCGGGCATTTACCCTACAAACTGCTGTCTCACAGGAGCGTGAAGAGAATCGCCTGCCGCATTTTACAATGAGAGCGAGGAGAACCGTCGTGCTAGAAGAATACCGTAAGCACGTAGCTGAGCGTGCCGCCGAGGGGATTGTTGCCAAACCCTTAGATGCAACCCAAATGGCCGCGCTGGTAGAACTGCTGAAAAACCCGCCTGCGGGTGAAGAAGAATTCCTGTTAGACCTGTTAATTAACCGTGTACCGCCGGGCGTCGATGAAGCCGCCTATGTTAAAGCCGGATTCCTTGCCGCGATTGCCAAAGGCGAAGCGACTTCCCCACTGCTTACCCCGGAAAAAGCCATCGAATTGCTGGGCACCATGCAGGGTGGTTACAACATTCATCCCCTGATTGATGCGCTGGAAGACGCGAAGCTGGCGCCGATTGCCGCTAAGGCGTTGTCCCATACTCTGTTGATGTTCGATAACTTCTATGATGTTGAAGAGAAAGCCAAAGCGGGCAATGAATATGCCAGACAGGTAATGCAATCCTGGGCTGACGCGGAGTGGTTCCTGAGCCGTCCTCCACTGGCTGACAAAATTACCGTTACCGTTTTTAAAGTCACCGGCGAAACCAACACCGATGACCTCTCGCCAGCGCCGGATGCCTGGTCGCGCCCGGATATCCCGCTGCATGCTCTGGCAATGCTGAAAAATGCCCGTGAAGGTATCGACCCGGATCAGCCCGGCGTGGTGGGGCCGATCAAACAGATCGAAGCGTTACAGCAAAAAGGCTACCCATTAGCCTACGTGGGCGACGTTGTTGGCACCGGCTCTTCGCGTAAATCCGCCACCAACTCTGTGCTGTGGTTTATGGGAGATGACATTCCGAACGTGCCGAACAAGCGCGGCGGCGGACTGGTGCTCGGCGGCAAAATTGCGCCGATCTTCTTTAACACCATGGAAGATGCGGGCGCGCTGCCCATTGAAGTGGACGTAAGCAACCTGAATATGGGGGATGTGATTGACGTTTACCCGTATAAGGGTGAAGTCCGCCATCACGAAACCGGTGAACTGCTGGCGAGCTTTGAACTGAAAACCGACGTGCTGATCGACGAAGTACGCGCGGGTGGTCGTATTCCGCTGATCATCGGTCGCGGCCTGACCACCAAAGCGCGTGAAGCGCTGGGACTGCCGCACAGTGACGTGTTCCGTCAGGCGAAAGACGTGGCGGAAAGCGCTCGCGGCTACTCGCTGGCGCAGAAAATGGTTGGCCGCGCCTGCGGCGTCGCCGGTATCCGTCCGGGCGCCTACTGCGAACCGAAAATGACCTCCGTAGGCTCTCAGGATACCACCGGCCCAATGACCCGTGACGAACTGAAAGACCTGGCGTGCCTGGGCTTCTCGTCCGACCTGGTGATGCAGTCTTTCTGCCACACCGCGGCCTATCCTAAACCGGTCGATGTGACCACCCATCACACGCTGCCGGATTTCATCATGAACCGTGGCGGCGTCTCTCTGCGCCCGGGCGATGGCGTCATCCACTCCTGGCTGAACCGGATGCTGCTGCCGGATACCGTGGGTACTGGCGGCGATTCCCATACCCGTTTCCCGATTGGCATCTCCTTCCCGGCGGGTTCTGGCCTGGTGGCCTTTGCGGCGGCGACCGGCGTTATGCCGCTGGATATGCCCGAGTCGGTGCTGGTGCGCTTCAAAGGCAAAATGCAGCCGGGTATTACCCTGCGCGATCTGGTACACGCGATCCCGCTGTACGCGATCAAACAGGGTCTGCTGACCGTTGAGAAGAAAGGTAAGAAAAACATCTTCTCCGGCCGCATTCTGGAGATCGAAGGGCTGCCGGATCTGAAAGTCGAGCAGGCATTTGAGCTGACCGATGCCTCTGCCGAGCGTTCCGCCGCGGGTTGTACCATCAAACTGAACAAAGAGCCGATCATCGAGTACCTGAACTCCAACATCGTCCTGCTGAAGTGGATGATCGCGGAAGGCTATGGCGATCGTCGTACTCTGGAACGTCGCGTTCAGGGGATGGAAAAGTGGCTGGCGGATCCGCAATTGCTGGAAGGCGATGCGGATGCCGAATATGCGGCAGTGATCGATATCGATCTGGCCGATATCAAAGAACCGATCCTCTGCGCGCCGAACGATCCTGATGACGCGCGTCTGCTCTCTGATGTGCAGGGTGAGAAGATTGATGAAGTGTTTATTGGTTCCTGCATGACCAATATCGGTCACTTCCGTGCCGCCGGTAAGTTACTGGATAGTCATAAAGGCCAGTTGCCGACTCGTCTGTGGGTGGCTCCGCCAACCCGTATGGACGCGGCGCAGTTGACCGAAGAGGGCTACTACAGCGTCTTTGGTAAGAGCGGCGCGCGGATTGAAATCCCCGGTTGTTCCCTGTGTATGGGTAACCAGGCGCGCGTCGCCGATGGAGCGACGGTGGTTTCGACCTCAACCCGTAACTTCCCGAACCGTCTGGGGACCGGGGCGAACGTCTATCTGGCCTCAGCAGAGCTGGCGGCGGTCGCGGCGCTGATCGGTAAACTGCCGACGCCGGAAGAGTACCAGACTTATATTGCGCAGGTGGATAAAACGGCGACAGATACCTACCGTTATCTGAACTTCGACCAGTTGGGTCAGTATACTGAGAAAGCCGACGGAGTGATTTTCCAGACCGCGGTGTAACGGCTCCGACCTGCTCTGCGTAAAAACGCATCAATGCCCGGTGAACCTTGCGTCACCGGGCATTTTTATTTCTATTCCTTCCGCCCGTTCCGCTTTTTTTCTTCCGTTGTACTGCGATAATTACAGCACAGACGCAATGCGGTAATGGCGCATTGCCGGGAGCAGAGGAACACATTATGGATTACGAATTTCTGCGCGATATTACCGGAGTGGTAAAAGTGCGTATGTCCATGGGCCACGAGGTGGTAGGGCACTGGTTTAACGAAGAAGTGAAAGAGAACCTGGCCTTGCTTGATGAAGTGGAACAAGCGGCGCGTGCGCTAAAGGGCAGTGAGCGTTCCTGGCAACGGGCAGGGCATGAGTATACGCTCTGGATGGATGGTGAGGAGGTGATGATCCGCGCCAATCAGCTGGATTTTTCTGGCGATGAGATTGAAGAGGGGATGCGCTATTACGACGAAGAGAGCTTATCACTCTGCGGCGTGGAAGACTTTCTGCAGGTGGTGGTGGCGTATCGTCATTTCATCCAGCAAGGTTAAATATGGCGGAGCCTCCGTGCTCCCCCGTTATGTTTACACGGCAGGGATATTGCGGCCGTAATAGATCTCGCGCATCTCTTTCCACAGCAGGTCGGTAATGACCTTGCGCTCTTCTTCAGTTAAATCTTCCGGTTTGGTATGGAACATGTAGTGCTTAAGATCGAACTCCTTAAGCAGCATTTTGGTATGGAAGATATTTTCCTGATAGACATTCACATCCACCATGTCGTACAGCGACTTCATATCCTCAGACATAAAGTTCTGAATAGAGTTAATTTCATGATCGATAAAGTGCTTCATGCCGTTGATATCACGCGTAAACCCACGCACGCGATAATCAATGGTGACGATATCGGACTCTAGCTGGTGGATCAGGTAATTCAGCGCCTTCAGCGGGGAAATCACGCCGCAGGTGGAAACTTCGATGTCGGCGCGAAAGGTGCATAGTCCGCCTTCAGGGTGGCTTTCCGGGTAGGTATGCACGCAAATATGGCTTTTATCCAGATGGGCGACGACGGCCTCGGGTAGCGGGCCCGGGTGCTCTGTTTTGTCTATAGACTGTGGGTCGACCGGTTCTTCGCTAACCAGGATAGTGACGCTGGCGCCCTGGGGTTCATAATCCTGACGAGCGATATTCAGGATATTTGCGCCGATAATGGCGCATGTCTCTGACAGAATTTCCGTCAGGCGGTTGGCATTATAGAGCTCATCAATATAGGCGATATAACCATCGCGTTCTTCTGCTGTTTTTGCGTAGCAGATATCGTAAATACAAAAACTCAGGCTTTTTGTCAGGTTGTTAAAGCCGTGCAGTTTCAATTTTTTCAATTTAGATCACCCCCTTACTTAACGGTGGACAGCGCATCCTGCAAATATTGCGGTAACGCGAATGCCGCTGTGTGGATAGACGGATTGTAATAACGGCATTTGAGCGCAGTTTGATGGAAACGCGCCTGGATAATTTCACTGGAAAGGTGGCGCAGGGCTTCGTTATCCGTGGCCCATGCGAAGGTCATTATGCCGCCGTAATAGGTTGGAATCGCCGCCTGATAGAAACTCACATCGCGGAAGTAGTGGCTAAGCTTACGGTGGCTGTTAATAGCTTCGTCCTGCTGCAGGAAGCAGACGCCATTCTGGGCGACAAAAATCCCGCCAGGATTCAGGCAACGTTTACAGCCTTCATAAAATGCGGAAGTAAACAAACTCTCACCGGGGCCGATCGGGTCGGTGCAGTCGGAGATTATTACGTCGAACGTTTGCGTTGTCTGGTTAACAAAATTGACGCCATCGTCAATCACCAGCGTAAAACGCGGATCGTCATACGCCCCGGCGTTATGGGCAGGAAGGTACTGGCGACAGAAAGAAACGACGCCCGCGTCGATCTCAACCATCGTAATGGTTTCTATACTGCGATGACGAGAGACCTCGCGTAGCATGGCGCCGTCGCCGCCGCCGATGATCAATACATGTTTTGCCTGACCGTGGGCCATCAGAGGAACATGAGTCATCATTTCATGGTAGATAAACTCATCGCGTTCAGTCGTTTGCACCACGCCGTCCAGCGCCATCACCCGGCCAAAGGCGGCGTTTTCGAAAATGATTAAGTCCTGATGCGCGGTTTTTTCATGATACAGCACATTATCCACACTGAAATACTGACCAAAATGGTCGTGCAATGTTTCATGCCACAGCTCGTTGTCAGCCACAGGTCGTTCCTCCTTTGTTAACATCCGTTACCCCCATTAAAATGAGCGCAACATCATAGCCAACTATAGATGATGATGCACGGTGGATAAATCAGCAGGGGATACTCTGATGCCGGACAGTTAAGCCGTCGATCGGGGGATTCCGGTGAATAGCCTTGTCACGAACCGCCTTCTGGCTGTCGTCCTCGCGGTCAGGCCGATTTTCTAAGGAGGGTAACGTCTTGTGGCTACGTGGGGCCGAAGGTCATAAAAGTAAATGCTCACCGAAATAATTCAGATGGAATTAAGAGCCTATCCCGTTAGGGCTATTTTGCTTGTCATTTTGAACCTGGGCAGTGCTCAGAATCCTCACGTACTACGTGTACGCTCCGGTTCTTCCGCGCTGGCCGCGTTCAAACTGTCTGCGCCAATAACGCCTGGTGGGATAGGATCTAAGCTTCCGATAAGTAAACAATATCGGGTTTTCGCCAAAACCACCGACAGGTCATCACTGTTGTGTGATTTAACATCAAGTGGCTTCTGTAGTTGATGGATGGCTCAGACTTTGTGAGCTGCGGCCGGATGATATTTTCTGGCGGCTTGTCGGGGATGTTTCCGCGCTTATAGCGCCTGTCGGCAAGGATCAATACGCGCCTGCTCTGCTGCGTTGTCACAGGAATTATTGGCGATAATTATTTTACGTAAGCCAGCAAGCTCAGTGAATCACGCGCCAGCGCTTTGCATTTTTTACTGGTGGGGATTTTTATTCCGCGAAGGTCCCGGTAGCTGTCTTCGCCCAATGCTTTCATGTTGAAGCTATCATAATTGTTTAAATCCCACTGATTCTGCTGAGCGAAGAAGATCAGCGCCCGGCGGATTTGCGTGTTAGGCAGATTTTGATAACCGCAGTCGTTCTTCAGAAAGACAAATACTGCCGTTAAATCAGCCATATCTTCCGCTTCGGACTCGCTTAATGCATAGCTATTGGCGGAAAGAGTAAGCAGGCTGCCAAGCACTATTGTTCTGAAAAGCGTCTTCATTTTTTCTACCATTGGATCACGGACAAATAACGTTAGCATACTTCTTTATAGTACGCTGAGCTTTATTCTTACTCTTCTGCTTGACCTTCCAGCAACGGGAAGGTTTAAGCTTAAACATTCATCAGCAGAATGAAAGGATGTGAGAATGCAACGTCGTGAGTTTCTCAAATTAACCGCTGCGCTTAGCGTAACCAGCGCATTGCCGTTGTGGAGTCGCTCGGTTTTGGCTGCCGGTCGCCCGGCGCTACCGGTACCCGATCTGTTGACTGGTGATGCGCGTAATCATATTGGCTTAACTATTCAGGCGGGCAAAACGCAGTTTAATTCTCACCTTACGACCACCTGGGGGTATAACGGCAGTTTGCTGGGGCCAGCGCTGCAGCTTAAACAAGGCGAAACGGTAACGATCGATATCCATAACCGCCTTCCAGAGGAGACTACCGTGCACTGGCATGGTCTGGAGGTTGCCGGGGAGGTGGATGGCGGCCCGCAGGGCGTGATTGCCGCAGGTGCCTCCCGTTCGGTGAGCTTTACCCCTACCCAGCGGGCCGCTACCTGCTGGTTTCATCCTCACAAGCATGGCAAAACCGGTCGTCAGGTGGCGATGGGGCTGGCAGGCCTGGTAGTGATTACCGATGAAGAGAGCGAAAAGCTGCTGCTGCCAAAACAGTGGGGGATCGATGATGTCCCGGTGATTGTACAGGACAAAAAATTCACTTCATCGGGCGAGATTGATTATCAGCTCGATATGATGAGCGCCGCCGTTGGCTGGTTTGGCGATACGCTGCTGACTAATGGGGCGATTTATCCCGAACATGCTGCGCCTCGCGGCTGGCTGCGTTTGCGTCTGCTTAATGGCTGTAATGCGCGTTCGTTGAATTTCTCCACCAGCGATAATCGGCCTATGTATGTCGTCGCCAGCGATGGCGGTTTGCTGGCTGAACCGGTGAAAGTTGACGAATTGCCGGTGTTAATGGGGGAGCGTTTCGAAGTGCTGGTGGATACCTCTGACGGTAAACCTTTTGATTTGATAACGCTGCCGGTGAGCCAGATGGGCATGGCGATCCCACCGTTTGATAAACCGCAGCCGGTACTGCGCATTCAACCGTTGGTGATTCAGGCTTCGGGTAAACTGCCTGATCGCCTGGCGGCTATGCCAGCGCTCCCCGCTTTAAACGGGTTAACGCAGCGGACGCTACAGCTTTCTATGGATCCGATGCTTGATATGATGGGCATGCAGGCGTTGATGCAAAAATATGGCGACCAGGCGATGTCCGGAATGGATCAGGACATGATGATGGATCACGGGGCGATGGGAAATATGAATAATATGAACCACGCGGGCACGGGGCATATGAGTCACGGTGAGGCAGGCTTTGATTTTCATAATGCTAACCGCATCAATGGTAAAGCCTTTGATATGAATGTTCCCATGTTTGCGGCGGCCAAAGGCCAGTATGAGCGCTGGGTGATTTCTGGTACTGGCGACATGATGCTCCACCCGTTCCATATCCACGGTACCCAGTTCCGTATCTTATCTGAAAACGGCAAAGCGCCCGCTGCGCATCGTAGCGGCTGGAAAGATACCGTGCGGGTAGAGGGCGATGTCAGTGAAGTGCTGGTGAAATTTGACCACGACGCGCCGAAAGAACACGCGTATATGGCGCATTGTCATCTGCTGGAGCATGAAGATACCGGCATGATGCTGGGATTTACGGTGTAGGATGTTATCGCCTGGGCCTGTCGTTCTGGTGAACGCGCCTGATGTGAACCATTAAAAAAGGCCCGGTTTCCGGGCCTTGCGTTTACTTCTCGTCGTCAGGTAAAGCGTAAGCGACGATGTAGTCGCCCATCTTCGTGCCAAACGAACCGTGACCGCCGGCAGAAATGACAACATACTGCCTGCCATTCACTTCATAGGTCATTGGGGTTGCCTGGCCGCCAGCAGGCAGACGGGCCTGCCATAACTTCTCACCGTTGCTCATATTGTATGCGCGCAGGTAATTATCCGCTGTCGCACCAATAAACAGCACATTACCGGCGGTTGAAATGGGGCCGCCTAGCATCGGCATACCCAGGGTGAACGGTAGCTTAATCGGCATCGGGAACGGCAGACTATCCTGCGGCGTACCGATACGTTTTTTCCAGATCACTTCGTTAGTTTTCAGATCCAGTGCGGAGATATAGCCCCAGGCAGGCTGTTTGCACGGCAGGCCAAACGGCGACAGGAACGGATTCAGCGTCACGCCATAAGGAACGCCGTACTGTGGCTGAATACCGGATTCGGTGCCGGAGCCTTTGGCGTCTTTCGGCTGCTCCATTGGATTACCGGGGCCGCGAGGGATCAGTTTTGACACAAACGGCAGCGCCATCGGGTTAGCAATAGCGACCTGACGGTTCGGATCGACGGAGATTCCGCCCCATTCGAACATACCCAGGTTGCCGGGGAAGACCAGCGTACCTTGCTCAGATGGCGGCGTAAAAATCCCGTCATAGCGTAACCGATGGAAGATAACGCGGCACACCAGCTGATCGAACAGGGTGGCGCCCCACATATCTGCGCCGGTCAGATCTTTCTTCGGGCGGAAGCTCAGGTCGGAGAACGGCTGAGTTTTCGCAACATAGTCACCTTTGGCCGCGCCCTGCGGAACCGGTTTTTCCGGCGCCGGGACAACCCGTTCTCCATTGCGGCGATCCAGCACAAAAATGTTGCCGGTTTTTGCCGGGGCGTAGATCACCGGAACGGTTTTGCCGTTAACGTCGATATCGGCCAGCGTTGGCTGCGACGGCATATCCATATCCCACAGATCGTGGTGAACGGTCTGATAACTCCACACCAGCTTACCGGTGGTGGCATTCAGCGCCACGATGGAGCTGGCATAACGTTCCTGTTCTGGCGTCCGGTTGCCGCCCCAGATATCCGGCGTGGTCACGCCCATGGGCAAATAGACCAGATCCAGCTTCGCATCATAGGCCGCTGGTGCCCAGGAGTTCGGCGAATTCAGGGTGAAATGATGTTCATCTGCCGGGATAGCGTTTGGATCTTTGGCACCCGGGTCGAATGCCCACAGCAGCTTACCGGTGTTGACGTCAAAACCGCGAATCACGCCCGACGGCTCGCGGGTTGAGAAGTTATCAGTCACAGCACCGGCGATGACAATGGTTTTGTCGGTAATAATCGGCGGTGAAGTGGGTTCATACATGCCTGGTGTGGTGACCGGCATATTGGTTTGCAGGTTGAGAATGCCTTTATTAGCAAAGGATTCACACAGCTTTCCGTTGTCGGCGTTGATGGCGAACAGCCGACCATCGTTGACCGGCAGAATGATACGGCGCGGGCAGTCTGCAAGCACATCGGCAGGCGTGTTATCTGCTTTGGCCTCATGATAAGAGACACCACGGCAGGTAACGTGCTGGAAGGACGGGTTGGCATTGAGCTGCGGATCGAAATGCCACTTCTCTTTCCCGGTGGCCGCATCAAGGGCGAACAGACGCTGATGAGCGGTACAGAGGTAGAGCGTGTCGCCGACTTTGATCGGCGTCACTTCGTTGGTGATTTCACCCGGATCGTTAGGTTGTTTGAGATCCCCGGTACGGAAAACCCACGCTTTCTTCAGGTTCTTCACGTTATCGGCATTGATCTGTTTCAGCGGCGAGTAACGCTGGCCTTCCTGATTACGGCCATATGCCGGCCAGTCGCTATCGGCAACATCGGAGATGGCTGCAGCGGGCGTCGCATCAGCGTTCAATGTACCATTGATCTCCTGCGGGTCGTTGAAGCCAGCCCAGGTCAGGATGCCGCCGCTGATCAGCAGGGCGATAACCAGTCCGGCCACCGCGCCGCTGGATGGAACAGGCAGACGACGCCAGACAAAGGGCAGAATAAGCCAGATGCCGAAGAAGACCAGGATATCGCTGCGCGGCGTCAGCGCCCAGAAATCGAAGCCAACCTCCCATACGCCCCAGATCATGGTCGCCAGCAGTAGTGCGGCGTAAAGCCAAAGTGCAGAACGCTTACCGCGGAGTAGCATAACGGTAACACCCAGCATCACCAGGCCTGCGATAGGGTAATACCATGAGCCGCCAATCGCGACCAGCCACACTCCGCCGATCAAAAGATACAGGCCACAGAACGCTGCAAAAAGTGCCGTCAGCGTCACGAGTCGCCGTGATTGTTGATTTTTTGTTTCTGCCATAAAAAAACACTCGGTTGTTTGTAAATTTTTAACTGCAATTAATTATAGGATTTAACAAGTGTGACCGATATCACAAAATTGGCTTTATTAATCCCTACACCGTAAATTTCTTTTTACTGGTATACTGCGTGGCTTGCCGGTCAATGTCGGCTGCGATAGCAGCGGATTTGATGATTTATATTAAGAATCAAATGGTTAGTTTATGAAACATACTGTAGAAGTGATGATCCCGGAAACCGAGATCAAAGCCCGTATCGCTGAGCTGGGGCATCAAATCAACGAACGTTACAAAGAGAGCGGTAGCGAAATGGTGCTGGTGGGGCTATTACGCGGTTCATTTATGTTTATGGCCGACCTGTGTCGTGAAGTTCAGGTACCACATGAAGTCGATTTCATGACCGCTTCCAGCTACGGTAGCGGTATGTCTACTACCCGTGATGTAAAAATCCTCAAAGACCTGGATGAAGATATCCGCGGTAAAGATGTGCTGATCGTGGAAGATATCATCGACTCTGGCAACACGCTGTCAAAAGTGCGTGAAATTCTTAGCCTGCGCGAACCAAAATCACTGGCAATTTGTACTTTGCTGGACAAGCCAAGCCGTCGTGAAGTGGATGTTCCGGTGGAGTTTGTTGGTTTTGCCATCCCTGATGAGTTCGTCGTGGGCTACGGCATTGATTATGCTCAGCGCTATCGCCATCTGCCGTATATCGGCAAAGTGATTCTGCTGGACGAGTAAGATTTTACACCCTATCCCGGAGCGTGCTGCCGCTTATCCGGGATAGATGCAAGCGGGTGAGTTACCTGTGGCTGGCGTGCCGGCTTTTAATGTTGGAAATGCCCTGGCGATAGCGCTGTTCCAGCGTTTCACGGCTGACGGCGGTCACGTCAAGATCGCGTAACATCCCATCGTGGATACCGTAAGCCCAGCCGTGGATAGTCACTTTTTGTCCGCGTTTCCATGCCGACTGCATAATTGTGGAATGCCCCAGGTTGTAGACCTGTTCCATCACATTCAATTCGCAAAGGGTGTCCAGACGACGCTCTTCCGGCATGTCGCCCAGCAATGAGCTGTGTTTAAACCAGATATCGCGAATATGTAGCAGCCAGTTGTCGATAAGACCGAGTTCGGTATTTTCAACTGCCGCCTGTACGCCGCCGCAGCCATAGTGGCCGCAAATGATGATATGCTCAACCTCCAGTACGTCAACGGCGTATTGCACAACGGAAAGACAGTTCAGGTCGGTATGAATCACCAGATTAGCGACGTTACGGTGGACGAACAGTTCGCCAGGTTCCAGGCCAGTCAAACGTTCAGCGGGGACGCGGCTATCAGAACATCCAATCCACAGAAAGCGCGGTTTCTGCGTATGTGCCAGTTTTTCAAAAAAACCGGGGTCTTCCTCCACCAGCATTTTTGACCATAGTGCATTATTGCTGATGAGTGTATCTATATCGTTCATGGATGTTTACGGGCCTGTAACCAAGTAAGTGCGTTGCGCTAATATAGGTTAACCTTACCGTTTTTAAAACAACCCATCGCGTGTCAGGACACGAGAAGAGATATTTAATGACCATTGCTCTGGAACTAAAACAGCTGAAGAAAACCTACCCCGGCGGGGTTCAGGCGCTGCGAGGAATCGATCTGCAGGTTGAAGCTGGCGATTTCTACGCGCTCCTGGGGCCAAACGGCGCCGGGAAATCCACCACTATTGGCATTATCAGTTCACTGGTAAATAAAACCTCCGGCGAGGTCAATGTATTTGGCTATGACCTGCAAAAAGATGTGGTCAACGCGAAACGGCAGCTCGGCCTGGTGCCGCAGGAGTTCAATTTTAACCCCTTTGAAACCGTACAACAGATCGTCGTCAATCAGGCGGGCTACTATGGCGTTGAACGTAAGGTAGCCACTGCTCGTAGTGAAAAGTATCTCAAACAGCTCGATCTTTGGGAAAAACGTCATGAACGCGCGCGGATGCTCTCCGGCGGGATGAAACGTCGCCTGATGATTGCCAGGGCGTTAATGCATGAGCCTAAGCTATTGATTCTTGATGAGCCAACGGCGGGGGTGGATATTGAACTTCGCCGCTCAATGTGGGGATTTTTGAAAGATTTAAATGATAAAGGCACCACGATTATCCTGACCACGCACTATCTGGAAGAAGCTGAGATGCTGTGTCGCAACATCGGCATTATTCAGCGTGGTGAACTGGTGGAAAACACCTCAATGAAAGCGCTGCTTTCCAAGCTGAAATCAGAGACGTTTATTCTCGATCTGGCGCCCAAAAGCCCGTTACCGGTACTGGAGGGTTACCACTATCGCCTGGTTGATACCTCGACGCTGGAGGTTGAAGTGCTGCGTGAGCAGGGAATTAACAGCGTATTTACCCAGTTGAGTGCGCAGGGAATACAGGTGTTAAGTATGCGTAATAAGGCTAACCGCCTGGAAGAGCTGTTTGTCACGCTGGTACATGAAAGAAAAGGAGAATCAGCATGATACAGCTGTACTGGATTGCGCTGAAAAGCATCTGGACCAAAGAAATTCATCGTTTTATGCGCATCTGGATCCAGACTCTGGTACCGCCGGTTATTACGATGACCCTCTACTTTGTTATCTTCGGCAATCTGATCGGCTCGCGTATTGGTGAAATGCACGGTTTTACCTATATGCAGTTTATTGTGCCGGGTCTGATTATGATGGCGGTGATCACCAACTCTTATGCCAACGTGGCTTCTTCTTTCTTTAGCGCAAAATTTCAGCGCAATATTGAAGAGCTGCTGGTCGCGCCAGTGCCTACGCATGTGGTTATTGCCGGTTATGTTGGCGGCGGCGTCGCCCGTGGTCTGTGCGTCGGGATTCTGGTAACCGCGATATCGCTGTTTTTCGTTCCGTTTCAGGTTCACTCCTGGCTATTTGTTGCTTTGACGCTGATATTGACCGCAGTGTTATTTTCCCTTGCGGGCCTGTTGAATGCGGTATTTGCCAAAACGTTTGATGATATCAGCCTGATTCCGACCTTTGTACTGACGCCGCTGACCTATCTGGGGGGGGTTTTTTATTCTTTGACGCTACTGCCGCCGTTCTGGCAAGGGCTGTCGCACCTGAATCCTATCGTCTACATGATCAGCGGTTTCCGCTATGGTTTCCTCGGCATTAACGATGTGCCACTGGCCACCACTGTTGGCGTGCTGGTGGTGTTTATCATCACCTTTTATTTATTGTGCTGGTATCTGATTCAGCGTGGGCGCGGGCTCCGCAGCTAATGAATTCAGCAGTAGCGCTTCGCGGCCCATCAAGCGAAGCGCTATCAGGCAATCTTTGACTGTCATCACCGATATTCATCACTTTCCTTGTTAGATTGTTTGCTTGCTAAGGAGGGGGCGATGTTAGGTTGGGTAATTATCTGCCATGATGAACTGGCGCAGGAAATGCGGGATCGTCTGGAGAAAAAGTTTGGCCCTCTGGCGCAATGCCGGGCGGTGAATTATTGGCGTAATCTCAGCAGTAATATGTTGAGTCGCATGATGTGCGATGCGCTGCATGAGACGGACAGCGGCGAAGGGGTGATTTTTCTTACCGATAAAACCGGCGCGGCGCCTTATCGCGTGGCAGCGCTGATGAGCCATAAACATACCCATTGCGAAGTGATCTCCGGGATTAGTTACCCCCTGCTGGAGGAGATGTATCTCCTGCGCCAGACGCTGAGCAGCGCGGCCTTTCGTCAGGCCATCGTCAGCGCCGGCGGCCCTGCCGTCAGCAGCCTTTGGCATCAGCAGCAAAAAAATCCGCCTTTCCGGCTGTTGCATGAGCCGTACGGGAATTAAGCATTGGTATTGATAGCGCTTTTGTTACAATGATAACCGCCTTTGTTTACCGGTTCGATACGCATGTTTGCCCGAGTTCTTGCTTTACTTTTCCTGTTTATGTCACTTAGCGTTTCCGCCAGTCTGCTCACTCCGCAGAGTGCCTCTGTTCGTTACATGCAAACCACGGAAAATGCCGATATCTGGGCGCAGGTTGGTCATCAGGTGGTGAGCGTGGGCAACGTAAGGGCAGGGCAAATTCTGGCGGTGATGCCATCAGCGGCTGATTACGACACGTTTAATTTTGGTTTTGCGACGGGTTTTATTGATAAAGGGCATCTGCAGCCGGTGCGGGGTAAACGGCGGGTTGAAGATAGCCTGGGTGACCTGAACAAACCGCTGAGCAATCAAAACCTCATTACCTGGAAAGATACGCCGGTCTATAATGCGCCTTCTATCGGTAGCGAGAAGTTTGGCATGCTGGCCAGTAATTTGCGCTATCCCATTATTAGCAAGCTTAAAGACAGGCTGCATCAAACCTGGTTTCAGATCCGCATCGGCAACCGGCTGGCATGGGTGAGTAGCCTGGACGCGCAGATAGACAATGGCATTCCAGTGCTCACTTATCATCATATCCTGCGTGACGAAGAAAACACCCGATTCCGCCATACGTCGACCACCACCTCCGTACGCGCCTTCAGCAACCAGATGACCTGGCTACGCGACCAGGGTTATACCACTCTGAGCATGTATCAGCTGGAAGGTTATCTGCACAATAGCGTGAATCTTCCTGCGCGTGCTGTCGTTATTACTTTTGACGATGGTCTGAAGTCGGTCAATCGCTATGCGTATCCCATACTCAAACGGTATGGTTTTCATGCGACGGCGTTTATTATCTCGTCACGCATCAAGCGCCACCCACAGAAATGGGCGCCGAACTCGTTGCAGTTTATGAGCGTTTCTGAATTAAAACAGATTCAGGACGTCTTTGATATCCAGTCGCATACGCATTTTCTGCACCGGGTTGATGCACATCGCCATCCGATCCTGCTCAGCCGCAGTTATCATAATATTTTGTTCGATTTTGAACATTCACGGCGGGCGCTGGCGCAGTTTAATCCGCATGTAATCTATCTTTCTTACCCTTTTGGCGGCTATAACGCGACGGCGATCAACGCGGCCAACGACGCCGGTTTTCACATGGCGGTGACGACGGTGAGAGGAAAGGTCAAACCGGGAGATAATCCGTTCTTATTGAAAAGACTCTATATTTTAAGAACGGATTCACTGGAGACCATGTCGCGGATGATTAGCAACCAGCCGCAGGGGTAAATCAGGCCACCTGCACCGGAATTGCTTTTGCCTGGCGCTTCATTTCATTGTCGCCTTCAAAATAGGCGATTTTCGGCTGCCAGCTGCGGGCCTCTTCGTCAGGCATAGTCACGAAGCTGGCGATAATCAGAATATCGCCGACGCTCGCGCAGTGCGCCGCCGCGCCGTTGACGGAAATTATTCGCGAACCGCGTTCCGCGGCGATGGCGTAGGTGGAAAAGCGCTTACCGTTGGTCACGTTCCAGATATGAATGGCCTCATTCTCAAGAATGCCGGATGCATCGAGAAAATCCTGATCAATAGCGCAGGAGCCTTCATAGTGCAGGTCGGCCTGCGTGACTTTAACGCGGTGGAGTTTGCCCTGCAGCATATTACGAATCATAACGTCTACCTTTAAAGCTTATTGATAACAAAGCGGATGCGGCACCCGCTTTGAGGAAATTCCAGGCAAGTATTGCCCGATTTTTAACCCCTGTCTACCGGGCGAGCGTCACGATCTGGTTGTCGATCAGTCGTGCCTGGCCGAGCCATGCGGCCATCAGGATCACTGCCCGTTTACTGGTTTCCGTCAGCTCAAGCAGCGTGTCGGCGTCGCGGATCTGAATATCATCGGCACGAAAGCCTTTCTCGTTCAACTCCTGAGCCGCGATGGCAATTAGCTCATCAGGATTACGCGCATCGGCTGCCAGTTTTTCTGCCATGTTGCTCATTACCTGATGCAGCCCCGGCGCAATTTTGCGCTGATCGGCGCTGAGATAGCCGTTACGCGAGCTCAGCGCCAGGCCATCTTTGGCGCGTATAATGGGTACGCCGATAATCTCGATGTCATAGCCCATATCGGCCACCATCTTGCGAATCAGCGCCAGTTGCTGGAAATCTTTTTCGCCGAAGCAGGCGACATCCGGCTGAACCAGGTTGAACAGCTTACTGACGATGGTGGAAACGCCGCGGAAGTGACCCGGACGGCTGGCGCCTTCAAGCATGGTCGACAGGCCGGGAACATCAACGTAAGTCTGGTTTTCGGTCCCCAGGGGATAGATTTCCGCCGGGGCCGGCGCGAAGACAAAATCGACGTTACGTTTATTCAGCTTTTCGCAATCCTCCTGCAGCGTGCGCGGGTAGCGCGTTAAATCATCGGCGCGATCAAACTGCATTGGGTTGACGAAAATACTGACTACCACAATGTCCGCGCTGGCTTTCGCCGTCTCCACCAGCTTCATATGCCCTTCGTGCAGGTTGCCCATGGTGGGAACCAGCGCAATGCGTTGACCTTCCTGGCGTAAACGACGGATATGCTGGCGCAGTAGCGGCAGGGTTTCAATAATCAGCACAACAACACTCCTGTAGCGCTAAACCTTATCCCCGCGTGGCGGGCGACAGGTTCGTATGGTCTGATAACCCGGGTAAGACGATGACGCCGCCACCCGGGGATGCCTGAGAAATTTAATGGAAACTGTGTTCATCTCCCGGATAAACGCCGGCTTCTACTTCGGCAATATATTGCCGCACCGCAGCGCGCATATCGCCCGCCGTGCTAAGGAAATTTTTGGCGAATTTCGGTATATGGCCGCCGGTAATACCGAAGGCGTCATGCATCACGAGGATTTGCCCGTCGGTAACGTTGCCTGCGCCGATGCCGATCACCGGGATGCTTAGCGTTTCAGTGATGCGTTTCGCCAGCTCGACCGGCACGCACTCCAGCACCAGCAACTGCGCGCCAGCCGCCTCTAATGCCAGCGCATCATCAAGCAAAACTTGCCCGGCATCGCCGCGTCCCTGGATTTTGTAACCCCCGAAGACATTCACCGACTGGGGCGTCAGGCCGAGATGTCCGCACACCGGTACTGCGCGCTCGGTAAGCATTTTTACGGTATCAGCCAGCCATGCGCCGCCCTCGATTTTCACCATATTGGCCCCGGCGCGCATCACGACAGCGGCGTTCCCGAAAGCGTGTTCCGGTGTGGCGTAAGCCATAAACGGCAGATCCGCGAGCAGCAGGCAGTTCGGCGCGCCGCGACGCACCGCACGGGTGTGGTAGGCGATATCTTCTACTGTCACTGGCAGAGTGGAATCGTGGCCCTGTACCGTCATGCCCAGCGAGTCTCCGACCAGCAGCACGTTAATCCCTTCGTCTGCAAACAGCTTCGCAAAGCTGTAGTCATAGGCGGTGATGGTAGCGAAGCGCTTCTTCTCCTGTTTGCATTTCTGCAGCAGGGCGATAGTCGTCGGTTTCATAACGTTTCCTGATGATGAAAGTCATATTAATCGGCATTCTAACAGCAGTACTCGGGGGGGCAATGGTTTTAGGCAACCGATTACCACGATTGCCGCCATTGTTGAAAAACGGAGAAATATTACCAGAACGCGGGTTTATCCGCGGCGAGATTCGCCAGAACGGTACTTAGCGCCAGCCCGTCCGGGAAACGCAGTTCCGGGGCGATTTCAAATAGCGGCCACAGCATAAAACCACGGTTTTTCATATCGTAGTGCGGAACGGTCAGGCGCGAGGTATTTATCACCTCTTCGCCGAACAGCATGATATCGAGATCCAGCGTGCGCGGCCCCCAGCGTTCGGCTTTACGCGTGCGTCCCTGCTGGCGTTCGATGCGCTGGGTATGGTTGAGCAGCGCTTCAGCTGTAAGCGTGGTTTCCAGCGCAACGGCGGCGTTCAGGTAGTCAGGCTGATCCTGTGGCCCCAGCGGCGGCGTACGGTAGAATGAGGATACGCTGACTACCTGGCTGTCAGGAATTTCCGCCAGCGCGCTAATGGCAGCGTTGACCTGCGCCAGCGGCGAGGCGAGGTTGCTGCCGATGGCAATCCAGGCGCGGGTCATGCGCTACCTTCGCGGCGAGGCGCGCGTTTGCGCGGACGACGGTGACGGCGGCGGGGAGCAGGATCGTCCCCCAAATCGTCAAGCATATCTTTCTGATCTGGCGGTGTGGCGACCTGAAATTCGCCCCACCATTTGGTCAGACGCTGCAGTTCGCTGTTGTTTTCCGCACCCGCGCGCAGCTCCAGCAGATCGTAGGCGGCGCGGAATTTTGGATGCTCCAGCAGTTTCCATGCGCGTTTGCCCTGGCGGCGAGACATCCGTAGCTGAAGCTGCCAGATATCGCGCACCAGCGTGGTGATGCGTTTAGGGATCGCCAGCGTGCGGCAGGCTTCATCCAGCACGTCGTTCATCGCCAGCGCGAAGGCATCGTAGTAGGCCAGACCGCTCTCCTGGGCGATTTTCTGCGCCGTTTCCAGCAGTGGATACCAGAATATCACCGCAAACAGGAACGCCGGGTTAACGCGCATATCGTTGCGAATACGGTTATCGGTATTTTTCAGCACCTGGCTGATGATGCGCTCCATCGGACTATCGCCGCGCTCGGTGAAATAGCGGGTAATGCTGGGGAACAGGGGCTGGAACAGATTGTATTCGCGCAGCAGGAGGTAGGTTTGATATCCGTCGCCGGCCTGCAGCAACTTTAATACCTCTTCAAACAGACGCGCCGGGGGCACATCGTGCAGCAGCGTCGCCAGGCGTGGAATCGGCTCGGCGGTTTCTTCGCTGATACTCATGTTCAGCTTGGCCGCAAAACGCACTGCGCGCAGCATCCGCACCGGGTCTTCGCGATAGCGGGTTTCCGGATCGCCGATCAGGCGGATCACGCCATCCTGCAGATCTTTCATGCCGCCGACATAGTCGCGCACGCTAAAATCAGCCACGCTGTAATAAAGGCTGTTGATAGTGAAATCACGGCGCTGGGCATCTTCTTCAATTGAACCGAAGATATTGTCGCGCAGCAGCATGCCGTTCTGACCGCGCTGAGAGGTGACGCGATCGGTGGTGTGGCCTTCGTGATGGCCGCGGAAGGTGGCGACTTCAATAATTTCCGGCCCGAACATCACGTGCGCCAGGCGGAAGCGACGGCCTACCAGACGGCAGTTGCGGAACAGTTTACGTACCTGCTCAGGTGTCGCATTGGTGGTAACGTCGAAATCTTTGGGCTTTTTGCCTAGCAGCAGGTCGCGAACCCCGCCGCCGACCAGCCACGACTCGTAGCCCGCTTTATTGAGTCTGTACATGACCTTGAGAGCGTTTTCACTGATATCTTTGCGGGAAATTGCATGCTGATCTCGCGGGATAACCGTCATATGTTGCTGTTCAACGGCGGCTTCAGTCTCGCGTTCTTCACGGCTTAGCACCTTACGGCAAAAATTAGCGACTCGGGTAAAAATGGTACACCTCGTAGTGTCAGACGGACTTCAGGACAAAAATATTACTCTATGCATTGCGGATTGCAGCAAGATGGTAAACTTGCGACGCCCGGACGCACAGAAAAGCAACGGACCGGGGGAAACAAGCGCAGCCAACGCCGGAGCAACCTGAAAGTCGACGAGTAAAAATAGCGGCTAATCATAGCTCAGGAGAAAGCGTTTGAGAATGCTGGATTTGTTCCAGCCGCCAGTTTGCTACCGCGTGCTTGAGTAAATCTTCAATACTCAACGCCTGCCATTCCTGAATAACATCCTGGTTAAGAAACGTTAACGCCCGCACAATTTCCGGGCGCGGATCGCCTTGCGAAAGCGCAGGCGCATGGTTTTGCTTCGACAGTTTATTGCCCTGCGCATTAAGGGCCAGCGGCAAATGGATATAGTCCGGCGCCTGCCAGCCAAAATGCTGATAGAGCGAAATCTGCCGCACCGTCGGCTCGATAAGATCGGCGCCGCGGACAATTTCGCTGACGCCCTGAAAGTGATCGTCCACGACCACCGCAAGATTATAGGCGAACAGGCCGTCGCGGCGATGGATAATGAAATCTTCACGCGCCAGCGGTTCGTCGGCGATAATGGTGCCGCGCAGCCGATCGTAAAATGCCAGCACCGGGCGGGTTTGCCGCAACCGCAAAGCGGCGTTTTCTGCGCCGAGCCTTAAACTCCGGCAATGGCCATCATACAGGCCGCCAATTGCGTGAATGCGCGCACGGGGACAGGTGCAGTAATAGCAAAGTCCCTGCTCATGCAGCCAGGCCAGGCGTTCGCGATAAGCGTCATGGCGCTGCGACTGCCAGAGCACTTCGCCGTCCCAGTGCAGGCCGTAATGTTCTAACTGACGGAGAATCGTCTCTGCGGCACCGGGGATTTCACGCGGCGGATCGATATCTTCTATGCGTACGCGCCAGATACCGTTCTGCGCCCGTGCCTGTAGATAGCTGCCAAGCGCGGCAATCAATGAGCCGAAGTGAAGTTCGCCGGAAGGTGAGGGAGCAAAGCGCCCGATATAGTGTGAATCTTTCATGAGGTGACAAAAACATCAGGGCGGGAGAAAACTCCCGCCGGAAAGATGCCAGCGAAGTGATTAGCCTGCCATCTGTTTTTCGCGAATTTCCGCCAGCGTTTTGCAATCAATGCACAGGTCAGCGGTCGGGCGCGCTTCCAGACGACGGATACCAATCTCGACGCCACAGGATTCACAGAAGCCGAAATCTTCGTCTTCCACTTTTTTCAGTGTTTTCTCGATCTTTTTGATCAGTTTACGTTCGCGATCGCGGTTACGCAGCTCCAGGCTGAACTCCTCTTCCTGAGCGGCACGGTCTACCGGATCCGGAAAATTAGCGGCTTCATCCTGCATATGCGTTACGGTGCGATCCACTTCATCCCTAAGTTGATTACGCCATGCTTCAAGAATGCGCTTGAAGTGCGCCAGCTGGGCTTCGTTCATATACTCTTCGCCCGGCTTCACTTGGTACGGCTCCACCCCAGCGATGGAGAGAATACTCAGGGACGATGTTTTACGGTTTTGCCCTTCTTGCATGTTGCTTCTCCTTAACACGCACTATCGATCCCCGTGTTGGGGGAAAATCAGGCCGCTATAAATAGCAGATGCTTTTCCGGATAGCAATTATCTAAACGTTACACTTGACAACCCTGTGAAGAAAAGCGTATTCGCGCTCACGATCAGAATACTATTTAGCCGTTTACTTACCGGGGGTTAACGCCACGGTAATCGGATTATTCAGAGTCATCATTTCAGTAGAAAGTTCCGCCTTGTATGCGAGAATTTCTACCCCCTTGCTTTGCGCTTCAATCAATAACTGTGCGTATCTGGCATCAATATGATGCGCGGGTGAGAAACGGTCGATTGCCGAATGCAGCACGGCGAAAAGAATCACTGCCCGTTTACCCGTCGCCGCGACGCTCATCAGTTCCCGCAGGTGCTTCTGACCGCGCACGGTGACCGCATCGGGAAAATAACCGTATTCTTTCTCCGCCAACGTAACCGATTTCACTTCAATATAGCAGTCTTGTTGGCAATCTGCCTGTAACAAAATATCAATGCGGCTGCCTTCATCACCGTATTTCACTTCGCTTTTAAGCGTTTGATAACCCAAAAGCTGCGGAATATTTCCCGCCAGAATCGCCTCTTTCGCCAGGGCGTTGGCGCGTAGAGTATTCACACAAATTACCGCGCCTTGTGCGGTTTCCGTTAATTCCCACGTATGCGCATATTTGCGCTTAGGATTCTCCGAGGTGGAATACCAGACAGTATCGCCGGGTTCGGCGCAACCGGTCATCGCGCCGGTGTTGGGACAGTGCAGGGTCAGCTCGCGGTCATCAGGGGTTACTACGTCGGCGAGAAACCGCTTGTAACGTTTAATTAAGGTGGCGGACTGTAGCGGAGGAGTAAATTGCATCAGCTTTCCTTGTCGAAAGGGTAACGTTCCAGCACGTTGTAGCGGGTACGTCCGCGGCTAAAACCGGACTCGTAGAGCACAAATTCATTGACCGCAAACGACCAGTTGAAGCCGGGCGGCGGAATAGGCACCGCGTGGCGCACGTCGCGCAGCAGGGTGATATGAGGATGGAACGGCTGCGGGCTCTGGTAGCAGCCGCTACGGGCCGCCTGGGCGCGCAGCATATTCGCCAGTTGCAGCACCCCACGCGGCGGCTGACGAATGCCCAGCCACACCACCCGTGAGCGCAGCCACTGCCCGGCATCGTCAAGGGTCAGGGTAAAGCCCGGCTGGCGAATACGACCGGCCATCGCCGCCAGCGCCCGCTGTTTTTCCGCGCTGACTTCGCCGAGAAACGCCAGCGTCAGATGGAGGTTATCCGCTGCGACTGGCCGACCAGCATCGGCGAGAAAGCAGGCGGCGCGCCAGTGAACGATCTGCTGCTGAACCTCGTCAGGAAGTTCAAGGGCGAAAAACAGCCTTTTCGGCTTGGACATGATAGAGACTCGGTAATGAATTATCAGAATGCTACAATGCCAGCCTTCAAATGTTAACCTCCGGAGTTTTTCGTGTCTTCATTGCCGGTTGCCGCCGTTCTCCCTGAACTTCTCTCTGCCCTGCGGCATGCGCCGCAGGTTCTGCTCAATGCGCCGACCGGTGCCGGGAAATCCACCTGGCTGCCGCTGCGTATTCTCGCGGAAGGTGAAATTAACGGTCGTATTATCCTGCTGGAGCCGCGACGGCTGGCGGCGCGGAATGTGGCGCAAAGGCTGGCGGAACAGCTAGGGGAGAAACCCGGCGAGAGCGTGGGCTATCGTATGCGCGCTGAGACCTGTGTCGGACCGGATACACGTCTTGAAGTGGTGACGGAAGGCATTCTGACACGCATGATCCAGCGCGATCCTGAACTGACCGATGTCGGGCTAGTGATCCTTGATGAATTCCACGAGCGCAGCCTGCAGGCGGATCTGGCGCTGGCGCTGCTGCTGGATGTTCAGCAGGGGTTTCGCGACGATCTCAGGTTGCTGATCATGTCGGCAACCCTGGATAACGACCGTCTGCAGCGGTTGCTGCCGGATGCGCCGGTAATTGTTTCTGAAGGGCGTGCATTTCCGGTTGAGCGGCGTTTTGCGCCACTGCCGATCCACCAGCGATTTGATGAGGCGGTGGCTATTGCCGCCAGCGAGTTGCTGCGCGGTGAAAGCGGATCGATGCTGCTGTTTCTGCCCGGCATCGGGGAAATTCAGCGGGTGCAGGAGCAACTGGCTGAACGAGTGGCGAACGATGTTGTCCTCTGTCCGCTGTATGGTGCGCTGCCGCTGAGCGCACAGCGTAAGGCGATACTTCCCGCTCCTGCCGGGATGCGTAAGGTGGTGCTGGCGACCAATATTGCTGAAACCAGTCTGACCATTGAAGGTATTCGCCTGGTGGTCGATAGCGCACAGGAACGGGTCGCCCGCTTTGATGCCCGGACGGGATTAACCCGTCTGGTGACGCAGCGTATTAGTCAGGCCTCAATGACCCAGCGCGCCGGACGCGCCGGGCGGCTGGCGCCGGGGATCTGTCTGCATCTGATGAGTAAAGAGCAGGCCGAGCGCGCGGCGGCGCAGAGCGATCCGGAAATTCTGCACAGCGATCTGTCGGCGCTGTTGCTGGAGCTTTTACTGTGGGGATGTCCGGAACCGTCCCAGCTTCGCTGGCTGGATCTGCCGCCCGCGGTTAACCTGGCGGCGGCCCGTCGTTTGCTGACGGCGCTCTCTGCGCTGGATGGCGAACGGTTGTCGGCGCATGGGCGCAAAATGGCCGCTCTGGGTAACGATCCACGGCTGGCGGCGGTGCTGACAGCCGCAGATGATGCTGATGGCGTGGCGACGGCAGCAAAGCTGGCGGCGATCCTCGAAGAGCCGCCGCGCGGCGGTAGTGGCGATCTCAGTACCGTGTTTTCCCGTCAGCAGAGCAACTGGCAGCAGCGGGCGCAGCAACTAATGAAACGGCTGGCGGCTCGCAGCGGCCAGCCTGATGCGGATCGTATGGCCGAGCTTCTGGTTGCCGCGTTTGCCGATCGTATCGCTCAGCGTCGTGGTCAGGAGGGGCGCTATCAACTGGCGAACGGGATGGGGGCGATGCTTGACGTCGATGATGCGCTGAATCGCCACGAATGGCTGATTGCCCCGCTGTTGTTGCAGGGCAGTTCATCGCCGGATGCGCGGATCTTACTGGCGCTGCCGGTGGATATTCACGCGCTGATCGCCCGGTGCCCGTTGCTGGCCCGGTGCGCCGATATTGTGGAGTGGGATGACGCGCTGGGTACCCTGAAGGCCTGGCGACGCACCTGCATTGGTCAACTGGTGATCAAGACTCAGCCGCTGGCGAAGCCTTCTGAAGAAGAGCTGCATCAGGCGATGCTCAACGGTATCCGTGATAAAGGATTAAGCGTGCTCAACTGGACGCCGGAGGCGGAGCAACTGCGTCTGCGACTGCATTGCGCCGCGCAGTGGTTGCCGGAAGAGGCATGGCCGGCAGTGGATGATGCTTCGCTGCTGGCATCCCTTGAGGCCTGGCTGCTGCCGCAGATGAGCGGAGTCCACTCTTTGCGCGCGCTGAAGGCGCTGGATGTGCGTCAGGCGCTGCAAAACTGGCTGCCGTGGCCGCTGCGCCAGAAGCTGGATAGCGAACTGCCCACGCACTACACGGTGCCTGGCGGTAGCCGCATCGCGATTCGTTACCACGCTGAAAACCCACCGGCGCTGGCGGTACGGATGCAGGAGATGTTTGGCGAAGCCACTACGCCGGTTATCGCTCGGGGGCGCGTGCCGCTGGTGCTGGAGCTGCTTTCACCCGCGCAGCGTCCGCTGCAAATCACCCGCGATTTGGCCGCGTTCTGGCAGGGGAGCTACCGCGAAGTACAAAAAGAGATGAAAGGGCGCTACCCGAAGCATGTCTGGCCGGACGATCCGGTCAATACCGCCCCAACCCGGCGCAGCAAAAAGTATTCATAGCGTGTTGGTGACTGTCCCGGTTCCGGTGGGAATAGAATGTATTTTTATGTCATTAAAAAACATAATTATTTCCATTTTTGGCGCTGGTGAACATGTAAAATGCTGGTTAAGAATGTCGCGGTTTAGTGCTATCCTGTCTCTTTCGGGCAGGCAGGGCGATGTCATGAACTGTTTTGCTGATGATGCTTCTAATTATTTGATTTATATGTTTAATTTAAATTAAAAATGATACAAGCAAAATGATCATCCATGGCGTCATCCATGGCGTCATCCATGAATGGCAGCCTGAAGGCCAGGAGATTTTGGCGTCAATTTGAGAGATTTCTTCTTTCCCTGATTCGGGGAAATATTGAGAATCAGGCCTTTACGCCTGTAAGTTGCGGAGAAACAGCATGGCGGGAGATGACCGCGAGCCGATCGGACGTAAGGGGAGACCCTCGCGTCCGACAAAACAAAAGGTAACTCGCCGTCGGGTTCGGGAAGAGAACTACGACGATGATTACGATGATGATGACTATGAGGATGAAAAACCGATGCCGAGGAAAGGAAGAGGCAAAGGCGGTAAACCCCCTCGTCGTAAACGCACCTGGTTGTGGCTGCTGATTAAGATTGGCATCGTCTGTGCGGTAGTGATTGCCGCCTACGGCGTTTATCTCGATCAGAAAATCCGTAGCCGAATTGACGGTAAAGTCTGGGACCTGCCTGCCGCGGTATACGGTCGGATGGTTAACCTTGAACCGGATATGCAGATCAGCAAAAACGAAATGGTGCGTCTGCTCAACGCCACGCAGTATCGCCAGGTGAGCGCTATGACGCGCCCGGGCGAATACACCGTTCAGGCCAACAGCATCGAGATGATCCGTCGTCCGTTCGATTTCCCGGACAGTAAAGAAGGGCAGGTGCGCGCGCGTCTGACCTTTTCTGGCGGTCATCTGGAAACCATTGTGAATATGGATAACAACCGCCAGTTCGGTTTCTTCCGCCTCGATCCGCGTCTGATTACCATGCTGCAATCGCCGAATGGCGAACAACGCCTGTTCGTGAAGCGCAATGGCTTCCCGGATCTGCTGGTCGATACGCTGCTGGCGACGGAAGACCGCCATTTCTACGAACACGACGGGATTAGCCTTTACTCCATTGGTCGTGCGGTGCTGGCCAACCTGACCGCCGGCCGTACGGTGCAGGGCGCGAGTACCCTGACCCAGCAACTGGTGAAGAACCTGTTCCTCTCCAGCGAACGTTCATACTGGCGTAAGCTTAATGAAGCCTATATGGCGCTGATTGTCGATGCGCGCTATAGCAAGGATCGCATCCTTGAGCTGTATATGAACGAAGTTTATCTCGGTCAGAGCGGCGACAACGAAATTCGCGGCTTCCCGCTGGCAAGCCTGTATTACTTTGGCCGCCCGGTGGAAGAGCTGAGCCTTGATCAGCAGGCGCTGCTGGTGGGGATGGTGAAAGGCGCGTCGATCTATAACCCGTGGCGTAATCCGAAGCTGGCGCTGGAGCGACGTAATCTTGTGCTGCGTCTGTTGCAACAGCAGAAGATTATCGATCAGGAACTGTATGACATGCTGAGTGCGCGTCCGCTGGGGGTGCAGCCGCGTGGCGGGGTGATCTCGCCGCAGCCCGCGTTTATGCAACTGGTACGTCAGGAGCTACAGGCGAAGCTGGGCGATAAAGTGAAAGATCTTTCCGGCGTGAAGATCTTTACCACCTTCGATCCCGTCGCGCAGGATGCGGCGGAAAAAGCGGCGATAGACGGTATTCCGGCACTGAAAAAACAGCGTAAGCTGCCGGATCTGGAAACCGCGATCGTGGTAGTCGATCGCTTTACCGGCGAAGTGCGGGCGATGGTCGGCGGCGCGGAACCGCAGTTTGCCGGTTACAACCGGGCGATGCAGGCACGCCGTTCGATTGGTTCTCTGGCGAAACCGGCGACCTATTTAACCGCCCTGAGTCAGCCGAATTTGTATCGTCTCAACACCTGGATTGCCGATGCGCCAATCTCCATTCATTTGTCTAACGGCCAGACGTGGTCGCCGCAAAACGATGATCATCGTTATAGCGATGGCGGCAAAGTGATGCTGGTGGATGCGCTGACGCGTTCAATGAACGTGCCGACGGTGAACCTCGGCATGACGCTGGGTTTACCGGCGGTGATTGATACCTGGACAAAACTGGGGGTATCGAAAGATCAGCTTAATGCGGTTCCGTCTATGCTGCTGGGGGCACTGAACCTGACGCCGATAGAAGTGGCTCAGGCGTTTCAGACCATCGCCAGCGGCGGTAACCGCGCGCCGCTGTCGGCGTTGCGTTCGGTTATCGCCGAAGATGGCACCGTGCTGTATCAGAGCTATCCGCAGGCGGAGCGCGTGGTTCCGGCCCAGGCCGCCTACATGACCTTATGGACTATGCAGCAGGTGGTGCAGCGCGGTACCGGTCGTCAACTGGGCGCGAAATATCCCGGACTCCATCTGGCGGGTAAAACCGGGACCACCAACAATAACATCGATACCTGGTTTGCCGGTATTGACGGTAGCCAGGTGACCATTACCTGGGTGGGGCGCGATAATAACCAGCCGACGAAGCTCTATGGTGCGAGCGGCGCGATGTCGATTTATCAGCGCTATCTGGCTAACGAAACCCCAACGCCGTTGGATCTGACGGCGCCGGAAGATGTGGTGGATATGGGGATCGACAGTAACGGTAACTTCGTTTGCAGCGGTGGGATGCGCTCGCTGCCGGTATGGACAACGTCGCCGGATGAGCTCTGTCGCCAGGGAGAGCAGATGCAACAGCAGCAGCTCCAGCAGCAGCAGGAGAATAACCCGTTCAATCAGTCTTCCGGGCAGCCGCCGCAACAGCAGCAAAATCAGCAGCCTGAGCAGGAGAAAAGCGACGGCGTCGCGGGCTGGATTAGAGAGATGTTTGGCAGTAAATAATTACTCGCTTAAGCCTTAAAGCCGCTTTTTGTTGGCGACGTTCAGAAACCCCAGTGGCATCGTTATCGATGCTGCCGGGGTTTTTTCTTTATATTGCCATATTGCCGTAATGAGTTGGGTATCTGTAGCCCGAAGTATGATGACTACAAACTGCCTAACGGAAATGTAACTCCATAATAACTGTCTGGTTATTTATTCAGCATCGCCTCCTTTTCGGGGGCATATTCCTTGCCATATATTCCATTTTTCGCCTATTATTCCATTCGGCATAATAATAATTCTCGTTTTCTTTATCATTCAATTCTATTAGAGATATCCTCATGGCGCGTCCAAAAACTGCTCAGCAAAATCACTCGCTGCGTAAACTCGCAGTGGTAGTAGCCACAGCGGTTAGCGGCATGTCTGTTTATGCGCAGGCAGCAACTGAACCGAAAGAAGACACCATCACCGTTACCGCGGCACCAGCCCCACAAGAGAGCGCCTGGGGGCCGGCGGCGACTATCGCGGCCAGACAATCCGCTACGGCGACCAAAACGGATACCCCCATTCAAAAAGTGCCGCAGTCTATTTCTGTGGTGACCGCGGAGGAGATGGCGCTGCATCAGCCTAAATCGGTGAAAGAAGCGCTAAGCTACACGCCAGGTGTTGCTGTGGGAACGCGTGGCGCGTCTAACACATATGATTACCTGATTATCCGAGGTTTCGCCGCTGACGGCCAAAGCCAGAATAACTATCTGAATGGCCTGAAGATGCAGGGCAATTTCTACAATGACGCAGTGATTGATCCGTACATGCTGGAGCGCGCTGAAGTCATGCGGGGCCCGGTTTCCGTTCTCTACGGAAAAAGTAACCCAGGTGGTTTGTTGAATATGGTCAGCAAGCGTCCGACAACGGAACCGCTGAAAGAAGTTCAATTTAAGATGGGTACCGACAGCTTGTTCCAGACCAGCTTCGATTTTAGTGATGCGCTGGATGATGACGGTGTTTATTCTTATCGCTTAACTGGTCTTGCCCGTTCTGCGAATGCCCAGCAACAAGGTTCGAAAGAACAACGCTATGCAGTCGCACCATCTTTCAGTTGGCGTCCGGATGATAAAACCAACTTTACGTTCCTCTCTTACTTCCAGAACGAGCCGGAGACGGGTTATTACGGCTGGCTGCCAAAAGAGGGAACGGTAACGACATTGCCGAACGGTAAGCGTCTTCCCACTGATTTCAATGAAGGTGCTGACAATAATACTTACTCTCGTAACGAGAAAATGGTGGGTTACAGCTTTGACCATGAGTTCAACGATACCTTTACCGTGCGTCAGAACCTGCGCTATGCGCAAAACAAGGTCTCGCAGAACAGCGTTTATGGCTATGGCATGTGTTCGGATCCTCTCTATACAAAGGATCCGAATAACAGCCCTTGTGCCAGTATTCCACAATCACAATGGGATCACACGCTGACTCGTCAATACGTGATTGATAGCGAGAAGTTACAGAACTTTTCTGTCGATACGCAACTGCAAAGCAAGTTTGTGACCGGAGCTTTAGAGCACACGCTGCTGACTGGCATTGACTATATGCGTATGCGTAATGATATCAATTCCTGGTTTGGTTACGCAGGTTCTGTCACGCCGTCTGATATTTATAATCTTGATCGCGGCGACTTTGATTTCAGTTCACATCCGGGGCCGTCTGGCGCATATCAGGTACTGAATAAACAGCAGCAGACTGGTCTGTATGTACAGGATCAAATGCAGTGGGATAAAGTACTGGTGACCCTCGGTGGGCGTTACGACTGGGCGAAGCAGGACTCTTTAAACCGTGATTCTGGCGTTCAGAATTCCCGTAACGATAAAGAATTTACCTGGCGTGGCGGTGTTAACTATTTGTTCGACAATGGGGTAACACCTTATTTCAGCTATAGTGAGTCATTTGAGCCAGCTTCACAAACGGGGGCAACCGGTAATATTTTCTCGCCGTCTAAAGGTAAGCAATACGAAGCCGGCGTGAAGTATGTACCGAACGACCGTCCGATTGTCATTACTGGTGCTGTGTACCAGTTGACCAAAACGAATAATTTGATGGCGGATCCAAACGGCACGATATTCTCCGTTGCTGGTGGTGAAATTCGTTCTCGTGGTGTGGAAGTTGAAGCGAAAGCGGCGCTGTCGGCAAGTATCAATGTCGTGGGATCTTATACTTACACTGATGCTGAATACACTACAGATACCAGCTACAAAGGGAATACGCCTGCTCAGGTGCCAAAACATATGGCGTCACTATGGGGTGATTACACCTTCTTTGATGGTTCATTGTCCGGTCTGACGCTGGGGGCCGGTGGACGTTTCACTGGCTCCAGCTATGGCGATCCGGCGAACTCCTTCAAGGTTGGAAGCTACACGGTCGTCGATGCGTTGGTTCGTTACGATCTGGCACGTGTCGGTATGACGGGTTCCAACGTGGCATTGCATGTGAATAACTTGTTTGATCGCGAGTATGTCGCAAGCTGCTTTAATACCTATGGTTGCTTCTGGGGCGCCGACCGTCAGGTCGTGGCAACCGCAACCTTCCGTTTCTAATTTCCCTTTGGGCACGGTTTACCGTGCCCGCTTGACAAGTTGGCCGCTATGCAGGAAAACATCTCTCATCACGATACGACTTTCGCCCTCCGTCATGTCGCTTTTCGCGTCCCTGGCCGCACGCTTTTACATCCTCTCTCATTAACTTTCCCTGCGGGGAAAGTGACGGGCCTGATTGGCCATAACGGCTCCGGTAAATCGACGCTGCTAAAAATGCTTGGTCGCCACCAGCCCCCTTCTGATGGGGATATCCTGCTCGGCGGGCAGCCGCTCGACAACTGGGGCAGCAAAGCGTTTGCCCGCAAAGTCGCCTACCTGCCGCAGCAGTTGCCGTCGGCGGAAGGCATGACGGTGCGCGAACTGGTGGCGATTGGCCGCTATCCGTGGCACGGGGCGCTGGGGCGATTTGGCGTGGCGGATCGGGAGAAAGTGGAAGAGGCCATCGCGCTGGTCGGCCTGAAATCCCTGGCTCATCGGCTGGTGGACAGCCTCTCCGGCGGTGAACGTCAGCGCGCGTGGATTGCCATGCTGGTGGCTCAGGATAGCCGCTGCCTGTTGCTTGATGAACCCACCTCGGCGCTGGATATTGCCCACCAGGTGGATGTCCTGGCGCTGGTTCATCGCCTCAGCCAGCAGCGAGGGCTGACGGTAATTGCCGTGCTGCATGACATTAATATGGCTGCCCGTTACTGTGACTATCTGGTGGCCCTGCGCGGCGGTGAAATGATTGCCCAGGGAACGCCGACGGAACTGATGCGTGGCGAAACCCTGGAACACATTTATGGTATTCCGATGGGAATTCTGCCGCATCCGGCGGGCGCTGCACCGGTAAGTTTTGTCTATTGATGGAAAATTTGAATGTAATCACGCGGCGACGTTTGCTGGCCGCAATGGCGTTGTCACCGCTGCTGTGGCAGATGCGCGACGCACGGGCGGCAGAGGTTGATCCGCGGCGAATTGTCGCTCTGGAGTGGCTGCCGGTGGAGTTGCTGCTGGCGCTGGGGGTGACCCCTTACGGCGTCGCCGATATTCCGAACTATACGCTATGGGTAAACGAACCGGCGCTTCCGTCATCGGTGATTGATGTTGGCTTGCGCACCGAGCCGAATCTGGAACTGCTGACGCAGATGAAACCCTCGTTCCTCGTCTGGTCGGCAGGATATGGTCCTTCGGTGGAAAAGCTGGCGCGTATTGCGCCGGGGAGAGGATTTACCTTCAGCGACGGCAAAAAACCGCTGCAGGTGGCCCGGCAATCGCTTAATGAAATGGCTGAGCTGCTCGGCAGACAGCGGGAAGCGAAGCGCCATCTGGCGGAATTTGACGCGCTCATGGCGAACCTTCGTCCGCGCTTTGCAAAACGTGGCGATCGTCCATTGCTGATGATGACCTTGCTGGATGCCCGTCATGCGCTGATCTTTGCGCAAAACTGTCTGTTTCAGGATGTGCTCAATCGTTTTGGTATCAACAACGCCTGGCAGGGCGAAACGACCTTTTGGGGCAGCGTCACCGTCGGCATCGACCGACTGGCGGCCTACAGAGACATCGACGTTATCTGCTTCGATCATGGTAATGAACGGGAAATGGCGCAATTAATGGCGACACCGCTGTGGCGAGCGATGCCCTTTGTCCGCGCAGGGCGTTTTCAGCGCGTTCCGGCGGTGTGGTTCTATGGCGCGACGCTGTCGGCGATGCATTTTGCCCGCATTCTGGCCGATGCGCAGGGAGGTCCGGCGTGAGAGCGCGAATTTCTCCTCTGTCGATGGTGTTACTCGCCATTCTATTTATCGCCGCTTTCGGGTTAACGCTTTCCAACCTCAATACGGTTTTGCCGCGAACCGCCTGGCGACAGGCGCTCTGGCGGCCGGATATCGACAATATCGCGCAAATGCTGTTCCACTACAGCCTGCTGCCGCGGCTGGCGATATCGCTGCTGGTTGGCGCCGGGCTTGGGTTGGTCGGGGTGCTATTCCAGCAAGTACTGCGTAACCCGCTGGCGGAGCCAACGACCCTTGGCGTGGCGACAGGGGCGCAGCTAGGGATTACGGTAACGACGCTGTGGGCGATTCCCGGCGCGCTGGCCACGCAATTTGCGGCGCTGGCAGGCGCGTGCGTGGTGGGGGCGCTGGTGTTTGGCGTCGCCTGGGGAAAACGCCTGTCACCGGTCACCCTGATCCTGGCGGGGCTGGTGGTGAGCCTGTATTGCGGGGCGATTAACCAACTGATGGTGATTTTCCACCATGACCAGCTGCAAAGTATGTTCCTGTGGAGCACCGGAACGTTGACGCAGACCGACTGGAGCGTGGTACAGCGCCTGTGGCCGCAACTGTTGGGCGGTGGGATCCTCACGTTACTGCTCCTGCGTCCCCTGACCCTGATGGGGCTGGACGATGGCGTGGCGCGTAACCTCGGGCTGGCGCTGTCTCTGGCGCGTCTGGGGGTATTGACCCTGGCGATAGTGCTCAGTGCGCTGCTGGTTAATGCGGTGGGGATCATCGGCTTTATCGGTCTGTTTGCGCCGCTGCTGGCGAAGATGCTCGGCGCCCGCCGGTTGCTATCGCGCCTGCTGCTGGCAACCGTGATGGGCGCATTGTTACTGTGGCTCTCCGATCAGCTTATCCTGTGGCTGACCCGAGTATGGATGGAAGTTTCCACCGGTTCGGTGACCGCGTTGATTGGGGCGCCGCTACTGCTGTGGCTGTTGCCATGTCTGCGTAGTATGAGTGCCCCGGTGATGAACGGCGGCGATAACATCCGGGCTGAACGACAAAATGTGCTGGGGTTTGCGCTCGGTGGGCTACTGATCCTGCTGCTGACAATCATCGTTGCGTTGGCCTTTGGCCGTGATGCGCAAGGCTGGCACTGGGCCAGCGGTACCTTACTGGATCAACTGTTGCCCTGGCGCTGGCCGCGCATCCTGGCGGCGCTGTTTGCCGGGATGATGCTGGCGGTTGCAGGCTGTATTATTCAGCGTTTGACCGGTAACCCGATGGCCAGCCCGGAGGTACTCGGCATCAGTTCCGGCGCAGCGTTCGGCGTGGTTGTGATGCTGTTCTTTGTGCCGGGTAATGCGTTTGGTTGGTTGCTGCCTGCCGGTAGCCTTGGGGCGGCGGCAACGCTGCTGGTTATTCTGATCGCTGCCGGGCGCGGCGGGTTTTCGCCGCATCGTATGCTGCTGGCCGGTATGGCGTTGAGTACCGCGTTTACCATGCTGCTGATGATGCTGCAGGCCAGCGGAGACCCGAGAATGGCGCAGATCCTGACGTGGATTTCCGGTTCAACCTACAGCGCAACGCCAGAATTAGTGGTGCGTAGCGGTATCGTGATGCTGATCCTGCTGGGGGTGTCTCCATTTTGTCGTCGCTGGCTGACGATTCTGCCATTAGGTGCTGAGACGGCGAGGGCCGTCGGGATGGCGCTGACGTGGTCGCGTATTGGATTATTGCTGTTAGCGGCATGCCTGACGGCGGCGGCAACCCTGACAATCGGCCCGCTAAGTTTCGTGGGACTGATGGCGCCGCATATTGCCCGCATGATGGGGTTCCGGCGTACGATGCCGCATATGGTGATGTCGGGGCTGATTGGCGGAATGTTGTTAGTGTTTGCTGACTGGTGCGGGCGGATGATGATGTTTCCGTATCAGATCCCGGCTGGGCTGTTGTCGACCTTTATTGGCGCGCCGTACTTTATTTATCTGCTAAGAAATCAGCGTCGGTAGTTTGTATCTCTCTGCACCGTAAAACCCCGATTTCAGGCCTGATGCCGTTCACACGCAAGGAATATCAAAAATATTCTCGTATTGCCAGTGAACGGAACAGGCCAGGGCTATCGCTCATCTCCCGATAGCCCGGATTTTTATTTACAGCTTCGCGAAAGCGTTCCGCGCCGCGGCGATGGTATTATCAATATCTTCTTCGCTGTGGGCGATGGACATAAAGCCCGCTTCAAACGCCGACGGAGCAAGATAGATACCTTCTTCCAGCATCAGGTGGAAGAAGCGTCTGAAACGCGCCACATCGCACTTGACCACATCCTGATAGCAGGTGACGGCTGGCGCATCGGTAAAGAAGATACCGAACATACCGCCAACGTTATTCACCACCAGCGGAATTCCGGCGTCGCCGGCGGCGTCCAGCAGACCCTGAGCCAACTGGTTAGTCAGTTCGGTAAGGGTTTCATGCACGCCTGGCTGAGCGACTTCGTTTAAGCAGGCGAAGCCCGCCGCCATCGCTATCGGATTGCCGGACAGGGTACCTGCCTGATAAACCGGCCCCGTCGGTGCCAGTGCATCCATCACTTCCCGGCGTCCGCCGAAGGCGCCGACCGGCATACCGCCGCCAATGATTTTGCCAAGACAGGTCAGATCCGGCACGACGCCGTAGTAATCCTGCGCGCCAGCCAGCGCCACGCGGAAACCGGTCATCACTTCATCAATAATCAACAGCGCGCCGAACTCGTCGCACAGTGCGCGCAGCCCCGGCAGGAACTCTGGTAGCGGCGGGACGCAGTTCATATTTCCGGCGACCGGCTCCACGATGATACAGGCGATATCCTGCGGATATTGTTCGAACGCAGTGCGAACCGATGCCAGATCGTTATAGGTGCAGGTCAGGGTGTGTTTAGCGAAATCAGCCGGGACCCCTGGAGAGTTCGGCTGGCCGAGGGTCAGTGCGCCGGAACCGGCTTTCACCAGCAGGCAGTCGGCATGGCCGTGATAGCAGCCCTCGAATTTGATGATTTTGTCGCGGCCGGTAAAGCCGCGGGCCAGGCGAATGGCGCTCATGGTCGCTTCGGTGCCGGAGTTCACCATGCGCACCATATCCATCGTCGGAACCAGTTCGGTGACCAGCGCCGCCATTTTGACTTCCATCTCCGTTGGCGCACCAAAACTTAGACCACGCCCGGCCGCTTCAATAACCGCGTTGCGGATTGCCGGATGATTGTGCCCCAGAACCATCGGGCCCCAGGAACCGACATAATCGATATACGCTTTACCATCGACGTCGTAGAGATAGGCGCCGTCGGCGCGCTCGATAAACAGCGGCGTTCCGCCGACGCCGGTGAAGGCGCGTACCGGAGAGTTCACGCCGCCGGGGATGAGTTCACGCGCAGCGTTATACAGGTTTTCAGATTTGCTCATTGCCAGGGTCCTGGTTCGTGAAAAATGTTTTGCTGGCTATTCTAAGTTATTCCCGAAAGGTTATATACCCGTCATACTTCTGTTGTATGTGCCCTGGCTTCTGAGCGACTCGTCTCATCCATGAGACTCACTCTTACGGGCCGTCGCCCGGCGACGTGCAAATCTGTTCCTGACAGATTTGTCGCTCACCCCAGTCACGTACTGGAGTACGCTCCCGGAGATTCACTGCGTCGCCGCGTGATTCCGCCTGTGGCCTCACCTCTGTGAGGCCCGCGCAAGCGCTGTTCAAAACGGTTAACCGTTTTGTCCTGCAACTCGAATTATTTAAGGTATAAAAGCTTTGCCCAAGTGAAACAGTATGGCAATTGTGCATTTTTTTGGCGACGGAACCGATTAGTGCGGCTAAAATGCCCTCTTTCCATTTGTATTACCAATAATTGATAATGGCATGAAAGCAGAAAACCCCTCTTATGCAGAACATCAGTTTGTGCGGATTCGCCGTGGCGATGCTGTGCGGCGACTGATTCAGCGTGATAAAACGCCCCTCGCGGTCTTATTAATGGCGGCTGTAGTTGGCATCCTGGCCGGGCTGATTGGCGTCGCTTTTGAGAAAAGCGTTAAGTGGGTGCAAAACATACGTATCGGTACGTTGGTTGAGGTGGCGGACCACGGTTTTTTGGTCTGGCTGCTGGCTTTTGTTTTTTCCGGCTTGCTGGCGATGGTGGGGTATTTTCTGGTGCGTCTTTTTGCGCCGGAAGCCGGGGGCTCCGGGATCCCGGAAATTGAGGGCGCGCTGGAGGAACTGCGGCCCGTACGCTGGTGGCGCGTGCTGCCGGTAAAATTTATTGGCGGGATGGGAACGCTGGGAGCAGGTATGGTGCTGGGGCGTGAAGGGCCGATGGTGCAGCTTGGCGGCAATATCGGGCGTATGGTGGTCGATATTTTCCGCATGCGCAGTGCGGAAGCCCGGCATACGCTGCTGGCCACCGGCGCGGCGGCCGGGCTTTCCGCCGCGTTTAACGCGCCGCTGGCCGGTATTCTGTTTATTATTGAAGAGATGCGCCCGCAGTTTCGCTACAATCTGATCTCCATTAAAGCTGTGTTTACCGGCGTGATTATGGCGACCATTGTTTATCGCATTTTTAATGGCGAGAACGCGATTATTGAAGTCGGTAAACTGAGCAATGCGCCGGTTAACACGCTGTGGCTCTATTTGATTCTGGGGATGATTTTTGGCTGTATCGGCCCGTTGTTTAACACTCTGGTGCTGCGTACCCAGGATATGTTCCAGTATATTCATGGCGGAAATACCCGGAAGTGGGTACTGATTGGCGGCTTGATTGGTGGATGCTGCGGCGTTCTTGGCTTTATTCAGCCAGCGGCGGCGGGAGGTGGATTTAACCTGATTCCAATTGCCGCAGAAGGCAACTTTTCTGTTGGTTTGCTACTGTTTATTTTTATCGCCCGGGTGATTACCACGCTGCTGTGCTTCTCTTCCGGCGCGCCTGGCGGTATCTTTGCGCCGATGCTGGCGCTGGGGACGCTGTTGGGAACGGCATTCGGTATGGCTGCGATGCCGCTGTTTCCGGCGTATCATCTGGATGCGGGAACCTTTGCCATCGCCGGCATGGGGGCATTGCTTGCAGCCTCGGTACGTGCGCCATTGACCGGTATTGTGCTGGTGCTGGAGATGACCGACAACTATCAGCTCATTTTGCCAATGATTATTACCTGTCTCGGCGCAACACTATTGGCGCAGTTCCTCGGCGGCAAGCCTTTATACTCGACAATTCTGCAGCGTACTCTGGCGAAACAAGAGGCTGAACAGGCAGCAAAGGCGCAGCCGGTCGGTGGGGAGAATACTTGAACGAATTACTCGGGTATTGGATAATGGCTCAAAAGACCGGGTCATTCTTTAACCGGTCAGAAGTATCAATGGGAGCATAAAATGAGTGATGATGTAGCGTTGCCGCTTGAGTTTACCGACGCCGCAGCGATAAAAGTAAAAGATCTGATTGCGGATGAAGATAATCCGAACCTGAAGCTGCGGGTGTATATCACCGGTGGTGGTTGCAGCGGTTTCCAGTACGGTTTTACCTTTGACGATCAGGTTAACGATGGGGATATGACTATCGAGAAGCAGGGGGTTGGCCTGGTGGTTGATCCAATGAGCCTGCAGTATCTGGTCGGCGGTTCCGTCGATTATACTGAAGGCCTTGAAGGGTCGCGTTTTATCGTCACTAACCCGAATGCGAAAAGCACCTGCGGCTGTGGGTCTTCGTTCAGCATCTGATACTTGCCCCGGCGGATATTCCTCCGCCGGAGAAGATTTTCAGCGCCCGTTCTCATCAAGCGCAAAAGTTGGCAGCTTCAGGTGCCAACGAATTGCCGCCAGTCGAATTGTCAGTGTAACGACCATTCCGGTCATTGCCGCGTTTTCAAGCGGAACATGAAAGATGTAATACGCCGTTGCGTGTACGATACCGCCGATGATGCAGGCCGTGGCGTAGATTTCCGTGCGCAGAATCATCGGGATTTCACGCGCCAGCACATCGCGGATAATCCCACCGCCGACGCCGGTAACCACGCCCATACAGACGGCCACTAATGGCCCGCTATGGGCAAGAAACGCTTTGTTGACGCCAATGCCGACAAATACCGCCAGGCCGACGGCATCCAGTACCGGCAGCACCCATTTAGGTAACCGACGCGGCTGGCGAACCAGCAGGATAGTGAGCATACTGGTGACCATCGCCACCACCAGGTCGGTGGGATCTTTTACCCAAAATACCGGCCCGTTAGCGAGGGCCATATCGCGAATCGTGCCGCCGCCCACTGCGGTGACCACGCCTAATACCAGCACGCCGAAAGGGTCCATACGCAGCTTTCCGGCCAGCAGGACGCCGGAGATGGCAAATACGGCAGTGCCAATAATATCGAGCCAATAGACAAGCATCGTTAGTTTCCACTTAGAGCCTATCCCATTAGGCTATTTTATTTGCCATTTTGGCCTCAGGCAGCGCTCACAATCCTCACGTACTGCATGTACACTCCGGTTGTTCCGCGCTGTGCGTGTCCAAACTGGCTGCAACAATTACGCCTACCGGGATAGGCTCCTGACACCTGGTTAGCAGGTGATTATTTTATCTGCTCAAGCGCCGTACAGAGTTGTTTTGCGGCGAGGATAATACGTGGACTTGCCCGTTCAAACCAGTCGCCATGTAGCGCAATAAGCGAAATTTTTAACTGATTCCGCCAGAAGCGGGCAACGGCGGGAAGTTCACTGGCGTCGCCAGCAATGACAATCGCCTGCGGTTGCCTTGCCAGCACCTGTTCACGGCTGACCTGCGGCCAGGGGACCCGGCTGTCGGCAAAAATGTTTTCTCCTCCACACAGCGTCAGCACCTGATCCTGAATCGATCCTTTGCTGCTGGTAAAGAGAGGGTTAGCTCCGAACTGTAAAAACACGCGTTTTTTGGGCGTTCTGGCATAGCGGGCTTTCAGCGTCAGGTACGCCTCTTCCATCTTCTGCGCCGCCTGTCGCGCTTTTTCTGGCTGCGGGCTCCACTGCGCCAGTTGACGAAGCGTGGCAATGATGTCTTCGATGGTCGAAGTCTTGACCCAGATAACCTTAATCCCAAGCGAGCTTAGCTGGTTGACCTGTCGTTCCGCGTTGCCGCCGCGCCACGCCAGCACCATGTCCGGTTTGAGTGCGACGATGCGTTCCAGATTCATTCCCTGCCAGCTGGAAACCTGCTCTATCTTTGCGGCTTCGGGAGGGTAATCGGAATAGCTACTCACGCCAACAGGCGTAATGCCGGCAGCAAATGCCAGTTCGGTATTGGCGGGAGAGAGGGTAATCACTCGCGGCGCGGCGAATAGCCACGCCGGAACCAGCAGCAGAACGGCAAGCGCTGTTTTAAACGACTTAACCACGGGACAGGTGCTGCACCAGGTTTTCCACCATCAGGGTGGACTGCTTAGCGGCGACGGCGAGGAATTCATCGAAACTCAGATGAGACTGCTGATCGGCAACATCGGAGATGGCGCGAACGACAACAAAGGGCACACCGTAGCTGTGGCAGACATGTGCGATGGCGGTCGCTTCCATTTCTACCGCGACGGCCTGCGGGAAATGGTGACGGATTTTGGCCAGACCCGTGGAGCCGTTGATAAAGGCGTCGCCGCTGACAATCAGGCCGCGTACCGCGTTAAGGTTCAGCGCTTTGATGCAGGTTTCCGCGGCGGCAATCAGTTTTTCGTCGGCGTTGAAACCAACAGGGCAGCCCGGCAGTTGACCATACTCATAGCCAAACGCGGTGACGTCGGCATCATGGTAGCGCGTTTCGTCGGAGACAACGATATCACCAACCTTCAGGGTCGACGCCAGACCGCCTGCGGAGCCGGTATTAATAACCACATCTGGTTTACAGTGTTCCATCAGCAGAGTCGCTCCCATGGCGGCGGCAACTTTACCAATACCCGATTTCAGTAGCGCGACATCGGTGCCCTGAAGCTGGCCGGTGTAGATTTCGCTGCCGCCGATAGCGATAGTCTGACGGTTGTCGATTTTGTCGCGCAGGAGGGTAACTTCTTCTTCCATAGCGCCAATAATGCCGATTTTCATAGATTTACTCGCGATGTGTGGGTTTTAACGGCATAGTCTATCATGCGCTTAGAAGGAAACGTATTGCTCGCTCGGGGGAGATCATGGCAAAGATTGATTTTCGCAATAAGATTAACTGGCATCGCCGCTACCGTTCACCGCAAGGGGTCAAAACGGAGCATGAAATCCTGCGCATTTTTGAAAGCGATCGCGGGCGTATCATCAATTCACCGGCGATCCGTCGATTGCAGCAAAAAACCCAGGTTTTTCCGCTGGAGCGTAACGCAGCGGTGCGTACGCGTCTCACCCACTCCCTTGAAGTCCAGCAGGTTGGGCGCTACATCGCTAAAGAGGTGCTGAGTCGTCTGAAAGAGCAAAAGCTGCTCGAGAGCTATGGGCTGGATGAGCTCACCGGGCCGTTCGAAAGTATCGTTGAGATGGCCTGCCTGATGCACGATATTGGCAATCCGCCATTTGGTCATTTTGGTGAGGCGGCGATTAACGACTGGTTCAGCCAGCGGCTGTTTCCCGGCGATGCGGCCAGCCAGCCATTAACGGACGATCGCTGCGTGGTTGAGGTGCTGCGTTTGCTGGAAGGGGAGAGCCCGTTGAATGACTTACGCCGTAAAGTTCGCCAGGATTTATGTTGGTTTGAAGGAAATGCGCAGAGTATTCGTTTAGTTCATACCCTGATGCGTATGAATCTGACCTGGGCGCAGGTAGGCTGTATTTTAAAATATACTCGTCCGGCATGGTGGCGCGGCGAACCGCCGGTTAGCCATAATTATTTAATGAAGAAGCCTGGTTATTATTTAGCCGAAGAAGAGTATGTCGCGAGGTTGCGTAAAGAACTTGATCTGGCCCCTTACAATCGATTCCCGTTAACCTGGATTATGGAAGCGGCGGATGACATCTCATATTGTGTCGCCGATCTTGAAGACGCGGTAGAAAAACGGATCTTCAGCGTGGAACAGCTTTATCAACATTTGTATGATGCCTGGGGCGTTCACGAAAAAGGTTCCCTGTTTAATCAAATTGTCGAAAATGCCTGGGAAAAATCGCGTGCGAATTCTCTTAGTCGAGGCACTGAAGATCAATTCTTTATGTATTTACGGGTCAATACGCTGAATAGGCTGGCGCCATATGCGGCCCGTAGATTTATTGATAACTTGCCGAGAATTTTTCACGGCGATTTTAATCACGCGCTGCTTGAGGATGACAGTGACTGCAGTCAGTTGCTTGAACTTTATAAAAATGTCGCAGTGAAACATGTGTTTAGTCATCCTGATGTTGAGCAGCTGGAATTGCAGGGCTACCGCGTTATTAGTGGTTTGTTAGATATTTACCAGCCGCTGCTCAAATTATCGCTGGATGAGTTCAGTCTGCTGGTGGAAAAAGAACGGGTGCGAAGCTTACCCATCGCATCACGCCTGTTGCAGAAACTTTCAGCCCGTCATCGGCTGGCTTATGTCGAAGCCGTAAATAAGATCCCGCGAGACAGCAAAGAATTTCCGGTGATGGAATATTATTATCGCTGCCGTCTCATTCAGGACTATATCAGCGGGATGACTGATTTGTACGCATGGGATGAATATCGACGACTGATGGCCGTGGAATAAGCATGAGTTTTGTAAAGATGGACAATAAATTTTTACTTTTTGCCGAAACATCATGCCGGAACTTCGCGCTATAAAATGACTCTGATAGTCACGTACACAGCAACTATTCATTATCTGAAATCGAGATTGAAACATATGAAAAAAACCACGTTAGCAATGAGTGCTCTGGCTCTGAGTTTAGGTCTGGCGTTGTCCCCTCTCTCTGCGAGCGCGGCGGAAACGGCTTCTTCGGCTACGAATGCACAGCAGATGCCGAGTCTGGCGCCAATGCTGGAAAAGGTGATGCCGTCGGTTGTGAGCATTAACGTTGAGGGGAGCACCACCGTTAATACCCCGCGGATGCCGCGTAACTTCCAGCAGTTCTTCGGCGATAATTCACCGTTCTGCCAGGATGGTTCGCCGTTCCAGGGTTCTCCATTCTGTCAGGGCGGCGCGTCAGGTAATAACGATGGTAGCCAGCAGCAGAAATTTATGGCTCTCGGCTCTGGGGTAATTATTGATGCCGCTAAAGGTTATGTCGTCACTAATAACCACGTTGTAGAGAATGCCACCACCATCAAGGTTCAACTGAGCGATGGGCGCAAATTTGATGCGAAAGTGGTGGGTAAAGACCCGCGCTCCGATATCGCACTGATTCAAATCCAGGATCCAAAAAACCTGAGCGCGATTAAGCTGGCTGACTCCGATGCTCTGCGCGTTGGGGATTACACCGTGGCGATTGGTAACCCTTTTGGTCTGGGTGAAACCGTGACGTCAGGGATCGTGTCCGCATTAGGTCGTAGTGGTCTTAATGTTGAAAATTATGAAAACTTTATCCAGACCGATGCGGCAATTAACCGCGGTAACTCCGGCGGAGCGTTGGTTAACCTGAACGGTGAATTGATCGGTATCAATACTGCGATTCTGGCGCCGGACGGCGGCAACATTGGTATTGGTTTCGCGATCCCCAGCAACATGGTGAAAAACCTGACCGATCAGATGATTAAGTATGGTCAGGTTAAACGTGGCGAACTGGGGATCATGGGAACCGAGCTGAATTCCGAACTGGCGAAAGCGATGAAAGTTGACGCTCAGCGCGGGGCATTCGTGAGCCAGGTTCTGCCGAATTCTGCGGCTGCTAAAGCGGGCATTAAAGCGGGGGATGTGATCACCTCTCTGAATGGCAAGGCGATCAGCAGTTTTGCCGCGCTGCGTGCTCAGGTGGGGACGATGCCTGTCGGCAGCAAAGTTGAGCTTGGGCTGTTGCGTGAGGGTAAACCGGTCACCGTGACCGTTGAACTGCAGCAAAGCAACCAGAATCAGGTTGACTCCAGCACCATCTTCAATGGTATTGAAGGGGCGGAAATGAGCAATAAAGGCCAGAATAAAGGCGTGGTGGTGAGCAGCGTAAAAGCTGGCACCCCGGCTGCGCAGATTGGTCTGAAGAAAGGCGATATTATTGTTGGCGCTAACCAGCAGCCGGTGAAAAATATTGCCGACCTGCGCAAAATATTCGATTCCAAACCGTCGGTTCTGGCTCTGAATATTCAGCGTGGCGACACGTCTATCTATCTGCTGATGCAGTAATCGTTCTCTGTCGTTGAAGCCTCTTTTCTTCTTGCGAAGGGAAGGGGCTTTTTGGGCGCTGCCGGTTATTTTCTCCGGCGTTCTGTGATGCTTCCCACAACTCCATACTTATTCTTCCGGCTTTGTGCAAATGCACAATGCGACGTGTTGCCAACTCTTCTATTCTGTTAGCCTGCTCACGGGAGGGTTACATGGCTGGCTGGCATCTTGATACCAAAATGGCGCAGGATATCGTGGCGCGCACGATGCGCATCATTGATACCAATATTAACGTAATGGATGCTCGCGGGCGCATTATTGGCAGCGGAGACCGCGAACGAATTGGGGAATTGCACGAAGGGGCGCTGTTGGTATTATCTCAGGGACGCGTTGTGGATATTGATGATGCCGTAGCCCGGCATCTGCACGGCGTGCGTCAGGGGATCAATCTGCCGTTGCGTCTGGAAGGCGAAATCGTTGGCGTTATCGGCCTGACCGGTGAACCGGAGTCGCTACGTAAATATGGCGAACTGGTTTGTATGACTGCCGAGATGATGCTGGAGCAATCACGGTTGATGCATCTTTTGGCCCAGGATAGCCGTTTGCGTGAAGAGCTGGTCATGAACCTGATTCAGGCGGAAGAGAATACGCCAGCGCTGACTGAATGGGCGCAGCGCCTGGGGATCGATCTGAACCAGCCGCGCGTGGTCGCGACGATTGAGGTGGATAGCGGCCAGTTGGGCGTCGATAGCGCGATGGCGGAGCTTCAGCAGTTACAAACCGCGCTGACAACCCCGGATCGAAATAATCTGGTGGCCATTGTTTCGCTGACTGAAATGGTGGTGCTGAAACCGGCTCTGAATGCTTTTGGTCGCTGGGATGCGGAAGATCACCGCAAACGTGTTGAGCAGCTAATTAGCAGAATGAAAGAGAATGGCCAGCTGCGTTTTCGTGTGGCGCTGGGCAACTTCTTCACCGGCCCGGGCAGCATCGCGCGTTCTTATCGTACCGCCCGGACCACAATGATGGTCGGCAAACAGAGAATACCGGAGAGCCGGAGCTATTATTACCAGGATTTGATGCTGCCGGTGTTGCTCGATAGCCTGCGTGGCGGCTGGCAGGCCAACGAGCTGGCGCGTCCTCTTGTGCGCCTGAAAGCGATGGATAATAACGGTCTGTTGCGGCGTACCTTGCTGGCATGGTTTCGGCATAATGTACAGCCGCTGGCAACCTCAAAGGCGCTATTTATTCACCGTAATACCCTGGAATATCGTTTGAATCGCATTGCTGAACTGACGGGGCTGAATCTGGGGAGTTTTGACGATCGTCTGTTGCTGTATATCGCGCTGCAGCTTGATGAGCAAAGATAGTCTGCTGTTCCCGGCAGAGCTGATCCCCGCCGGAAACAGAGCAAAACTTATTTATTGCGCGTCAGTTTTTCCAGATCGGCTTCAATTTCGCTGATCTTGTTGGTAACGACGCTTTCCAGATGACGCAGATCGTCAAGGATCTTGCGTTTCAGATCGACTTCAGTGCGATCGCGCTGACAGATTTGATCCAGCTCATCAATGATATAGCGCAGATTGGGGCTAATTTCCTGAACCTCTTTATACCCCTGACCCACGCCGTCAGCAACAATGGTTTTGCGCTGACGCGGATATTTAAACTTAACGCTTTTGGCAAAAAACTCGCCTTTATCCTTGTGAAAATAGATTTTCAGAATGTCGTTGTTGGCTTCCTGTCGCAGGCTATAGCGATCGATTTCATCAGGATTGGTAATACCAAGACTTTTCAGATTATCGTACATAACGGTACCTTTGATGTCATCGTAATCTATGAATAATTAACGAAAAAATCTATTTCCGCCAGCGTCAAAGAGAAAAAAAGCGGGAGATATCCCGCTTTTACACTGCTTAGTCGATGGTTCGCAGGAGTTCGTTGATTCCGACCTTCCCGCGGGTCTTCGCATCGACCTTTTTCACGATGACGGCGCAGTACAGACTGTACTTACCATCTTTTGACGGCAGGTTGCCCGACACCACCACGGAGCCTGCCGGTACGCGGCCATAATGTATTTCGCCGGTTTCACGGTCATAAATACGGGTGCTCTGACCGATGTACACGCCCATAGAAATAACCGAGCCTTCTTCGACGATAACGCCTTCAACGACTTCAGAACGCGCGCCGATAAAGCAGTTGTCTTCAATGATGGTCGGGTTAGCCTGCAGAGGCTCCAGTACGCCACCGATGCCGACGCCGCCGGACAAGTGAACGTTTTTACCGATTTGCGCGCAGGAACCGACGGTTGCCCAGGTATCCACCATGGTGCCTTCGTCAACGAATGCGCCGATGTTCACATAGGAGGGCATCAGTACCGTATTGCGAGCGATAAACGCCCCCTGGCGCACGGCCGCTGGCGGAACCACGCGAAAACCTTCCTTCTGGAAACGCGCATCATCATAATCCGCAAACTTCATCGGGACTTTATCGAAGTAGCGGCTTTCCGCACCATCGATAACCTGGTTATCGTTAATACGGAAAGAGAGCAGAACCGCTTTCTTCAGCCATTGATGCGTTACCCACTGGCCGTCGATTTTTTCAGCGACACGCAGCGCGCCGGAATCAAGCAAAGAAATGACCTGGTTAACCGTTTCACGGGTTACGGTATCCACGTTTGCCGGCGTGATGTCGGCGCGACGCTCGAAAGCGGACTCAATAACGTTCTGTAACTGCTGCATTGTTAAACTCTTTCCATATGAATAAACACACTACCCTTTATCGTTTGGATTGAGGGCCTCTGTCAACCGTTGTTGCACTTCTTGTTGCAGCTCATTATTAAGGGCACGCCGGTCTGCGGTGGCGATTATAAATAAATCTTCTACTCGCTCACCGATTGTCGTAATTCGCGCGCCGTGGAGTGAGATCCCGAGGTCGGCAAACACCTGGCCGACGCAGGCTAGCAGACCCGGCTGATCGAGGGCGATAAGCTCAAGAAAGGATTTCCGCTCAGTATGCGTCGGCAGGAAATTAACCTCGGTCGGGACCGAAAAGTGTTTGAGTTTCGATGCCTGGCGACGAGGGGCCGGCGGTTGCCAGCTGCGCTGGGTGATGGTCTGTTCCAGGCCCACGCGAATCATCTCGTGCCGGTCGGTGGAAAGCGGGCTGCCATCCGGCTCAAGAACGATGAAGGTATCCATCGCCATACCGTCGCGGGTCGTAAAGATTTGCGCATCGTGGACGCTAAGGTTACGGCGATCCAGCTCGCCGCAGACCGCCGCGAACAGGTATGGGCGATCCGGGCTCCAGATAAAAATCTCGGTGCCGCCGCGCGTAGCGTGGGAACTCAGCAGGATCATCGGTTTGCTGAGATCGTGTTGCAGCAGGTTGCGCGCATGCCAGGCGAGCTGGTTTGGCGTGTGACGCACAAAATAGTTGGCGCGACAACGGTTCCAGATCTGGTGCAGCGCCTGTTCATTAATATTTTCCATTCGCAATAGCGCCAGCGCCTGTAGCTGGTGGTGGCGAACCCGCTCGCGCATATCCGGGATGTTTTGCATGCCGCGACGAAGCTGTTTTTCGGTGGCGAAATAGAGCTCGCGCAGTAGACTTTGTTTCCAGCTGTTCCACAAATTTTCGTTGGTGGCGCAGATATCGGCAACGGTCAGACAGATCAGATAGTGAAGTCGGTTTTCCGTCTGTACCTCTTCGGCAAACTGCTTGATCACTTCCGGGTCCTGAATATCCCGGCGCTGGGCGGTTACCGACATCAACAGATGATGGCGTACCAGCCAGGCGACCAGCTGGGTTTCGCGGGAATTAAGGCCATGCAGTTCGGCAAATTTGAGCACGTCCTGGGCGCCGAGAATCGAATGATCGCCGCCGCGCCCTTTGGCGATGTCGTGGAAGAGGGCAGCGATAAGAATCAGTTCTGGATGCGACAGGCGTGGCCAGAGTTCCACGCAGAGTGGATGAATGCCGCGGTTCTCCTCTTTGGCGAAACTTTCGAGCTTGAGCAGCACGCGAATGGTGTGTTCATCCACGGTATAGGCGTGAAACAGGTCGAACTGCATCTGGCCGACAATATGCGACCACTGCGGCATATAGGCCCACAACACGCTATGGCGGTGCATTGGCAGCAGTCCCCGGCTCACCGCGCCCTGATGGCGCAGCATACTGAGAAAAATGGTGCGCGCTTCCGGAATGTAGCACAGCGGCTGCGTCAGATGACGCCGGGCGTGGCGCAGGTGGCGAAGGGTGGTGGAGTAGATGCCGGTAATACTGCTGTTGCGTACCATCGTGAAGAACATGCGCAGGATAGCCTGCGGTTCGCGGATAAACAGCGTGTCATCACGTAAATCGATAAGCGTCCCACGTAGTTGAAAATCATCATCAATTGGCCGCGGCTTTTCATCCTCAGTGAGCGCGAGAATCGCCTCTTCGAACAGCTGGATCAGCATATGGTTCAGCTCACTCACCCGTCGCGTGACGCGGAAGAAATCCTTCATCATGTGCTCGATAGGCTGATTGCATTCGCCTTCATAGCGCAGTCGGCGGGCGACGCTGAACTGCCTGTCAAATAGCAGTCGGTTGTCATAGCGATTTAGCTCAAGATGAAGGGCGAAGCGAATGCGCCAGAGCTGGTGCAGACACTCGTTAAGCTCGTTCCGTTCGGCTTCTGTGAGGAAGCCGAAGCCGACCATTTCATCCAGCGAAGTGGCGCCGAAATGACGACGGGCAATCCACTGCAGTGTGTGGATATCGCGCAGGCCGCCGGGGCTGCTTTTGACGTCCGGCTCAAGATTATAGCTGGTACCGTGATAGCGCTGATGACGTGCATTCTGCTCTTCGACTTTTGCCGCAAAAAACGTTTCCGATGGCCAGAAATCATCGCTGAATATATGCTTTTGCAGTTCAAGGAAGAGCGCGACGTCGCCGATAAGCAGGCGGGACTCAATCAGGTTGGTGGCGACGCTGAGGTCTGACAGCCCTTCCTGCAGGCACTCTTCGAGCGTGCGCACGCTGTGGCCGACTTCCAGCTTGATATCCCACAATAAGGTTAACAATTCGCCGACTTTTTGCGCCTGCCCATCGGGCAGCTTGTGACGGCTCAGAATCAGCAGGTCGATATCGGAGAGCGGGTGAAGCTCGCCGCGACCGTAGCCGCCGACCGCCACCAGAGCGATATGGTTAACCGAACCGAAACCGTACTCAATCCACAGTCGCTGGAGCAACTGATCGATAAATTCGGTACGCGCTTCGATCAACTTTTCTGCGGCGATACCGTTATCAAAAGCCTCTCCCAGCCAGTGCTGGAAAGTGTCGAGATGCGCTTTAATGTCGGCACAGTTAAAGTCGCTCTGCGGCCAGTCTCCCGGATTATCCGGTTGAGCGGACAGGTCGGGGGGGACAGCGTCAGGTAAAGAGTTGCTCATTGCGTCACCATAAAAAAACTATCGCCCATAAAAAATCGCCGGGAGCGATTTTTAACGTCGCTTGCGGCGGCCCAAGGGGGGACGGGCAGGGCGCCCGTCATCAACAATCGCTTGTGGCTGCCCGAAGGTATCGGGCGTGCCCGTCATAAAAAAACCGGCTGGCGCCGGCTTCTCATCATTCGTTGTGCGAGATTATCGCCGGGATGGTGTCATCCTTACGTAACGTCAGGATTTCGCAGCCGTTATCTGTTACCACAATAGTATGCTCGTATTGCGCAGACAAGCTCCGGTCTTTGGTTTTTACCGTCCAGCCGTCTTTCATGCTGCGGATCTCTTTTTTACCCGCGTTGACCATCGGTTCAATAGTGAAGGTCATACCCGGTTTGAGCACCACGTTGGTTTCCGGGGAGTCGTAATGCAATACCTGCGGCTCTTCGTGGAAGCCGCGGCCGATACCGTGACCGCAATATTCGCGTACGACGGAGAATCCTTCGGCTTCAACGAATTTCTGGATTGCCGCGCCGATGGCTCGCAGGTTGATGCCAGGCTTGACCATTTTTAGCGCCAGGTAGAGGCTTTCCTGGGTGATACGGCACAGACGCTCACCAAGAATGGTTGGTTTGCCGACGATAAACATTTTTGAGGTATCGCCGTGGAAATCATCTTTAATCACGGTGACGTCGATGTTGACGATATCGCCATCTTTCAGCCGCTTTTCGTCGTCAGGGATCCCGTGGCATACCACTTCATTGATAGAGATACAGACGGATTTGGGAAAACCGTGATAGCCGAGGCAGGCAGAGACGGCTTTTTGTTCGTTAACGATGTAATCGTTGCAGATACGATCTAACTCGCCGGTGCTGACGCCCGGTTTCACATAGGGTTCGATCATTTCCAGCACTTCAGCGGCCAGACGGCCAGCAACGCGCATTTTTTCGATGTCTTCAGGTGTCTTGATAGAAATAGCCATGGATAGTGTCCAGCTGCGTCGTTTTTGCGACAATAATAAATGATGTGCGATCAATGTTAACAGTCCGGGTGTCCTGCTGCCAAATTGAGAATCATTAACGGCAAGGCCGCGTCAACAACTGTTGGTTTCCGGTCCTGTTTTGTGGTATAAAGCGCGCCGGACTTCTGCTCCATTCGAAGACTACACAAGATGGACGGAAGCGATAAATCTCACTTTGTGTAACAACACACACGTATCGGCACATATTCCGGGGTGCCCTTTGGGGTCGGTAATATGGGATACGTGGAGGCATAACCCCAACTTTTATCTATAGAGGTTTTAAACATGGCAACTGTTTCCATGCGCGACATGCTCAAGGCTGGTGTTCACTTTGGTCACCAGACCCGTTACTGGAACCCGAAAATGAAGCCTTTCATCTTCGGCGCGCGTAACAAAGTTCACATCATCAACCTTGAGAAAACGGTACCGATGTTCAACGACGCGCTGGCTGAACTGAACAAGATTGCTGCTCGTAAAGGTAAAATCCTTTTCGTTGGTACTAAGCGCGCTGCAAGCGAAGCGGTAAAAGACGCGGCTAACAGCTGCGACCAGTTCTTCGTGAACCATCGCTGGCTGGGCGGTATGCTGACTAACTGGAAAACCGTTCGTCAGTCTATCAAACGTCTGAAAGACCTGGAAACGCAATCCCAGGACGGTACTTTCGACAAGCTGACCAAAAAAGAAGCGCTGATGCGCACTCGTGAGCTGGACAAGCTGGAAAACAGCCTGGGCGGTATCAAAGATATGGGCGGTCTGCCGGACGCACTGTTCGTTATCGACGCTGACCACGAGCACATCGCAATCAAAGAAGCAAACAACCTGGGGATCCCGGTATTTGCTATCGTTGATACTAACTCCGATCCGGACGGCGTTGATTTCGTTATCCCGGGTAACGATGACGCAATCCGCGCAGTTAGCCTGTACCTGAGCGCTGTTGCTGCTACCGTTCGTGAAGGCCGTTCCCAGGATCTGGCTTCTCAAGCGGAAGAAAGCTTCGTAGAAGCTGAATAATAAGGCATACCCTTATTTAGTACCGTGTATAAATAGGGGCCTCTTCGCGGCCCCTTTTTCACTTTCAAGTTTGTCTGGTTCCCTGAACCGGGCAGATTACATCTCCCGAGGATTAAAGAATGGCTGAAATTACCGCATCCCTGGTAAAAGAGCTGCGCGAGCGTACCGGCGCAGGCATGATGGATTGCAAAAAAGCGCTGACTGAAGCGAATGGCGACATCGAACTGGCAATCGAAAACATGCGTAAGTCTGGTGCGATTAAAGCAGCGAAAAAAGCAGGTAACGTTGCTGCTGATGGCGTGATCATTACTAAAATCGACGGCACCTATGGCATTATTCTGGAAGTTAACTGCCAGACTGACTTCGTTGCTAAAGATGGTGGTTTCCAGGCGTTTGCTAACAAGGTTCTGGATGCAGCAGTTGCTGGCAAAATAACTGATGTTGAAGTGCTGAAAGCACAGTTCGAAGAAGAACGTGTTGCGCTGGTGGCGAAAATTGGTGAGAACATCAACATCCGTCGCGTTTCTTCTCTGGAAGGCGAGGTTCTGGGGTCCTACCAGCACGGCGCGCGTATCGGCGTTCTGGTTGCGGCTACAGGCGCGAGTGAAGAGCTGGTTAAACAGCTGGCGATGCACATTGCGGCAAGCAAGCCTGAATTCGTTAAACCGGAAGATGTGTCTGCTGACGTGGTAGAAAAAGAGTACCAGGTTCAGCTGGACATCGCCATGCAGTCTGGCAAGCCGAAAGAAATCGCAGAGAAAATGGTTGAAGGCCGCATGAAGAAATTCACCGGCGAAGTTTCTCTGACCGGCCAGCCGTTCGTTATGGAACCGAGCAAATCCGTTGGTCAACTGCTGAAAGAGCACAACGCTGACGTCACTGGCTTCATCCGCTTTGAAGTGGGTGAAGGTATCGAGAAAGTTGAGAGTGATTTTGCAGCAGAAGTTGCTGCGATGTCCAAGCAGTCTTAATTTTCTAAAGGAGCCGCCTGAGGGCGGCTTCTTTTTGTGCTTAATGTGTAAAATCAGCCAGTCGCTCTAGTGGACATGCTGAAAGTCGACATACAATGTCGCCGGAATTAACTCATCTCAATCGTTGACAGTCTCAGGAAAGAAACATGGCTACCAATGCAAAACCCGTCTATAAACGTATTCTGCTTAAATTGAGTGGCGAAGCTCTGCAGGGTTCGGAAGGCTTCGGTATTGATGCAAGCATACTGGATCGTATGGCTCAGGAAATCAAAGAACTGGTGGAACTGGGTATTCAGGTTGGTGTGGTGATTGGTGGCGGTAACTTATTCCGTGGTGCTGGCCTGGCGAAAGCGGGTATGAACCGCGTTGTGGGCGACCACATGGGCATGCTGGCCACCGTAATGAACGGTCTGGCGATGCGCGATGCGCTCCACCGAGCCTATGTGAACGCCCGTCTGATGTCCGCCATTCCGCTGAATGGCGTGTGTGACAACTACAGTTGGGCAGAAGCCATCAGTCTGCTGCGCAATAACCGGGTGGTTATTCTGTCTGCGGGTACCGGTAATCCCTTCTTCACCACCGACTCTGCGGCCTGCCTGCGTGGTATTGAGATTGAGGCCGATGTTGTGCTGAAAGCAACAAAAGTCGATGGTGTGTTTACCGCAGATCCGGCTAAAGATCCCTCAGCCACCATGTACGATCAGTTGACGTACAGCGAAGTGCTGGATAAAGAGCTGAAGGTGATGGATCTGGCCGCATTCACCCTGGCGCGTGACCACAAATTGCCTATTCGCGTTTTCAATATGAATAAGCCTGGCGCACTGCGTCGTGTGGTGATGGGTGAAAAAGAAGGAACATTAATCACGGAATAATTCCCGTGATACACTTCATCCTTCAAGCTGTCTCTGCGTTGGCTGTCTTCGCTCACCCCTGTCGCTTACGGAAGTCAAATGCCTGGGGGTAAATGAGGGGCGTCTTTGTTCCTCACCGGGGGCAATCTCTGGCTGTTCAAATTCGTTCCTGGCGAATTTGTTACTCAGTCGCCGTCTTGATACAACTTGAATGATTTTGTGTAGAAATAAGAGTAATATTCTGCGTCAGAATCGCGGGGCTTACCCGCACTATTTTAACAGGGCTATACTTAGCACACTGCCGTTGTGTGCGACCGTCTGGTCTGACTGAGACAAGTTTTCAAGGATTCGTAACGTGATTAGCGATATCAGAAAAGATGCTGAAACACGCATGGAAAAATGCGTAGAAGCGTTTAAAAACCAAATCAGCAAAATTCGCACGGGTCGTGCTTCTCCCAGCCTGCTGGATGGCATTGTCGTGGAATATTACGGCACCCCGACTCCGCTGCGTCAACTGGCGAGCGTGACGGTAGAAGACTCCCGTACGCTGAAAATCAACGTCTTTGACCGCTCCATGAGCCCGGCGGTTGAAAAAGCGATTATGGCTTCCGATCTCGGTCTGAACCCGAGCTCTGCCGGTAGCGATATCCGTGTTCCGCTGCCGCCGCTGACTGAAGAGCGTCGTAGAGACCTGACTAAAATCGTTCGCGGCGAAGCAGAGCAGGCGCGCGTGGCCGTTCGTAACGTTCGCCGTGATGCCAACGATAAAGTGAAGGCTCTTTTGAAAGAAAAAGAGATCAGCGAAGATGACGATCGCCGTTCTCAGGACGAAGTACAAAAACTGACTGACGCCGCGATTAAAAAAGTCGATGCGGCGCTGACGGAAAAAGAAGCGGAACTGATGCAGTTCTGATTCTTTGCCGATACGTAGCCGTAATCGTCTGCGTAAAATCTGAAACGCCGTACAGGAGACCGTACGCTCAATTTTCGGGATTGCGTATATACCCTAATTCATTCGCGTTGCAGGGCAAAATGGTTAACCGTTTTGAACTGCGCGGGCGTTAACGCTAAAAGGGCGAGTATTGCCAACGCACATGCAACGTGAAGTATGACGGGTATAGATGGCGGGTTTTGCCGTTTTTGGTTATATCAAAGGCTGGCACCGCCGTCCGATAACCTGATGATTGATGCCAGCGGGCGCTGACGGCGTTTTGCTTTTTTATCCTGTCGTTATTTCTTCTGGACGCCTCATGAAGCAATTAACCATTCTCGGTTCAACGGGTTCTATCGGCTGTAGCACGCTGGATGTGGTGCGTCATAACCCCGGCAGCTTTTCCATCGCCGCGCTGGTTGCGGGGAAAAATGTTGACCGTATGGTTGAACAATGTCTGGAATTCTCCCCTCGTTACGCGGTAATGGATGATGCGCACAGCGCTGAATTGCTGCGGACAAAACTGCGTGAGCATAGCAGCCGTACTGAGGTCATGAGCGGTCAACAAGCCGCAGCTGATGTTGCGGCACTGGACGACGTTGATCAGGTGATGGCGGCTATTGTTGGTGCGGCAGGCCTGGTACCAACGCTTTCGGCGATTCGTGCCGGAAAAACGGTGCTATTGGCGAACAAAGAATCGCTGGTGACCTGCGGTCGTCTGTTTATGGAGGCCGTGCAGCAAAATGGCGCACGTCTGTTGCCGGTGGATAGTGAACATAATGCGATTTTTCAGAGTATGCCGGAAACCGTTCAGCATCATCTCGGATATGCTGATCTAACGCAGAATGGCGTGGCGTCGATTCTTCTCACTGGCTCCGGCGGTCCGTTCCGGGAAACGGCGATCTCTGAACTGGCGGCAATGACGCCGGATCAGGCCTGCCGTCATCCAAACTGGTCAATGGGGCGCAAGATTTCCGTCGATTCCGCGACCATGATGAACAAAGGTCTGGAGTATATTGAAGCGCGCTGGCTGTTTAATGCTTCCGCGCAGCAAATGGAAGTCCTGATTCATCCGCAATCGGTGATTCACTCGATGGTGCGTTATCAGGATGGCAGCGTCCTGGCGCAGCTCGGCGAGCCGGATATGCGTACGCCGATTGCCCACACGATGGGCTGGCCAACGCGTCTTCGTTCCGGGGTGAAACCGCTGGATTTCTGCCAGTTGAGCAATCTGAGCTTCTCGGCGCCGGATTATGCGCGTTATCCCTGTCTGAAGCTGGCGATGGACGCCTTTGACGTCGGTCAGGCGGCGACAACGGCACTGAATGCGGCGAATGAGGTTTCGGTGGCGGCCTTCCTGAATGGCGATATCCGCTTCACCGATATTGCGGCGATAAACCAGGCGGTCCTCGATCAACTGGCGCTGAACGACCCGCAAAGTATTGATGAGGTGCTCACCATTGACGCGATGGCCCGGGCCTGCGCGCGTCAGTTGCTGACGATGAGGGGCTAATCTGATACGCGCTGTGATATTTGTGGGCGCTGGGCTTCGGTGATATAGTCTGCGCCATCCGATCGTTGCATGTTGTTGTGAAAGATTACGGTGGCCGTGGCAAGACACGGCTTTTTTGCGTAAAGCATTTGGTTGTTCTCTGCGATTGGCCGTAGCACTGGCACCGGATGAAAATGCGTATCCAGCGCTGACCTGTGGCCGTGTTTGGTAGCTTAGCTAATCCTTATTATGGACTTAAAACGCGTGATGTTGTCTGCTAATCAAACTGTCAGCGAAATGTCGCCTGCACATGGCTGTCGCCATGTCGCCATTATTATGGACGGCAACGGTCGTTGGGCGAAGCGCCAGGGGAAGATTCGTGCCTTTGGTCATAAAGCCGGGGCGAAATCTGTTCGTCGTGCAGTCTCTTTCGCGGCAAATAATGGGATTGAAGCGTTAACGTTATACGCGTTCAGTAGTGAAAACTGGAGTCGACCGGCGCAGGAAGTCAGTGCGCTGATGGAACTGTTTGTCTGGGCGCTGGATAGCGAAGTGAAGAGTTTGCACAGGCATAATGTGCGGCTGCGTATTATCGGCGAGACGACGCGTTTCAACGCGCGTTTACAGGATCGTATCCGTAAAGCGGAAGCGTTGACGGAGAACAATACGGGGTTGACCCTGAACATTGCGGCGAACTACGGGGGGCGTTGGGATATTGTCCAGGGCGTTCGCCATCTGGCAAGGCAGGTTCAGGATGGGGTGCTGCAACCCGATCAAATTACGGAAGAGATGCTGAGTCAGCAAGTCTGTATGCATGAACTGGCGCCCGTCGATTTAGTTATCAGGACCGGGGGAGAGCATCGCATCAGTAACTTTTTGATTTGGCAAATTGCCTATGCTGAACTCTATTTTACGGATGTTCTTTGGCCCGACTTTGCGGAAGAGGACTTTGAAGGTGCACTCCATGCCTTTGTTAATCGAGAGCGTCGATTTGGCGGTACTGAACCGGGTGGCAACAATGACTGATGGGGGTCACTTTTGCTGAAGTATCGGCTGATTTCTGCTTTCGTCTTAATTCCCGTCGTTATTGCGGCGCTTTTTCTATTGCCGCCCGCGGGGTTTGCCATCGTCACGCTGGTTGTCTGTATGCTCGCCGCCTGGGAGTGGGGGCAATTTAGCGGTTTCACTTCAACGGCCCAGCGTGTCTGGCTATCATTGCTTTGCGGTCTGCTGCTGGCGTTGATGCTTTTTCTGATGCCAGAATACCATTATGACGCTCATCAACCGCTGGTGGAAGGCGCGCTATGGGCGTCATTTGGCTGGTGGATCGCTGCACTCTTTTTAGTCCTCACTTATCCCGCTTCAGCGGCCTTCTGGCGGCATTCAAAAACATTACGTTTGATTTTTGGCTTCCTGACCATTGTCCCTTTTTTTTGGGGTATGCTGGCGCTGCGGGCCTGGCATTATGCTGATGACCACTATAGCGGCGCGCTGTGGTTACTGTATGTGATGATCCTGGTCTGGGGCGCGGATTCCGGGGCTTATATGTTTGGTAAGATGTTTGGCAAGCATAAGCTGGCGCCGAAGGTTTCTCCGGGTAAAACCTGGCAGGGTTTTTTCGGTGGGTTATTAACGGCGGCGGTGATTTCGTGGGTTTACGGTTGGTGGGCGCAACTGGATGTTACGCCTGCGGTGCTGTTGGTTTGTTCTGTTGTCGCGGCCCTGGCCTCAGTGCTCGGCGATCTAACCGAGAGTATGTTTAAGCGGGAGGCCGGCATCAAAGATAGCGGAAATCTGATACCTGGACATGGCGGTATTCTGGATCGCATCGATAGCCTGACGGCTGCGGTACCTGTGTTCGCATGCCTGCTATTGTTAGTATTCAGGACGATTTGACGGAAGGTGTTATGCTGAGCATTCTCTGGAATCTGGCTGCTTTTATTATTGCGTTGGGCGTGCTGATTACCGTCCATGAATTCGGCCATTTCTGGGTTGCCCGCCGCTGTGGCATCCGCGTTGAGCGTTTTTCTATTGGCTTTGGTAAGGCGCTGTGGCATCGCTATGATAAGCAGGGAACAGAATTTGTCATCGCGCTTATCCCGTTGGGCGGTTATGTCAAAATGCTTGACGAACGCGTCGAGCCAGTGGCGCCAGAGATGCGCCACTATGCGTTCAACAACAAATCTGTTGGTCAGCGTGCGGCGGTGATTGCTGCCGGGCCAGTTGCGAACTTCCTTTTTGCTATTTTTGCCTGGTGGTTAGTCTTCATTATCGGTGTTCCAGGCGTTCGTCCGGTTGTTGGCGATATATCGCCCAACTCGATCGCCGCGCAGGCACAAATTGCAAAAGGTATGGAACTTAAAGCGATAGATGGTATCGAAACGCCTGATTGGGATGCGGTACGTATGGCTCTGGTGGCGAAGATAGGCGATCGGCAGACAATTGTTACCGTCGCCCCTTTCGGGAGTAACCAACGCCAGGATAAAATCCTCGATCTGCGGCACTGGGCGTTCGAGCCGGATAAACAAGATCCGGTCACGTCGTTAGGTATTCGGCCGCGTAGCGCGCAGATCGATACGGTTCTGGCGGAAGTACAATCTCACTCGGCGGCGCAGAAGGCGGGTTTGCAAGCGGGCGACAGGATCGTGAAAGTCGATGGTCAACCGTTAACACAGTGGATGACGTTTGTTAATCTGGTGCGTGATAATCCGGGCAGGGCGTTAGTTCTGGAGATCGAACGGCAGGGGAGTCCTTTGTCGGTAACCTTGACGCCAGATACGAAGTCCACCCGGGGCAAAGCTGAAGGGTTTGCAGGGGTGGTACCGAAGGTCATCCCGCTGCCTGATGAATATAAGACAGTGCGTCAGTACGGGCCGTTTACCGCCATCGCTGAAGCCACGGATAAAACCTGGCGATTGATGTCGTTAACGGTCAGGATGCTGGGCAAATTGATAACCGGTGATGTCAAACTGAACAACCTCAGCGGGCCGATCTCTATCGCCCAGGGGGCTGGGATGTCAGCGGAGTTTGGGTTGATTTATTATCTGATGTTCCTTGCGCTGATTAGCGTGAACCTCGGAATAATCAACTTGTTCCCGCTTCCCGTTCTTGACGGGGGACATTTACTGTTTTTGGCGCTTGAAAAGCTGAAAGGCAGACCGGTATCCGAGCGAGTTCAAGACTTTAGTTATCGCATTGGCTCTCTGTTGCTGGTGCTGTTAATGGGGCTTGCACTTTTCAATGATTTCTCTCGGTTGTAAGAGAGTTTGTTAGGAAGAACGCATAATAACGATGGCGATGAAAAAGTTGCTCATAGCGTCGCTGCTGTTTAGCAGCGCAACCGTATACGGTGCTGACGGGTTCGTGGTGAAGGACATTCATTTCGAAGGCCTGCAGCGTGTCGCTGTTGGTGCGGCCCTCCTCAGTATGCCAGTGCGTCCTGGCGATACCGTAACCGATGATGATATCAGTAATACCATTCGTGCTCTGTTTGCCACTGGCAATTTCGAGGACGTCCGTGTTCTGCGCGATGGTGATACCCTGCTGGTGCAGGTGAAAGAGCGTCCGACGATTGCCAGCATCACTTTCTCCGGCAACAAGTCGGTGAAGGACGATATGCTCAAGCAAAACCTTGAGGCATCTGGCGTACGCGTAGGGGAATCCCTCGATCGCACCACGCTTGTTGATATCGAAAAAGGGCTGGAGGATTTTTACTACAGTGTTGGCAAGTATAGCGCCAGCGTGAAAGCTGTGGTGACGCCGCTGCCGCGTAACCGTGTCGACCTGAAGCTGGTGTTCCAGGAAGGGGTCTCGGCGAAAATCCAGCAGATTAATATTGTCGGCAACCACGCATTCAGCACCGATGAGTTGATTTCAACCTTCCAGCTGCGCGATGAAGTGCCGTGGTGGAACGTGGTTGGCGATCGTAAATATCAGAAACAGAAACTGGCAGGGGATCTTGAAACGCTGCGCAGCTACTATCTGGATCGCGGTTATGCCCGTTTCAATATTGATTCCACGCAGGTTAGCTTGACGCCGGACAAAAAAGGTATCTACATCACCATCAACATTACCGAAGGCGATCAGTATAAGCTTTCCGGTGTGCAGGTGACGGGCGATCTGGCGGGCCATTCGGCAGAAATTGAAGCGCTGACCAAAGTCGAACCGGGCGAGCTGTATAACGGCACCAAAGTGACTAAAATGGAGAATGACATTAAGAAACTCCTTGGTCGCTACGGGTACGCCTACCCGCGAGTTCAGTCTCAGCCGGAAATCAATGATGCTGATAAGACCGTTAAGCTGCATGTCAACGTTGATGCGGGCAACCGCTATTACGTGCGTAAAATTCGCTTTGAAGGCAACGATACCTCGAAGGATTCCGTTCTGCGTCGCGAAATGCGTCAGATGGAAGGTGCCTGGCTGGGTAGCGATCTGGTCGAGCAGGGTAAAGAGCGTCTGAATCGCTTAGGCTATTTTGAGACGGTCGATACCGATACGCAGCGCGTACCGGGGAGTCCGGATCAGGTTGATGTCGTCTATAAGGTTAAAGAACGTAATACCGGTAGCTTTAACTTCGGTATCGGCTACGGTACCGAGAGCGGCGTGAGCTTCCAGGCTGGCGTTCAACAAGATAACTGGTTAGGTACCGGCTACTCCGTTGGGATTAGCGGCACGAAAAATGATTACCAGACCTATACTGAACTGTCGGTGACGAACCCGTACTTTACCGTGGATGGCGTCAGCCTCGGTGGTCGTATTTTCTATAACGACTTCGATGCCAGCGATGCGGATCTCTCTGACTATACTAACAAAAGCTATGGTACAGATGTTACGCTGGGCTTCCCGGTTAACGAATACAATACGCTGCGCGCGGGTCTTGGCTATGTGCATAACAAGTTGTCGAATATGCAGCCTCAGGTAGCGATGTGGCGTTATCTGCATTCGATGGGGCAATACCCGGACGATACGAACGACAGAAACTCGTTCAGCGCGGATGATTTCACCTTTAACTATGGCTGGACCTACAACAAACTGGACCGTGGTTTCTTCCCAACGGAAGGTTCGCGCGTCAACCTGAACGGTAAAGTAACCATCCCGGGTTCCGATAACGAATACTACAAAGCGACCCTTGATACGGCGACCTATGTGCCGATCGATGACGATCATAAATGGGTCGTTCTGGGGCGTACTCGTTTTGGCTACGGTAATGGTCTGGGCGGTAAAGAGATGCCGTTCTATGAGAACTTCTATGCTGGCGGCTCAAGCTCAGTACGAGGTTTCCAGTCTAATACCATTGGTCCTAAAGCTGTGTACTATCCGGCGACCAGCCGTCATGACGACGACGATAGCTATGATAATGAATGTAAGAGTACGGAAACCGCGCCATGTAAGTCTGATGATGCGGTGGGCGGTAACGCCATGGCGGTCGCCAGCCTTGAGCTGATCACCCCGACGCCATTCATCAGTGATAAATATGCGAACTCGGTTCGTACTTCCGTCTTCTGGGATATGGGGACCGTATGGGATACTCACTGGGATTCTGGTGCGTATGCTGGTTATCCGGACTACAGCGATCCAAACAACATTCGTATGTCTGCGGGTATCGCAGTACAGTGGATGTCGCCGTTAGGGCCGTTGGTATTCTCCTACGCTCAGCCGTTTAAAAAGTACGATGGAGACAAAGCTGAACAGTTCCAGTTTAACATCGGTAAAACCTGGTAATTGTGTTTGGCGACAATGGAATGTGCGTGCAGTATAGCGCTGGCTATTGGCGATAACCGAGGTTATCGCCTGGCCACGCAAAGAACGGTACCCCAGGGTACTCATGGGATGGTAAGGAGTTAATTGTGAAAAAGTGGTTATTAGCTGCAGGTCTGGGGTTAGCAATAGTAACGTCCGCTCAGGCGGCAGATAAAATTGCAATGGTTAACATGAACAGCCTGTTCCAGCAGGTTGCCCAGAAAACTGGCGTTTCTAACACGCTGGAAAACGAGTTCAAAGGCCGCGCCAGCGAGCTGCAGCGAATGGAAGGCGATCTGCAGTCTAAAATGCAGCGTCTGCAGTCGATGAAAGCGGGCTCTGACCGGACCAAACTGGAAAAAGACGTGATGGCGCAGCGCCAGACTTTCTCTCAGAAAGCCCAGTCTTTCGAACAGGATCGCGCCCGTCGCTCTAACGAAGAGCGCGGCAAACTGGTGACGCGTATTCAGACTGCGGTGCAGAAAGTTGCCAAAGATGAGGATATTGATCTGGTTGTCGACTCCAATGCCGTTGCATACAACAGCAGCGATGTGAAAGACATCACCGCTGATGTGCTGAAACAGGTTAAATAAGTAATGCCTTCAATTCGACTGGCTGATTTAGCCCGGCAGTTGGATGCAGAACTACACGGTGATGGCGATATCGTCATCACCGGCGTTGCGTCCATGCAGTCCGCGAAAACGGGCCATATTACTTTCATGGTAAATCCTAAGTACCGTGAACGCCTGGCCGCTTGCCAGGCATCTGCCGTTGTGATGACGCAGGATGATCTCCCTTTTGCTCATAGTGCCGCGCTGGTCGTGCGCAATCCCTACCTGACCTATGCGCGTATGGCTCAGATTCTTGATACCACGCCGCAGCCGGCGCACGATATTGCGCCCAGCGCGGTCATTGATGGGACAGCGAAGCTGGGAGCCGGCGTTGCTATTGGGCCGAATGCCGTTATCGAATCGGGCGTGGTTCTCGGTGATAACGTCATTATCGGCGCAGGGTGTTTCGTTGGGAAAAATACGAAAATAGGTGCAGGTTCGCGTTTATGGGCCAATGTCACCGTTTATCACGATATAGAGATTGGCGAAAATTGCCTGATTCAGTCCAGTACGGTGATTGGCGCGGACGGCTTCGGTTATGCCAACGATCGCGGCAACTGGGTGAAGATCCCGCAGCTTGGGCGCGTCATCATTGGCGATCGTGTGGAAATCGGCGCCTGCACAACAATTGACCGCGGCGCGCTGGACGATACCTTGATCGGTAACGGTGTCATCATTGATAATCAGTGCCAGATTGCGCATAACGTGGTGATTGGCGACAATACCGCAGTTGCCGGTGGTGTAATCATGGCGGGTAGCCTGAAAATTGGCCGCTACTGCATGATTGGTGGCGCCAGCGTGATTAACGGGCACATGGAGATCTGCGATAAGGTCACCGTGACGGGAATGGGGATGGTGATGCGTCCTATTACCGAGCCAGGGGTTTACTCTTCGGGTATTCCGCTGCAACCAAACAAGGTTTGGCGTAAAACCGCGGCATTAGTGCTGAATATTGATGATATGAGCAAGCGTCTCAAAGCCATTGAGCGCAAGGTTAATCAACAAGATTAGTGTCCCCCTGCCCGGCACATTAAATTTTCGGCCTGTTGCGTCCATGGGATTGCTGCAGGCCGTGTTATTATTGTCTTTTAGTATATTTGACAGGAAGAGTATTTTGACTACTGACACTCATACTCTGCACATTGAAGAGATTCTGGAACTTCTGCCCCACCGTTACCCGTTCCTGCTGGTCGATCGGGTGCTGGATTTTGAAGAAGGCCGTTTTCTGCGCGCAGTAAAAAATGTTTCTGTAAATGAGCCGTTTTTCCAGGGGCACTTCCCTGGTAAGCCGATTTTACCTGGTGTACTGATTCTGGAAGCAATGGCTCAGGCTACCGGTATTCTGGCGTTCAAAAGCGTCGGAAAACTGGAACCGGGCGAGCTCTATTATTTTGCCGGGATTGATGAAGCGCGTTTTAAACGCCCGGTCGTGCCAGGCGATCAGATGATTATGGAAGTCACTTTTGAGAAAACCCGTCGCGGTTTGACGCGTTTCAAAGGCGTTGCGCTGGTGGACGGGAAAGTGGTTTGCGAAGCAACGATGATGTGTGCCCGTAGCCGGGAGGCCTGATACGTGATTGATAAAACCGCCTTTATTCATCCAACCGCTATTGTGGAAGACGGCGCTCGTATTGGCGCAAATGCTCATATTGGCCCGTTTTGTATTGTTGGCGCTGACGTCGAAATTGGCGAAGGCACCGTACTGAAATCTCATGTTGTTATTAACGGTCATACCAAAATTGGCTGCGATAACGAGATCTATCAGTTCGCTTCCATTGGTGAAGTTAACCAGGATCTGAAATATGCTGGTGAACCGACACGTGTGGAAATTGGCGATCGCAACCGCATCCGCGAAAGCGTCACCATTCATCGCGGCACAGTACAGGGCGGTGGATTAACGAAGGTGGGCAGTGATAACCTGCTAATGATCAACGCCCATGTGGCACATGATTGTACGCTTGGCGACCGCTGTATTCTGGCGAATAACGCCACGCTCGCGGGTCATGTTTCGCTGGATGATTTTGTTATCATCGGCGGAATGACCGCTGTGCATCAGTTCTGCATTATTGGCGCGCACGTCATGGTTGGCGGCTGCTCTGGCGTCGCGCAAGACGTTCCGCCATTTGTTATTGCGCAGGGTAACCACGCAACGCCGTTTGGCGTCAATATCGAAGGGTTGAAGCGCCGTGGTTTCAGCCGTGAAGCGATCACCGCGATTCGCAACGCGTATAAGCTGCTGTATCGCAGCGGCAAAACGCTGGATGAAGCGAAGGCAGAGATCGCCGAACTGGCGGCACAGCACCCAGAAGTTCAGACATTTACCGACTTCTTTGCGCGTTCAACGCGCGGTCTGATTCGTTAATGGCTGGACAGCGTCCCTTAACGATTGCCCTGGTCGCCGGAGAAACCTCCGGCGATATTCTTGGTGCCGGCCTTATCCGCGCACTCAAGGCTCGCGTACCTGATGCCCGCTTTGTTGGCGTAGCGGGGCCGCTAATGCAGGCCGAAGGCTGCGAAGCCTGGTATGAGATGGAAGAGCTGGCGGTCATGGGCATTGTTGAAGTGCTCGGTCGCCTGCGTCGTCTGTTGCATATTCGCGCCGATCTGACCCGACGATTCACCGAACTTAAACCCGATGTGTTTGTCGGTATTGATGCCCCTGATTTCAATATCACGCTCGAAGGCAACCTGAAGCAACAGGGTATTAAAACGATCCATTACGTGAGCCCATCGGTTTGGGCATGGCGGCAAAAACGCGTTTTCAAAATTGGCAGATCCACCGATCTGGTGCTGGCATTTCTGCCTTTTGAAAAAGCGTTTTATGACAAATTCAACGTTCCGTGCCGGTTTATCGGCCATACAATGGCCGATGCGATGCCTCTGGACCCGGATAAAGGTGCGGCGCGCGATCGCCTGGGAATCGCCCGGGAGGCGCACTGCCTGGCGCTACTGCCCGGTAGCCGCGGCGCGGAAGTGGAGATGCTCAGCGCAGATTTCCTGAAAACGGCGCAGATCCTGCGAAATGATTATCCTGACCTGGAGATTGTCGTGCCGCTGGTTAATGTAAAGCGTCGCGAACAGTTTGAGCGCATCAAAGCGCAAACAGCGCCTGATCTGGCTGTGCATCTGCTTGATGGCCAGGCGCGGGATGCGATGATCGCCAGTGATGCCGCGCTGCTGGCTTCCGGGACGGCGGCGCTGGAGTGTATGCTGGCGAAATGCCCGATGGTCGTTGGCTATCGGATGAAGCCGTTTACCTTCTGGCTGGCGAAGCGACTGGTTAAAACCGACTATGTGTCGTTGCCGAATTTGCTTGCCGGACGCGAACTGGTGAAAGAGTTGCTGCAGGATGAATGCCAGCCACAGGCGTTAGCCGATGCGCTGAAGCCACTGCTGGACGATAGCAAAGCCAGCCACGATATGCATGAGACTTTCCGTACGCTGCATCAGCAGATCCGTTGCAACGCTGATGAGCAGGCGGCGGATGCAGTACTGGAGTTAGCAAAATGATGGAATTCGTTTATCCGCACGCCCGTCTGGTTGCCGGCGTTGATGAAGTTGGCCGCGGTCCGCTGGTTGGCGCTGTGGTGACTGCGGCGGTTATTCTCGATCCGGAAAGGCCGATCGTCGGTCTTAATGACTCAAAAAAACTAAGTGAAAAACGCCGTCTGGCGCTATTTGACGAGATCAAAGAAAAAGCGCTGTGCTGGAGCCTTGGCCGTGCGGAACCGCATGAAATCGATACGCTGAATATTCTGCATGCGACTATGCTGGCAATGCAGCGCGCCGTCGCTGGCCTGAGTATTCCTCCTGAGTTTGTCCTGATTGATGGTAACCGCTGTCCCTCACTACCCATGCCTTCGCTGGCGGTTGTTAAAGGAGACAGCCGGGTGGCGGAAATTAGCGCTGCGTCGATTCTGGCGAAGGTGACACGCGATGCTGAAATGGCTGAACTTGATCGGGCCTTTCCCCAGTACGGCTTTGCGCAACATAAAGGTTATCCCACCGCTTTTCATCTGCAAAAGCTGCTGGAACATGGTGTCATCGAGCAATACCGGCGTAGTTTCGGCCCGGTGAAACGTGCGCTGGGCCTGGCATCCTGAATTGATATGCAAGCAATTAAGTAACGCAGGATCTGAAGATGGCTGAACCACGTTTCGTACACCTGAGGGTGCACAGCGACTATTCCATGATTGATGGGCTGGCGAAAACCGGTCCGCTGGTGAAACAGGCTGCCGCGTTAGGCATGCCTGCGCTGGCGATTACCGATTTTACCAACCTCTGTGGTCTGGTGAAGTTTTACGGAGCGGGTCATGGCGTCGGGATTAAACCCATCGTTGGCGCTGACTTTAATGTTCAGAGCGAGTTGATGGGCGATGAACTCACGCATTTGACGGTACTTGCCGCCAACAATAGTGGCTATCAGAACCTGACGCTGCTGATTTCCAGAGCTTATCAACGCGGCTACGGGGCGGCGGGGCCGGTCATTGATCGCGACTGGCTGATCGAGCTGAAAGAAGGTTTGATTCTTCTCTCCGGCGGCCGGATGGGCGATGTCGGGCGTAGCTTGCTGCGCGGCAACAATGCGTTAGTCGAAGAGTGCGTCGCGTTTTATGAAGAACACTTTCCCGATTGCTACTTCCTGGAGCTGATCCGTACGGGGCGCCAGGATGAAGAAACGTATTTGCACGCCGCGGTTGAGCTGGCGGAAACGCGTGGCTTACCGGTTGTCGCGACGAATGATGTCCGCTTTATTAACAGCGATGACTTTGACGCGCACGAAATCCGCGTCGCGATTCACGATGGTTTTACGCTCGACGATCCGAAACGGCCGCGTAATTATTCTCCTCAGCAGTATATGCGTAGCGAAGACGAGATGTGCGAGCTGTTCTCCGACATCCCGGAAGCGCTGGAAAATAGCGTTGAGATCGCCAAACGCTGTAACGTAACGGTGCGTCTTGGCGAATATTTTCTGCCACAGTTCCCTACAGGGGATATGACCACCGAAGACTTCCTGGTACAAAAATCGAAGCAAGGTCTGGAAGAGCGTCTGGCGTTTTTATTCCCGGATGAAGAGGAGCGTAAAAAGCGCCGCCCTGAGTATGATGAACGTCTGGATATTGAACTGCAGGTGATTAACCAGATGGGATTCCCGGGTTACTTCCTCATCGTGATGGAATTTATCCAGTGGTCAAAAGATAACGGCGTACCGGTAGGGCCGGGACGCGGTTCCGGTGCAGGGTCGCTGGTGGCCTATGCGCTAAAAATTACCGATCTTGATCCGCTGGAGTTCGACCTGCTGTTCGAACGTTTTCTTAACCCGGAACGTGTCTCCATGCCTGACTTCGACGTTGACTTCTGTATGGAGAAACGCGACCAGGTTATCGAGCACGTCGCGGATATGTACGGCCGCGATGCGGTATCGCAGATTATTACCTTCGGTACGATGGCGGCGAAAGCGGTTATCCGTGACGTGGGGCGCGTGCTGGGGCATCCGTACGGTTTTGTCGACCGTATCTCCAAGCTGGTACCGCCAGATCCGGGCATGACGCTGGCGAAAGCGTTTGAGGCGGAACCACAGCTGCCGGAAATTTACGAGGCGGATGAGGAAGTTAAAGCGCTGATCGATATGGCGCGCAAGCTGGAAGGCGTCACGCGTAACGCCGGTAAGCATGCGGGTGGGGTGGTTATCGCGCCAACTAAAATCACCGATTTTGCGCCGCTGTATTGTGACGAAGAAGGGCGCCATCCGGTTACCCAGTTTGATAAAAGCGATGTGGAATACGCCGGGCTGGTCAAATTCGACTTTCTGGGGCTGCGCACGCTCACTATCATTAACTGGGCGCTGGAGATGATTAACGCCCGCCGCGAGAAAAACGGCGAGCCGCCGCTGGATATCGCCGCGATCCCGCTGGATGACAAGAAAAGTTTCGACATGCTGCAACGCTCGGAAACCACAGCGGTCTTCCAGCTTGAATCCCGCGGCATGAAGGATCTGATTAAGCGTCTGCAGCCTGACTGCTTCGAAGATATGATCGCCCTGGTGGCGCTGTTCCGCCCCGGTCCGCTGCAGTCGGGGATGGTGGATAACTTTATCGACCGTAAGCACGGGCGCGAAGAGATTTCTTACCCGGATGTGCAGTGGCAGCATGAGAGCCTGAAACCGGTACTGGAGCCGACCTACGGCATCATTCTGTATCAGGAACAGGTTATGCAGATTGCCCAGGTGCTCTCCGGTTATACCCTCGGCGGCGCGGATATGCTGCGTCGAGCGATGGGTAAGAAAAAGCCGGAAGAGATGGCCAAGCAGCGCTCTGTTTTTGAAGATGGCGCAAAGAAAAATGGCGTCGATGGCGAGCTGGCGATGAAAATCTTTGACCTGGTGGAGAAATTTGCCGGTTACGGGTTTAACAAATCGCACTCCGCCGCCTATGCGCTGGTCTCTTATCAGACGCTGTGGCTGAAAGCGCACTATCCGGCTGAGTTTATGGCGGCGGTAATGACTGCCGATATGGACAACACCGAGAAGGTGGTAGGTCTGGTGGACGAATGCTGGCGTATGGGGCTGAAAATTCTGCCGCCGGATATCAATTCCGGGCTGTATCACTTCCATGTTAATGACGACGGTGAGATCGTTTACGGTATCGGCGCGATCAAAGGCGTGGGTGAAGGCCCGATCGAGGCGATTATTGAAGCGCGCAATAACGGCGGTTATTTCCGTGAACTGTTCGATTTGTGCGCGCGAACCGACACCAAAAAGCTTAACCGCCGGGTGCTGGAAAAACTGATCATGTCCGGGGCGTTTGACCGTCTGGGTCCGCACCGCGCCGCGCTGATGAACTCGCTCGGCGATGCGCTAAAAGCCGCCGATCAGCATGCTAAAGCGGAGGCCATCGGTCAGGCCGATATGTTTGGCGTACTGGCGGAAGAGCCGGAGCAAATTGAACAATCCTATGCCAGCTGTCAGCCGTGGCCAGAGCAGGTGGTGCTGGACGGGGAACGTGAAACGTTGGGGCTTTACCTGACAGGGCACCCCATCAATCAGTATTTAAAGGAAATTGAGCGTTATGTCGGAGGCTACCGGCTGAAAGACATGCATCCAACAGAACGTGGCAAAGTGACCACGGCTGCGGGGCTCGTGATTGCCGCAAGGGTTATGGTCACCAAGCGCGGCAATCGTATCGGCATCTGTACCCTGGATGACCGTTCCGGACGTCTGGAAGTTATGCTGTTTACCGACGCTCTGGATAAATATCAGCAACTGCTGGAAAAAGACCGCATACTTATTGTCAGCGGACAGGTCAGCTTTGATGACTTCAGCGGGGGACTTAAAATGACCGCCCGCGAGGTCATGGATATTGACGAAGCCCGGGAAAAATATGCTCGCGGGCTTGCTATCTCGCTGACGGACAGGCAAATTGATGACCAGCTTTTAAACCGACTCCGTCAGTCTCTGGAACCCCACCGCTCGGGGACAATTCCAGTACATCTCTACTATCAGAGGGCGGATGCACGCGCGCGGTTGCGTTTTGGCGCGACGTGGCGTGTCTCTCCGAGCGATCGTTTGCTAAACGATCTCCGTGGCCTCATTGGTTCGGAGCAGGTGGAACTGGAGTTTGACTAATACAGGAATACTATGAGTCTGAATTTCCTTGATTTTGAACAGCCGATTGCAGAGCTGGAAGCAAAAATCGATTCTCTGACAGCGGTAAGCCGCCAGGACGAGAAACTGGATATTAATATCGATGAAGAAGTGCATCGTCTGCGTGAAAAAAGCGTAGAACTGACGCGCAAAATCTTTGCCGATCTTGGCGCATGGCAGGTTGCTCAACTGGCGCGCCACCCGCAACGTCCATACACGCTGGACTATGTTCGTCTGGCGTTTGATGAATTTGACGAACTGGCGGGAGACCGCGCCTATGCGGATGATAAAGCGATTGTTGGCGGTATCGCGCGTCTGGATGGTCGCCCGGTGATGATTATTGGTCATCAGAAAGGCCGTGAAACGAAAGAGAAAATCCGTCGTAATTTCGGCATGCCGGCACCAGAAGGGTATCGCAAAGCGCTGCGTCTGATGGAAATGGCCGAGCGTTTCAACATGCCGATTATTACCTTTATCGACACCCCTGGCGCTTACCCTGGCGTGGGGGCGGAAGAACGCGGTCAGTCCGAAGCGATCGCCCGTAACCTGCGTGAAATGTCGCGCCTGAGCGTACCGGTGATTTGTACCGTTATTGGCGAAGGCGGTTCCGGCGGCGCGCTGGCGATTGGCGTGGGCGATAAAGTGAATATGCTGCAGTACAGCACCTATTCCGTTATCTCCCCGGAAGGCTGCGCGTCCATTTTGTGGAAAAGCGCGGACAAAGCGCCGCTGGCTGCCGAAGCGATGGGGATTATCGCGTCGCGCCTGAAAGAGCTGAAGCTGATTGATTCCATCATTCCTGAGCCACTGGGTGGCGCGCATCGTAATCCGCAAGCGATGGCGGCATCTCTGAAAGAACAGCTGTTGGCCGATCTTGCCGATCTCGATGTTCTGGATAAGGACGAGCTGTTGAACCGTCGCTATCAACGTTTGATGAGCTACGGTTACGCCTGATTATTTATCTGATTTCTTATCGCTAATGGCCGGATTCTCCGGCCTTTTTTATGTGTCATTCGCGAAGATGCGATGAAATGAGCAAGCGGATGATATTGTCGCGTAACGCGATGCAACAAGAGAAATACGCCAGTGCTAAGCGCTGGCGTGGTTGTTATGATGCTTTCATCGGGTAAATTTCAGGAGGAAGGCGTGAATATCATCGCGATCATGGGTCCCCAGGGTGTCTATTATAAAGACGAACCGATTCAAGAGCTGGAAGCCGCGCTGCAACGGCAAGGCTTCCAGACTATCTGGCCGCAGAACAGCGCCGACCTTTTGCTGTTTATCGAGCATAATCCGCGGATCTGCGGCGTTATTTTTGACTGGGATGAATATAGCGTTGATCTGTGCAGCGATATTAATCGTCTGAATGAATACCTGCCCCTGTACGCTTTTATCAACGCACATTCGACGATGGATGTCAGCGGCCAGGATTTGCGTATGACGCTGTGGTTCTTTGAATACGCGCTGGGGCTGGCGGAAGAGATCGCTACCCGCATTGGTCAGTACACCCGCGAATACCTTGATAACATTACCCCGCCGTTTACCAAAGCATTATTCAACTATGTCCAGGAGGGGAAATATACTTTCTGTACCCCCGGCCATATGGGCGGATCTGCCTATCAAAAAAGCCCGGTGGGATGCCTGTTTTATGATTTTTTCGGTGGCAATACCTTAAAGGCGGATGTCTCGATTTCGGTGACGGAACTGGGGTCGCTGCTCGATCATAGTGGTCCACATCTGGAAGCGGAAGAGTATATTGCCCGCGCATTCGGTGCCGAACAGAGCTACATGGTCACCAATGGCACTTCGACGTCGAATAAAATTGTCGGCATGTATTCCGCCCCGGCGGGCAGCACGCTGCTTATCGATCGCAATTGCCATAAATCGCTGGCGCATCTGCTGATGATGAACGATGTGGTGCCACTGTGGTTAAAGCCGACGCGTAACGCACTGGGGATACTCGGCGGTATTCCGAAGCGTGAATTTACCCGCGATGCGATACAGCAAAAAGTCAATACCGTTGGGGGCGCCGGATGGCCCGCCTATGCGGTGATCACCAACTCCACTTACGACGGACTGCTGTATAACACCACCTGGATCAAAGAGACCCTTGACGTGCCGTCGATCCACTTTGATTCCGCCTGGGTACCTTACACCCATTTTCACCCGATCTATCAGGGAAAAAGCGGAATGAGCGGCGATCGCATCCCGGGAAAAGTGATCTTTGAAACCCAGTCGACGCATAAAATGTTGGCTGCGCTCTCGCAGGCTTCGCTTATCCATATTAAAGGCAACTACGATGAAGATACCTTTAATGAAGCCTTTATGATGCATACCTCAACTTCCCCGAGCTACCCGATTGTCGCCTCCATTGAAACCGCGGCGGCGATGCTGCGCGGTAATTCCGGCAGGCGACTCATCGAGCGTTCAATTGAACGAGCGCTGGATTTTCGTAAAGAAGTGCAGCGGTTACGCGAAGAGTCTGACGGCTGGTTCTTTGATATCTGGCAGCCGGAGGAGATCAATGATGCGCAGTGCTGGCCGGTGGCGCCTGGTGAGCCGTGGCACGGTTTTCAGGATGCCGATGCCGACCATATGTTCCTCGATCCGGTGAAAGTCACGATCCTGACGCCAGGTATGGATCAACAGGGTCATATGGATAACGAAGGCATACCGGCCGCGCTGGTGGCTAAATTTCTTGATGAACGCGGGGTGGTGGTCGAAAAAACCGGGCCGTACAACCTTCTGTTTCTCTTCAGCATTGGTATTGATAAAACCCGGGCGATGGGGCTATTACGCGGGTTAACCGAGTTTAAGCGCTCCTACGATCTGAATTTACGGGTCAGGAATATGCTGCCGGATTTGTACGCCGAAGATCCGGATTTTTACCGCAATATGCGCATTCAGGATTTGGCGCAGGGCATTCATCGTCTGATCCGCCAGCATCAGCTTTCGCAGCTGATGCTACGCGCCTTTGATGTCCTGCCGGAGATGAAAATGACGCCGCATCAGGCATGGCAGCGGCAGATTAAAGGCGAAGTGGAAACCATTGAACTGGAGAATCTGGTCGGACGCATTTCAGCGAATATGATCCTGCCGTATCCGCCTGGCGTGCCGTTGCTGATGCCCGGGGAGATGATCACGGAGGAGAGCCGCGCAGTGCTCGATTTCCTGTTAATGCTGTGTTCAATTGGCCGCCACTATCCTGGTTTTGAAACCGATATCCACGGGGCGAAGCGTGATGAAGATGGCGTATATCGGGTCCGGGTGTTAAAAAATGACTCAGCGGCTTGCGCAGTCATCAACTGAGCGAGTAACGTTATCGGCTTCAACGGGAGGAATTTTAATATGCTGGGTTTAAAACGGGTTCATCATATTGCCATCATCGCGACAGATTATGCGCAGAGTAAGGCTTTCTACTGCGATATTCTGGGTTTTACTCTGTTGGCGGAGTTTTACCGTGAAGAACGTGATTCATGGAAGGGCGATTTGGCGCTGAATGGTGAATATGTTATTGAACTGTTTTCTTTCCCGTTTCCGCCTTCGCGTCCGAGCCGTCCCGAAGCCTGCGGGTTACGCCATCTGGCGTTTAGCGTTGAGGATATTGACGACGCTGTTGCCCATCTTGAGCTGCACGGCATCGCTTGCGAAGGTATTCGTATTGACCCGTTTACCGATAAACGCTTCACCTTTTTTAAGGATCCGGATGGCCTGCCGCTGGAGATTTATCAACAGTAATTCTTGTCAGGTCGTGTCCTGCCGGGTAACGTGCCGGACACGCTTTCTTCAGTCAGAACGCTCATCATGATGATCCCGGATATTGCTCAAACGCTCCAGCCGCATCGCCAGTTTTTGCTGGCCTTCAGCGGTGGGCTGGATTCGACCGTGCTCCTGTATCGGCTGGTGCTCTGGCGCCAACTGGACCCAACAATTCATCTGCGGGCGATGCATATTCACCACGGGCTCAGCGCTAACGCCGACGGTTGGGTGGCGCACTGCCAGCAAATTTGCCAGCAGTGGCAGGTGCCGCTGCTGGTCGAACGGGTGACGCTCGGCGATGAGGGCCTGGGGATTGAGGCCCACGCGCGGCAGGCGCGCTATCAGGCATTCCGTGAGGCGCTTTTGCCAGGTGAAGCGCTGGTGACCGCGCAGCACCTTGACGATCAGTGTGAAACTTTCCTGCTGGCTCTTAAACGGGGGAGTGGCCCAACCGGACTATCGGCGATGGCCGGCGAATCCGACTTTGCCGCGACGAAACTGCTGCGCCCGTTACTGAATGAAAGCCGCGAGTCGCTGCAGCAGTGGGCGCTCGCCCATCAGCTCACCTGGATTGAAGATGAAAGCAACCAGGACGACGCTTACGACCGTAATTTTCTCCGTCTGCGTATTGTCCCGCAGCTCCGGGCTCGCTGGCCGCACTTTGTCGATGCTGTTGCGCGCAGTGCCAGTTTGTGCGGCGAACAGGAACAACTGCTGGACGAAATGCTGGCGACGGAACTGGCGACGCTGGTGGCTGAAGACGGCTCGCTGGCTATTGCGCCATTGCGAACAATGAGCGCACCGCGTCGGGCGGCGCTGCTGCGCCGTTGGCTGGCAGGACGCAATGCGCCGATGCCTGCCCGCGAGGTGCCGGAGCGTATCTGGCGTGAAGTGGCGCTGGCGCGTGAAGATGCTTATCCCTGCCTGCGTCTTGGCCATTATACCGTTCGTCGCTATCAGCAGCGGCTGCATTGGGTGAAATATATTCCCGGCCAGAGTGAGACGGTGCTGGTATGGGATGATATCTTTAAGTCGCTGCCGTTACCGGATGGCCTCGGTGAGCTGGCGATACTGCCCGCCGGGCCGTTGCGCAGGCCAAATCCGGGGGAAGCGGTAACAATCCGCTTTCGCGCCAGCGGGAATCTGCATATCGTGGGTCGTCAGGGAGGACGCAAGCTGAAGAAGCTCTGGCAGGAGCTGGGCGTTGCTCCCTGGCGTCGCAATACTACGCCGTTACTGTTTTATGGCGAAGCGCTCATTACCGCGGCAGACAGTCTGTTTATTACGGAAGATGGGCGCGTTCGGGAAGGCGAAGGCGTACAGATGGAATGGAGGAAAACGGGCGGCTGAGCCACCCGTTTGGGGTCAGGACTCGCTGACCACCACGGTACCGATTTCCGGGTGGCTGAAGCTGGCGATTTTATCCAGGCGTAGCTCGCGGACGTTACCGGCGAGTTCCACCACCAGATACTCGATATTTTTGCGTGAGATAAGATCGTTGGCCTTCGCCTGCAACTGCTCGCCATCTTTAAGCGCCAGTGCCAGGACAAGATGGTGCTGGCAGGCAAGCTCGAGATTGTCATAATCATCGCAATTGATGGGTTGATAAGTATCATTCATTGACATAATCGCTCACCAGTAAGTTTGCCGCCGCATACGCGGCCTTTTCCTTGACTGACTCAGAAAGAGCCTGATCCACCGCAATCTCATTCAATACTTTCAGTACGCAACCGAGCGCATCCGGGATATATCCCAGGTCCCCGCTGGCTATTTCCGCATACCGCTTGCGTATTAACTCACAATATTTGTCCACATGCCCTCCTGTCAGCGCTCTGACTCAACCGTGGGATGTAAGTTTAAGCCTACGAAGATAAACTCTGTTTAGCAAGGTGACTATACCATAGGCATTTAAACAATATCAGCAGGATGAAACAGGAGCCGTTGAATGCTGACAGCCTTTTGTTGCCAGTTTCGCTACAATGTACACCATTTTTATCAGGAGATGATTCATGGCGCTGAAAGCGACGATTTATAAAGCAACGGTGAATGTAGCCGATCTAGACCGCAACCGGTTTCTGGATGCCAGTCTGACGCTGGCTCAGCATCCGTCAGAAACCCAGGAGCGCATGATGCTACGTCTGCTGGCGTGGATTAAATATGCCGATGAGCGTCTGGTGTTCACCCGCGGTTTGTCCTCTGAAGATGAAGCGGAACTCTGGCTGCTGAACGATCATCTGGGCGTAGACCTGTGGGTTGAGCTGGGGCTGCCGGATGAACGGCGAATTAAAAAGGCTTGCTCACGGGCGCAAGAGGTTGTGCTATTTGCCTATAATAGCCGGGCGGCTGAAATTTGGTGGCAGCAGAACAAGAGCAAAATGACGCAGTTTTCGAAGCTGACGGTATGGTATTTAGATGATACTCAACTGGCTCAGCTCAGTACCTTTGCCGATCGCACGATGTCGCTCCAGGCGACCATTCAGGATGGCAGTATCTGGTTATCTGATGCTCAGAATAATCTGGAAATTCATTTGACGGCCTGGCAAACACCCGCATGATTACGATTAGCCATCGCGTGGCCATTGCGGATGAAGAAGTTGTGCTCTCCGGGATACGCGCGCAGGGGGCGGGGGGACAGCACGTAAATAAAGCATCAACGGCTATTCATTTGCGCTTTGATATTAGGGCCTCAAGTCTGCCAGAATATTATAAGGAACGTCTGCTTACCGCCAGACACCACTTAATTTCTGCCGATGGGGTGGTTATTATTAAGGCTCAGGAATATCGCAGCCAGGAAATGAATCGCGAAGCGGCGATTGCCCGTCTGGTTGCCTTAATACAAGAATTAACCGCAGTGCAAAAGCGTCGGCGGCCATCGCGGCCGACCCGGGCGTCAAAAGAGCGCCGACTCGCTTCGAAGGCGCAAAAGTCGTCAGTCAAAGCGCTGCGTGGGAAAGTTCGCCATTAATTAAGGGAATGGCAAACTGGTTGAATGGATGATAAGGAATTTACAGTGAAGACCGCTATATTTTCAGTTGTCGCAGTCTGCTCGCTTTTTGTGCTATTTGGCTGTAATAATCGCCCGGAGGTTGAAACGCTTCAGGCCGCACCGATGGCAGAAATGAAACCCATGCAGCAAAGCTGGCGCGGCGTGCTGCCTTGTGCCGATTGCGAAGGTATCGAAACGTCGCTCTTTCTGGAAAAAGACGGTACCTGGGTGATGAATGAACGCTATCAGGGCGTGAGTCGCGAACCTTCTTCTTTTGCGTCATACGGTACCTGGGCACGAACGGCGGATAAGCTGGTGCTGACCGATAGCAAAGGCGAGAAGTCTTATTATCGGGATAAAGGCGACAGGCTTGAAATGCTCGATCGTGATGGTAACCCAATTGAATCGGCGTTGAACTATACGCTGGCATCAGTAAAAGCCAGTCTGCCCATCACGCCGATGGCGATGCGTGGAATGTACTTCTTTATGGCGGATGCCGCGACCTTTACCGATTGCGCAACCGGCAAACGCGTCGTGGTAGCCAGCAATGCTCATCTAGAGCGCGATTATGCCGCTGCGCGTGGTACGGATAGTCGCCCGGTGCTGCTACAGGTGGAAGGACATTTTACCTTTGATGCCAACCCGGATAGCGGCGCGATGGTCAAAACGTTGGTGGCGGATAAGAATATTAAATTTATTCCGGGAAAAGAGTGTAACCAGTAAAAATTGTCGGCGTAAAAAAGAAAGGCCTCTTATTTCCGAGGCCTTTTTGCATTTGAAGGTGCTAATTAACCTTTAATGGCTTTCACCAGGAAATCGACGATCTCGCCAGTTTTAATCAGCTGCTTCTCGCCGTTACGACGGTATTTGTATTCAATATCGTCGTTGTCGAGGTTACGGTCGCCCAGCACGATAGTGTGCGGGATGCCGATCAGTTCCATATCCGCAAACATCACGCCCGGACGTTCTTTACGGTCATCCATCAGCACTTCAATACCCAGGGCGCGAAGTTCGCCGTACAGTTTTTCCGCCAGTTCCTGCACGCGGAAGGATTTGTGCATGTTCATCGGCAGAATGGCAACCTGGAATGGCGCAATGGCGTCAGGCCATACGATCCCGCGTTCGTCGTGGTTCTGCTCAATCGCCGCCGCCACCACGCGCGTTACCCCGATACCGTAGCAACCCATCGTCAGGATCTGGTTACGACCATCTTCGCCCTGTACGGAGGCTTTCAGCGCTTCGGAATACTTGGTGCCCAGCTGGAAGATATGACCCACTTCGATGCCGCGTTTAATCAGCAGCGTGCCCTGGCCGTCCGGGCTTGGATCGCCTGCCACGACGTTACGGATATCGGCGACGTCTGGCGTCGCGACATCGCGATCCCAGTTGATGCCGAAGTAGTGCTTGCCGTCGATATTCGCGCCAGCGGCGAAATCGCTCATCGCGGCTACGGTACGGTCAATGATCACCGGAATCGGCATATTCACCGGCCCCAGAGAACCCGGGCCGGCTTTCACTAGCGCACGAATCTCGTCTTCGGTTGCGAAGGTCAGCGGGCTGGCAACCTGCGGCAGTTTTTCCGCTTTCACTTCGTTCAGCTCGTGATCGCCACGTACCAGCAGGGCAACCAGCGGAAACTGGCTCTCTTCAACCGCTTTCACCAGCAGCGTTTTGACGGTTTTCTCAATCGGCAGATTGAACTGCTCAACCAGCTCTGCGATGGTTTTCGCGTTTGGCGTATCAACCAGCGTCATCTCCTGGCTGGCAGCCGCGCGCGGCGCTTTCGGCGCAACGGCTTCGGCGAATTCGATGTTAGCCGCGTAGTCAGAAGAATCAGAGAAGATCACATCATCTTCACCGCTTTGCGCCAGTACCTGGAACTCGTGGGATGCGTTACCGCCGATTGACCCCGTGTCTGCCTGTACCGCGCGGAAATCCAGGCCCATACGGCTGAAGATTTTGCTGTAAGCGGCATACATGGCGTCGTATGTTTCCTGCAGGGATTCCTGAGAGGTATGGAAAGAGTAAGCGTCTTTCATCAGGAATTCGCGAGAACGCATCACGCCAAAGCGCGGACGGACTTCGTCACGGAATTTGGTCTGGATCTGATAGAAGTTCAGCGGCAGTTGTTTGTAAGAGCTCAGCTCGTTACGAATCAGGTCGGTGATGACTTCCTCATGGGTTGGGCCGAGTACGAACGGACGCTCGCCACGGTCAACAAAACGCAGCAGTTCCGGGCCGTACTGTTCCCAGCGACCACTCTCTTGCCACAGGTCAGCGGGCTGAACCACTGGCATCGACACCTCGATGGCACCGGCGTTGTTCATCTCTTCACGCACGATGTTTTCGACTTTTTTCAGGACGCGCACGCCGGTCGGCAGCCAGGTGTATAACCCGGAGGCCAGCTTGCGGATCATCCCGGCGCGCAGCATCAGCTGATGGCTGATAACCTCGGCGTCGGCAGGCGTCTCCTTCAGAGTGGAGAGCAGGTATTGGCTAGTACGCATGTTGTTACGGTTCCAGTTGAACGATCGATACAGGCTGAAAACCAGCCTGACACAAAAAAGTGGTTTAGTTTACCAGCGTGGCAAAGATGCCAAAAGAGAGGAAAATAAAATTAGCGTGGTTCGAGAGAAAAGACTTCAAAACCAGACGAAATCACCCGCCAGCGCACGTTAAAATCGAGTAGCCAGACGGCGTATGTTTTCCCTTCCTCTTCTTGTTTACGATATGCCGGACGCGGATCTTGCGCCAGAACCTCGGTAATGAACGATTTGAGCCGAGGATAACGTTTTTCGAGGGTTAAAAGCTGCGCGTCTGTTTCCGGCGTAAAGCGCACCGCCATTTCCGCCGACGGTGCCTGCTGAGCATAGCTGGCGCTGGCATCCGGCAACGCCTCGGCAAAGGGCAGGTAAGGTTTGATATCCACGACCGGAGTGCCGTCCACCAGATCCAGACTACCTAACTCCAGAATAACCTGCTCTTTATGACAGCGAACGGCTTTGAGCTCGACCAACGACATTCCGATGGGATTAGGACGAAAGGTCGAACGGGTGGCGAAAACGCCCATTCGCACATTGCCGCCGAGGCGGGGGGGACGCACGGTCGGGCGCCAGCCGCCTTCCATTGTCTGATGGAAGACAAACAGCACCCAGAGATGGCTGAAGTTCTCCAGGCCGCGCACCGCTTCAGCCTGGTTATAGGGGGGCAACAGCTGTAATTCACCGCCGCCATTTTTGATAATTCCCGGCTGGCGAGGGACGGCAAACTTTTCTTTATAGGGTGAGCGAATCACGCCTATCTGCGCAAACTGAAAAGCACTCATTGCGCCGAAACGTTAAGCGCTGAACCCAGGCAGACGGCCTGTCGGTAGCAGCCTGGGGTACCGCTTGTCACTTCGCAACGGTGCAGCAGAACCGCATTGGCTCTCATTTTTGCCGCATTAATTTGTAGACGCTTACGGGCCGTAGGGATATTCGGCGGAGAGTCCTGGTTTGAGGCCTGACATGATTCACCGGTGACTTCCCCCAGATCGCGGAAAGGTTTACCTACCAGTTCTGCTGCATCGGTATAGATTCTTACCGGTGCCGGGCGCGTCGCTCTTGGTTTTGCCGGTTCCGATTTGGCTGGCGGAGTTGCAGTGCTTTGTTCAGACTCGACGGGAGATCTGCTTAGCATAGAACAGCCGCTTAACATGAGTGCTAAAAAACAGACCGGTAAAGCACGCATAGTATTTCCTCGAAAAATAATAAAACAGGGCGCTATTGAATCAGGTGATTGCATAAATGACAAGACGGGCATAAAGCCCGTCCTGAATGATATTACGCTGAAAAAAGATTACCAGCCTTTCACCGCACCGCCGTTAAAGATTTTGTTGGCTGCTTCGTAAACTTCGTCACTCTGGTAAGCCTGGACAAATTTCTTAACGTTTTCCGCATCTTTGTTGTCTTCACGCGCGACAATCAGGTTGACGTACGGAGAATCTTTGCCTTCCACAAAAATACCGTCTTTGGCCGGCGTTAAGCCAATCTGGCTGGCGTAAGTGGTATTGATAATCGCCAGAGCGATTTGTGCATCATCCAGTGAACGCGGCAACTGCGGGGCTTCCAGCTCAACAATTTTCAGGTTTTTCGGGTTTTCAATAATATCCAGAGCCGTAGGCAGTAAACCAACGCCCTCTTTCAGTTTGATCAGGCCAACTTTCTGCAACAGCAGCAGGGAGCGACCGAGGTTGGTCGGATCGTTAGGAATGGCGACCTGAGAACCCGGCTGCAGTTCGTCCAGGGATTTGATTTTTTTCGAATATCCGGCAATCGGATAAACAAAAGTGTTTCCGACTGGAACCAGTTTGTAGCCGCGGTCTTTAATTTGTTGATCAAGATACGGTTTATGCTGGAAGGCATTAACATCAATATCACCTTTGCTCAGCGCTTCGTTCGGCAGCACATAGTCGTTGAAGGTGACCAGTTCAACATCAAGGCCGTATTTTTCTTTTGCCACTTTCTGCGCGACTTCAGCAACCTGCTGTTCCGCCCCGACGATAACGCCAACTTTGATATGGTTCGGATCTTTTTCGTCCTGACCGCAACCCGCCAGCGCTAGCGAACCGATTAACGCACCTACCGCCGCAAAGGTTTTGAAATTAAAGGCCATGATATTTCCTTCCTGTAATATTTTGTATTGTGTGCAATGTTATTTGTGAGTCACTGCCCGGACGATACGATCGCCAGAGAATTGAATCAAATAAACCAGAATAACCAGTAATACCAGTACGGTATTCATCACGGTTGCATTGTAGCCGATGTAGCCGTACTGATAGCCAATCTGCCCCAGACCACCAGCGCCGACAGCGCCGCCCATCGCGGAATAGCCGACCAGCGTAATGAGCGTAATGGTTGCCGCATTGACCAGTCCCGGCAGCGCTTCCGGCAGAAGAACCTTACGGACGATCTGCATTGGCGTCGCCCCCATGGCTCGAGATGCTTCGATAAGGCCGGTTGGGATCTCCAGCAGTGCGTTTTCGACCATCCGCGCGATAAATGGCGCCGCGCCGACCGTCAGCGGAACGATAGCCGCCTGCAATCCAATGGATGTTCCTACGATCACGCGGGTGAAAGGGATCATCCAGACCAACAGGATAATAAACGGAATCGAACGGAAAATGTTTACTACCGCCGACAGTGTACGGTAAAGCTTCGCGTTAGCGACAATTTGCCCTGGACGCGTGACGTACAGGAGTACACCAACCGGCAGACCGAGAACAAAACCGAAGAAGCCGGAGACAAATGTCATAGCCAGCGTTTCCCATACGCCGCGAATCAGCAGCCAGATCATGGGTTCAGACATATCCCAGTACCTCTATTTTTACATGGTGTTCCTGTAGCCAGGCGATTGCGGCCTGGGTATCTTCCTGTGCGCCGTGCATTTCGGTCAGCATAATGCCGAATTTCACGCCGCCGGCGTAATCCATCTGCGCGCTGATAATATTGTTGTTCACATTGAAGCGACGCGCGGTTTCAGAGAGCAGCGGCGCATCAACGGAATGGCCGGTAAACTCCATGCGCAGCATCGGTACGCTATCGGGATATGCCTCAGGCTTCAGGCGAGCCTGATAATCATCCGGAATATCCAGATGCAGCGTTGACTGAATAAACTGCTGCGCCAGCGGCGTTTTGGGATGAGAGAAGACTTCACTCACCGTATCCTGTTCAATTAACTGGCCGTTGCTGATCACGGCGACGCAATCACAGATGCGTTTCACAACATCCATTTCGTGGGTGATCAGCAGAATGGTCAGCCCCAGGCGACGGTTGATATCTTTCAGTAGTTCCAGAATCGAACGGGTAGTGGCTGGATCCAGAGCGCTGGTGGCTTCGTCGCAAAGCAACACTTTTGGATTGCTGGCCAGAGCGCGGGCGATGGCTACGCGCTGCTTTTGTCCGCCAGAAAGATTAGCGGGATAACTGTCATGCTTATCGGCAAGGCCCACAAGCTCCAGTAGTTCGCTCACCCGGCGTTTAATTTCTGCCTGCGGCGTGTTATCCAGTTCCAGCGGCAACGCGACATTACCGAATACGGTACGCGAGGCAAGCAGGTTAAAGTGCTGGAAGATCATGCCGATTTGACGGCGAGCGCGGGTCAGCTCTTTTTCGGAAAGTGCCGTTAGCTCCTGACCGCCAACCTGTACGCTGCCCTGAGTCGGACGCTCAAGCAGGTTAACGCAGCGGATTAATGTACTCTTACCCGCACCAGAAGCGCCGATGACGCCATAAATTTGTCCGGCAGGGACATGCAGGCTGACATCATTCAGCGCCTGTATGCTACGGTTCCCCTGCTGGAACACCTTGGTGATATTTGAAAGTTTTATCATCAGTTATTTATTATCGTTTAGCCGTTTGCCGTGGCATTTTCTTCTGCCGTGTTCAGGCGATGCCTGTCAATGAAATGGATGTTAAGGCATCCAGACGTCTAAATCAATCTGACTCTGTATAATGAGCACTTTCTTGCGTCTATAAACATGCGATACTACGCGCACTAGCCTTTATCAGGAGCAAACCGGTGGCAAAGTCAGTACCCGCAATTTTTCTTGACCGTGACGGCACAATTAATGTCGATCACGGCTATGTCCATGAAATCGACAATTTTGAATTTATCGATGGCGTTATCGACGCAATGCGTCAATTAAAGGAGATGGGCTATGCGTTGGTGCTGGTGACTAACCAGTCCGGTATTGCCCGCGGTAAGTTTACTGAAGAGCAGTTTGAAACGCTGACGGAGTGGATGGACTGGTCGCTGGCCGATCGCGGCGTTGATCTGGACGGTATCTATTATTGCCCGCATCATCCGCAGGGAACCGTTAAAGAGTTTCGCCAGACCTGCGACTGCCGCAAACCGCATCCGGGAATGCTGATCTCGGCGCGCGATTACCTGCATATCGATATGGCGGCTTCCTATATGGTGGGCGATAAAGTAGAAGATATGCAGGCGGCTCAGGCTGCGGGAGTGGGCACAAAAGTATTAGTGCGCACCGGCAAGCCTGTCACCCCGGAAGCAGAAAGCGCTGCGGATTGGGTGCTAAATAGCCTGGCAGAGCTGCCGAATGCGATTAAAAAGCAGCAAAAATAAGCGTTACGTATAAAAGATGAGCGGTTGAAATAAAATTGCATTTTACCGCTTGTCACCGCCGAATAACTCCCTATAATGCGCTCCCACTGACACGGAGAAACGGCATGCAAGCCGCCGGGTCAGCGGGGAAGACTCTGAAAAACAGGGTTGACTCTGTAAGAGGAAAGCGTATTATACGCCACCTCGCGACAGAGCGCTGAAGCGCGTCGCAACTGCTCTTTAACAATTTATCAGACAATCTGTGTGGGCACTCAAAGTGACATGGATTCTTAACGTCGCAAGACGAAAAATGAATACCAAGTCTCTGAGTGAACACGTAATTCATTACGAAGTTTAATTCACGAGCATCAAACTTAAATTGAAGAGTTTGATCATGGCTCAGATTGAACGCTGGCGGCAGGCCTAACACATGCAAGTCGAACGG